>NZ_JASXTA010000017.1:0-189075 GCF_032290525.1 Bradyrhizobium cosmicum | reverse complement strand
CTTCACCAGCTGATTGTCGACGGTGTCCAGGCTCTCGCTGGTCTCCGTCAAGAACTCCCGCAACAGATCATCCATGAGCTACGCCTTACTGAGCTGGACTGCGACGCCTGAGCCGACCTGGAGTTCGGCGGAAGTCCGCTTCGGGATCGTTAGACATCCCGTTTCACGGTCCCGTTAATTTCAGCCTCCGTGCTAATACGGATATTGAAGACAAGTTTGCGCTATCGGCAGGACGCGACAGCGTTTTTCGGCAAGGGCGGCGCCGCATCTGATGCGGGAGACGCCATAGGTAAACGTTCCGATAACGGCGTTCCGAAGTGCGCAAGAAAGTCCCGCCGGTGCGGGACGATGTGCACGGGCCGCACAACTTGAATCAAATCACCCGCAGCCGGAATCGCTCACACGACGCACCGGCTGTCCGCCTGCCGGAATCCGCCATAGTTGCGCTTGTGGTAAACGGACGCTTACTTTGCGGCCTCTGCGATCGGCAAATCGCTAACCCAATCGCGCGGCGACAGCACGACGCTCCGCGAGGCAATCCCTGATTGCGGCGAGGAGCGCATCCGGCGTAAACGGCTTGCGAAGGCAACGCGCCGCGCCGAGCTCCAGCGCCATCCGGAGGAAGTCGGGTGCGGGCGAGTTCAAGTTTGCGAAGGCGTAGCCGGACATCGCAATGAGCGGAATGGCCGGCGCGCGCTCGTGGAAGATCCGGATGGACTCGAATCCCCGCATGTGCGGCATGAAGATATCGATCATCATCAGATCGACCCGTTCGGTTTCGAGAGCGCGAAGTCCGGCTTCTCCTCCGTCGGCAATCGTCACCCGGAAATTATGCCGCTGGAGACAAATCTCGATGGCCATGCACACCATCGGATCGTCGTCGACAACGAGAATATGGCGCGGATCTTCCGTCCCCGTTTGGGCTTCCCGCTTCGGCGATTCAACAGTTGAACCGTGGGACACGCCATTCTCCTCTGGCTGGAATCGAAACCTTGATGGCCGCAGACGTCGCCAATCGCGTCGGAAAATGAGGGAACACGGATGCAGCCTTGGCGGCGTTGCAAAGCCACGCCGCTGACCGGTCCCCGATCGCTGGAAATGCGCGCTCAAGACGGGTAGCCGCAGGTGTCGGTCGCGCTCCGACGGCGGCGCGGATGCAATGCTTCCGGCTCATGATGGCCCCTTGCCGCCCTTTCCCGCCGACCGGTACAGGGCGAACGCCCCGACTTCACGCGCGAATCAGCGCGGTACCTATTTCCGCCGCAAATGCGGCAGCCTGTCTGCCCTCCAACGGGTATATGGACGGCGCCACAACCTTTACAATATAATTTTATCGCCGTGCAACTGGATGACGAACGGGGCTCGGCGCTGATCATGTTTCGAGCGCGCTGGATTGATCCTGCATGACTGCAAGCGGCCATCCACCCAACAAGCTGCTGCAAGCGCTCGAGGCGGCGGATTTCGACCTGCTGCGTCCCCATCTGACGACAGTCGAAATGGTCAGGGAATCTGTCTTGGCCGAGGCGGGCGCCGCGCTGAAGTATGTCTACTTCCCCCACGCCGGATCCGTTTCGATCACGGTGGGCCTCTCCGAGGGACAGATGATCGAGGTTGCGATGCTGGGCCGCGACAGCGTCGTCGGCTGCGGCGCGGCGCTCGCCGACGGCATTGCGCCAGCGGACGCCGCAGTGCTGTTCGCGGGGACGGCTTCCGTGCTAGAAATCCCGGCCTTCCGGGTCGTCGCTGCTGCAAGCGCGCAGTTCCGCGGCCTGATGATCCGCCACGAGCAGGTGCTGCTCGCGCATGCGCAGCAATCGGCGCTGTGCAACACGCTGCATCCGGTCGAAGCGCGGCTTGCACGCTGGCTCTTGCGGGCCCACGACCTGTCCGATGGCAACATCCTCCCGCTGACACAGGAAGCGCTGGCGCAGATGATGGGGGTACGACGCAACGCGATTTCCCTCGTCGCAAATGCGCTCCAGCGCGCCGGCGTCATTCATTACACCCGCGGCCAGATCGAGATCATCGACCTGCGCGCGTTGGAAACGACGTCCTGTGACTGCTATGGGACGGTCAAGCGCTACCATGCGCGCCTGCTGGGAACCCTGCGGTGATGACAGCGCGGCGCGACCCGCTTGCATGCCGGGGTACACACGATGTCCCAAGATGTCCCAAGGCGATCATTGCAGTCGGACATCTTGTCCCAATTGCCAATATATCCTGACGTGAACATGATGGAGCCTGTCGGAGGATGGGATCCGCAAACTCGCCTACGCGCGTCCCTCGCTGACGAGGCGGGAGGCAGCTTTGGAAACGATGGGCCGCCCATCCAACGGTTTCCTGTCCGCGCTGTCCGCGGAGGATTACGAATTGATCCGCCCGCATCTGCGCACGGTCGACCTGCCGCATGAAGCGATCCTGGTCGAGACCGGCGAGATGCTGAAGCGCGCCTACTTCCTCCACCGCGGCATCATCTCGCTGGTGGTGAAACTCGCCAAGGGCGAGCATGTGCAGGTCGCCATGATCGGCCGCGACAGCCTGCTCGGAACGCTCTCGACCATGGGCGATGCCTCTGCGCTGAACACGGCGATCGTGCTGATTCCCGGTGCCGCCTCCGTCATGGACCTCGACCGGCTGCGCGGCGCGGCCGACCAGAGCAGCACGCTGCGGACGCTGCTCACCCGTCACGGCTTGGCGGTTTACGCACAGGTCCAGCAGACCGCAGGCTGCAACGCCGCCCATCCGGTAGAGGCGCGGCTGTCGCGCTGCCTGCTGCACACCCACGACCTCTCGGGCGACCACCGCCTGCTGCTGACCCAGGAGGCGATGGCGCAGATGATCGGCGCGCGCCGCAACAGCGTGTCTCTGGTCGCCAACACGTTGCAGCAGGCCAACTTCATCCATTACAGCCGCGGACACATCCAGATCCTCAACCTGGACGGCCTGCGCCAGACGGCGTGCGAGTGCTACGCCATCGTGAAGACCCAGTACGACCGGCTGCTCGGCCCGCGCTGACCGGCGCCACGGCTTGGTGAACCGGCAGCTAACGCCGGCGCGCAAACACCTGCTGTCCCGCTACCGGAACTGAAATTCGAATGGCCTAGACATGGGCGTGCCTCGCGCCGGGACCGAGCGCGCCACAATGGAACCGTGACCAGGACAGGGAGCACGATGCTTGAAGTGACCGCCGCGCCGATGCCGAAGGCACTCGATGCCGAGCCCGCGCGCGAGCCGGGCGCCTATCAGGCCCTGGTGCGCGAGATCGGCGAGGACGGCGCCTGCGAAGTGCGCCGGGTGTTCTGGAGCGAGACTTGCGCGCGCCTGCACCTATTCCGCAACCTCACGCCGGCACAGCATCACGCCAGGATCGCGCGCGAAGCGCATTCGCTGAAGAGCGCGGCCGGAACGTTCGGCTATGTCAGGCTCGCGGCGCTGGCCCTGCAGCTGGAGCAGTCCGCGGAGACGCTTGGCGGGGCCGAATTTCATGATCTGCTGGATCTGATGGACGCGGCCTACGAGGCTGCGCGCGCGCAGGAGTTGGACGTCTAGCCAAGTCCGCGTAGCGAAGACCGCGCCAAACCCGCCGTACTTCTACGGTTTGCGATTTTCACAGATGGCTAATCATAGGTAGCGATAGTCGCCGGAAATCCAGGAGGGTTTCCATGTTCACCTATGAGACTGCGGACCAGAAAGAGGTTCGTCGCTTCCGCATCGCCCAGTTCAACGGCCGGACGGCGACAGTGAGGTCTGGCGAGACGACGGTGACTGGTTTCGTTCGCTCGGTGCTGGAGCAGGAATCGAGCATGCCTCCGCGCTGGATCATCACGATCATTCCGAACGTGCCGAAGGAAGAGCTCAAGCCGCTGCGGCCGTCGTCGCGCGCGCGTCCTTTCGCCGAAGATTATCTCTGAGCGGGATCAGGCTCCCGGAGCTCTCAGACTCGATCGCGCCGCCCGGCGGCGCACACGAACCTCAATCGATCGAATGCAGCAGCGCCGCTCGGACGAGGTCCGCGGTGTTGCGTGCACCGAGCTTGCGCATCGCCTCGGCGCGGTGGCTCTCGAAGGTGCGCGGACTGATCTGCATCCGCAACGCCCCCTGCTTGTTCGAACAACCCTCGCTGATCAGCCTCAGCACCTCGCGCTCGCGCTTGGTCAGCCGCTTCTGTCCCGGCGGCCCCAGCAATTCGGTGCCCGGCGCCCGCTGCGGCGCGCGGGCGGCCTGGGTTTCGGCGTTCTCGGTCCTGGACGGGATCGGCAAGCCTGCCTTGTGCGGACCGGCAAGCTGCTTGACCACGCCGCAAACGCGCTCGGTCTGCGCCAACGCATTCTCCACGACGCGCTGCAAATAGGCTCGGTCGCCCGTGACAGGCGCGAGCTGATCGCTGTGATGCTTGATCTCGCCCATGTAGAGCAGGAGTGCAGTAAGGGGGCCGTTGAGCTCGCGGGCAATCGCGGCGGCCATCTCGTCGGCGGCCTTGGCACGAGCGGCGTTCAGGCGGACGAGATCAAGCTCTTCAGCTGGAGCAGCGCTGATTTCGTACCATTCCGACTGCCGCGAATCAGTGGCCGTATCGTTGTGTGACCCCATGTGACTCGTTTAGCGGAACCTGGGGCGTTCTGTGGTTAACTTTTTGCTCCGTAAGACTACGGTAATTTTGGCCGTTTGACGCCGAAAAGTCGGCACAGGCACAATTTATGCTTGTGCGGCGATCCGAAAAGCCTCGTGGAGGTTGATAAACCTGTCCGCGCTGCAGCATTCGGACTGGCGCCCGTTAACGATCGGGTTACCACCCGGCCGGCCACGCCCGGTTTTTACGGATAAATTAACAATGACTTGCTTCTCTTGGTCGCGATTGAGAGCGCGCAAATGCCTCCTCGCATCCGGCCTGTCCGTCTTGCGGGAAACGCTGCGGAAGATTGCGTGCCATGAACGAGGTCAACCAGCTATCGGAGTTCTTGCAGAGGCTGACGCCGCTGTCGCGGAGCTGCCTGCTCAGCGAGCTCGAGCGGCTCGAGCTCTGCGGCATCGACATGCCGGGCTCGGCGGCCGTCCAGGCGCGCTTGCGCGCAGAGTTCCGCAAGGACGGATCGACCCAGGCGCGCGCCACCAGTCCCTCACGCTACTTCTTCGCACCGCTCGAACTGTTGCTCATCGACGGCGCGCCCGAGCATGCCAATGCGGGGCGGATGTCGCGCAACACGCTGACCCCGATCTGGGAGTGGATCTGCCGCGACCTGCTGCCGACCATGGCGCGCGACTACATCAAGGCGATCAACGACCAGGTCACCGCCAACAATCCCAAGGAAGTGCTGAAGATCGCGTCGACCTTTCAGACCAAGGTCGTCAAGGTCCTCGAGAACACCCTCGCCTCGCCGGAGAGCAGCGAACTCGCACGCGGCAAGCTCGCGCAATACACGGCCTCGCGCACCGCCTTCGACGACGTGAAGAAGATGCAGCACGTGCTGCGCGCCGGCGACGCGCTGCCGAAGTTCAACGAAAAGCTGCCGGAGAAGATCGCGAAATTCGACGACGGCCTGGTTGATCAGATCACCGCACGGCTCGACGCCTTCAAGAAGGCCCATCCCGAGGCGCTGCCGTTTGCGCTGACGCTGGTGGCGAGGCGGCTGAAGACGTTCTGGCAATTGGTGCGCCTTGCCACCAAGGCGGCCGCGAGCAAGAGCGCCGCCGATGTTGCCGCCGTGCCGTATGCCTGCGTCGTTGACATGGTGCTCGACCAGCTCGACGACAAGCGTCTCGCCTTGCGGATCGCGCTCCGGCACAATCGCGTGCTGGTCGCGCGCGACCTGCTCGCCGAAATCTACGACACCGAATATGCGCTCAAGGTGCGGATCGACGGCATCGAGCATTGTGAATGGGGCATTCGGCTCCAGCAATTGATGGACGCGATCGCGGCGCTGGTGGCCGCCGAAGTGAGCCGCTTCCCCTCCAATGTCGGACACATCCTCGGCTCGCGCCGGCTGCGCAGCCACGATACGCTCGGCGGCAAGCTCTCTTACCTGGCCTGGAAGGGACGCGACGTCGTGCAGGACGGCGCGGCGGCGTTTCGCAAATTGATCGGGCAGACCTGATATCGCACCGCGTGGCTAATTGGCCCGCGGCAGGCACAGGAAGCGATCAAGAAATCGCCCTGACAGCACGAATCTGAACCACCAATACATCATCCGCCGCATCGACATAGCTGCAATCCTCGACAGCCCACCACCGGCTGAGCGGAGCAATAGCGCAGGTGCAGCAATACACATGTGATCTGCTTCACACTCCCGCCGCCGTGGCCGGACGCGTTGTCGCAGAACTGTCACGCGCACAGCGGGAACATGCGCGCATCGCGCGAAAATGAGTTCGTCGGTCGCAGCCCTCGCGCCTATCCTCCATGCATCGCTAGAGCATCGAAGAGGGAATCCGCGATGAAATCGATCCAACGGACCATGGCGGTGGCGGCGCTGCTTGTCGGCGCGCTGGTGCTGACATCGACGACGATGGCGCAGACGTCGCCGCCGCAAGACAATGCCGCGCCGACCGCCGACAACGCGATGCTGCTCACCGTCTTCTTCAAGCACGATCAGTCGCGCCCGTTGAGCGAGCTCAATGCCCAGCTCGAGAAGCAGGGTTTCTACAAGGCGTTTCCGCCGCCCGGTGTCGAGGTCGTGAGCTGGTACGTGATGATGGGCATCGGCCAGGTGATCACGCTGCGCTTGCCGGCCTCGCGGCTGCGCGAGGTCAACCGCGTCATCGAGAATACCGCGTGGGGCTCCTACCGCACCGAGTTCTATCCCACCTATGACTACAAGGCGGTCGGCATGGCACAGCACGACAAGGCCACAGCCAATTGAGACGTCCGTTATTCAATTGGGCGAAGCGCGCGCGGCTTCGTCCAATTGCAGGACAGCGCGCGTGCATGTCGCCACGGTGCACGTCGCGGAAATCTCCCGTGATTGCCGCGCTCCTGCGCGCGAGGCGGGGGCAGACGTAAAAACTTCTCCAACGTGATCCAGACAATTTTAGTCGTGATGCGGGCTTTAACGTTACCCAGATAATTCAACAATCGGCTCAAGCCCTCCATATTTGAAACTGCTCCCATCGCTAACACCGGATGCGGAACGGGAGAGGCCTGCGATGAACGATGAGATTGTTGGGCTCGCCGAACGGAGGCCCAAAACCTTCGGACGGCGAAAAATGATGCCGCGTGCGTGCATCGCGGACAGCAAGCGCCATCTGCGCGCTTTCCTGGCGGAGGTGCTCGAGGATCTTGGTTTCGTCACGAGCGAATGCGCCAGCGCCGACGAGCTGCAGGCCGTGCTGACCAGCGACTTGCCGGACCTGATCCTGCTCGGCATCGCCGCCGACGGCATCGAGCCCGGGCAATTCCTTGAGACGCTGGTGCGCGAGGCCTTCGACGGCAAGGTTCTGGCGGTCGGCGCCCGCGAGTCGATCATCGTCAGGGCGGTGCAGCAGGTCGGCGAGGAATATGGGCTTGCGATGCTGCCGCCGCTGACGACGCCGTTCGCCGCGCAGACGCTGCGCGAGCGCGTCGCGATGCTGCTGCCGGACGAGCCGGCGCCGAGCCCGGCCGTGCATGTCGGCGAGGCCCTGCATGCCGGCTGGCTCGAGCTCTGGTACCAGCCCAAGATCGACGCGCGCACGCTGATCCGCTGCGGCGCCGAAGCGCTGGTGCGGATGCGGCACCCGACATGGGGCGTGGTGCCGCCGGCCTATTTCATCCCCGAAGAGCACGATCCGCACCTGCGCGACCTCTCGGAGTTCGTGATCGAACGCGTCGTGCAGGACTGGCACTATCTGCTGGAGCAGCAGAGCCAGGTCGATCTCTCGATCAACCTGCCGGCGTCGTATCTGAGGGAGCCGCAGGCCGTGCGCGATCTCTGCCGACGCATGCCGACGCATCCGGCCTTCGGCGGACTGACGATCGAGATCGCCAGCGAGGAGGCGCTCCGCGACCTCGAATTCCTCACCGAGATCGCGCGCGAAATGCGCCTGCACAATATCGGCCTGTCGATCGACAATCTCGGCGCCAACTGGCCGGAGCTGATGGATCTGGACAGGATTCCCTTCATCAAGCTGAAGGCCGACCGGCACTTCGTGACCGGCAGCGGCAATGACCGCCTCAAGCGCACGGTGTGCCGCCACATCGTCGAGCTTTCACATGGCTATGGCGTGCGCGCGGTGGCCGAAGGCGTCGAGAGCCGCGCCGACCTCGTCGCCGCCAACGAGCTCGGCTTCGACTTCGTGCAGGGCTTTCTCTTCGGCAAGCCGATGCCGCTGAAGAAGTTTGCACGGAGCACGCTGACGAAGACGGTGATCGAGTGATTCGTTCGCGGGCCGCAGGCTACGCTATTGCCGCGCGCACATCGGTCGTCGCGCGCGTGGCGCTCGCCTCGCCACCCGGGCTGCGTGCCTCGTCCTGCGCGACGTGAAGCGCGAAACCGATCGCGCCGGGCTGCTCCAGCCCCGCGCGGAGCTGCATGCTCGGAATCAGGTAATCGCCGCCATTCTGGCGCCGGTAAGGAATCGGCGAGGTCGTCGCAAGCGTTCTCATCCTCTCGCGCAAACGTTCGGCAGTGGCCTGGAAATCGGCTTCGTCGAGCTTGTCGACCTTGTAGGCGACGAACGGCGGAAGCACGTCATATCCCGGATAATAGAGAATGCCGTGATTGATCGGGAACAGCAGGTCGTCGATCGGCCCGTTGATTCCGCGCGCCGAATAATGCTCCTGCCAGCCGCCGGCCGTCACGATCAGCATCGCGCGTTTGCCCGCGAGCGTGCCCTCGCCGTAGCGGTCGCCCCAGCGCTTGTCGCTGTGCTCGCCGACACCATAGGCGAAGCCGTAGGCGAACACGCGGTCGACCCAGCCCTTGAGGATGGCCGGCATGCTGAACCACCACAGCGGGAATTGCAGGATCAGGACGTCCGCCCACAGCAGCTTCTCGATCTCCGCCTTGACGTCGGCGGTGAGCGTATCGGCCTCAAACGCCTGCTTGGAGGCCGCGGCGGGCGCAAGCCGCGCCTCTGTCGGCAGCGACGGGAAGTCGGCGCGGTCGACGTCGGATTTCCAGCCCTCGGCGTAGAGGTCTGACACCCGCACCTCGTGGCCCTGGGCCTCGAGCTCGCTGACGGCAACATCGCGGAGCGAGCCGTTGAGGGAGCGCGGTTCGGGATGAGCGAAGACGACCAACACTTTCATGATCAGCACCTTGGTTGACGATTTCGAGCAGCAGGTAGCGCCTCCGACTGCAATCCGGTAGTTGTCGCTGATGGATAGGATCATGCCGAAATATGGATAGATCGGACGTCACGCTCGAACGCATGCGCAGCTTCGTACGGGTCACCGAGCGGGGAAGCCTGTCCGCGGTGGCACGCGAGCTCGGTCTTGGCCAATCGACCGTGACGCGGCACCTTCGGGAACTGGAGCAAGCCGTCGGCGTGCCGCTGCTGACGCGGACCACGCGCAGCGTGACGATGACGGAGGAGGGTCGCCGCTACTACGCCGACTGCGTGCAGATCCTGCGCTTGGTTGACCTGGCGGGCGACGAGGCGCGCAGCACGCGCGGCGCGCCGGCCGGAACGGTGCGCGTCTCCTGCACCGCGGCGTTCGGCGTGCTCCACGTCAGCCGCTTGATCTTCGCCTTCCAGGACCGCTATCCGGACGTGGCGGTGGATCTCAGCCTGACCGACGAGCGGATCGACCTGGTGCGGGAGGGTGTCGAAATCGCCCTGCGTCTCGGGCCGCTCACCGACAGCTCGATGAAGCTGAAGCGGCTGGGCCAATCGCGGCGGGTGCTTGTGGCCGCACCGGACTATCTGGCTTCGCGCGGCAGGCCCGCCCGCCCGCAGGACCTCGCCAACCACGAGGGCGTCAGGATGTCCAACATCGCCGGCAGCGACGTGCTCGTGCTGCACGGACGCCGCGGCGGCCGCCATGTGGTCCCGTTTGCAGGGCGATTGCGCGTGGATCACGGGCTTGCCGCACGAGAGGCGCTCGCGGCCGGTCGTGGCATTGCGCCGGCGCATCTCTGGCTCGTCGGGGACCTTGTTGCCGCCGGCAGACTTGAGCGCGTGCTTGACGACTACGCGCCACCTTCCGTTCCGCTCAACATGCTGATCGTGCCGGAGCGGTCCGGCATCGCGCGGGTGCGGCTGCTGGTCGATTTTCTCGCCAAGGAGATCGCGCGGCTGCCGGGGATCGAAAAGCCGCAGCCGGGCAAGACGTAAGGCCGCATCAATTCGCCATCACGCATAGCGCCGGGCGAAGAAGACGCAGACGACCACGAGCGCGGTGGCGGCGATCATGCTCCAGGCGACCGGCTCGTGCAGCAGCAGGCCTGCGAGCGCGAGGCCGAAGAACGGCTGCAGCTGCTGCAACTGGCCGACGCGGGCGATGCCGCCGATCGCAAGGCCCCGGTACCAGAAGATGAAGCCGACGAACATGCTGAAGATCGAGACATAGGCAAGCCCGATCCAGACGGGCACGCTGACGCCGCTCCATGTCGGCGGCCATGTCCAAATCGCGACCGGCAGCACCAGCGGCAGCGCAAGCAACAACGCCCAGGAGATCACCTGCCAGCCGCCGAGCCGGCGCGACAGCGCGGCGCCCTCGGCGTAGCCGAGCCCGCACAGCACGATCGCGGCGACCATCAGGAGATCGCCGGTAAGCGATGCGGTGCCGTCGTTGGACAAAGCGAAGCCCGCGATCGTTGCGCTGCCGAGCACGGCAAACAGCCAGAACATCGGCTGCGGCCGCTCGCCGCCGCGCAGCACGCCGAAGATCGCCGTGGAGAGCGGCAACAGCCCGATGAAGACGATCGAATGCGCCGAGGTGATGTGCTGGAGCGCGAGCGCCGTCAGCAGCGGAAAGCCGACCACGACGCCGATCGCGACGATGGTGAGCGAGGCGATATCCCCGCGCTGCGGCCGCACCTGACGCAGCAGGACAAGCACGGCCACGGCGATCAGCGCCGCGATGACCGCGCGCACCGAGGTCAGGAACAGCGCGGAGAATCCGCCGACCGCAACCCGCGTCGCCGGCAGCGAGCCGCTGAAGATGACGACGCCGAGAAGCCCGTTGCCCCAGCCGCTGCCGGAAGATTGCATGTTGGTCTCGTGTGGTGGGTGGTGATCCGGTCTGGGGAGGCAAGGCGGGGTGCCGTGACGATTACACTTAAGCTTTCCGGGGTGGGACAACAAAGAACGCGAAAACAACCCCATGCACAGTAGACGGCGACTGCAAGATCAATGACTTACGCGGGGGGCCAGACTAGTTTGGCTTGCGGGCAAAACTCCAATAGCGGCGCACGTCGGGCGATGATGGGTCTGGATTGGCGCTGGTGCGTGCTATTGCTAACACTGCCGCCTGATTTCCGGCAACTCTCGGAGGTGGTAGAGACCGGCGGTGATCGTAGTGGCGGCGGGTTTCGGCGGCGCCGCGTCGTTGACCCGTCGGGCAAAACAGGAGCAGGATGCCATCGTTGCACAGCGTGTAATTGATAATGCCAATCCAAGCGGCACAGACGCAATCCCGCCCCAGCTACCCAATCCCATGAGTCCAAAGCTTTAGGCGGCCCGCCGCGCGCAGTTGGTGGGTTGTTCTATCGAGGGACCAGGCCGAGCCTGAGTACTCTCTGCTCCAAAGCGTCGGCACGAACCTTCAATGCATTCGCCAACCGAGAGGCGTCGAACCAGAGGCTGCCCAATGTCGCAAGAGCAGGCAAGAATGCCATCGCGACGATGGGGATTGTAACCATCATCCATTCACCTTCGATTGGGTCATCATTCTTGAAAGCGATGGCAACAAGAAGAACGAAGAGCGTTGAAGCAACGAGCGAGTTAATTTTGATGTAGTTCTTGTATTCGTTGAACAAGCGAATCTTGAAAATCTCGTAATCGCTCGCGAGTTGTTCGTATTCGTCACGAGCTTCCCGCCCCCGTGCTTGGTCGAGATCATCGATGCTGGTTCGTATGCGACTCAGCGCGCGCACAAGCGGTTCCGCTCCTATCTCTCCGTAGAGTTGAAGAACGGCAGTACCAATGTGAAGACCAACTCCTAGTTGCACTATGCTAGCAAAATCACCATATTTCATTTTGCCTCTCTCGACTTCGGATTGCGATTCGTGACCTTCAATTCTGCCATCCTCGATACGGTTTTGCGCGAGCGCTCGCTGTCGCGCCACGAACTGTCGCGCCGCCTGAAGATAGGCGCAGATGAACTTGACCGCGAGTTAGAACGGGAGCCTGAGCCGAAACAGGGTCTGTTGAACGATATCGCTCACGAGTTGGCGCTTCCGTCTTTTGTCTTCTTCATGGAGCGTGCTCCAAAGCTGCACGACGTAATTCCCGATTTTCGGTCGGACAATCCGCGACCGCGGGCGAAGTCGAGAGAGACCATCGAATCGATTCAGTTTGCCGGAGGCGTGCAGCGCGCAGCAATTGAGGGGTACGCCGTTGGCGTTGATAGACTGCCACACTTCACTGCGAAGACGAACAGCGAAGTTGATGCGTTCGCTCTAAAGTCTAGAGCATTCTTCGGAATCTCAGCCGAAGACCAAGCGACGGCGAAAGATGCGAAGGCGTTTTACGTAATCGTGCGCAAGAAGATTGAAGACCGCGGCATCTTCGTTCTTCAAGACAGCTTTCCAGAGAAGGATGGCAGCGGTTTTTGTTTGTCGCATCCGATCTATCCCGTCATTCTCGTTAATGCGTCATCGACTGCGCGGGGCTCCATGAAATAGCAAAAACTCGTTCCAACAATTTGAAGAAGCCGCTAATCGATGCGCTCGGCTCCGGCGAAATTGGTGTGCCCGCAGTTGTATGGAAGGAGTTCAAAGAACTCTACGAAGATGAAGCAGAGGAACTGGAGCCCTCTGTGGTCTTCAAGATACCGATGAAGAAACAGTATCGTTCTGGAGCGGCCCGAATCGCCGACAAGCTAAATTCGGGATTTTCGAGAGGTCCTTATGATAGCGAAACGGACTTGTACACCGCAGCGATTGCTTCGCTAGAGGATTATCCTTTGATTACAAGCTCGGGGCAGGCACCCTACTATGATGGGATGGGCTGCAAGGTGCTAGATTTGGCCGGCTGGGCCGATGAGTTCGGTTAGCCATCCTTTTCGTGTGAGCGTCGCCAGGTGCAGCAATCGGCGGACTGTGATAGCTAAATCCATCCGCCTTCGCGTCTAACCGACCGAAAAGAACTTGATCCGTTTTGCGTCGCAGGGGCATTACGACAACAAGCAGCTTCATCGACGCGATTGTACGGTCTGTTGCGCCGGGACTGCGACGCCGGGCGGCGGATAGTTGACGCCATCAAAGTCCTTCGTCAGCCATGCCGTTGAAGATGGCTAGTCGTGCGCGCTAGTCCGGCTCGTCGCTCTGGCTGCAATGCGAATCTGGCTGCCTCAAGCGCAAGAAAATCGGAGACTCTACTCTAGAGTCTGACGCTTACAGGAAGATTCCCTCGCTGAATCATTTCTTTCGGTTGCCCACCGATCTTTGCCGATTTGAACACGCGAAATGCGGCGTAGCCGTCACCCAATTTTTCAGCTCGCTCAATAGCGTCTCGCGCCGATTCACATATTGCGCCGACAAGATCCATGGGCCTGCTTAGTTTCCCCATCTTGAAAACGGCAAAACCTTCATGAATGGCGCGATCGTTGCCAATCAGCCAAGTATGAGGAATCTCCACGTAGCGAATCTCCGATGTCGCAACGCTGACCATAGCACGTCATCCGCACTCGACACGCCACCATGACCACAGGCATGGACACGACCGACACCCAGCGCCAAAGTGTGCGGTTGGCTCACAGCGCACGCTGCCTGTGCGGTGGCCGGACTCGCGCGCTGTCTGGGGGATGGTCCTGTGCACGAGTTTAAGCCTCTCAGTGCCGACGAGGATATCGAGAGGGCTACGGTTAGATGGCGGAGAGGGAGGGATTCGAACCCCCGATAGGCTTGCACCTATGCCGCATTTCGAGTGCGGTGCATTCAACCACTCTGCCACCTCTCCTGAAGGCGCCATATGAGGAGCAGGGCCCCTGTGGTTGGGGCGTTAATAGGCGAGGATGGCTGGCCAGACAAGGCGCGAAAGGGGAAAATCCGCTGCCTCTTTCAGCTCCGCACCAGCCAGAGTCCGTTCCGATCGAATCGGAACGGACTCTGAATTCTTGTTTTGACGCGTTTTCTTGACGCGAACCGGCGTCCACTTCGCTTGAAAACGCTCTGACTTTCGGAGGAACTGCCATGGAGCACCTGACCATCAAGGCCAATGGCGCCGATTTCCACCTGGTCCGCGCCGGCCAGGGCAAACCGCTGCTTTTGCTGCATGGTTGGCCGGAATTCTGGCTGACCTGGGAGCCGATGATATCCAGGCTGGCCGACCGTTTCATGCTGATCGCGCCCGATCTGCGCGGCTTCGGCGACAGCGACAAGCCGGACGGGCCGTTCGGGTCGGACGGCCATGCGGCCGACATGCTGGCCGTGATGGACGGGCTCGGCGTCGCGCGATTCGGCGTGGTCGGCCATGATGTCGCTGGCGCCGTGATGCAGCCTTTGGCCCGGCAGGCGCCGGGGCGGCTGTCCGGGCTGTTCTTGTTCGATTTCGTCTATCCCGGCATTGGGCCGCGCATGGCGGCGCCTGATCGGCTCAATCACATCTGGTATCAGTCCTTTCACCAGATGGAGATGGCCCCGGCGCTGGTCGGCGCGAGCCGCGAGGCCTGCCGGCTCTATATCGGCCACTTCCTGAAGGGCTGGGCGCATCGGAAGAATGCGTTCGACGATGTGCTCGACGCCTTCGCCGACAATTTCTTCAAGCCGGGCAACCTCGCCGGCGGCTTTGCGTATTATCGCGCCGCGCATGCTGGACGCATTGCGATGATGAAGGGCGAGGCGCCACCGCTGCCGCCGATCGACGTGCCGACCTGCGTGCGCTGGGCCGAGCACGATCCGCTGTTTCCGTTTGCCTGGACCGACCGGCTGGGCGAGACGTTCAGCGCGCTTGATCTGAAGATGTTTCCCGGCGTTGGCCACTTCCCGCATCGCGAGGATCCGGATCGCGCGGCCGCGGAGATCGCGGCGTTCTTCGGGCGCATCGGCTGGCGTTGAAACCCGGAGAGGGGTGGGACCGCCAGACGCGGTAAACACTGGCGGTCCCGATGCCGCTCATTGAAATCCTGGCTGGGAAGGGCGGCTTCGCCGGCCAGCGTGAGGCGACGATTCGACCGTAGCGTGCGGCTCGCAGCCCGCAACGCAATCCGGTCCTTAACCTAACCAGTCAAGGTTACTCCTTGTCATTCCTGGGCTTTTTCTTGCCGTTCTCGGTAGAATCACGGTCTTTCCCATTGTCCTTGCGGCGGTTGGTGAAGCGGGCATTGCCGAGCCCGGTGCCGATGGTGAGCACGCCCCAGCGCTCGAAGTCCTGCATGAACGGCACCTCGGAGAGACCCTGAACCACGCCGTCATTGTGCATCAGGATCGCGGTGTCGTGCTCGCCGATCTCGGGGATGGCCTCGACGAGGCTCGCCGGCAGGTTGAACTTGCTGCTCTCCCAATTGCCCGGCAGGTTCTGCGCGCCTTTTTCGATGGAGCCGTCCGCGTTGATCACGCCGGGACAGGCGATGCCGATGAACGGCGCGAGCTTGAAGCCTTCGGCTTCGGCGTCCTCAATGAGGCCTTCGAGCATCTTGACCAGCCGCTTCACCGCGGCTTCGCGGCTGGGCTCGTCATCGGCGTGGCGCCACAGATCGGATTTGAAGACCATGGCCTTGGACAGATCCGGCGCCTTCTTCCAGCGCGTCTCGACGATCCCGCAGCGGATGTTGGTGCCGCCGATATCGACCGCGAGGATGCTGTCATAGGCCTCGAAAATCCAGGACGGCACGAGGTGCAGGGCTCCAATCAAGCCGGCATCGTCGGGATCGAAACGGATCGGCACCAGGTCGACCTTGAAGCCCTCCGATTTCAGGATGATCTCGGCGCGGGCAATGGCAATCTCGCCGAGCCGACTGGCGCGAAAGCCGCCGCCGACCACGATGCACTCGGTCCTGGCCCAGGCCTTGGTCTTGAGAAACCGGCGCGTGACATAGGCGAGCTCCTGGGCGAAATCCTCGATCGCGCTGTGCACGACGGCCGTGGCTTCCGTATCGTCGCCGACCAGAACGGCATCGAGCGCCTTCTTGCTGATCTTGTCGGACGGCTCGTCCCCGAACGGATCCTCGCCGCTCTTGCGCAGCGGCTTGCGCCACTCTTCGAGGATCTCGCGGAAGGCGCCCTTGCTGGCGCGGTCGCCGAGAAAGCCGTCCTCGTCCTTGATCTCGATGTTGAAGCTGTCGATATCGACCGAAGGCAGGCGGCTCGCGCCGTGCTGGGCGATGCCCGTCGTCTTGACCAGTTCGTCCGTTGCCATGGGAAGCCCTTGCCCGCGTGCCTGTTTGCGGGGACAACGGCAGGGGAACCCCGTTGGTTGCAGCGCGCGGTGCAGATTCGTCGGCGCGCCGGAAACGGCCCAAATCCTTCAAATCCGGGCCTTTTTCCGTGGTTTTCCTTGACTTGCGGCGGATCGCGGCTATAAGTCCCACACCCGGCGCGGGGCGTTTCTCGCGCTGTTTGTTTTTGCGTGGGTTTTCAAAGGGATAACTCCCGCCCGCACAAGACTCGCCATAAACCCATAGCGACTGACAAAAAGCCGGCCCGGACGATACCCGTCGCGAGGCCGGGATTTGAACACGGAGAAAAAACGATGTTCGCAGTCATCAAAACCGGCGGCCGGCAGTACCGCGTCGTTCCGGATGATGTTCTCGAAGTAGGCAAGATCGAAGGCGAAGTCGGCTCGATCATCCAGTTGAACGAAGTTCTGGTGGTCGGCGGCGACACGCCGGTCCTGGGTCTGCCGACGGTGGCCGGTGCCTCCGTTGCGGTCGAGGTGCTCGACCACAAGCGCGGCCCCAAGGTCATCGCGTTCAAGAAGCGCCGCCGCAAGAATTCGCGCCGCAAGCGCGGCTATCGCGACGAGATCACGGTGCTGCGCATCAGCGAGATCCTGACCGATGGCGCCAAGCCGACCAAGGGCCCGCGCCCGAAGCGGGAGAAGGTGGTCAAGGAGCCGGTGACGGAAGCCGCCGAGTAACGAAAATCGATCACGCCAATTCACGAATTGATGCGTGAGAAGTTTTGAAATGATTCCGTCAAGGAATTGACCTAGAACTACGCAGGATTTCGGAGACCAACCATGGCTCACAAAAAAGCAGGCGGTTCATCGCGCAACGGTCGCGATTCCAAGGGCAAGCGCCTCGGCATCAAGGCGTTCGGCGGGGAAGTCGTGATTCCCGGCAACATCATTGCGCGTCAGCGCGGCACCACCTGGCATCCCGGCCTTAATGTCGGCATGGGCACGGACCACACTCTGTTCGCCAAGATCGAGGGTCGTGTCACGTTCCAGGCCAAAGCCAACGGCCGCACCTTCGTATCGGTGCTCCCGCTCGCAGGGGCGGCTGAATAGACGGCGGATCAATTTGGAGTCCGCCGGTCCCTGACCAACCGGCGGAGTCCAGATCCCAGAGATCGAAGGCTCCAAGGGGAGGCGGGAAACCGGCCTCCCCTTTTGTTTGACTTGCTCACTTTGACTTGGTGACTTTCACGGAGCCGGACATGTTGCAGGATTTCTCGAGCGTGACCTTGCGGGAGGCGAGACCTTATGTCGTCGCCACCGAGCGGCTGACCTTGCGGCGGCCGACCCTCGCCGACGTCAGGACCATCGCCCTCCTCGCCAACGACCGCCGCGTCGCCGAAAACACCCGCCGCCTGCCGCATCCCTATTCGCAGGACGATGCCGTCGCATTCATCCGTGCCACCGCCGCGCTCGGCAGCGAGACCGTGTTCCTGATCGAGCACGACAGCGGACCGATCGGCATGGTCGGCATCGATCGCTCCAGCCCCGACAATGCCGAGCTCGGCTACTGGCTCGGCGTCGAGCATTGGGGCCGGGGTTATGCAACCGAAGCCGCCCGCGGCGCGATCGACTTCTTCTTCGAGGAGTTCGAGGACGACCATCTCTATGCCGGCGCGCGCGTCACCAATCCGGCCTCGCGCAACGTGCTGGAGAAGTGCGGCTTCCAGTGGAGCGGCGTCCAGCTGCACCGGTTTTTGGCGCTGGGCTCCTCCACGCCGGTCGATTGCTTCCGCCTCTCGCGCGGGGTGTGGTCGTCGCTGAAGAGCTGGAGCAGTGCGCGAAGGGTAAGGTAGGCACTCTACGCCGGCGGATTCAACTCTCCGCCGGCGCGCCCCAGATCGCGCTCGCGCAGATAGATGTAGAACCCGGCGCCGATGATGATGGCGGCGCCGACGATGGTGGCGATCGACGGGACATCGCCGAACACGACGAAGCCGAAGATCACGGCCCAGACGATCATCGAATATTGATAGGGCACGACGACGCTGGCCGGCGCCAGCTTGAGCGAGCGGTTGACGCAGAACAGCGCGGTCACCGAGACGCATCCCGCCAGCGCGAAGATGACGAGGCTGCCTGACGTCGGCGGCACCCAGTGGAACGCCGACAAGGCGGCACCGAGCAGGAACGTGCCGACGAATTGCGATGACGCCATCACGATGTCGGGCGTCTTGCGCAGGCTGCGCGTGATCAGCATCAACGTCGCAAACGACAGGCTGCCGCCGAGCGCGATCAGCGCCGGCAGGCTGACGGTCTGCGCCGACGGCCGCAGCGCGATCAGGACGCCGCAGAAGCCGATCAGGATCGCGGTCCAGCGCCGCCAGCCGACCTTCTCGCCGAGGAAGATCGCCGACATCGCGGTCACGAAGATGGGGCCCGCAAGATAATAGGTGATGACGTCGGCGAGCGGCAGATAGACCGTTGCGAGGAAGAAGGCGGCCACCTCCAGCGTCGACAGCACGACGCGGACGAGCTGCAAACGCGGCCGCTCCAGATGCAGGAACTGGTGACGCTGCTTCCAGACCAGCGGCGACAGCAGCAGCAGCGCCGCGCAGGCGCGCAGGAACAGCAGCTGCCCCACCGAATACGTCCCGACCAGGAACTTGCCCATGGCGTCGCCAAACGAGAACATGAAGATCGACAGCACCATGAGTGCAATGCCGGCCAGTCGCGCCGAGCGGTCGTCATAGGCGGAGAGATTCTTGAAAAGGGGCATTGGCGCGTTTTAATCGCGTGAGCGCGCCGGACAAGCCCGCCTCCGGTGAATTCAACGCATTGTCGCACTGCGCCTCGCGCGATACGGATAAATTTCCGACTCCATCCTGATGGTGCAGCGCATGACCGACTTCGACCCGGCCCAGCATCGCATGATCCCCGCGCAACGCTGGTTTGAGGATTTCGCCCTCGGCGAGCGCTTCGTGCTGCCGAGCCGCACCCAGACCTCGGCGGTGTTCGCGGCGTTCCAGACCGCGAGCGGCGACACCCATCCCGTGCATTACGACGTGGAATATTGCCGCGCGCGCGGCATGCCGCAGCTGCTGGCCCACGGTTTCCAGACGCTGATCCACACCGCACCCGGCGCCGGCCTGTTTCCGTTCATGGTCGAGGACTCCCTAGTCGGCTTCCTCGAGCAATCGAGCCGGTTCCTCAAGCCCGTCTTTGCCGACGACACGATCTATCCCGCGCTCGAGGTCACCGAGCTGGTGCCAGGACGCACGACCGGCACGGTCGCGCTCAAAAGCACCGTGTTCAACCAGCGCAAGGAGCTGGTGCTGGAGGGGATGCAGAAATTCCTGATCCGGCGCCGGCCTCTCTAACGTCATCCCCGCGAAGGCGGGGATCCATAACCACAAGCCAGTGTCGTTTCACGAGACAACAATTGCCCGTCTTCGCCAAACCCCTTCATGTGGTTATGGATCCCGGATCTGCGCTTCGCTTGTCCGGGATGACAAGCGCGGGTGGGCCGCCCCGCAGGTTAAGCACGGGCCAAAATTCGCGGAAATTCGGCCGATTTGCGGTCTATCCGGGTTGCCGCGCGGGACCGGCTGGCCTACCTATGGCCCATGAAATTCCTCGACGAGGCAAAGGTCTATATCCGCTCCGGTGACGGCGGGAACGGCTGCGTGGCGTTCCGCCGCGAGAAGTTCATCGAATTCGGCGGTCCCTCCGGCGGCAATGGCGGTCGCGGCGGCAACGTCATCATCGAGGTCGCCGACGGCCTCAACACGCTGATCGATTACCGCTACCAGCAGCACTTCAAGGCCCAGAAGGGCGAGAACGGCTCGGGTTCGGACCGCCACGGCGCCAATGGCAAGAACATCGTGCTGAAGGTCCCCCTGGGCACGCAGATCTTCGACGAAGATCGCGAGACGCTGATCCACGACTTCACCAATGTCGGCGAAAAGTTCGTGCTCGCCGAAGGCGGCAATGGCGGCTTCGGCAACGCGCATTTCAAAACGTCGACCAACCGCGCGCCGCGCAACGCCAATCCCGGCCAGGTGGGCGAGGAGCGCTGGATCTGGCTGCGCCTGAAACTGATCGCGGATGCGGGTCTTGTCGGCATGCCCAATGCCGGCAAATCGACTTTCCTGTCCAAGGTCAGCGCGGCGCGGCCGAAGATCGCCGACTATCCCTTCACCACGCTGCATCCGCAGCTCGGCGTCGTGAACGCCGACGGCCGCGAATTCGTGCTCGCCGACATCCCCGGCCTGATCGAAGGTGCGCATGAAGGCACCGGTCTCGGCGACCGCTTCCTCGGTCATGTCGAGCGCTGCCGCGTGCTGCTGCATCTGATCGACGCCACCTGCGAGCATGCCGGCAAGGCGTACAAGACCGTCCGCAAGGAGCTCGATGCCTATGGCGGGCTGCTCACCGACAAGATCGAGATCGTCGCGCTGAACAAGATCGACGCGGTCGAGCCGGACGAGCTCAAGAAGCAGAAGGAGCGGCTGAAGCGCGCGGCGAAGAAGGCGCCGCTGCTGATGTCCGGCATCACCGGCCAGGGCGTCAAGGAAGCGCTGCGCGCGCTCGTCGACGTCATCGGCGAGGCCCCGGTCTCGACCAAGGCCAAGAGCACGGCCGAAGCGGAGCCGTGGTCGGCCTGAACTCTCGCCCACGTCGTCCCCGCGAAAGCGGGGACCCATACCGCGTAATCTATCGGTTGCGGATGCTCAAAGTACCGCACGATCGGTCTTCGCCAAACCACTTCCTGTGGTTATGGGTCCCCGCTTTCGCGGGGACGAGCGGAGTGTTTGGCCGCGAGCATGCGCGTCACTGAAGGGTTGTTATCGCAGCTCTGATAGCGCAGCATCAAGCAATCAAAAAAGGCAGGGGCGAGACCGATGGTGCGCGCGAAGAACGTTCTCTGGATCATGTGCGACCAGCTTCGCTACGACTATCTCGGCTGCACCGGCCACCCCACGCTGAAGACGCCGAACATCGACGCCATGGCCAAGCGCGGCGTGCTGTTCTCGAAAGCCTATGTGCAATCGCCGATCTGCGGCCCGTCGCGGATGTCGTTCTACACCGGGCGCTACATGCGCTCGCACGGCTCGCATTGGAACGGCTGGCCCTTGCGCGTCGGCGAGCCCACCCTCGGCGACCACCTCAAGAAGCTTGGCGTGCGCAACGTGCTGGTCGGCAAGACCCACATGGCGCCCGATCTCGAAGGCATGAAGGCGCTCGGCATTCCGCCGGAATCGATGATCGGCGTGCACGTCGCCGAATGCGGCTTCGAACCTTACGAGCGCGACGACGGCCTGCATCCGACGGGACGGCCGCGGCCGAAATACGACGAGTATCTGCGCCAGCAGGGTTTTGACGCGACCAATCCCTGGGAGCATTGGGCCAATTCCGGCGCGGCGGAGGACGGTAGCTTGCAGAACGGCTGGCTGCTGGTGCATGCCGACAAGGCCGCGCGCGTGCCCGAGGAGCATTCCGAGACGCCCTACATGACGCGCCGCGCGATGGACTTCATCAGCGAGGCCGAAACCGACGGCAGGCCGTGGTGCCTGCATCTGTCCTATATCAAGCCGCACTGGCCCTACATCGCGCCAGAGCCTTACGCCAGCATGTATTCGACGGATGACATCATCCCGCCGATCCGCTCCGAGCGCGAGCGCGCGAGCCCGCATCCGGTGTTCGGCGCCTATATGGACATGCGCTACTCCCGCAACATGGCGCGCGACGATGCCCGCGAGAAGGTGATCCCGACCTATATGGGCCTGATCACCCAGATCGACGACCAGATGGGCGTGCTGATGAAATTCCTGGAGACGCGCGGCCTGCTGGACACCACCATGATCGTGTTCACCTCCGATCACGGCGACTATCTCGGCGATCACTGGATGGGCGAGAAGGACCTGTTCCACGAGCAGTCGGCGAAGATTCCGCTGATCGTTATCGATCCGTCGAAAGAGGCGGATGCCACGCGCGGCACCCGCAGCGACGCGTTGGTGGAAGGCATCGATCTCGCCCCGACCTTCGTCGATTATTTCGGCGGCAAGGTGCCCGGCCACATTCTCGAAGGGCGTTCACTGCTGCCGCTGCTGCGCGGGCCGACACCCACCGATTGGCGCAAGGTGGCGTTCTCCGAATACGACTACGCCATGCAGGACGTGCGGCTGAAGCTGAACCAGCCGATCGAGCGCTGCCGCCTGTTCATGGTGTTCGACGGCCGCTGGAAATACATTCACGCCTCCGGCTTTCGCCCGATGCTGTACGATCTCGAAACCGATCCGCAGGAATTCGTCGATCGTGGCGACGACCCCGAATGCGCCGCGATCATCGCGCGGCTGCAGGCCGAACTGTTCGACTGGGCACTGCATCCCAACGACCACATCACCACGCCGCGCGAGAAGATCGCGGCCTATGCCGACAACCAGCTCCAGGTGAAGGGCGGAATCCTGATCGGCATCTGGGACGAAGCCGAGCTCGCGTCGATCAAGGACGGCATCACACAGCGCGCGAAGCTCTGAGTGAGAGGCAAAGCTCTCACTCGTCATGCCCGGGCTTCACCCGGGCATCCACATCGTACGTCAATCGCGGATGCGCGTGGATGGCCGGGTCAAGCCCGGCCATAGCGACCGAGTATGTGGCGGCGCCAGAACTCAATTCTCGATCTTGTACCCCGTCGCCTTGACGATCGGCTGCCAGAACGCCGTGTTGGCGGCGAGCTCCTTCGTCAGACCTTCTGCATTGCTGCCGACCGGGATCAGCCCGATCGCCGTGAGCTTCTCCTTCACCTCGGGCTTGGCGAGTGCGGCGCTTGCGGCCGCGCCGAGCTTGGCCGCGAACTCCAGCGGACTGCCCGCGGGAAGCCACATGCCATACCAGGCATCCGCAACGAGGTCGATGCCGCTCTCCTTCAGCGTCGGGACCTCGGGTGCGAAGGGCGAACGTTCCGCGCTCGCGGCCGCGATGATCTTCACGCCCTTGGCGCGATGCTGCGGCAGCGCATCGGCCAATGTCGTGATGCCGAACGAGACATGGCCGCCGACGAGGTCGTTGAGGATTGGCGCGCTGCCGCGATAGGGCACGCGGGTCAGGGGAATGCCGAGGTCCTTCTCGAGCTTGGAGCCCATGAAATGCGGAATGGTACCGTTGCTCGGCACGCCGAACGACGTCTTGTCCGGATGCGCCTTCAGCCATGCGACAAAACCCTTGAAATCGGCGGCATCGACGCCCGGTCCGATCACCAGCGCGAATTCGAACCGCGCCAGCAGCGACACCGGCATGAAATCCTTGGCCGTATCGAAGCTCGGTGTCGCCTCCACCATCGGCAGCAGGTACATGGTGGGACCCGTGGTCACCAGCACCATGCTGCCGTCGGGGCTGGCTCCCTTCACCGCCTTGATGCCAATCAGGCCGTCGCCGCCGGTGCGGTTCTCGACCACGATGGTCCGCTGCATTGCCGGCGCCATCTCCTGCGCGATCAGCCGGCACAGCGTGTCGCCGCCCGCCCCCGCCGCGAACGGGAAGATCATCTTGCTCAGTCCGGCCTGTGCTTGCACGCCGCTCGCCTGGGTCAACAGCGGCAGGCCGACACATCCGGCCATGAATTTGCGGCGATCCATTCGCTTCCTCCAACGCATTATCGTTGGCAGCAATTAGAACCAGGCGGGCCTCCCCGACAAGGCCAACATGGCCGCCATTTACCATGCCGGCCGCCTTGCGCCGGTCACCGTCCTGCTGCAAAAGCAGACCTCATCGGCGCCGCCTGTTGCTCCGCCGTCTTTGAAGCAGAGCAATTCGTCGCAACCGCCAACACATACATACATGGCCAGCCCCGAACTCAGTCAATTCCGCCGCATCGTCGTCAAGGTCGGCTCCGCGCTGCTGGTCGATTCCGACAAGGGCGAGGTGCGGGCGTCCTGGCTCGCCGCGCTCGCCGACGACATGGCCAAGCTGCACTGCGAGGGCCGCGATGTGCTGGTGGTCTCCTCCGGATCGATCGCGCTCGGCCGCAGCCGGCTCAAACTGCCGCGCGGCCCGCTGAAGCTGGAAGAGAGCCAAGCGGCCGCCGCCGTCGGCCAGATCGCGCTGGCGCGGATCTGGTCGGAGGTGCTCGGCGCGCACGGCATCGACTCCGGCCAGATCCTGGTGACGCTCCAGGACACCGAAGAGCGCCGCCGCTATCTAAATGCGCGCTCCACCATCGGCAAATTGCTGGAGTGGCGCGCGATCCCCGTGATTAACGAGAACGACACGGTCGCCACCACCGAGATCCGCTATGGCGACAATGATCGCCTCGCCGCGCGCGTCGCCACCATGGCGAGCGCCGACCTCTTGGTGCTGCTGTCCGACATCGACGGGCTCTACGACGCGCCGCCGAAGAACAACCCCAGCGCAAAGCTCATTCCGGTCGTCGACAGCATCTCCTCCGAGATCGAGGCGGTGGCTGGCGATGCCGAGTCCGAGCTGTCGCGCGGCGGCATGCGCACCAAGGTCGAGGCCGCCAAGATCGCCACCACCGGCGGCACGCATATGCTGATCGCCTCCGGCAAGATCGAGCACCCCTTGCAGGCGATCGCCGATGGCGGCCGCTGCACCTGGTTCCTGACGCCCGCCAATCCCATCACCTCGCGCAAACGCTGGATCGCCGGCACGCTGGAGCCGAAGGGCACGCTGACGATCGATGCCGGCGCGGTCACGGCGCTGCGTGCCGGCGCCAGCCTGCTGCCGGCCGGCGTGATCAAGGTCGAGGGCCAGTTCGCCCGCGGCGATGCCGTGATCGTGCGCGGCCCCGACGCCAGCGAGATCGGCCGCGGCCTGATCGCCTATGACGCCGACGACGCCGAGCGGATCAAGGGCCGCTCCTCGCCGGACGTGATGGCCATCCTCGGCATCAGCGGGCGGGCGGAAATGATCCACCGCGACGATCTGGTGGTGGGCGGATAGGCCTTTGCCGTCATGCCCGGGCTTGTCCCGGGCATCCACGGTCTTGGCGAGCAAAGACGTGGATGGCCGGGTCAAGCCCGGCCATGACGCCGCGGCTGAGCGAGTGGCCGAGCCCGAACCCACCTCCCGAAGCCCTGCCATACCCTCCCCGCCCTTCGCAAATGCGGGATTTCCGTGCTAGGACACTGCCTTAGCAGAAGGTTGAACTCCCCATGGCCGCCCCCCTCAAAGCCGTTGACGGCACTGCCGATCTTCAGGCGCTGATGTCCGATCTCGCCACCCGAGCCCGCGCTGCCGCGCGCGTGCTGGCGTTGGCGCCGCCGGAGCAGAAGAACCGGGCGCTGGAAGCCATGGAGCGGGCGATCCGCAGCAATGCGGCAGCGATCCTTGCGGCCAATGCCGAGGACGTCGCGGAGGCTCGCGCCTCCGGCAACGCCACCTCCTCCTTCATCGACCGGTTGACACTGACGCCGGCGCGGGTCGAAGCCATGGCCGCGGGGATCGGCATCGTGCGCGGCATCGCCGATCCCGTCGGCATCGTCACTGAAAGCTGGCAGCGGCCGAACGGCATGAGTATCGAGCGCGTGCGCGTGCCGCTCGGCGTCGTCGGGGTCATCTTCGAGAGTCGGCCGAACGTTGCGGCGGACGCCGGCGTGCTGTGCCTGAAATCAGGCAACGCCGTGATCCTGCGCGGCGGCTCCGACAGTTTTCGGTCCTGCCGCGCCATCCATGACTGCCTGGTGCAGGGCCTGCGCGAAGCGGGCCTCCCCGAAGCCGCGATCACGCTGGTGCCGACGCGCGACCGCGCGGCGGTCGGCATGATGCTGTCCGGATTGAACGGCGCGGTCGACGTGATCGTGCCGCGCGGGGGCAAGAGCCTCGTCGCGCGCGTCGAGCAGGAGGCGCGCGTGCCCGTGTTCGCGCATCTCGAAGGCGTCAACCACGTCTATGTCGATGCCAGCGCCGACCTCGCCATGGCGAAGTCGATCGTGCTCAACGCAAAAATGCGCCGCACCGGCGTCTGCGGCGCAGCCGAGACCCTGCTGGTCGACCGCGCGGCCGCTGCAAGCAGCCTGAAGCCGCTGGTCGAGATGCTGATCGAGGCGGGGTGCGAAGTGCGCGGCGACGACGCCGTGCAGAAGACCGATGCGCGCGTAAAACCTGCGAGCGAAGACGATTGGGACACCGAATATCTCGACGCGATCATCGCGGCGAAGGTGGTCGACGGCGTCGACGGTGCGATCGCGCATATCCAGAACCACGGCTCGCATCACACCGATGCGATCGTGAGCGCAGACGACGCCATCGCAAAGAAATTCCTGAGCGAGGTCGATTCCGCGATCGTGCTGCACAACGCCTCGACGCAGTTCGCCGACGGCGGCGAGTTCGGGTTCGGCGCCGAGATCGGCATCGCCACCGGCCGCTTCCACGCCCGCGGCCCTGTCGGCGCCGAGCAGTTGACGAGCTTCAAATATCGCGTCCACGGCACAGGTCAGACGCGGCCGTAAGTCATGTCGCGAGGCGCGGGGCATTGAGTAACAATTTCGTCGCGCCGCGTTTCTTCGCGCAGGCCATTCCGCCCTACACCGAAGGCATGCGCGTCGGCCTGCTCGGCGGCTCGTTCAACCCGCCGCACGAGGCTCATCGCGCCATCAGCCAGTTCGCGCTGAAGCGCCTTCAACTCGATCGCGTTTGGTGGCTGGTGACCCCCGGCAATCCGCTGAAGGAGAACGGCACGCTGCATGAGCTCGGCGAGCGCATGCAGGCCGCGCGCGACGTCGCTGACGATCCCAGGATCGAGGTGAGCTGTCTCGAATCCGTCATTCGCACCCGCTATACTATCGACACGATCAACACCTTGCGCCGCCGCCTCTCGGGCCTGCGCTTTGTCTGGATCATGGGCGCCGACAACCTCGCTCAATTCCATCGTTGGCAGCACTGGCGGCGCATCGCCGATCAGGTGCCGATTGCGGTCATCGATCGCCCGCCTCGGAGTTTTCGCGCCCTCGCCTCGCCTGCCGCCAATGCGCTGGCGCGCTACCGCCTACCCGAGAACAAGGCGGCCTTGCTTGCGGACCAGCCGGCACCGGCCTGGGTATTCCTGACCGGAATGAAGCTGAATCTCTCCTCGACGGGCCTGCGGAACCCGGATGGGAGCTGGAAAGGTACGAAGTGAGTCAGACTGTGCGGAGCTCGTGGGGATTTCGTGCTCTCTGGCATATTGAAACCCTTAACCCCACATGATGTAGTGTAACCAGTGGGCGCTGGATTCGGCGTTCGCGATACAGTGAAAGGAATGGTCCCTGACCACATCTGTATTGTCCAAGACGGCTTCAACGAAGTCTGTTTTACCCAAGGCAAAGCCGGCGCGTAAAACATCGACTGACGCAGCGGCCTTGAAGGCGCAACCCGACGCCGACAAGACCCTGAGCCTGATCCTCTCCCGCCTCGACGACATGAAGGCGGAAGAGACGGTCACCATCGACCTTCGCGGCAAATCGGCTTACTCCGACTACATGATCGTCACCACCGGCCGGGTGAACCGGCATGTCGGTGCGATCGCGGAGAACGTCGCCAAGGGCCTCAAGGAAAACGGCATCAAAAACATCCACGTCGAGGGCTTGCCCAATTGCGACTGGGTGCTGATCGATTCCGGCGATGTGATCGTGCACGTGTTCAGACCCGAGGTCCGCGAGTTCTACAATCTCGAGAGATTGTACACGCAGGGCCCAGGGGCGGCGAAGGCGATCTAGGCTCAGGCTTACTGGGCCGATTTCGAATCGGCTGACGCGCATGCTAGCGTCGTGCGCGCGCAACTTGCGCGCGGTCTTGAAAACGCGACCCTGAAGATATCATGCGTGTTGCTGTCATCGCGGTGGGCCGGCTGAAGCAGGGCCCCGAACGGGAGCTTGCCGACCGCTATTTCGAGCGGTTCGACGAGGCCGGCCGCAAGCTCGGATTCCGCGAGCTCTCGATCCACGAAATCCCCGAGAGCCGCGCGCGCGACACCGCGACACGGATGGCCGAAGAGGCCGCGGCGATCTCCGCGCATATCCCGGACAAATCGATCCTGGTGGCGCTGGACGAGCGCGGCCAGAATCTCGACTCCACCGTATTCGCACGGCACCTCGGGCGCTGGCGCGACGAGGGGGCCGGACATACTATCTTCGTGATCGGAGGGGCGGACGGACTTTCGCCCGAATTGCGCCGTAAGGCCAAGCTCGCGATTGCGTTCGGCTCTGCGACCTGGCCGCACCAAATGGTCCGCGTCATGCTTCTGGAACAGCTTTATCGGGCCGCCACCATTCTGGCCGGCCATCCCTATCACCGCGCGTGATGCGCGCCACACGAGCACCTTTGCGTAGAGCGATGCGAGCGCCGATCCTCAAACTGCTGCTGGTCGCAAGCGTCTCGGGCGCAAGCCTCGCGCAAGCTCAGACGGCAGCGCCGGCGCCACAAACGGCGGCGGTCTCGCCCGTTGCGATCAAGCAGCGCGAGCAGGAGCTGGAAGCCGCACGCGCGAGCAAGAAGAGCGCGGAGGAAGCGCAGGCCAAGCTCAAGGCCGAGATCACCGCGCTCGGCCAGGACCGCACCCAGCTCAATCAGCAGCTGATCGACACTGCCGCCAATGTGCGCAGCGTCGAGACCAAGATCGACGAAGCCGAAGCGCGGCTGCGGACGCTGAACGGCCGCGAGCAACAGATGCGCGGCTCGCTCGATTCGCGCCGCGCCGACATCGTCGAAGTGCTGGCGGCCTTGCAGCGCGCCGGAAGGCGGACGCCGCCGGCGCTGCTGGTGCGGCCCGAGGACGCACTGCAGTCGCTGCGCACCGCCATGCTGCTCGGCGCAGTGGTGCCGGAGTTGCGCGGCCGCGCGGAAAAGATCGCAAGCGAGCTCGGCGAGCTCGTGGCCCTGCGCAAGCACATCGCCGCCGAGCGCGACCAGCTCGCCACCGACCGCGACAAGGTCCGCAATGACCAGACCCGGCTCACGGCGCTGGTCGACGAGCGGCAGCGCCAGCAAGCCTCGCGCGAAAAGGACCTCGACGCCGAAAACTCGCGCGCCATCGCGCTTTCAAGGCAGGTCGGCGATCTCCAGGGGCTGATCGCCAAGATGGAGCAGGATCTGCAAAGCGCCGCCAAGGCTGCCGAAAAGGCTGCCGAGGCCGCAAAGCAGGCCGAAGCCAAGGCGGCGGCCAACGCCAGCGCCAAGCCCGGCCCGGGCGCTTTCAAGGACCGGTCCCGGACCACCCCGGCAATCGCCTTCGCCGCGGCCAAGGGCCTCCTGCCTCTTCCGGTTAACGGTAATAAGATCAGGGACTTTGGCGGGTCCGACGGCCTTGGCGGGGTCCAGAAGGGCATTTCGCTGGCCAGCAAGCCCGGCGCCCAGGTCACGACGCCGTGTGATGGCTGGGTGGTCTATGCCGGCCCCTTCCGCAGCTATGGACAACTCTTGATCCTCAATGCCGGTGGCAGGTATCATGTCCTGATCGCCGGGATGGAGCGCATTTCGGTCAACATCGGCCAGTTTGTGCTCACGGGGGAGCCGGTCGCAACCATGGGGTCGACCTCTCAAGTCGCCTCCATTCTCGCCACGAACGCGAGTCAACCTGTGCTGTATGTCGAGTTCCGTAAGGACGGCACTCCAATCGATCCAGGCCCATGGTGGGCCGCAAATGAAGGCGAGAAGGTTCGCGGATGATGCGCAAGACTTCAGTTATCCTCCTCAGCGCGGCCACCGGCGCGGCGCTGACGCTGTTCGTGACCCAGCCGCGCGCGGTCTTCATGGGCTCGAGCGCACGGGCCGCCACCGCGGACACCTATCGGCAGCTCAATCTGTTCGGCGACGTCTTCGAGCGCGTGCGCTCGGATTATGTCGAGAAGCCCGACGACACCAAGCTGATCGAATCCGCCATCAGCGGCATGCTCACCGGCCTTGATCCGCATTCGAGCTACATGGACGCCAAGAGCTTCCGCGACATGCAGGTGCAGACCCGCGGCGAGTTCGGCGGTCTCGGCATCGAGGTCACGATGGAGGACGGCCTGATCAAGGTGGTGTCGCCGATCGACGACACGCCGGCCTCGCGCGCCGGCGTCATGGCCAACGACATCATCACCAATCTCGACGACGAAGCCGTGCAGGGCCTGACCCTGAACCAGGCGGTCGAGAAGATGCGCGGCCCGGTCAACACCAAGATCAAGCTCAAGATCATCCGCAAGGGCCAGGACAATCCGATCGACGTCACCCTGGTGCGCGACAACATCCGCGTCCGCTCGGTGCGCGCGCGCGTCGAAGCCGACGACATCGGCTATATCCGCATCACCACCTTCAACGAGCAGACCACCGAGGGCCTGAAGCGCGAGGTCGCCAACCTCTCGAACCAGATCGGCGACAAGCTCAAGGGCTACGTCATCGACCTCCGCAACAATCCGGGCGGCCTGCTCGAGGAAGCGGTCACCGTCTCCGACTCGTTCCTGGAGAAGGGCGAGATCGTCTCGACCCGCGGCCGCAATGCCGAGGAGACCCAGCGCCGCACCGCGCATGCGGGCGACCTCACCAAGGGCAAGCCGGTCATCGTGCTGGTCAATGGCGGCTCGGCTTCGGCGTCGGAAATCGTCGCCGGCGCGCTGCAGGACCACAAGCGCGCGACCATCATCGGCACGCGCTCGTTCGGCAAGGGCTCGGTGCAGACCATCATTCCGCTCGGCTCGGGCAACGGCGCGCTGCGCCTGACCACGGCGCGCTATTACACGCCGTCGGGCAAGTCGATCCAGGCCAAGGGCATCGTGCCCGACATCGAAGTGCTCCAGGACGTGCCCGATGAGCTGAAGTCGCGCACCGACACCAAGGGCGAGGCTTCGCTGCGCGGCCATCTCAAGAACGACGGCGACGAGAAGACCGGCTCGCAATCCTACGTTCCGCCGGACGCCAAGGACGACAAGGCGCTCAAGCTCGCCGACGACCTGCTCCACGGCATCAAGAACAGCGCCTCCGCGGCACCGACGCCGGGCGGCGACAACAAGGCCACGAGCGACAAGCCCAAAGCGGCGAACTAGGTCGGCGCAGCTTGCGATCTCACGAAAAGGGCGGCTCCCGGAGCCGCCCTTTTTTGCGTGGAACTCCTGACCTCCCCGGCCTATCCCGGCCTGCCGCCGCTTGACCTCGGCGTGGTATCGTCGGGGGAGTGATTCGGGATCTTGCATGACTGAAACGGCCGATGATCTGAGCGCCCCGCTCGGACAGGACAAGCCGCGCCGGAAACGGCGGCTGCGCCTGCCGTTCACGGCCATGCAGGTGCTCGCCGTCACGCTCGGCCTGTTCCTGGTCGCCTTTGCCGGCTTCGCCATCTTCAACAAGGATCCGCTCGGCGGCGAGCCGATGACCCGAATCGCGATCCGCGAGCCCAATGCCACCGACGAGAAGCCCGCCGCCGCGGGCCATGGCCCGGAGAGCAAGCAGGACGGCAAGCACGAGGCCAAGGAGGCGCCGAAGGATGCGCCGAAGCAGGCGGGCGAGCAGAAGATCGTCACCATGATCGACGGTTCCACCGGCACGCGCCGCGACGTGGTGATCGGCGGCGGCGATGCCGCCGACAAGGCCGAAGCGGCGGCTGCATCCGGTCCACCGCCCGTCATGGCCGGGGTCGACCCAAAACTGCTGGAAAAGTCGCGCTACGGCATGATCCCGGTGGTCGCAGGAGACCTGAAGCCGTTCAACGTCTATGCGGCGGATTTCGACCGCGCCAAGGCCGCCAGGATGCCCGTGGTCGCGATCCTGATCGGCGGCCTCGGCGTCGGCGCGGCCAAGACCACCGACGCCATCATGCGGCTGCCGCCGGCGGTGACGCTGGCCTTCACGCCCTACGGCGCCGACCCCGGCAAGCTCGCCGAACGGGCCCGCGCCCAGCGCCACGAGATCTTCCTCCAGATCCCGATGGAGCCCTACGACTTTCCGGACAACGATCCCGGGCCGCAGACGCTGCTGACCTCGCTCAGCCCCGACCAAAACATGGACCGTCTGTACTGGCACCTGAGCCGGATGCAGGGCTATGCGGGCCTCACCAATTTCATGGGCGCCCGCTTCATCGCGACGGAGCCGGCGATGCAGCCGATCTTCCGCGAGGCGGCCAGGCGCGGGCTCGGCTTCTTCGACGACGGCTCCTCGCCGCGCAGCATCGCGCCGCAGGCCGCAGCCAGCGCCGCGATGCCGTTCGGCAAGGGCGACATTGCCATCGACGCGGTGCCGACCCCGGCCGAGATCGACCGCGCCCTGAGCAAGCTCGAAGGGGCCGCACGCGAGCGCGGCGTCGCCATCGGCACCGCCTCGGCCCTGCCGGTCTCGATCGAGCGCATCGGCGCCTGGAGCAAGACGTTGGGCGACCGGGGTATCCTTCTGGTGCCATTGACAACCGCGATGCTGAAATCAAAATCCAGCTAAATCAACGGATTGGTGTGGTACTGGTCCTGCGGGGCCAACGTGCCTGCGGTCAGCATGCGAAAGGTTCGGCGGAATGGCGCGTTACGAGGATCTGCCCTACCGGACCTGCGTCGGCGTGATGTTGCTCAACAAGGACGGACTGGTGTTCATCGGCCGGCGTGCCGGCGGTATCGAGCATGTCGACGACAGCCATGTCTGGCAGATGCCGCAGGGTGGCGTGGATCCCGGCGAGGACACTTGGGAAGCCGCCAAGCGCGAGCTCTATGAGGAGACCAGCGTGCGCTCGGTGGAGCGGCTCGGCGAAGTTCCGGACTGGCTCACCTACGACATTCCGCGCACGGTCGCCGGCCGCGCCTGGAAGGGCCGCTACCGCGGCCAGCGCCAGAAATGGTTCGCGGTGCGCTTCACCGGCAAGGACAGCGAGATCAACGTCGAGAAGCCCGGCGGCGGCCACAAGGCCGAATTCGTGAGCTGGCGCTGGGAGCCGATGAAGAATCTGACCGGGCTGATCATTCCGTTCAAGCGCCCGGTCTATGAGCGCGTGGTGAAGGAATTTTCCGCGCTGGCGGAGGGATAGCGAACTCCATCCCAACTCTCCGCTCGTCACCCCCGCGAAGGCGGGGGTCCATACCCCCAGGCAAACGTTGTGCGGAGGGTGCCAACCGCGAGCTTTCAATACACACCCGCCTGTGGTTATGGATTCCGGGCTCGCGCTTTGCGCGCCCCGGAATGACGAAGAAGGAAGTCCGTGACGAATGAAAAGCCCTACCGCCCCAATGTGGGGATCGCCCTCTTCAATCGCGACGGCCGCGTGCTGATCGGGCATCGCTTCAAGGGCGACGGCCCCGAGATCATCTTGCCGGGTCTCGACTGGCAGATGCCGCAGGGCGGCGTCGATGAGGGCGAGAATCTGCGCGATGCCGCGCTGCGCGAGCTGTGGGAAGAGACCAGCGTCAAGAGCGCGGACTATCTCGGCGAGACCGACTGGCTCACCTACGAATTCCCGCCCTATGACGGCCCGCAGACCCATCGGCTGGCGAAGTTTCGCGGGCAGCGGCAAAAATGGTTCGCGCTGCGCTTCACCGGCGAGGACGCCGAGATCGACCCGCTGACGCCGCGTAACGACCAGCCCGCCGAATTCGATGCATGGCGCTGGGAGCGCCTCGACCGCGTTGCCGATCTCGTGGTGCCGTTCCGCCGCGACGTCTACCGCGCGGTGGCAGAGCAGTTCGCGGCGTTCGGAAGCTGAATTGGCGAAAACAACCCCATGCACAGTAGAATGGAGATTGAATCCATTGGACAATTCGGCGGGAAATCTGGACGTGAGGCGGCCGCAGCTCCTGCCGTTCGGGGCGACAAAGTTTTAGCGCCCGCCACTTCCGTGACGAGCGCTGAACCTGTTCAGCAATTTTGAACTTGAGCCCCGGAGCAGCTGCGCCGGGGCTTAGTGCATAGCCGTGGAGTTGAGCTGCTGCTGGATGCTCTTGAAGTGGTCGAGCCGCTCGATGGCCTGATCGAGCTCGCTGCCCTCGTGCTCCTTCAGCCCCTCTTCCATCTCCGAGATGGTCGCGGCGAACTGGGCACGGTCGAGCTCGGCCAGCGAGGTCGCGACGTCGGCGAGCACGGTCAGACCCTTTTCGGAGACTTCGGCAAGGCCGCCGAGCACGATGACCTTCTCGTGCCTGCCGCCGGTGGTGACGGTGAGAATGCCCGGACGGATCGCAGCCACGACCGGCGCATGACCGGCCAATACGCCGAAATCACCCTCGATGCCGGGGATATCGACCTGATCGACCTCGCCCGAGAATGCGAGCTTTTCCGGCGAGACGAGATCGAAGTGGAAGGTGGCCATGGGAAACCTGCGAATGGTGAGTAGCGAACGGCGCGTGGCGAGTAGCGAATGGCGAATAGATTCTACGCGCCACTCCCTATTCGCTATTCGCCAGCTTAGGCGGCTTCCGCCGCCAGCTTCTTGCCCTTCTCGATCGCCTCTTCGATGGTGCCGACCATGTAGAAGGCGGCTTCCGGCAAATGGTCATACTTGCCTTCGCAGAGGCCGCGGAAACCCTTGATGGTGTCCGCGAGGTCGACGAACTTGCCGGGAGAGCCGGTGAAGATTTCGGCGACGTGGAACGGCTGCGACAGGAAGCGCTCGATCTTGCGGGCGCGGGCCACCGTCAGCTTGTCTTCTTCCGAAAGCTCGTCCATGCCGAGAATGGCGATGATGTCCTGAAGCGACTTGTAGCGCTGCAGCACCTGCTGGACCTGACGCGCGGTGTCGTAGTGCTCCTGACCGACGACGAGCGGCGAGAGCATGCGCGAGGTCGAGTCGAGCGGGTCCACCGCCGGATAGATGCCCTTTTCCGAGATCGCGCGGTTCAACACCGTGGTGGCGTCCAAATGCGCGAACGAGGTGGCGGGCGCCGGGTCGGTCAAGTCGTCGGCCGGAACGTAAATGGCCTGCACCGAAGTGATCGAGCCCTTCTGCGTGGTGGTGATGCGCTCCTGCAGCGCGCCCATGTCGGTGGCGAGCGTCGGCTGATAACCCACCGCCGAAGGAATACGACCCAAGAGCGCCGACACTTCCGAACCGGCTTGCGTGAAGCGGAAGATGTTGTCGACGAAGAACAGCACGTCCTGGCCCTGATCGCGGAAGTGCTCGGCGACGGTCAGACCGGTGAGGCCGACGCGGGCGCGCGCGCCCGGCGGCTCGTTCATCTGGCCGAACACCAGCGCGCACTTCGACTTCACGCTCGGATCCGGATTGTGCGGATCGGCATTGACCTTGGACTCGATGAACTCGTGATAGAGGTCGTTGCCCTCGCGGGTGCGCTCGCCGACGCCGGCGAACACGGAGTAACCGCCGTGCGCCTTCGCGACGTTGTTGATCAGCTCCTGAATCAGCACGGTCTTGCCGACGCCGGCGCCGCCGAACAGGCCGATCTTGCCGCCCTTGGCGTAGGGCGCGAGCAAGTCGACGACCTTGATGCCGGTGACGAGAATTTCAGCTTCCGTCGACTGGTCGGTATAGCTCGGCGCTTCCTGGTGGATGGCGCGCATGCCTTCGGACTGGATCGGGCCCGCTTCGTCGATCGGCTCGCCGATCACGTTCATGATGCGGCCGAGCGTGCCAGCGCCCACCGGAACCGAGATCGGCTGGCCGGTGTCGGTCACTTCCTGGCCGCGGACCAGACCCTCGGTCACGTCCATCGCGATCGTGCGCACGGTGGATTCACCGAGATGCTGCGCAACTTCCAGCACGAGGCGGATGTTGCCGTTCCTGGTTTCCAGCGAATTGAGAATGGCCGGAAGGTGGCCCTCGAACTGAACGTCGACGACGGCACCCATGACCTGGGTGACGCGACCGACCTGGGTAGCTGCTGTAGCCATGAAGCTCTCCTTCGAAATCCTGTACTTGCGAAATTCTGGACTTGAACGACCGTCGTTTGGTTCGTGCGTCAGACCGCCTCGGCGCCGGAGATGATCTCGATCAGCTCCTTGGTGATCTGGGCTTGACGGGTTCGGTTGTAGATCTGAGTTTGCTTGCGGATCATTTCGCCGGCGTTGCGGGTGGCATTGTCCATCGAGCTCATCTGCGCGCCGTAGAACGAGGCGTTGTTTTCCAGCAGCGCGCGGAAGATCTGGACCGCGATGTTGCGCGGCAGCAGGCCGGAGAGGAGCTCGTCCTCCTCCGGCTCGTATTCGTAGGACGTCGACGGCGCGTTCGCGGCTTTTTCTTCCACGACCAGCGGAATGATCTGCTGCGCGGTCGGGATCTGGGCGATCACCGACTTGAACTGCGCGTAGAACAGCGTGCAGACGTCGAACTCGCCGTTCTCGAAACGGGCCAGCACCTTCTTGGCGATGTCCTCGGCGTTGACGAAGCCGAGCTGGCGAACGCTGCGCAGATCGAGATGCTCGACGATCTGCTTGTCGAACAGGCGGCGGAGCTGCTCATAGCCCTTGCGGCCGACGCAGAAGAATTTGACGTCCTTGCCTTGCGCCATCAGCGACTGGGCGCGCTCGCGCGCAAGGCGAACGATCGAGGAGTTGAAGGCGCCGGACAGGCCGCGCTCGCCGGTGCAGACCAGCAGCAAGTGCACCTGGTCCTTGCCGGTGCCGGCGAGCAGCGCCGGCGCACCGGGCGAACCCGCGGCAGCACCGGCGATATTGGAGATCACCGCACTCATCTTGTCGGCATAGGGGCGTGCAGCTTCCGCCGCCTGCTGGGCGCGGCGCAATCTGGACGCTGCGACCATCTGCATGGCCTTGGTGATCTTCTGCGTCGCCTTGGTGGAGGCGATGCGCACGCGCATATCTTTAAGTGACGCCATTCTTCGTTCACCCCGGCGGTTCGACCCTTTGGCCGGACCGCAAATCTATCCAGTCGTCATGCCCGGGCTCGTCCCGGGCATCCACGTGGTGCCCCACACGCCGCTAGACGTGGATGGCCGGGACAAGCCCGGCCATGACGGCAGTTATGCGAAGGACTTCGCAAAACCTTCGACCACCGACTTCAGCTTGGCAGCGGTGTCGTCGGTGAGGTCGCGGGTGTCGCGGATCGAATTGAGGATCTCGACGTTCTTGCCGCGCAGCAGCGAGAGCAGACCGTCTTCGAACGCACGCACCTTGTTGACCGGGAGCGGATCGAGATAGCCGTTGGTGCCGGCCCAGATCACGCAGACCTGCTCTTCCATCTTCAGCGGCGCGAACTGCGGCTGCTTGAGGAGCTCGGTGAGGCGAGAGCCACGGTTGAGCAGGCGCTGGGTCGAGGCGTCGAGGTCGGAGCCGAACTGCGCGAAGGCCGCCATTTCGCGGTACTGCGCCAGCTCGCCCTTGATCTTGCCGGCGACCTTCTTGGTGGCCTTGGTCTGCGCCGAGGAGCCGACGCGCGACACCGACAGACCGACGTTCACCGCGGGACGGATGCCCTGGAAGAACAGGTCGGTTTCCAGGAAGATCTGACCATCGGTGATCGAGATGACGTTGGTCGGGATGTAGGCCGACACGTCGTTGGCCTGGGTTTCGATGACCGGCAGCGCCGTCAGCGAGCCCGAGCCCTGGTCCTTGTTCAGCTTCGCCGCGCGCTCGAGCAGGCGGGAATGCAGGTAGAACACGTCGCCCGGATAGGCTTCGCGGCCCGGCGGGCGGCGCAGCAGCAGCGACATCTGACGGTAGGCGACGGCCTGCTTGGACAGATCGTCATAGATGATGACGGCGTGCATGCCGTTGTCGCGGAAGTACTCGCCCATGGTGCAGCCGGTGAACGGCGCGATGTACTGCATCGGCGCCGGGTCCGAGGCGGTGGCGGCGACGACGATCGAGTATTCGAGCGCGCCCTGTTCTTCCAGCACCTTCACGAACTGCGCGACGGTCGAACGCTTCTGGCCGACCGCGACATAGACGCAGTACAGCTTGATGTTCTCGTCCGGCTGCGCGTTGAGCGGCTTCTGGTTCAGGATGGTGTCGAGCGCGATCGCGGTCTTGCCGGTCTGACGGTCGCCGATGATCAGCTCGCGTTGGCCGCGGCCGATCGGGATCAGGGCATCGATCGCCTTGAGGCCGGTCGCCATCGGCTCGTTCACCGACTTGCGCGGAATGATGCCGGGCGCCTTGACGTCGACGCGCATGCGCTTGTCGGCCTGGATCGGGCCCTTGCCGTCGATCGGGTTGCCGAGGCCGTCGACAACGCGTCCGAGCAGGCCCTTGCCGACCGGTGCGTCCACGATGGCGCGGGTGCGCTTGACGGTCTGGCCTTCCTTGATCTCACGGTCGGCACCGAAAATAACGACACCGACGTTGTCGGTTTCGAGGTTCAGCGCCATGCCGCGGGTGCCGTTCTCGAACTCGACCATTTCACCGGCCTGGACGTTGTCCAGACCGTAGACGCGGGCGATGCCGTCGCCGACGGACAGCACCTGTCCGACTTCTGAGACTTCAGCTTCCTGGCCGAAATTCTTGATCTGGTCCTTGAGGATCGCGGAAATTTCCGCGGCGCGGATGTCCATCAGCCTGCCTCTTTCATCGCGTGCTTGATCGAATTGAGTTTGGTGCGAAGCGAGCTATCGATCATGCGGCTGCCAAGCTTGACCACGAGGCCACCGATGATCGAGGGATCGACATTCACGTTGAGCGCGACGTCCTTGCCGGTCACCGACTTCAGGGCAACCTTGAGGGCGTCGAGATTCTTGTCCGAAAGCGCTTCCGCCACGGTGACGTCGGCCGTCGCCTCGCCCTTGAACCTGGCGACCAGGGCGCGATAGGCGCGGATGACGTCCGTCACCACGAACAGGCGTCGGTTGGCGGTCAGCACTTTGAGGAAATTGGCGGTGATGCCGGCGATACCGGCCTTGTCCAGCACGGCCGAGAGGGCCCTCGACTGGGCATCGGCCGCGAACACCGGACTGCGGACGAGGCGCGTCAGATCGGCGCTTTCTTTCAGCAGAGCCTCGAATTTTTCGAGATCGGCTTTGACCTCATCGACCAGTTTCTGGTCGCGGGCCAGTTCAAACAAGGCCGTTGCATAACGGCCCGACACACCGGAAACGGACGTATCTTCTGCAGCCACAGACGCGCTCTTTTTGCTGTCAAACTCGCAAGGGAAAAACCGTCGCCACGAAGCGGCGCCTAGCGATCCAAGCCCTTGGAATTCAAGCGGGACTTCGATTTTCGGCCGACACGGGACGTGCCGGGTCCGTTAAAATCGCGGCTTTGCTAACATAGCAGGCGCGCACGTGCAACATGACGCCAAATCAAAGCCACGACGTTCTGTCGCCAGTTCGTCGCAGTCCGCGACAGTTCGCCTGCGGCTCGAAAACAGCTGCGCGATGACACGCACGACAATCAGGCGACGACGTGCCGGCCACGGAATTGCCGTGAGCTTTTGTCGCTAGCCCGTCCATTCGTTCCTGCCACCAGCGCATAGCCGCCATGAACACGGATCGCTGAGGCGTGACTCGGACGGCGTTGCCACCGTTTCCCGAATACTTATCCAATTCTAAACACTGAGCGTGATGACTTCACTTTACAGTATTCGTAAGTAATAAAGTGGTTAAAGAACCGTTAGAGACAAAGATTACGGAACATTGGCTGCAATATCGGTGCCAGTAACAAGATATTACAAGACGACACAGAACGGATTTACTGCCCAATTCACGCCTCATTGGGAATCGAAACGCGATCCCGCTCACAAACTGATGGGGGCTCCACTTGCCACATATGTGGCAATACTAGCTTAGGGACCACTAAATGCTGTCTTTGAAGACGCTGGGCTCTGTGACCCGGCCGCGTACGGCGATTGCTTTCGTTGCCGCAACTCTCCTCGTCGGTGGAACTGCCACCGAAGCTTCCGCCAAATCCCGGCATCACCACCGGCACTCTCACCATCATCACCGCCACCACGCCCAGACCGATGCCCCCGCGACCTCCGATTGGCGCAATGCCAACGCGTCGATGACGCCGTCGTCGGGCACCGGCCGCAGCTTCTCCGGCATAGCCTCGTATTACGGCAACGAGTCCGGTTCGAAGACTGCCTCGGGCCAGCGCTTCAACCAGAACGCCATGACCGCCGCGCACCGTTCGCTGCCGTTCGGCACCAAGCTGCGCGTCACTCACGGCAGCTCGAGCGTCATCGTCACCATCAATGACCGTGGCCCGTTCATTCGCGGCCGCGTGCTCGATCTCTCCACGGGCGCTGCCCGCGCCATCGGCCTCACCGGCGCCGGCGTCGGCCGCGTCACCGCGGAAGTCGTCTCCTAAGGCGTTCGACGCGCCTCGTCTCGCACGCGCAGTTTTCATCAGTTTGTTGCGCGCGTGAAGCAAGCCCGCGGTCTTGGGGGACCGCGGGCTTTTTGTTGGCGCTGTCATGACCCACGTGTCCCGGACAAGCCGCAACGCTCGGCGTTGCGGCGCAGAGCCGGGACCCAGAAGCCGCGAGTTCTTTGCGACATGGGCCCCGGCTCTGCAGCACCGTCAAAGAGACGCTGCGCTGCGTCCGGGGCACGGGGAGAGAGCTTTTGTGATCGCTACAAAAAGCTCTGCGGATCGACGTCCACCTCTAACTTCTGATTGCCCTTCGGTTTCGGACAGACCGCGAGCCAGTCGCGCAAATAGTCCGACAGATCGAAACCGCGCGCCGATTTCACCAGGATGCGGAAGCGGTAGCGGCCCTTGATCACGGCGAGCGGGGCTTCCGCCGGTCCCAGCACCACGACGCGCTCGTCGCGCGGCGCAAGCGCAACGAGACGGCGGCCAAAGCCTTCCGCGCTCGGGCGATCGCCCGCGGAGATGATCAGGCTGGCGAGCCGCCCGAACGGCGGATAGAGCGTGCGCTCGCGCAGATCGATCTCGCTGTCGTAGAAGGCCTCGCGGTCGCAGGCGATCAGTGCCTTCATCACGGGATGATCGGGCTGATGGGTCTGGAGATAACCGACGCCGCGGCCCTGCTCGCGCCCGGCGCGGCCGATCACCTGGTTGAGCAATTGCCAGGTGCGTTCGGAGGCGCGCGGATCGCCATTGGACAGACCGAGATCCGCATCGACCACACCGACGAGATTGAGCCGCGGGAAATTGTGGCCCTTGGCAACGAGCTGCGTGCCGATGATGATGTCGACGCGGCCCTCCGCGATCTCGGCAAGCTCGCTGCGCATCGTCTCGATCGAGGTGATGAGATCGCTCGACAGCACCATGGTGCGCGCGTCCGGGAACAGCGCGGCCGCCTCCTCCTGCAAACGCTCGACGCCGGGCCCGACCGCCACCAGCGATTCTTCCGCCGAACAGTGCGGGCAGACATGCGGGCGCGGCATCGAGAAGCCGCAGTGGTGACAGACGAGGCGCTGGCGAAAGCGATGATCGACCAGCCAGGCATCGCAGATGGTGCAGGCGAAGCGATGGCCGCAGGCGCGGCACAGCGTCAGCGGCGCATAGCCGCGGCGATTGAGGAACAGCAGCGCCTGCTCGCGCTTCTCGATCGCGGTTCTGATCTCGGAGGCGAGGCGCGGCGAGATGAAGCGGCCGCGCGCCGGCGGCTCGCGGCGCAGATCGATCGCCTCGATATGCGGCATGTGCTGGCCGCCGAAGCGCGAGGGCAGCGCGATACGCTGATAGCGGCTCTTGCGGGCGTTGATCTCGGACTCGACTGACGGCGTCGCGGACGCCAGCACGACCGGGATCTTGGCGATATGCGCACGCACCACCGCCATGTCACGGGCGTGGTAGTGCACGCCCTCGTCCTGCTTGTAGGCCTGGTCGTGCTCTTCATCGACGACGATGAGGCCGAGATTGGCGTAGGGCAGAAACAGCGCCGAGCGCGCGCCGACCACGACCGGCGCGGTGCCTGCGGAGATTGCCGCCCAGTTGCGCGCACGGGTACGCGGCGTCAGCTCGGAATGCCATTCGATCGGGCGCACGCCAAAGCGCTGCGCGAAGCGGTCGAGGAACTGGCCGGTGAGCGCGATCTCCGGCATCAGGATCAGCGATTGCCTGCCGCGGCGGATCGCCTCGGCCACGGCCTCGAAATAGACCTCGGTCTTGCCCGAGCCGGTGACACCGTCGAGCAGCGCGACATGGAAGGTGCCGTTGGCCGCGAGCGCGCGCATGGTATCGACCGCGCTGCGCTGGAGCGCCGTGAAATCCGGCCGGCCGAAATCCGGATCGGGGGCCGGCGGCGGCGGAGGCGGCGGCATCGGCTCCACCGTGAGCGTACCTTCATCCACCAAGCCATCGATCACGCCGGCCGACACGCCCGCCTCCTTGGCGGCCTCGGACTTGCCGTGCAGCAGCCGGTCCGACAGCACCTCGATCAGGCGCTGCCGCGCCGGCGTCAGCCGCTTCGGGGGATCGCCGACCAGCCGCACGCCGGCGCGCACCCGCTCGGGACCGAGGTTCTCACCCATCCGCAGGCACATGCGCAGCACCATGCCGCGCGGGCTCAGCGTGTAATTGGCGACCCAGTCCACGACCGCGCGCAGCTCGGGCTTCAGCGGCGGGATATCGAGCTTCTCGCTGACCTCCTTGAGGCGGTTGTGCAGACGCGGATCGGGATTGGCGTTTTCGCCCCAGACCACCGCGAGCACCTCGCGCGGGCCGAGCGGCACGCCGACGAGATCGCCCGCCTTCAGCTCCATGCCGCGCGGCACCTTGTAGGAATAGGTCTGGTCGAGCGCGACCGGCACCAGCACGTCGACCATGCGGGTCGCGTTGGCGGGGACGGTCTGGCTACGCGACGAATGATCCATGAATTGTCTTGGAGAATTGCTTGGAGGGAGAATCGGAACCCGGGGCCTCAAGGCTAGCCGCGCAAGGCAGCCTTAGCGAACGATAAACGAGTGTGATGCGATATACTGGGTGGAATCATTACGTCCAGAGCGCATGAGCAAAGCGGCCGCCCCACCTATCGAGCTCGCCAGCGCCGATCCTGACATCGCGCAGGAGATGACGCGCTGGCTGTCGCATCTCGGCGCCGAGCGGCGGCTGTCGCCGAAGACGCTGGAGGCCTATGGCCGTGACTTGCGGCAGTGCCTGAACTTCCTCAGCAATCATTGGGGCGAGCGCGTGACGCTGAAGCGTTTCGCAGCGCTCGAAGCCACCGACGTTCGCGCCTTCATGGCGATGCGCCGTGCCGACGACATTGCCGGCCGCAGCCTGATGCGCGCGCTGGCGGGGCTGCGCTCGTTCGGCCGCTTTCTCGAGCGCGAGGGCAAAGGCAAGGTCGGCGCGCTCTCGGCGATCCGCGCGCCCAAGGTGGCCAAGACCCTGCCGAAGCCGCTGCCGATGGCCTCCGCAAAACGTCTCGCCGATGCCGACGAGCGCGCCGGCGAGGATCGGGAAACCTGGATTCTGGCGCGCGATGCCGCGGTGATGGCGCTCTTGTATGGATCGGGCCTGCGCATCTCCGAAGCGCTCGGCCTGAAGCGCCGCGAGGTGCCGCGGCCCGGCGAAGGCGACGTGCTGATCGTGACAGGCAAGGGCAACAAGACCCGCATGGTGCCGGTGCTGCAGAACGTGCTCGCGCTGGTGCAGGACTACGTTGCGATGTGCCCGTATCCGCTGCCGGCGGAAGGCCCGATCTTCGTCGGCGCCCGCGGCGGTCCCTTGAGCCCGCGAATCATCCAGCTCGCGATGGAGCGGCTGCGCGGCGCGCTGGGCTTGCCCGACAGCGCCACGCCGCACGCGCTGCGGCACTCCTTCGCCACGCATCTGCTTTCGCGCGGCGGCGATCTGCGCGCGATCCAGGAATTGCTCGGCCATTCCTCGCTCTCGACCACGCAAATCTACACCGGCATCGATTCGGAGCGGCTGCTCGAAGTCTATGCGAGCGCGCATCCGCGGCGCTGACACACTGACGTCATAACTTGCTTGCCTCTTGCGCGGCGCCCGCGGTTCGGTCAATCGTGGGGAACCGAGGCAGGAGGGATTTATGAGCGCACATGAAAGCATGGAGCATGCCGAGCACGCCGAACACGCGTCCGGCTCGAACAAGAAGATCGCGCTCCTGATCGCCGTGCTGGCGCTGTTCCTGGCGATCTCGGAGACGCTCGGCAAGGGCGCCCAGACCGAATCGCTCAGCAAGAACGTCCAGGCGTCCAACCTCTGGGCGTTCTTCCAGGCCAAGACCATCCGCCGCACCGTGGTGCTGACCGCATCCGAGCAGGGCAAGCTCACGCTGGCCGGCACCACCGACGAGGCCCTGAAGCCGGTGCTGCAGAAGCAAGTCGAGGACTGGGCCAAGACCGCGCAGCGCTACCGCTCCGAGCCCGAGACCGGTGAAGGCACCGAGCAGCTTGCCGAGAAGGCCAAGCACGCCGAGCACGAGCGCGACGAGGCGACCGCGAAATACCATCATTTCGAGCTGGCCTCGGCGGCCTTCCAGATCGGCATTGTGCTGGCATCAGCGACCATCATCACCGGCATGCTCGCGCTGGCCTATGTCAGCGGCATGCTGACGATCGCCGGCCTCATCGTGACCGCGCTCGGCCTGTGGTGGCCGCATCTGGTGCATTTGCATTGAGGGAGTGAGGCGCGCGAAGCGACGCCAAACAAACAGTGTCATGCCCCGGCTTGACCGGGGCATCCAGTACGCCGCGGCTTCTCTGCATACGATTGACGTCTCTGGAATACTGGATCGCCCGGTCAAGCCGGGCGATGACAGCGAGTATGTGGCGAGCGCTCACCGCGCTTCGTGCACGCTCTTGCGGAAGCGCTGGATCAGGCGGAGGGTGCGGGAGGACCAGCCTTCGCCGTTGCCGGCGATCAGCTCGCGGATGCGGCGCTTGATCGGATCGATCAGCAGGTGCGCCTTGGCGCGCAGCTTCATCACGAGACCGTAGAGCCGCTCGAACCAGCGCATCTCCATCAGCTTGTCGCGCGTCACGTCGAACACGAAGGCGGTGACGCCGACGCCGAGCAGCTTCGCGAACAGAAACGTGGATACGCCGCTCAGCCAGTATTCATGCGTAAGCAGGTACAGGCCGACCAGCTTGAGCGGAAACAGCGGGATGATCGGCACCGCGAACACGATCAGCGTCATGGCCGGCGGCAGCGCATCGACGCGCTCCGTCAGCCACTGCTTGAAACGTGCGAGCGGGATCGCTGCGACAACCTTTGCAACGATCGGCTCGAGATGGTCCCACAGCCAGGCTTCGACCAGGAAGATGATCGCCAGCAGGACCCAGACCGGTTGAAGTAGGCGACGCAGCATATGTTTCCCGCCCGATTCGGCGCTGGGCGCATGGCCCTACATATGGATGGCCCGCTTGCCCACCGCAAGCGCGGCTTCCTTGACGGCCTCGGAACGGGTCGGATGCGCGTGGCAGGTGCGGGCGAGATCCTCCGCACTTCCGCCAAATTCCATGAGAACGCACGCTTCATGGATCATTTCGCCGGCCTCAATGCCGATAATGTGCACGCCGAGCACGCGATCGGTCTTCGCGTCCGCGAGAATCTTAACAAAGCCGTCAGTGGTCTGATTGACCTTGGAACGGCCGTTGGCGGTAAAGGGAAACTTCCCGACGGTGTAGGCCACGCCCGCCTGCTTCAGTTCCTCCTCGGTCTTGCCGACGCAGGATACTTCCGGCGTGGTATACACGACGCCTGGAATAACATCGTAGTTCACGTGGCCGGCCTGCCCTGCGATGATCTCCGCGACCGCAACGCCTTCATCCTCGGCCTTGTGCGCGAGCATCGGGCCGGCGACGACGTCGCCGATGGCATAGACGCCCTTCAGGCTGGTGGCGAAATGCGGATCGATCTGCACGCGGCCGCGATTGCCCAGCGCAACGCCGGCTTCCTTGAGGCCGAGCCCGTCGGTGTAGGGCACGCGGCCGATGCAAACCAGAACGACGTCCGCTTCCAGCGTCTCGGCAGCACCGCCGGCGGCGGGCTCGATGGTCGCCTTCAGCGTCTTGCCCGAGGTGTCGACGGCGGTGACCTTGGCCCCGAGCTTGAAGGCAAAGCCCTGCTTTTCGAGGATGCGCTGGAATTGCTTGGCGATCTCCCCGTCCATGCCGGGCAGGATGCGGTCCAGGAACTCGACGACGACGACTTCGGCGCCGAGACGATGCCAGACCGAGCCGAGCTCGAGGCCGATCACGCCGGCGCCGACGATGAGCAGCTTGCCGGGGACCTTGTCCAGCGACAGCGCGCCGGTGGACGAGACGATGCGCTTCTCGTCGATCTCGATGCCCTTGAGACGCGCGATGTCCGAGCCGGTCGCGATCACGATGTTCTTGGTCTCGATCATCTGCGACTTGCCGTCAGCCGAAACTTCGACCTTGCCGGTGCCCAAAATCTTGCCGGTGCCCTTGAGCACGTCGACCTTGTTCTTCTTCATCAGGAACTCGACGCCCTTGACGTTGCCGTCGATGCCCTGCTGCTTGAAGTTCATCATCGCCGGCAATTCCAGCTTCGGCGCGGAGACGCTGACGCCCATCTTGGCGAACGAGTGCCCGGCTTCCTCGAACATCTCGGAGGCGTGCAGCAGCGCCTTCGACGGCATGCAGCCGACATTGAGGCAGGTGCCGCCGAGGGTTGCGTTCTTTTCGACCACGGCGACTTTCATGCCGAGCTGGCTGGCGCGCACCGCGCAGACATAACCGCCCGGTCCGGTGCCGATGATGACGAGATCGTAGGTAGCCATGAGAGAAAGTCCCGTGAGTTTAGCGTGGAAGGATGTGTCAGCGTCCGCGCGGCGCGTCAGCGTCCGCCGGACACATCGAGGATGGCAGAGGTGACGTAGGAGGCCTCGTCCGACATCAGCCAGACGATGGCGTTGGCGATTTCGTCTGATGTGCCGACGCGCTTCATCGGCACCATATGGGCCAGACGATGGTGCCGGTCGGGCTCACCCCCGGAGGCGTGGATTTCGGTATCGATCAGGCCGGGGCGGATGCCCGCGACGCGAATACCTTCGCTTGCGACCTCGTAGCCGAGGCCGATGGTGAAGGAGTCGATCGCACCCTTGGACGCGGCATAATCGACATAGGTGTTCGGCGCGCCGAGCTTGGCAGCAACCGATGACAGATTGACGATGACGCCGCCCTGGCCGCCGTGCCTGGTCGACATCCGCTTCACCGCTTCGCGCGCGCAGAGGATGGAGCCGGTGACGTTGACCGCCATCACGCGCTGGATGCGCTCGGCCGACATCTCGTCGACGCGCACGCCGCTGGTCCCGACGATGCCGCCATTGTTGACGAGCGCGCCAAGCACGCCGAACGTGTCGGCTTGCTTGAACAGGTCGACGATGTCGCTTTCCTCGGCGACATCGCATTTCACCGCGATGGCCTTGCCGTTGCTGGCCTCGATCAGGCTGACCACCTCGTCCGCGGCCGTCTTGTTGCTGGCGTAGCCGACCACGACGCGATAGCCGCGCGCGGCCGCCGCGATCGCGGTCGCCCGCCCGATGCCGCGACTGCCGCCGGTGATGACAACGACTTTATCGGTCACATCAGCCCCCATAGCTATCCGCCCTTGCTCTCGAGAGCTGCCAATCGATCCAGCACCGACTTGTCCGTCAAGCTCACCAAGTGGAACAGGATGAACGGCGTGAGGAACGGAATCAGACACCAAGCGGCAAAGCCGACACCCTTACCCTTTCTGCGACTGATCGGAATCGCAAAGAAGAAGAAAATAAGGGTGGTCAGCAGGAATGGCAGGAGGGAAAGAAGAAGCGACGGCTCTTCCACAAGCCCCTCCCTTACAGATCCAGCACCAGCCGCGCCGGATCTTCCAGGCTCTCCTTGACGCGCACCAGGAAGGTGACGGCTTCCTTGCCGTCGATGACGCGGTGATCGTAGGACAGCGCCAGATACATCATCGGGCGGACCTCGACCTTGCCGCCGATCACCATCGGCCGCTCCTGGATCTTGTGCATGCCGAGAATGCCGGACTGCGGCGCGTTCAGGATCGGGGTCGACATCAGCGAGCCGTAGATGCCGCCATTGGTGATGGTGAAGGTGCCGCCCTGCATCTCGTCGATCTTGAGCTGGCCGTCACGGGCGCGGCGGCCGAAATCGGCGATGCCCTTCTCGATGTCGGCGATCGACTTGTGGTCGCAGTCGCGCACCACGGGTACGACCAGGCCCTTGTCGGTGCCGACGGCAACGCCGATGTGGTAGTAGTTCTTGTAGATCAGATCGGTGCCGTCGATCTCGGCGTTGACGGCCGGGATGTCCTTCAGCGCCTGCACGACGGCCTTGGTGAAGAAGCCCATGAAGCCGAGCTTGCCGCCGTGCTTCTTCTCGAACGCATCCTTGTAGTGCGCGCGCAGCGCCATGACGTTGGTCATGTCGACCTCGTTGAAGGTCGTGAGCATGGCCGCGGTGTTCTGCACGTCCTTGAGGCGGCGCGCGATGGTCTGGCGCAGCCGGGTCATCTTGACGCGCTCTTCACGGGCAGCGTCATCGGCCGGCGACGGCGCGCGCACCTGGACGGCGGCGGCGGGCTGGTTGACCGGGGTCGGCGCGGAGGCCGCACGCTCGATCGCAGCGAGCATGTCGCCCTTGGTGACGCGGCCGTCCTTGCCAGAGCCCGGAACGGTCGAGGCATCGACACCGGTCTCGGCCGAGAGCTTGCGCACGGACGGGGCGAGCGGCGCATCGGCCGGCGGCGCCTTCGCGGCCGGAGCCGGTGCGGCAGCCGCGACGGCCGGAGCAGCAGCAGGCTTGGCGGGCGCGGCGGCAGGCTTTGCAGCGCCGGCACCCTCGGTGATCTGACCGAGCAGCGCGCCGACCGCAACCGTCGCGCCATCGGCGGCGATGATCTCGCTCAGCGTGCCGGCGGAGGGCGCGGGGACCTCGATGGTGACCTTGTCGGTCTCGAGCTCCACCAAGGGCTCGTCGACGGCGACGGGATCGCCGGCCTTCTTGAACCAGCGGCCGATGGTGGCCTCGGTGACGGATTCGCCGAGCGTCGGCACACGAATTTCAGTCATGGTCTTTGTCCTTCAATAGCTAATGCTGTCATCGTCCGCGAAGGCGGACGATCCAGTACGCCGTGACGTTCGTGGTCAAAACGTTCGGCGCGGCGTACTGGATGCCCCGCCTTCGCGGGGCATGACAAATTGGAATTGTGTTAGCTCAGTGCTTCGTCCAGGAACGCCTTCAACTGCGCCTGATGCTTGGACATCAGACCAGTGGCGGTCGCGGCGGAAGCGGCGCGGCCGACATAACGCGGACGCCGGCTCGCACCGTTCACCTGGTTCAGCACCCATTCCAGATAGGGCTCGATGAAGTGCCAGGCACCCATGTTGCGGGGTTCTTCCTGGCACCACACCACTTCGGCCTTCTTGAAGCGGGACAGCTCGGCCACCAGCGCCTTCAGCGGCACCGGGTAGAGCTGCTCGACGCGCATCAGGTAGATGTCGTCGATGCCGCGCTTCTCGCGCTCCTCATAGAGGTCGTAATAGACCTTGCCGGAGCAGAGCACGATGCGGCGGATCTTCTCGTCGGGAACGAGCTTGACCGCCTCGCTCGGCAGCATCTGGGCGTCATCATAGAGGATGCGGTGGAAGGTCGTTCCCTTCGCGAGCTCCTCGAGACGCGAGACCGCCCGCTTGTGGCGCAGCAGCGACTTCGGCGTCATCAGGATCAGGGGTTTGCGGATCTCGCGGTGGAGCTGCCGGCGCAGCACGTGGAAGTAGTTCGCCGGCGTGGTCGGATAAACCACCTGCATGTTGTCTTCGGCGCACATCTGCAAATAGCGTTCGAGACGCGCCGAGGAATGCTCCGGTCCCTGGCCCTCATAGCCGTGCGGCAGCAGGCAGACGAGACCGGACATGCGCAGCCATTTGCGTTCGCCCGAGGAGATGAACTGGTCGAACACGACCTGCGCGCCGTTGGCGAAGTCACCGAACTGGGCTTCCCACAGCGTCAGCGTGTTCGGCTCGGCGAGCGAATAGCCGTATTCGAAGCCGAGCACGGCCTCTTCCGACAGCAGCGAGTTGATGACCTCGTAATGGCCCTGCTCGTGGCCGAGATGGTTGAACGGCGTGTAACGGCTCTCGTCTTCCTGGTCGATCAGGACGGAATGGCGCTGCGAGAAGGTGCCGCGCTCGGAGTCCTGGCCCGACAGGCGGACATGGTGGTTCTCGTTGAGCAGCGTGCAGAACGCCAATGCCTCCCCGGTCGCCCAATCGATGCCGGCGCCGGTGTCGATGGCCTTGGCGCGGTTGTCGAGGAAGCGCTGGATGGTGCGGTGGACGCGAAAACCATCCGGCACCTTGGTGATCTTGCGGCCGATGTCCTTGAGAACGGGCAGGTCGACGCCGGTGACGCCGCGGCGTGCGTCCTCTTCCTGGTCGGCGATCTTGAAGCCCGCCCACTTGCCGTCGAGCCAGTCGGCCTTGTTCGGCTTGTAGGAGGTACCGGCCTCGAACTCGGCATCGAGCCGCGCGCGCCAATCGGCCTTGGCCTTGTCGACCTCGCCCTCAGTCATCACGCCTTCGCTGATCAGGCGGCGGGCGTAGAGCTCGAGCGTTGAGGGGTGGGCCGCGATCTTCTTGTACATCACCGGCTGGGTGAACGCCGGCTCGTCGCCCTCGTTGTGGCCATGCCTGCGGTAGCAGAACATGTCGATCACGACGGGCTTGTGGAATTTCTGCCGGAACTCGGTCGCGACCTTGGCCGCGAACACGACGGCTTCCGGGTCGTCGCCGTTCACGTGGAAGATCGGAGCGTCGATCATCTTCGCCACATCCGACGGATAAGGCGAAGAACGGGAATAGCGCGGATAGGTGGTGAAGCCGATCTGGTTGTTGACGATGAAGTGCACGGAGCCGCCGGTGCGGTAGCCCTTCAGGTCCGACAGGCCGAAGCATTCCGCCACAACGCCCTGGCCGGCGAACGCGGCGTCGCCATGCATCAGCAGCGGCATCACCGAGATACGCTGGTCCGGCGGATCGCCGTGCTGGTCCTGCTTCGCACGCACCTTGCCGAGCACCACGGGATCGACGATCTCGAGATGCGAGGGGTTGGCGGTCAGCGACAGATGGATTCGGTTGCCGTCGAACTCGCGGTCCGAGGAGGCGCCGAGATGATATTTGACGTCGCCCGAGCCTTCGACTGCATCAGGGTTGGCCGAGCCGCCCTTGAACTCGTGGAACAGCGCGCGATGGGCCTTGCCCATCACCTGGGTCAGCACGTTGAGGCGGCCGCGATGCGGCATGCCGAGCACGACTTCCTTCACGCCAAGATTGCCGCCGCGCTTGATGATCTGCTCGAGCGCGGGGATCAGCGATTCACCGCCGTCGAGGCCGAAGCGCTTGGTGCCGGTGAACTTGGTGTCGCAGAACTTTTCAAAGCCTTCGGCTTCGACCAGCTTCATCAGGATCGCACGGCGGCCTTCGCGGGTGAACGAGATCTCCTTGTCCGGCCCCTCGATGCGCTCCTGGATCCAGGCCTTCTGCGCAGCGTTGGAGATGTGCATGAACTCGACGCCGAGCGTCTGGCAGTAGGTGCGCTCGCAGATCGCGGTGATCTCGCGCAGCGTGGCGTATTCGAGACCGAGGACGTGATCGAGGAAGATCTTGCGGTCGAAATCGGCCTCGCTGAAGCCGTAGGTGCGCGGATCGAGTTCTTCGCGGTTGCGCGGGGCTTCGATGCCGAGCGGATCGAGCTTGGCGTGGAAGTGGCCGCGCATGCGGTAGGAGCGGATCAGCATCAGGGCGCGGACGGAGTCGCGCGTCGCCTGCAGCATGTCGGCGGAAGAGAAATCAGCGCCCTTGTTGCCGGCCTGCGCCTTGGCGGCGATCTTGGCACCGACCGCCTTCTCGACCTCGGCCCAATTGCCGTCGAGGGCGGAGGTGAGGTCGTCCTGCGGGGTCAGCGGCCAATTGGCGCGCTCCCAGGACGGGCCCTCGGCGTTCTTGCGGACGTCGGAGGGCTGGTCGTTCAGGCTCTTGAAGAACGCCTGCCACTCGGCGTCGACCGAGGACGGGTCCTTCTCGTAGCGGGCGTAGATTTCGTCGATGTAGGTGGCGTTGGTGCCCTGCAAAAAGGAGGAGAGGGCAAAGGCTGCGTTCGCGTCCTGGCGAGACATACTTGAGTTCCTGGCGATTTCGGTTCGCGCATAACAAACGGCGCTGGCGCTGAGCTCCCCGGCAGGGGCTCAGCGCGACAGGCACCATTTATCCTATTTGCTGCGAAACTTCGCCCGGAAAAGTACGAAGGAGTGAATTAGTCCTTCAATTTTTCGGCAAGCGTGTGGCCGAGCCGGGCGGGAGACGGTGACACTGTAATCCCTGCGGATTTCATCGCGTCGGTCTTGGAACCGGCGTCGCCCTTGCCGCCCGAAATGATCGCGCCGGCATGGCCCATGCGGCGGCCGGGAGGTGCGGTGACGCCCGCGATGAAGCCGACCATCGGCTTCTTGCGGCCGCGCTTGGCCTCGTCCTTGAGGAACTGGGCGGCGTCCTCCTCGGCGGAGCCGCCGATCTCGCCGATCATGATGATCGATTCGGTCTTGGGGTCGGCGAGCAGCATTTCCAGCACGTCGATGAACTCGGTGCCCTTGACCGGGTCGCCGCCGATGCCGACCGCGGTGGTCTGGCCGAGGCCTTCCTGGGAAGTCTGGAACACGGCTTCGTAAGTGAGCGTGCCGGAGCGGGAGACGATGCCGACCGAGCCGGTCTTGAAGATGTTGGCGGGCATGATGCCGATCTTGCACTCGCCGGCGGTCATGACGCCCGGGCAGTTCGGCCCGATCAGGCGCGACTTGGAGCCGGCCAACGAGCGCTTCACCCTGACCATGTCGATGACCGGGATACCTTCGGTGATGCAGACGATCAGCGGGATCTCGGCGTCGATGGCTTCGCAGATCGCATCGGCCGCGCCCGGCGGCGGCACGTAGATCACGGATGCATCGGCGCCGGTCTTCTCACGTGCCTCGCGCACGGTGTCGAACACCGGCAGGCCCAGATGCGTCGCGCCGCCTTTGCCCGGCGAGGTGCCGCCGACCATCTTGGTGCCATAGGCAAGCGCGGCCTCCGAGTGGAAGGTGCCGTTCTTGCCGGTAAAGCCCTGGCAGATGACCTTGGTGTTCTTGTCGATCAGGATGGACATGAGGTCTGCTTTCGCGAAACTAACGAGTGAGAGGTCAGTGGATGCGGCGGTAGACGCCGGTGAGCACGTCGGCCCAGCCTTCCGCGTCCGGCGAGAACTGGATCTTCAACGCGTAGGAATTGTCGTCGATGATCTCGTAGACGTGGCGCGCGTTGCCGCGGAGCGAGCCGCGCACCAGCGTCAGGGTCTTCCCGACCCACCCGCCGGAGGCGGGCGAGGGCGGCGTGTAGCCGAGCGAGTCGTACCAGAACAATTTGTAGGTCCGGTCCTCGCGGTCGAAGGTGAAGATGCCGTGGGTGGCGAAGATCTGCTTGCCGTCGCGCATCTGGACCGAGTCCTGGATCAGGTAGAACCCGTTCAGGTCCATGCGCGCGACGGTGTGCGAGGTGGCCGGCCCGCCCGCGGTCCAGCGCGACGGGAAGACCACCTCTTCGCCATCCCATTCGCCGGCGAACGCCGACAGGCGCGTGTGCTCGGGGAGCGGAGATGATGCGGCGAGATGGTCCTGGGTCATGGCCTCAGCCTCCCTTGACGGCCTTCACGATCTTCTGCGCGGCGTCGTCGAGATCGTCCGCCGGCACCACGTTCAGGCCGGATTCACGGATGATCTTCTTGCCGAGCTCGACATTGGTGCCTTCGAGGCGAACCACCAGCGGCACGCTGAGGCCGACCTCGCGCACGGCGGCGGTGACGCCCTCGGCGATCACGTCGCACTTCATGATGCCGCCGAAGATGTTGACCAGGATGCCCTTCACGTTGGGATCGGCGGTGATGATCTTGAAGGCGGCCGCGACCTTCTCCTTGCTGGCGCTGCCGCCGACGTCGAGGAAGTTGGCCGGCGCCATGCCGTAGAGCTTGATGATGTCCATCGTCGCCATGGCGAGACCGGCGCCGTTGACCATGCAGCCGATATTGCCGTCGAGCGTGACGTAGTTGAGGTCGTACTTCGACGCCTCGATTTCCTTGGCGTCTTCCTCGGTCTCGTCGCGCAGCGCGAGCACCTCGGGGTGACGGAACAGCGCGTTGTCGTCGAACGACACTTTTGCGTCGAGCACGCGGAGCTGGCCCTGCTTGGTCACGACCAGCGGGTTGATCTCCAGCATCGACATGTCCTTGGCGACGAAGGCCGTGAACAGTTGCGCGGTGAGCTTCTCGGCCTGCTTGGCGAGGTCGCCGGAGAGCTTGAGCGCGTTGGCGACGGTGCGGCCGTGGTGGCCCATGATGCCGGTGGCGGGATCGACCGAGAAGGTGACGATCTTCTCCGGCGTGTTGTGCGCGACGTCCTCGATGTTGACGCCGCCTTCGGTCGAGACGACGAAGGAGACGCGCGAGGTCTCGCGGTCGACCAGGAGCGAGAGGTAGAATTCCTTATCGATATCGGAGCCGTCCTCGATGTAGAGGCGGTTGACCTGCTTGCCGGCCGGGCCGGTCTGGATCGTCACCAGCGTGGCGCCGAGCATCTGCTTAGCGAATTCGGTGACCTCGGCAGCCGACTTGGCGATGCGGACGCCGCCCTTGTCGCCGGCGGAGGCTTCCTTGAACTTGCCCTTGCCGCGGCCGCCGGCATGGATCTGGCTCTTCACCACCCAGACCGGGCCCGGGAGCGCCTTGGCAGCGGCCTCCGCGTCGGCGGGCTTCAGGACGGGAACGCCCTTGGAGATGGCCACGCCGAACTCGTTCAGCAGCGCTTTGGCCTGATATTCATGGATATTCATATGGTCGCTCCCTGAACCCGCGGGCGGTGACCTCTAGGGCCCACCTCAGTCTTGTGTCTGGCATACCATATACCACAGGAACTGCAACCCGGATTCTTTGACATCGAGATCTCTGGACTGCCGGACCGAACCCCGCCCGACGCGGGGGTCCGGAAATGAAACCGCCGAAGACCGGTTTTCGATCTTCGGCGGGATTGTTTGCGCCTTAGCGGCCGAGAAGATCGGGTGCGATCTTCTTGCAGGCGTCGACCAGGCCCTGCACCGCGCCGACCGATTTGTCGAACGCCTCGCGGTCCTTGCCGGCGAGTTCGATCTCGACGACGCGCTCGACGCCCTTGGCGCCGATCACGACGGGCACGCCGACATACATGTCCTTCACGCCGTATTCGCCGTTGAGGTAGGCGGCGGAGGGCAGCACGCGCTTCTTGTCGCGCAGATAGCTCTCGGCCATCGCGATCGCGGACGCGGCCGGGGCGTAGAAGGCCGAACCGGTCTTGAGCAGATTGACGATCTCGGCGCCGCCGTTGCGGGTGCGGTCGACGATCTCGTCGAGGCGCGCCTGCGAGGTCCAGCCCATCTTGACCAGATCAGGCAGCGGAATGCCGGCGACGGTGGAATACTTCACCAGCGGCACCATGGTATCGCCATGGCCGCCGAGCACGAAGGCGGTGACGTCTTCGACGGAGACGTTGAACTCATCGGCCAGGAAGTAGCGGAAGCGCGACGAATCCAGCACGCCGGCCATGCCGACGACCTTCTTGTGCGGCAGGCCGGAGGCCTTCTGAAGCGCCCAGACCATCGCGTCGAGCGGGTTGGTGATGCAGATGACGAAGGCGTCGGGAGCGTACTTCTTGATGCCGGCACCGACCTGCTCCATGACCTTGAGGTTGATGGAGAGGAGATCGTCGCGGCTCATGCCGGGCTTGCGCGGCACGCCGGCGGTGACGATGCAGACCTTGGCGTTGTCGAGCGCTTCGTAGGAATTCGCGCCGGTGTAATGCGCGTCAAAACCGTCGACCGGCGAGGACTGCGCGATGTCGAGCGCCTTGCCCTGCGGCACGCCCTCGGCAATGTCGAACATCACGACGTCGCCCAGTTCCTTCAGGCCGATGAGGTGAGCCAGCGTTCCGCCGATCTGACCGGAGCCAATCAAAGCAATCTTGTCGCGCGCCATGTGAACCTGTCCTTTAGACACGTAAGGAGGGGAAAACTGACAGGGTGGTTATCCCTTTCGCCTCCCCCGTTCAAGTCGCCGGATGCCCAATTGTCGGGCTTAGCGGGAGAGCAGCCACATCCGCCGTCATTCCGGGGCGCGCGTCAGCGCGAACCCGGAATCTCGCGCCACAACTTCGGGATTCCGGGTTCGCCCGCGAAGAGCGGGCGCCCCGGAATGACAGCCCTGGCAAATAGGACTTAAGTCTCCACCAGGCCCTTGGTGGAGCCGCTGGCGGTGGAATCCGTGCGGCCGTGAGCCAGCGCCAGGTAGGATTCCGAGCTCATTTCGATCAGGCGTGAGGCAGTCCGCTTGAATTCGTTGGCCTCGTTGCCCTCGTGGGCGAGGTAGAGCGAGATCGGGTTGGCGTCGGCCGAGGCCATCAGCTTCACGGCATTGTCGTAGAGCGTGTCGATCAGGGTGATGAAGCGCTTGGCGGCGTTGCGCTGGGAGACGTCCATCACTGGAATATGGTCGACCAGGATGGTGTGATAGTCGTGCGCGAGCCTGAGGTAATCGGATGCGCCCAGCGGTTTCTCGCAGAGATCCGCGAACGAAAATCGAGCCACGCCATGGGCCGAGCACGGCACGTGCAGGATGCGGCCCTTGATCGAAATGTCGCGCGACTTGCATTTGGCGCTGCCCGACATCTTCGACCAGGCACGGTCGAGGGCTGCGTCCGCATCGCCGTCCGCCGGCGTCAGCCACATCGGCACGCCCTGAAGCTTCTCCAGCCGGAAGTCGGTGCGCGCGTCGAGCCGCGAGACGTCCATGTGGTCGGTGATCTGCTTGATGAAGGGCAGGAACAGCGAACGGTTCAGGCCACCCTTGTAGAGATCGTCGGGCGCGACGTTGGAGGTCGCGACCACCACGGTGCCGAGTTCGAACAGCTTTGCGAACAGGCGCCCCAGGATCATCGCATCCGCGATATCGGTGACGTGGAATTCGTCGAAGCAGAGCAGCCAGCTCTCCTCGAAGATCGCATTCGCGGTCAGCGCGATGACGTCGCCATCGGCGATCTCGCCGCGCGCGATGCCCTGGCGATAGTCGTAGATGCGCTCGTGCACATCGGCCATGAACTCGTGGAAATGCGCGCGCCGCTTGTGCTCGACGGTCGAGTGCTGGAAGAACAAATCCATCAGCATGGTCTTGCCGCGGCCGACCTCGCCATGGATGTAGAGCCCGCGCGGCGCCTCGTCCTTGTCGCTGCTGAACAGGCGGCTGAGCAGGCCCTGCTTGCGCGCCGGCTTGTAGTTGGCGAGCCGCTGGTCGAGCGCCGCATAGGCCTCGGCGACTTCGGCCTGCGCGGCATCGGGCTCGATCGCACCGGATGCGATCTGGGCCTGATAGGCCTCGCGGAATGAGGAACTGGGCGTCGAGAGCATGGCCCTTTACCGCCAGAGATGAGCGGAAATTGCAAGCCGTGAATTGGTGCGGGGCGCTATGCGTTCGTGTCGCGGACGCGCTGCAGCGCTCTTGCGCAGAGCCGGGCCCCACTATTCCGTTCATCGCCAAATGTCGTTCATCACGGAGCGCTGGGCCCCGGCTCTGCGGCCGGGGCGCGAGAGCGGCGCTAGTCGCACAACTCGTAGGCGTCCTCGACAACATACGGCCCGCCGCCCGTCGATGCGCGGGACGAGAACAGCACAAAGCGTTCGGCCACGAACGCCTTGCTGGGGAAGTAGCCGCGCATCGAGAGATAGTCGGCGACGTCGCGGTCGGTGGCGTCGTGCAGACGGGCGAGCGTGACATGCGGAATGAACTTGCGGCCTTCAGGGTCGAGGCCGATCCGCTGCATCAAGCGCTCGAGCTCCGCCTGCAATTCCATCAGCGGCTTGCTCGGCGCGATGGTCGCGACCACCGCACGCGGCTTGCGGCCGCCAAAACTCGTGAGCCCCTGCACCTTCACCTCGAAGGGCTTGCGATCGACGCGAAACAGCATCGAGGCGATCTCGTTGGCGGACATGCCGTCGATATCGCCGATGAATCGCAGGGTGACGTGATAATTTTCGGGATCGATCCAGCGGGCGCCGGGGAGGCCGCCCCTCAAGTTGGAAAGCGTCTGGCCGACCTCGGCCGGAATTTCCAGACCAGTGAACAAACGCGGCATCGTTTCGCACTCCCGATGCTTGGGCATGATCCGTGGGGAGGATCATATCCAAATTTTAGAGCCGGAGACGAATCACCGGTACCTTGATTCCTATCGCAGTTGTGTGACTCTGCGAAGCATGACCCGTGAACTCACGGGATAACCCTTGTTAATAGGGTTAGCGCTGCCTGCTTTTCAACGCCGTTGCTCAGCGATCGTGCCAATGAATGCCTCTACCGTGGGCATGATGTTGCCGACGATGATGTCGACGCCGGCCGCGGTCGGATGAATGCCGTCGGCCTGGTTGAGCTTGGCATCTGCTGCAACGCCTTCGAGGAAGAACGGATAGAGCGGCACGTCGAATTTTTTCGCAAGATCCGGATAAATCGAATTGAAGCGGGCCGCGTATTCGGCGCCGTAATTCGGCGGCGCCAGCATCCCGCACAGCATCACCGAAATCCTGCGCGCCTTGAGACGCGTGACGATGTCGGTGAGCGCGGTACGTGCCAAATCGGGATCGATGCCGCGCAGCGCATCGTTGGCGCCGAGCTCGATAATGACGCCATCGGTTCCATCAGGCACCGACCAGTCGAGCCGGTCGCGGCCGCCCGAAGAGGTGTCGCCGGACACCCCGGCATTGGTCATGTTGACCGCTATGCCCTTGGCCTGCAACGCTTTTTGGAGTTTCTGGGGGAACGCATCCTGGGCCGCCAGGCCGAGACCGGCGCTCAAAGAATCGCCGAGAACGACAAGCCTGACCGGTTTTGTCGCTTCCGCCCAAACGGGGTTCGCCATCGTCATCAAAGCGAGCATCAACACGGCTATGTGCATGAACAATCCGTAACGCCTCTCGACCGCGCTATCGAAGTTGCCATATGACCGGACCATGGACACTCGCATCGAATCCTCTTCGCTCGCCGGCGCCTCGCCGGACACCATCGCCATATCCAACGTCAACCTCTCATTGGGCACGGGCGCGGCACGCGTTCACATCCTCAAGGATATCAGCCTGCGCGTCGCCTCGGGCGAGGCGATCGGCCTGATCGGCCCGTCAGGCTCGGGCAAATCCACGCTGCTGATGGTGATGGCGGGGCTGGAGCGTCCTGATAGCGGAGAGGTGGTGGTGTCAGGCACGCCTTTCAATGCCCTCGACGAGGACGCGCTGGCCCGCTTCCGCGGCCGCCAGGTCGGCATCGTCTTCCAGTCCTTCCATCTGATCCCGACCATGACGGCACTGGAGAACGTGGCCGTGCCGCTCGAGCTCGCCGGCAATCCGGATGCCGCCAGGCGCGCCGCGCAGGAGCTGCAATCGGTCGGGCTCGGCGACCGCCTGCATCATTATCCGACGCAGCTCTCCGGCGGCGAGCAGCAGCGCGTCGCGCTGGCGCGCGCGCTGGCGCCCGATCCTGCCATCCTCGTCGCCGACGAGCCGACCGGCAATCTCGACGAAACCACGGGCAGGCAGATCGTCGATCTCTTGTTCAGCAAGCATGCCGAGCGCGGCATGACCCTGGTGCTGGTGACGCACGATTCCTCGCTCGCGCATCGCTGCGACCGGGTGATCCGGCTGCGGTCGGGCCGCATCGACACGCAGTCTGCGCCGGCATGAGCGCCGTGGCCGAACCGTTCGCGAAGCCCAACGGCGTCGCGCTGTCGCTGCGTTACGCACTGCGCGAATTGCGCGGCGGCCTGCGCGGCTTCTACGTCTTCATCGCCTGCATCGCGCTCGGCGTGATGGCGATCGCCGGCGTCGGCTCGGTCTCGGCGAGCCTGAGCGACGGTCTCGCCCGCGAGGGCCGCACATTGCTCGGCGGCGACGTCTCCTTCGTGCTGTTTCAGCGGGAAGCGAAGCCCGAAGAGGTCGCCTTCCTGCGTTCACGCGGCACCCTCTCGACCGCGGCCACCTTGCGCGGCATGGCGCGCTCGGCGGAGGGCAAGCTCGCGCTGGTCGAGATGAAGGCGGTCGACGACACCTATCCGATGCTGGGACAGTTGACCCTGGCGCCGCAGCTGGCGATGTCCGATCTACTGGCGATGCACGACGGTGCGTTCGGCGCGGCCGCCGATCCGACGTTGCTGGCGCGGCTGTCGCTCAAGACCGGTGACCGCGTCACCATCGGCTCTGCCGCCTTCCAGATCCGCAGCACCGTCGAAGCCGAGCCGGACAAGCTCGCCGGCGGCATCGGCTTTGGGCCACGCTTCCTGATCAGCGAGGCGGGCCTGCGCGCCACCGGCCTGATCCAGCCCGGCAGCCTGGTACGCTGGGTCTACCGCGTGAAACTGCCGGATGCCGGCAACAGCGAGCGCGCCACCGAAGCCTTCATCACGGATGCGCGCAACGCCGCGCCGCAGGCCGGCTGGGAGGTCCGCAGCCGCTCCAATGCCTCGCCGCAGCTCGAGCGCAACATCAACCGTTTCACGCAATTTCTGACGCTGGTCGGCCTCGCCGCGCTTTTGGTCGGCGGCGTCGGCGTCGCCAATGCGGTGAAGAGCCATATCGACCGCAAGCTCGAGGTGATCGCGGCCCTCAAGGCCGTCGGCGCCACCGGGCGCGACGTGTTCGGCATTTATCTGGCGCAGGTCATCCTGCTCGCCGCCATCGGCTCGATGATCGGGCTTGCGCTCGGCGCGGCGATGCCGTTCGCCATCGTCGGACTGTTCGGCAAGCTGCTGCCGCTGCCGGTGGTGCCGGCCGTGCATGCCGACGAACTCGCACTGTCCTTCGTCTACGGCCTGCTCACCGCGCTCGCCTTCGGCCTGTGGCCGCTCGGCCGCGTCCACGACGTGCCGGTCGCGGCGCTGTTCCGCGACACCGTCAGCACCGAATGGCACCGGCCGCGCCTGGGCTATCTCGTGTTCATGGGCGTGGTGGTCACCCTGCTGATCGCGGTCGTGATCGGACTGTCCTTCGACAAGCGCATCGCCGCGGTGTTCGTGGCGTCCTCCGTCGTCGTGTTCGCCCTGCTGCGGGGCATTGCCGCGCTCCTGATGGGAATCGCGCGGCGGCTGCCGCGCTCGCGCCTGCCGATGCTGCGGCTCGCGATCGCCAACATCCACCGGCCGGGCGCGCTGACGCCCTCGGTCGTGCTGTCGCTGGGGCTCGGGCTCGCCGTGCTCGTCACCATCACCCAGATCGACGGCAATCTGCGCCGGCAGTTCCTCGCCGCCCTCCCCGAGCACGCGCCGTCGTTCTTCTTCATCGACATCCCGAGCACGCAGGCCGAGCAGTTCGACTTCTATCTCCACAAGATCGCCCCCGGCGCCAAGGTCGAGGACGTGCCGATGCTGCGCGGGCGCATCGTCGGAGCGCGGGGCGTTCGCGCCGAGGAGCTCAAGCCCACCACCGATTCCGAATGGGTGCTGCAAAGCGACCGCGGGCTGACCTACACCGCGGAGCTGCCGAAGGGCTCCAAGGTGGTGGAGGGCGAATGGTGGAGCCCCGACTATTCCGGCCCGCCGCTGGTCTCGATGGAGAAGAAGATCGCCGACGGGCTGGGCCTCAAGCTCGGCGACGAAATCGTGGTCAACGTGCTTGGCCGCGACATCCCGGCCAAAATCGGCAATCTGCGCACCATCGACTGGCAGGGGCTCGGCATCAATTTCGTGCTGGTGTTCTCGCCGAACGCCTTCAAGGGCGCCCCGCACACCCATATCGCGACGCTGACCGAAACCGGCGGCGACGCCGCAGGCGACGGCAAGATCATCAAAGAGGTCGCCGACGCCTATCCGATGGTGACCAGCGTGCGCGTGCGCGAGGTGATGGAGACGGTCGGCTCGGTCGTGACCAATCTGGCGCTGGCGATTCGCGGTGCCAGCGCCGTGACCCTGATCTCGGCGATCCTGGTGCTGGGCGGGGCGCTCGCCGCCGGCCATCGCCACCGGGTCTACGATGCGGTGATCCTGAAGACGCTGGGCGCGACCCGGCTGCGGCTGCTCGGCGCCTATGCCCTCGAATACCTCCTGATCGGCCTTGCCACCGCGGTGTTCGGCGTGATCGCCGGCAGCATCGCGGCCTGGATGATCGTGACGCGGCTGATGACGCTGAGCTTCGTCTGGCAGGCCGGCAGCGCGGCCGGCGTGGTCGCGGCCGCCCTCGTCGTCACCGTCGGGCTCGGGCTCGCCGGCACGCTGTTGGCATTGAACAAAAAGCCGGCGGCGGTGTTGCGGAATTTGTGACAAAATGTAGCGGGCGGCCGCATGGTGTCGGAATCGCACGATTCCAGCGATTAACCACGTCTGCTCGCCAGGATTGTGGGTAAGGGCGACATTCGGCCGCGCGTGGACCGTTGCAGTGAATGTGTTAGTTTCCCACATATCGGATGGGTTCGGAGCCCGATTGTGAGCCAAAATTTAGTCGGCGGGCATCGGTATCCGAGATAGAATTTGACGAACCGGCGGCATGGCGACCCTCATGCCGGACCGGACCAACCAACGGGAATTCGACCATGTCGGACCTAGACCGTAACTACGCTTCTCCTTTCGGCAGGGCCGCCGGGCGTGTTGACGCCGCGACGGTCGATGCCGGCCTGCGCGCCTACATGCTGCGCATCTACAATTACATGAGCATCGGCCTGGCCATCACTGGCCTGGCCGCGCTCGGCGTCTACATGGCTGCCGTGACCGACGTTCCGACCCCGGAAGCCGTCCGCGTCGGCAAGCTGTTCCTGACGCCGTTCGGCTACGCGATGTTCGTCAGCCCGCTGAAATGGCTGTTCATGCTCGCGCCGCTCGCCATGGTGTTCGTGATCTCGGCAGGCATCAACCGTCTCGCCCCCTCGACCGCCCAGATCCTGTTCTGGGTATTCGCGGCGCTGATGGGCATCTCGCTGTCCTCGATCTTCCTGGTGTTCACGCACACCTCGATCGTGCGGGTGTTCTTCATCACCGCCGCCACGTTCGGTGCCCTGAGCCTCTATGGCTACACCACCAAGCGTGACCTGAGCGGGATGGGTTCGTTCCTGTTCATGGGCCTGATCGGCATCGTCATCGCCAGCCTGGTGAACCTGTTCCTGGGCAGCTCGCTGCTCCAGTTCATCGTGTCGGTGGTCGGCGTGCTGGTGTTCGCGGGGCTCACCGCCTGGGATACCCAGCGGCTGAAGAACGACTACATCTACGGCTATGCCTCGTCCGGCGGTGACATCGCAGAGCGTGCGGCCATCACCGGCGCCCTGTCGCTGTACCTGAACTTCATCAACCTGTTCACGCTGCTCCTGCAGCTGCTCGGCCAGCGCGACTAAGCGCCAGCCCAGATCGAACGACACGAGCCCCGGCCGAAAGGCCGGGGTTTTTGTTTGGGGCCCTCCGTCATGCCCGGGCTTGTCCCGGGCATCCACGAACCTAGCATTCGTGATCACAAAAGAACGCGGATGGCCGGGACATAGGCGAGCGGAAGCGACGCCGTCCTTCGTACGGCTATGCCCGGCCACGACGTATGCAGGAACAGCGTTGCTCATCGCAACGCCCCTGCTATCTTCCTCCCATGTCCGCATCCGCACCCGAAATCAGGCCCGCGACCGAGGCCGACCTTCCCGCCATCACCGCCATCTACCAGCAGGCCGTCCGCGAGGGCACCGCGACCTTCGAGCTGGAGCCGCCGGACCTTGCCGAGATGACGCGCCGCTATCGCGCGCTGGTCGACGGCGGCTATCCCTATTTCGTCGTCATCCTCGAGGGGCGCGTGGCCGGCTACGCCTATGCCGGTCCCTACCGGCCGCGCCCGGCCTACCGCTTCACGGTTGAGAACTCGATCTATCTCGATCCCTCCTTCCACCGCCGCGGCATCGGGGCATTGCTGCTGGAGCGGCTGATCACCGAATGCGAGGCGCGCGGCTTCCGCCAGATGATCGCGGTGATCGGCGATTCCGCCAATGCCGGCTCGATCGGCGTGCATACGCGGGGCGGCTTCAGGATGATCGGCACCCATCCCAATGTCGGCCTGAAATTCGGCCGCTGGCTGGACACGGTGATGATGCAGCGCGATCTCGGCGAGGGCGCGAGGAGCGTGCCGAGGGATTAGGGGCTACCGTCATTCCGGGCGCGCAGCGCGAGCCCGGAATCCAGAAGTTGTGGGCGAACAATATCGAGATTCCGGGTTCGCGACTCCGTCGCGCCCCGGAATGACGAGGGTGCTACACCACCGCCAATTTCCGGTCGATCACCAGCAGCACGCGCTCGAGCTCGTGGCCGCGGCGCAGGATCAAGCCCGTCGCCGAGATCACGCTATACATGCCCTGCTTGCGGGCGAGGCGCGGATCCTTCTCGATGCGATAGATCGGCACTTCCGAGGCGCGGCGGAACACCGAGAACACCGCGCGGTCCTTCAGGAAATCGATGGCATAGTCGCGCCACTCGCCGTCGGCGACCATGCGGCCATAGAGATTGAGGATGCGATGCAGCTCGAGCCGGTTGAACGTCACCCTGGCCGGTTGGGCGTTCGCAGCAGCGGGGTGCGCCGCCGCGCGCTGTCCGCTCGGATCGGCATCCTCCGACATCACACCCATGGAGCGCCTCCTGTCGCATCTCGTCCGCGAAAACCGTCCCCGGAACCGCGGATCATGACATTTGCATGATTGCGCCAACCGTTCCCCATCGCAAGAGGCTCCTCGCTCAACTCCTCGAATCGCGGACAAATCACCACACGCGACAGTGGAACTCCCTCGCGACGAACCGTCACGGGATCGTTAGCAGGAATCATAGTATCGCCGCTTTTCCGCCAAGCGCCTGCCGCCCTGCATTGCGAAAAGACCTGTGTGCGTTGACCCGGTCCTTTCGGTTCCGGATTCCTCAGCCCCCAGCCCCCCGGGGTCGAACAGGATCGGGTCTGTACGCACGGCAAGGAGGGCCAACGCAAGTTGGTCCTTTTTTGTTTGTGTCGGGATGTTTCCGGCTCGGCGAATTGCCCGCCAAACATCAGCGCGAAAACTCTTCTCCCTCACCCTGAGGAGCCGCGGCGTCTCGAAGGATCGAGGCCGAGCTGCCTGCATGGTTCGAGACGCGCGCGAACGGCGCGCTCCTCACCATGAGAAGCGAGAGCGAGTACAACGCTTAGAGAGAGAATCGAATCAGTGCAGCGACGTGTAGGCCGCGCCCAGCATCGGGCCCGGCTTGTCGCGGCTGCCGTCCTGGACATAGACGATCGCGCCGTCGACGCCGTCGCGCGTGAGGTTCTCGATCGGCACCGTCCAGCTTTCCGGACTGCCGGTCCAGTCGCCGACCTTGAGCAGGTTGCGCACGACGTTGTGATAGGTGACCTGCTGTCCGCGATTTTCGCCGCGGGTGATTGTGATCGGCACCGATTTGGCGACCGAGCAGATCCAGACCTCGCCGCGCGAGACCACCGGTACCTTGCTCGCAGCCACCGAGACGTTGATCTGCTTACCCGACAGCGACATCGTCACCGGCACGCTCATGACGCCGATGTCCTTGTCTGTCTTGCCGATCGCATTCTCGATGCCGGCACGGTCGCTGCCGATGACATGCGTGGAGCCGTTGACCACGACCTGCGGCGTGTAGACTTCGCGGTCGCCACGCATGCGCGAATAGGCGCGCTGCCGCGCCGAGAAGCGCGAATCCGCCAGCGTGTCCTTCCAGCCGAGATAATCCCAATAGTCGATCGGCATGCTCAATGCGATGATCGAAGGATCGCTGGAGAGATCGCCAATGATCTTGTCGGCGGGCGGGCAGGACGAGCAGCCCTGCGAGGTGAAGAGCTCGACCACGGCGCGCGGGTCGGCCTCGGCAGGGCGGATAACGGCGACGATCGCACAGATACCAAGTGCTCCCGACCAGAGGGCACCGGACCAGCGTGAAACCAGATGGGAAGCCGTCATTGCTGTCATGTCGTACGCCGCACACCATTGCTCGTGAGAAGGGAAATCTTACCGCCGGATGGTCACCGTAGTCTTACGGACGCGGCACATTCAAACGTCCAGGCAAGCGCCCAAAGCGAGGTATTTCGCCGGGCGGGCCGGTCTGAAGCTGCCGCAAACGCGCGAAGGCGGCCTTGTGATAGGCCGCCTTCATCTAACCTTCTACTCACTTCGCAGTGAGCCACCGTTCACAAATCCGCGCTTAAGCCGCGAGCTTGCGCAGCACGTAGTGCAGGATGCCGCCGTTGCGGTAGTAATCGAGCTCGTCCAGCGTATCGATGCGGCAGAGCAGCGAAACGCGCTGCAGCGAACCGTCGCCGGAGACGATCTCCGCGGTCAGCTTCTGACGCGGCTTGAGATCGCCGACGAGACCGCGCAGCGTGACCTTCTCGTCACCCTTGAGGCCGAGCGACGACCACGAGGTGCCCTCCTCGAAGGTCAGCGGCAGCACGCCCATGCCGACCAGGTTGGAGCGATGGATACGCTCGAAGCTCTGGCAGATCACGGCGCGCACGCCGAGCAGACGCGTGCCCTTCGCAGCCCAGTCGCGCGAGGAGCCGTTGCCATATTCGGCGCCGGCGAACACCACCAGCGGGACCTGCTCCTGCTGGTACTTCATCGCGGCCTCGTAGATCGACATCTGTTCGCCGTCCGGCCAGTGCTTGGTGAGACCGCCCTCGGGGATGTTGCCATCGGCGCCTTTGAGCATGAAGTTCTTGATGCGGATGTTGGCGAAGGTGCCGCGCATCATGACTTCATGGTTGCCGCGCCGCGTGCCGTACTGGTTGAAGTCGGCAGGACGCACCTGGTGCTCGCTGAGATATTTGCCGGCGGGCGAGGTGAGCTTGATCGAACCGGCCGGCGAGATGTGGTCGGTGGTGATCTTGTCGCCGAACATGGCGAGGATGCGCGCCTCGACGATGTCGGTGACCGGCTCCGGCTCCTTCTTCATGCCGTCGAAATAGGGCGGGTTCTGCACGTAGGTCGAGCTCATGTTCCAGCGATAGGTCTCGCTCTCGACCGTCTTGATCTTGCGCCAGTTGGTGTCGCCCTTGAACACGTCGGCATACTTCTTCTTGAAGATCGACGCGGTCACGAACTTCTTCATGAAGGCGTTGATCTCCTTCGTCGTCGGCCAGATGTCCTTGAGGTACACCGGCTTGCCGTCCTTGCCTTCGCCGAGCGGCTCGACGGCAAGGTTCTTGGTGACGCTGCCGGCGAGCGCGTGGGCGACGACCAGCGGCGGCGAGGCCAGATAATTCGCCTGCACGTCGGGCGAGACGCGGCCTTCGAAGTTGCGGTTACCGGAGAGCACGGCAGCGGCGACGATGCCGTTGTCGTTGATCGACTTCGAAATCTCCTCCGGCAGCGGACCGGAATTGCCGATGCAGGTGGTGCAGCCGAAACCGACCAGGTTGAAGCCGACCTTGTCGAGGTGAGCCTGGAGACCGGAATCGGCGAGATAGCCCGCGACCACCTGGCTGCCCGGGGCCAGCGAAGTCTTCACCCACGGTTTTGCCTTGAGGCCCTTGGCGGCGGCATTGCGCGCCAGCAGGCCGGCGCCGATCAGCACGCTCGGATTCGAGGTGTTGGTGCAGGAGGTGATGGCGGCGATCACGACGTCGCCATGACCGATCTCGAAGTTCTTGCCTTCCACGGCAAAGCGCTTGTTCGGCTCCTCGGTCTTCTTGTACTCGGTGCCGAGCGCGAGCGAAAAACCTTCGGCGACCGACGGCAGCGCGATGCGGCCTTCGGGACGCTTCGGGCCGGCCATCGACGGCACGACATCGGTGAGGTCGAGCGTCAGCGTTTCCGTGAACACCGGATCGGCCGACTTGGCGGTGCGGAACAGCCCTTGCGCCTTGGCATAGGCCTGCACCAGCGCGACGCGCGCCGGAGCGCGGCCGGAGGTCTTGAGGTAATCGATCGCGGCGGCGTCGACGGGGAAGAAGCCGCAGGTCGCGCCGTATTCGGGCGCCATGTTGGCAATGGTCGCCTTGTCGGCGACGGAGAGGTTGTCGAGGCCGGGACCGAAGAACTCGACGAACTTGCCGACCACCCCGAGCTTGCGCAGCATCTGCGTGACGGTCAGCACGAGGTCGGTGGCGGTGACGCCTTCCTTCATCGCGCCCTTCAGCTTGAAGCCGACGACGTTGGGCAGCAGCATCGACAGCGGCTGGCCGAGCATGCAGGCTTCCGCCTCGATGCCGCCGACGCCCCAGCCGAGCACGGCGAGGCCGTTGACCATGGTGGTGTGGGAATCGGTGCCGACCAGCGAGTCGGGATAGGCGACCTCGAAGGTGCCGATCTTTTTGCCGACCGTCATCTTCTCCTTCTTGGTCCAGACCGTCTGGGAGAGATATTCGAGATTGACCTGGTGGCAGATGCCGGTGCCGGGCGGCACGACGGAGAAGTTCGAGAACGCCTTCTGGCCCCACTTCAGGAACTCGTAGCGCTCCTGGTTCTGCTTGTATTCCTCGGCGACGTTCTTGCCGAAGGCCTTGTTGTCGCCGAAGAAGTTCACGATCACCGAATGGTCGATGACGAGGTCGACCGGCACCAGCGGATTGATCTTCTCGGCATCGCCGCCGAGCTTCTGCATCGCGTTGCGCATCGCGGCGAGATCGACGACGGCCGGCACGCCGGTGAAATCCTGCATCAGCACGCGCGCCGGGCGGAAGGCGATCTCGTGCTCCAGCGACTTCTTGCGCAGCCATTTCGAGACCGCGACGATGTCTGCCTTCTTGACCGAGCGGCCGTCCTCATTGCGCAGGAGGTTCTCGAGCAGGACCTTCATCGAATAGGGAAGTTTCGAAATTCCCTTCAGACCATTCTTCTCGGCCGTGGGCAGGCTGTAATAGACATAGGTCTTGGCGCCGACCTTGAGGGTCTTTTTGCATTTGAAGCTGTCGAGCGAGGTCATGCTAGGAAATCCCAATTGTCAGTTATACCCGGCAAGGGGTATTTTAACACCGTCAGCGAGTCCGGTTGAATCGCTTGCAGGGGCAGGTTGAGTTGCTGCATCAAGTAGTTCCGGGCTTATAGAAGCTTTCTAACCGCGCCGCCACAGCCACAAACGTGCCGCAGCAATTCGCGAGCCAAAAATTCCCATGCGCTACCCCCAGTTTTCCTGAGGCCCGGCTTTGAGCGGATCGGCACGAGGCAAGATGCAGCTGCTCGGACGTGGGGTCACCTGCGTGCGGGGCGGTCGCGAGGTGTTTGCCGGGCTGGATTTCGAGGCGGTTTCGGGCGAAGCCGTGGCGGTTGTCGGCCGCAACGGATCGGGCAAGACCTCGCTGCTGCGGCTGATCGCGGGCCTGCTCATTCCGGCCGGCGGGACCATCGCGCTGGACAGCGGCGGTGCCGAGCTGACGCTGCCCGAGCAGTGCCACTATCTCGGCCACCGCGACGCCCTGAAATCCGCGCTGAGCGTGCTGGAAAACCTATCGTTCTGGGCTGATTTTCTCGGCGGCGAGCGTCTTGATGCCGCCGAGAGCCTCGCCACCGTCGGGCTCGACCATGCCGCCCATCTGCCCGCAGCCTTCCTGTCGGCCGGCCAGCGCCGCCGGCTCTCGCTGGCCCGGCTGCTGACCGTCCGCCGCCCGGTCTGGCTGCTGGACGAGCCGACCAACGCGCTCGACGCCGCCGGCCAGGACATGGTCGGCGGGCTGATGCGCGAGCATCTTGGCCGCGGCGGCCTGATCATCGCGGCGACCCATGCGCCGCTCGGGATCGACTCGCGGGAGCTGCGGATCGGGGGTGGGGCGTGATTCCGATGGACCCTCAGCTTTCCAAGCGGCTTGGCTCCGGCCTCTCCGTTCCCTCCCCCCTTGTGGGGGAGGGTCAGGGAAAGGGGTGCCACACGACGCGCTCTATCGGTTTTGGCGTTTCGGAGGCGGGCGCTCGGTTGCTGGCAATTCGGACCCAACAGGTACTGTCCCCGGGGCTCCCCCCCTCCCCAGCCCTCCCCCACAAGGGGGGAGGGAGCGCACTGTGCCTGCGGTTCGAAGTCATTAAACGCCCCCACTCCGCGGGAAGGTCCGCCCCATGACCGCCCTGTCCGCCCTCATCCGCCGGGACGTCCGGATCGCGCTGCGCGTTGGCGGTGGGGCATTGATTGGCGTGCTGTTCTTCCTGACCGTGGTGGTGCTGATGCCGTTCGCGGTCGGGCCGGATCTGGCGCTGCTGTCGCGGCTGGGGCCGGCGATCCTGTGGCTGGGCGCGCTGCTGGCGAGCCTGCTCACTTTGGACCGGCTGTTCATGGCCGACCACGAGGACGGCTCACTCGACCTGATCACGATGAGCCGGACGCCCTTGGAACTGGCCTGCGCCGCCAAGGCGCTGGCGCATTGGCTGGCCGCCGGCCTGCCGCTGATTGTCGCAACCCCCGTCCTCGGCCTGCTGCTCAACCTCGACATGGTCGCGACCGGCGCGGTCGCGCTGACGCTGCTGGCGGGCACGCCGGCGCTGACATTTACCGGCATGATCGGCGCGGCGCTGGCGGTGACCCTGCATCGCGGCGGGCTGCTGATGGCCGTGCTGGTGCTGCCGCTGTCGATCCCGGTGCTGATCTTTGGGGTCGCCGCCTCGCAGGCCGTGATCGTCGGCCCCATGACGTTCGGCGCGCCATTCTCGATCCTGTGCGCGCTGTCGCTGGTCAGCCTCGTGGTCGGCCCGTTCGCCGCCGCGGCGAGCCTGCGGCACGGACTCGACTGAGATGGACTGGACTGACCTTGACCCCGATCAACTTTCGCTGCGCGCTTTTATGCTGATTGCGTGAGCAGCCACCGGTGATATCAGGATACCATGACGCTGATCGACCTCGCCAACCCCTCACGGTTCCTCGCGCTGACGGCGCGGGTGTTGCCGTGGCTTGCGGCTGCGACAATCATCCTGCTCGCGATCGGCCTCTACCAGTCCGCGCTTGCGCCCGACGACTACCAGCAGGGCGCGACCGTGAAGATCATGTTCATCCACGTGCCCAATGCCTGGCTGTCGATGTTCGTCTGGGGCGTGATGAGCATCGCCTCATTGGGCACGCTGGTGTGGCGCCATCCGCTCGCCGACGTCGCCGCCAAGGCCGCCGCGCCGATCGGCGCGAGCTTCACCTTTCTCGCGCTGCTGACGGGTTCGCTGTGGGGCCGACCGATGTGGGGCACCTATTGGGAATGGGACGCGCGGCTGACCTCGGTGCTGATTCTCTTTCTGATGTATCTCGGCCTGATGGCGCTGTGGCGCGCGGTCGACGATCCGTCGCGCGCGGCGCGCGCCGCCGCGGTGCTGACACTGGTCGGCGCGATCAACCTGCCCATCATCAAATTCTCGGTCGACTGGTGGAACACGCTGCACCAGCCGGCGTCGGTGATGCGCATGGGCGGCTCGTCGCTCGACAAATCGTTCCTGATTCCGCTGCTGGTGATGGCGATCGCGTTCACGCTGCTGTTCGTGACGCTGCATCTGGCGGCGATGCGTAACGAGATTTTGCGCCGCCGCGTGCGCTCGCTGCAGATGATGCAGGCGAGCCGCATAGCGTTTTCAAGCGAGTTAAGTACCGATACGCGTGAAGAAAACGCGTCAAAAGGGGCTGCGTGATGATGTCGCTTGGTCCCTACGCGTCGTTCATCGTGACATCCTATGCGGCCGCCGGCCTCGTGGTCATGATCCTGATCGGCTGGATCGTGCTCGACTATCGCAGCCAGACCGAGCGCCTGCGCGAGCTCGATCGCAGCGGCATCACCCGCCGCTCGGGGCGCAGCGCGATGGATCGACCATGAGCAATCAAGCATGAGCGATCAATCGACATCCGCACCGCCGCAGCGCCGCAGCTTCCTGACGGTGCTGCCGCTGCTCGCTTTCATTGCGCTGGCGCTGCTGTTCTGGTTCCGGCTCGGCAGCGGCGATCCCTCGCGGATTCCTTCGGCGCTGATCGGACGGCCGGCGCCGCAGACGATGCTGCCGGCGCTCGAGGGATTGCAGGCCGACAATGCGCCGGTGCCGGGTCTCGATCCCGCCGCGTTCAAGGGCAAGGTCAGCCTCGTCAATGTCTGGGCGTCCTGGTGCGTGCCGTGCCACGACGAGGCGCCGCTGCTGACGGAATTCGCCAAGGACAAGCGCTTCCAGCTCGTCGGCATCAACTACAAGGACGGCGCCGACAACGCGCGCCGCTTCCTCGGCCGCCATGGCAACCCGTTCAGCCGCGTCGGCGTGGACGCCAACGGCCGCGCCTCGATCGAATGGGGCGTCTACGGCGTGCCGGAAACGTTCATCGTCGGCCGCGAGGGCACCATCGTCTACAAGCTGGTGGGTCCGATCACGCCGGACAATCTGCGGAGCGTGCTGCTGCCGCAGATGGAGAAGGCGCTGGAGGCAGGGAGCTGATCGTCGCCGTGAGTGCGAGCGAACAAGCCAGCCACAAAACCGCTGTCATGCCCCGGCTTGACCGGGGCATCCAGTACGCCGCAGCTCCTCCGTATCTCGCTAACGTCTCTGGAATACTGGATCGCCCGGTCAAGCCGGGCGATGACAACTGAGTATGTAGCTTCGCTTCGCTCGCAATGACGCGTTGAGAGCGCTCACCCCTTCCTTACATCCCCCGCCTCGGCCTCGCTCGCCTCCAGCGACACCGGCTCGAGGTGATAGCGCTTGGTCAGCGGCATCTGGGCGATGGCGAAGATCATGGTGATCGGCGTGACGCCGAACACCTTGAAGTTCACCCAGAAATCCGTGCTCTGGGTGCGCCAGACGATCTCGTTCAGCACCGCCATGCCGGCGAAGAACAGCGCCCAGCGCAGGGTGAGGATGCGCCAGCCCTGCGGGGTCAAATTGAACATCTGGTCGAACATCACGGCGATGAAGGAGCGGCCGAACAACAGGCCGCCGCCGAGGATCGCGGCGAACAGGCCGTAGATGATGGTGGGCTTGAGCTTGATGAAGGTCTCGTCGTGCAGCACCAGCGTGAGCGTGCCGAACACCAGCACGATGACACCCGTCACGATCGCCATGATCGGGATATGGCGCGTCACCACATAGGAGGCGATCATCGCCGCCACGATCGCCACCATGAAGGCGCCGGTCGCGGCGAACAGGTTGAACTTCGCATTGACGAAGAAGAACACGAGCAGCGGACCGAGTTCGGTCGCAAGCTTGAACAGCGGATGCGGCTGGGTCTTGTCCATTCTCTAGCTTTCGATTCCGGCAATGGCGCGGGCGAAATCGCGCGCGGTGAACGGCGCGAGATCGTCGACGCCTTCGCCGACGCCGATGAAATGCACCGGCAGTTTGAATTTCTCCGCGAGCGCCACCAGGATGCCGCCGCGCGCGGTGCCGTCGAGCTTGGTCATCACGAGGCCGGTGACGCCGGCGGTGCGATGGAAGGCCTCGACCTGCGACAGCGCGTTCTGGCCGACGGTAGCATCGAGCACAAGCAGCACGGCATGCGGCGCAGTGTCGTCCACCTTGCGGATCACGCGCACGACCTTTTCGAGCTCGTTCATCAGCTCGGCCTTGTTCTGCAAACGGCCGGCCGTGTCGATCAGGAGCACGTCGACGTTTTGCTCCTTTGCGGCGGTGAGCGCGTTGAAGGCGAGGCTCGCCGAATCCGAGCCCTGCGCGCCTGATATCACCGGCGTCCTGGTGCGCTCGCCCCAGACCTTGAGCTGCTCGATGGCGGCTGCGCGAAACGTGTCGCCGGCGGCCAGCATCACCTTGCGGCCCTCGGAGGCGAACTTCTGCGAAAGCTTGCCGATGGTCGTGGTCTTGCCGGAGCCGTTGACGCCGACCACGAGAATCACGAACGGCTTCCTGGCCGCATCGATCACGAGAGGCTTTGCCACCGGCGACAGCACCTTCTCGACCTCGGTCGCGACCACGTCCTTGACCTCGTCCGCCGAGATTGCCTTGTCGTAGCGACCGGTGCCCACCGCATCCGCAATCCGCACCGCGACCGAGGTGCCGAGGTCGGCGCGCAGCAGCACGTCCTCGATGTCGTCGAGCATGGCGCGGTCGAGCTTGCGCTTGGTGACGAGGTCGGCGACCGCGGTCCCAAGCGAGGACGAGGTGCGCTTCAGCCCGTCGGACAGACGGCGCCACCAGCTCAGCTTGGGGGGATCTGACGTGGTATCGTTCATGGTGGCGGTGTGTTAGCCGTTCCGGCAAACAAACGAAAGTCTTGCACTTGCTCGATGTTCCCGAATTGACCGCCGACGAGATCATGGCCCGCGTGCTCCATCGCGACGGGCTGATGCTGATCATCGACAAGCCGTCCGGCCTGCCGGTGCATCGCGGTCCCAAGGGCGGCGCCAATCTGGAGGATTCCTTCGACGCGCTCCGGTTCGGCCTGCCGCGGCCGCCGGTGCTGGCCCACCGGCTGGACAAGGACACCTCCGGTTGCCTCGTGCTCGGCCGCCATCGCAAGGCGACCGCCTCGCTCGGCCTGCTGTTCAAGCATGGCAAGATCGGCAAGACCTACTGGACCGTGGTCGAGGGCGGCCCTGCCGAGGACGAAGGCACCATCGACATGCCGCTCGGCCGGCTCAATGCCGAACGCGGCTGGTGGCAGAAGCCCGACCCGGAGGGCCAGAAGGCCATCACCAACTGGAAGGTGATGGGCCGGGGCAACGGCCTGACCTGGCTAGCCATGGAACCGGTGACCGGCCGGACCCATCAATTGCGGGTGCATTCGTCGGCGACCGGCTGGCCGATCTTCGGCGATAACATTTACGGCAACGGCCCGCGCTTCGGCGAGCCGAAGCTGCACCTGCATTCCCGCGAGATCGTGGTGCCGATCTCCCGGAACAAGGAGCCGATCCGCGTCGTGGCGCCGGCGCCGCCCCACATGCACGAGAAGCTCCGGGCCTGCGGGTGGAACGGGGAATAATCCTGTCAAGTCCTCATGGTGAGGAGGCCGCGTAGCGGCCGTCTCGAACCATGCAGGCCCGCATCTCGCCCGTGGCCACCCTTCGAGGCGCCCGCTTTGCGGGCCCGCAGGATGAGGGTCGCTCCTTGGTTTACGAAACCTTCAGTGCTCGCCTCTAATGATAACGGTTGCTTAGAACAAGCTTCCGTCAATCCGCTCAGGACGAGCTGCCCGTCATGTCCACGGCCGAGTTATCGATCATCGCCGAAGTCGAATCCGCGATTCGGCTCGGTTCGGCGGAAAAGGGCCTGGAAACGGCCCGGCGCGTCACCGACCTGTTCCTCTCCTCCGCCGGCAGCTTTGACGACGAGCAGATCGCGCTGTTCGACGACGTGCTCGAGCGCCTGATCGGCACCATCGAGCTGCGCGCAATCGCCGATGTGGCAGCGCGCGTCGCGCTGGCCGAGATCAGCGCGCAGCTCGCGCCGGTCGCGCAGGCGCCGCCCTCGGTGATCCGGCGCCTTGCCAACAATGACGAGATCCGCATCGCCGGCCCCGTGCTGCAGGAATCCGCGCGGCTCGACGATGGCGAGCTGGTGAAGATCGCCGCGACCAAGGGCGAGCCGCATCTGCTCGCGGTCGCCGGCCGCTGGTGGCTGAAGGAGATCGTCACCGACGCGCTGCTGGCGCGCCGCTATCCCAGCGTCAGCCGGCGGCTTGCCACCAATCCCGGCGCGCGCGTTTCCGGAAATGGATTCGCCGTCATCGTCGGTCAGGCCGAAAGCGATCCGGAACTCGCTGTCAGCATCGGCGTTCGTATCGACCTGCCGTCGGACCTGCGCCGCCAGTTGCTCCGCTCGGCAAGCGATGCCGTGCGCACGCGCCTGCTGTCACGCGCGCCGCCGCATCTGTTCGAGGAAATCCAGAGCGCGATCGCCGCCGTCACTGCCGGCGTCGAACGCGAGATGTCGGGCGTTCGCGATTTCGAAGGCGCCAAGCGGGCGATTGCGAATCTCAAGGCGAGCGGCCAGCTCGCCGAGGCGACGCTATTCGGCTTCGCGACACAGCGGCGCTACGAAGAAACGGTGGCGGCATTGGCGGCACTATCGGGATCAACCGTCGAGGTCATTCGCCCGCTGATGCAGAGCCTGCGCGAGGACGGCCTGCTGGTGCCGTGCAAGGCAGCACAGCTCAGCTGGGAAACCACCGCCGCCGTCCTCGAAAGCCGATTTGCCGCCGGCGCGATGAAGCCGGCAGACGTCGCGAGGGCGCAGCAGCATTACGCGAGCATAACGCCGGAGAATGCGCGGCGGACGCTGCGATTCTGGCAGGTGCGGGCGTCGTAGGACGCGCTATTCGTCAAACCATCGGTGTCATCCTCCGCGAAAGCGGGGGATCCAGTATTCCAGAGACATGAGTGAGATACGGAGAAGCCGCACCGTACTGGGTCGCCCGGTCAAGCCGGGCGACGACACCGACTATGTGATGAGCCGCTCGCCATCACTGCCGACAATCGTCAGCGGCACAATACGGCCGACATGTCCGCCCGCAATCGCCACCGGCAGATAGTGCTCCGTGCGTCCCTGGCTCTCGCTCTCGATCAGCACATCGCGTGTTGCGTCGATCTCGGCCTGCAACCGCTGACGCAACGCCGCTTCGCCGGCCGCACGCAGCCGCTTCGCGCGCTCCTTGATCGCCGGACCCGCGACCTGTGGCATCCTCGCGGCGGGCGTGCCGGGGCGCGGCGAATAAGGAAACACGTGCAGGAACGTCAGGCCGCATTCCTCGACCAGATCGAGCGAGCGCGAAAACATCGCCTCGGTCTCGGTCGGGAAGCCCGCGATGACATCGGCGCCGAAGGCAATGTCCGGGCGCAGGCGGCGGACCTGATCGCAGAACGCGATTGCGTCGCTGCGCGAGTGCCGCCGCTTCATGCGCTTCAGGATCATGTCGTCGCCGGACTGCAGCGACAGATGCAGATGCGGCATCAGCCGCGAATCGCCCGCGATGGCATCGAGCAGATCGCTGTCTGCCTCGATCGAATCGATCGAGGAGATGCGAAGCCGCTTCAACTCCGGCACGTGCCGCAGGATCTGCTTTGTCAGCATGCCGAGTTTCGGCGCGCCCGGCAGGTCGGCGCCGTAGCTGGTGAGATCGACGCCGGTCAGCACGATCTCGGCATGGCCGCGCTCGGCCAGCGCCCGCACCTGATCGACCACGGCGCCCATCGGCACCGAGCGCGAATTGCCGCGGCCATAGGGGATGATGCAGAAGGTGCAGCGATGATCGCACCCGTTCTGCACCTGCACGAACACGCGCGGCAGACCGGCGGCAAAGCCGTCGATCAGATGCGGCGCCATCTCCCTGACCGCCATGATGTCGCTGACGGCGACTTTTTCGCTGGCGCCAAGGTCGAAAGCGCTGCGCGTCTCGCGCCAGGCCTCGCTGCGCATCTTGTCGTCATTGCCGACGACGCGATCGACCTCGGCCATGTCGGCGAACATGCCGCCTTGCGTCTGCGCCGCGCAGCCGGTGACGACGATGCGCGCACCGGGCCGCTCGCGCTTCAGCTTGCGGATCGACTGGCGCGCCTGCGCCACCGCCTCGTTGGTGACGGCGCAGCTGTTGATGACAATGGTGTCGGACAGGCCCGCGCTTTCGGCCTCGCGGCGGATCACCTCCGCCTCGAAGGCGTTGAGACGGCAGCCGAAGGTGACGATATCGACGGCCATCACCCGACCGGCGCGAACAGCGCCGGATCGAAAGCGCCCTCGTATTCGAAGGTCGCGGTGCCCGTCATCAGCACGTGATCGTCGCGCTCGCGCCATTCGATGCCGAGCTTGCCGCCGGGCAGCGTGATCTCGACATTGCGCTCGGCGCGCTTCAGCCGCGCCGCGGCAACTGCGGTCGCGCAGGCCGCCGACCCGCAAGCCCGCGTCAGGCCGGCGCCACGCTCCCAGGTGCGGATCGTGATGTGGTCGCGGTCGACGATACGGGCAAGCGTGATGTTGGCGCGCTCGGGGAAGATCGGGTGATTTTCCAGGAGCGGACCGAAGCGCTCGAGATCGTAGCCGTTGACGTCCTCGACCCAGAAGATCGCATGCGGATTGCCCATGCTCACCACGGAGGGCGAATGCAGGATCGGATTGTCGATCGGCCCGATCTGCAGTTCGATGTAGCGGGTGTCGCGAAACTCCTCTGCCAGCGGAATATCCTGCCAGCCGAATCTCGGCGCGCCCATATCGACGGTGTAGAGGTCCGGCGTCGGACCCTGCCAGGCATTGAGCAGACCCGCGGCGGTCTCGAACGTCGCGGTGGTCTGACCGGTCTTCTCGAAGATGCGGCGCACCACGCAGCGCATGCCGTTGCCGCAAGCACCGGCCTCCGAGCCGTCATTGTTGTAGATGCGGATGAAGGCTTCAGTGCCGTCGAGCCGCGGCTTCTGCAGCACCATCAGCTGGTCGTAGGGCACGCCGCCTTGCGCGGACGCCACCGCGCGGGCGTCGTCCGGCGTCACCTTGGCCGTGGAGTCACGCATGTCGACGACGACGATCTCGTTGCCGATGCCGTTCATCTTGGCAAATGCGTGGTTGGCCAGCGCGCTCATGAAAATTCCCGAATTTCGCCTGCCTTATATGGCGATCCTCGGCCGCTTGGCCAGTGATTTGGTGCAGGTTGCCAGGATCTGCCGAGAGCTGCCATGACGCATCTGTCATGGGACGAATTCGGCGCTCGCGTGTTAGAACGGCGCAGTTCGCGCGAACCGGGATGCGCGCGGTCGGGTTCAAGGCCTTGGTGGGCAAGGTCTGGGGAGAATAAAATGAGTAATTTCCGTCGTCTCGTTCTGGCTGCGCTGATCCCGGCAGCAGCCTTGTCGCTTGGGCTATCAGGCGCTCTGGCGCAGAGCCCGACCCCGGCGCCGGCTGCCTCGGCTAGCCCCTCGCCGGCTCCATCGGCTTCGCCCGCCCCAGCCGCGAGCGCCCCGCCCGCTCCTGCAGCATCGCCTGCGCCTGCAGCCAGTGCCTCGCCCAGCCCGGCCGCGCCGCCACCGGCTGTTACGGCCAGCCCGGCCCCGGTGCAGACCGCCGATCCCTTTGGCCTCGAGACCACGCTCGAGCCGAAGAAGGTCGTGATGGTCAAGGGCACCGCCAATTGGGACTCGGCCTTCGACACGCTGGTCGACGCCTTCAAGGCGCTGAACACGCTGCTGGACAAGCAGGGCATCAAGCCATCAGGCAATTCGATGATCGTCTACACCTCGACCGACGACACCGGCTTCACCTTCCTGGCCGAGATCCCCGTCGATCAGGACCCGCAGAAGCTGCCCAAGGACATGAGCATCGGCAAATCGCCGGAGGGCAAGGCGCTGAAATTCGTCCATCGCGGCTCCTACGACAACATGGACAACACCTATGAGGCGATCACCAATCACCTCGACGACAAGAAGCTGGAAGCCAAGGATACTTTCATCGAGGAGTACCTCACCGATCCCCTGAAAACGGCGGAGGACAAGCTCGTGATCAACGTGTTCGTGCCACTGAAGTGAGATCGATGAAAAAGCCTGCCGTTCTTTCTACGTCCCTTGTTAGTTTCCTTGCCGCCGCTTTCGCCGCCGCGCTGCCGGCAACGCCGGCACTTGCCGACGATTTTCCGTCCGCGATTACGGTGAGCGGCGAAGCCACGGTTTCCGCAGCCCCCGATCTCGCGCAGATTGATGCCGGTGTCGCCAACGACGCCAAGTCGGCGAAGGAAGCCTCCGACGCCAACAACGCCGCAATGGGCAAGGTGCTGCTGGCACTGAAGGGCGCCGGCATCGCCGAGAAGGACTACCAGACCTCGCGCCTGTCGCTGCAACCGCAATACGGCCAGAACAAATCCACCGGCACCTCGCCTGTCGTCGGATTCCGCGCCTCCAACCGTGTCACCGTGAAGATCCGCGACGTGACCAAGGTGGCCGGCATCATCGACACGCTGGTCGGCGCCGGCGCCAACGACATCGGCAACATCTCGTTCGAGGTGACGCAGGCGTCAAAACTGCTCGACGGTGCGCGTGAGCAGGCGGTCGCCGATGCGCGCCGCAAAGCCGAGATCTACGCCAAGACTACTGGTGTCACGTTGGGCGCTCCGCTGAGCGTCACGGAGGGTGGCCAAGTGGGGATGCTGCTAAAACCGCGAATGGCCACGGCGCCAATGGCCGCAGCCCCCGTCTCCATTGCGCCCGGCGAGGATACGCTCTCCGTCACCGTGCTTGTGCGCTGGGCGATCAAGGCGGGACAGTAACAGGTACGCTGCTTACCACTACGACGGTGTCGTCCCCGCGAAGGCGGGGACCCATAACCACTGGGAATAATTGTTGCGCGGAGCCGATAGCTCCGAGTCTTCGCCAAATTCCTCCCTGTGGTTATGGTCCCGGATCTGCGCTTCGCTTGTCCGGGACGACAGCGGAGAATGACGCAAGATTCCAGCTAAATCTCCACCACCTGCCCGGGCTTCATCGCCACGAATCTTTCCTGCGGAATCTTCGCCGCATCGAGCGCCTCCACCAGCGCTTTCGCCGGCGCATCGATCGCTTCGTCGGTCAGCTGGAACGTGCCGTGATGATGGCCAAGCGCCTCCTGCGCGCCGCAATCCGCCAGCGCCTTCACGGCATCTTCCGGATTCATGTGCTGGTCGCGCATGAACCAGCGCGGCTCGTAGGCGCCGATCGGGAGGATCGCCAGGCGCAGCTTCCCGTGCTTCTCGGCGACGCGGCGGAAATGCGTGCCGTCGCCATAGCCGGAATCGCAGACGACGTAGAGTTTGCCCGCAGGCGTCTCCAGCACAAAGCTTGCCCACAGCGCCTTGTTGCGGTCGAACATGCCGCGCGCGGTCCAGTGCCTTGTCGGCACCAGCGTCACGGCAATGCCGTTACCGAGTTCGACGCGGTCGTGCCAGTCGAACGCTTCCACCTTGATCGTCGGATCAGAGCTGCGCATCGTCACGTCGTTGCCGAGCGGCGTCACCACGCGCGGAGCAAAATTCTTCGCGAGCCGCGACAGCGTTGCGATATCAAGATGATCGTAGTGGCCGTGCGAGACCAGCACGACGTCGATCTTCGGCAATTTCTCGAACGCGATGCCGGGATCGTTGTGCCGCTTCGGTCCGGCCCAGGCGACCGGCGAGACCCGTGAGGACCAGACCGGATCGACCAGGATGTTGAGGCCGCCGGTCTGGATCAGCCAACTGGCGTGGCCGACAAAGGAGAGCCGCACCTTGTCGCCCTCGACCCGTTCCGGCGGCGTGTCGGCATGGGGGCTCGGAGCCCAAGCGGGCCAGGTCGCGCGCTGCCGCTTGCCGCCCAACTGCCAGCGCAGGACCTCGCGAAGCGACCGTGGCGGCGCGCCGTCCGGATCGAAGAAGGTCAGGCCGTCGAAATGGTCGGAGACGGGGCCGTCATAGGTTTTCATGCTAGATATCCAGAGGGAGGGCACGCCGACCAATGCGCCCGGCCCCAGCGAGCAGTCCGAAAAGGCGGCGGCGGGTGATCGGCACGGGGCGGCTTCAGGGGTGGTCGGAGCGGCGGGACATCACGTCCTATATGGGCGGAGCCGGACGAAAAGGAACCCGGCGCCAAAATGGCCCTCATTTCAGGGCCTTGCCTTGGCAAAGGCCATCCAGCGCCCCAACTTTCCTTGACTTTTGGGCGGCGGCGGCGTTTAACCCCGCCACTTTCTCGGAAAGGCTTTCTTTTCGACCCGCCGACTGGCCCTGGAGGCCAGAGGCCAACGCCCGACAGCGCTGTGCGCCCTCGGGCGTAAAGGTGTTTGGAAGATCGTTTGCCGAGGAAGTGGTCATTCCCCGCGAAGGCGGGGGATCCAGTACTCCGAGACGGCTCGGCTAGAACCGGAAAGCCACGGCGTACTGGATGCCCCGCCTTCGCGGGGCATGACAGCGGCGAGTAACGGAGCGCTCTTCCCATTCGGGAGGACAGCAACAGGACAACGGCATTGTTCGACAATCTGTCGGAACGGCTTGGCGGCATTCTCGATCGTCTGACGGGGCGCGGTGCGCTGACCGAAAAGGACGTCGATGCCGCGATGCGCGAGGTGCGCCGCGCGCTGCTGGAAGCCGACGTCGCCTTGGAGGTGGTGCGCAGCTTCACCGAGCGCGTCCGCGAGCAGGCGATCGGCGCCACCGTCGTGAAGTCGGTGACGCCCGGCCAGATGGTCGTCAAGATCGTCCATGACGAGCTGATCAACACGCTCGGCGCCGAAAGCCAGACCATCGACGTCAATTCCGTGCCGCCGGTGCCGATCATGATGGTCGGCCTGCAAGGCTCCGGCAAGACCACCACCACCGCGAAGCTCGCCCGCCGTCTGGTCCAGCGCGACAAGCGCAAGGTGCTGATGGCCTCGCTCGACGTCTATCGCCCGGCGGCGATGGAGCAGCTGGCCGTGCTCGGCCGCGATCTCGACATCCCGACGCTGCCGATCGTGGCGGGCCAGCAGCCGCCGCAGATCGCCAAGCGCGCGCTGGAAGCCGGCAAGCTCGGCGGCTACGACATCGTCCTGCTCGACACCGCCGGCCGCACCACGCTCGACGAAGACATGATGGCGGAAGCAGCAGCCATCAAGGCCGCCGCCAATCCGCATGAAGTGCTGCTGGTCGCGGACTCACTCACCGGCCAGGACGCCGTGAATCTCGCACGCGCCTTCGATCAGCGCGTCGGCCTTACCGGCATCGTGCTCACACGCGTCGACGGTGACGGCCGCGGCGGCGCCGCGCTGTCGATGCGCGCCGTCACCGGCAAACCGATCAAGCTGCTCGGCACCGGTGAAAAAACCGATGCGCTGGAAGATTTCCATCCCGATCGTATCGCCGGCCGCATCCTCGGCATGGGCGATGTGGTGTCGCTGGTCGAACGTGCCGCCGCCAACATCGACGCCGAGAAGGCCGCGCGCACTGCCGAGCGCATGCGCAAGGGCCAGTTCGACCTCAACGACATGCGCGAGCAGCTGCTGCAGATGGCGAACATGGGCGGCATCAGCGGCCTGATGGGCATGATGCCCGGCATCGCCAAGATGAAGAACCAGATCGCGGCCGCCGGCATCGACGACAAGATCCTGAAGCGCCAGGTCGCGGTGATCGACTCCATGACGCGCGACGAGCGCCGTCATCCCGATCTGCTCAAGGCCAGCCGCAAGAAGCGCATCGCCGCAGGAAGCGGCCAGAGCGTCGAGCAAGTCAACAAGCTGCTCAAGATGCACCGGAACATGGCCGACATGATGAAGGCCATGGGCTCGGGCAAGCGCGGCCCGCTCGCCGGCATCGCGCAGGCCATGGGCTTTGGCGGCGGCATGAAGCCGCCCTCGCCGGAAGAGATGAAGGCGCTGCAGGAGAAGATGCAGGCTGGTGGCGGACAGGGTCTGCCCAGCCTGCCGAAGGATCTGCCGCCCGGTCTTCGCTCGGGCCTGCCGAATTTGCCGGGGCTTACGGGTCTCAGCGGCAAGCCGACTCTTCCGGGCCTCGGGGGTTTCCCCGGCAAGAAGAAATGAGGAATTCGTCGCGAGGGTCGCAAGTGTCCCGCGCGGCGCGAAAATACCCATCAACCGAACAAAACGTATTTTGAAGGAGAACTAGATGTCCGTCGTTATCCGCCTCGCCCGCGCAGGCACCAAGAAGCGCCCCGTCTATCACGTCGTCGTCGCCGATTCGCGCTTTCCCCGCGATGGCCGCTTCATCGAGCGTCTCGGCTACTTCAACCCGCTGCTGCCGAAGGACAACGAGACCCGGCTGAAGCTCGACATGGACAAGGTGAAGACCTGGCTCGCCAAGGGCGCGCAGCCGTCGGACCGCGTGGCGCGTTTCCTCGACGCCGCCGGCGTCAAGAAGCGCGAAGCGCGCAACAACCCCGAGAAGGCCGTGCCGCGCAAGGAGCGCAAGGCGCAGGCCGAAGCCGCCGCGAAGGGCTAAGGCCAGCACATGTCGGCGCTGGTCTGCGTCGCGCGGATCGGCGCCGCGCATGGTGTGCGCGGTGCGGTCAAACTATGGACCTTCACCGAAGATCCCTTTGCCGTCAGGCGCTACGGTCCGCTTCTCGCCAAGGACGGCAAGCGCCAGTTCGAGGTCGCAACGGCGCGCGAGGCCAAAGACCATCTGGTCGCGACGTTTAAGGGCGTCACGACCCGCGATGAGGCCGAGCGCCTCAACGGCATCGAGCTCTACGTCGCGCGCGAAAACCTGCCCGCGACGGATGCGGACGAATATTACCACACCGATCTGATCGGGCTCGCCGCCGTCACCATGGACGGCGAAGCCCTCGGCCGCGTGCTCGCGATCCACAATTTCGGCGCCGGCGACATCATCGAGATCGCACCGCCCAAGGGATCTGCAAAGGGCACGACGATGCTGCTGCCGTTCACCAACGCGGTGGTGCCGGAGGTGGATATTGCCGGTGGCCGCGTCGTGATCGCGCTGCCGCAGGAGATCGAGGGCGAGGATCGGGAGGACAATCCCTCCCCGAGTCGTCCCGGCAAAAGCCGGGGCCCATAACCACAGGCCAGAATTTTTAGCTAAGCTGATCGCTCCAACCGTCGCAAAACGAAGTGCGGTGGGTATGGGTCCCGGATCTGCGCTCCGCTTCGCTGCGCTTGTCCGGGACGACAACAATTGAGATCCCATGACAAACTCCTCACCCTGGCGCGCGACGGTGCTGACGCTGTTTCCGGAGATGTTTCCGGGGCCGCTCGGCGTGAGCCTGGCCGGCCGTGCGCTGGCCTCGGGGCTCTGGGAGCTTGAGGCGCGGGACATCCGGGCCTCCGCCACCGACCGCCATCGCAGCGTCGACGACACCCCGGCCGGCGGCGGGCCGGGCATGGTGCTGCGGGCGGATGTTCTGGCCGCCGCCATCGATGCCGCCGAGATCGACGCTGAGAGGCCGCGCCTGCTGATGAGCCCCCGGGGTCGGCCATTGACCCAGGCGCGCGTGGCCGAACTCGCCCAGGGCCCCGGCCCCCTGATCGTCTGCGGGCGGTTCGAGGGGGTGGACCAGCGGGTGATCGACGGGCGGGGCCTGGAGGAGGTCTCGATCGGCGATTACGTGCTCTCTGGCGGCGAAATCGCCGCATTAGCCCTGATCGACGCCTGCGTCCGGCTGCTGCCGGGCGTGATGGGCAAGGAAGCCTCGGGAACCGAGGAGAGTTTTTCGGAGGGGCTACTCGAATATCCCCAATACACCCGCCCGCAGCTGTTCGAGGGAACCCCGATCCCTGAGATCCTGACCTCCGGCGACCACGCCAAGGTCGCGGCCTGGCGGCGGGCACAATCGGAGGCCCTGACGGCGGCACGGCGGCCGGATTTGTGGGCCCAGATCCCGGCCAAGGCCCCGAATCGGGCCGGACGCCAAAAAACGCCAAAAAACACGACGGACGGGTGACAAACGCTCCGGCTTGTCCTATAGGAGCGGCCACATCCGCAATGGCTGGATAAACGAATTTCGCGCGGCCCCCGTTTTCCAAGGCTGGGCGCGCCGATGGAGATTTACCCATGAACCTGATCCAACAGCTCGAAAAAGAGCAATTCGACAAGCTCTCCGCCAGCAAGGACATCCCGGAGTTCGGACCCGGCGACACCGTGATCGTCAACGTGAAGGTCGTCGAAGGCGACCGCACGCGCGTGCAGGCCTATGAAGGCGTCTGCATCGGCCGCTCGGGCGGTGGCCTCAACGAGAGCTTCACCGTCCGCAAGATCTCCTACGGCGAGGGCGTCGAGCGCGTGTTCCCGGTGATGTCGCCGATGATCGACTCGATCAAGCTTGTGCGCCGCGGCAAGGTGCGTCGCGCCAAGCTTTATTACCTGCGCCAGCTGCGCGGCAAGTCGGCCCGTATCGTCGAGAAGACCGAGCACACCAAGGCCGCCGTCAACGAGTAAGCTCCGCTTACAGGCGAGTTTTAGAGAGCGCGGGGCAAAACCCCGCGCTTTTTTGTTGCGTCAGCCGTGCGCGTCAAAGCCCTCGCGATTCCAGATCGCCCTGCTATATATTCCTAGAATGTTTCCAGATCGGACCCGCATGCAGCCCATCGAGCGCGTCGTCATCGACGATCGCTCGCGGCTGCCTGGCCGGTTCTTCGGACGCTTCGCGACCTCGGCAACGTCAGAGCTTAGTCCCGCAGCCTGACCGCTGCGCTGAAGACGACCCGGTTGCCCGCGCGCCACCCGCGCATATCGCTACACAACATTCCTGGAGCTGACGCTCATGTCCAAGCCGACCACATTGTACGACAAGATCTGGAACGACCATCTGGTCCACGAAGCCGAGGACGGCACCTGCCTGCTCTATATCGACCGCCATCTGGTGCACGAAGTGACCTCGCCGCAGGCGTTCGAAGGACTGCGCGCGACGGGCCGCAAGGTGCGTGCGCCCGAGAAGACTCTCGCCGTCGTCGATCACAACGTGCCGACCACCGACCGTACCAAGCCGAACCCCGATCCTGAGAGCATCGAGCAGATCAAGGCGCTGGCCGACAATGCCAGGGAATTCGGCATCGAATATTACAACGAGTTCGACAAGCGCCAGGGCATCGTCCACGTCATCGGCCCCGAGCAGGGCTTCACGCTGCCCGGCACCACCATCGTCTGCGGTGACAGCCACACCTCGACGCACGGCGCGTTCGGCGCGCTCGCGCACGGCATCGGCACCTCGGAGGTCGAGCACGTGCTGGCGACGCAGACGCTGATCCAGAAAAAGGCGAAGAACATGCGCGTCACCGTCGACGGCAAATTGCCGGACGGTGTGACGGGCAAGGACATCATCCTCGCCATCATCGGCGAGATCGGCACCGCCGGCGGCACCGGCTACGTGCTGGAATACGCCGGCGAGGCCATCCGCGCGCTCAGCATGGAAGGCCGCATGACGGTCTGCAACATGTCGATTGAGGGCGGCGCGCGCGCCGGCCTCGTCGCACCCGACCAGAAGGCGTTCGACTTCTTGCGTGGCCGTCCGAAGGCACCGAAGGGCGCGGACTGGGACGCGGCCATGCGCTACTGGGAGAATCTGCGCTCCGACGAAGGCGCGCATTTCGACCACGAGCTGCGCCTCGATGCCGCCAAGCTGCCGCCCATCGTGACCTGGGGCACGAGCCCTGAGGACGTCATCTCGGTGACCGGCAGCGTGCCCGATCCGGACAAGATCGCGGACGAGGCCAAGCGTCTGTCCAAGCATCGCGCCCTGAAGTACATGGGCCTGACGGCGGGGACGAAGATCACCGATATCAAGCTCGACCGCATCTTCATCGGCTCCTGCACCAACGGCCGCATCGAGGATTTGCGCGCGGCGGCGAAGATTGCTGAAGGCAAGACCGTTTCGGCGCATGTCAACGCCATGGTGGTGCCGGGCTCCGGCATCGTGAAGGAGCAGGCCGAGGCTGAGGGTCTCGACAAGATCTTCATCAAGGCCGGCTTCGAATGGCGCGAGCCCGGTTGCTCGATGTGCCTTGCCATGAACCCGGACAAGCTGGCCCCGGAAGAGCGTTGCGCCTCGACCTCGAACCGCAATTTCGAGGGTCGCCAGGGCTTCAAGGGCCGCACCCATCTGGTGTCGCCGGCAATGGCGGCAGCCGCCGCGATCGCGGGCCACTTCGTCGACGTCAGGGAGTGGCGGTAAGCTTCTCCCTGCAATTGTAGCGATCGCGGCAAACCGCCGTTAATCGCCGGCGCCCACACTGCGTCCTCGCGAACATTTCGCGCGGACATGAACTCATGGCCAACAAGCCTGAATATGTCGATCTGATCGGCGAGGCGACGCGGCAGCACCGGCGGCGCCCCGCGTCGCTGCGCATCGTCGCCAGGACCGAGGTCGAGGAGACCTCGAAGCTCAGCCACTGGCCACCGGCGATGTTCAAGCAATGGAAACTCGAGACCCTGACGCGGTGGAAGTCCGCGTCGTGGAAGCTGAAGGATTGGCTTTAGGCCACACAAACAAAAGGGCGCCGTCGAGGCGCCCCTTTTTCATGTCGATCGTGCTTACCAATAGCGGTACGGATGGTGCCAGCGAGGCCAGCGGCAGATGCGGCGCGGGCCGTAATAGGTCCAGATCACCCGGCAGCGGCGCGGATAGTGGTAATAGGGATAATAGCCGCCGTAATAATAGCGCCGATGGAAGTGGCGATAGCCGTAATGCGGGCGATAGATCCCGTAACGGGGATAGCCGCCATAACGATGGAAGCCGCCATAGCGATAGCCGCCGCCGTGAAACGCTGGCGCGGCGCGGAAGCCACCGACATGGCCACCACGAAAGCCACCCCCGCGGAAACCGCCGATATGGCCTCCGCCACCGTGGAAGCCGCCGCCGCGGAAGCCGCCGCCATGAAAGCCTCCGGCATGTCCGCCACCGCCGTGCCCACCGCCGCCGTGGCGAACCTGCGTGACGAGATCGTCGGTCGCGGCCTTCGTCGCGGGTGACGTCGCCGGATTGATCAAGCTCAGCGCCTCAACGCGACGCGCGGTCCCGGCCGATAGGATCAGTGTCGTGGCGGCCGCAATCCCGAGCAAGCGCATCGGGCTTGCCCTGAGACCCAAACTCCTCAGCATGGAATCCTCCCTGAATCTGGACAGCGGCGTTGCGGCGCTCGTTGCCGGCCCGCGTTATCGCTGTTCATTGACGGTCGCTCGCAAGTTCAAGCTAGGGACAGCGACGTGAATGCCTCATGAATGAACGACGTTACCGACGCGGCGCGGCGCCATCACCACCACGGCCCGTAGCCGAACACGAAGGGCGCCGGCACGGCGTAGGGATAAGGACGGTAGAACACGGGCCGCGCGTAATAATGCGGATCAGGACGCGGAGAGTACCGCACGACGTCGGACCGCACATGCCGGCGCCCGTCGAACACCGCGCGCCCCGCCGAGGCATCCGGCAGCTTCGTCACCCTGTGCGCAGCGGAAGCGTCAGGCAGGCCTGCGGCAAGCCCGACAGCAACGGCACATGCGATCCATCTCGTCATGATCAATCTCCGCCACGCCGCATACGACGCTGCCAGCAGGATCGGCCGATCAGCCCCGGCGCCAGTGGCAGCTCATATGCGGCACGATCACCGTGCCGCTGGGCCGATATTCCTGCACATAGGTGGCGTTGCACTCGCGGACCGCGTCGGGACCTGGGTTGTAGCGCGGATAGACCCCGTCCGGGCTGTAATAGGGCGTGACGCGCAGACGCGCCGGGGGCCGCTTGCGCGGCGGCGGGGCGTCGGGCACGCCCGCCTGCGCCAGCCGAATCTCGCGGCCGACCGTTTGGGCTTCGGCAACGCCGCAAACCTGCGAAAACAACCCCATGCACAGTAGCGTCAGCGCTGTTTTCGCTCGCATTTTTCCGCCCACCTGAAACGTCCCATCGAAGGCCCCACGCTCCCCGTTTTGGCGGCGCCCGTCAACCTCGCCGCGTTTATAAAGCCGGATGCATCGCCGGGAAACCCGCGCTAAGAGAAGCCCATGTGGACGGAATTGAAAGCGCCCTCGCTGGCCGAGATGGAAGCGACGGCCCATGAATTGTTCGAAGGCCTGCCGGCGGGATTTCGAAAGCTGTGCGAGGGCGTGATCATCCGCGTCGACGACTTCCCGACCGAGGAGGTCATGGACGAGATGGACTGCGACAGCGAGTTCGACCTGCTCGGCCTGTTCCAGGGCGTCGGCCTGCCGCAGCAGAGCTTTGGCGACGTGGCGCGGCTGCCCAACATGGTCTGGCTCTACCGCCGGCCGATCCTGGATTACTGGGCCGAGCACGACGAAAGCCTCGGCCATATCGTCCGCCACGTCCTGATCCACGAGATCGGCCACCATTTCGGCCTCTCGGACGACGATATGGCCGCGATCGAGGCCCAAGAGACGGGTCAGGCAGACTAGCCCTGCCGAATTCGGCCTAGGATTTCCGCCCCGATCACGATAAATACGCCTTCCCTGAACCACCCGGGAAAGCGCAACCATGGACAAGTTCACCACGCTGGAAGGCGTCGCGGCGCCGCTGAAGATCATCAATGTCGATACCGACATGATCATTCCGAAGCAGTACCTCAAGACCATCAAGCGCACCGGCCTTGGCAAGGGGCTGTTCTCCGAGCAGCGCTACAAGGACGACGGCAGCGAGAATCCGGACTTCGTCCTCAACCAGCCCGCCTATCGCAATGCGAAGGTGCTGGTGGCCGGCGACAATTTCGGCTGCGGCTCGAGCCGCGAGCACGCGCCCTGGGCGCTGCTCGATTTCGGCATCCGCTGCGTGATCTCGACCTCGTTCGGCGACATCTTCTACAACAACTGCTTCAAGAACGGCATTCTGCCGATCCGCGTTGCCCAGGAAGACCTCGACAAGCTGTTCGACGACGCCGAGCGCGGCGCCAATGCGACGCTGACGATCGACCTGCCGAACCAGGAGATCCGCGGTCCCGACGGCGGCAAGGTCAAGTTCGAGATCGACCCGTTCCGCAAGCACTGCCTGATCAACGGCCTCGACGACATCGGCCTGACGATGGAGAAGAAGGCCTCCATCGACACGTATGAGGACAAGCTCAAGCGCGAACGCGCCTGGGCCTGATCTCAGATTTTTGTTTCAGCCCCGGCGTCATCGGCGCCGGGGCTTTTTCTTTGCCCTCATTATCTCCTAAGCTTCCGCACATGCTGCCCGACATCGTCACCTTCTGGCACGGCCCGATGGACGCCCTGCGCCAGACCTGTCTGCGCTCGCAGCTGGCGGCCGGCCACAAGGTCACGGTCTACAGTTTTGACACCATTCCCGGCCTGCCCGCGGGCATCGCGAACGCGGATGCCGAGGCGATCCTGCCGCATGCGTTCTCCGAACGGTTGCGGCCGCCGCAGCCGGACGGAAGCTGGCGCGACTGGACCACGCTGCAGTTCAGCGACTTCTTCCGCATGAAGCTGATGGCGAGGGGTCTTGGCCTCTGGCTCGACGCCGACGTCCTGCTGCTGAGGCCCGTCGAGATCGATCCGGCAAAACCCTATTTCGCCTGGGAGCGGCCCCGCCAGCTCGGCAACTCCGTGATCTACCTGCCGCCCGGGCACGGCATCGTCGCCGCCTTCGAAGAGCTGATGGAGCAGGAGGAGCTGACGCCGAACTGGCTGTCGCTGCGCCACCGCGTCACCTTCATGATGCGCCGCCTGCGCGGCGGCTCAAACCGTCTCTCGGATATTCGCGTTGCGATTTTCGGGCCGGCAGCGCTGACGGCGCTGGCGCGCCGCACCGGCGAGTTGCGGAATGCACTGCCGAAGCGATCTTTCTATGCCGTGCACGCCGAGCCAAAATTGTTCTTCGACCCCTCGAGCTATCTCGGTCTCGTCACCAACCCCGACATCATCGGCCTGCACATCTCGCCCAAGGGCCGCGGCGGCGAGAAGCCGATTCCCGGCAGCCTGTATGCGTGGGCGGCGGAGCGGTTTGGCTAGGTCTCCCTGTGCCCGCGGCAGTCGCATAGAGAAACGTCGTTAGAGGTCGTCATGCCCGGGCTTGTCCCGGGCATCCACGTTCTCCAGCTGCCCGGTAAGGCGTGGATGGCCGGGTCAAGCCCGGCCATGACGATGGGGAAGGATTTGCGCCTTCTACGCGATCACGTTGCACCCATCGCCGACACACTGCAGCGCGTCCGGGACACGAGACCTCAATTTTATCCAGCGCAACGCGCGCCTGCACCATTGTGCCTATCTGGCTCCAATTCCGCCGTCCCAAATGGAGCCTCGCATGAGCACCGCAAGCAGGCCATATCCCATCGTCCAGGACCCCATCGAATCCTTCGCGAGCTGGCTGAAACATCGCCGCGAGCTGAACGAGATGCGGCAGCTCGATCGCGCCGATTTCGATCGGATCGCGAACGACCTGCGCATCGCGCCCGACGATCTCGAAGAGCTGGTCCGTCACGGCAAGCACGCCGCCGACGAGCTGCCGAAGATGCTGGAGCAGCTCGGCATCAATGCCGTAGGGCTCGGCCGTGCACAGCCGCTTCTGCTGCGCGACATGGAGCGGGTCTGTTCGCTCTGCAATCACAAGGGCCAATGCGACCGCGATCTCGCCGACGGCATCGCCGCGGAGAACTATCACGGCTATTGCGGCAATGCGTCGACGCTGGAATCACTTGATCGCGCCGACGTCGCGCCGCGTTGAGGGGTCGCGAGAGATATTACCTCAGACTTAACAGCGGGCTTATCTCGCGAGCGTTAGTGATGCCGAGCATTTGCCCTAGTTCCAGCGCAAGCGGCAGGACCCAAAATGGAGAGTCGGGATCGAATGGTGCCGGCTCGCCCGACATATTGTAGAGCGTCTTGGCGCAAATCTCCTCGAAAGCATACTGAGCCAGAGCCAACTGATCATTGCGCTGCTCGGCCGCCAATGTCTTTCGCCTGATCTCGTAAAACAGGGCGTGAGCCTCTTTGCGCCGCGACCGATCATTCGCCAGCGCAATCAGTCTCCGAAGCGTTTCCTTGTCCCTGCATCGCCCTTCAAAAAACACAAGCGGTGCAAGCATAGCCGCGATGGTCGGACGGCCCGTCATGAAAATACTCTAGCCCCCTCAGCCCTTCCCCATCGCCGCAATCGCATCCGCGATCTCGATCGTGCGGCGGGCCATGTCGGCGTGCAGGCGCTCCACCATCGCGCCATCGAGGCGGATCGCACCGCGCGAGGCGTTCTCCGGCAGCTCGAACGCCGCGATGATCTTTCGGGCGCGCGCGACTTCCTCCTCGGGCGGGGTGAAGATCGCGTTGCAGGCCTCGATCTGCGAGGGATGGATCAGCGTCTTGCCGTCGAAGCCGAGGTCACGCCCCTGCGCGCATTCGGTGGCAAAGCCGTCGGAATTGGCGATGTCGCTGTAGGGACCGTCGAGGATTTCGAGACCATGGGCGCGCGTCGCCAGGATGCAGTGGGTGATCATCGGGATCATCGCAGCGCGGCCGGGCAGCATCTTGATGCGCGTCTCGCGCGAGATGTCGTTCGGGCCGAACACGAAGCCGGACAGGCGTGACTTCGGATCGCGACCGGCGGCGGCCAGCTCCTCGGCATGCAGCACGGCGCGCGCGGTCTCGATCATGGCCCAGACCCTCACGGTCGGCGCGGCACCGAGCTCGGCGAGACGGCGGCCGATCTGGTCGAGATCCTCAACGCTTGAAACTTTTGGAACCAGGATGCCGTCCGGCGAGGCCTTCGCGGCCATTGCGAGGTCATCGGCCCACCAGGGCGAATCCAGACCGTTGGTCCGGATCAGGATCTCGCGCTTGCCGAACCCCTTGGCGGCGATGGCGGCGGCGATGCCGTCGCGCGCGACCGCCTTGGCGTCGGGCGCCACCGAGTCTTCCAGATCGAGGATCAGGCCGTCGGCGGAGAGATTACGTGCCTTCTCCAGCGCGCGGGGGTTGGAGCCGGGCATGAAAAGATGGCTGCGGCGCGGGCGGGTCATGCAAGCGTTCCTTCCTGTTTCCTCAGGCGATCTTGACCTCAGCCGATAGCATCTGGCCTGCCTATTCGAAAGGCTTGTTCGCCCCTGCGGTATATGATTAGGCATAGCCATGACCACATTCCCGAAGCATTTGCTGGAAGGCTACAAGGCCTTCGCCACCCAGCGGCTGCCGACCGAGCAGAGCCGCTATCGCGAGCTGTCGGTGAAAGGGCAGTTCCCGGAAGTGATGGTGATCGGCTGCTGCGACAGCCGCGTCTCGCCGGAGGTGATCTTCGACGTCGGCCCGGGCGAATTGTTCGTCGTCCGCAACATCGCCAACTTGGTGCCGGTGTATCAGCCCGACGGCAACGCGCATGGCGTCTCGGCGGCGCTGGAATATGCCGTGACGGTGTTGAAGGTGAAGCACATCGTGGTGCTCGGGCACGCCCAATGCGGCGGCATCCGCGCCTTCGTCGACAAGATCGAGCCGCTCACGCCCGGCGACTTCATCGGCAAATGGATGCAGATGTTCATCAAGCCGGGCGAAGTGGTCGAACAGCGCGACCACGAGACCATGGCGCAGTTCGTCGAGCGCATCGAGAAGGCCGCCGTGTTCCGCAGCCTGGAAAACCTGATGACCTTCCCGTTCGTGCAGAAGGCCGTGGACGCCGGCCAGATGCAGACCCACGGCGCCTATTTCGGCGTCGCGGAGGGGTCGCTGTTCGTGCTGGACAAGGACGCGAAGGAATTTCGCAGCGTCAGGGACGCGGCGTAGGCGATTTCGTAGACTGCCGCATCAAACGAGAGCGTCGTCCCGGACGCAGATCCGGGACGACGAGAGGAGTGAGCGAAGTCCTACGCCGCCTTCTTCTTCGCGCTGATCAGCTTGCGGTTGATCAGCACTTCCGCGATCTGGATCGCGTTGAGCGCGGCGCCCTTGCGTAAGTTGTCGGACACGCACCACAGCACGAGACCGTTCTCGACCGTGGCGTCCTCGCGGATGCGGCTGATGTAAGTCGCGTCCTCGCCGGCCGCTTCATACGGCGTGGCGTAGCCGCCGGGCTCCTGCTTGTCGATGACGAGGCAGCCGGGCGCCTTGCGCAGGATGTCGCGCGCTTCGTCCGCGGTGATCGGATTCTCGAACTCGATGTTGACGGCCTCGGAGTGGCCGACGAACACCGGCACGCGCACGCAGGTCGCGGAGAGCTTGATCTTGGGATCAAGAATCTTCTTGGTCTCCATCATCATCTTCCACTCTTCCTTGGTGTAGCCGTCTTCCATGAAGACGTCGATGTGGGGGATGACGTTGAAGGCGATGCGCTTGGGAAACTTCTTACTGACCAGCTCCTGGTTGGTGTAGACGGCCTTGGTCTGCGAGAACAATTCATCCATCGCGTCCTTGCCGGCGCCCGAGACCGATTGATAGGTCGAGACCACGACGCGCTTGATGGTGGCCTTGTCGTGCAGCGGCTTCAGCGCGACGACGAGCTGCGCGGTCGAGCAATTCGGGTTGGCGATGATGTTCTTCGTCTTGAAGCCAGCCGTCGCATCCGCGTTCACTTCCGGCACGATCAGCGGCACGTCCGGATCCATGCGCCAGGCCGAGGAATTGTCGATCACGACCGTGCCGGCGGCGCCGATCTTCGGCGACCATTCCTTCGACACCTCACCGCCCGCCGACATCAGGCAGATGTCGACGTCGGAGAAATCATAATGCTCGAGCGCCTTGCACTTCAGGGTGCGGTCGCCATAGGAGACCTCGACGCCGACGCTGCGGCGTGACGCCAGGGCCACGACCTCGTCCGCGGGGAATTTGCGCTCATCGAGGATGCCCAGCATTTCCCGTCCGACATTGCCGGTCGCGCCGACGACTGCGACTTTGTAACCCATCGTTCACTCTCCGACGAAAAAGCCCGTTCCTGAAGCAGACGCTTAAACAGGAAGAGCAGCGCTTCTATGCGAGAACCGGCCTCAAGACAACGTTGGACCATCCCTTAGGGACGCGGATGCAGCCGCCTGAGGCCAGCACGGCCGTTAGCCCCACCCAGATCCATCTGGCGCTTGCAGCCTTCGCCGACGAGGTCGTCGGCACGCCCGCACGCCTGTTCGCCTATGTGGGGGCGCTGGCGCTGTTTGCCATCCTGGCCCTCGCGGCCCTCGGCCAGCTTCCCGAACTAGGTGACGAGCCTGCGGAGAAGCCGGGCTGGAGCGAGGCCTCCCGTTCGCAGCCGGCCTTCGCCCTCAGCAAGCCGGATACATCAGAAAAAACAGCCTCTTATATCATTCTTCGGCATCCCGAGGGCGGCCGCAGGGACGTGATGCGCTGGGCGAGCGAGGCGGACAAGCCGCTGGCCGAACTCGAGATCTACCGGGAAGGCGGCGAATTCGACTTGGCGCGTCCGGCGACCGCGGATCTGGCCATCCAGATGGGACTGGGCACGGCTGACACGCTGGAGCAGGCCGGCCTGATCGATACGAAATTCGGCCCCGTCGCCCTGTTCCGGCCGACCGGCGCGGACAAGGGGACGCTGTCCTGCCTTGGCTATCTCAAGCGCAGCGAGGAGCCGGCGCTCCAGATCTCCGGCTTCTCCTGCCAGGGCGACACAATGCCCGCCCGGCGCGCGGCAATCGCCTGCACGCTGAACCGGCTGACGCTGCTGACCTCAGGCAACGAACCGAAGCTGGCCGAATTGTTCTCCCGTGCGGAGCTGAAGCGCCGCGCCTGCGATTCCCAGGGCGCATCGGACTGGCTGCTGGGCGCCGCGAACGCGCAATTGCGCGGAGCGCTTTGAGCGGCATCAAGTCCAAGTGAACCGAGCAAGTGGCTGGTAGTCATGCAACTTTTGCCGGCGCGCACGATTATTCCTCCCTGGTGTGACCCAATTGACCTAGTTGCGGACACCCCGGCCGGGCTAGTATGAGGGCGAAATCGACTGGCGGCTTGCCGCCTGAAGGGGACGTGATGAGCTCGACATTTTCTGCCGCGAACAAACTGGCGACCTGGCTTGCGGCAGGCGCCGTCATTGCCTTGTCCCTCGCGACACCGGCTTCGGCCGACAACAAGACCAAGCGCTATGACGAGCGCGGCCGGCACTATTACGGCCCGAGCGGCCCCAACGCGGTCTATCAGCAGGGCCGCACCCGTCTCTATGTGAGCAAGCGCTCCTGGCTCGACGGCGGCACCGAGGTCAATCCGGGCGACCGCAAGTTTACCGACTACGCCTACCCGCCGGCCGTCGGCTATCCGTCCTTCGCCCGCGAAAACCTCAACCGTCCGATCGATCGCCAGCCGCTGAGCCCGCCGCAGGATGTTGGCGGCTATCCGCAGAATTTCCCGCTGTACTGAGCGGGCGCAGGCACCGAATCAAAATGGCCGGGCTCGCGCCCGGCCATTTTTGTTTGTGCGAGACGCGTCCGCTCTACGCGTTGGCTGCCGGGTCGTAGCGCCTGCAAAAGTCTTCGATCGCCTCGGAGCGGAAATCGGCCAGGCGTTCGAAGATGATGTCATCCGGCCAATTCCACCAGGCGATACGGCGCAGGCTGTCCGCGACCTTATCGTCAAAGCGCTTGCGGATCGCGCGCGCGGGAACGCCGCCGACGATCGTGTAGGGCTCGACACCGCGGCTGACGACCGCGCCCGCGGCAATCACCGCGCCGTCGCCGACGGTGACGCCGGGCAGCAGGATCGCGGCGTGCCCGATCCAGACGTCGTTGCCGACGATCACCCGGTCGCCGCGGCGGTCCGCGAAGAAGTCGCGGTCGCGGGTTGCTGTCGCCTCGTAGTATTCCGGGACGTAGGTGAAGCGATGCTGGGAGGGACGGCCCATCGGGTGATTCGGCGCGCCGATCCGCACCGAATTGGCGATCGCCGTGAATTTTCCGATTCCCGCGTCGGCGACCTCGCAATTCTCGCCGAGATAGGAGTAGTCGCCGAGCGCAGCATATTCGATGCGCGTGTTGGCCAGGATCTCGCAGCGTCGGCCGATCTGCGCCTCGCGCAGGCGCACGGTTTCATGGATGATGGTTTCCGCGATCTTGGGGCGGGGTGAGGCGTCCATGAGGCGGCTCCGATAGCAGGTGCCGTAGGGTGGGCAAAGGCGCGGGTCCCCACCATCTCGCGGCAAATCGCGATAAGGATGGTGGGCACGCTTTCGCCTTGCCCAGCCTACGATTGCGGTGCGCGTAGCCTTACGCGTGCAGCTTCTGCAATTCCTTCAGGATCGCTTCGCCCATCTGCGTGGTCGAGGCGGAAGTGGTGCCTTCCGACTTGATGTCGGCGGTGCGCAGGCCGCTCGCCAGCACGGCGGCTATGGCGGCGTCGACCTTGTCGGCGAGATCGCCCATGTCGAAGGAATAGCGCAGCGCCATGCCGAACGACGAGATCATCGCGATCGGATTGGCGAGGCCTTGGCCTGCGATATCGGGCGCCGAGCCGTGCACGGGCTCGTACAGCGCCTTGCGCTTCTTGCTCTTGACGTCGACCTCGCCGAGCGAGGCCGAGGGCAGCATGCCGAGCGAACCGGTCAGCATCGCCGCGATGTCGGAGAGCATGTCGCCGAACAGATTGTCGGTGACGATGACGTCGAACTGCTTCGGCCATTTCACCAGCATCATGCCGCCGGAATCGGCGAGCTGGTGCTCGAGCGTGACGTCCGCGTATTCGCGCTTGTGGACTTGCGTGACGACCTCGTTCCAGAGCACGCCCGATTTCATCACGTTGCGCTTCTCCATCGACGTCACCTTGTTCTTGCGCTTCTTGGCAAGCTCGAAGGCGACGCGGGCGATGCGCTCGATCTCGTAGGTGTCGTAGACTTGGGTATCGATGGCGCGCTTCTGGCCGTTGCCGAGATCGGTGATGGTCTTGGGCTCGCCGAAATAGACGCCGCCGGTGAGCTCGCGCACGATGACGATGTCGAGGCCCTCGATCGCCTCGCGCTTCAGGCTGGAGGCATCGGCCAGCGCCGGATAGCACATTGCGGGGCGGAGGTTGGCGAACAGGCCGAGATCCTTGCGCAGGCGCAGCAGGCCGGCTTCGGGACGCACCTCGTAGGGCACTGCGTCCCATTTCGGGCCGCCGACCGCACCGAAGATGATCGCGTCGGCATCCCCGGCCTTGGCCATGTCGCCTTCGGAGATCGACACCTTGTGGGCGTCATAGGCGGAGCCGCCGACGAGGCCGGTGTCGGTTTCGAATTTGGCGATCCCGGCCGAATTGAGCCAGTCGGTCAGCCGCTTCACCTCGCCCATCACCTCGGGGCCGATACCGTCGCCGGGGAGCAGCAGCAGTTTGTGGGTCGCCATGGTCAGATCCTTCTCAATCCTCTCTCGTCATTCCGGGGCGCGAGCAAGGCGAGCGAGCCCGGAATCCATCGGGCCACAGCGCAAGCGGGGAAATGGATTCCGGGCTCGCGCCAAGAGGCGCGCCCCGGAATGACGGCAGGCCGGAGTGCTAGAGCGGCGTTGCGCGCTTGGCAAGACACCATTGCCGCGGCGCGGCTGTGCAAGGCGGGCGGGGCCTGTCACACTCCGAAACGACGGAGTACCCCTTGCACGCCCCTGATCGTCCCTCGCCCGACGCACGCCCGGCGCGGCTGATCCTGACCCTGTCGCTGGCGGCGACGGTCGGGCTCGGCATCGGCCGCTTTGCCTATGCGCTGGTGCTGCCGGATATGCGGGAGGACCTCGGCTGGTCCTATTCGGCGGCCGGTTTCATGAACACCATCAACGCGGTCGGCTATCTCGTGGGCGCGCTGGTCGCCTCGCGGCTGATCCGGCGCGTTGGCTGGTCGGCGGCGATCCGCGGCGGAACCCTGGTTTGTCTGGCCGCGCTCGCCACTTGCGCGCTGACCGGGAATTTTGTCGCGCTCAGCCTGGCACGGCTGGTGCTGGGCATCGGCGCCGCGGTCGCCTTCGTTGCCGGCGGCGCCCTGGCCGCGACGATCGCGCAATCATGTCCCGAGCGCTCCAATTTCCTGCTCAGCCTGTTCTATGCCGGTCCGGGCGTCGGCATTCTCTCCTCCGGGCTGATCGCACCGTTCACACTGCAATGGTTCGGACCGGGCTCGTGGTGGATCGTGTGGTGGGCGCTGACGTTGCTCTCACTGGTGATGACGGTGCCCCTGTTCCTGATCCGCATCGAGGGTAAGGCGCGCTTCGCCGATTCAAGCCACGCCTCCTTCGCGATTCTCCCGGTGCTGATCTATCTGGCCGGCTACTTCCTGTTCGGCGCGGGCTACATCGCCTACATGACCTTCATGATCGCCTATGTACGCGACGGCGGCGGCGATGCGACGGCGCAGGCTGCGTTCTGGGGCCTGATCGGCGTCAGCGCCTTCGTCACCCCCTGGGTCTGGCGCGGCGTGCTCGCGCTCGACCGCGGCGGGCTCGCGACCGCCATCATCCTCGGCACCAACGCAATCGGCGCCGGCCTGCCGATGCTGGGACATTCGACGGCATGGCTGGCCGTCTCCGCGGTCGTGTTCGGCATTGGCTTCTTCGCCGTGGTCAACTCGACCACCGCCTTCGTCCGCTTCAACTATCCGCATGAGGTGTGGCCGACGGCGATTGCGGCGATGACGATTTCGTTCGGCATCGGCCAGACACTCGGCCCGATCGCGGTCGGCGCGATCACGGATGCGCTGGGGAGCTTGTCCTATGCGCTCAACGTATCGGCAGCATTGCTGGCGCTGGGGGCAGTGGCGGCGCTGTGTCAACGGAAGGTCGAGGTAGGGGCTGAGCGCCCGCACTCGTGACCGAGGCGGTCGGGTTCCAGAGGTAGCAGACCTGGACCACACGGTCGTCCGCCAGTTGGCCGGCCGATGCCTTGGAGCCGGCGTTCGATGGACCGATAAAGGACCCCAAGACGGGTACTTTCAGGTTCTCCCGAGAGAGCTCATCCTCGAGCAGCTTCCTGACCGCCTCGACCCGCGCTCGCGCCAAGCCTTCATTCGTGCTGAATTTCTCGGCCGTTTCCGGCTTCAATGGACGTTTATCGGCGGACCCGATCAGCATGATTCCCGCTAGGCGGTTCGATGTACCCACGCCTTTCAATCTTTTGGCGATCAGCTCCCGCACGATTGGGGCGCTTGACTTCAGATCTGCGTCGCCACTGGCAAACGATATGCCGCGATCGCCGCAATCCATCTCGGCGGGCGACAGATTATCCGACCGCAGGCTGACATCGAAGCGGACGCCCAAAGACTGGAGATCACCCGGGCGAGATTCCTGCTGAGGCTTGTACTCGACCTTGATGAGCGAATCCAAGCTCTTCAAGACGTTGAATTCTTTCCAAAAGGTGAACCCTCCAAACAAAGACCCAGCCGCCAGTGTCGCGGCGGCAGTCGTATAGACCCTTCCCGATATGGCGCCACTGGAATAGAGGAAATGGAGAACGCCGAGTGCTGCAAGCAAGCACGCCGCCAAAGGAAGCAGAACGGCGAGATTTGCCAGTGAGGCGATCGACGACATGACAGGATTTGTCTGCACTGCTGCGACCGGCTTGGGCGATAGTTCGGCGAGCTTAGCTTGCAAGCCTTCGACCTGAGCCTGCAGGTCGAATACCTTGGCGTATAGCGCTCCGTTTAGCTCCTTCGGCGACTGATCGGTCTTTATTGCCTCGACAAGCTCCTTGTGCTGCTGGCGCAGCACTTCTTGATCGGGCAATCTGGTTCGCAAGAGCTCTTCAACGACAGGCGACAAACGGGGCAGGTCGGCGTTCGGTCGCCACAGCTCCACGGCAATCTGCAGTGACCCAACCAATGCAATGATCAGAAGCCCCGCCAAATTGCTCAAGATCGCCAGGATATTCAGCCGAACCTCAGCCCGCTCTGTCTGTCTGCCGGAGCCATCCGTCCGACGCGGCCAGCCGGGACCGGGCCTGCGAAGCTCTGTCGAGAGCTTCAGATAGCGCTGTAACCACCAGATGGCCCAAGCCACGATGGCTAAGCCGTAAAGTGCCAGGATGATGAGTTTAGTTTCAAAGGACATCGCCGATACCGGCCAAAGACGCGCCGCAATCTATCGTTGATGCTCCGATATGACGCCACTGCTTGTCAAGCGCCGGGCCCTCTGACCACGAGCGACTAGGGTGGGAATCTCAACTCCCGCTGAACGAATTGTAACCCTGGTCTTCCCAATAGCCGCCCTTGTAATCGTTGGTGACTTCCATCGAGACCACGTATTTCGGGTTCTTGAAGCCGAGTTTTGTCGGCACGCGGATCTTCATCGGGAAACCATAAGCGCGCGGCAGAATCTCATTGGCGTATTTGAACGTCATCTGGGTCTGCGGATGCAGCGCGCTGCGCATGTCGAGCGGCGAATTGTAGCCGTCCTTGTCGGCGCACTGGAACCAGACGTACTTCGCGCGGGTGTCGGCGCCGATCAACTTGAGGAAATCGCGCAAGGGGGTGCCGGTCCAGCTGCCGATCGCGCTCCAGCCCTCGACGCAGATGTGGCGGGTGATCTGCGTGACCTGCGGCAATTGATAGAGCTCGGGAAGCGTCCACGATCTCTTGTTGTCGACGAGGCCGCGCACCTCGAGCTTCCAGTCCGCGGCCGAAACATCGGGCGCGTCGTCGAGGTCGTAATAGGCGTTGAACGGAAACGGCTTCGTGATCGCGCTCTCCGGGAACGTCGGCGCCAGCGCGTCGGGATTGAAGATGAAATCCTGCACGGCGTCGTTGAATTTCGAGACACTCTTCAGCATCTCCTCGGCCGAGGACGAGTCGATCACGTCGCAGCCGGTGAGCAGCGTCAGCGCGCCGAGGCTGGCCCCGCCCGCGATGAAGCGGCGGCGGGTGACATCAGGCATCGTCTTGAGAGAGTCCTTGACCAGCAGCCGCTTGTCGACGCCGGGGATCAGGAATGAGCGCTTGGCCATGACAATTCTCCTAATCAGCGGCCAATGATCATCGCGCGCAGGCTCTTCGGCACCAGCAGCGCGAGCAGGACGTGAATGACGAGGAAGGCGCAGATCGCGGCCATGCAGAAGAAGTGGACGTAGCGCGCGGTCGGATAATCGCCGAACAGCATCACGAGCCAATGCAATTGGACCGGTTTCCACATCCCGAGGCCCGACAGCACGATCAGCACGCCGACGACGATGATGCCGGCATAGAGTACGCGCTGCACGTAATTGTAGACGGTGAGGTCGTTGTGGGCGAGCTTGAAGGTCAGCGCAGCCCTGACGTCGTGCAGCACGCCCGATGGCGTGATCGGCAGCAGCTTCTTGCGGAAGCGGCCGGTGGCAAAGCCCGTGACGAGGTAGGTAAGGCCGTTGATCATCAAGAGCCACATCGCCGCAAAGTGCCAGAGCAGGCCGCCGCCGAGCCAGCCGCCCAGCGTGTACTCGCGCGGAAAACTGAAGCCGAACAGCGGCGAGGCGTTGTAGATCTGCCAGCCCGACAGGATCATCAGGATCATGGCAAGCGCGTTGACCCAATGCATGATCCGGACCCAGGCCGGCTGGATCACTTTGGCCGGGGCGGCGCTGACCTGCTCGTCCGTGACAGTGAGGCTCGACATGATGGTTCCGTCCTGAACGTCGTGTGACACCAATTATACGCCGATGCTTCCGCTTTCGTTACGCCCCGCCGGCGATCGAATCGATGCCCGCGGGCTATCATGGTCACAATAATGCGAGCCGGGTGCCCCCCGGCTCACTTTTTCGTCGCATCCGGTCTGGGGGATGAAACCGGACTTCGCGGTGTCAGGTCGCGGGCATCAGCACGGTGTCGACCACATGGATCACGCCGTTGGATTGGTTGACGTTGGAGATCGTCACCATCGAGGTGCCGCCCTTGGCGTCGACGATCCAGACCTTGCCGTCCATCTTCTTCACCGTCAGCTCCTCGCCTTCGGCGGTCTTCATCTTCTTGCCGTCGGTGAGGTCGGAGGCTTCGAGCTTGCCCGGCACGACATGGTAGGTCAGGATCTTGGTCAGCGTCGCCTTGTTCTCGGGCTTGACCAGGGTGTCGACGGTGCCGGCCGGCAGCTTGCCGAAGGCGGCGTTGGTCGGCGCGAACACCGTGAACGGCCCCTTGCTTTCCAGCGTCGGGACGAGACCGGCGGCTTTCACCGCCGCCACCAGCGTGGTGTGATCCTTCGAGTTGACGGCGTTCTGGACGATGTTCTTGGACGGGAACATCGCGGCGCCGCCGACCATGACGGTCTTTTCCTCGGCGCGGGCAGGCGCGACGACGGTCGCGGTGATGGCCAGGGCGCTGAACGCAGCGGCGGTGAGGTAGGCAATGCGCTTCGACATGGAGAACTCCCGATTGAATTGTGACCGGCGATGGCCGGCGTTGAGTTGGGCAACAACGGCGGCTGCGGTGGCGTGAGGTGATGCAGTGGTGCCGTCGTTGGACCGAACTACGGGAGCGTTTGCGATGCGGTTTCGGATAAAACTTCTTTGTGATGCGTGAAACTTTGCGTCGGCGTGTCCGTGTGACGCGCGAACGCACCCCACACTCCGCTGTCGTCCCGGACAAGCGAATCGCCGGTCCGCGACCATAGCCACAGGGAGACGTTTGGCGAAGACTCGGAGCGACCCGTTTCGCGCCACAACCGCTCCCCGTGGTTATGGATCCCGGGCTCGCGATTTCGTCGCGCCCCGGGACGACGAGTGGAGCGTGTGGCACGCCATGCGCCTCAATCCCTGTTGTTCGGCGTCTGGATGAATCCGCGATTATGCGTCGGGCTGATCAGGAGCTCGTTGATGCAGACGCGCGGCGGCATGCTTGCGATGAAGGCGATGGTGCGGCCGAGATCTTCGGATTGTAGCATCTTCGCCTGCTCCTCCGCGCTCGGCACCACCGGGCGCAGCTTCAGGATCGGCGTCGCCACCTCGCCCGGCATCAGGCAGCAGGCGCGCAGGCCGTTGACGCATTCGTCCATGTTGAAGGAATGGGTCAGCGCCAGCACCGCATGCTTGGTGGTGGTGTAGGCCGGACCCGGCATCTTCGAGACGTGGCGGCCGGCCCAGGACGAGACGTTGATGATCGAGCCGTCCTGCTGCCTGCGCATCGTCGGCAGCACCGCGCGCATGCAATAGAGCACGCCGTTGAGATTGACCTGGACCAGTCTGTCCCAGCCGTTCAGTTCCATGTCCTTCCAGCTCCGCTTCGGGACATTGATGCCGGCATTGTTGACGAGCAGGTCGATCCGGCCGTGCTTCGCGACGATCTGGTCGGCCGCCCTCTGGGCCTCGGCCGCGTTGGACACGTCCAGCGCGATGGCCTCGGCCGTCCCGCCCGCTGCGGTGATCTTCGCAACCACGGTCTCCAGTGCGTCCTTGCGGCGGCCGGACACCACCACCGTCCAGCCGTCGGCCGCCAGCGCCTCGGCACCGGCCTCCCCGATCCCGCTGCCGCCGCCCGTCACCCAGGCTAGGCGTTTCCCGCTTTTGGTCATGCAAACTGTCTCCGTTGCTTCATTGGGGCGGTTTTTGCTAATCCAGCCCTCGGTTTTGACCGGCCTTGTCTGACGAGCCTTGCTGACGAGCCTTGCGGTCAAGCCTTGCGGTCGAGGAAATCTTGCATGAACCAAGCTGCCAACGCCAATCTGTTTTCCCGCCTGTTCGACGGCCTCGATAGCCCTGCGCGCCTTGCCATCGAGACGCATGACGGCGCCCATATCAGCTATGGCGATCTGATCGCGCGGGCCGGGCAGATGGCGAATGTGCTGGTCTCGCGGGGCGTGAAGCCCGGCGACCGCGTCGCGGTGCAGGTGGAGAAATCCGTCGCCAATATCGTGCTGTATCTGGCGACGGTGCGGGCCGGCGCGGTCTATCTGCCGCTCAACACCGCCTATACGCTGAACGAGCTCGACTATTTCATCGGCGATGCCGAGCCGTCGCTGGTGGTCTGCGATCCCTCCAAGGCGGAAGGCCTCGCCCCGATCGCCGCCAAGGTGAAGGCCAAGGTCGAGACGCTCGGCCCCGACGACAAGGGCTCGCTGACGGAAGCCGCCGGCAAGGCGAGCAGCGAGTTCGTGACGGTGCCGCGCGCGAACGACGATCTCGCCGCGATTCTCTACACGTCGGGTACCACCGGCCGCTCCAAGGGCGCGATGCTGACGCATGACAATCTGGCGTCGAACTCGCTGAGCTTGGTCGGCTATTGGCGCTTCACCGACAAGGACGTGCTGATCCACGCGCTGCCGATCTACCACACCCACGGCCTGTTCGTGGCGACCAACGTGACGCTGTTTTCGCGGGCCTCGATGATCTTCCTGCCGAAGCTCGACCCGGACCTCATCATCAAGCTGATGGCGCGCGCCACCGTGCTGATGGGCGTGCCGACCTTCTATACACGGCTGCTGCAAAATCCCGCGTTGTCCCGCGAGACAACCAAGCACATGCGGCTGTTCATCTCGGGCTCGGCGCCGCTGCTGGCCGAAACCCATCGCGAATGGTCGGCGCGCACCGGACATGCCGTGCTCGAGCGCTACGGCATGACCGAAACCAACATGAACACGTCGAATCCCTATGACGGCGAACGCGTCCCCGGCGCGGTGGGCTTTCCCCTCCCCGGCGTTTCCGTGCGCGTCACCAATCCGGAGACGGGCAGGGAATTGCCGCGCGAGGACATCGGCATGATCGAGGTCAAGGGCCCCAACGTCTTCAAGGGCTACTGGCGCATGCCGGAGAAGACCAAGGCCGAATTCCGCGACGACGGCTTCTTCATCACCGGCGACCTCGGCAAGATCGACGCCAAGGGCTACGTCCACATTCTCGGCCGCGGCAAGGATCTCGTCATCTCCGGCGGCTTCAATGTCTATCCGAAGGAAATCGAGAGCGAGATCGACGCCATGCCCGGCGTGATCGAATCCGCCGTGATCGGCGTGCCGCACGCGGATTTCGGCGAGGGCGTCACCGCGGTGCTGGTCTGCAACAAGGGCGCTGATGTCACCGAGGCCGGGGTGCTGAAGGCGCTCGACGGCCGGCTGGCGAAATTCAAGATGCCCAAGCGCGTCTTCGTCGTCGACGAGCTGCCGCGCAACACCATGGGCAAAGTGCAGAAGAACGTGCTGCGGGAGACGTACAAGGATATTTACGCGAAGAGGTAGGCGGCGCAGACGTCAGGCAAACCCGCGCCACACCCTCGCCGTCATGCCCCGCGAAGGCGGGGCATCCAGTACGCCGCGGCTTCTCGATTCAATCACGATCGTCTCTGGAATACTGGATTCCCCGCCTTCGCGGGGAATGACACTGCGCGCGTCGGGCGCGCGCGCCAAAACGATCACTGCCCACCCGCCAAACTCAGCACAAACCGGCTGCCGACGATAAACAGATAACACCCGAACGCGGCCTCCAGCGTCCGCTTCGACATCGCGTGCGCAGCCTTCACGCCGAGCGGCGCTGTCACGAGGCTCATCGGCATCACCAGCACCGCGCCGATCAGCGAGACGTAGCCGAGCGTAAACGGGACTTGCAGGGCAACGACGCCGGGATAGCTCGCCGCGGCAGGCCAGCCGGCATAGATGTAGCCGAGCGCGCCGGGGATCGAGATCAGCACCGCGAGTGCGGATGATGTCGCCACCGCCTGATGGATGGGACGGCCGTAGAACGTCATCAGCAGGTTCGAGAACAGTCCGCCGCCGATGCCCATCAGCGTCGACAGGATGCCGACAACGAATCCGTAAATGCGCATCAGCGGTCCCTTCGGCAGATCGTCGCCGAGCTTCCAGCTCTCGCGCGCGAAGATCAGCCGTACCGCGGCGGACCAGGCGACGCAGACGAACACGATCTTGAACAGCCGCTCCGGCGCGTAGCGGGCAACCACGCTGCCGGCGACGACGCCGATCACGATCGGCAGCCACCAGGCGCGCAGGATCGCCATGTCGACCGCGCCGCGCTTGTAGTGCGCCTGGAACGAACGGATCGAGGTCGGGATGATCACGGCGAGCGAGGTGCCGACGCAGAGCGGCATGCGCACCTCCAGCGGCACGCCGGCGATGCGGAAGCATTCGTAAAACACCGGCACGAGGATCGCGCCGCCGCCGATGCCGAACACGCCGGCCAAGAATCCCGAGAGCGCACCGGTTGCGATCAGCAGCAGCGCGAGCTCGAGGATGTCCTTGATATCAAGACCTGCAATCACCCCTGGCCTGCCCCGGCGACTGGTCGCAACAGCTCCGAGACGAAGGCTCGGATCCGGCTGCGCGCCAAGCTGTAGGCGATCTGATTCGTCGGGTCGACCGCCGCATCGCCGGTCTGGGGTGGGATGCAGGCTGCGCATATCCGCCCGTCAGGCGAAAAATCGATGCGCTCGGCGGAAATTAGCACTTGTTGGCCGATCATCCGTGCCGGCTCGGATGTCATGAACTGACCGGTTCGAACCCTGGCTGGTCGGCGAGGGCTTAGAGCCGTTCCAATAGTAATTTCAATGCGCCTCGCCATGGCCACAAGAGAGGAATTTGTATTCATTCTTTAGTCGGTGCGCCATCGCTCTGGTATACCAAGCCTCGGATTGGCCTTGTTACATCAAGGGCCTAGGGCTGAACCACGGTTCGATTTATGTCGATTTGGTGATTGCGCAGGCCAAATCGACTCCGTAAATAGAGCCAACCTCTCGCGATCCCCGCGCGCCCCATGCTGGGCCGCAATAAACCAATTGAAGCCCATGACCGCACGGATCGAACGACCGCTTTCACCACACATGCAAGTCTACCGCTGGACGCTGACGATGGCGCTGTCCATCGTCCACCGCGGCACCGGCATCGCCCTTTACGTCGGCACCCTGCTGCTGGCCTGGTGGCTGATTGCGGCGGCCTCCGGCCCTGCCGCCTATGGCCACGTCCAGGCCTTCACCGGCAGCATCATCGGCCGGCTGATCGTGTTCGGCTACACCTGGGCGCTGATGCACCATATGCTGAGCGGCATCCGGCACTTCGTGTGGGACCTCGGCTACGGCTTCAAGGCCAATGAGCGCGAGGCCCTGACCTGGGGCGCGCTGATCGGGGGCATCGTGCTGACGGTGCTGATCTGGATCATCGCCTACGCGATCGGAGGCGGCCGATGAGCTTCGACGAATCTCACGGCTCTCCGAAGGGCTCCTCAATGCGAACCCCGCTCGGCCGCGTCCGCAATCTCGGCGCCGCTCATTCCGGCACCTCCGATTTCTGGCGCCAGCGCATCACCGGCGTCGCCATGACGCTGCTGATGATCCCCGTGATCGTCATCGTCATGATGCTGCTCGGCCGCAACCAGGCCGGCGCCGCGCAGATCCTCGGCTCGCTGCCGATCGCGGTGATCCTGCTGCTATTCATCTTCGCCAGCGCCTGGCACATGAAGATCGGCATGCAGGTGGTGATCGAGGACTACGTCCATAACGAGAAGCTGAAGCTCGTCTCGATCATGCTCAACAATTTCTTTTCGGTCGCCGTGGCACTCGCCTCGACCTACGCGATCCTGAAGCTTTCATCCGGAGTGTAACCGATGGCTGCCACAACGAATGGCAAGGGCGACGGCGCTCCCGCCACCAACGGAAAAGCCTATCCGATCGAAGACCACACCTATGACGTCGTCGTGGTCGGCGCCGGCGGCGCGGGCCTGCGCGCCGTGGTCGGCTGCAGCGAGGCGGGCCTGCGCACCGCCTGCATCACCAAGGTGTTTCCGACCCGTTCGCACACGGTCGCGGCGCAGGGCGGCATCTCGGCCTCGCTCGGCAACATGCACAAGGACGACTGGCGCTGGCACATGTACGACACCGTGAAGGGGTCGGACTGGCTTGGCGACCAGGACGCGATCGAATACATGGTGCGCAATGCGCCCGAGGCCGTCTACGAGCTCGAGCATTGGGGCGTTCCGTTCTCGCGCACCGAGGACGGCAAGATCTACCAGCGTCCGTTCGGCGGCATGACCATGGACTACGGCAAGGGCCAGGCGCAACGCACCTGCGCCGCCGCCGACCGTACCGGCCACGCCATGCTGCACACGATGTATGGCCAGTCGCTGCGCCACGCGGCCGAGTTCTTCATCGAGTTCTTCGCCATCGATTTGATCATGGACGACCAGGGCACCTGCCGCGGCGTCATCGCGCTCAAGCTCGACGACGGCACGCTGCACCGCTTCCGCTCCCAGACCGTGATCCTGGCGACCGGCGGCTACGGCCGCGCCTACGCCTCCTGCACTTCGGCGCACACCTGCACCGGCGATGGCGGCGGCATGGTGCTGCGCGCCGGCCTGCCGATGCAGGACATGGAGTTCGTGCAGTTCCACCCGACCGGCATCTACGGTTCGGGCTGTCTCGTCACGGAAGGCGCGCGCGGCGAAGGCGGCTATCTCGTCAACTCCGAGGGCGAGCGCTTCATGGAGCGCTACGCGCCGTCGGCGAAAGACCTCGCCTCGCGCGACGTCGTGTCGCGCGCGATGACGATCGAGATCCGCGAAGGACGCGGGGTCGGCAAGAAGAAGGACCACATCTTCCTGCATCTCGACCATCTCGATCCCGCGGTGCTAGCCGAGCGCCTGCCGGGCATCTCCGAATCCGCAAAAATCTTCGCCAATGTCGACGTGACGCGCGAGCCGATCCCGATCGTGCCGACCGTGCACTACAACATGGGCGGCATCCCCACGAACTATCACGGCGAAGTGCTGACCAAGAGGGACGGCGACGACAACGCCATCATCCCCGGACTGATGGCGATCGGCGAAGCGGCCTGCGTTTCCGTGCACGGCGCCAACCGTCTCGGCTCCAACTCGCTGATCGACCTCGTCGTGTTCGGCCGCGCCGCTGCACTGCGTCTCGCCGAGAAGCTGACGCCGAACGCCAAGCAGCCGGAGCTGCCGGCGAACTCGTCCGAGCTGGCGCTCGGCCGTCTCGACCATTACCGCTACGCCTCGGGCGGCACGCCGACCGCGAAGCTGCGCGAAGGCATGCAGCACGTGATGCAGAGCAATTGCGCGGTGTTCCGCACCGGCGAGGTTTTGAGCGAAGGCCAGAACCTGATCGAAAAGGTTCACAGCGGCATCACCGACATCGCCGTGTCCGACCGCTCGCTGGTGTGGAATTCCGATCTCGTCGAGACCCTCGAATTCGACAACCTGATCTCGCAGGCGGTGGTGACGATGAACTCGGCCGCCAACCGCACCGAAAGCCGCGGCGCCCACGCCCGCGAGGACTTCTCCGAGCGCGACGACAAGAACTGGATGAAGCACACGCTGGCCTGGCTGGATGATTCCGGCAAGGTCAAGATCGAGTACCGCCCGGTTCACGACTACACCATGACCAACGACGTGCAGTACATCCCGCCGAAGGCGCGCGTGTATTGATTGCTGCTCGTCATTGTCGGGCTTGACCCGGCAATCCATCCTTTAAAGATGGATGCGCGGGTCAAGCCCACGCATGACGAAGGAAACCAGAGGCAGGACTAATGGTTGAATTCGCACTTCCGAAGAACTCCAAGATCACTGGCGGCAAGACCTGGCCGAAGCCCGCGGGCGCGACCGACGTTCGTGAGTTCCGCGTCTATCGCTGGAATCCGGACGACGGCAAGAATCCGAGCGTCGACACCTATTACGTCGACACTAATGATTGCGGCCCGATGGTGCTGGACGGCCTGATCTGGATCAAGAACCACATCGACCCGTCGCTGACCTTCCGCCGCTCCTGCCGCGAGGGCGTCTGCGGCTCCTGCGCCATGAACATCGACGGCCAGAACACGCTGGCCTGCACCCGCTCGATGCACGACGTCAAGGACGGCGCGGTCAAGATCAACCCGCTGCCGCACCAGCCGGTCGTGAAGGACCTCATCCCTGATCTGACCAATTTCTACGCCCAGTATGCGTCCGTCGAGCCGTGGCTGAAGACGACCTCGCCGACGCCGCAGAAGGAATGGAAGCAGAGCCACGAGGACCGCGAGAAGCTCGACGGCCTCTATGAGTGCATCCTGTGCGCCTGCTGCTCGACCTCGTGCCCGAGCTATTGGTGGAACAGCGAACGCTATCTCGGCCCCGCCGCGCTGCTCCAGGCCAATCGCTGGGTGTCCGATTCGCGTGACGAGGCCACTGGCGAGCGGCTCGACAATCTCGAGGATCCGTTCCGGCTTTATCGCTGCCATACCATCATGAACTGCGCCAAGGCCTGCCCGAAGGGCCTCAACCCGGCCGAAGCCATCGCCGAGCTCAAGCTCAAGATGGTCGAGCGCCAGATCTAGACGTCATTCATGCTGCGATCCCCGGCCGCAATGGCCGGGGCATTCTCCGGGCGGGACGAATTTCAGTAAAACTTGCTCCGGCCCGCGCTGCGTGCGAATCTCCGGGGCACAACCTCCGGTTCCACGACAAGCCGCTTTCTTCCCGGCGCGAAATTCAAGTAAGCTCTCCGGTCAGGGACCGGAGCGACTGTGCAGGGCGCGCAACGCAACTCGCTGAGACTGTTGCAGTGGATGATGGCGGCATCCCTGGCGCTGCCGATCGCGCTGTTCGCCTTCACCTCCACGATCTCCTACACATCGACAAAAGACGTCGCCGACCGTGAGATCGAGCGCACGCTCGATGTCGCGCATGAGCACGCGCTCAAGGTGTTCGAGACCATCGACCGCAGCCTTGCCGAGATCAACGAGGTGGTGCGCGGCCTTCCCGACACGGTCATCCGCGCGCGCGAGCCGGCGCTGCACCGCCGTCTGAAGCGGCTGGCCGATTCGCTGCCGCAGCTCAAATCGGCCTGGATCTTCGACGCGGACGGAAAGGCACTGGTCAACAGCCTCGCCTCGCCGCCGCCGGAGCTCGGCTTCGCGGACCGCGACTACTTCTATGCCCATGTCGACCAGACCATCGGCACCTTCATCGGCGCAACGCTGACGCCGCGCCCGCCCTATCAGGGCGCGCGCTTCTTCGGCGTGAGCCGCCGCCGCGAGACCGACGACGGCAGCTTCATCGGCGTGATCCAGGCTTCCGTGCTGCCGGAATATTTCGAGAGCTTTTACGCCAGAATCGGCTCCGATCCCGGCAGCTTCTTCGCGATGGGACGCACCGACGGGGTGCTGCTCACCCATTTTCCCAGGCTCGACCGCGACCTCCGGCTCGATCCGACCGGCGCGGTCGGGCAACGGATCGCCGCTCACCCCGAGCACGGCCTCATCACCGTCGCCTGGCCCTCGGACGGAATCGAGCGGCGCATCGGCTACCGGCGCGTCGCCGAATATCCGCTTTATGTCAGCGCGGGGCTCGAGACCTCGGCGATCCGCGCGCGCTGGTACGCCACCATGGCCCAGCATCTGGTGTTCGGCATTCCCGCCACCGCGCTGCTGTTCCTGCTGCTGGCGCTGGCGTTCCGGCGCACCCAGCATCTCCAGGCCGAGGCTGCAAAGCGGCGCGAGGCCGAGGAGGCGCTCAAGCACAGCCAGCGCCTGGAGGCGCTCGGACAGCTCACCGGCGGCGTGGCGCACGACTTCAACAACCTCCTGACCGTAATCCGCGCCTCGGTCGATCTGTTGAACCGGCCGCAACTGAGCGAGGAGCGGCGGCAGCGCTACATAGCGGCCATCGGCGATGCCGTGGCACGCGCGGCCAGGCTGACCTCGCAGCTTCTCGCGTTCGCGCGGCGCCAGACGCTCAAACCGGAGGTGTTCGACGTCGCCGGGCGGATGCAGTCGCTGCACGACATGCTCGCCACGCTGCTCGGACCGGCGATCGAGATCGTCGTGCGGCTGCCGGCGGAGCCGTGTCTCGTCAATACCGATGCCAGCCAGTTCGAGACGGCGTTGATCAACATGGCGACCAATGCGCGCGATGCCATGCACGGCAAGGGCAGGATCGTTTTCACGGTGGAGACCGCGACGACCGTCCCCGATACGCTGGCGCACCTTTCGGGCAACCATGGCTTTGTCGGCATCGCCGTCAGCGACACCGGCGTCGGCATTCCCGCCGCACGATTGGGACGCGTTTTCGAGCCGTTCTTCACCACCAAGCAGGTCGGTCAGGGCACCGGCCTCGGCCTGTCGCAGGTGTTTGGCTTCGCCCGGCAATCCGGCGGCGAGGTGACCGTGATGAGCGAGGTCGGCCAGGGCAGCACCTTCTCGCTCTACCTGCCGCGTGTGCCGGCGGATCTGCTGCCGGAGCGACAGGCGCCCAACGCGGCGCCGGCAGTGGCCGGCAGCGGCATGTCGGTGCTGGTGGTCGAAGACAACATCGAGCTCGCCAATTTCGCCGCCGACGGTCTCACCGAACTCGGCTACAGCATCACGCTTGTCGACAACGCCGCCGACGCGCTCGCCGAGCTGGTCGTCGACGCGGATCGCTTCGACGTCGTGTTCTCGGACGTAGTGATGCCTGATATGACGGGGCTCGATCTGGCGCGCGCAATCCGCGATCGCAGCATCGGCGTACCGATCGTGCTGACCACGGGCTACAGCGAGGCGCTGACCCAGGACGGCGCCACCGGGTTCGACATCGTGCAAAAGCCCTATTCGATCGAGGAGCTCTCGCGCATCCTCCATAAGGCGGCGCGGGTGGGGCGGGTGCGCGACGGCGCCGCGGAGTGATTCGGGGCCGGAACCGAAGGGAACCGATTGATTTTCTTCGCGTTGTCCGGCCATGAGCAAGCCGGCTGCAAAGCACGACCAGGGCAGGAAGCCGCCCATTGTCGAGATCAAGGGCGAGAACGGCGACGAGGTCGAGCCGCCGCCGCCCGAGGTGCTCGAACCCGATCCCGAGCTGTCACCTGAAGAGGCCGAGCAGGCGCGCAAGGATTACCTGCTGACCCGCTTCTGGATCAGCGCGCGCGGCTTCTGGGGCCGCAACGGTGATCGTCTTGCCTGGCCGTTCTCGATCGGGCTCGGCGTGCTGATCGTCCTCACCGTCGTCTTCCAGTACGGCATCAATGTCTGGAATCGCGCGATCTTCGATGCGATCGAGCAACGCGATGCGACCACCGTGTTTCATCTCACGGCAGTGTTCTTCCCGCTCGCGATCGGCAGCATCGTGCTCGGCGTGGTGCAGGTGTTCGCGCGCATGGGCATCCAGCGGCGCTGGCGCGCCTGGCTGACCGCAAGTGTGCTGACGCGCTGGCTCAAGAACGGACGCTACTACCAGCTCAACCTCGTCGGCGGCGACCACAAAAATCCGGAGTACCGGATCGCCGAGGACCTCCGCATCGCGACCGACTCGCCGGTGGACTTCCTCGCCGGCGTCACCTCGGCACTGCTGTCGGCCGCGACTTTCATCGTCGTGCTCTGGACCATCGGCGGCGCGCTCACCGTCACGCTCGGCGGCTCGGCCATCACCATACCCGGCTTCCTCGTGATCGCCGCGATCCTATACGCCGCGATCGCATCGGGTTCGATCGTGGTGATCGGGCGGCGCTTCGTGCAGGTCTCCGAGGACAAGAACCAGGCCGAGGCCGATTTCCGCTACACGCTGACGCGCGTGCGCGAGAACGGCGAGAGCATCGCGCTGCTCGGCGGCGAGGAGGAAGAGCGCGGCGGCATCGACCGCAATTTCACCAGCGTCTTGCGGCAATGGGCGCGGCTCGCCGGCCAGCACATGCGCACCACACTGGTGTCACAGGGGTCGAGCCTGGTTGCACCGGTCGTGCCTCTCCTGCTCTGCGCGCCAAAATTCCTCGACGGCAGCATGACGCTTGGGCAGGTGATGCAGGCGGCTTCCGCCTTCACCATCGTGCAGAGCGCATTCGGCTGGCTGGTGGACAATTATCCGCGGCTCGCCGACTGGAACGCCTGCGCGCGCCGCACCGCTTCGCTGATGATGTCGCTCGACGGCCTCGAGCGCGCCGAGCAGGGCGAAGGCCTCGGCCGCATCAAGCGCGGCGAGACCGGCAACGACGCCATGCTGGAGCTGAACGACCTCTCGGTCACGCTCGACGACGGAACCGCCGTGGTCGGCGAGACCGAGGTGGTGATCGAGCCCGGCGAGCGGCTGCTCGTCGCCGGCGAATCCGGCACCGGTAAGAGCACGCTGGTGCGCGCCATCGCGGGCCTGTGGCCATGGGGCGGCGGCAGCGTCAATTTTCATCCCGACCGGCGGCTGTTCATGCTGCCGCAGCGGCCCTACGTGCCGTCGGGCAGCTTGCGCCGCGCGGTCGCCTATCCCGGTGCCGAGGACGACTGGACCGTCGAGGAGATCGGCGAAGCCCTGCACAAGGTCGGCCTCGATCATCTCAAGGAGAAGATCGAGGAAGAGGGGCCGTGGGACCAGACGCTGTCAGGCGGCGAGAAGCAGCGCCTCGCCTTTGCGCGGCTGCTGCTGCACCGCCCAGACATCGTCGTGCTCGATGAAGCGACCTCGGCGCTCGACGAGAAGAGCCAGGACAAGATGATGAAGATGGTCACTGACGAGCTGCCGAAAGCGACCATCGTCAGCGTTGCGCATCGCATCGAGCTGGAAGCCTTCCACAGCCGCAAGATCGTGCTGGAGCGCCGCAAGGGCGGCGCAAAACTCGTCAGCGACATCGACCTGATTCCGCGCAAGGGCAGGCGCAAGCTGCTCGGGCGATTCCTGCGCCAGCGGAAAGCCGCGCCGAAAAAGGCGGCGTGATTCGTAGCCCGGATGGAGCGCAGCGCAATCCGGGGAGGTCTCGCTACTCGGCCCCGGATTACGCTTCGCTCCATCCGGGCTACAGATCTCTCGCGAAGATTGGAGTCCTCATCAAAACCGGCTATGCATGCGCCGCTTGCAACGAGGACCGCCTGCTTGACGCCCGACAACGCTCCTTCGTCCGCGCCATTCGGCGCGTTTGCGCCGAATGCGGCGCAGGCCGCGATCATCCGCCTTGCGCAACAATCGGGGCTGAAGCGCGGCGCGTTCCGTCCCTGGGTGTCGCGGCTGGTCAACCTGCTGGGCGGCGGCCCGGTCGACGTGCAGTACCAGGGTGCCTCGTTCCGGCTCTATCACCAGGGCAGTGCGACCGAGAGCGGCGCGCTGTTCAACCCCGACTACAATCTCGACGAGCTCGACTTCCTGCGCCAGCACACGCCTGCGGGCGGCGTGTTCGTCGACGTCGGTGCCAATGTCGGCACCTTCGCGCTGGTGATGGCCCGGCAGGTCGGCACCAGCGGCAAGGTGGTTGCGATCGAGCCGCATCCGACGACGTTTGGACGTCTCTCGTTCAACCACGCCGCATCGAAGGCGATGCAGGTGTGCCTGGTGCAGGCCGCCGCCGGCGACAGCGACGGCGAATTGATGATCGAGAGCGGCGGCGGCAATCTCGGCGCCACGCACGTCGTCACCGGCACGGCCAGCGCGGAGGCCATCAAGGTGCCGTCGCTGCGTCTGACGCGCATTCTCGACGAGGCCGGCGTTGCGCAGGTCGATTCGCTCAAGATCGACGTCGAGGGTTTTGAGGATCGCGTGTTGATCGGTTTTTTCCGCGACGCGCCGCAATCGCTGTGGCCGCGCGCCGTCGTGGTCGAGCATCTGTCGCAAAGCGAATGGCGGGAAGATTGTATTGCCGACATGGTCGCGCGCGGCTTTGCGATCGTGCGAAAGACTCGAAGCAACACGTTCCTGTCGCGCTGACGGGGACCAACACCGGAGCTTTGCGATGATCGATCACATGGGTTTCTCCGTCTCCGACTACGAACGTGCGAAAGCGTTCTACAGCCAGGCGCTGGCGCCGCTCGGCTACAGCCTGGTCATGGAGGTCACGGCGGAGCAGACCGGCCACGCTGCCGCCGCCGACTTCGGCGCCGGCGGCAAGCCGGACTTCTGGATCGGCGGCGAAGGCGCCATGAACAAGCCGGTGCATGTCGCGATTCTCGCCAAGGATCGCGCGACGGTCGATGCCTTCTACAAGGCGGCGATGGCGGCCGGCGGCCGCGACAACGGGGCGCCCGGCATCCGTCCGCATTATCATGCGAACTACTACGGCGCCTTCGTGCTCGACCCCGACGGCCACAACATCGAGGCCGTCTGCCACGCGCCCGAATAGGACGGTTTTACCGGACCGGGAAGCGCGGAACATTTACGCGGCATCGTCGTTGTCGTTCTTCGCGCAACTGTCTCGATGATGCCGATGCCGATCGAACCGCCCGAGATCCCACCGCCAACACCGGGGACTCCCACCGAACCCCCGCCGGGAATTCCGCCCGGCAATCCGCAGCCCGATATCGTGCCGCCGGTGCGTGAACCCGGCGAGCCTGCACGTCCGGACGAATTGCCCGGCCGCATTCCCGAAGAGATTCCACCGCGCGGACCGAACGGGCCGCGCACGCCCAATCCTGCGACGGATGCAAGTGCGCGCGGGATCACGTACGAAACGGACCATCGCATCTGAGGCAATTGCAACCGGCGTCTGAATGCGCAATGAACGTCACTGCAGTGAGATGATTTGCGTGCAGAAATAAATCGGGCCGCGACCGCATCGCCCGCCACATTCCGGCCCTACGCGTAGCTGTTCATCGCGACACTTTGTCAAAGAACCTTCCGGGGAAGTTCACCACCATGACCAACCTTCGTTTCGTGCTGCTTGCAACGACGGCTCTGACCGCGATGCACTTCGCAAGCTCCGCATCGCACGCGCAAGGCGCGCCGCCGCTCGTGGTCGCGCAGGCCCAGCCGCAAGACACGGGCCCTGACGGAAAACCGAAGCAGCCGCCGAAGGGACCGCCGGCGGCCGCACCGCCTGCGGCGCCCGCGCGCCCGGCCGCACCTCCGCCCGCAGCTGCACCGCCCCACCCGCCGGCCCCGCCAGCGGCCGCGCCGCCGCGCCCAGCTGCGCCGCCGCCGCCACCTGCGGCCCGTCCGGCGCCGCCGCCCCCACCGCCGCCTGCTGCCCCGAAGCAGCCTTCGCCGCCGCCGGCACCGCCCGCGGCGCGTCCGGCTCCCACGCCGCCTCCGGCGCCGCCCGCAGCACGCCCGGCTCCTACACCGCCGCCCGCCGCCGCTCCGCAGCAGCACGCACCGACGCCTCCGCCGCCTCCTGCAGCGGGCCCTTCGGGACGGCCTGCGCCTGCGCCCACGGCAACGCCGGCTCCAACCGCCGCGCCTGCTCCGACAACAACCCCAGCGCCGACGGCAACGCCCGCTCCGGGCAGCACGCCGGGCACGCCGCCGACCGGCCGCCCCGGCGCGCCGCCTCCTGGTGGACGTCCTGGCGCGCCTCCGCCTGCGGGGTCACCTGCTCCAGGCGCCACGCCCGCTCCGACGGCCACGCCGGCCCCGACCGCCACGCCGGCCCCCGGCGCTCCGACGCCACCGTCCGGGCGTCCGGGTCCCGCACCGGGCGCAACGCCCGCACCCGGCGCGACCCCCGCTCCGACAGCGACACCGGCTCCCGGCGGCGCTGTTACGCCGCCGCCTGGGCGCCAAGGTGGAGCTCCTCCTGCGGGCGCGCCCGCTGCCGGAACACCGCCCGCCTCGCCACCGCAGGCGGGTGTCCCGGCTCGGCCTACGCCTCCACCCGGCGCAGCAGCGCCGGCTGTCGTTCCGGCCACGCCAGCCGCGGCGCCGCCGCCCGACAGGGCGCAATACGCTCACCCGACCGTCGCTCCCGCCTTCCGGGCTGCGCCTACGGTCGCAGCACCGCTGCCACCGCCGCCGCGTCCGCCGCAGCGTGACCTGACGCCGCTGGCGATCGGTGCGGGTGTCGTCGCCGGTGCCGTGATCGGCGCCACCATCGCCGACTACCGCAACCAGCGACGCGAGTCCGTCGAAGGCGGCCGCACCATCTACACCGAGCCGGACCGCATCATCGTCCGCGATCCGGGCGGGCAGGCGTATGTCCGCGGCAACGATCTCTATCGCTTCCGCTATGGCGCCCGCGACATCCGCACCGATACTGTCGGCGGCGATACCCGCACTGTCGTGATCCGTCCCGACGGCAGCGAGATCATCACCGTGGTCGGTCAGGACGGTCGGTTGCTGCGGCGTATCCGCAGGGACCCGGCCGGGCGCGAGCTCGTCATCATCGACAACAGCTACCGCGATCCGCGGTCAGTCGGCGGCTTCTACGTCGACGCGCCGCCTCCGGTCGTCAACATGCCCTACGATCGCTATATCGTCGACGCCCAGGAGGCGTCGCCGGACGTGATCTACCAGACGATGGTGGCACCGCCGGTGCAACGGATCGATCGTCGCTACACGCTCGACGAGATCCGCTACAGCCCCAATGTTCGCATGCAAATGCCGAGCATCGACCTCAACACGATCAACTTCGAGACGGGATCGTGGACTATCCCACCGGACCAGGCGGCGAAGCTGCAGTCGATCGCCGACGGTCTCAACCGTGCGATTCAGGCCAACCCGCGCGTGGTTTTCCTGATCGAGGGCCACACCGACGCGGTCGGCAACGAGGTCGACAATCTGTCATTGTCGGACCGACGTGCCCAGTCCGCGGCCGAATTGCTGACCCAGCAGTTCGGGGTGCCCGCAGAGAACCTGACGTCGCAGGGCTATGGCGAGCAGTACCTGAAGGATCAGACGCCAGGGCCGAGCGTGATCAACCGGCGCGTCACCGTCCGCAACATCACGCCGCTGCTCAACGGAGGCCAGGCCTCGCTGCCGCCGCCCCCGCCCGGTACCGCGCCGCCACGCTGAGGCGAAGCACAAACGCAAATGGCCGGGAGCGATCCCGGCCATTTTTGTTTGCGTGGTCTCGTGCCCCGGACGCAGTGCAGCACGTAGTGATGCGCTGCTGAGCCGGGGCCCACAAAATTACCGACGCAATTCAAATTGAGATTCTGGGTCCCGGCTCTGCGACGCACCGCTTCGCGCTGCATCGCGTCCGGGACACGAGCAGATGCATCAACCCTTGTCGTTCTCGAGCCGGAAGATCTGCGAGCCTTCGCTGCCCGAGAGCAGGCCCGTGTCCGTGTAGAGCTTCAGCTTGGTCCGGGTGTCGGCGATGTCGAGATTGCGCATGGTGAGCTGGCCGATGCGGTCCGCCGGCGTGAAGGCGGCGTCCTCCACCTTCTCCATGCTGAGCCGTTCCGGCGCATAGGTGAGGTTGGGGCTCTCGGTGTTGAGGATCGAATAGTCGTTGCCGCGGCGCAGCTCGAGCGTCACCTCGCCGGTGACGGCGCGCGCGACCCAGCGCTGCGCGGTCTCGCGCAGCATCAGGGCCTGCGAATCGAACCAGCGGCCCTGATAGAGCAGGCGGCCGAGGCGCATGCCGCTGATGCGGTACTGCTCGATGGTGTCCTCGTTGTGGATGCCGGTGACGAGGCGCTCATAGGCGATGTGCAAGAGCGCCATGCCGGGCGCTTCATAGATGCCACGGCTCTTGGCTTCGATGATGCGGTTCTCGATCTGGTCGCTCATGCCGAGGCCGTGGCGGCCGCCGATGGCGTTGGCCTCGAGAAACAGCGCGACGCGATCAGAGAAAGTCTGGCCGTTCAGCGCAACCGGCTGGCCCTCCTCGAACCGCACCACGACCTTCTCGGCCTTGACAGTGCAGTCGTCGCGCCAGAACGGCACGCCCATGATCGGGTTAACGATCTTGATGCCGCTGTCGAGGCTCTCGAGATCCTTGGCCTCGTGCGTGGCACCGAGCAGATTGCTGTCGGTCGAATAGGCCTTCTCCGCGCTCATCTTGTAGGCAAAGCCCTGGGCGGTCATGAACGCCGACATCTCGGCGCGGCCGCCGAGCTCGTCGATGAACTGCTGGTCGAGCCAGGGCTTGTAGATGCGCAGGCTCGGATTGGTCAAAAGCCCGTAGCGGTAGAAGCGCTCGATGTCGTTGCCCTTGAAGGTCGAGCCGTCGCCCCAGATGTTGACGCCGTCTTCCTTCATCGCCGCGACCAGCATCGTCCCGGTGACGGCGCGTCCCAGTGGCGTGGTGTTGAAATAGGTGATACCGCCGGTCGAGATGTGGAAGGCGCCGGACTGGATCGCGGCGATGCCCTCGTGAACGAGCTGCGTGCGGCAATCGACGAGGCGCGCGTTCTCGGCGCCGAACTCCATCGCCTTGCGCGGGATCTCGTTGTAGTCGGCCTCATCGGGTTGGCCGAGATTGGCGGTATAGGCGTAGCAGCGCGCACCCTTCTGCTTCATCCAGAGCAGCGCCGCTGACGTGTCGAGGCCGCCCGAAAACGCGATGCCGACTTTCTCACCCTTGGGCAGGCTTTTCAGGATCGTGGTCATGGCGCTTCCAATCGGGTCTCAACGGGCTGATGTCAGGGCGAGCTTGACCGCGCGAATATCAAATTTCGCACGCCTCGGCACCCCTTTAATGGCTCAAATCGACGGCTCGGCACGCGTCTTGCGGCCGAACAGGCGCTGGCGGAGCCGGTAGGCGGGCATGTTCAGCCGGGTCAGGGCGGCGTCGACCGCCTCGTCCGAGAACCAGGTCCGCGGCCAGCGGTAGATCAGCGCGTAGGCGAACCAGATCACGACGAAGGTGACGAGGCCGGCGATCGATACGTCCGTGAAGAAGTGCCCGCCGAAGGCCATCCGAAGCCCGCTGGTCACGAGGCCGAACACCACGGCTCCGGCATAGGCGAGCGGCCGCCACGCCGACGGCGCCAGCGCGGCCGGCGCCAGCGTCCAGAACGCGGTGGCGCCCTCGCCCGAGAAGAACGAGCAGTTGCGCGCACAATCGCCGCGCGGATCCCACCACGGCACGAATTGCTGGTCGCCGGCAAACTGCGTCACCACCACCGGGCGCGGCCGGCCCCAATAGGACTTGAAGGTGAGATTGGTGAGAATGCCGGCCGACATGATGATGGTGACCAGCAGGAACACGATCGCGCGCCCCGAGACCATCAGCGGCCGGTCGGGCCGGATCATCTTGACCACGAGCGCGACCAGCGGCGGCAACACGAATGCCCAGGCGACCCACATCGCGGCATCGCGCGCGAAGCCGGCCCAATCGTTCAGCTTGAGCGGAAACGTCTTCGTCTGGGGATCGAAGAACAGCGCGGCGAGCTTGAGATCGAACTCGGGATAGAGGCCGAAAACGACGCCGATCACGAGCCACAGCGCCAGGGCGATGAAAAGTCCAGTCCGGTTCATGGCGCGCGGTTTAGCGGAGTGGAGCGGGGATGAAAACCCCGGAATCGGTCGCAGCTGGCGAGCGTGGATCGGTCAAAAGGCGATGCCTCGACAGTGTCGTCCCGGACAAGCGAAGCGCAGATCCGGGACCTATAATCCCAGGGAGGAGTTTGGCGACGACTCGTAGTTACCAGGTCCCGCCAAAACCTCTCCCTGGGGTTATGGGTCCCCGCGTTCGCGGGGACGACAGCGGGTATGTGGCGCGGTGCCTCGCATCCGGCCGAACAACCGCGCGTGACATCATCGCGCATCCGACCTTGAATTCGACGGCAGCGGCGGAGGTGGCTTGCGCGGGAGCGGCGGATTGCGCCAGGCGCCGGCGTTGCGGCCGGCGACCAGCCAGTAGACGACGCCCGCAACAATACCCGCGCCGGTCATGATTTCCAGGTGACGCCGAACGACGCCCTCGAACTGCAACGTGTCGGAGTGGAAAGGAACAAGGCCGAGATAGCAGGCGAGGCCGACAAGTCCGCCGCCCACGGCGTAAGCGAGCGCGCTGCGGATATACAGCGCCTCGGTGATCGCGACGATCACCGCCGCCGGCACCAGCGCAAAACCGGAGACGAAGATGAAGCCGAATCCGAGCAGGATGTCGATCATGCCCTGATCGACGGGCCCCGCGCCGAGATCGGCGAACTCCGGAAACAGCAGCGCGACGACCACGATCATGCCGCCGACGAAGCAGGCGGCGAGAAAGCCGATGAAGATGACAACGAGGCGGCCGATCAGGGACATGTCGGAAGCAAATCGCTGACCAACGGGATCGCCACCCTCACGGTCGTCGTGCCCGGGCCTGACCCGGGCATCCACGACTTTCTCCCTTGCGGCCCGACGTGGATGGCCGGGTCAAGCCCGGCCATGACGAGAGTGCGCGGGGCGCGCATCATCAATCCGTCATCGCCATGGCGCGCAGCGTCTGGCGTTCCCGGGCCGAGAGCTTTTCCGTCTCCGACTTGAGCTGGCCGCAGGCGGCGAGGATGTCGCGGCCGCGCGGGGTGCGCACCGGCGAGGAATAGCCCGCGTTGAAGATGTATTCGGAGAATTTTTCGATCTGGTCCCAGTCCGAGCATTCATAGGCGGTGCCGGGCCAGGGGTTGAACGGGATCAGATTGATCTTGGCGTGAATGCCCTTGAGCAGCTTCACCAGCAGCTTTGCATCGTCGAGCGAATCGTTGACGCCCTTGAGCATCACATATTCGAAGGTGATGCGGCGCGCGTTGGACGCGCCGGGATAATCGCGGCAGGCCTGCAGCAGCTCCTTGATCGGATATTTGCGGTTGAGCGGCACCAGCTCGTTGCGCAGCTCGTCGCGCACCGCGTGCAGCGAGATCGCGAGCATCACGCCGATCTCCTCGCCCGCGCGCACGATGTTCGGCACCACGCCCGAGGTCGACAGCGTGATGCGGCGGCGGGAAATGCCGATGCCTTCATTGTCGCCGACGATCAGCAGCGCATCGCGCACCGCGTCGAAATTGTAGAGCGGCTCGCCCATGCCCATCATCACGATGTTGGTGACGCGGCGCGTGCCGTCCTCGCGATCGGCCCAATCATTCAGGCGATCCCGCGCCACCATCACCTGCCCGACGATCTCGCCGGCGGTGAGGTTGCGCACCAGGCGCTGCGTGCCGGTGTGGCAGAACGAGCAATTCAGCGTGCAGCCGACCTGGGAGGAGACGCAGAGCGTGCCGCGATCGGTTTCCGGGATGTAGACGCATTCGACTTCATGGGCGCGCTCGACATTGTCGCCGCTCGGCAGCCGCAGCAGCCATTTGCGGGTGCCGTCGTTGGAGATCTGCTCGGCCACGACTTCGGGCCGGTCGACCGTGAAGTGCTGCGCGAGTTCGGCGCGAATGCCCTTCGAGACCGAGGTCATGTCGTCAAAACTCTGGGCGCCGCGGAAATAGAGCCAGTGCCAGAGTTGCTGCACCCGCATCTTGCGCTGCGCTGGCGCGACGCCGATCTCGCCGAGACGATCGGCAAGCTCGCTGCGTGACAAGCCGATCAGCGAGGGCCTCGCCGGCGGCACATAGGTTTCGAGCGGAGACTTCTCCACCAGGATTGCGTTGTGCGGCTCGGTCGTCGGTTGCATTGGTTGCCTGAGGTTGCTGCTGGCTCGTCATGCCCGGGCGTGTCCCGGGCATCCACGTTCTTTTCCGCCTGCGGTTAGCGCGTGGATGGCCGGGACAGGCCCGGCCATGACGACTGAAATTGTGGAACCCGCCCTATATAGCAACCGGAACGGCCGATTGCGACCTTATCGAGCGCGGGCTTATCGCCTGCAATCCTGCGCGATCTTGTCCAGTGCCTGGGCGAGGCCCTTCAGCGAAAACGTGTCGGTGGTCTCCGTCCCCTTGGCCGAGACACCTTTGACGACGAGATCGGCGGATTTGCGCATGGCTTCGACCATCCGCTCCTCCTCGGCCGCGTTCTTGATCCAGAGACCGTCACCCTGCGTGTACATGGCGAACGCGGCGCCGCCGACCTCGGCCGAGGACTCGGAGCCCGGCTTCAGGGCGTAGCCGATCATGACCGAAACTTCGTTGTTCACCTTCTCGGCCGGCCGGGTCGAGACAAAGGCATAGGCGGGATCGCGCGGCCGGTTCGGCGGGTTGGTCTTCGACGACGACGGTTTGGCCAATGCGAAGCAGACTTTCTTGCCGTTGGGCGTCGCCGAATAGGCCCCCCAGGTGCCGAACTGGCCGATCAGGGTCGGCTCGGCGCCGCCCGCAACCGCCGCGGGTGGAGCCGCAGGTTTGCTCTCGGGCTTTGCGACCGTCTTTGCAGCCGTATTGGCCGCCGGTGCTGCAGCTTTCGGTGCAGGCTCTTTTGATGCAGGCTTGGGCGCCGGTTGCGCCGTCTGCGCCCGCGCGGAATCAGCGATTCCGCACGCCGTCACGCCCGTCATCAAAGCTAAAATCAGCACCCGCCACATGCTGGAGTGGTTCCCTCAATATTGTGACTGGAAGATGGCCCGGCCGCGCTTTGTCCCCGCGGCAGGGATAGCCGGAAAAGTCCAATTTGGGAAGGCAGTTAGCGGGTCACCCTTTGGATCGTGCAGCGCGCTGCTCGGCCCATTGCGCGTCGGTCCAGCCGAGCAGGTCCTCGGCGCCGGAACTGCGCAGATGCGCGCCGCCATCGATCACCACCATCTCGCCGTTGATGTAGCCGGCGCGGTCGGAGACCAGGAAGCTGGCGAGGTCGGTGAGCTCATTGTGCTCGCCCGTGCGCCCCATTGGATTGCGTGCGGTCCAGTCTTCGTCGCGTCCCTCGGGGCGGAGTTGACCGGAGGCGCCGGCGGTCGGGAACGGGCCCGGCGCGATCGCGACGGTGCGGATGCCCTTCGGCCCCCACTCGACTGCGAGACTTTTGGTCATCGCCAGCACCGCTGACTTTGCCATTGCCGAGGGCACGGTGAAGGCGCGGCCGGTGATGGTCGAGGTCGAGAGGATCGAGAGCACGACGCCGCTATGCTTGCCGTCGATCCAGCGCTTGCCGGCGGCGAGCGTGCAATACATCGCACCATGCAGCGTCGGTGCCAGGATCGCATCCGCGGCGCGAAAGGAGAGATGCTCGCTCTGCGCAATGAAAGTCGCCGCGGCGTTGTTGACGAGGATGTCGAGCGGCGCCTCGCGCCAGATGGTGTCCATCATGCTGTCGACAGCCGCGCCGTCGCGAACATCGCAAGCAATCGTCGTCACTTTGCCGCCGGTCTGCGCGCGCATCTCGCTCGCCGTTACATCCAGCCGGTCGAGCTTGCGGCCGCAGATCACGAGCTCGGCGCCGAGCGCGAGGAAGCGGCGCCCCATCGCGGCGCCGAGGCCCGAGCCACCGCCGGTGACGAGGATGCGCCTGTCCTTGAGAAGACCCGTTTCAAACATCGTTTGAATCCTTCTGTTTCCTCTTGCGCCGTCATTGCGAGCGCAGCGAAGCAAATCCAGACTATTTCCACGGCACGGACTCTGGATTGCTTCGCTGCGCTCGCAATGACGCGAGGATAGGCTTTCTCGCTGCCCTGAACAAAGAATCCGGATTGTCGCGCCGCGCTAAATCCGGCAGAAACGACCCAACGATAATTCCACCTCGAAACGCCCCAAGGTGCCGTCATGAAAGCCATCCTCTGCTCGCAATATTGCCAGCCCGACGATCTCGTTCTGGCCGACGTACCGGATCCGGTGGCAGCTCCCGGCGAGGCGGTGATCGCGATCAAGGCGGCGGCGCTGAACTTTTTCGATATCCTGATGATTCAGGGCAAGTACCAGGTCAAGCCGCCGTTCCCGTTCTCGCCGGCCGCCGAAGTTGCCGGCGTGATCGAGAGCATCGGTGCCGACGTGACTGATCTCAAGGTCGGCGATCGTGTCGTCGCCTCCTGCGGCCACAACGGCGCCCGCGAGAAGATCGCATTGCCCGCGGCATCGATCGTCAAGATCCCCGACAATCTCGACTACGACCGCGCGGCCGGCATCATCATCATCTACGGCACGGCGCTGCATGCGCTGGAAGATCGCGCGAGCCCGAAGCCGGGCGAGACGCTCGCCGTGCTCGGCGCCGCCGGCGGCACCGGCCTTGCTGCCTGCGAGCTCGGCAAGCTGATGGGACTGAAGGTGATCGCCTGCGCCTCGTCGGACGAGAAGCTCGAATTCGCGAAAGCGCATGGCGCCGAGCTGACGCTGAACTACGGCAAGGAAGATTTGAAGGAAGGCCTGCGCAAGCTCACCGGCGGTAAGGGCGTCGACATCATCTTCGATCCGGTCGGCGGCGCCTATGCCGAGCAGGCGCTTCGTTCGATCGCCTGGGAAGGCCGCTTCCTCGTGATCGGATTTGCCGCCGGCGACATCCCGAAGATGCCGCTCAACCTCGCACTGCTGAAGGGCTGCGACATCCGCGGCGTGTTCTGGGGCGCATGGACCCGGCTCAATCCGGAGAAGAACCGCGCCAATCTCGAGAAGCTGGTGAAGTGGACCGCGGAAGGAAAGATCTCCTCGCATGTCGACCGCACCTTCCCGCTGGCACAGACGGCGGATGCACTGAAGGTGCTCGCGGGACGTCAGGCGATGGGCAAGGTGATCCTGCATCCGTGAGGATGCAGTCGCCAGCCGTCGCCAAATGCACAACTATCATCGCGCGAGTCGCTGGCGCCGCTGAAGCTGCGCCGGCTTTTTCGTTCGCCGTCAGATCGTAAAACGCCGCTAACCATTGCCGCCAAAATTGCGGTGCATTCCCCCGCTTCGCCCGAATCAAACCTCAATATTTCCCGATTCGCACAAATCGCGGTCGCTTTTTGGGCTGATTCAAACTGCGATTTACTGGCTCCAGTTTGCGGGGAACTTCTGGACAACAACAAAAAAAATGAAGCCGAATGCCCCTGCGTTGCGTGGGTTATGGGGAGCATCACCATGGAGACGACGGCGCATCGCCCGTCCCGGGAATCGAGGGCGTTCGATTCCAATCAAGCTGCATCACATTCGCCCGTTGCGTCTTACATCCGTGCGCGCGCCGCACAGGTCGATCTGTCACCGGACGATCCAATTCCACTGTTCCTGTCCGATCCGCTCGGTGCGCCGGACCCACGCGAATACACGCCGCCGGCGTCGCATCCCCGAGCCAGAATTGTCCGGCGCATTGTCGCGGCGTTCCTGGTTGCATCCACCCTGGCAATTCTGACCGCGCTGTTTCAGTCCGACGTTCGCAGCATCCTCGCCAATGCCGGCGGCTCGGCGGGCGTCGGGCTGGATCAGGTGATGGCGTCGGCCAACACGCCGGCTGTACCGCGGACCGCGCGCAACGATCCGGAGCGCGTGACCGACACAAGTCTGGCGAGCGCTGACGCGCAGGATCTCCCTGCACCGTCAACGCCGAGCCGCGAAGCGATCGCGACCGCCTATCAGACCGCGCTGCAAGCCCAGGCACCCGCGCCGGTCGCGGAGCCGCTTGCGCCCCCTCCGCCCGCCAGGACGCTCGATGCCGACACGCTGGCCGGGCTGATGACGCGCGCGAAGAGTCTGTTGGCGGTCGGCGACATTGGCGCGGCGCGTCTGCTTCTCGAACGCGCGGCCAATGCACAAGATACGACGGCCGCGTTTCTGCTGGCGCAGACCTATGACCCGGCCGTGCTCGGCACCAGCGATGCGCGGCGCATCTCCGCCGACGCGACCGCCGCACGCGACTGGTACCAAAAGGCCGCAGCACTGGGATCGGCGGAGGCGCGCCAGCGCCTCGTCCAGCTTCAGAACTAGAACTCTTAGGGGACATCATGCGTAACGCTTTGGGAATGGCGCTTGCCGCCATCATGACGATCTGTGCCTTCGCGGCACGCGCCGAGCAGACCGAATATGATCCGGCCAAAGTCTCGGACGGCCTGAAAGCCATCTTCCAGTTCGGGTCGGCCTCAACCAAGCAGGCGCTGAACGCCAACACCGTCACGCTGATCACCGGCACGATCGGCGGCACCTATGTGCAGTTCGGCGCCGACCTCGCCTCCGTGCTCGACGACGGCAACAAGATCCGCGTGCTGCCGGTCGTCGGCCGGGGCTCGGTGCAGAGCGTCGCCGACATCCTGTTCCTGCAAGGCGTCGATCTCGGCGTCGTGCGCGCCGACACGCTCGACTATCTCGAACGCAAAGGTTTTGCCAAGGACATCAAGAAGCAATTCACCTATGTGACGAAGCTCTACAACGAAGAGATGCAGGTGATCGCGCCGAAGACGGTCGCGACGCTGAAAGACCTCGAAGGCAAGACGGTTAGCGTGGACCTGCCGAACGGCGGCACCTTCGTCACCGCGCTCACCGTGTTCGAGCGGCTCGGGATCAAAGCGAAATTCGCCTATGTCGAGCAGCGCATCGCGATGGAGAAGCTGAAGGCCGGCGAGATCGACGCCGTCATCGTGGTCGGCGGCAAGCCGTACAAGTCGGTCTCGACCTTCGGCAATGACGGCCGCTTCCATCTCGCGAAGGTCGACTATGCCAAGCCGCTCCAGAGCGACTATTTGCCGGCGACGCTGACGTCCAAGGACTATCCGAACCTGATCAAGGACGGCGAGAGCGTGGACACGATCGCGGTGCCTGCGGTGCTCGCGGCCTATAATTGGGCGCCCAATACGGAGCGCTATCGCAAGCTTGCGCTGTTCGTCGACGCGTTCTTCACGAAATTCCCCGCACTTCAGAACCCGCCGTTCCATCCCAAATGGAAGGAGGTCTCGCTTGCAGCCCCCCTGTCCGGCTGGAACAGACTGCCGGTGGCGCAGCAATGGCTCGACAAACACGGCGTCGAGCCGGTGACGCGCCAGCGCTTCGAGGCGTTCCTGAAGCAGAGCCCGACGGCCGCGCAAGTCTCCGACGCCGACAAGGAGACGCTGTTCAAGCAATTCCAGGCCTGGGACGCGGAGAAGGCGCGGGCCCAGGCGGACAAGAAGTAGCCGTTGGCGTTGCGACCGGCGGTGTCGCACGCGCTATCCACACCCTCAGCTGTCGCCCGGCTTGACCGGGCGACCCAGTACTCCGAGACGGTCGCGGTTCAATCGATGAGCCGCGGCGTACTGGATTCCCCGCCTGCGCGGGGAATGACAGCGGAGTATGCGGCGACAGCTACTGCGCGGCTCCGGCCTTCACCTCAACATCATCCACCCCGCGCTTCAGCACGGCACGCGCGGCTTCGCGATGCTCGGTGGTGATATGGCTTGCGACCATGCGGATCGCAGTGGCGAGCACGGCGGCGTCATCGGTGAAGCCGAGGATCGGCATCACGTCGGGAACGAAGTCGAACGGCAGGATGAAATAGGCGATCGCCCCGAGCAGCGAGGCCTGGACGTGGCGCGGCGTGTGCCGGTCGAAGGCGCAGTAATAGGCCGCGAGCAGATCTTCGGCGAACGGCAAACGCGCGGCGACGCGCTTCAGCTTGCGCCAGAAGCGGCGGCGCACGCTCTCGCGATCCTCCGCGAGCCGATCGGCCGGCTCGAAGCCCACGCTGTGTTCGGCAGCCATGTTCGGCAACTCCCAGTTCAGCAAGGAGCGGCAGATCGCCGCATCCGGTGCTGACCACAACATGGGGATGCCCCCGGCCCCTGCAAGACGTCAGCCTGGTGTCAGCCTGGCGATCGCATTCATCGCCTTGGCGAGCTCGATGTCGTGCGTGGTGACGCCGTCGGCGTCATGGGTCGACAGCACCACCTCGACCGTCTTGTAGACGTTCCGCCATTCGGGGTGATGGTCCATCTTCTCGGCGACCAGCGCCGCACGGGTCATGAAGCCGAACGCCTCGTTGAAATCCTTGAAGACAAAGGTCTTCCCGATGGCGTCGCGGCCCTGGAGGTCGCTCCAACCCGGGATGGTGCCCAGCGCCTGCTTGCGTGCTTCCGCCGTCAGCCGCTCTGCCATGATGGTCTCCGTTTTTCAGGGGAACTGTACCCTAACACCGTGGATATGGCCCGGGTTCATACGGGATTTCACCCATCCGCTAACCATGACGGAGATGTAACCCCGCCCGACAGGAAATTTGCTACAATTGCAGGTGTAAATCGCCGGCCAAGATGAAACTGAGCCTCGAGCGACTGTTCGGGAGATCGATGACCGGGGGATTGGACCTGGCCGAAGCGCCCACCCCGCCCTCGCCGCGATCAGCGGCGCGGAAGACGGCACTCGTGTCACTGGCGTTCGTGCTTGCGGTCGTTGGCGCGCTCGCCGGCGGATATTATTTCGCGATGCGGCCGGTGATGCTGAAGATCGCGGTCGGCCCCGCCAACAGCGATGACCTCAAGGTCGTGCAGGCCCTGACGCAGGCTTTCACCCAGAACAAGAGCCAGGTGCGGCTGCGGCCGATCCAGACCGACGGCGCCACCGCCAGCGCCGTTGCACTCGCGGAAGGCAAGGTCGATCTCGCCATCGTGCGTGGCGACGTCGACGTGCCCAAGAACGCGCAAGCCGTCGCGACTCTGCGCAAGAATGTCGTGGTGCTGTGGTCCGTACAGGGCAAGGGCAAGAAGAAGGCCGCGAAAATCACCAAGATCGCGCAACTCGCCGGCCGTCGCGTCGGCGTGATCGGCCGCACCCAGGCCAACGTCAATCTGCTCAAGGTGATCCTGCAGCAATACGGCGTCGATCCCGCCAAGGTCGAGATCGTGCAGTTTCCAGCCAATGAGGCCGCCGAGGCGATCAAGGCCCAGAGGGCCGATGCCTATCTCGCGGCCGGTCCCGTCAACAGCAAGATCACGTCCGAGGCGATCGCCGCATCCACCAAGGATTTCGGCACGCCGACCTTCCTCGCCATCGATTCCGCGGACGCGATCGCGCAAAACCATCCCGTCTACGAAGCCTCGGAGATTCCCGCCGGCACCTATGGCGGCTCGCCCGACCGGCCCGACGACGAGGTGAAGACCATCAGCTTCTCGCACCACATCGTGGCGCGCAAAGGCGTGTCCGAAACCACGATCGCGGCGTTCACGCGCCAGCTCTTCGCCGTGCGCCAGCAACTGGTGACGGAATTCCCGCTGGCGGCCAAGATCGAGACGCCCGATACCGACAAGGATGCGGTGATCCCCGTGCACCCCGGTGCAGCCGCCTTCGTCGACGGCGAGGAAAAGACCTTCCTCGACAAATACAGCGATTACATCTGGTGGGGCCTGATGGCACTCTCCGCGATGGGCTCGATCGGCGCCTGGTTCGCGGGCTATCTGAAAAAGGACGAGCGCGACAGCAACAATCATCAGCGCGAGCGGCTGCTCGACATGATCTCCGCCGCGCGCAAGAGCGAGACGACCGAAGAGCTCGATCAGATGCAGACCGAAGCCGACGAGATCCTGCGCGATACGTTGCGCTGCTTCGATCACGGCGCGATCGAGGAGGCCGCGCTCACGGCCTTCAACATCGCACTCGACCAGTTCCATGCCGCCGTCGCCGACCGCAAGGCAGTGCTGTTCAGCCTGCCGCCGAATGTGCCCCGCGCAAACGCGCAGCTGAGAGCGGCCGGCAACGCGTAAAGCTTGCGCCCGTAATAGCTGCGTCACATGGCCTCAATATAGCGTCGGACTTCAACGTGGTGGCCGCCGGGCGGTCGTCTCCACGCGATCGAGACCGTCCCATGAACATCAAATTCTCCCGGCGCCGTTTCCTGACGACCAGCGCCGGCGCGCTTGGCGCGGTCGCAATGCCCTACCTCTCCCGCGCGGCCGACCGGCCAGCGGTTACCCATGGCGTGCAGTCCGGCGACGTTACCGTCGATGGCGGAGTGGTGTGGGCGCGCACCGATCGTCCCGCACAGATGCTGATCGAGGTCGCGACGACGGAATCGTTCAGGAACGCCCGCGCTCTTCCGCCGATCGCGGCGCTGCCCGAGAGCGACTTCACCGCGAAAATGCTGATCGAGAACCTTCCGGGCGGCCAGGACATCTTTTATCGCGTCCGCTTCCGCGATCTCTCGCATAGTGCGATCGAAGGCGAGCCCGTGGTCGGCCGCTTCCGCACCGCGCCGGCCGATCGTCGCGATGTCAGCTTCGTCTGGGGCGGCGACGTCGCAGGACAGGGCTGGGGCATCAATCCCGATGACGGCGGCATGCTCACCTTCTCCGCGATGCGCCGGCACCGTCCGGATTTCTTCCTGCACTCCGGCGACACCATCTATGCCGACGGTCCGATCCAATCCGAAGTCGAACTCGCGGACGGCAAGGTCTGGAAGAACCTCACCATCCCGGAGAAGACCAAGGTCGCGGAGACGCTCGACGAGTACCGCGCCGCGCACAAATACAATCTCACCGACGACAATGTCCGCGCCTTCAATGCCGAGGTGCCGATCTTCGTGCAGTGGGACGACCACGAGGTGACCAACAACTGGTCGCTGTCGAAGGAGTTGCCGGCCGCCTACAAGGAGCGCGACGTTGCGCTGCTCGCAGCGCGTGGCGCGCGCGCGTTCCACGAAATGTATCCGATGCGTGAAAACATCAGCGAGCCGGGCCGCGTCTACCGCCAGATCTCCTACGGCCCGCATCTGGACGTGTTCATGCTCGACGAGCGCAGCTATCGCGGCCCGAACGGACCCAATCTCGAAACGGAATACGACCCGGCCAGCTACTTCCTCGGTCCGGATCAGGTCGCCTGGCTCAAGCGCGGCCTGCTGAACTCGCGCGCGACCTGGAAAGTGATCGCCTCAGACATGCCGCTCAGCCTCGTCGTGTCGGACACGCCGAAGGGTGGCTCGGAAGCATTCGCGCAGGGCGATGGTCCAGTGCGCGGCCGCGAGTTCGAGATCGCCGACATCCTGCGCTTCGTCAAGCTGGCGCCGATCCGCAACACGGTGTGGCTGACCGCGGACGTGCATTACGCCGCCGCGCATTATTACGATCCGAACCAGGCGCAATTCCAGGAATTCGAGCCGTTCTGGGAATTCGTTTCGGGCCCGCTGCATGCCGGCACCTTCGGTCCGAACACGCTCGACAATACATTTGGGCCGGAGGTGCGCTTCGTCAAGGCGCCGGGCAAAGACAGCCAGAACCTGCCGCCGTCGGCCGGCATGCAGTTCTTCGGTCACGTCAAGATCGACGGCGCCTCCGGCCAGATGACGGTGACCTTGCGCGACCGCGCCGACGTCGCGCTGTGGTCGACCACGCTCGATCCGAAATTTGCCTGAGCCGCTTCAGCCGGAGCGGGCCGTCAGGAGCCGCGCGACCGTAGCGCGGCCTCGAGCGCATCGCTCGAGCACGGCTTTTGCAGTCGCGGCCGGTTGACGAAATCGGAGGCGATCCGTGTCTCGTCGCCGTAGCCGGTGACGAAGACGAAGGGAATCTCGAGGGCCGCCAGCCGCTCGGCGACGGCGAAGCTCTTCTCGCGGCCGAGTTCGACATCGAGCAGCGCGAAATCCGGGGCCCGCGCCGCGATCTCGGCCAGCGCCTGTGCCACCGAGCCCACGGTGCGCACGCGCTTGATGCCAAAGCCGAGCACGCGATCCTCGAAGTCGATCGCGATGATCGGATCGTCCTCGACGATGAGCACGTCGGCAGGAAGATCGGCGGAGCCGTCCGGGGAAACAGGTATCATGATCCTGGCTATCGAGGGCTGCATGTTGATATCCGTTAAGGACAGCCTCATCCCGACGCCTGCGCCCAGCACATCGGAGGGTTCCCGGAACGAAACTCATCACAGAACAGTTTTCACGTCAGTGCACTTGTGCACACAGCCGGCGAACGGACCTCGCTAGTATTGCAAGCAGAGCAGGGGATTTACGATGGATGTGCGTACCAGCACCGCGACCGAGGTCGAAAGCCGGCCGACCAACAACCTCCTGCGGCGCCTGAGCCAGGCGGACTACGCGCTGCTGGCACCACACGTCATGAGCGAAAATGCAGCAGCCAACGAGCTGCTCTACAATCCCGGCGACGATGTCCAGCTCGTGCACTTTCCCTGCGGTCCCTCTCTCGCGACATTTCTCGTCCCAAATGAGGACGGCCGCGACGTCGAGACCATCCTGGTCGGCCGCGAAGGCGCGGTGGGCGGCATCGTCAGCGAGGGATTTCTGCCGGCCTATACCCGCATCTGCGTGAAGTTCGGCGGACCATTTGTGCGCATTCACGTCAGCAAATTGGAGGCGGCCAAATTGCGGTCGCCGACGTTGCGCAATATCTTCGCCCGCTATGCCGATTGCATGCTGGCGCAAATCTTCCAGTCCACCGCCTGCAACGCCATCCACTCGATCGAGCAGCGCACGGCGAAGTGGATCATCGCGGCAATGGAGCGGACCGGCGACGAGAGCAGCGTGCCGCTGACGCACGAGCAGCTCGCGACGCTGCTCGGGGTCGGCCGCAGCTATGCCAGCCGCGTGCTCCAGTCGTTCAAGGCCGAAGGCGTGCTCGACACCCGGCGCGGCTCGATCCTGGTCCGCAACCTCGACGGCCTGCGCCTGCGCGCCTGCCTGTGCAACGACGCGGTGAAGATGCACTTCGAGGAGGTGCTCCGGGGGGTCTATCCGACCGAGGAGCAGCAGGCCGGATAGGGCCCGCTTCGCTCCGCCGTCGTGGACGGAACGGAAGCCCTATCCCGCGCGGCCTCGACCTGCGCTAATGTCCCCACATGGGCGGGGCTCTTCTTCATACTCTCTTCGATATCGCAGCGTGGCTGGCGGGGGCGGCCGCCATCTACGGGCTGTCGCGACAACGCTTGCGGTTTCCGGCGCAATCCTTCGAGATGCCCTATATCGCCGCGCTGATTTTCGGTGCGGGCCTCGGCGCCTATCTGTTCGGCTCCGCCAATCTGTGGCTGTCGGGCCAGAGCGGCATCGCACGCTCGGTCGAGGGCGGGCTCGCGGGCGGCATCGTGGCGATCGAGCTCTACAAATGGTCCGCGGGGATCGCGGTGCGAACCGGCGCCCGTTTCGCGCTGCCGCTGGCGCTCGGCATCGCGATCGGCCGGCTCGGCTGTTACTTCGCGGGCCTCGACGATTTCACTTACGGCACGCCGACGGCGCTGCCCTTCGGCCATGATTTCGGCGACGGCGTTCTGCGCCATCCCGTGCAGCTCTACGAGAGCGCGGCGATGGCCCTGTTCGCGCTGCTCTATGTATTGGCCGTCGTGAACCGGAACGCCTTTGTGATCACCAATGGTTTCTACCTGGTTCTGGTCTATTATGGAGCACAACGCTTCCTGTGGGAATTCCTCAAGCCATACGGCACGCTGATCGGCCCCTTCACCCTGTTTCACCTGCTGTCGCTGTCCATCCTGCTCTACGCCGCAATCATGCTGGCGACGGCGCCAAAAGCGAGACCCGTGCATGAACGCGCCGTTGCGTAAGTCGCGTCCCTATGTCTTCTGGGGCCAGACCCAGTCTCTCTGCGAGACCTGCCTGAAGCTGGTGCCGACCAAGATCCAGATCCTCGACAACGAGGTCTGGTACGAAAAGCGTTGCCGGGACCATGGCGTCCAGTCGACGCTGGTGTCGACGGATGCCGCCTATTGGCGGCTGTGCAAGGATTTCATCAAGCCCGGCGACCGTCCGCTGCAATTCCAGCAGCGCACGGAATTCGGCTGCCCCTATGATTGCGGCCTGTGTGCCGACCACGAGCAGCATTCTTGCCTGGCGCTGATCGAAATCACCGAACACTGCAATCTCACCTGCCCGGTGTGCTTTGCCGATTCGTCGCCGGCCCGGACCAGCTTCACGCCGCTGGCCAAGATCGAGAGAATGCTGGATGCGCTGGTCGCCAGCGAAGGCGAGCCCGATCTGGTGCAGATTTCCGGCGGCGAGCCGACGCTGCACCCGGATTTCTTCGATATCCTCGATGCCGTCCGTGCCCGCCCGATCCGCCACGTCATGATCAATACCAACGGCCTGCGCATCGCCCGCGACAAGGATTTCGTGGCACGGCTCGCCGAGACCAAGCGCGGGCTCGAGGTCTATCTCCAGTTCGACTCGCTCGAGCGCGAGGCGCTGATCAACCTGCGCGGCGCGGACCTGCGAAAAATCCGCCAGCAGGCGCTGGAAAATCTCGAGCATTACGGCGTGTCGACCACGCTGGTGGCGACCATCAAGCGCGGCGTCAACGACGCCGAGATCGGCGACATCGTCCGCCACGCGCTGACCTGGAAATGCGTTCGCGGCGTCACGCTGCAGCCGGTGCAGGACGCCGGCCGCAACGAGAATTTCGACAAGAATACCGACCGCATCATGCTGTCGGAGATCCGCAAGCACGTGGTCGAAACCGGCATCTTCGGCGACAAGGACATGATCCCGCTGCCCTGCAATCCCGAGAGCATCTCGATCGGCTACGGCCTGCGCAACGGCGAGAGGGTGCTGCCGCTGACCTCGCTGATCCCGCAGGAGCAGCTGGTCGCATTGTTGCCCAATACGATCAGCCCGGAGAAGCATCCGGCGCTGAGAGAGAAATTCATCGATCTGTTTTCGCTATCCTCGGGCCCACTGAACACGAGCGAGCGCGTCTGCGAATTGCTGTGCTGCCTGCCGAGCTTCGAGGTGCCGCAGGGCATCACTTACGAGAACGTGTTCCGCGTCACCATCGTGCAGTTTCTCGACCGCTTCAATTTCTGCGTCGGCAACGTCAAGCGCTCCTGCATCCATTTCGTCACGGAGAGCGGCGCGATCATTCCGTTCGACACCTACAATCTGTTCTATCGCAACGGAAAAATCGACGGCATCCGGGCCGAGCTGGCCGGGGAAACCTATCGGGAAGCCAGGCAGAGCGAGGATATGCCGCGATGAGCGACACGCTTCCACCCCCTCCGCCAGCGCAGCCGCGCAGCGGCTGCCTGACCGCGCTCATGGCGATGTTCGGGATCATCATGCTGCTGCCGGGGCTCTGCGCGATCCTGTTCGGGGGAATGTCGGTGTTCGAGGTCGGCCGGATCGACTCCGACATGGCACCGCTGGTCTTTTTGGGCCTGGTCGTCGGAATAGGCGGGGTCGCCCTGGTCTGGGCGGCGATCAAGGGCCGGCGCGGCTGAACCCGGCTTTTCGCCTAACCCCCGGGAATCCCCGGACAAAATTCAATCAACCAACGGCCAAAGAACACATTGTTTTTTGGCGTTTTTTGCCTATATTGCGGCGCAACGCATAGGGTGCCCGGTCGATATGGCCGGGTTTCCTTTTTGGGCGGCGAGCGCCCCGTTTCCAGTCTTCCAGCGTTGTTTCGAGAAGAGGTCCCGGTCTGACCGGCGAGATCGCGCTTAACCCATTTGTCCGACCGCAAAGAAGCCCACTCATGAATCTTCGTAACGTCGCCATCATCGCCCACGTCGACCACGGCAAGACGACCCTGGTCGACAAGCTCCTCCAGCAATCCGGCACGTTCCGCGAGAACCAGAAGGTGACCGATCGCGCCATGGACTCCAACGATCTGGAGCGTGAGCGCGGCATCACCATTCTGGCCAAGGCGGCCTCGGTGCAGTGGAAGGACACCCGCGTCAACATCGTCGACACCCCCGGCCACGCCGATTTCGGCGGTGAGGTCGAGCGCATCCTGAACATGGTGGACGGCGCACTGGTGCTGGTCGACGCCGCCGAAGGCCCGCTGCCGCAGACCAAATTCGTGGTGTCCAAGGCGCTCAAGGTCGGCCTCAAGCCGATCGTGGTGATCAACAAGGTCGACCGCCCCGACGCGCGCCCGACCGAAGTCATCAACGAGGTGTTCGACCTGTTCGCGGCGCTCGATGCCAGCGAGGAGCAGCTCGATTTCCCGATCCTGTATGGGTCGGCCAAGCAGGGCTGGATGGCCGAAAGCCCCGAAGGTCCGCAGGACAAGGGCATGGAGCCGCTGTTCGACCTGATCCTGCGCCACGTCGCGCCGCCGACCGTCGAGGAAGGTCCGTTCAGGATGATCGGCACCATTCTCGAGGCCAACCCCTATCTCGGCCGCATCATCACCGGCCGCATCTCGTCCGGCATCGTCAAGCCGAACCAGCAGGTCAAGGTGCTGAACGCCGAGGGCAAGCTGGTCGAGTCCGGGCGCATCACCAAGATCCTGGCGTTCCGCGGTCTCGAGCGCACGCCGCTCGATGAAGCCGAAGCCGGCGACATTGTCGCCATCGCCGGCCTCACCAAAGGCACCGTCGCCGACACCTTCTGCGATCCGACGGTAGAGGTGCCGCTGCCGGCGCAGCCGATCGATCCGCCGACCGTGTCGATGTCGTTTATCGTCAACAACTCGCCGCTCGCCGGCACCGAAGGTGACAAGGTGACGAGCCGCATGATCCGCGACCGTCTGCTGCGCGAAGCCGAAGGCAATGTCGCGCTGCGCGTGGTCGAAGCGTCGGACAAGGACGCGATGGAAGTCTCGGGCCGCGGCGAATTGCAGCTCGCGATCCTGATCGAGACCATGCGCCGCGAGGGCTTTGAGCTCTCGGTGTCGCGGCCGCGCGTCGTGTTCAAGAAGGACGAGGCCACCGGCGGCGCCCTGGAGCCGATCGAGGAAGTCGTGATCGACGTCGACGAGGAGCATTCCGGCGTCGTCGTGCAGAAGATGAGCGAGCGCAAGTCCGAGCTGGTCGAGATGAAGCCGTCCGGCGGCAACCGCCTGCGGCTGGTGTTCTACGCGCCGACCCGCGGCCTGATCGGCTACCAGGGCGAACTGCTGACCGACACCCGCGGCACCGCGATCATGAACCGCCTGTTCCACGGCTACGCCCCGTACAAGGGCGAGATCCAGGGCCGCCGCAACGGCGTGCTGATCTCCAACGACCAGGGCGAGGCTGTGGCCTACGCCATGTTCAAGCTGGAGGACCGTGGTCCGATGATGATCGAGCCGGGCTGGAAGGTCTACAAGGGCATGATCGTCGGCGAGCACACCCGCGACAACGATCTCGAGATCAACGTGCTCAAGGGCAAGCAGCTCACCAACATCCGCACGACCTCGAAGGACGAAGCCGTGCGCCTGACCCCGCCGATCCGCATGACCCTTGAAAAGGCGCTCGCCTATATCGAGGACGACGAGCTCGTCGAGGTCACCCCGAAGTCGATCCGCCTGCGCAAGAAGCACCTCGACCCGAACGAGCGCAAGCGCGCGGAAAAGTCCAAGGAAGCGGTGGCGTAAGCCAGCGCTCTCGCCGCTGTCATGCCCCGCGAAGGCGGGGCATCCAGTACGCCGCGGCTTCTCCGTACCTCACGACTGTCTCTGGAATACTGGATCACCCGCTTTCGCGGGTGATGACAACTGTGCGTGCGGCGACTTCAGCGCGCTCAGCGAACGTGCTAGAGCCCGCTCATGAGCTTTCTCCCCTCCTCCGTCGATATCGCGATCATCGGCGCCGGTGCAGCCGGGCTCGGCGCGGCGCACGCGCTGGCTGGCTCCGGCCTCTCGGTGATCGTGCTGGAGGCGCGCGACCGGCTCGGCGGCCGCGCCTGGACCGTCCAGGCCTCGCCGGAAGTGACCTTCGATGTCGGCTGCGGTTGGCTGCACTCGGCGGACCAGAACTCCTTCGTCGCGATCGCGCGAAAACTCGGTTTCGAGCTCAACAAGGACCTGCCGCCCTGGCGCGAGCGCGCCTTCGGCAATGCGTTTCCGCAAAGCGAGCGCGACGAGTTCATGCGCGCGATGGACGCGTTCTATGAACGCCTCTGGCAGGCCGCGCAAAAGGGCAAGGACGAGCCGGCGAGCCTGAGCCTGGAGCCCGGCAATCGCTGGAATCCCATGATCGACGCGATCTCGACCTACATCAACGGCTGCGAACTCAAGGACATGTCCACGCTGGACTGGGATGCCTATGAAGACAGCGAGCTCAACTGGCGCGTTCGTCGCGGCTATGGTGCGTTGATCGCAGCCTATGGTACACCCTGCCCGGTGGCGCTGAACTGCAACGTCACGCTGGTCGATCATTCCGGCCAGCGTATCCGCCTCGAGACATCACAGGGCACGCTGGCCGCCGACAAGGTGATCGTCACCGTGCCGACCAATCTGATCGCCGACGAAGCGATCCGCTTCTCGCCGCCACTCCCTTCCAAGGTGAGCGCCGCTGCCGGCCTGCCGCTCGGCGTCGACGACAAGGTGACGCTCGCGCTCACCGATGCCGAAGCCTTCCCCAGGGAAGGAAACCTGCGCGGCGCCACCATGCGCACCGACATGGGCACCTACCACATCCGTCCGTTCGGCCAGCCCTGCATCGAGGGCTTCTTCGGCGGCCGCTTTGCAAGGGAGCTCGAAGACGCCGGCAACGGCGCGTTCGCGGCCCAGAGCATCGACGAAATCGCGGGCTTTCTCGGCAACGACATCCGCCGCAAGCTGAAGCCGCTGTACGAGTCGCGCTGGGCGCACGATCCGTTTGCGCGGGGATCATACTCGCACGCGCTGCCGGGCCACGCCGGCGACCGCGCGGTGTTGGCCGCGCCGGTGGACGGGCGATTGTTTTTTGCCGGCGAGGCGACGTCGCCAACTTTCTTCACGACCGCACATGGAGCGCGGGACAGTGGAGAGCGGGCGGTGAAGGAGGTGCTGGCGCGCCTGAGAAAACCGTAGCTGCAATTCCGTCATTGCGTGCGCCGCGAAGCTCGCAATGACGCGCTATTCGATCACCCGCGCGCGTAAGTCGGCATCAGGCACAAAGCAAGCATCATACTTGCCGAAGATGCGATAGCGGTTGCGCGCGACGAGGCTGTACACCGCATCACGCAGCGGCTTCGGCACGGTGTATAATGCGCGCGTCCAGCTCCATCCCGGCAGATGCGACAGCACCGTCAGCGCGGCGTCCGATTTCATGAACACCTCGCCGCCGTGGATCACCGCGTTGGTGTCGGGATCATCGGGGTCGATGCCGAATGTGCGCGCGAGCCTCGCCCCATACTCCGACTGGATGGGCGTGAAGCGAAACCGCTTCGCGGTGTCGCGCCTGGCGACGAACCGCACCCAGCGCGAGCAGAAGATGCAGACGCCGTCGAACAGGATCACGTCATCGTCGGGCCATTTGGGCATCAGATTCTCTTTTTGGCGCATTTTCTTCACGCGAACCGAATCCACTTCGCTCGAAAACGCTATCGATTATCCAGCATGAGCAATGCCACGCACATCAACACAATCGCGGGTCCCGTCTTCACCAGGGCACCGAGCGGCTCGATCCAGAGATCGGGCGTCAGGATCGCTGCGCCGAACATATAGCCGAGCGAGGCGACGATGCCCGCGACAAGCCCAATCGCCGCGGTGCGGCGGAAGGCGATCAGCACGCCGATGCTCATGTCCATCAGGCTGGTGCCGATGGTGATGGGATCGACCAGCGCGGGCGGGAAGCCGTGCGCGCTCAGGATGCCGGCGGCGGCGCGATAGGACACGAACAGCGCGATGAAGCCGGAGATGAGCCAGAACGCGACGAGGCTGGCGAAGATCAACGGCTTAACCGGGAAGAAGCGCGCGAACCATTTGTCCTGGATGGTGGCGGGATGGCGGCCGATCGTGTCCGTCAGCGTCTTCGGCGCGATGGCCGTGGCGGCGATCCATGCCGAGGGATCGCCGGTCACGCCGCGGCGCAGCTCGGCGATAGCGGTGGAACGCATGGGCGGGGCCCAGCCGAGATGATTGGTGAGATCGCCGACCTTGGCGCCGAGATCGAGCATGAAGGACGGCATCGCAACACGCGGCCAGGCGACTGTGCCGAACGCAACGCGAAACCGCTTGATGACGCCGGCCATCGTGACCGGCTCGGCCTGCATTAGATCCCAGCTCACGGTTTTGACGGAGGCGTCGTCGATATCACGCGCGGCGAGCCAGGCGATGGTCGCCGAAATATCCTCGACCGCGACGGGCTGGAACGGCGTCGCCATCTCCTTGTCCGGCAGGTCGATCGGGAAGGCGGCAAGTGCGCGGAGCATGGCGCTGCCGCCATAGGCTGAGGGCGCAATCACGAAGCCGGGCCGCAGGATGGCGTGAGGGATGCCGGAGGCCGCGATCAGGCGCTCCGCCTCGCGCTTGGTCGTGGCGAAGGCGGTGCGATCGGCTTCCGCGCTTCCGGGAATCGAGACATGCACGAGCCGGATCGCACGACCGCTATCGCCGATCGCCTGCAACAGGCGCGCGACAAAATCGCGATGCACGGCATTGGTATCGCTGCCCGGGCCATCCTGCAGCACGCCAAGGCAGTTCACGACGACGTCGACGGCGTGGTCGCCGAGCAGGCGCGTCAGAGCCGCGGCACCAAGCGACAGGATCGGCAGCTCGATATCCAGCGCGCTGATCTTCTGCGCCGACGACAGACTGCGCGCCACGCCGAGGACGCGAAATCCCCGCACGCGAAGATCGTCGGTGACGAAGCGGCCGATCAGGCCCGAGGCGCCGAGCACCAAGATGGTTCGCTGGTTCATCGTTGCTCCTAAAACGGTTTCGCGACCATCAGCCAGAGGATCAGCATCGTCGCACCGAAGCCGGGGAAGCCGAATGCGAACCAGCGGCGGAACAGGACGAAGTAGCGCTCCGGAAGCGCGGTACGCTGCCCGGCCGCCTTGCGCGCGAGATCGCGCATCTCGATCTGCATGAAGATGACGGGAATCCAGAACAGGCCTGCGATCACGTAAAGCCCGAGCGAAGCCAGCAGCCAGCGTTCGGTGATCGGCATCGCCGAGAGCATCATCAGCAGGCCGCCGGTGACCGGCTGGAGGATCACGGCCGACAGCGTGAAGATCGCATCCGCGATCACCACCACCGAGGCGGTGCGCGCAATGAACGCCGCGTCGTTCGTCCGATGCGCCATCAGCATGAAGAAGGCGATGCCGGTTCCGGTGCCGAGAATGACGATGGCACCGAGCACGTGCAGGTATTTGACCAGAAAATACAGCGTCATGGCTTCTCGGCCGCCGCAGCCTTGGACCGGTTCAGCGCAAGCTCGAGCTCGCGGCGCGCGGCATTGACGCCGGCTTCGCTCTCGATCATCCAGTGCCCCTCGCTGCCGACGGCCGGCAATGTGCGGAAGTCGACCTTGCCGCCACCGCCCCGAAATGCATCGGCCAATGACTTGGAGAACGCCGGCGCGAAATAGCTGTCATTGGTCGTCACGAACCATGTGACGGGAATCCGCGCGGCCGTGCCGAACCCGGTCACTGCCGCAACAAGCGTCTGCGGCGCGCAGATCCGGTTCGGCTCATCATTGGCGTGGCCGCCGCGCCCCGGGGCGAACGCAATGATCGCGGCGATCGCCTTCGGATCGGCACGCGCGAGTCCCAGCGCGCCCCAGCCGCCGGCGGAATGGCCGATCACGACGGCGGCAGCTTTTCGCACGAAGTCCTGCTTGCGGAGATAGTCCAAGGCGAGCGAAATTTCCTCCGCGGTCACACGGCCCGAGCGCGCATGGTCCGCTTCGTCGCAGCCGCCCTGGTCCTCGACATAGCGGCCGCCGGTCGTACCATGGCCAAGCCGCTCCGGCACCAGCACGGCGAATCCGTGCGCGACGAGGAATGTCGCGAGCGCGCGGTATTCCGGCTGCGGCATTTGCGCGCGACGCAACGCGTTCTGCGTCGAGGCATGCGCGATTACCGCAAGCCGAAACGGACCGGCGCCCGGGGGGCGAAACAGCAGGGCATGCGCGGCGATGTTGGAATCCGATGACGGCACGCGCCATTGCTGCCGGCGAAACGGCTCGCCTTCCTCTCCCGATGGCCCGAGCGTGACTTGTGCGCACAGAGGCGCCGCAGTCAGCAAAGCCAGCAGAGGCAGGAGGGCGAGGATGTTGAAGAGCCACATGAATTGCCGAGGGCGGACGGACAGCGACGCCCAGACTAATAGGAACGAATCAAAATCGGCGGACTTTTTGCGTTGCCATCGCGGTTCATTCGTTGCCGCAAACGGAGTTTTGCACCGGCGGACAGCACGCTGATGCCATCCGAAACGGCGTCTTGTCTTTTTTCGGCACACCATGGCTAAAATACTGATGCACAAAATCCACACGTTAACCGATAATTAACGATAGCTCTTGCCGCCGGGGCGGCGACTTGGTTTGATTGCGTCCATGAGCACAACCCTGATCGAGGTCCGGCCGGCCAAAGCTGCAGATGCGACTGCAGTTGCGTCCACCCATGACGAAGCCTGGCGCTCCGCCTATCAGGGCATCATTCCCGGTGGCGAGCTGGAGAAGCTGATCAACCGCCGCGGTCCGCAATGGTGGGACAGCGCGATCCGCAAGGGCAGCCGCGTCAGCGTGCTCGTGTTCGGCGACAAGATCGCCGGCTACGCCAATTACGGTCGCAACCGCGCCCGCAGCCTGCATTTCGACGGCGAGATCTACGAGCTTTATCTGCGCCCTGAATTTCAGGGGCTCGGCTTCGGTCGCCGCCTGTTCACAGCCGCCCGCCGCGACCTGATGCAGAGCGGCCTGAAGAGCATGGTGGTGTGGGCGCTCTCGGACAACGATCCCGCAACTGAGTTCTACCGTGCCCTGGGCGGCCGCATGGTGGCGCGCTCCTCGGAGCGCTTCGGGCCGAAGTCGCTCGACAAGGTTGCCTTCGCCTGGACCAATTGAGCTGCTGAAGTCCAGCCGGCAGCGTTTTCCATCCGTCGATACCGCCCGCCTTTTGCGTCGGTGATCGCTGGATTCATTCTTTCACAAAAACACGATGGATTGGCGGGCCAAGCCCGCGTATGACAGCGCCAAAATCGCTGCCGGGCGCGATTTAACCTCGGCAACAACGGAGCCTTGAATGCGTATCGATGCGGTCTCGATCGGGAAAAACGTCCCCCACGACGTCAACGTCATCATCGAAGTCCCCGTGGGCGGCGAACCGATCAAATACGAAATGGACAAGGAGGCCGGCACGCTTGTCGTCGACCGCTTCCTCTATACGCCGATGCGTTACCCCGGAAACTACGGCTTCATTCCGCACACGCTGTCGGATGACGGCGATCCCTGCGACGTGTTGATCATCAACACCCGCGCCATCATCCCCGGCGCCGTCATGAGCGTGCGCCCGGTCGGCGTGCTGTTCATGGAAGACGAAGCCGGCGGCGACGAGAAGATCCTGGCGGTGCCGTCGTCGAAGCTGACGCAACGCTACGACAAGGTGAAGTCCTACAGCGACCTGCCGGATATCACGCTGCAGCAGATCCAGCACTTCTTCGAGCACTACAAGGATCTCGAGCCAGGCAAGTGGGTGAAGATCCTGCGCTGGGGCGGCCCGGAAGACGCGCAGAAGCTGATCCTCGAAGGCATCGAGCGCGAGAAAAAGAAGAAGGCGTGATGGTCATTCCGGGGCGATGCGTCAGCATCGAACCCGGAATCCAGAACTCATTGCGCGAGATTCCGGGTTCGGCTCTTCGAGCCGCCCCGGAATGACAACTCACACCGCCGGCTTCGGCAGCCCTGCGATCGCACAGGCCGCACGTAGCGTATTCACCAGCAGGCAGGCCACCGTCATCTGGCCGACGCCGCCCGGCACCGGCGTGATCGCGCCGGCCACGCCAAGCGCTTCCTGATAGGCGACGTCGCCGACGAGGCGGGTCTTGCCATCCTCTTTGGGGATGCGGTTGATGCCGATATCAATCACGGTCGCGCCCGGCTTGAGCCAATCGCCGCGTACCATCTCCAGCTTGCCCACCGCGGCATAGACGAGGTCGGCGCGCTTCACGAGCCCGGGCAGGTCGCGCGAGCGCGAATGCGCGATGGTCACCGTGGCGTTCTCGTTCAGCAGCAATTGCACCAGCGGACGGCCGACCAGATTGGAGCGGCCGATGACGATGGCGTTCATGCCTTCGAGCGAGGCGTGCACGCTCTTGGTCAGGATGATCGAGCCGAGCGGCGTGCAGGGCGACAGCGCCTCGAAACCGCCGGCGAGACGACCGGCATTGTTCGGATGCAGGCCGTCGACGTCCTTGGCCGGATCGATGGCGTTGATCACGGCCTCGGTGTTCAGCCCCTTCGGCAGCGGCAGTTGCACCAGAATGCCGTGCACGGCGGGATCGCGGTTGAGCGTTGTGACGAGCGCCAGGAGATCTGCCTGTGAGACGTCGGCGGGCAGCTTGTGCTCGAACGAGGCCATGCCGGCGGCCTGAGTCTGGGTGTGCTTGGAGCGGACATAGACCTCGCTGGCGGGGTCATTGCCGACCAGGACCACTGCGAGGCCCGGCACCAGATCGTGCTCGCGCTTGACGCGGGCGACCTCGCCGGCGACACGGCCGCGGAGTTCCGCGGCAATGACTTTTCCATCGATGATCCTGGCCGTCATGTCAGTTCCCTTGGTCTGTCGATTTGGCGTCTGCCGATTTCGTTTGGGCAAGCTTGCGCAGGGCCTCGCCGAGCCGAGCCGGATCGCCATCGACCGCGATCTGCTTCAGCCGCGAGGTCGCTCCGGATAGCAGCCTTACCGCGGCCTTGGGCACACCAAGCGATTTCGCCAGCAGCACCAGGACGGCCTTGTTGGCCTCGCCGCCATCGGCGATCGCCTGCACCCTCACCTTGAGCACGCTGCGGCCATCGGCCAGTTGCTCGATCCCGTCGATACCGTCGCGGCCCCCGCGCGGCGTCACCCGCAGCGCGATGCTGATGCCCGCGGTGGAGTAACGCCAGGGTTCTTTCGCAACCAAGGCGCTCCCGCCTGCCTAGATCACGTTCGGGTAGACGTAATACAGGATCACCCGCTCGATGAACATGATGAGCAGGATCAGGATGATCGGCGAGATGTCGAGGCCGCCGAGGCTGGGCAGGAAATTGCGAATCGGCGCCAGAACCGGCTCGGTGATCCGGTACAGGAACTCCGCCACCGCCGAAACGAACTGGTTGCGGGTGTTCACGACGTTGAAGGCGATCAGCCAGGACAGGATCGCGGAGGCGATCAGCAGCCAGACGTAGAGGTCGAGCACGATGATGACGATGTCGAGAACGGCACGCATGGCTTTTGAAGACTCTGGCTTTTGAAAACTCTGGCTGCGGTCGGGATTGACGCCTTTTGCTAGATATCGGTTCCCCCCGGCCCAAACAAGTGAAGTCAATGCCGGGATGGCTAAAACCGGGTTACACCCGTCCTTGACTTGACCTTTCCGGGGACTTAAATGGCGCCCGGTTGTCGGCCGCGTTTACCAGAGCGGCCTGCAAAGGGGCCATAGCTCAGCTGGGAGAGCGCGTCGTTCGCAATGACGAGGTCGGCGGTTCGATCCCGCCTGGCTCCACCAGCCTTCGCTCGCTTCGCGAGCTTCGGCTAGGCAAGCCAGCCCGGCTGCTTCGTAGCGAAGTGAGCGAAGGCTGCCGCGCCATAGCCCGCAGGGCGACGGCGGGCTCCATCCCAGAATCCCTACCTCCCCGTAAACCTTGGCGGCCGCTTCTCCATGAAGCTCGCCACCCCCTCCCGGAAATCGCTGCCGTTCAACACCACCATCATCTCCCGGTTGGCCTCGATCGTCGCCTCCGCCAGTGTCTGGAAAGGCACTTCGTAGAGCTGCCGCTTGATCACGGCCATCGCGCTCGGCGAAACGAAATCGGCGAGGTCACGCGCATAGGCATAGGTCTCCTCGCGGAGTTTTTCGGGCGGGCAGAGCCGGTTGACCAGTCCGATCCGCAGCGCCTCGTCGCTTGAAACACGACGGGCCGAAAGCAGAAGATCCATCGCGTTGGCATGGCCGACAATGCGCGGCAGCATCCAGCTGATGCCGTGCTCGGCGATCAGCCCGCGCCGCGCGAAAGCCGTCGTGAACACGGTGTTGTCGGCGGCAAAGCGCAGGTCGCAATAGAGCGCGTGGACGAGCCCGATGCCGGCGGTTGCACCGTTGAGCATGGCGATGACGGGCTTTCCGATCGACGGATAGAAGCCGTAGCGCGTCTGCCAGTCGGGGCGGCGGTTCATGTCGAAGGGCGGCAGGTTCGATGCGCGCCTGACGTCGCTGGGATCGAGCCCTTTCAGCACGTCCATGTCGGCGCCGGCGCAAAAGGCGCGGCCGGCGCCGGTGAGCACGATGACGCGGACATTGTCGTCCGCGCTTGACGCCTCCATTGCATGGCGCACGTCGCGTTCCATGATCGGCGTCCACGCATTCATGCGATCGGGACGGTTGAGCGTGATGGTCGCGATCTTGTCGCTGACGTCATAGAGAATGTGCTCGTAACCCATGGCGCTCTCCCATTGCCTGCCGGCACGCGTTCCCGCGCGCTCGTTAGGAAGGAGCCTAGCATATCCAGGGATTAGGCAAGGACTTGCGCCAAGGATCTGCGCCAGGGACCTATGTGAAGGACCTGCGCGAACGACCTGCGCGAAGCCGCGATCACTCGGCGGCTTGCGCCAGCATCGGCCGGCGCGCCAGCCAGCCATCGATGAAATGATCGAGCCATGCCCGTTCCGCGACGTCGTAGACGGCCCGGTCGGCAAAATGATGATGACGCTGCCGTGCGCCGGGCGCGCTGAAACCGTCATAGCCGCGCGTGGTCCAGCGATGCATCATCGCGTAGGTCACGTCAGGGTGAAACTGCACGCCGAAGGCATTGTCGGTGCGGAACGCCTGCACCGGAAAATCATCACCTTCCGCAAGCAGCTCGGTGCCAACCGGCAGCTCAAAGCCTTCGCGATGCCAGTGATAGACCTGCGCCGGCCAATTCGGGCAGAGTGCATGTCCCGCCGCCGTTGGACGGATCGGGTAATAGCCGATCTGGGTCAGCGCTTCCGCATGCGGCGCGACGCGGGCCCCCAGCTGCATCGCGAGCATCTGCGCCCCTAAGCAGATGCCGAGGAACGGCCGCTGCTCGCGGAGCGGAATTTCGATCCAGTCGATCTCGCGGCGGATGTACTCATCGGAATCGTTGGCGCTCATCGGACCGCCGAAGACGACGGCGCCGGCGTGTTGATCGAGTGTCTCAGGCAGGGGATCGCCGAAGCGCGGGCGGCGGATGTCGAGATGATGACCGAGCGCACGCAACGCATTTCCGACGCGGCCCGGCGTCGAGGATTCCTGATGCAGGATGATCAGAACCGGCAACCTCGTTTCGGAGGCGCCGCCGCTCAGCGCCCTGTTTCGGAAGGGCACCACTTCTGCGCTACCAAACCTGTCCGTCCGGAACGACATGGCCTTTGCGAGTGCTATCGGTTCAGACCGCCAGCGTAGCTAAGCGATCGTTAATTTCGTGTGAGTTTGCGCACACACGCGCCGATATTGAAGCAAGCTCCGGGCCACTACGGAGGCTTTGGCTTTCGTCAGGACATTCGAGCGAAGTCGATACCGGCTCGCGTCAAGAACACGCGTCAAAACGAGAATCTAGCGTCGCTGCCTCTGGAATCGGCTGGTGGCGGCCAGGATGAAGCCGCGCGGAAAGAAACGCAGGGCGAACGGCACGATCTTGATGCCGAGCCCGGGCAGAACTGCCCGTTTGTTGGCCATCAGGCCACGGTAGGCCTGCTGCGCAACCACGGCGGCAGAGACATTGAGAAGGGCCGTGTCATGTCCGGACCCGACGCCGGCGCGCGCCTGGAATTCGGTCGGCACCGGACCCGGGCAGAGCACGGTGACGCGAACACCGCGCGGTGCGAGCTCCGCCCGCAAGGCCTCGGTGAGGGAAATCACGTAGGCCTTGGACGCGTAGTACACGGCCATGCCGGGGCCGGGCAGATACCCCGCGACCGAACCGACGTTGAGAAGCCCGCCCTTGTTCCTGACGAGCTGATCGGCAAAACGCAGCGACAGGTCCGTCAGCGCCCGGACGTTGACATCGACGATGCCGACTTGCTCACAGCGATCGCGCTCGATGGCATCACCGAACACGCCAAAGCCGGCATTGTTGACGAGATTGTCGAGTTCGACACCTTCGGCTGCGAGCGCGGCGGCGATTTTCTCGCCGGCATCGATGTCCTGGAGATCGCAGGCGATCACGATCGGCCTCTTGCCGCCGCTGGCGGCAAGCTCGTTCGCGAGCGCTTCCAGCCGGTCCCCACGTCGCGCCGTCAGCGCGAGACGATGTCCGTTGGCAGCAAACACACGCGCCAGCTCCGTGCCGATGCCTGCCGAGGCGCCGGTGATCAACGTTACCCGCTCAGTCACGATCGAAGTCTCTTGAATTGAAGTTTTTGGCCCCGCAATGGCGGAACGAGAGCATAGGCCATGCGCGGCAGGCAAGCGGCGCTGGCAGCATGGCTGCTTGAGCGGGCAACAGGGGGAGCAGGAAAACCCCGGATTTGCAGGGAAATCCGAAGCCGGGGCGGCCCGGGACCACATTAAAGTTTCGTCATGTGGTCCGCACAACCGCTAATGTTGCAGCGTCGGGACAGATCAGCCGCCGACGGCGCCGTCCCTGACCTGGCTACCGGCGCGGTCCGCGACCGCATGCTTGAGGTCGATCCGGTCGCGCTGCGAAATCCCGAGCAGGTCGGAGGCGCGCCAGACCACGTTGTCCTCGAACTCGGTGACCTGGCCGTCGGCAAAGACCAGCTCCCACATCATCTGGACGAGGCGCTTGCGTCCGTCTTCGTCGAGCGAGCGCATGATGACGCTGGTGAAGTGATAGAGATCGACCGCCTCGCCCTCGACCTGGGTCGCGTCCGCGATCAACCGATCGGCAGTGCCGCGGTCGAGGCCGAAATGGCTTTCGATCAGGCTGTGCAGCTTGCGCTGCTCGGCCGCCGTCGGCTGGCCGTCCAGCGAGACGACGTGAACCAGCAGCGCGGTCGCCGCCAGCCGGTAATCGCTGTCGCCAAACGCGCGGTCCGGGGCTTGGGGAGCAACAATGTCGGCGATGAATTGGCGCAGGCCGTCGAGCATAAGGTCCTACCGAAATCGATGACGCCGCGGGGCGCGGCGGTTACCAGCTTTATATGTGCGGGAAACTCAACCGGCGCAACGTGCGTCAGTTCCGCGCGCGGCATTACGTTTCGGCAATCTCAAGGCGCCGTCGGTCCCTCACGGGATCTCGTACACCACCATCTTGTCGGCGATGCCGCGCAGCGCGGCCTGCTTCTGGATCGGCCTGATCTCGCGCTGCTGCAACACCTCGGCAACCGCCGGCGCATCGAGCACCGGTCCGGTGATGTGGATTTCCTGCGCCGTGGACAGGCTCTGCACGCGCGCGGCGATATTGACGGTCTGGCCGAAATAATCCTGACGCTCGTTGAGCATCACCGCAAGGCAGGGACCTTCGTGGATGCCGATCTTGACGATGAGATCGGCGGTGCCGCGCTGCCTGTTGAGCTCGTCCATCGCTGCGCGCATCCGCAGGCCCGCGACGATCGCGTGCTCGGGACGAACGAAGGTCGCCATTACGGCGTCGCCGATCGTCTTCACCACGGCGCCCTTCTCAGAGGAGATGATCTCGAGCAGCGCATGGAAATGCGCGCGCACGAGATCGAAGGCGGCAAGATCGCCGACGCGTTCATAGAGTGCCGTCGAACCTTTCAGGTCGGTGAACAGGAAGGTCAGCGAGGTGATCTGAAGCCGCTGGTCGAGGCTGAGATTGTCCGCCTTGAAGACATCGCGAAACGTCTGGTTCGACAGCATCCGCTTGGCGGTGAGGAACGGCTTGCGCTTGCCGATCAGGTGATGAAGCGCGTCGGCCGCGATGAATACCGACGGCAGCACCCGCACGCCGGCCTGGTTTTCCAGCGACAGCCGCAACGGACCCGGCCGCATCACCGCGGTCCCGGTCGGAGCCTGCACCTTGTTGTACATGATCGCGAGCTGCTGGCGTTCTTTGGTGGGCTCGCCCTGAACGTCGATGAACTGGGCGGCGTGCGTCACCGGCTCGAAGATGATGATGAAGTCGTTCGGCAATTGCAGCGACATGGTCGCCTTCTCGCCGGCCGGAAGCTCGAGCGTATCCAGCGTGACCTCGTTGGCGAGCGTCACAAACGAGTCCTTGTTGAAGTCGACGCCGGAGCTCCAGAATACCTGCTTGAAATAGTCCCACACCGGAAGCGAGTCGGGGTCATGCGCCGCGATGCGCCGCACGCGCGGGTTCACCGTGAAGGAGACCTCGACCTGATCGTCGACGGAAGCCTTGTAACCGCAGGCGCAGAGCGCGCAGTGATAGTCGTCGGGCTTGAGCGCCTTCAGCGTCGAATGCGCGCCGAGCACGCCGCCGCATCCCGGACACAGCACGTTCCAGCCCAGATCGAACAGCCCTAGCCGAGCCGAATGCAGGAAACCCGAGATCGCCCGCTCTTCGTCGAGATTGTGCTGCCTGGAGAAGTCGAGAACATTGACACGATTAAGCTCGTGATCCTCACCGTGGTCGATGAGATGCTGAATCGCGTCAACCACCTCCGGATCGGCGGTCTGCTTCAGGACGGAAAGCTGGGCTTGGATATCGCTCATGGAGAAACTCTGTCTAGGATGGATAACGCCATTGGCCAGGCCGCCGCCTGTCACCGACGCGTGATGCGGAACATGGGCGAGTGGCCGGGCTGGGTCGTCACGACGCCGTGCGGGATGACCGGACTGGTATCGGCAAGCTCGACGCGAAACGCGCCGATCAGCCGCGCCAGCGCCAGCACGGATTCAGCTTGTGCAAACGGCGCCCCGATGCAGACGCGCGGCCCCGCGCCGAACGGCAGATAAGCGAAGCGATCCGGCGCCTCCGTCGACATGAAGCGTTTTGGAATGAACGCGTTCGGTTGATCCCACAGCTTCTCGTGCCGATGCAGCAGCCACGGCGCGATCATGATGATGTCGCCCTTGCCGATCGCAACGCCGGCCGCATTGTCCTTGTCCCGGGCGGCTCGTGCAATCAGGAAGGCCGACGGATAGAGCCGCATGGTTTCCTCGATCACGGCGCGGGTGAATTTCTGGCGATCGATGTCGGCCATGCTGTCGAGATGCTCACCGCTGGCCTCGGAAGCCACTTCCTCCTGCGTCTCAGGATCCAGCGCGAGCAGATAGAGCGCCCAGAACAACGCGGTCGCCGTGGTCTCGTGCCCCGCGAGAATCATGGTCGCGACCTCGTCGACCAGCTGTTCGTCGGAAAAACTCTTGCCGGTCTCGGGATCGCGCGCCTCATCCATGAGATCGAACAGATCGCGCGGCGGCGCACCGTCCTTCTTGCCCGCGGCGCGACGCTCGGCAATCAGCATCGCGACGAATTCGGTCCAGCGCTTGCGGAAACGCGCGCGGGCAAAGTCCACCGGGCTCGGCCATGACACCGGCAGCACCATATCGAGGAAATAGGGCCGCCCCAGCCGTGCCCCATATTCCATGACGAAGTTGCGCAAGGTCGGGCCATGCCGGTCCATGCCGAAGGAAAACATGGTGCGTCCGGCGATCTCGAGCGTCATGCGCTGCATGAGCTCGCGCAGATCAACGGGCTCGCCGGTGCGCTCCTCGAGCTTCGCGATGGTCTCGTCCAGCACAGCGGTCATGTGCGGGACGAGGTTGGCAGTCGCCTTCGGCGTGAAGGCCGGCGCAAGGGTGCGGCGCTGAAACGTCCAGGAATGACCTTCCGCAATCAGAAGGCCGTCACCGAGAACCGGGCGCAGCATACGGATGCCGGCCGGCGTGCGCGAATAGTTCTCGTAGTTGCTGAGCAGGACGTGCCGGATCGCGTCCGGGCGATTCAGGATGAAACTGTTGCGGAAGAAGAAGCGGCCCTCAATGACGTCTTCCTCGTAGGCGCGCTGGCCCCAGGTTGCGATCATGTTCTGCTTGATCACAGCAAGTCGGCCGAGGAACGACATATCGTCCGGGGCGCGCGGCGGGGTCGGAGGGACGATCGGCCGGCGCAGGCTGGCGATGTTCATGGCTCTCTCCCGCAGATATCTTCGCAGTCAAGGCTTGCAACTCAACAGCTAATAAGTCAGCTCGGCAATCGCAATCCTGTTCTCGGAGGCCGGCCAGGCGCGTGCCACAATCCGTTCTTCGCCAAATTGGGCCACGACGTCATGTCCGACCTCGGCGGCCGAAAGGCGCAGGGTTGCTGCCGCATCCGTGGGCACGCCCGGCTTGACGTCGGCCGGCTCCCTGCCGTCAAACAGCACCACGTCCCGCGGCAAGCCGAAATAGCCGCGCGGCCGCGACATGATCACGACAGCGCCGGCGTCCTTGTCGGCCGGTCCGAGCGGGCGGGCGGCGCGCAGGTGCACAATCCCGGACGAACGCGGGAAAGGCGAGCGGTAGATATGGGTAGTCGGCGCCTCCGGCGATGCCAGGACGAATTCGAGCGACCAGGAAGGCTCGACCTGCGCGGGGCCCCAGCGCCCGTCGGCGCCGGTCTTCGCGCTATGCACCGCGCCGCCCTTGCGCTCCCCGGTTTCGGGGTCGACGCGGAAGATTTCGACGGTGGCACCCGCGACCGGGCGATTGGTCGACACACCGCCGGGCGTGCCCGTGACGAGACCACTCAGCCTGACGTTCTGTTCAGGGACAATCGCGATACGCGCGGGCTCGCGTCCCGCGATGAATTTGTAGATCTCGCGGAAGGCGCGCGGGTGAAACGCCACCTCGCGATGGTCGAGCGTGCCGAGCACGAGATTGGTGGCGCCCTTCAATTCCGGCCCGTCAACGGTGACGCCGGTCGGCGTGCCGGGCTTGCCGATGAAGCGGCCGTCGGCTTGCGCGTATTTGTCCATGCCGTCGCTGCGCAAGGTGAGAAAGGCCGTGCCCGGGGTCACCTCGCTCTCGCCTTCGTTGAGGCCCCGCAAGAATGCGCCACGGCCATTGAACTCGCTGCCAAGCGTGTCGTCGGTCGCGAACACGCCGTGATTGGGCGTGCCGCAAAGGGCGGCATGGCTGACATCGCCGACGCCGCCGTTTTTGATGACGTTGCGGATCGCATAGCCGCCGCGCGAGCTGCCGACCAGCGCCACGCGAGGCGCACCGGTACGGCGCTTCAATTCAGCGATGGCCGCGGCGAGCTCGCGGCGCTGATCCTCGGTTGAGGAGCGGTTCGCCTGCTCGACCTTGTCGTCGCTCCGCGCATTGGGATCGGTGAAGTTAATCGCCGCCATGCGGTCGCGCGCGATTCCATTGGATTCCATCCGCCACAAGGTCGTCATCCAGAGCGCGTCGTAGTCGCCATTGCCGTGCACGAACAGGATCGGAGGCACCTCGCCCGGCGCAGCGGTGGGTGCGGTCTGGGCCAACGCATCCGCCCGCAAGCTCGCAAGTGCGAAAGGCAAGCTGCCCGCACCTTGCAGGATTGTCCGTCGCGACAGCTTCATCTGTTCCTCCCCGGCAAAACTATCTTTGCACCGCTTATACCGGCCTAACCACTGGACAGCGAAGGACTTTCGCGGGCATCACTGAATCTGCCGGGAGCACCCAAAGACCACTCGAAGACCACTTCTGCCAGCCCAAATGGAAGGGGATATGACCGAGCAGCCGAACCGTCAGAAATTTGCGGCCGACGGCATCACCGCACCCCTGCGGTACACCGTGTTTCGGCGTATCTGGCTCGCCAGCCTGCTCTCCAATCTCGGCCTCCTGATCCAGGGCGTGGGCGCGGCCTGGGCGATGACGCAGATGGCGGCCTCGGCCGACAAGGTGGCGCTGGTGCAGACCGCGCTGATGCTGCCGATCATGCTGATCTCGATGCCGGCCGGCGCCATCGCCGACATGTATGACCGCCGCATCGTGACCTTGATTTCGCTCGCGATCGCACTGATCGGTGCGACCGCGCTGACGGTGCTGGCCTGGCTCAACCTCATCACCCCGGAATTGCTGCTCGCCTTCTGCTTCGTCGTCGGCAGCGGCAATGCGCTGTTCGGCCCGGCCTGGCAGTCCTCTGTCAGCGAGCAGGTTCCGCCCGATGCACTGCCGTCGGCCGTCGCGCTGAACGGCATCAGCTACAACATCGCGCGGAGCTTCGGTCCCGCGGTCGGCGGCGTCATCGTCGCGGCGCTCGGTGCGGTGGCCGCCTTCGCCTGCAACGCGATCCTCTATCTGCCGTTGCTGGTGGTGCTGCTGCTGTGGCGACGCAATACCGAGTCTTCGCGGCTGCCGCGGGAGAAGCTCAACCGCGCCATGGTCTCGGGCTTCCGCTACATCACCAATTCGCCGCCGATCAAGATCGTGCTGTTGCGCACATTGGTGATGGGCCTGATCGGCGGCGCCGTCATGGCGCTGATGCCGCTCGTCGCGCGCGACCTGCTGCATGGCGGCGCACAGACTTACGGCATCATGCTGGGTGCCTTCGGCATGGGCGCCGTGATCGGCGCGCTCAACATCCACGAATTGCGCAAGCGCATGAGCGGCGAGGCCGCGATCCGCGCCTGCACCATCTCGATGGCGTTCGCGATGGCCGCCCTTGCCGTGAGCACCGAGCCGGTGCTGACGGCGGCTGCGCTGGTGCTCGCCGGTGCGGTCTGGATGGCCGCGGTTGCGCTGTTCAATATCGGCGTGCAGCTATCGGCGCCGCGCTGGGTCGCCGGCCGCTCGCTCGCGGCATTCCAGGCCTCGATTTCCGGCGGTATCGCGATCGGCGCCTGGGGCTGGGGCCACCTCACCGACTATGCCGGCGTCGAGGTCGCGCTGCTGGTCGCCGCCGGCCTGATGCTGATCTCACCGGTGCTGGGTATCTGGCTCGCGATGCCGCGCGTCGGTGCGCGCAACGAGGATGCCGATCTGCTCGCCGATCCGGAGGTCAAGCTGTCGCTCACGGCGCGCAGCGGGCCGCTGGTGGTCGAGATCGAGTACCGCGTATCGCAGGAGAGCGCGCGCGCGTTCCACAATGTGATGCAGGACGTGCAGCTCTCGCGCCAGCGCAACGGCGCCTATGGCTGGTCGATCGCGCGCGACATCGCCGATCCGGAATTGTGGACCGAGCGTTACCATTGCCCGACCTGGCTCGATTATCTGCGCCAGCGCAACCGCTCGACCCAATCCGAGCGCGCACTGCATCAGCAGGCGATCGACTTTCACATCGGCCCCGAGCCGGTGAGAATCCGCCGCATGCTGGAGCGTCCGTTCGGCTCGGTGCGCTGGAAGGAGGAGACGCCGGATCGTGCAGATGCCGAGGTGCTGCCGGTGGTGGCGACCGCAGCGGGGAGCAGCACGTAGGTCTCTCGTCATTCCGGGGCGCGCGAAGTGCGAACCCGGAATCCATCGAGCAGCATAAACGTGGAGAAATGGATTCCAGGCTCGCGCCTTACGGCGCGCCCCGGAATGACGAGGGGTGTGTTTACTGGCCGTGGTCCGTCAGCACTTTTTCGCAGCCCTTGCTCAGCCGCGTGCGGTTCTGCTTGAGGCAGGCGAGCACCGCCTGATCGCCATTGTTCATCACCGGGCGGCAGAAGCGCGTGACGTCACGCGCGCAGGCATCGTGCCCGGGCTGTTGCGCGGAGGCGCTCGATGCGCACAGGAGCAAAGAAATAACGAAAAGAAATCTAGTCATCGCGTAATGCCTCTTACCCGGACGAATGTGCGGGCGAAGCTAGTGCGACGATCACCTGGCCGCAACGGCTTTATGGGCGGGCTGCATCTTCGCCGCCGCGTGGCCCCGGCTTGACGCCGGGGCACATCGCGAGGGGGAGCTGACCGACGCAAGACGCAACGATCGCGATGTTGCGCTCACTGCTTGTCTTTTACTGACTGTCCTGGGCGTCAGCGACCTTGCGTGAGGCGCCCTTGGCGAGGTCCTTGTCCATCACCGCGCGGCAGCCGGCGCTCAGGTCCAAACGATGCTTCTTCATGCACGCCGTGATCTTCGGGATGTTGGGAATTTCCGCCGAGCACAGGCGGAAGGCATCGCCGGTGCACTGCTGCTGCGCTTCGGACGAGAAGGCGAAGCTTGAGGTCGTTGAAGCGATCGAGACGATGGCGGCAAAGCCGAGCGCCAGGCTGCTGTCGCGGATTTTGATACTCAAGGATTTGGTCGAGAAAGATTTGGTCATTTGAAGCTCCCATCGGCGCCGCTGCAAGCGGAGCCCGTTGTTGATGGGAACTACGATGCTCCAGCAAAACAGTTTCCACCGTGATGATGATCACGGGAGGCCCACTCTCTGTGACCTCGGTCACTTTGGCGCACCTCGCTGAAATTCCTCCGCATCCGCTGTCGTGTTGGTGTCACGTTAACTGTTCCTTCGCATTAATGGCTCGTCGCGCGGGAAATTCCGCAGGTTTGGTTGCGTAATTGGAAAGAGTAGCGATGCGTAATGCGTTAGGCCTGATGCTGGCCAGTGTGATTGCGGCGGTCGTGATTGCCGCCGGCGGTTGGTTTTATTATTCCTCGCGCGCCGACCAGGGCGCTCCCAAGACAGTTGCCGCCCGTGCCGCCGATCCGTTGCCGGCACCGGCGAGGCTCGCCGCCAAGGACGACGTCGCGACCACCGCGACCATCGCCGGCAAGCCGGCAGCACTTGCTCAGGCAGCGGCACCCGCACCTGCGCCCCTGCCGGTGCAGCAGAAACAGGCCTGCGCCAATCCGAACGCGCTCGGCGTCGCCCGCGTGGTCGAGATCGACACCACAGGCGGACCCGGCTTCGGCTTCGAGCATTTCAAGCAGTTCGACTTCCTCACCGACAAGGAGGTCGTGCTGACCTTCGACGACGGTCCCTGGCCGGTCAACACGCCCGCGGTGCTGAAGGCGCTCGCCGATGAATGCACCAAGGGCCTGTTCTTCTCGGTCGGCAAGCACGCGACCTACCATCCGGAAATCCTGAAACAGGTGCTGGCACAGGGCCACACGGTCGGCACCCACACCTGGTCGCACGTCAACCTGAACAGCAAGAAGATGACGGAGCAGCAGGTCAAGGACGAAGTCGAGAAGGGCTTCAGCGCGGTGAGATTCGCGCTCGGCACCAACCCGGCGCCGTTCTTCCGCTTCCCGCAGCTTCAGCATAATCCTGCGATGGTGACCTATTTCGGCACGCGGAACGTCGCGATGTTCTCGACCGAAATCGACTCCTTCGACTTCCGGAAGGGCGCAACGCCGGAGAAGATCATCGAGACTGTGATGACCAGGCTCGACAAGCTCGGCAAGGGCATCATCCTGATGCACGATTTCCAGAAGAACACCGGCATAGCCATGCCGACGCTACTCGCGCGGCTCAAGGCGGGCGGCTACAAGGTCGTGCAGATGAAGGCCAAGACGACCTTCCAGACCTTGCCGGAATATGACGAGGCGCTGCTGAAGGATTTGAAGGTGCCGACCTCGAGCGCCCGTCCGATCGCGAGTGTAGTGCAGACGGTTTCGCAGTAAGCGACCACCGCTTCGATACGCCAATGGCCGGGCTTTCGCCCGGCCATTTGCATTTGGAAGGAAGCGGCGGCTTACCAATAAATGCCGTGGCGATGCAGCTCGCTGATGATGCGGCGCTCGGTCCAGGCGCGCTGGTGCTTCGGCTTGTGGGCCTTTGCCGTTGTCTTTGGCGCGGGCTGAGCTGCCGCCGGCGCTGAAGCTGTCGCGGTCCCGGCAGGAGCGGTCGCTGCCGCAGGCGCGGGGGCAGCGGCGGGAGCGGGAGGAGCCGGGATTGCCGGCGGGCGATCAAGGTATTTCGGAGCCTCGACGGCCGGCGCGACTTCGCTCACCAGAGTGGCTGCGGTCGTCGTGATTTGGGAAGCGGAGGTGTGGTCAGTCGCCGCGGACATCGACAGGCTGCGGTCGCCCGCCCGGGCAGACGCGGAAGTCAGGACCACGGCCGCAACCAGAATGATCTTGCGCATGTGAAATCTCCCCGTGTTTGCGTGACCGGGACCCTACGGGAGGCCCTTCCTCGGCGAGGTGACTGACGTCACATAGGCTCCCGCGCAATCTCGAACCCACCAGACCGCAATCAGCACTTGCGCCGATAGACCCGCAGCGTCACGTCCGGAAAGGTCTGGGTCTCGAGCGGGCAAAGGCTCTTGTCCGCGTCCATCCGGGCGATCAGCTCGTCGCCGACGCGCGGCCCGAGCAGCGTGTGCGGGATCGAGCTCGAAAGCACGAGGATGTCCGACCGCAACAGCGCGTCGCCCGTTGCCTGCGCACTCCGGTGAAAGAGCTCGTTGCGCATCACGAGATTCATCCGAGCCTGTTCGGTGTATAGCTGGATAGTCGCCGACGTCACCGGATAGGGACTCGAGAAGGCGACATAGAGCGGGCCGGGCTTCTCCGGCTTTATGTCGCGCAACAACGACCAGAGCCGTTCGGTCGCGCCGCGGATGCTCTCCTGCTGCTGCGCGCTCAGTGGCGTCGCCGTGCTGATCTGGCCGGTGATGACGTGCCTGACGAACAACTGGACCACAAATGCCAGCGCCAGCACCCGAGCGGCCGTGAGCGTGATGCGGCGGATATCGCTGCCGAGACCAAATCGGGCGAGCAGCGCTTCAGCGAGCATCAGGCTGGTGCAGCCATTGAGGGCCATCGCGACGATGAAGACGCCATAGAACATCGCGCCGAAATAATAGGTCTTGATCTCCGCGATGGAGGGAATGGCATAGGCGATCAGCACAGCCGACAGCAGCACGACGGCATCGAGCAACGCGTTTCTGCCATGGATCGCGGCGAGCAAGAGCCGCAGCCCCATCAAGGCCGGCCCAATGACCAGCCAATAGTGCAGGCCGAATTGTCCTTCGCCACCGATCGAGAACCGCAGCAGTCCCGCCCGGAAGCTCTCGCCCGTGGTCCAGAGATCGCGCTGGCCGACGAACACAGTGAAGATGTAGGTGACGGTCTCAATCAGAGCCGGTCCGATCAGTACGGCCGTGGTCGCAATCAGCGGCAGCACGAACCACAGGAACGCGCTGAACGCTTTGCGAATCGAGATCCGCAATCCGCCAGCCTCGCTGCAATCGACCAGCAGCCGGATCGCAAATGCGCTGCCGAGCAGCGCAAGCGCGGCGGGGAATGAGGTCGGCTTGATGCTGGCGGCCAGCGCGCAGACAGCGCCGAGACCGGCGAGCGCGCGAGCGCTGCGCAGAAGCACGTCGCGGTGGACGATGGCCCCGGCGGCAAGACCGATGGCGAGACCCGAAGGCAAATCAGGGCGTGCTTCGGTGACCGTGTGCCACAGCACCGGCACGCAAGGCACGGCAATCAGGCACGCCGCGATCTCGAGCACGGACCGGCGCCAGACCAGCCCGACGACCCCGAGCAGGAATGCGAAGACAACCACGGCGTGGACGAGATAGGGCCCGATGAAGCTTCCCGGAAACAGCGTAAGCCCGATAGCCGCCACCAGCGTCGAGAACGGCGCGTGGTGATGCAGCAAGCTCCAGATGCTGGCAAAGACGCTTTGGTCTGTTGCAGCGTTCATCCAGCGCACGGCGTCGCGAAAATAGGAGACGTCGTCATAGAGCGGAGGAACGGACAGCCGGCCGTGCAGCTGCGAGGCTTCCATCGACCGCGAGGCGACGATGGCGGTGACGCATGCGGCGAGAATGACGAGGCCGGAGATCCGCAGCCAGGCGCGCAGATCCGTCGTCCCGGCCGTCGTCTCCGTACCCACCATTTGCCCCGCCATGCGCATTTCCCGGCGGCGCATCGTAGTGACACGGTCGCCGAGCGCAACGCGCACGCCAGATGGTTTCAGTGCGCAAACGCCGGCTTGTGACGATCGGGTGAATTTTGGGCGCTGGTGCCGCAAGAGGGATTCGAACCCCCGACCCCGTCATTACGAATGACGTGCTCTACCAACTGAGCTATTGCGGCGAACCCGGCCGGGACGCGGGCGATACCGGTCCCGATACGCGCGCTCCTGATATCGGGCATGGCCCGAATTGGCAAGGTGGCGCCGGCTTCGAAATGTCTCTCACGCGCCCCAGCGGGACCAGAATCCGCGCCAGCCGCCGGCCTGGGCCTTTGCATGGTCCCTGGGCGTGCCGATTTGTTCCGTAAATTCATCGCTCGGGCCCTCGTCATCGATCCCGGGATCGTCGGGCGCCCGGACGATCGGGATGACGGCGGGGATGGGCGCTGCCGCGGCCTTGCCGAGGTCGGCGCGGGTACGGAACACCGGCGTTGCTGCCGACGGCGATGATTCGGCGGGCTCGGGGGCCGGTTTGGACGGCTCGGCGGGCGTGACCGCTGGCTCTTCCTTGACAGCTTCCTTGGCTGTTTCTTTGGCTGTTTCCTTGACTGTGTCTTGGGCCTCAGGGGGCAAATTGTCCTGGGCGGCCGGCACCGGCGCAGGTATCGTCGCGACCGGTTCCACCGAGCTCTCGCTCGAGGCCGCGGTCACCCGCTTCGGCGGCGGCGCGGCGAGCATGGCCTCCTCGAAAGCCGAAGCTTCGATCATGGTCCCCCTGTCGGACGGAAGGCTCGCCACGGGCGTCTGCCACTGGAAGGCGTCGAGACGGCCGGTCACTGGCGAGACCGGACGCCAGCGGTCACTGACATAGCCGTCCGCAGTCCAGGCCGGATCGTGACGGGCGCGGACCGCGCGCAAGGTCCAGGCGCGAGCCCGGCCGCCGTCGCCATGCTCGGTGCGCTCGAGCTCGGCCATCAGCAGCGCGACGCGCTGGGTCGGATCGTTGACGTAAGGCGCCAGCACCGCGCGCGCGCGGGCGAATTCGGAGGCATCGATCGCGGCACGCGCGATCGCGAGCTGGCCCTCGACATGGCCGGCCTTGTCGGCAGGCGTCTTGGCCGCGAGCGTCTCGACCCGCTGCAAGCGCTGCCGCGCGGAATCGCCAAGCTTCACATGCGCGTAGGCGTCGGCAAGATCCGGATGCGGATTGGCGAGCCATGCGGCCTCGACCAGCTTCATGGCACGGCGCACCTGATGCGCCTCGCTCTCGAATTTTGCGGCGAGCACCGCGGCCGGCACCAATGTCGGCGCGAGCCTGATCGCCTCCATCACGCTCTCGCGCGCGACGTCGCGGTCCATGGTTTCCAGCTCCAGCGCGCGCGCCGTGAGCAGCACGCCGCGCTGCCGGCGATAGGCCGCCTTGTCGATCAGGCCCGCGGACAGATTCGAATCGAGGATCGCGAGTGCGCCGCTCCAGTCGCCGCGCGCGCAGCGGAAACCGAGCACCGCATGCGAGGCCCAGGTCGAGGACGGCGACAGCTTGATCGCTTCCTCTGCGATCATCACGGCGCCGACCGCATCGTCGGCGCGCTGCGCCTCGATGAACAGCCCGCGAAGACCGAGCAGCCGGGTATCCTCGCGCTCGGCCATGGCGCGGAAAGCGCGTTGCGCTTCGTCGCGATTGCCTTCGAGCTGCGCCGACTGCGCATGCAAGAGCAGCGCGAGCGGATCGTTTGCGGCGAGCCGCCGCGCGGTATCGGCGTGACGGCGCGCGAGCGCGGTGTCGCCATGACCGATCGCGAGCAGGCCATGGGTGATGGCGTGGCGGCCGCGGGCGTGGCGTTTCTCACGACTACGGCGGCGCAGACGTCCCGGCGCGCGCCAGATCATCGTCAGGATGCTCCAGATCAGCACGACGACCGCGGCAAAGAGGCCAAGCAGGAACACGAACCTGGGAAGCGTCGTCGAGACGCGAAATCCGCCCGCGGTCAGGACGAGATCGCCGGGTTGATCGGCAACCCAGGCCGCGCCGGCCGCCGCCAGCGCGATCAGGACGAGAAAGAGGACGATGCGAAGCATGACGATCCCTATTACGCGCTGATTATTGCGCGAACCTTTACTGAGCGGGTTTGGCGAGATCCGCCATGGCGTCGTCGGCAAATTTGCGTGAGGCAGCGAGCGCAGCGTCGCGGGCATCGGTCTTGTCGAGCCAGGCTTGCGCCGGCGCACGATCGGCCTCGGGCAGCGTCTTCAACTCGCGCCGCGCCTCGCCGAAATCGTTGCGGAGCGCCGCGGCCGTCACCCGTACGACGATGGCGCCGCGATCGTTGCCAACCCCGTCGGTGCGCTCGACGCGAACGAGCTTTGACGCCCCCGCCTGAAGACGTTCGACGATGCCGGCATTGGCGGCCGGGGTTTCCGCCGGGGGCGACAATTTCGGCACGATGTTGAGGAGCTCGCGGCTCAGCGCGACCGGCGTCGGGATGCCCGACGATGCAAAGGTGTCGAGCGGCTTCAGCAATTCGGGCTTGGTTGCGAGCGAGCGCGCCGCGGATAGCTGCGACTGATAGGCATCGCCATGACGAACGGCGACATCGAGCAGGGACGCCACCACCACCTGGCGCAGCGGCTTGTCGTCCATCGTCTTGGCGTCGGCGATCTTTTCGCCCTGCTGCGCGAGCTCGGCTCGCTCGGCCTTGCTGGCGCGCTCGAGCTGCGCGACGCGGTTGGCGAGATCGGAAGAGGACGCGGCATCGCGCGGCGCGGATTTCGCGTCGTTCACCGCGCTCGCGGTCTTGTCGGACTGCGCGCGCAGATTGGTGATGTCGCCGCGCAAGGTGGAGACGGATTTTTCCAGCGCGTCGATCCGCGCCGCCATGGCCGGATCGGCCGCGGGCCTGGCTGTCCTCGCTTCGACAGCGGCAACACGACCGCCCAGCGCATCGACGGTCGCGCTCGTCACTTGCGGCGCGGCCGGCGGCGCCTGCACCGAGGGCCAGCCCAGCATCCAGCCGATCCCGATCACAAGCGCTGCTGCCACAGCCCCAGAGAACGGAGCGATAACCCAGGGCGACACAGGCGGCGACGCAGCGGAAGGCTGCTCCTCGGCAGGCTGAGGCTCAACCTTGGCCTCCTCAACCTTGGCTTCCTCAACCTTGGCCTCCTCGACCTTGGCCTGCTCATGCGCGGCCTGCTCGGGCGCCGGCTGAGCCTCGGCGGCCGTCTCCTGCGGCTGGGTCGAGACTTCGGTCGCCTCGAGGTCAATGGTGGGCGGGGTGCGCTTGGCACGGCCGGACTCGGGAGCCAATCCTGCGTCTTCAGGCTTGTCGTCGGCCATCGTGACGGTTCCTCACACTTGCATGCCCTTGAATGGACCCGATTGCGTCGGATTCGGCCCGACCTCTTACGCCAAACGGGTGCGCAAAGCACGCTCCAAGGTAGCAAATAAGGCATTTTCGTCCGGCGCCGCAGCCACCAGAACCTGCGACGCGCCGGCATCGCGCAGCACGCTGGCGACCGTCTCGGACAGGCAGCATTGCGGAATCGCCAGCGCCGAGATTTCCACACCTTCGTCCCGCGCCGCATCCAGGAAGGCCCGCGCACTGCGCCTGGAGTAATGCAGCACCGCCTCGATGCCGTGTGTGGCAAAGCCACCGCAGACGTCGCGCGGCAGGATCTTGACCGGAGCCATGCGATAGGTGGTCTGCGTCACCACGCTAAAACCCTCCGCGCCAAGCTCGGCGCCGAGATCGCGCGACAGATCCGCGCCGGCAAGATAAAGCAGCGTGCTCTTCTTCTTCAACACCTTGTCACGCGCGCTCTGCATGACCTTGTCGCGCAACGCCGCGGCATCGCCGCCAGCGACGATCACCTCGGCGAAACCGGCGGCACGCGCCGCGGCGGCCGTGTACTCGCCGACCGCAAACAGCGGCAGCTCCAGAAGACCAAGGTCCCGCAGTTGCGGCGCGACGGCACGGATCGCATTGGTCGACGTGACGATGATGGCGCTGTAGTTCGCCTCACCCTCGTCGTGAAAGGCGACCGGCTCGAACTTGAGCACCGGCGCGAGCAGCACCACATGACCCCGCGCACGCAGATTTTCCGCCGTCACCTCATTGTCGGGATGCGGCCGTGTGACAAGAATGGACATCGCTGGCGTTCCCGAACCACGTGGCGGTGATGCATTGCGACGACAGCGCGCGTGACGATTGCGCAGGCCGACCCCGGAATGCTAACCGGGCATACCAGAACTCTGCTTTGCGGATGAGCGCAAGGGGGATGAGAAGGGCACAAATTGGACAACGATTCGCCAATGCTGGTGCTGGGCATCGAAACCACCTGCGACGAGACCGCCGCGGCCGTGATCGAGCGCGCGCCTGACGGTGCCGGCAGGATCCTGTCCAATATCGTGCGGTCGCAGGTCGAGGAGCACGCCCGGTTCGGCGGCGTGGTGCCGGAGATCGCCGCGCGTGCCCATGTCGACCTGCTCGACGGCATCATCGACCGCGCCATGACTGAAGCCGGCATCGGCTTTGCCCAGCTCAACGGGGTTGCCGCCGCCGCGGGGCCGGGGCTGATCGGCGGCGTCATCGTCGGCCTCACCACCGCGAAGGCGATCGCGATGGTGCACGACACGCCGCTGGTCGCGGTGAACCATCTCGAAGCGCATGCGCTGACGCCGCGCCTCACCGACGCCGTCGAATTTCCCTACTGCCTCTTTCTTGCCTCGGGCGGCCATACCCAGATCGTCGCGGTCACCGGCGTCGGCCAATATGTGCGGCTCGGCACCACCGTCGACGACGCGATCGGCGAGGCCTTCGACAAGGTCGCGAAGATGCTGGGTCTGCCCTATCCGGGCGGACCGCAGGTCGAGCGCGCGGCCGCAAGCGGCGATGCCGCACGCTTTGCGTTCCCGCGGCCGATGCAGGGACGCCCCGATGCCAACTTCTCGCTATCGGGATTGAAGACCGCGGTCCGCACCGAGGCGAGCCGGCTCACCGAGATCACGCCGCAGGACGTGAGCGATCTCTGCGCGAGCTTCCAGGCTGCGGTGCTGGACTCGACGGCCGACCGTCTCAGCGTCGGCCTGAAGCTTTTCCGCGAACGGTTCGGCGTACCGCATGCGCTGGTGGCAGCCGGCGGCGTCGCCGCCAATCATGCCATTCGCGGCGCCCTGTACGGCGTCGCGCGCGAGGCGGACACGCCGCTGATCATGCCGCCGCCGGCGCTCTGCACCGACAACGGTGCGATGATCGCCTGGGCCGGCGCCGAACGCCTCGCGCTCGGCATGACCGACACGATGGAAGCCCAGCCCCGCGCGCGCTGGCTGCTCGACGTCAACGCGACGGCGCCTGCCGGTTACGGCAAGACGCGGGCGGGATTTTAGCCATGCCCGCATTCCAATCCGTCGCGGTGATCGGCGCGGGCGCCTGGGGCACGGCGCTGGCGACGGTGGCGAGGCGGGCCGGACGGAACGTGACGCTCTGGGCTCGCGATGCGGAGCATGCGAGGCGGATCGCCTCCACCCGCGATAATCCGCGGCTTCCCGGCGTCCAGATCGCTGCGGACATCATCGTGACGCACGAGCTTGCGGAGGCCGCGCGCGCGGACATGGTGCTGGTCGCAACGCCGGCGCAGCATCTGCGCGGCGCGGTCAACATGCTGGCCTCGCATCTGGCAAAGTCCGTACCGATCGTCGCCTGCGCCAAGGGCATCGAGCACGGCACCCATAAATTCATGACCGAGATCATCGCCGAAGCCGCACCGGGCGCGCAGCCGGCGATCCTGTCCGGCCCGAGCTTTGCCGACGACGTCGCGCGCGGCCTGCCGACGGCAGTGACGCTGGCGGCAAAGGATGAGATGCTCGCCAGCGAGCTGGTGCAGGCGTTGGGCTCGCCAACGTTCCGGCCCTATCACGCCACGGATATCCGCGGCGTCGAGATCGGCGGCGCGGCCAAGAACGTGCTGGCGATCGCGGTCGGCGTCGCGGTCGGGCGCAAGCTCGGCGCCTCGGCCCAGGCTGCGCTCACGACGCGCGGCTTCGCCGAGCTGACGCGTCTCGGCCGCGCGCTCGGTGCGCGCAGCGAGACGCTCGCCGGCCTCTCCGGCCTCGGTGATCTGATCCTGACCTGCTCGAGCCCGCAATCACGCAATTTCGCGCTCGGCCTTGCGCTGGGCCGCGGCGAGCAGCCGCCCGCGGGCAAGCTTGCCGAAGGCGAGTTCACCGCGCCGGTACTGATCGAGCTGGCAGCTTCGCAAAACATCGAGATGCCGGTATCGGAAGCGGTCGCATCGATCCTGAGCGGCCGGAGCACGATCGATGCCGCGATCTCGGGGCTGTTGACGCGCCCCTTCAAGGCAGAGGAATGAACATGGCGTACTGGCTGGTGAAATCCGAACCGTCGGTGTGGTCCTGGGACCAGCAGGTGGCGAAGGGCGCCAAGGGCGAGGCCTGGACCGGCGTGCGCAATTACACCGCGCGTCAGAACCTCGTCGCCATGAAGAAGGGCGACAAGGCATTCTTCTATCATTCCAACGAGGGCAAGGAGATCGTCGGCATCGCGGAAGTCGTCAAGGAGGCCTATCCCGATCCGACCGACAAGACCGAGAAATTCGTCTGCGTCGACATCAAGGCCGACAAGCCACTGAAGACACCGGTGACGATGGCGGCGATCAAGGCGGACAAGAAGCTCGCTGACATGGCGCTGGTGAAATATTCGCGCCTGTCGGTGCAGCCGGTGACGGCCGATGAGTGGAAGCTCGTCTGCAAGATGGGCGGGCTGTAGTCGCTCACGTCTGCGACAACGCAAAGACCTCGCATGGCGCGGCAATGCCGCGCAGCGAATGCGGTCCGAGCGCGACAAGACGCATATCCGTCTCGGCGGCAAGCGCGCCCGACACCAGCACGGTCTGTCCGAGCGGCTTGCACAATCCCTCGAGCCGGCTGGCGAGATTGACGGCGGGGCCGATCGCCGTGAAATCGAGCCGGTTGGCGGCGCCGATATTGCCCCAGAGTATTTCGCCGAGATGAAGCGCGGCACCGAACGCGAGCGGCGGCAGCCCCTTCGCGCGGCGCTCCGCGTTGAGATATGCCATCCCGGCTTCGGCTGCGCCCGCCGCGCGCAGAGCCGCCTCGCAGGCGCGGCGCGGTGACGCCTCGACCACCGGAAAGATCGCAAGCACGCCGTCGCCGATGAATTTCAGCACCTCGCCGCCGAAGGCGTGAACGGCACCGGCAATGCGATCGAACCAGGCATCGAGCACCCCGATAATTTCGGCGGGCGGACTGGTTTCCGACAGGGGCGTGAAGTTGCGCAGGTCCGCATAGAGGAGGGCGGCCTGGATCGTCTCGCCAAGATCGCGCCGCAGAGGTGCCGCCAGCACACGCTCCGCGCTGCGCTTGCCGAGATAGGCATCGAGCGTCGCACGCAACGTGGCCCGCGCGGCGAGCACGGCAAGGGGCGTCGCGACGAAGCGCGCCGCCTGGCGCAATTGCTCGATCTCGCCTGCGGTGAACGGGCGCGGCCCGATCCAGCCGAGCAACGGCCCATCGGTCCGTCCGACGACGTCTTCGTGCATCTCGCCGCCCGGGATGTCGCGCAGCCAGCGCCGACCGGCGTCGTTGGGCAGGTCCGGGGCCAGTCCGCCCGGTGCAAAGCCCAGCGCTTCGATGACCCGGCCGTTCTCCGCGCGCCATAACCAGGTCCGCTTCGCGATCAGCGGATGCGGCACCTCAAGCGTCAGGCAGCCGGCCGCAAGCGGCACGCCGTCGGCGACCAGATGGGCGCCGAGTTCCGCGAGCAAGCGGTCGGCTCCAGGGCTGTCCGAGGCGGCATCGACGAGCCAGGCGAGGGTCGGAGAGAGTTGCATGGCCCGATGATGACGACGATGGGCCATCTTTGTCACGGGCAATCCTTGACGGCCCGCTTCGGCGCCGCCATGTGCCAGTGTCAGCGCAGGGATGATCGCCGATGACCGAACCGTTCGTACTGCGACGCGAGACCCAGATCGCAGCCCCGCGCGCCACCGTCTTCGCCTATTTGACCGACCCCGAAAAGATCCTGAGCTGGATGGGCTCGGACGCAACCACGGAGCCGCATCCCGGCGGGCTCTATCTCCTCAAGGGCGTCGGCCCGCGCGGCGGGGTCGCCCGTGGCGCCTTCCGCGAGGTCGTGCCGGTGCATCGCCTGGCCTACACGTTCGGCTGGGAGGGCGGTCAGGAGGTGCCGCCCGGCTCCAGCCTGATCGAGATCGACCTGATCGAGCGCGACGGCGGGACGCTGCTGCGCATGACGCATAGTGGGCTGCCGACCGAAGAACAGGCCGCCGCGCACGCGAAAGGATGGGCGCATTATCTGGAACGGCTCACGATCGTCGCTGCTGGCGGCGATCCCGGTCCGGACAACGGTGTTTCAGACAAAACGTAGCGACGGGAGGATCAAACCGCCGCGGTCGCCACCACCTGCTGCAAGAGCTGTTCGCGCCTTGCCTGCGAGCGCTGGCCCTTCAAGGTCGCGGCGAAGCGTTCGAGGATGCCGTCCTCGAAGGCGGTGACGATGGTGTCGTGGACGTAGCTCTTGCGGCAGATCGCCGGCGTGTTGGAGAGCTTGTCGGCCGCGGCGCGGATCGCCTCCAGCACCTGCTTCTTGCGGCCGCGCTGGCTGGTCGCCGGGGTGATCCGCGACAGCGATTCGACGACGACGGCAGAGGCCATCAACGTGCGAAAATCCTTCAGCGAAATCTTGATGCCGGCGATCTCGCGCAGGAAGGCGTTCACCTGCGTGGTGCTGACCGCGCGCACGATGCCATTGGCATCGCGATATTGGAACATACGCTTGCCGGGAACACCGTTCAGGATGCCAATGGCGCGCACCAGCTTGGCCGCGTCGCACTCCTTCCGTACCGCCTTGCCGCCCTTCGCCTTGAAGGTCAGCACGAAGCAGTCGTCTTCCAGGGTGACGTTGGACTTGAGCAGCGTGGTGGCGCCGCGGGTGCCGTTGAGACGGGCGTAGGATTCATTGCCCGGACGGATGGCGGTGCGCGCTATCAGCTCGATCACGGCCGAGAGCGCAAATTCGCGCGTCGGCTCGTCGCCCGACAGGAACGCCGAGACCTTGCGTCGGATCTTCGGCAGCGCGCCCACGAGCTTCTCCAGGCGATGCGCCTTGCGGTGCTCGCGGACCTTCTCCCAATCGGCGTGATAGCGGTATTGCAGCCGGCCCGCGGCATCGCGTCCCACGGCCTGGAGATGCGAACTCGGGTCGGCCGAGTAGCGCACCTCGCGATAGGCCGGCGGCACCGCCATGGAATGCAGGCGGCGGATGGTGCGGGCGTCGCGGATATGCGCGCCGTTGGAGCGGACGAAGGAATAGCCCTTGCCGCGCCTGATGCGGCGGATGGTCAGCTCGTTCTGGTCGCCGAGCCGCAGGCCCAACTCCCTGGCCAGCGCCTCGACCGTCGCCGCGGGCGCCGTGTCGAAGATTTTTTTCGGGCTGGGGCGGCTGGAACCGGCCGGTTCCGGCCATTGTCCGAGGGCTTTGGCGAGCGCAATGGCCGCGGGATCGGCTGAAGCGGGCCGCATCGTCCCGAGATTCCGCTGATCCATCATAGTGTTAAGCCTTGACCCTGTCTGTTACCGTTCAATGCCGCTGTTCTGATTTTTGTTCCTTGGGGTCTCTGTGGACCCGGGTTGGCCATTTAGGGTGTTCCGAACGGCATTGCGAGTCCCGAATCAGTAAGAGACGGTTCCTAAATACCTCCGGGCGGCGCATGGCACCCTGCGAGGGCCAATTCCGGAGATTTGGGTAAAGACCCGAAAGCTGGCCTGCGGCCTATTTCAGAGCTGCGACAGTCGCCCCGGATGGCCTTGATCCTCCGCATGGCCGGCCGCTCGCCGAAGGTCCAGCTTGTGCTCCTTGTCGGGTCCGGTTAGCCCGACGCATAATCGGTTCAACGATGAAATCGGCTCGCCAGTCGCCTGTGCCCGGCTTGCCGTATCGGGAGGGAAGCATGTCCGAGAAGATCTACGACGTCCCCGCAGAATGGGCCAAGCGCGCCTGGGTCGATCAGGCCAAGTACAAGGACATGTACGCCCGCTCGATCGCAGACCCCAACGCTTTCTGGGCGGAGCAGGCCAAGCGCATCGACTGGATGAAGGCGCCGATGAAGGTCGAGAACGTCTCCTTCGCGCCCGGCAACATCTCGATCAAATGGTTCGAGGACGGAATCCTCAACGTCGCCCATAACTGCATCGATCGGCATCTTCACAAGCGCGCCAACCAGACTGCGATCATCTGGGAAGGCGACGATCCGTCGCAATCCCGGCACATCACTTACAAGGAGCTGCACGACGAGGTCTGCCGGATGGCCAACATCCTGCGCACCCGGAACGTCGAGAAGGGCGACCGCGTCACCATCTATCTGCCGATGATTCCGGAAGCGGCCTACGCGATGCTGGCCTGCGCGCGGATCGGCGCAATCCACTCGGTGGTGTTCGCCGGCTTCTCGCCCGACAGCCTCGCCCAGCGCATCAACGACTGCCAATCCAAGGTGATCATCACCGCCGACGAGGGCCTGCGCGGCGGCAAGAAGGTGCCGCTGAAGGCCAATGTCGACGCCGCGCTCGCCAAGGCCGACGGCGTCGACTGGGTCGTCGTGGTCAAGCGCACTGGCGGCAAGGTCGACATGAACCCGACGCGCGACCTCTGGTACCACGAGGCGGCGGCGATGGTGACGACGGAATGCCCGGTCGAGCACATGCATGCCGAGGATCCGCTGTTCATCCTCTACACCTCGGGCTCGACGGGCCAGCCCAAGGGCGTGCTGCACACTTCGGGCGGCTATCTCGTGTTCGCCGCGATGACGCATCAATACGTCTTCGACTATCACGACGGCGACATCTACTGGTGCACCGCCGACGTCGGCTGGGTCACCGGCCACAGCTACATCCTCTATGGGCCGCTCGCCAACGGCGCGACCACGCTGATGTTCGAGGGTGTGCCGAATTACCCGGATAATTCGCGATTCTGGAACGTCATCGACAAGCACAAGGTCAACATCTTCTACACCGCGCCGACCGCGATCCGCGCGCTGATGCAGTCGGGCGACGAACCGGTGAAGAAGACCTCGCGCGCGTCGCTTCGCCTGCTGGGCTCGGTCGGCGAGCCGATCAATCCCGAGGCCTGGGAGTGGTATCACCGCGTCGTCGGCGACGACCGCTGCCCGATCGTCGACACCTGGTGGCAGACCGAGACCGGCGGCATTTTGATCACGCCGCTGCCGGGCGCGACCAGGCTGAAACCGGGATCGGCGACGCAACCGTTCTTCGGCGTGGTGCCTGAGATCGTCGATGCCGACGGCAAGGTGCTGGACGGCGAGACATCAGGCAATCTCTGTCTCACGCGGTCCTGGCCGGGCCAGATGCGCACGGTCTATGGCGACCATGCCCGCTTCGAGCAGACCTATTTCTCGACCTACAAGGGCAAGTATTTCACGGGCGACGGCTGCCGGCGCGATGCCGACGGCTATTACTGGATCACCGGTCGCGTCGACGATGTCATCAACGTTTCCGGCCACCGCATGGGCACCGCGGAAGTCGAGAGCGCGCTGGTCGCGCATGAGAAGGTGTCGGAGGCCGCCGTCGTCGGTTTCCCGCACGACATCAAGGGCCAGGGCATCTACGCCTATGTCACCCTGATGGCCGGCGTCGAGCCGACCGACGATTTGCGCAAGGAGCTCATCACCTGGGTGCGCAAGGAGATCGGCCCGATCGCATCCCCGGACCAGCTCCAGTTCGCCCCCGGCCTGCCCAAGACCCGCTCCGGCAAGATCATGCGCCGCATCCTGCGCAAGATTGCCGAGGACGAACCGGGCAGCCTGGGGGACACCTCGACGCTGGCCGATCCGGCCGTGGTCGACGATCTCGTCAAGAACCGGCAGAACAAGAAGTCGGCGTAACAGGACTCTCGTGCCCCGGACGCGGCGCAGCGCTTCTTCAGCGGTGCGACGCAGAGCCGGGGCCCATCTCGCGGCGGAATGCGTGACTTTCTGGGTCCCGGCTCTGCGTCGCGTCACCTCGTGCCGCGCCGCGTCCGGGACACGAGACTGCGTTTCGCACCGCCCCTGAACTAACCGCCGTTCACACCCTCACGCACTTGTCAGGGCGCGCGGCTTATGCGCCCTCATCTTTCCCGCCGAGTGTTGTTTTCTGGTCATTTACTTTATTTCGAACATTTCCTTTGTTCCCCCTGCTGGCAGGCCCTTGGCGCGCACGCGTGGAAACCATCCGGTTAACGGGCGCGGTTAAGAATGTCCCCTGACAAGGACTCGGCAGGCCGGCGATTGCCGGTTCTGCGTAGTTTTGGACGGTCCGTTTGGGGTAAGGGGAAATCGATGTCGATGAGGATTGCTGTGGCGCTCGCCGCCACAATCGGGGCTGGGGTCTTGATGTCGACGGCGGCGCAGGCGCGGCCGGAAATGGTGGGGGCGCACCTGGCCGACTATTCGCCGGGCACCATCGTGGTCAAAACCAACGAGCGGCGGCTTTATCTCATTCTCGATAACGGCCACGCCGTGCGCTATCCGGTCGGCGTCGGCAAGTCCGGCAAGCAGTGGGCCGGCACCACCCGCATCGACGGCAAGTACCGCAATCCGGCCTGGTCGCCGCCCGCCGAGGTGAAGCGCGACAAGCCGAGCATCCCTGACGTCATTCCGGGCGGCTCGCCGCGCAATCCGATGGGCGTTGCAGCGATGACGCTGGCCGGCGGCGAATACGCGATCCACGGCACCAACGTGCCCGGCTCGATCGGCGGCTTCGTCTCCTATGGCTGCATCCGCATGCTCAACGACGACATCACCGATCTCTATGGCCGCGTCTCCGTGGGCACGACGGTGGTCGTGACACGCTGATCGCCGCCATCAGGGCCGGACGGCGGGAGCCGCGTCTTCAGACGCGGCTTTCTTGTTACCAGAAACGCCAGCCGCGCCCGCACCAGCCGTCGCGATGGCCACCATTGTAGCTTCGCGCGTAGCCGCCCGCGAGCAGCGCCGCCGAGACGTCGGCGGTGCGTTTGGTCGCAACCTTGGCGAGAACGCGGCCGTATTTGTCGGGGCCAATATTGGTGATCGTCACGCCGCCCTGGCCGAGCAGATCGCGTAGCGCGCGAGCCGCGGCTTCGGCCTTGTCCAGCTCCTCCTGGCAGGACGCCTTCAGTTCAGGCGCATCGATGCCGCGTAGCCGCACGCGCACGACGAGATCGCGGCCACCCTGCTGACGGACGCGTGCGAGAAAGGTGTCGCCGTCGATGGTGCGAATGACGTCGACCGGCTCGCGGCTATGCCGGGCCTGCCGAAGAACGATTTCGGCATCCCGCGCGCGGCCGTCATCCAGGTGCGGAGAAAGCCAGCTCGTGCCGTGGCGGAAGGTGAGCACGACAGCCAGCGCGATCCCGACCACGAACATCCACGGCAACAAGCCGGAGAAGCGGCGGCCGAACGGCGAGCCGCCGAACCGCGGCCGAAAGGCATTGGGGCGATCCTGGAAACGCATCAACTCACGCTAGGACTGAGTCGGGGAAACCGGCAAGGCACGATGACGCCGGGCCCGAGAGGTCATGGCCCTTGATCGCGGCGCTCGCGCGGATCGTTCCCCGTCGGCAAAACGCATCTATGCGCGGCACGCTGTTCCAAGCGCTCTCCATTCGATACCTCCTGTAGTTGTACGGAGTTTAATGTTCACGCGGCGTTTAGTAATAGGGCGGAGTACTCGGTTTGCGTGTGGGGGAGCGGTAGGCATGGCATCGTTCAAGTTTCGCATCGGTACAAAGCTGGGGTTGACCGCAAGTGCGGGGGTGCTTCTCGTCGGCGGCATGCTCGCCAACCAGCTGGTTCGCAACGAGCAGATCGCGGAGCTGAGCCGGCTGGTGGTCATCAACACTGCCAACAAGGCCAATGCCCAGGGCGCCGAGCTCGCAGTGACCCGGGCACGCCTCGCCATAGCGGAAATCGGATCCGCATCCTCAGCCGACGGGCTCGCCAAACATCTCGAAACATTGCGCGGCTCCATCGCCGGTGCCACGACCGAAATAGACGCCGCATTGGAGCGGTCCAGGCGCGCCGAAGCCAAAGAGCTCTGCCGCGAGGTGAAGATCCTGCTCGACGCCTCTCTGAAGGCCGGCAACGATCTCGGCGAGGCTCGTCGCACCGCCGTCACCGAATTCGCCGCGGCAAACCAGATCGAAGAGGCCTGGAACAAGGCTCTCGAGAAACTGCTGGCCTCGCCCGCACTCGTCGCATCGCAGAGCCGCCTCAACATCGAGGTCGCGTTGCGTGAAGCCGACGCCTTGTTCAAGGCGGTCAGCGCGGCCGACTGGCATTTCACGGCGACGGGCGACGTCGCGCAGAAGGACCATATCGCCGGGCGGGCCGACGCCATGATCCGCGTTCTCAGGCAGATTCGTCAGTCCGCCGGCGACAAGGATGTCGCTGACGGAATCGACGCGCTCTCCGCGCTCGCCGGGCGCTACAAGGCGGCAACCGGCGCAGTCATGAAGGCGGAGGAATCCAGGAGGCGCATTTTCGACGAGCGGGTCGTTCCGGCCGCCAAGGAAATCACCACGCGCGTCGACAAGCTGGTCTCCGCCAACAATGAATTTATGGCTCTGCGGCAGAGCCAACTCGTGACCGCGCTCGAGCAGGCGGCCCAGGTCAGCCTGGCCGTGGGCGTCCTCGTGATCCTGGTCCTGGCCGGCTCGGCGCTGTTCTCGGTGCTGAGCATCGCCCGGCCGATCCGTCGCATCGGCGACGTGCTGCTACAACTCGCCGGCGGGAACAAGGCCGTCGAGATTCCCTACACGGCCCGCGGCGACGAGGTCGGCGACAACGCCCGCGCGGCCCGCACCTTCAGGGACAATCTGATCCGCATCGAGCAGATGGAGGTCGAGCAGAAGGATCAGGAGGCTGCCGCCGCCACGGGACGCAAGCAGGAGATGATCCGGCTCGCCGGCGCGTTCGAGGATGCGGTCGGCGGCATCATCAACTCGGTTTCGGTCGCCTCGCAGCAGCTGGAATCCGCCGCCGGCACGTTGTCGGGGACAGCGGAAGAGACCGAACAGCTTTCCGGAATGGTGGCCGCGGCATCCGAGGAAGCCTCCGCCAATGTCGGAGCCATCGCATCCGCCGCCGAGGAGATGAGCGCATCGGTCGTCGAGATCGGCCGCCAGGTCCATGATTCCAGCCGCATCGCAGGCGACGCGGTGAAGCAGGCCGAGCGCACCGACGCCCGGATCAATGAATTGCTCAAGGCCGCGGGCCGGATCGGCGACGTCGTCAAATTGATCACCGCGATCGCGGAGCAGACCAATCTGCTGGCGCTCAACGCCACCATCGAAGCTGCGCGCGCCGGCGAATCCGGCCGCGGGTTTGCCGTGGTGGCGAGCGAGGTCAAGGCGCTGGCCGCCCAGACCGCGCGGGCGACTGACGAGATCAGCACGCAGATCGCCGGCATGCAGACGGCCACGGAAGATTCCGTCGGCGCCATCAAGGAGATCGGCGCAACCATCTCCAGGATCTCGGACATCTCGACCACCATTGCGGCCACCATCGAGGAGCAGGGGGCCGCGACCGCCGAGATCGCACGCAACGTCAGCGAAGCCGCCAAGGGTACGGTCGAAGTCGCAGACAAGATCGCCCAGGTCAGTCATGGCGCCAGCGCCACCGGCTCGGCTTCGACACAGGTTCTCGCATCCGCGCGCTCACTCTCGACCGAGAGTGGCCGCCTCAAGAACGAGGTCGCGAAATTTCTCGACACGGTGCGGGCCGCCTGAGGCGCCGCACGTCCTGCGGCCGACCCGAGGCCGGCCGCAAATCTTTCTGACGCTTCGAATTTACCAACGGCTTTGGGAGGCCCCCACGCCGAGCCTGCGCTCGCGCCTGGGTCAAACAGGTAAACAGGGAGTTGAGCGATGATCATCAGCATTGTCGGTGGCGGCGCCACCGGCATCACGATCCTGCGCCATCTGGCGGAGCTGGCCGCTTCACAGCGAGACAACGGCGCGATCGGCGGAATTCAGCTCTTCGACAAGTCGGGCTTCGACGGCGGGATTGCCTACCGCACACAGAGCAACCGCCATCTGCTCAACATGAAAGCTTCGACGATGTCGATCCGCCCGGGCGACGCTGAGGAGTTTCTACGCTGGATTCGGGCCCGCGGTCTCTCCTGCCACGGCAACAAGCATCTGCCGCGGATGATCTATAGGGATTACCTCGACGCCGTACGAACGGCCGCGATCGCGCAATGCCGCAGCGCCGGCGTGCCTGTGCACATCGAACAAGCCGAGATTGTCCGCATGCGATTCTCGCCGGATCGCGATATCCTGCTGACGACCGACCGCAACGTCACGCATATCTCGTCCGTCCTGATCCTCTGTACCGGCCATACCGCGCCCGATGACCCCTACGGCCTGGCCGCAAACCCGAACTACATTCGCGATCCCTACGCCCAATTCACCTTCGCCGATCGCGATGGCGTCGAGATCGGCATCCTCGGAAGCGGGCTCAGCGCCGTCGACGCCGCGGCGGCGCTGGCCAAGACCCACCGAGCGGTCAAAATGACCTGCTTCTCCAGGAGCGGCTTGTTTCCCACGGTGCAGCCGGTGACGATTCCCGCAATCGCGAACGACTTCCGCGACGCCCTGCATCGCTATGTGACCGGCTGCGAGCGGATCGAAGCGGATGCCTTTGCCGCCCGCCTTTCCGAACTGCTGCTGGAGACCACGGGGATTCGCTGCGATCTGTCTTGCCACAACATCGACGGCGATGCGCTGACCGATCTCGAGCGCAATATCAGGCGAGCCGAGACCGGCGAGCCCAACGTCTACTCCTATCACGTCAGCGTCATCGATGTGATGTGCGACGGCTGGAGCCGGATGAGCGATGCCGAGAGGATGCGCTTCATGAACGTCTACAATTCCGGCTGGCTTCGCAATCGTTCGGCAATGCCGCTGGAGAACGCGATCCGTATCCGCGACCTGATGCGATCGGGCAGGCTCTCGGCCCGCGCCCGGCTGCGAGAAGTGACCGGCATCGGCGACAGATTTCGCGCGACCTTTGGCGGCGGCGATCGTCGCGACGTCGATTTCGTCATCGATGCGACAGGACCGTCCTACCGGCTGGACACCAGCCCGCTCTATCAGGACATGCAGCGACAGGGGCTCATCGCCTTCGACACACTCGGCGGGATTCGCTGCGGCTACGACGACAGCCGTGTCCACGACCGCCATGGCACAGCTCATCCGAACGTCTACGCGGTGGGTGGTCCCACCAAGGGCACCCACTTCTATGCCGCCGCCGTCGACATCAACTTGCGCCGCGCACAGATCGTGATCGATTCCATCCTCAACCCGAAAGGTCAGCAGATGAGCAGCCTCAAGACCTCGGTCGACGAAACCGACCGCCTCGCCGATCTGGTCCGCCGCGACCACCCTTCGCTCGACACGATGGTGCTGGCGATGGACGGCAAGTATCAGACGAGACCGGCCGCGCTGGACGAATTGATGTGGGAGGTGAGGGACTGCCTCGGCGAAGCATTCCGGAACTGGGCTCCCCAGGATTTCCCGACGCTGTACTGCGCGTGGGGCCGCTGCCGCGTGGGCTCGACCGCGCTGACCAATCTGTTCGGCGTCGCCGGAATGCCTTCCTACTTCCAGCCGGTGAAGGCCGTCCTGCGCCATCGCCTGGTCGGACATGCCGGCGAGCCGTGGGCCGTACCGCAAGCATCGGAGCAACCGCACATCTTCAGCAAGGAAATGGGCGGGCCCTACGTGCTGGCCGAGAGCCTGTTCCTGCCGCTCGAGCCGCTGATCGAGGCGGGGTGGCCGGCCGAGAAGCTTCACATGATCATGCTCGACCGCGATCCCGCGAGCTCGCTCGCATCGTGGCTCGAGAAATGGTCGGACCGTGTTCCCGAGGATCGCCTGATCCAGAACTACGTGATCTCCACGCTGAACGCGCGTCGCGTTGAGGACCATGCAAGGCGGCACGGCGTGCCGGTCACGCACTACGTCTATGAAGCCAGCAAGGACGCGACAGGATCGGTGCGAAAGCTGTTCGACCGGCTCGGCCTCGGCGCACGCTTCACCGAGGACGCCGTCACCGACTGGAAGGAGCGCGGACAGATCGAATCCAAGGGGTCCGGCGTCACCTTCCTCAGCGAGCCCAAGATCTACACCGTGGTCGGCCTTCACGGCTCTGACACCGCCTACCGTTACCGCAGCCGCAAGACGGCGTCGCTGAGCGAGGCGCAGCTCGAGGTCATCGAACGCTACGGCATCGACGACATATACCGCGCCTCCGTCGCGGCCTGTATCAGCGATCTCTCGCTGGATGCAGCCACTGCCGCGCGCCTGTTCGGCGACCGCCTGGGCACCGCCGCATGACCGGCCAGATCGCTCCCATGACGGTGGCGATGCCGACGCGCCGCGCGCCCGGCGACGCCGCCATGGGCCACAGCGCCGCCGGCCACCTTCGGCGCCTGGAGGCGGAAAGCATCCACATCCTGCGAGAGATGGCGGCGGAGTTCCGCAAGCCGGTCATGCTCTATTCGATCGGCAAGGATTCCTCGGTGCTGCTGCACCTGGTGATGAAGGCCTTTCACTCCGGCAAGCCGCCGTTTCCTCTGCTGCACGTCGACACGACATGGAAGTTCCGCGAGATGATCGCGTTTCGCGACCGCCGCACGCGCGAACTGGGCCTCGACCTGATCGTCCATACCAACAATGAAGGAAAGAACCAGGGCATCGACCCATTCACCCACGGCTCGGCCCGCTACACCGACGTCATGAAGACGCAGGCGTTGCGGCAGGCGCTGGATCTCCACGGTTTCGACGCCGCGATCGGAGGCGCGCGGCGCGACGAGGAGAAGTCGCGTGCCAAGGAGCGCGTGTTCTCGCACCGGAGCGCGGCGCATCGCTGGGACCCGAAGAACCAGCGGCCGGAGCTGTGGAGCCTGTACAACACGATGCTGGCGCCCGGCGAGAGCATGCGGGTGTTTCCGCTCTCGAACTGGACCGAGCTCGACATCTGGGACTACATCCTGCTCGAGGACATCCCGATCGTCCCGCTCTATCTCGCAGCTCCGCGTCCGGTGGTCGAACGCGACGGCGCGCTGATCATGGTGGATGACGAGCGAATGCCGCTGCTTGCGGGCGAAGAGCCGCGCTGGCGCTCCGTCAGGTTTCGCACCCTGGGCTGCTATCCCCTCACCGGCGCAACGACCTCGACGGCCGCAACCCTGCCCGAGATCGTGCGGGAGATGATGGCCTCACGCAGCTCCGAACGGCAGGGCCGCATGATCGATCGGGACAGTCCAACATCGATGGAACGCAAGAAAGCGGAAGGCTATTTCTGATGTCCTATCACGAGGCACCTACGATCGCCGCCGCCGATGCGCCGCAACTGGAGCAGGACGATCGCCCGACGCTGCGCTTCGTCACCTGCGGCAGCGTCGACGACGGCAAGAGCACGCTGGTCGGTCGGCTGCTCTACGATTCCAAGACATTGCTCGACGATCAGCTCGCCGCGCTCGCCTCGGAGAGCAAGACGGCCGGCACCACCGGCGACCTCGATTTCGCGCTGCTGGTCGACGGATTGCAGGCCGAGCGCGAGCAGGGTATCACGATCGATGTCGCCTACCGGTTCTTCGCCACCGGGCTGCGCCGCTTCATCGTTGCGGACACGCCCGGGCATGCGCAATATACCCGCAACATGGCGACCGGCGCCTCCAACGCCGATCTCGCCGTGGTGCTGGTCGACGCCCGCAAGGGCGTGATCACGCAGACCCGGCGCCACAGCCACATCCTGTCGCTGCTCGGCATCCGCCACGTCGTGCTCGCCGTGAACAAGATGGATCTGATCGGATTCGACGGGGACCGCTTTGCGGCCATCACCGCCGAATATCTGACCATGGCCGGACAGCTCGGAATCTCGCAGGTCCAGTGCATCCCGGTGGTGGCGCCCGACGGCGACAACATCGTCGCCGCGAGCAGGCGGATGCCCTGGTACACCGGGCCGACGGTCACGGCGTATCTGGAATCCGTGGACGTTGCCGGCGACGTCTCGCAACGCGCCTTCCGTCTGCCGGTGCAATGGGTCAACCGGCCGCATGCGGAGTTTCGCGGCTTTTGCGGACGGATCGCCAGTGGAACGATCGCAACCGGCGAGGCCGTCACCGTGCAGCCGTCGGGCCGCCGCACCCGCGTCGCGCGCATTCTGGCGCCCGGCGGCGAGTGCGAGCGGGCGACGGCGGGCGAATCGGTGACGCTCACCTTGACCGACGAGATCGATGTCAGTCGCGGCGACGTGCTAACGACGGGACCTGCACCGCTGGTCTCGGATCAGCTGGCGGCGCATCTCGTCTGGTTCGATGACCAGGCTATGGCCGCGGGCCGGCGCTACGTCCTCAAATGCGGCACGGTCTCGACCGGCGCGGTGATCGCGACGCTCAGGCACCGCATCGACATCGACACCATGGCGCAGGAGAACGCCGCCACGCTCGATGCCAACGAGATCGGTTACGTCCATCTCAATCTCGACCGGCCGCTGGTGTTCGAGCCCTATCGCGATGACCGCGAGTTGGGCAGCTTCATTCTCGTCGATCCGATCAGCCACCGCACGGCCGCGGCGGGAATGATCGATCTTTCGCTGCGCCGCGCAACCAACATTCACTGGCAACGCCTCGCCGTCGACAAATCCGTGCGGGCGCGGCTGAAGCAGCAGCGGCCCTGCGTACTCTGGTTCACGGGACTGAGCGGCGCCGGCAAGTCCACGATTGCCGATCGCGTCGACCGGCGGCTTGCCGAACTCGGACGTCATGCTGCGTTGCTCGACGGCGACAATCTCCGCCACGGCATCAATCGCGACCTCGGCTTTTCCAGCGCGGAAAGGATGGAGAATGTCCGGCGTGCTGCGGAGATCGCGGCGCTGTTCGTCGACGCCGGCATGATCGCACTGGTCGCACTGATCTCACCGTTCCGCAGCGAGCGCGAGATGGCACGCCACCGGGTCGAGGCGGGCGAGTTCATCGAAATTCATGTTGCGACCCCGCTCGCCGAATGCGAGCGCCGCGATCCTAAGGGGCTTTATCGCAAGGCACGGGCCGGCGAATTGCCGGCGTTCACCGGCATCGACCATCCCTACGAGATGCCGCAAGAGCCGGAAATCACCATCGACACGTCGGAACTGTCGACCGAGGCAGCCTGCGAGCGCATCATCCGCTACCTGCGGGAGCACCATTACCTGTAGCGGCCGCGCGGGCCCTGCCCGCATCGCCATGTCAGAGCGGCGGAGGGCTCAGAAGTCGGAGGCAATACCCTTGCGTTCCCAATCGCCGTAGCGGGTGGGCTCGGGTCCCTTCGGGCCCTGCAGCTCCTTCGGCCTCTCCTCGGCATCGTCCCTGGCCCGGGCGGCGGCGGCCTGCCGGCGCGCCTCGGCTTCCGCCAGCGCGCGCTGGGCCGCCGGCGATAGCTGCTTGCGATCGGGAACGGGAGACTGCTCACTCATGATCCGGCGTTCTAGCGCAGGACGGACCGCGGCGCGACGTCAAATAACGCATTCCTGAAATCAGGCCCGGAAGGGCTGAAAAAGCCGGAAGCGATTCTTACATTTGGCATATTCGCGTGCGAGAGATCGAATTCTCAAGGCATGCGCCCCTCGCGGCGGAACTGCCGCTCGCCAAGAACCTTAAGCCGCATGCCATCTCAACGTTTCGCTCCACCGTCCGAAGTGCCAGGTCTTGCGGCACGTCGGATTGCCGCCGATATCGTCGACGGCGTGCTGCACAAGCACCGCACGCTTGACGATCAGCTCGACGGCAGCGGCGCCCATCCCGGACTGAAGACCCTCGCCGACCGCGACCGCGCGCTGATGCGGCGCCTGGTCGCCACGGTGCTGCGCCGGCTCGGCACGCTGGGCCACGTGCTGTCCCGTCTGCTCGACAAGGGCATTCCCTCAGAGGCGCCGCGCGCGCAGAGCGCGCTCCTGATCGGCGCCGCGCAGATCCTCTGGATGGATGTGCCCGATCACGCCGCCGTCGATCTTTCCGTCCGTCTCGTGCAATCCGACCGTCGCGCGGCGCGCTATGCCGGCCTCGTCAACGCCGTGCTGCGCCGCTGCGCGCGCGAGGGCCAGGCGCTGGTGGACGAAGTCGCGACGCAATCGCTGGACCTGCCGCCGTGGCTGCTCGCGCGCTGGAGCACGCATTACGGCGAGGCCACTGCGAGGGACATGGTGCTGGCGCTTGGCCACGAGCCCTCGCTCGATCTCACCGTGAAGTCCGATGCCGCGCAATGGGCGAGCCGCCTGCATGGCGAGACGCTGCCGACGGGGACGGTACGGATGCTGTTGCACGGCTCGGTGACGATGCTGCCGGGCTTTGCCGAAGGACAATGGTGGGTGCAGGACGCCGCCGCCGCGCTGCCGGCCCGGCTGTTCGGCGATGTCGAGGGTAAATCCATTGCCGATCTCTGCGCCGCGCCCGGCGGCAAGACCGCGCAACTGGCGCTATCAGGCGCGCATGTCACGGCGGTCGACCGCTCGCCCGCCCGGGTGGCGCGTCTGCGCGAGAATCTGACGCGGCTGTCGCTCCAGGCCGAGACAGTCGTCGCCGACGCAGTGGAATGGGCCGGCCCGGCCGAAAGCTTCGACGGTATCCTGATCGATGCGCCCTGCACCTCAACCGGCACGATCCGCCGCCACCCCGACGTCGCCTGGCTCCGGCAGGAATCCGACATCGCCGCCCTGACCGCGCTCCAGCAGCGTCTGCTGAAGAAATCCGTCTCATTGCTCAAGCCCGGCGGCACGCTGGTCTACTGCACCTGTTCGCTGGAACCCGAAGAGGGCGAACAGGCGATCGCCGCGCTGCTGGCGGCGGAAACCGGCCTGCGCCGGGTGCCGATCGAAGCGTCCGAGGTGTCGGGGCTCAGCGAGATCGTCACCGCCGAGGGCGACCTGCGCACCCTGCCGAGCCATCTGCCGAACGCCGATCCAAAGCTCGGCGGGCTCGACGGATTCTACGCCGCCCGGCTTGTTAAATCCTGATTTTGCACTGGTTTTTGCGGCGGGGCTGATTCGTGCCCGCTGAAGATGGTGTCGGCCGTCCGATTTTGGGATTAAGAAGGATTCGTCGCTAATCCTCTCCCCCATCAAGGCAAGGCGTGTCGGTCGCTCAACGCAGACGTATCTCGACGCTGGTGATGAACCGCTTCGCGCGGAACATGCTCGCGCGCGCGAGCGGCGGTTCCGTTGCGTTGTCGCGGGTCTGGCCCGGCCGCACCGACCGGCTGATCATCGCGCCGCATGATCTGCGCACCGCGGATGCGACCCGCGCCGCCGAGATCTATGCAGGCCGCTTCGTCTTCGCCGGCAAGATCGTCAATTGCCATGGCCGCTCGATCTTCGATCTCGAGCCGCCGTCGGAGGATTGGGAAGTCGCGCTGCTCGGCTTCGGCTGGCTGCGGCACCTCCGCGCCGCCGACACCGCGCTGACTCGGGCGAATGCGCGGGCGCTGGTCGAGGACTGGATCGCCAATCCCGCCAACAAGCGCCGCGCCGTCGCGCGGCGCGCCGATGTGCTGGCACGGCGCGTGATCTCGCTGCTGTCACAGGCGCCGCTGGTGCTGGGCGACACCGACAACAAGTTCTACCGCCGCTACTTGCGCGCCCTCGCACGCGAGATCCGGTTCCTGCGCTACACCATGGTCAACATCCCGGACGGGGTGCCGAAGCTGCAGGTGCTGATCGCGCTGAGCTACGCGGCACTGTGCCTTGCCAACCAGGCGCGGCACATCCGCAGCGCTTCGAAAAAGCTCTCGGATGAATTGCAGCGCCAGATCCTGCCGGACGGCGGACACATCTCACGCAATCCGGGCGCGCTGATCGAGCTGCTGATCGACCTGTTGCCGCTGCGGCAGACTTTCGCCGCAAGGAACATCGCGCCGCCGCCGGCGCTGCTCAACGCGATCGACCGCATGATGCCGATGCTGCGCTTCTTCCGGCATGGCGACGGCAATTTCGCGCTGTTCAACGGCATGAGCGCGACGCCGTCGGACCTGCTCGCGACGCTGCTCGCCTATGACGACACCCACGGCGCGCCGATGGCGAACATGCCGCACACCGGCTTCCAGCGCCTCGATGCCGGCCAGACCACGCTGATCATCGACACCGGCCCGCCGCCCGCGGCCGGCGTCAGCCACGACGCTCATGCCGGCTGCCTGTCGTTCGAACTGTCCTCGGGCATCAGCCGCATCGTCACCAATTGCGGCATGCCCACGACTGGCCGCGACAATTGGCGGCCGTTCGCGCGCGGCACCGCGGCACATTCGACGCTGACCTATCACGAGGCCTCCTCATGCCAGTTTGTCGAGATGTCGGCGATGAAGCGGCTCCTGCACGGCTCGCCCGTCACCAGCGGTCCCGTCGAGGTCGAGAGCTATCGCGAAATCGTGCAGAACGGCACGCTGCTGACGACCTCGCATGACGGCTATCTCGGCAAATTCGGCGCGATCCATCGCCGTGTGCTGATGATCGCCAATGACGGCGCGCGCATCGACGGCGAGGACACGCTGTCGCCGCCGCAGGGCGGGCGCTTCAAGGGCGCTGATGCCGATTTCGCGCTGCGCTTTCACCTGCATCCGGCGGTGAAGGCGAGCCGGCTGTCCGATGCGCGCGGCGTCATGCTGGTGCTGCCGAACCGCGACGTCTGGACCTTCGAGGCGCTCGACGACAAGGTCGATCTCGAAGACAGCGTGTTCCTGGCCGGCAATGACGGCCCGCGCCGCACCGCCCAGATCGTGATCCGGCAGGATGCGCGGCAGGCCCCCTCGATCCGCTGGAGCTTCATCCGCTCCACCGCCTCGCCGGCCGTGACCAATGCCCGGAGAAATGCGCGGCGGGAGCCGGAACTTCCGCTGTAGACGCGCGTATTCCAGCCCAATCCGGTCGTTGTGAAGGCCGCCGAAAGCTGCTATCGAGCCCTCGCTCGCGCGACTGGCGACCTTGGATGGAGCACCATCGGGAAGCGCGGGACTGAAACGCCGCGCGCCTGGGCATAGACACTCCTTGCGATAGAGGATCTTGCTCATGACTGACCGTCCCCGCCGCGTCACCCGCGCCCTGCTTTCCGTTTCCGACAAGACCGGCCTGATCGAGTTCGCGAAAGCGCTTGCCGCCCATGACGTCGAGCTGGTCTCGACCGGCGGCACCGCCAAGACAATCGCCGCGGCCGGTCTCAAGGTGAAGGACGTTTCCGATCTCACCGGTTTTCCCGAGATGATGGACGGCCGCGTCAAGACGCTGCATCCGAAGGTGCATGGCGGTCTGCTGGCGATCCGCGACAACAAGGACCATGCGGACGCGATGAAGGCGCACGGCATCGCACCGATCGATCTGCTCGTCGTCAACCTCTATCCGTTCGAGGCGACCGTCGACAAGGGCGCCGGCTTCGAGGACTGCATCGAGAATATCGACATCGGCGGTCCCGCGATGATCCGCGCCGCTGCGAAGAACCACGACGACGTCGCCGTCGTGGTCGAGGCCGACGACTACAAGGCCGTGCTCGACGAGCTCGCCGCCAACAACCGCGCGACCACGCTGAAGCTGCGCCGACGGCTGGCCGCAAAGGCCTATGCGCGCACTGCGACCTATGACGCCGCGATCTCGAACTGGTTCAGCCGCCAGCTCGAGATCGATGCGCCCGACTTCCGCGCCTTCGGCGGCAAGCTGATCCAGTCGCTGCGCTATGGCGAGAACCCGCATCAGATCGCGGCGTTCTATGCGACGCCGGACAAGCGTCCGGGCGTCTCCACTGCGCGTCAGCTGCAGGGCAAGGAGCTGTCCTACAACAACATCAACGACACCGATGCGGCCTATGAGTGCATCGGCGAGTTCGATGCCAGGCGCACCGCGGCCTGCGTCATCGTCAAGCACGCCAATCCGTGCGGCGTCGCCGAAGGCGCGAACCTCGTCGAGGCCTATCGCAAGGCGCTGGCCTGCGACTCCACCTCGGCGTTCGGCGGCATCATCGCGATGAACCGCGCGCTCGACGCCGACACCGCGCGCGAGATCACCAAAATCTTCACCGAGGTGATCATCGCGCCCGACGCCAGCGAAGAGGCAATCTCCATCATCGGCGCGCGCAAGAACCTCCGCCTGCTGCTCGCCGGGAGCCTGCCCGATCCGCGGGCGCCGGGCCTCACCGCCAAGACGGTGGCCGGCGGCTTGCTCGTGCAGAGCCGGGACAACGCCGTAGTTGATGACATGACCTTCAAGGTTGTCACGAAGCGCGCGCCCACTGATGCCGAAATGCGCGATCTGAAGTTTGCTTTCCGGGTCGCAAAACACGTCAAATCCAACACCATCATCTACGCCAAGGATCTTGCCACCGTCGGCATCGGCGCGGGCCAGATGAGCCGGGTCGATTCAGCCCGGATCGCGGCGCGCAAGGCGCAGGATGCGGCGAATGAACTGAAGCTTGCCGAGCCGCTCACCAGGGGCTCGGTCGTGGCGTCGGACGCGTTCTTCCCGTTCGCCGACGGCATGCTCGCCTGCATCGAGGCCGGCGCCACCGCCGTGGTGCAGCCCGGCGGCTCGATGCGCGACGACGAGGTGATCAAGGCCGCCGACGAGCACGGCATCGCCATGGTGTTCACCGGTACGCGGCATTTCAGGCACTGATCGATCATCGGTAGCCCGGATGGAGCGCAGCGAAGTCCGGGTCGTCTCCTCGCGCAGAGATCTTCCCGGATTGCGCTTCGCTCATCCGGGCTACGCAGCTAAAGCGTGATGGCATTAAGTTCGATAGCCTGAATTTTTGAGATAGTTGGCGCATTCCTCGGGTGTGAAAGCGTC
>NZ_JASXTA010000016.1:0-206104 GCF_032290525.1 Bradyrhizobium cosmicum | reverse complement strand
CGACGCTTTCACACCCGAGGAATGCGCCAACTATCTCAAAAATTCAGGCTATCGAACTTAATGCCATCACGCTTTAGCCGCTATTTGAGTGTCGCGCTCAGCGCTTCGGAAAACGCCTCATTGGTGCGGTCGAGCCGTAGCGGCGTGACCGAGACATAGCGCTCGCGGAGTGCCGCCAGATCGGTGCCGTCGGCTGGCGTATCCATCATCGCGGCGCGCTCGAAGCCGATCCAGAAATAGGGATTGCCACGGCCGTCCCTGCGCTCGTCGATCTTGAGGAAGCCGAGATTGCGCTTGCCCTGGCGCGTCACGCGGATGCCCAGCACATCCTCCGGCGCGCAGGCCGGAAAGTTGACGTTGATGACGGTATCCTTCGGGATTCCGGCGGCGATCACCTTGCGCAAGATATCGGGCGCGAACTTGCGCGCGGTGTCCCACAGCGGCCGCTCGCGGGTCTCGACGCTGAACTCCTGCGACAGCGCAAACGACGGCAGCCCCAGAATGGTGCCTTCCAGCGCGCCGGCGATGGTGCCGGAATAGACCACGTCCTCGGCGACATTGCGGCCCTTGTTGACGCCCGACAGCACGACATCGGGCAACTTGGCGCCGAGGATGTGGCGTGCCCCCATGATCACGCAGTCGGTCGGCGTGCCGCGCACCGCGAAGTGACGCGGACCGACCTCGCGCAGCCGCAAGGGATCGTTCAGCGACAGCGAATGCGAGACGCCGGATTGATCGAGCTCGGGCGCGACCACCCAGACGTCGTCGGACAGCGCCTTGGCGATCTCCTCCACGACCTTGAGGCCGGGGGCGTGGATGCCGTCGTCGTTGGTGCAGAGAATGCGCATGCGGGGATCGATTCCAGAGAGCAGGTCTGAGCCGTCTTATCCGGCCGGGGGCGATCAGGCAAACCAGCCGAAGGGCCGGCGTCAGGTTCCCAGCCTGCCCCGGCTAGCGCCGGACGCGCCATTGCGGCAGGAAGCGTGCGAGCCGGCCCTCGGCGCGCAGCGTCATCGCCGGCACGACCGGGCTTACGGCGGGAGCCTCGATGACGCCGAGCGCTTCCAGCTGCGCCATGAACGGCTCGGACTCCGGCGTCTGCGGAAAGCGTTCGCGGGCCACCGACAGCGCCGCATCGAAGTCAGCGGCATTCACACCGGGCTTGGCCCGTCGGCTCCGCACCAGGTCGTCATCCCAGAGCCGCGCAATGCCGATGTCGAGCACGCCGTGCAGGCGGTGGTCGACGGCTTGGATGCCGGCCCCCGTTACCGCCCATTGTTTGCCGACCCAGAAGATGTCGCGGTGCAAGGCCATGAAGGGGGCGGTTCGCATTGACGGGTGGCCGGCAGGATAACGGGCCGCTCGATCTTCGCAACCAAACGTTTCGCCGTTACCAGGCGAGCAATGCTTCATTCGCGCGCGACCACCTTGAGGCCGCCCATATAGGGCTGGAGCACGCTGGGGACTGCGATCGAACCGTCCTCCTGCTGATAAGTCTCCATCACGGCGATCAGCGCACGGCCGACCGCGGTGCCGGAACCGTTCAGCGTATGAACGAAGCGCGGCTTGCCGTCCGGCCCGCGCGAGCGTGCATCCATGCGCCGCGCCTGGAAGTCGCCGCAGACCGAACAGCTCGAAATCTCGCGGAACATGCCGCCGTCGCCCTGCCCGGGCATCCAGACCTCGATGTCGTAGGTTTTTTGCGACGAGAAACCCATATCTCCTGCGCAGAGCGTCATCACGCGGTAGTGCAGGTCGAGCTTCTGCAGCACCTGTTCGGCGCAGGACAGCATCCGCTCCAGCTCGTCCTTGCTCGCCTCCGGCGTCGTGATCGAGACCAGCTCGACCTTGGTGAACTGGTGCTGGCGGATCATGCCGCGGGTGTCGCGCCCCGCGGCGCCCGCCTCGGCACGAAAGCACGGCGTCAGCGCGGTGAGCCGCATCGGCAGCTGCTTCTCGTCGAGAATGGATTCGCGAACGAGATTGGTGAGCGAGACCTCTGCCGTCGGGATGAGGCCGAGGCGCTCGGTCTTCAGCCGCTCATGGTCGGGCGAGGCAAGAAGCTCGCCCTTGATCGCCCAGAATTGATCGTCCTCGAATTTCGGCAATTGTCCGGTGCCGAACATCACCTCGTTGCGCACCAGCAGCGGCGGGTTGATCTCGGTGTAGCCGTGCTCGTTGGTGTGCAGGTCCAGCATGAACTGCCCGATCGCGCGTTCGAGCCGCGCCAGTCCCTTCTTCAGCACGACGAAGCGCGCGCCGGAGAGCTTGGCCGCCGCCTCGAAATCCATGTAGCCGAGCGCGGTGCCGAGATCGTCATGCAGCTTCGGCGCGAACGAATAGTTGCGCTTGTTGCCGAACACATGGTGCTGCACGTTGCCGTGCTCGTCGATACCGTCGGGCACTTCGTCGAACGGAATGTTCGGGATCGCGGACAGCTCTTTCGTCAGCTCCTCGTCGGTGGCCTTCGCGGCCGCTTCGAGCTCCGGCATCGTGGTCTTGAGCTCGGCGACCTCCACCATCAGCTTGGCCGCGCGGGCGTCGTCCTTGGCCTTCTTGGCGTCGCCAATTTCCTTGGAGGCTGCATTGCGCCGCGCCTGCGCCTGCTCCGATGCCAGGATCGCCGCGCGCCGCGTCTCGTCGATCGCCAGCAGCGACGCCGACAACGGCTTGAGGCCACGCCGGGCAAGGCCGGCGTCGAAGGCTTGTGGGTTGTCGCGGATCGATTTGATGTCGTGCATAGGAGTGGTCCTGGGCGCATTGGGCGAACGGCTAGCGATCATGCCTGTCGTTTTCGCGACGGGCCTCCACTAGCACAGCTGTCGTCACCCGCGAAGGCGGGTGACCCAGTATTCCATAGACGGCGGTGATTCCCCGATAGGGCGTACGGGACTCCCCGCCTTCGCGGGGAATGACACTGGAAAGTTTGGCCGCTCTTATTCCGCAGGATTCGCCGGCGTCGACACGTCGGTGCCGGTGGCGGCCTGCGAGGTCGCCGCCTTCTTCTCCACCATCCCGACCGCGATGATCGAGCCCTCGTAGAGCAAGAGCAGCGGGAGCGCGAGCGAGCACTGGCTAAGTATGTCGGGCGGCGTCAGCACGGCTGCGATGACGAAGGCGATCACGATGAAATAGCGGCGCTTTTCCCGTAGCATTTTTGCCGAGACGATGCCGATCCGGCCGAGCAGCGTCAGGATCACCGGGAGCTGGAAGGCGATGCCGAAGGCGAAGATCAGCGACATCATCAGCGACAGATATTCGCCGACCTTGGGCAGCAGCTGGATCTGCGCGGTCTCGTCGCTGCCAGCCTGCTGCATGCCGAGCGAGAACCGGACCAGCATCGGCAGCACCACGAAATAGACCAGCGCCGCGCCCAGCACGAAGAAGAACGGGGTCGCGACCAGATACGGCAGGAAGGCCTGCTTCTCGTGCTTGTAGAGCCCTGGCGCCACGAACTTGTAGATCTGCGACGCGATGATCGGGAACGAGATGAAGCCGGCGCCGAACAGCGCGAGCTTGAGCTGGGTGATGAAATATTCCAGCAGTGCGGTGTAGATGAATTTCGAGTTCTCGGGACCGGCGACCCACACGAACGGCCAGACCAGCACGTTGTAGATCTGCTTGGCGAAAAAGAAGCAGAAGATGAAGGCCACGCCGAAGCCGAGCAGCGCCTTGATCAGCCGCGACCGCAGCTCGATCAGATGATCCATCAGAGGGGCTTTGCTGGCCTCGATATCGGCGTCGCTCATGACGCTTTGGCGTCCTTGATTGCTTCGGATGGCGCGGTGTCTTGCGCAACCGGTGGCGGCTCGACCTCACGGGTGATGGCGAGCGGCTCGTTGACGGCCGCGTGCGCCTCGGCCTCCACGAAGGTCTCGGGCGTCGGCGCTTCGGGAGTGGTCGGAGTTGTCGGCGCGTCACTTGACGTCGCCGGCGCTTCACTTGAAGTTGCCAGCGGTTCGACGGCAGTTGTCGTCGTCGTCTCGGCCGGCTTGTCCAGCGCATCGACGCGGAGCGCGTCACTGACGTCCTTCTGGAGCGAAGTCATCAGATTGTTGCCGGCAAAACCGGAAGCCGCTTCCTTGACCTCGTCGAAGCTCTTCTTGAGGTCGGCCATCTCGGCCTCGCGCATCGCTTCCTGAAACTGTCCTTGGAATTCGGCGGCCATCTTGCGGGCCTTGCCCATCCACTGTCCAACCATGCGCAGCACGCCCGGCAGCTCTTTCGGGCCGATGGCGATCAGGGCCACGACCCCGATCAGGACCAGTTCACTCCACCCGATGTCGAACATGAGGTCTTCCGTTCACGCCAGCCGCGACCGGCCCAATCCTTGCGCACAGGATCAGGGCTGCCACCCGCGTCTCGCGTACTCTGCTCAGACGGCCTTGCTGCCGACGTCGGACCGGGCCGCAGTCGGCGCGGCATTGTGCTCGATCGACTTGGCCGGCTCGGGCTTGTCGGCGGCCTTGTCGTCGTCCTGCATGCCCTTCTTGAACGCCTTGATGCCCTGCGCCACGTCGCCCATCAGATCCGAAATCTTGCCGCGGCCGAACAGCAGCAGGACGACTGCGATCACCAGGATCCAGTGCCAAATGCTAAGCGAACCCATCCTGCAACCCTCCAAACACGCTTGGCCGGGGACCCGGCCGATCTTCCCCGAAACCTAGGCGCGGCAGGCCTCAAAAACAAGGACCAAGGCAGCGCCAATTCGCTCTCGGCGCTACGTAATCTTGCTAGTGTTAACTGGCCGCAGGCGCCCCGTAGAAGACCGGGAAGATCAGTTCTCGCTGCCGCCCTCGCCGCCCTCATTGCCGTCTTCCGGCGCCTCGGGCTCCACCGCAGGCGCCAGAGCAAGATCGAGATCCTCGCCGGGTTCCAGCGGGTCCTCGTCCTCGCGCAGCGCCGGGTCATCCGACGGTGTCGGCACGCTGAATCCGGTCGGCAGACGCGAATCCAGCAGACCAGTGCCCTTCAACTCTTCCAGGCCCGGAAGATCGCCGAGCTGTTCCAGGGTGAATTGCGACAGGAAGTCCTCGGTGGTTCCGAAGGTCAAGGGACGGCCGGGCGTCTTGCGGCGGCCGCGCGGCTTGATCCAGCCGGTCTCCAGCAGCACGTCGAGCGTGCCCTTCGAGGTAACGACACCGCGGATCTCCTCGATCTCGGCGCGCGTCACCGGCTGGTGATAGGCGATGATCGCCAGCACCTCGATCGCGGCACGCGACAGACGGCGGGTCTCGTGGCTCTCGCGCGTCATGAGCCAGGCGAGATCGCCGGCGGTACGGAAGGTCCATTTGTTGGCGACGCGCACGAGGTTCACCCCGCGCAAGGCATAGTCGGCCTGGAGCTGCTCGAGCGCAGCCTTGACATCGACGCCCTCAGGCATGCGCTTGGCCAGCGTCGCGGTGTCCAGCGGTTCATTCGACGCAAACAGCAGCGCTTCCAGCAGCCGCAATTCCTCGGGACGTGCCTGGGATTCGTTCTCCATCGGCTCGGCCTCTTCTACCCGCACTTCAGCCAGGCTTGCCATGGCAGATTCTCCTTCTTGCACTTAACCGACCGGCGCATCGGGCGCAGGAGCTGCGTCCACGACCGGTTTCGGGCGCCCCTTCCGGAAATAGATCGGCGCAAACGCCTCTTTCTGGTTCAGCTCGAGCTGACCTTCGCGCACCAGCTCGAGCGCGGCGGCAAAGCTCGAGGCGAATACCGTCGCACGCTGCGTCGGATCGGCGACGTGGCGGACCAGGAAGTCGTCGAGAACGCCCCAGTCATCCTGCTCGCTGATGCTGCCGACCAGCCGCTCCAGCGTGGCGCGCGCCTCGGCGAGCGACCACACCGTGCGCTTGGTCAGATGTACGCTCGCCAGCACGCGCGACTGGCGCTGGGCGGCATAGGCGGTGAGCAAATCGTACAGCGTCGCGGTGTATTTCGGATGCTTGATCTCCGCAATCTGCTCGGGCTCGCCACGCGGGAAGATGTCGCGCTGCAATTGCGGCCTGTTCATCAGCCGGTTGGCGGCTTCGCGAATGGCTTCGAGCCGGCGCAGACGGTTGGCGAGCGCGGTTGCCATCTGTTCCGCGCTCGGGCCTTCCGCGCTCGGCGGCTCCGGCAACAGCAGGCGCGACTTCAGGAAGGCGAGCCAAGCCGCCATGACGAGGTAGTCGGCAGCGAGTTCGAGCCGGATCTTTCGCGCGGCTTCGATGAAGTGGAGATACTGGTCGGCCAGCGCCAGAATCGAGATCTTGGCGAGGTCGACCTTCTGTTGCCGCGCCAGCGCAAGCAGCAGGTCGAGCGGGCCCTCGTAGCCCTCGACGTCCACCACCAGCGCCGGCTCACCCTCGGCGAGCTCTGCGGGCCGCCCGGTTTCAAACGATAGGATTTCTGCACTCATGCGGATGCCGTGTCTGCCCGTGCGATCAATGCGTCCAGTTCGACGCGTGCGGCCGCCCGGTCGAACGGCTGCGGAGCCTTGCGCGCTGCAAGCGCGGCGTTCGCCCGCTCCAGCGCCCTGCCCGACAATTCGGGTGTCTGGCCGGCGACCTCGCGCATCTCCTCGATGTTGCCGTTGCAGTGCAGGGCCACGTCGCAACCGGCCGCGAAGATGGCGCGAGTCCGTTCGGCGATAGTCCCCGACAGCGCGTTCATCGACACGTCATCGCTCATTAACAAACCCTGGAACCCGATCGCGCCGCGAATCACCTGAGCGATCATTGTCGCAGAAGTCGTCGCCGGATGGGCGGGGTCGACGGCGCTAAACACAACATGTGCAGTCATGGCCATCGGCAGGTCCGCAAGCGGCTTGAACGCCGCGAAGTCGGTTCGTTCCAGCTCGTCCCGGGGTGTATCGATGGTCGGCAGCTTGAAATGGGTGTCGGCGGTGGCGCGGCCATGACCGGGAATGTGCTTCAGAACCGGCAGAACGCCGCCCTGCTCCAAGCCCTCGGTGACCGCGCGAGCAATCGCCGCGACCTTGCCGGGCTCGGTGCCATAGGCCCGGTTTCCGATGACGGCATCGGCGCCCGCCACCGGCACGTCGGCCAGCGGCAAGCAGTCCACGGTGACGCCGAGATCGGCGAGATCGGCGGCGATCAGGCGGGCGCTGAGGCGCGCCGCCATCAATCCCAGCGCCGAATCAGTATCGTACAGGGTCGAGAAAATCGCGCCCGGCGGATAGACCGGCCAGTGCGGCGGGCCCAGGCGTTGCACCCGCCCGCCTTCCTGGTCGATCAGGATCGGGGCGTCGGCGGCACCCACAACGGCCCGCAATTCCGCAACCAGTGCAGCAACTTGTGCCGGCGTATCGACATTGCGCTTGAAGAGAATGAAGCCCCATGGACGTTCGGCACGGATAAACGTCCGCTCGACGGCGGTCAGTTCTGTTCCGGATACGCCGGTAATGAAGGCCCGCGTGCTCATAACGGCCGATTAACCCTGCCCCGCGAGAGGGTCAAGGAAACGGCCGTTAATTCCTCTGGACGAAGCAGTCGGACATGCCTGCGGATTTCAAATTGTTGCAGGCCTGCGACGCTTCCTGGGCGGAACCATAGGGCCCGGCGAAGGCGCGGTAGACGATACCCTTGCCCTTGTCGGTCAGATCGACCCGCTTGATCACCGGCGCGCGCGATCCGAGCACGCTACCGTACTTGCCCTGAAGCACCCGGTAGGATGCGGCGGCGCTGTCCTCGCTCTGCTGCGAGGAGACCTGCACGATATAACCACCACCACTGCCGGTGGGCGCGAGTTGCGTCGGGTTGGTCGCCGCCATCCGCTGCGGTGGCTCTGCGGCCGGTGCCGATTGCGGCGCCAGCGACAGCGGCTGGTTGGCGCTGGCATTGGCCGAGGTCGGCGGATTGCGCGGCGCGGCCGGTGCGGCGGGCGCGGCAACAGGCTTCGGCGCGACGGCCGTCGGCTTGGCCGCAGCCGATTGCGGCGTGGCGCTATCGGTCTGATCTCCCCTCACGGCCACAGTCCTGATCGCGCGCGGCGTGTTGGCCGGCAACGTGCCGTTGCTCGGAACAGGACCTGCGCTCGGCGGCGGCACCGTAGATGGCGATACGCTCGCCACCGGCGGCGGGTTCGCGTTCTGGTTCAGCGGCGGGAACACCACGCGGGGACCGCCTGCCTTGGCCGCGACGTCGACAGGCGCCTCTTCGCGCGGCACGATCTTCTCGGAACCGTCGCCGATCGCCATGCGATCCGGTACCTTGGTCGCCGAGTCGGTCGGCGCCGGCACGATCTTGGTCGGCGTGTTGTCAGCCTTGATGATCGGCGGCTCGCCGCTGCGAGGCGAACCGACATAGGTCTTGTAGGCGAAGGCAGCGCCGGTGCCGACCACAGCGAGCGCGAGGATCGCCGCAATCGTCATCATGCCGCCGCGCTGCTTCTTAGGCTCGTCGAGATCGGCCTCGGGATAGTCGCTCTGGAAGGCGTAGGGGTCGTCCGGATAAGCCGGATCGCGCTGATAATCCTGCTCGCCTGTCTCCAGCCGTCCATAGAGCGCATCATCGTAACGCGACGGATCGGGCTGCTGATGCGGCTCCTGATAGGCCTGCTCCTGGTAGGCTTGATCGTGCTGCCGGTAAGCCTGATCCTGAGCTTGATGGGTCTGAGCTTGATAGGCCTGATCCTGGTACGCGTTATCCTGATAGGCCTGCGCCTGATGGAAATCAGGCTCGGGCGCGGTCGGCTGGGCTGAATAGCGATGCAATGGATGAACCGGGTTCACGGAGACGGGATAGTCGGGCTCGGGCGCCGGCTGCGGTTGCACGTTGGCGCGCCGCATCCATGACGGCGGCCCGGGTGGAGACGGCGGGGCCTGCTCGGCGTCATCCTGCTGATAATCGTCCTGCGAATAGTCGTGGTCCTGATGGTGCTGGGCGGGCACCGCCGGCGGGTGCGCGCTGGGTCTGCCCTGCGTAGCGAACGGATCGGTCTGTCCGATCAGGCGGGCGAGCTCGGCCAACGGATCGTTGTCCACCTTCCCATGCTGGTCGCCACCGCGACCATAGTCATCGGAGGGAAACGGTCTGTCCTGATATCGTTCGGCCATCGTGATGATGCGTCCCTTCGGGAAAGCCGCGCGCCCCTCGACCAAGGCACGGCTTTCGACCCACAAGGCTTTCAACCAAGTCTAAGCGATCCGGCTTCTGCCGGTACCCCCAAAAATCCCCTTAAGTAGTTCGCCCCAAACTACCGCATCTCTTCCGGAGCATGGACGCCGAGGATGGCGAGGCCCGATGCCAGGACAGAGACAACGCCCTGGACCATGGCCAGCCGCGCCTTCGTTAGATCTGCATCATTATTGATAATGAAGCGTAAATAGGGCAAATCGCGCCCCTTCGTCCAAAGTGCATGAAATTCGCTGGCTAAATCATAGAGATAGAAGGCAATTCGGTGCGGCTCATGGGCCGCGGCGGCCGCTTCCAACATGCGCGGATAAATTGCGAGACGCTTCAAAAGGTCGAGTTCCACCGGATCGGAGAGCCGCTCCACCGCCGACTCAGCGAGCCAGGCGATGCGCTTGTCGGCAGCTTCGGGTAGTTCCGGGAGCACCTCGGCGCGCGCGTTGCGGAAGATCGAGTGGCCGCGGGCGTGGCCGTACTGGACGTAAAACACCGGGTTGTCGCGCGACTGTTCCATGACCTTGGCGAGGTCGAAGTCGAGCACCGCATCGTTCTTGCGGTAGAGCATCATGAAGCGGACGGCATCCTGGCCGACCTCATCCACCACCTCACGCAAGGTGACGAAGTCCCCGCTCCGCTTGGACATTTTCACTGGCTCGCCGTTGCGCAGCAACTTCACGAGCTGGACGATCTTGACGTCGAGCGCGCCCTTGCCGGAGGTCGTCGCCTTCACCGCCGCCTGCATGCGCTTGATGTAGCCGCCATGATCGGCGCCCCAGACGTCGATCATCTCCGCAAAACCACGGTCGAACTTGTTCTTGTGGTAGGCGATGTCGGAGGCGAAATAAGTGTAGGAACCATCCGACTTGATCAGCGGGCGATCGACGTCGTCGCCGTAAGCGGTCGCTCTGAACAGGAGTTGCTCGCGGTCTTCCCAATCCTCGCCCGGCGCGCCCTTGGGCGGCGGCAGGCGGCCCTCATAGATGTCGCCCTTGGCCTTCAGGAAATCGATGGTTTCGGCAACCTTATTGTTGCCGCTCTCGATCAGCGAGCGCTCCGAGAAGAACACGTCATGGCGGATGTTGAGCGCGGCGAGATCGTCCTTGATCTCGTCCATCATCATCGCGATCGCCTTGGCGCGCACCGTCGGCAGCCATTCGGTCTCGCTCATCGCGAGCAGCTTGTCGCCGTGCTCCTTGGCCAGCGCCTGCCCGACCGGCTTCAGATAGTCGCCGGGATAGAGGCCCTCCGGGATCGCGCCGATGTCCTCGCCGAGCGCCTCGCGATACCTCAGGAACGCCGAGCGCGCGAGCACATCGACCTGGGCGCCGGCGTCGTTGATGTAATATTCGCGGGCGACGTCATGGCCGGCGAACTCGAGCAGGCTCGCCAGCGCGTCGCCGAACACGGCACCGCGGCAATGGCCGACATGCATCGGCCCGGTCGGATTGGCCGAGACGTATTCGACATTGACCTTGGAGCCGCCGCGGAGGCGGCCGTAATCGGCGCCCTCGCGCAGCACCGTCCGCAACGCCTCGGCCCAGGCGGCCGGCTTCAGCGTCAGATTGATGAAGCCGGGACCAGCGACGTCGACCTTGGCGATCAGCGCATCAGTGCGCAGCCGCTCGGCGATCTGCTCGGCGAGATCGCGCGGCTTGGCCTTTGCCTCTTTCGCAAGCACCATGGCGGCGTTGGTCGCCATGTCGCCATGGGAGGGATCGCGCGGCGGCTCGACCACCACGCGCGAGAAATCGATGCCCTCGGGCCAGCTGGCGTCCGCCGCGAACGCGCGGCAGGCGGCGTGCACGCGTGCGAGCACGTCGGCGAACAAATGCGGTGCTGAGGATGTGTCGGGCATGGCCGCCGCCTAACGCAAATCCGGGGTCGAGTCAAAGAGCCGCTGATGCTCGGTCAGGGCGAAACGGTCGGTCATTCCGGCAATGAAATTGCCGATCCGGCGCGCCCGGTCGGCCTCATTGTCCGCCTCTGCGCCCGCCAGCCATTCCGGCGGCAGCGCGGCTGGCGATCTCAGGTATTTCGCGAACAGGTCGAACAGGATCTGCTCAGCCTCCGCCATCACCCGCATCACCCGCTTGTGGCGGTACATGTGCTGGTACAGGAAGCGCTTGATCGACGCCTCTTCCTCCGCGACCTCGGCCGGGAACGCGACCAAGGCCCGGCTCTGCTGGCGCACGTCCTGAGCCGATTGCGGCTTCACGGCGGCAAGGTTCTTCTGCGCCTCCGCAAACACCGCGCCGACCAGATGCGAGATCAACTCGCGCACCAGTTCGGCTCCGCGCCTGAGGTCTTCGAGATCGGGATAATGCGCCGAGGTCTCGGCGATGATCTCGGCCGTGAGCGGCATCACCTTGAGATCGTCGAGATGGAACAGGCCGGCGCGCAGGCCGTCGTCGATGTCGTGAGCGTCATAGGCGATGTCGTCGGCGATCGCGGCGACCTGCGCCTCGAGCGAGGCGAAACTCCACAATTCGAGATCGTAGGCCTTGATGTAATCGGCGATGCCGACAGGAATGCCGTGCTCGCGATAACGCCCGACCGGCGCGCCGCTGCGATCGGTCAGCGGGCCGTTGTGCTTGACGATGCCCTCCAGCGACTCCCAGGTCAGGTTGAGCCCGTCGAACTCGGGGTAGCGGTGCTCCAGCGAAGCGACGACGCGCAAGGTCTGGGCGTTGTGGTCGAAGCCGCCGAAATCCTTCAGGCAGGCATCCAGCGCACGCTCGCCGGCATGCCCGAACGGCGGATGGCCGAGATCGTGGGCGAGCGCGAGGGTTTCCGTGAGGTCCTCGTCCAACCCGAGTTGCCGCGCCAGCGCGCGGGCGATCTGCGCCACCTCCAACGAGTGGGTCAGCCGGGTGCGATAATGGTCACCCTCATGGAACACGAACACCTGGGTCTTGTACTTCAGGCGGCGGAACGCGGTCGAATGGATCACCCGGTCGCAATCCCGCCGGAACGGGCTGCGGGTCCGGCTCGGCGGCTCGGCAACCAGCCGGCCGCGACTACGATCGGGATCGCAGGCATAGGGCGCGTGGGGGGCAGCCATTCCGACGGACACGGCGAATTTAGTCCCTATCCATTTGATTCTGCGTATCCTTGCACTTAACTATGCCGGACGCGGGATACCAAGTGAATTGGGCAAGTGAACCCGACAGGTGAATTTGGTATGACCGCGGGACTATCGGAGACGAGCCATGACGACTGACGTGACCATCAGTGACCGCGCCGCGCGCCGGATTGGGGAGATCCTCAAGGGCGAAGGTTCTGGCGCGATGTTGCGCATCTCTGTCGAAGGCGGCGGCTGCTCCGGCTTCCAGTACAAGTTCGATATCGACCGCGACCGCACCGACGACGATCTCGTGATCGAGCAGGAGAATGCGGTGGTGCTGGTCGATTCCGCCTCGCAGCCGTTCCTTGCGGGGTCACAGGTCGATTTCGTCGACGATCTGATCGGCGCCTCGTTCCGCGTCAACAATCCCAACGCGACGGCGTCCTGCGGTTGCGGAACCAGCTTCTCGATCTGACGCGGTTAGGCGCCGGTGGGTCTGCCTCTCTTCTTCCGTCCACTCCACCTCGACCGGCATCAGTTCCGGCTGAAGCGGGGCATCCTCCGACATCGCGTAACCGTCCAGCGCGCGCAGCAAGGCTGAAGCCAGCGCCGGTTTGCGCAGGGGTTTCGCCAGGAAGTCCGACATGCCCGCTTCGCGGCAGATCTTGACGTCTTCGGGGAAGGCGTTGGCGGTGAGCGCGATGATCGGCAGGGCTTCGAACCGCCCGCCCTGCGCGCGGATCGCGCGGGTCGCGGCTAGGCCGTCCATGTCGGGCATTCGCACGTCCATCAACACGACATCGTAGTCGCCTTCCGACGTCGCCTCGACGGCCTGGACGCCGTCGGCGACGACGCGCAGCTCGACGTCGAAGGCCCCGAGCATCTTGCTCACGACCATGCGGTTGACCGCATCGTCCTCGGCGACCAGCACCTTCATTGACCGGTCGAGCTCGGCGATCCGGGCCTTGAGCTCGTCGGCCTCGTCGCGGCCGGCGGCCTGGTCGGAGGCCTGCGCCTGGCTCCAGGGCAGCACCAGCGTGAAGCGGAAGGTCGAGCCCTCGCCCGGCGTCGAGAGGACGCCGATGGTACCGCCCATCTGCTCGATGATGCGCCGGGAAATCGCCAGCCCAAGCCCGGTGCCGCCGAAGCGGCGGCTTATCGAGGCGTCGGCTTGTGCGAAGTCGCTGAACAGCTGGTCGAGTTTTTCGGGGGCGATGCCGATGCCGCTGTCAGTCACCGTCCATTCGACAGTGGCGAGCAGATCGCGGCGCGCCTGGCAGACGGCAGATATCGTCACCTCGCCTTCGTCCGTGAACTTCACCGCGTTGGAAGCAAGGTTGAGCAGCACCTGGCGGATGCGCGCGGCGTCGCCGCGCAGCGTCGGCGGCAGGTTCGGATCGAGCTCGACCCTGACCGCCAGCCCCTTGCTCTTGGCGCTTGCCCGCGCGACGTTCGCGACCGTCTCGACCAGCGTCTGCGGCGCAAAATCGATCGCTTCGAACGCGAAGCGTCCGGCCTCGAGCTTGGAGAGGTCGAGGATGTCGTTGAGGATGCGCTGGAGATTGTCGCCGGACTCGCGGATCGTGGTGACGGCCTCGTGCTGCTCCGGATCGAGCTTTGTCTCGAGCAGCATGCTGGCAAGCCCCAGCACGCCGTTCATGGGGGTGCGGATCTCGTGGCTCATCACCGCCAGGAAGTTGGACTTGGCGCGACTCTCGGCCTCGGCCTTCTCGGCGCGCCAGCGCTCCGTGACGTCGCGGCCGAAGCCGCGATAGCCGAGGAACTGTCCGTCACGATCATAGGCCGGCTTCGCCGTGAGCGACCACAGCCGCGCCTCGCCGCCGGCGACGACCTTCAGGTTCATCTCGTGCAGCGGTTCGGCGTGCCCCATCAGTCCGACGATGTTGTAAGCGGCCGCCTTGTCCTCGGGACAGAGCATGTCGAGCACGTCGGCGAAATGCGATCCCTTCAGGAGCGGAAGCGGCAATTGCGCGACGTCGGCGAAGCGTTCGGGCACATCGACCAGATGCCCTTCGGCATCGGTCTGCCACAACCAGTCGCTGGCGTTGTCCTGAAAATCCTTCAGCAGCAGCGAGATGATCTCGGTCTGCCGTTCGAGCTCGAGCTGGGCCTTGAGATTGCCGAGGAACAGGTTGCCTTGCGAGACGATGTTGCGCGCCATGAAGAACGCGAGCAGCAGCAGGAACACCGCGGTCACGAGATACGGCCCGGTGCCGCACAGCAAGAGCGCGCCGGTGCAGGCAACGGTCACGGTGGCGAGATAGACGAGGCCGGGGCGCGGGAAGGTCGAGAGCGTGAAGGCGCCGCCTGACATCATGCCGACCATCAGGCAGGCCAGGATGAGCTGGCTGGTCGGCTCGATGCGGCTGAACAGCGCGAGCGGCAACGTGCCCCAGATCGCGGCGAGGAAGAATGCCTGCCGCAGCATCCGCTGCGCGGCACGCGGCGAAGCTTCCTGCGGCGGGCTCGCGTGCGACCTCTGCCATGACCGGAACGCGACGAGGGCGACAGCGGCGAGCGTCACGCCCCAGATCGCGAGAAAATCGTTCCAGCCCCGGCCCCAGAACAGGATCAGCACGATGGCGACGTTGAGCATGGTGACGGCCATCGTCACCGGGATTGCCCGCCTCACCGCATCGATCTGCTTGGCACGGATGCGGCGGAGCTCGCGCTCGCTGAGACCGGCGGTCAGGCCGTCCTCGAACGCGAAGCCGCCGAGCCAGTACAGGAACGCGCCGATCAGGCCGTCGCGCGGCTCGCTTTGCATCATCGATTTGTCCGGCCATCCCATTCGAAAAACCTTTTCGGTATCAATGGCCCGGGGCCGGCTTAAGCCGGGTTAATTTTGTGGGAGATTTCGCGGCGTCCTTGACGGCCACGTTTGCATTTTGTTCTAACCATGGCCCCTGCCCGGAGCCGCCGACATGCCCATCAGAATCGCCACCTGGAACGTGAACTCGGTCCGGCAGAGGATCGATCTCCTCGTGAGCTGGCTGAAGGAGTGCCAGCCGGACATCGTCTGCCTCCAGGAGATCAAATGCGTCGACGAGGCCTTCCCACGGCTGGAGATCGAGGCGCTGGGCTACAACGTGGTCACGCACGGGCAGAAGACATTCAACGGCGTCGCTTTGCTCTCGAAGCTCCGGTTCGACGAGACCAAGTCAGGGCTCGCCGGCGACGACGAGGACGCCCATGCCCGTTTCCTCGAGGGCGTGGTGACGCTCAAACGCGGGGTGCTGCGCATCGCCTGCCTCTATCTGCCCAATGGCAACCCGGTCGGGACAGAGAAATACCCCTACAAGCTCAAATGGATGTCGCGGCTTCTTGAGTATTCGAAGGAGCGACTCAAGACCGAGGAGCCGCTGATCCTCGCCGGCGACTTCAATGTCATCCCGCACGCCCGCGACGTCCACAACCCCGCCGCCTGGACCGAGGACGCCCTGTTCAAGGCCGAGACGCGGGAGAGCTTTCAGTCCCTGCTCGGCCTCGGCCTGACCGACGCCCTACGTGCCGTCACCGACGAGCCCGGGCTCTACACCTTCTGGGATTACCAAGCCGGTGCCTGGCAGAAGAACCACGGCCTGCGGATCGATCATCTGCTGCTCTCGCCGCAGGCCAGCGACCGGCTCGCCAATGTCGGCATCGACAGCTACGTGCGGGCCTGGGAGAAGCCGTCGGACCACGTGCCGGTATGGGCGGATCTGGATCTGGAAGCCGCGTAAGGTGCGCTGAATTGGTGGGCACGCACGCTTTGGCGACCCTACGACCTCACCTATTACCGGCGGCCCTGCACCCACTGCTCCAGCATTTGCAGGCACATGGCGCGGTCATCATCGGAGGCCTTGGCGAACGCCCGGCTATAGCTTTCCTTGATCCAGGCCTCGTCAGCGCCGGCGCTGTCACGCGCCAGCGTCAGCCACATCAGGCCGCGCGCGGCCTGCCGCGGCACGCGGTCGCCGTTGAACAGCATCTGGCCGAGCAGCGCCTGGGCCTCATGCTGGCCCTTCTGGGCCGCAAGGCCGAGCCAGCGCGCGCCATAACGAAAGTCCTCGCGCGAGGCGTCCGGCGTCTTCAGGTACAGCCGGGCGAGATCGTACTGGGCGTCCGCATTGCCGAAATAGGAAGCCGCATAGGAGAACATCTCCCGCGCCCGGTCCGGATCGGCCTTGATCTTCGAGTTCGGGATGCCGCTCAGGTAATAGCGTCCGAGCGCAACGAAGGCGTTGGCCACGACCTGCGCCTGCGGCGCCGATGGGCTGTCGTCGGCATGCGCGTTGGCAATCCGGCTGAAATATTCGAACGCGCGCACATCATCTTGAGCGACGCCATCGCCATTGGCATACATGCGGCCGAGCTTGAACTGCGCTCCGGGATGACCGCCCTCGGCGGCATATTGCAGCGCACTGAGCGACGTTTCCTGGGTCGGCGCCGGCACCTTGCTACGCAACGTACCCGCCGCGCCCGGCAAGGTGGTCACGACAGGGATGGTCGCATCCTTGTTGGCCGGAGAGCCGTCGAAGCCGAACGCCGGTGCGGCCAGCGCACTGGCCCCAAACACAAACGCAACTATGGCACGCCTAGATGTCCGCATAGCACTGTTTCTCGTGCGCGCCGCCGGGATGGGTGACTGCCCCACCGACTGCTGGTCCAACCTGCTGAGCATATTTCCAGAGCGCGCCCGTCGTATGGTTAGTCGCGCGAGCGCCCCATTTGGTCTTGCGCTGGGCAAGCTCCTGATCGCTCAATTTTACGTTAAGGGTTCCGGCGACGGCGTCGATCTCGATGATATCGCCGTCCTCCAGCAACCCGATCGGGCCGCCGATGGCGGCTTCCGGCCCGACATGGCCGATGCAGAAGCCGCGGGTGGCGCCGGAGAAGCGGCCGTCGGTGATGAGCGCGATCTTGCCGCCCATGCCCTGGCCGGTCAGCGCGGCGGTGGTCTGGAGCATTTCCCGCATGCCGGGACCGCCCTTCGGCCCCTCGTAGCGGATCACGATGACTTCGCCTTCGCGGTAGGTGCGCTTCTGGACCGCCTCGAAAGCGTCCTCCTCACGGTCGAAGCACCTGGCCGGACCGGTAAACCTGAGGTTGGACATTCCCGCGACTTTCACGATCGCACCTTCTGGCGCCAAATTGCCCTTCAGACCGACCACACCGCCCGTGACGGTGATGGGGTTGTCTGCCGGGTGCACCACGTCTTGGTGCGGATTCCATTTCACGCTTTTGAGGTTTTCGGCGATCGTTCGACCGGTGACGGTAATGCAGTCACCGTGGAGAAATCCGTTGTCGAGCAGCGTCTTCATCAGAAGCGGTATGCCACCTACTTCAAACATGTCTTTGGCCACATAACGGCCGCCCGGCTTCAAATCCGCGACATATGGTGTCTTTTTGAAGATTTCGGCGACGTCGAACAGGTCAAACTTGATGCCGGCTTCATGCGCGATCGCCGGCAAGTGCAGCGCAGCATTGGTCGAGCCACCTGAAGCCGCGACCACGGCGGCGGCATTCTCCAAGGCCTTGCGCGTGACGATATCGCGCGGCCGGAGATTGGAGGCGATCAGGTCCATCACCTTCTCGCCCGCGGTCATGCAGAAGGCGTCGCGGATTTCATACGGTGCCGGGGCACCCGCCGAGTAAGGCAGCGCCAGGCCAATCGCCTCGGAGACGGTCGCCATTGTGTTGGCGGTGAACTGCGCGCCGCAGGCGCCCGCCGAGGGGCACGCCACGCGCTCGATTTCGTCGAGGTCCTCGTCCGACATGGCGCCGACCGAGTGCTTGCCGACGGCCTCGAACATGTCCTGCACGGTGACCTGCTGTCCGCGGAAATTGCCGGGCAGGATCGAGCCGCCATAGATGAAAATCGAGGGCACGTTGAGGCGGACCATCGCCATCATCATGCCCGGCAGTGACTTGTCGCAGCCGGCAAGCCCGACGAGGGCGTCATAGGCGTGGCCCCGGACGGTCAGCTCGACCGAGTCGGCGATGCATTCGCGCGACGGCAGCGAGGAGCGCATGCCGTCATGGCCCATGGCGATGCCGTCGGTGACGGTGATGGTGCAGAATTCGCGCGGGGTGCCGCCGGCCGACGCCACGCCCTTCTTCACCGCCTGCGCCTGGCGCATCAGCGAGATGTTGCAGGGAGCCGCCTCGTTCCAGCAGGAGGCAACGCCGACGAAGGGCTGGTGGATCTGCTCGGTGGTCAGACCCATGGCGTAGAAATAGGACCGGTGCGGCGCGCGCGCAGGGCCTTCCGTCACGTGACGGCTCGGCAGCCTCTGCTTGATGTTGGTCTTCGCGTTCATCGCAAACCAGTTTCCCCGGCCAACCCTTTCAGACCCGAAAAATCAGAGCCAAGATTTGAATCGACCTTGGGATTTCCCGGTGCGGCCTAAGGGCTGCCGAAGCCCTCAAACTTTAGGGCGATTTTATTCATGTTCGGGTGTGGCCAAAAAGCGGCGTCGATGCGAACGGACGGAAATAAGGGATAAATCGCCGAGGAGTGTTGCAGTGACGGCACAATCGTGGCGTGGAAGACACGGGGTCGGCTTACTGAGATACCCTCATGGAGATGACAGTCCACAATCTCAGATTTTGGGGCACGACGCGCCCAACCTGGCGCGACGGGATCGCAGCGCGGCTGAGTCGGGGCTGCCTCCCGCGAAACGACTTGTTCGCCGACGCCTCGGCGAAGGCGGCAAGCCGGGCGATGACACAGAGCGTGTCGTTGGAGACAGGCCTTCGCGCCCTCGCGGCGCATTTCGCCCGAGTTTTGCCTGGTCACTTCACCCTCAAATCCAAGAGGGCGCAGGGAAGGCCGGGTGCTGACCTCGCACCCGCGGTCCGCTGCGCGAAAAGCACACGCAGAAAAACCGCACAGCAGCATACAGGTGGTGCCAATCACTCGGCCTTCCCTGCGCGATGGTCGGACGGCTTATGCCGTGCTCTCCCGGGAGCCGAATTCCTTCTGGCCTCCCTCGCCCCGCGAATTGGATGATGCAGTCTGCCCGGTCGGGCTCGCTCGCACCTTCGCGGAAAGCTTGACTGTAGCAACGACGGCCAGGACCACACGGTTTTGCCGTACGCACGGCTCGCCATGTCGCCGCAGTATTCCCGGCCCTGTCGACGGAGCCGGAAACTTACAGACGAGACGAACCTTTCAGCGCCGTCCGTCGCACGCGGCCACGGGCTCACAGGGACTACCCGCCCTGCCCGCACCTCTCGTGCCGACGCTGCCGCGTCCACCGCACCCCGGCTCGCGTATCGTGACGACGTACGATCGCCCCTCAAGGTCGAGCCGGGATGGGCGACACATACGTCATTTCCGAATTTCGGTAAAGCAGAATATTTTAGCAGGCGCGGATTGACCGACGATTTGTGTGTCTTGCCCGTCAGGCAACGCAAGATCTCGTGGCCAGGATGGATCGAAGCGCTACGGGAAAGCGGAGGGCACCGGCACTCAGGCCGATATCGCTCCCTTGCGCCTCAACGGAGCGATCAGGCGAACGATTTCACAGACGGCGACGAGGCCAGCGAGCCAGACGGCGCTGGTCAGGCCAACGCGCGTCACGATGGCTGCGGTGAAGGCACCCTCTCCGCCAAGGATCGGCGTCGCGGCGAACAGCACGAGCTCGTAGGCCGCATAGGCAAAGACGAGAGTGATGGTCAGCACCAACGGCGTGCGGCTCTGCGGCAGCGCACGGAGCACGGCCGATGAGGTCACGGTCGCGACGAGTGCGGCAGCGCCGATGACAAAGCCCCAGGCGATGGAGCTGCCGTCGACGGGATAATGCAGCACGCCGAAACCGATGGTCTGGTTGACCAGCCACGCGCCGGTGACGACGAGCAGTGCAGGACGCAGCGGCAGCATCGCGGCCGCAACGACGGCAAACGCCGCAAACGGCGCCGCGCAGGCGAGCGCGAAGCTTGCGAGCACGCATGACACCGTCAGCAGCACCAGGCAGAACATCGGCGCAAGGCGCGGCGCGACCGGGTGAAGGTGAAAGCGGTCGACGTGCGGCGGGAGGTAGGGCGCCATAAATGATCTCTTGAGCGATCTCTTGGCGGCCATCCTACCACGCCTTCCGCAACCGGCGTCAGGGCAACGGGCAGGTTTCCCAATCCGATCGCCGCGCCTATGTCCGCCCACGCGGACGCTGCGCCTGAGCCCAGGCCTTGGCGACGTCGCGCGGGGGGACGTCGAGGCGCCGGATCGGTGTCAGTTCGCCGGAGGCGGAGACGATCGCGGTCTCTTCGCGGCGGCAGCGCGGGCACACGAAGCGAACCTCATGCGGGGACGCCGACCAGCTCGAACGTTTCACATTAGCCGCCATCGGCCACGCCTCGCAGTGCGAGCACGACACCAGAAACCGGCCGGGATCGAGCATACCCATTCCATCGGACTCCGCGTCCTACCCGCTCCTTCAATGACTAACGCATGTGAATCGTTCCGGTGTCTCAGCACCGCCAGCCCCATCCGCGCCGGGAGCCAGCGGGCTTCCAGCTCGCTGTTCCCAGCATCCGCGATCATCACGCTTCGGCGACGATGGTGTTCCGGAGCAGGCCGACCCTGCCGATCCCGACCTCCACTGCGGGATATCGAAGATCTCCGGTCAATCGTGGCGTCCTGCCTCGCGCGGTCGTCAGTGCGCGCCCTTGAGGCTGCAGGAGGTGGAACAAGTGACCGTGTTGCCGTGGTCGCACGCCTTGCAGGCGGCCACGCACTGGCTCATGTCGCGGGGATTGTAAGAGCTGTAGTTCCGCATCGCGCAGACGGGAGTCGAGCCGGTGATGTCCTGCTCCTGGCTACAGGCCGCGGTCATGAACGCAACGATGAGGACCGCAAGGACGCGCATGGGACCGCCCTGTCAGGTACGACAAACAATATTCGCATGGCGCGTGCACCGCAACGAGACCCGGCGTTTCCGCAGCGGAGAATCGCAGCAAGCATCCCGCGACCGCATTGAGCATGCGTGCCAAATGTTAAGAACGGATTGCGGCCTCAGGCTGCAGCTCTGGCCGCGATCGCCTGCCGCATATCCACCGCGAGCTGGCGGTACTGGTCCGAAAGCTTCAGATAAAACTCGCGTCTGGTATTGTCGGTGGCGAGCTTGGCGATCAGCTCGCATTCGGCGGTGAGCGTCTCGAACCGTTCGAGCCTGTTCTCAAGGTCTGTCATCGGCGTATCCCCATCAAACGCCTCACGGACGACAAACCTAAGCCCAGGAAAAAGGTCACGGCGAACATCGTTATCGAGTAGAACCAAATTTCCCGCGCGGCCCGCTATTTCTGCTCGAGCCGCCAGGCGCCGTCCCAGCCCTGCTCCGGCGGACTGGTCTCGAACTGCGCGATGCGGGCCAGCAGCGTACGCGAGGGACCGTCGCCGGGGACGGCTTCGAGCGCCGCGTTGAAGGCGGCGCGGGCCTCGCCAAAGCGGCGGGCGCGATAGGCGGCGAGACCTTCGGCGTAGTGGGTGCGCAAACTCTCCTGCGGAACGCTGAGCCCGTGCGCCTTGCTCATGACTTCGAAAACGGGCTGCGCAATGCTCTGGCCGGCGACCGTCAGGCGATCGATTTCGCGCAGCTCGAGGTACGAGCCGATCGCATCCGCCGTCGCCTGCGAGATCAGGATGCGGGTGCCGTACGCCTTGTTGACGGCCTCCAGCCGCGAAGCGAGGTTCACGGCATCGCCCATCACGGTGAAGCTCATCATCAGCTCGGAGCCGATGCTGCCGGTGAGGACCTCGCCCGTCGCGATGCCGATCCGCAAATCGCACAGTGCCGGCATTGCGCGGATGCCGAGCAGGTCCGGCAGCTGCTTCTGGAGCGCCGGCACCTGGTCGGCCATGTCGATCGCGGCAAGGCAGGCGAGCAGCGCCGGCTCGTCCTCCTCGACGAAGGGCGGGCCCCAATAGGCCATGATGGCGTCGCCGATGTATTTGTCGATGATGCCGCGGTTGGTCCTGATTGGCGCGGACATCACCGTGAAATAGTGGTTCATCACCTTGACGAGGCCGCGCGGGGTCATGCCCTCGCTCATCGAGGTGAAGCCGCTCATGTCGCAGAACATGATGGTCATCACCCGGCGCTGGCCGTCGATCGCGACCTCAGGCCGGTCGATCAGGCCCTGCACCACCTTGGGATCGATGTAGCGGCCAAACGTCTCGCGGATACGCTCGTTGTGGCGCAACTGCTCGGTCATGCGATTGAAGGCGGCGGCGAGCTCGCCGATCTCGTCCCGACTGGAAATGGTGACGGTCTTGTCGAACCGGCCGGCCTCGACCTCGCGGGTGCCGGCAAGCAACAGCCGCACCGGGCGCGTGATGCCGCTGGATACCAGCAAAGCAAAGGCAAATCCGACGATCGCTGCGAGCAGGGTCACGATACCCGACACGATGATCGCCTGATACTGCCGACCGATCACCTGCGACGTAGCGGCGAAGACCTGCTTGAGCATGTCGGCACGGATCGCATCGATCTTCAGATTGAACTGGTCGCGCAGGGTGTCGATGTGCTCCAGCGTGCCGCGGGCCTCCGCCATCTGCCTGGCATCGACCTGCTTAAGGAGCTTTCCGTGGTCCTCGTCCAGATCGCGGCGCAGCTCGGTCACGGCGGTCTCGATACGGATCTCGATCCGCGCCAGAGCAGCATTGTCCGATGACGTGCGGGGATCGTCGATGATCGCGTTGATGAGCTTGCGCGCGCCCTCGGCCTCCTCCTCGATTCTGCGGTCGGTTTCCTCGAACTCGCGAAGGCGCGCGGCATAAGCCTCTTCGTCCGACGGCGATTGCATCTTCGTCATGACCATGCGCCGCAACGCCAGAGCCCGCTCCAACGAGCGAATGTTGGCGCGCGCCAGATGCCCGTAGGCCGGGATGTAACGGTTGGTCAGCTCGTCCAGGAGAACGCCGACCTGGCTCGACATCACCATCGACAGGATCGAGGTAGCCAGCATCAGGACGATCAATCCGAGGGCAATGCCGACAATCTTGCGCCGGATCGACTGGTTGAAAAGCGGCATGGGGTGCGGGGCAAAGGCTGAAAGGACGGATTGGAACCTCAATATACCGGATCGGAGCACCGGAACACGCGCAATATGGCGCCCAAAGCCCACAACCGCTGCGCGAGCCCACTCGTTAACAAAGGTTAAGGACGCTGTCGTTTCCGCCGTTTCGGAAGTTCCCCAGTTCCAATCCGTATTTTGCCGCATTGTTGAACCAGCGTGAAGAATGCGAGACGATGTCATGGCATCGTTTTGGTGTCGTCTTTGATTCTCGAACCGCATGTCGTCGCGGACCTTGGTTTGTAGTGGTTTCGCAGGGGGGACCATCGAATGAACCGGTGCCTACGCTCGCTCGCGTGTGTCGTTGCCGTGGCCGCGATGGCCCTTCTCCCTGCCGAGCTGGCAGCGAAGAGCAGTCACAAATCCTCAGCATCGAAGAAGACGCATGAGGCGAAAGCCGGCAAGCAGCGCCATGCTCCTGCCAAGTCTGCTGCAAAGTCGCGTCATGGCAAGCATGCCGAGGCGAGGCGCAAGTCGAAGAAGAACGACGAGGCCCCGACCAGGCCGGGGGCGCCGCCGCTCACCGGCGACCTCGCCGCGTTGAAGGACGCGATCGATCTCGCCCGCAAGGGCAAGACCGATGACGCGAGCGCGGCGCGCGACCGCATCACCGACCCCGCCGGACAGAAGCTCGCCGACTGGTTCATGCTGCGCCATTCCGAGAGCACCGCGAATTTCAAGCGGTACGCCGCCTTCCTCGCCGCCAATCCGGACTGGCCAAGCAGCGCCCTGCTCCGCCGTCGCGCCGAGGCGCGGCTGTGGCAGGAGAAGAGCGACGCCGCCACCGCGCACAAATTCACCATGGACCGGCCGACCAGCGCCAAGGGCAAGTTTGCACTCGCCCGCGTGCTGCTCGCGGAAGGCGACAGCGACAGGGCTGCGCGCCTGGTGCGCGAGGCCTGGCGCGCGGAGGAATTGTCCGAGCGCAGCGAGGAGGATTCCTACGAGGCGTTCCGCGATCTCCTTAACCCCGACGATCATCGCGCGCGCATGGACAAGCGCCTCGGCGCCAAGGATTACGCCGGCGCACGGCGCGCCGCAAAGCGGCTCGGCGAGGATGCGCTCGCGATCGTCAAGGCCTGCTCGGCGGTCACCGGCAAGGCCAGCAAGGCCAAGGACTATCTCGAGGACGTCTCGACCGAAGCGCGCCGCGACCTCGGCTATGTCCTGTGCCGCGCGCAGTGGCATCTCCAGAACGACCGCATCGACGACGCCGCTGAGGTGATCCTCGCCGCCGCACCCGATACGATGGCGGCCCAGGACACCGACGCCTGGTGGCGCGAGCGCCGCCTGCTGGCGCGAAAACTGCTCGACCAGGGCAGGTTCAAGACCGCCTACGACGTGGTGCGAAGCGCGGCGGTGCCGGACAAGGAAGTCTACCGCGTCGACTATCATTTCATGTGCGGCTGGATCGCCCTGCGCTTTCTCGACGATCCCAAGACCGCATTGACGCACTTCGCCGCGATCGACGAAGGTTCGGCCAACCCGATCGCATTGTCGCGCGCGCATTACTGGCGCGGCCGCGCGGCCGAAGCGATGGGCGCAACGGCCGACGCGCGCATGAGCTACAAGGCCGCCGCGCGCTACCCGACCGCCTATTACGGCCAGCTCGCCCGCGCTAAGCTCGGCCTCGACCGGATCGAGCTGCGCCCGCCCTCGCCCGTGCTGGCAGCGGCGGATACACCGCCGGCGGACGAGCGCGTGCGCGCCGCCGACATGCTCTACGGTATCGGCGAGCGCGACATGGTGTTTTATTACGCCGAGGATTTTGCCAGAGAGAGCACCGACGTCGCCGCGCTCGAAGCGCTCGGCGAGCTCGCCGGCCGCCGCAACGATGCGCGCGTGATGCTGGAGATCGGCAAGTCGGCGCTCGCGCGCGGGCTCGCCCTTGATCATTACGCGTTCCCGATCATCGGCATCCCCGAGCACAAACAGGTCGCGCCGGCGATCGAAACCAGCATGATCTATTCGGTGGCGCGGACCGAAAGCTCGTTCGACCAACGCGACAAGTCGCCTGCGAACGCGGTCGGCCTGATGCAGGTCACGCCGGAAGCAGGCCGCGACACCGCCAAACGTTTCGGCCTGACCTACGACTGGGACAGGATGGTCTCCGATCCCGTCTACAACACGCAGATGGGCGCGGCCGAGCTCAGCGCGCTGCTGTCGGAATATCGCGGCAACCAGATCATGACGTTTGCCGGCTACAATGCCGGCCGCGGCCGGGTGCGCGAATGGGTGCAGGCGCGCGGCGACCCCAGGGATCCCAAGGTCGATCCGGTCGATTGGGTCGAGCGCATCCCGCTGTCGGAGACGCGCAACTACGTCCAGCGCGTGATCGAGAACGTGCTGGTGTACCGCGCAAGGTTCGAGGCCAGCAGCATCGTCGCGGCGAAATCCGAGCAGCGCGTTACGACGCAGGAAGTGAGCGCGGCGCCGACGGCGGCATCGGCCGCAGCCTCCGCACCCTAGCTTCGCAACGCCGGGGCTGGACGCGGCGCGAAGCTGGATGCAGTGACCGCGGCCGACTTCTCTGCGGGGGTCCGCATCATTCGGCGAGCCGTCACCTCCTTCCGTGGTCGGAGGGGTCGTGCGCGCGCAGAAATGCTTCCGTCAGGGAGTGCGAGAGGGCCCCCATCTGCATCATCCAGATCCAGCCCGAAATGGCCGTCAAAACCGTGATCGCCTCGAGCGAGCTGCGGTAGGGCCAGAGCATTTCCACGCTCGTCTGCTGATATCGACGGTAGCAATCATAGTCGCAGTACCGCCGCTCCGTGGGCACATGGCGGACGTAACTCGAGCCCAGCGGCTGGGCGCACGCGCTGCAGGTACCGTCGTGGCGCGGCCCTTGCTGATTGACAAGCATGAATCTCATCGTCATGTCCTCCCGCGCGGACGGCAAATCCACCGGCGGTTTCGCTCGCCTGTCCGCTCAAGACGCCTCTCGTGTGCGCCCCTCGATCAGCGGCGCAGCTTCGCCATGAAGCGCGTAACACTCGTAGCCGCAGTAGGGCAGCAGCGTCTTCGCATCGCGCAGATAGCCGCCGCTGATCTCCTCGCAGCACCAGAGGCAGAACGTTTTGCGGAAAGGGGTCCTGCCGTTCACCAATATGAACCTCACGTGGCACCTCCGAGCGCGAAGCAATAGACCGTGTCGAGGAGAGAGGCGGACGGCGGCGGCGCGCAAAGATGGTTGCGGCCGTCGGGATTGTCCCTGTTTCGCTCGACCTTCTGGGGCGGAATGAGGATGTATTTCCCGTCTTCCCGGCGCCGCGCGTAGATGCTGCCGTCGACGCGCCGTATCTCGGTCGGGTAGCAGTCGGCGTTGTTGCAGCAGCTCAGCACCGGATTGTCCGGCATGTGCCAGCTGGAATAGAACTCCTCGTGCAGAAGCAGATCCCGAGGCGGATGACGATGATGTCCGCCATCCTGTCCAACCTCGTCGGCTTCCGCTCCCGCCATCAACGCAAGCGGCAGCGTGATGGCCAAGAGGAGCTTGCAGCAACCGTTCAACACGCGGCCTCCCGATTCAGAATTGCCGAACGCGACAGATCCGGTGGCTGGTCCTTACGCCGCCTGGATCCGAAACAGCCATCGGCGGTCGCGTTCGCGCCGCGCCCTGAAGCGATCGAGACATTTCCGGGAGCAGAGCGGCGCTCGCCAGGAATAATACCGGATCAGGCCAAACTTCCCGCTGCAGACGGCGCAGCTTTTTACGGTGGAAGGGCGCTCGGAGTGTTCGGGCTTATCGCACATGGTCCTCTCCTCCTGGCCTCTGATGGGTGCCTCTGACGGTCCAGGCTCCCCACGGGCGCTGATGCACGGTCATCACGTTCGTCAACGGAATGCGGCTTCTCACTCGTGACCGGCCGGATCATCGGCAAGTCAGGGCGCCGGCGGAGGCGAAGCTGGCCTCTTGGCCGCACGATGGCGAGCTACTCGACGCTTCGTGCTTCGCGATCGACTCCACTGGATTGCCGGTGAGACTAGTCCCCATGCGAGGGGCCGCTCAATTGTACGGAGGTAAATGCAGCGTATGACTAGGGTTGCGCGACCTATACAAAGGTTTGTCCGGTAGTTTTCCGGAGGTTCGCCCGCGCGCAACGAGACGGCGCAAGACCGGCAAACTGCACGGAGCCCGCGAATTTTCGACGCGGAATCCTGCTGTGGTCGGAGGGAATTGCCCCTGCTGTCGCAAAGTGCTCTACTCGCCCTGCCCCCAAGCGGGCCGGGACGCCTGCGATGATGCCTGGCCAGATCGCAAAACTAGGGAATTCGGCCGCGCAATTCCTGCTCGGCGGCCTTGCGGCGCTTCGATCTCTCGGCAACGCGGCGAAAGACGAGCCCGCGGCTGGAGAAGGTTGGCGGCAGGACAATGCCGACCTGCGCGACGCCGTGAAGCAATGGCGACAGGTGTTCGAGCACAATCCGGTCATGTACTTCATGGTCGATCCGGCTGGAACTGTGCTCAACGTGAATACATTTGGCGCCGCGCAACTGGGCTACACGGCGGCCGAGCTGACCGGCCAATCCGTCCTGAACGTCTTCTTCGAAGAGGACCGCGATTTCGTCCGTCACTGTGTCGGGTTGTGCCTGGAAACCGTGGACCAGTCGCACACCTGGGAGATTCGCAAGATCCGGAAGGACGGCTCGGTTCTCTGGGTCCGTGAAAACGCCAAGGCCATGCTGCGCGGCGACGGCACGCCGGTCGTGCTGGTCGCTTGCGAAGACATCACCCAGCGCAAGGAGGCGGAGGATGCGCTGCGGCAAAGTGAGGCCTACCTTGCCCAAGCTCAGGAATTGAGCCGCACTGGCAGCTTCGGCTTGAGTCTGGCAACCCGCGAGGCCGTCTGGTCCAGAGAGACCTTTCGCATCTTCCAATGTGACCCGGAGGTAAAGCCCACCCTGGATTTCGCTTTCCAGCGCATCCATCCGGAAGATCGCAATGCCGTCAGCAAGACCCTCGATCGAGCCTTCCGCGAGGTGGAGGATTTCGACCATGAATATCGCCTGCTGATGCCCGATGGATCGATCAAATATCTCCATTCCGTGGCACGCGCGGTGAGACATGGATCCGGACACATCGAGTTTGTCGGAGCCGTCACTGACGTCACGGCTGCAAAGGAAGCGGAGCAGAGGTTGCGTCGCAGCGAGGCCTATTTGACCGAAGCCCAGCGCCTCAGCCATACCAGCAGCTGGGCCTGGGACGTGCGTCGTCAGGAATTCGCTTACCGATCGGCTGAACTCTACCGCCTGTTTGGATTCGAACCGGACCAGATCGATCTATCGGCACAGGCTTTCCAAAAGCGGATCCTCGCCGAAGACTTTGGCGGGATTGTCGATGTAGAACGTCAGGCAATCCAGCAAAAGCAGCCTTTCGAAGTTGATTTTCGGATTGTGCGTCCGGACGGTTCGGTAAGACACGTCCATACGGAGGGACATCCCGTCATCGGCGGGGACGGCGATGTGACGGAAATCATCGGCACCCACGTCGACGTCACCGAACAGTTTGCCGCAAAACAAGCGCTGCAGAAGGCCTTTGAAGAGCTCAAGCAGTCCGAGCAGCGATTCCGCGACTATGCCGAAACCGCATCGGACTGGTTTTGGGAGACCGGGCCGGACCACCGCATCACACGGATCTCGGAACATGTCGATACGGCCAGTGCCGTGCCCACGGGCGTGATCGGCCTTGCCCGTTGGGACATTCCGCCCGACGCCGAGCTCGAGCCCGAGAAATGGGAGCGGCATCGCGCGACGCTCGACGCTCACCTGCCGTTTCGCGACCTGGTCTACCGGAGCAAGGATCACAACGGATCTCCAGTCTACGTGCGCACCAGCGGCAAGCCCCTGCACGATGCGAACGGCAGTTTTCTCGGCTATCGCGGCGTCAGCAGCGACGTGACGGCGGCGATTCGCGCCGAGCAGGCCGAAGAAGCACTGCGCAAGGCGCAAGCCGAGCTTGCTCACGTCACGCGCGTCACGATGCTCGGCGAACTCACGGCCTCGATTGCGCACGAGATCAATCAGCCCTTAGCCGCCGTGATCTCCAATGCGGATGCCTGCATCGGATGGCTCGACCGAGAACCGGCCGAACTGAATGCCGCGCGCCGTTCCGTGGAATGGATCGTCGAGGACGCCAATCGCGCCAGCGAGGTGATCCGGCGGATCAGAGCGCTTGCGAAGAAGACCGAGATCGAGATGGCTCCGGTCGACATGAACCAGCTCGTCAGGGAGACGGTGGCGCTCGTTCGGCGCGAGCTTGCCACCCATGCTGTGTCGGTGCGAATGGAGCTGGCGTCCGCTCTGCCCAAGGTTTGCGGCGACCGGATCCAGCTGCAGCAGGTGTTGATCAACCTGGCCATGAACGGGATCGAAGCCATGCACGCCAACGTGGAACGCCCGCGCGAGCTTGCGATCCGCTCCAGCCAAGTGAGCGAGCACGGCGAAGGCCGCCTGCTCGTGACCGTGACAGATCGCGGTGTCGGTCTCGGCAACGGCGCGACGGAGCGCATCTTCACACCTTTCTTCACGACAAAAGCGAGCGGCCTCGGGATGGGACTGTCGATCTGCCGATCGATCATCGAGGCTCACGCAGGCCGGCTCTCGGCCATTCCCAATGACGGGAGCGGTGCGACATTCCAGATTGCCCTGCCCTTGCCGATTGAGGACACGTCGTGATCGATCTTCCCAAGGCGGCAACGGCGCAGACAAGCGTCGACGATCCGATCGTCTTGATCGTCGATGACGATCCATCGATGCGCCGTGCGCTCACCAACCTCTTTCAATCCGTCGGCCTCAGGGTCGAGGCTTTCGGCTCCGCGGCGGAGATCATGGAAGCCAAGCCACCGGCGGTCCCCAGCTGCCTTGTGCTCGACATCCGCCTGCCGGGCTCGAGCGGCTTTGACCTTCAGTCGGACCTCGCGAAGGCGAACATCCACACGCCCATTATCTTCATCACCGGTCATGGCGATATTCCGATGACCGTCAGGGCCATGAAGAGCGGCGCCATCGATTTTCTGACCAAGCCGGTGCGCGACCAGGACATGCTGGATGCGGTTCAGGCCGCGATCGAACGGGATCGCAAGCGGCGCAATGCCGAGGAGTCGGTCGCGGGAGTGCGGTCCCGCTTCGAGGGTTTGAGCGCGCGCCAGCGTGACATCCTCACTTTGGTCGCGTCCGGCCTGATGAACAAGCAAGTCGCTGCCGAGCTTGGATTGGCCGAGATTACCGTCAAGATTTATCGTGGGCAGATCATGCGGAAAATGGGTGCCAAGTCGTTGGCCGATCTCGTCAGAATGGTGGAGGCGCTCGGAATCTCACGCCGGGGGGGAAAGGTACAAACCTAAGTATGCTTTTCAAGCTCGCTCCAAGGGCTCACTTTCCGCCAGGTGCGGCACCGTGATCGGCGGCTCCCCGATCAGGAGCGATCATTCTTGTCAATCCCCTCGGCCATTTCCGTCATTGACGATGATCGATCAGTCCGCCTCGCGACCAACAATCTGCTGACGTCGCGTGGATACACGGTCAACATCTTTCGCTCCGCTGACGAATTTCTCCAATCGGCCGAACTGAAGACGACGTCCTGCGTGATCGCGGATGTGCAGATGTCGGTCATGGGCGGCGTTGAGCTTTTAATGCACATGCGCAGCCTTGGTCACCACACGCCCTTCATCTTCATGACGGCTTTTCCCGACGATGCCGTGCGCGACCGGGCGCTGAAAGCGGGCGCTATCTGCTTTCTCGCGAAGCCGTTCTCCACGCCCGCTCTGCTTGAATGTCTGGGGATGGCCCTGTCCGGCTCCGACGAATCCAGGACGTGAGACGGCGACAAGGCCCTCAATCCACCTTGATGTTCGCCGCCTTGATCATCGGCCACCATTTCGCGATCTCGGCCTTCTGGCGATTACCGAGCGCTTCGGGGGTGAGCTGATCCTGCAGCGTCATTTCCAGCCCCTGGCCTTCGAGCTGCTTCTTCACCGCGGGATCGTTGAGAGCTTCCACCGCCGCGGCGTTGAGCTTCGCTACGATCTCCTTCGGCGTGCCCTTGGGCACCCACATGCCCGACCACAGCGTCATGTTGAAGCCCTTCAGCCCCGCCTCCGCTGCGGTCGGAATATCCGGTGCGGACGCGAGGCGCTTGTCGTCGGTGACGGCGTAGGCGCGGATGGTGCCGGCGCGGACCTGGCTGATGGAGTTGGAGGTCTGGTCGACGATGACGTCGATCTGGCCGGCGATGAGATCGTTCAGCGCAGGGGCCGTGCCGCGATACGGCACATATTGCAGCTTGATGCCGGACACGCTCTCGAAATAGACGCCGGCGATGTGGCTGCCGGAGCCCGCACCGGCGGTGCCGGCGGTCGGCGGCGACGGCCGCGACTTCAGCCAATCCAGCAGTTCCTTGAGTGAGGTCGCGGGCACCGCGGTCTTGCTGACGACGATCATCGGATTGCTCGGCAACAGCACCACCGGCTCGAGATCGGCGACGAGGTCGTATTTGAGCTTGTAGACGGCGCCGTTGGCAACGTGGGTGCCGAGATGGCCGAAGGAGATGGTGTAGCCGTCCGGCGGCGACTGCACGGCGCGGCCGACGCCGATCGAGCCGCCCACGCCGGTGACGTTCTCGACCACCAGCGGCTGGCCGAGCGAGGTCCGCATCCGCTCGGCGAGCACGCGCGCCATCGCATCCGACGGCCCGCCGGCGGCGAACGGAACGATGACGGTGATGGGATGGGATGGATAGTCGTCGGCGCGCACGGCGCCCGTCAGAGCGAGAACAGCAATCAGCGCAGCCCAAGCGGCTTTCATTGTCTTCTCCCCGGTGAAGTCATTGTTATTTTTGTCTCTTCCCGCGTACGGGAAGAGGGATTGTTCGTGAATAGACGAAATGCCGCGCTAGAACTGCGTGTAGTCGATCGGCTTGTGGCGATCGAGCGTGCGCGTGACCGGCGGCAGCGGGTACTTCAGGCCGGTCGCGCAGTTGAACAGCATGACGCGGTCGGTCTTGCTGACGCGGCCGTCGGCAAGGCTGTCCTTGTAGGCGGCGTAGGTCGCAGCGCCCTCGGGGCACAGCAAAAGCCCCTCCTCGCGCGCGACTTCACTCAGCGCCGCCGAGATCTTGTCGTCGTCGACCGCGATGGCAAAGCCCTTGCTCTCGCGCACTGCGCGCAGGATCAGGAAATCGCCGATCGCCTGCGGCACGCGAATGCCCGAGGCGATGGTGTGGGCGTCCTCCCAGCGCATTGCATGCTCGGTACCGGCCTCATAGGCCCGCACCATCGGCGCGCAGCCGGAGGCCTGCACCGCGACCATGCGCGGGCGCTTGCCGCCGATGAAGCCGATCTTTTCCAGCTCGTCGAAAGCCTTCCACATGCCGATCAGGCCGGTGCCGCCGCCGGTCGGATAGAAGATCACGTCGGGCACGTCCCAGCCGAGCTGCTCGGCGAGCTCCAGGCCCATCGTCTTCTTGCCCTCGATGCGGTAGGGCTCCTTCAGGGTCGAGGTGTCGAACCAGCCGACTTTCGCCTTGCCCTCGCCGACGATCTTGCCGCAATCATCGATATAGCCGTTGACGCGGTATACAGTCGCGCCCTGCAGCTCGATCTCGCTGACATTCACCTCGGGCGTGTCGGCCGGGCAGAAGATCGTGGTTTTGATGCCGCATGACGTCGCATAAGCCGCAAGCGCCGCGCCGGCATTGCCGTTGGTCGGCATCGCCATGTGCTTGATGCCGAGCGCCTTGCCCATCGACACTGCCATCACGAGGCCGCGCGCCTTGAACGAGCCGGTCGGCAGCCGTCCCTCGTCCTTGACGATGATCTCGCCACCGCCGAGTTTTGCACCGAGCTTCGGCAGCCGGATCAGCGGCGTCGTGACTTCGCCGAGCGAGACGATGTCCTTGCATTTGCGCACCGGTAGCAGCTCGCGGTAGCGCCACATGTCGCCGGGACGCTGGGTGAGAGCATCCTTGGTCAGCGCCTTCTTCACGCCCGCAAGGTCGTAGCGCACCAGCAGCGGCTTGCCGGCCTTGGAGAGATTGTGGACCTCGTCGGCGGCGTAGCGATCGCCCTCCATCGCACATTCGAGATGGGTGACGAAGGTCGGGCGTTCGATGGTGAGGTTGTCGTTGTCGTGCATGGCTCGATTCTTTCTTCTTATGCCGCCAGTTTCTTGCCTCCGTCATTGCCGGGCTTGACCCGGCAAACCATCCCTTGAACAGCGCTTCGCTGGATGGATGCGCGGGTCAAGCCCGCGCATGACGATGGGAAAAGCGATTAGATATTCAACACCCGCCCATACGCATCCAGCACGGCTTCCTTCATCATCTCCGACAGGGTCGGATGCGGGAAGACCGTGTGCATCAGTTCTTCTTCCGTGGTCTCCAGATTCATGGCGACGACGTATCCCTGGATCAGCTCGGTCACCTCCGCGCCGACCATGTGAGCGCCGAGCAGCTGGCCGGTCTTCTTGTCGAAGATCACCTTGACCAGGCCCTGGTCCTCGCCGAGCGCGATCGCCTTGCCGTTGCCGACGAAGGGGAAGCGGCCGACGCGGATCTCGCGACCGTTCTCCTTGGCCTTGGCTTCGGTGAGGCCGACAGAAGCGACCTGCGGCTGGCAATAGGTGCAGCCCGGGATCAGGTTCTTGTCCATGGGATGCGGATTAAGGCCCTTGATCGCCTCGACGCAGATCACACCCTCATGCTCGGCCTTGTGCGCGAGCATCGGGGGTCCGGCGACATCGCCGATGGCGTAGATACCGGGGACGTTGGTCTTGCCGTAACCGTCGACCACGACGATGCCGCGATCGGTCTTGACCCCTAACTTCTCAAGCCCGAGATTCTCAATGTTGCCGACAACGCCCACGGCCGAGATCACGCGCTCAAACTCGGTGGTCACGGGTTTGCCCTTGCCGTCGTCGATGGTGGCGACGACGCTGTCGGCCTTCTTCTCGAGCTTGGTCACCTTGGTCGAGGACATGATCTTGATGCCCTGCTTCTCCAGCCGCTTGCGCGCCACACCCGCGATCTCGGCATCCTCGACGGGCAGAATCTGCGGCAGCACTTCGACGACTGTGACGTCGGAGCCCATGGTGTGGAAGAACGACGCGAACTCGATGCCGATCGCGCCGGAGCCGACCACCAGCAGCGACTTCGGCATCTTCTCCGGGACCATCGCCTCGAAATAGGTCCAGATCAGCTTCTTGTCGGGCTCGAGCCCGGGCAGCACGCGCGGGCGCGCGCCGGTCGCGACGATGATGTGCTTGGCCTGATAGCTCCCCTCGCCCAGCGTGCCCTTCGGCGCCTCGACGTCGGACTTCTTTACCGTGACCTTGCCGGGCGCGTCGATCGAGGCGGCGCCCCAGATCACGCTGACCTTGTTCTTCTTCATCAGGAAGCCGACGCCGTCGTTCAGCCGCTCGGAGACGCCGCGCGAGCGCTGCACCACGGCTTTCGGATCGAACGAGACGTTATCGGCCGACAGGCCGTAATCCTTGGCGTGCTGCATGTAGTGGTAGATCTCGGCGGAGCGTAAGAGCGCCTTGGTCGGGATGCAGCCCCAGTTCAGGCAGATGCCGCCGAGATAGGATTTTTCGATGATCGCGGTCTTGAGACCGAGCTGGGCGGCGCGGATCGCGGTGACATAGCCGCCCGGGCCGGACCCGATGATGATGACGTCGAAGGATGTGTCGGCCATTGCGGCTCCCATTCAACTCAAGAGGCGCCGCGGGCGCGGCGCTTGATCAGAAAAGACCTCACCAGCCATTCGAGCGTCGTCGCCAAAGCCATCACGGCCAAGGCAATCAGCACGATAGGCTGGGCGATGTTCCGTGCCAGTTGTTCACCGGCAAGGAACGCGGAGTAAAGAAAATCGAGCCCAATCGGGTTGAGCGCGACGACTGCTCCAAGCAGCAGCGACATCCATGGCCAGCGGGTACGGACATGCAACGTTGTCCCCTCAACCGCGCGTCAGACCATCATCATGACGGGATTTTCGATCAGCTGCTTAAAGGCGCCGATCAGTTCGGCGCCGAGCGCGCCGTCGATGGCGCGGTGATCGCACGACAGCGTCACGCTCATCATGTTTGCGATCTCGATCTTGCCGCCGCGCACGACAGGCCGCTCCTCGCTGGTGCCCACCGCGAGGATGGTCGCATGCGGCGGGTTGATCACGGCGGTGAAGTGGCTGATGCCGAACATGCCGAGATTGGAAACGGCGGTGGTGCCGCCCTGGTATTCCTCGGGCTTGAGCTTGCGCGAGCGGGCGCGGGCGGCGAAATCCTTCATCTCGTTGGAGATGGTCGAGAGCGTCTTGGTCTCGGCCTTGCGGATGATCGGCGTGATCAGGCCGCCGGGCATCGCCACGGCGACGCCGACGTCGGAATGATGGTGCTTGAGCATGCCGCTTTCGGTCCAGCTGACGTTGCAGTTCGGGATTTTCTGGAGCGCAACGGCCATCGCCTTGATGACGAAGTCGTTGACCGAAATCTTGTAGAGCGCCTTCTTCTCCTTGTCCTTCGGAGCAGCCGCATTGATCTCCTCGCGCGCGGCGAGCAGCTTGCCGATGTCGCAGTCGATGGTGAGATAGAAGTGCGGAACGTTCTGGATCGACGCGGTCAGGCGCTGCGCAATCGTGCGGCGCATGCCGTCATGCGGCACGACCTCGTAGGAGCCGGGCTCGAACAGCGACAGGATCTGCTTGTCCGACATGGTCGGCGCGATCGAGGGTGCGCCGGACGGTGCCGCCGCGGGTGCCTTGAGGCCCTTGCCGGACTTGGCCTGCTCGACGTCGCGGGCGACGACGCGGCCGTGCGGGCCGGTGCCTGCCACCATCGACACGTCGATCCCGGCGTCCTTGGCGAGACGCCGCGCCAGCGGCGACGAGAACACGCGGCCGCCATGGCCGTTGCTCTGCGCGGCAGGTGCGGCAGCCTGCGGCGCTGGAGCAGCGGCAGGTGCCGGCGCAGCCTTGGGCGCGGCAGGCGCTGGAGCTGGAGCGGCGGGAGCCTCGGCAGCTTTCGGAGGTGCGGCCGAAGCGCTGGGCTTCGCAGCACTCGCCGCCTTCACATCCTCGCCTTCGCCGGCGAGCACCGCGATCACGTCGTTGACCGGCACGTCCTGCGTGCCCTCGGGCACCAGAATCTTGGCGATGATGCCTTCGTCGATGGCCTCGACCTCCATGGTCGCCTTGTCGGTCTCGATCTCGGCGATGACATCGCCGGATTTGACCTTGTCGCCTTCCTTCTTCAGCCACTTGGCGAGGTTGCCCTTCTCCATCGTCGGCGAGAGAGCGGGCATCAGGATGTTGATGGGCATGCTGACCTCAAGAAGAACTTTGCAAGAGACCGTCTCCGACAGCGAAGACGACCGGGGATTAGTTGCCGATGTCGCCCTGCCACAGGCGCTCATTGGCAGGATTGGAACGCCAATTCTTCATCATGGTGATGGAGCGGTCGTCGGTAAGGTCGATCCAGGGGATTCCGAACCTGTCGAGGATATCCTTGGAGCCCTCGAAGGTGACGGATTCTCCGATCACCACCAGCTTCACTTTGAACAGGGCGAGCGCCCCGGCGCACATCGAGCATGGCGACAGCGTGGTGTACATGACGGTGTCGTGGAACGTGATCGCGCCGGCCTCGCGCAGGCAGCTCATCTCGCCGTGCAGGATCACGTTGTTCTCCTGCACGCGGTTGTTGTGACCGCGCGCGATGATCTTGTTGTCGCGCGTCAGCACCGCGCCGATCGGCAGACCGCCCTGTGCGATCGAGGCCTCCGCCTCGCGGATCGCCTCGAGCATGAAATCGAAGTGATAGGATTCGATCGCCATGTTCAGTGTCCCTTGCCGCGCGGCGTCGTGGCGCCGGTGTCGGTCGGACGCTCGATCTCGGCCTGGAACATCTCGAGGATCCGGCTCAGTGCATCTTCCTCGGTGTATTCGCTCTCGCGCGCATAGGCGCGCGCGGCGTGGCGGGCGAGATCGACCAGCAGCAGGCCCCACATATCGGGCTCTTCGAAAGCCCGCTGGAACGCCATCGACAGCCCGCCATCCAGCACGAACACGCGCAGGATCTCGACCGCGTCCTCGCGGGTCATGACGTCGGGCGGCAGTGGCTGCTCCTTCGGGCCCGCCATGATCTACCTGTAGCAGACGGCTTTGGCGGCCTCGACGACTTCGGCGGCCGAGGGCAGCGCCAGCTTCTCAAGGTTCGCGGCATAGGGCATCGGCACGTCCTTGCCCGAGACGCGCGCGACGGGCGCATCGAGATAGTCGAAAGCGTTCTCCATGATGCGTGCGGCGATTTCGGCGCCGACTCCGCTCTGGGCCCAGCCCTCTTCAACCGTGACGGCGCGGCCGGTCTTCTTGACCGAGTTGATGATGGTCTCGGTGTCCATCGGGCGCAGCGTGCGCAGGTCGATCACCTCGGCCTCGATACCGTCCTTGGCGAGCTCGTCGGCGGCCTTGAGCGCATAGGTCATGCCGTTCGACCACGAGATGATGGTGACGTGGCTGCCGGAGCGTACGATGCGGGCCTTGCCGATCGGGATCACGAAATCGTCGAGCTTCGGCACCTGGCCGGTGTGGCCGTAGAGCATCTCGTTTTCAAGGAAAATCACCGGATTGGGGTCGCGGATCGCGGCCTTGAGCAGGCCCTTGTAATCGGCAGCCGAGAACGGCGCGACGACCTTGAGGCCCGGGATGTTCGAGTACCAGGCCGAGTAGTCCTGGCTGTGCTGGGCGGCGACGCGCGCAGCCGCGCCGTTCGGCCCGCGGAACACGATCGAGCAGCCCATCTGGCCGCCGGACATATAGAGTGTTTTGGCCGCGGAGTTGATGATCTGATCGATCGCCTGCATGGCGAAGTTGAAGGTCATGAACTCGACGATCGGCTTCAGCCCGGTCATGGCAGCACCGACCCCGACGCCGGCAAAGCCATGCTCGGTGATCGGGGTGTCGATGACGCGCTTGGCGCCGAATTCCTGGAGCAACCCTTGCGTCACCTTGTAGGCGCCCTGATATTCGGCGACTTCCTCGCCCATCACGAAGACGTCGGCGTCACGGCGCATCTCTTCGGCCATGGCATCGCGCAGCGCTTCGCGGATGGTCTGCGTCACCATCTCGGTGCCGGCAGGCACTTCCGGATCGGGCTCAGCGACGGCCTGCGGCGCCGGCGCGGCCTTCTCGGAAGCCTTGGGCGCGGGTGCCTCAGCCTTTGCAGCAGCGGGCGGAGCGGACTCCGCGGCCTTCTCCTGCTTGGCGGGCGCGGACGCCCTGGCAAGATCGGCGGCGCTTTCGCCATCGGCGAGAATGGTCGCGATCGGCGTGTTCACCGCAACGTCCGCGGTGCCCTCCGGGATCAGGATCTTGCCGAGCGTTCCCTCATCGGTCGCCTCGACCTCCATCGTCGCCTTGTCGGTTTCGATTTCGGCGATTACGTCGCCCGACTTGATCTGCTCGCCCTCTTTCTTCAGCCATTTGGCGAGGTTGCCCTTTTCCATCGTGGGCGACAACGCGGGCATCAGCACTTGAATTGGCATATCGACTCCAAAAGGAAGCTTGCGCGCGTTCAGCGGTAAATGTCGGTCCAGAGCTCGGCGGCTTCCGGCTCGGGATCATGCTGGGCAAAGTCGGCGGAGGCATTGACGATGTCGCGCACCTCGGCGTCGATCGCCTTCAGGTCCTGCTCGCTGACCTTGGCCGCCAGCAGACGGTTGCGCACCTGCTCGATCGGGTCCTGGTCGTGGCGAACCTTCTCGACCTCCTCGCGCGTGCGATATTTTGCCGGATCCGACATCGAGTGGCCGCGATAACGGTAGGTCTGCATTTCCAGGATGAAGGGGCCCTTGCCGGCACGGCACCAGGCCGCCGCCTCCTCGCCCGCTGCCTTCACGGCACGAACGTCCATGCCGTCGACCTGCTTGCCCGGGATGTTGAAGGACGCGCCGCGCTTGGAAAAATCCTGCTGCGCCGAGGCGCGCGAGACCGAGGTGCCCATGGCGTAGCGGTTGTTCTCGATGACGTAGATCACCGGCAGCTTCCACAGCTCCGCCATGTTGAAGCTCTCATAGACCTGGCCCTGGTTGGCCGCGCCATCGCCGAAATAGGTGACGCTGACATTGCCGTTTTCACGATAGTTGTTGGCGAACGCGAGACCCGTGCCGAGCGAAACCTGCGCGCCGACGATGCCGTGGCCGCCGTAAAAGTGCTTCTCCTTGCTGAACATGTGCATGGAGCCGCCCTTGCCCTTGGAATAGCCGCCGCGGCGGCCCGTGAGCTCGGCCATGACGCCGTTGGCGTCCATGCCGGTGGCGAGCATATGGCCGTGATCGCGATAGCCGGTGATGACCTGATCGCCCTGTTTCAGGGCCATCTGCATGCCGACCACCACGGCCTCCTGGCCGATATAGAGATGGCAGAAACCGCCGATCGCCCCCATGCCATAGAGCTGGCCGGCCTTTTCCTCGAACCGCCGGATCAGGAGCATCTCGCGGAGCGCTTTCAGCTCCTGCTCCCTGGTGAATTCCGGGGGCGAACCGCCGTCGGTCTTGTCCTGTGGAGTGCTTGCGGCGGCTTTCTTGGGTGCGGCCATGGGAATTCCGGGTCAGAGAAAACTTTCGACCTCTCTAACCCAGTTCAAATGCGCTTGGAAAGCACCACAGCGATGCATCGCAGGTTTGATTATGCCGCACTGCAACGTAGTCGAAATATTGCACAGTGTTTGGGTTCGATCAGGCAACTTTAGCTCCCTTCGCTCACGACGAGGTGTGTGGAGTGCCAGATTGCAGACATGCTGGCGCCATCAGCATGACGGCAACGCGCTCCGCCGATGTCTCGGTCGGCTCGGATCAACGGAATCAGTGAGGTGGCCGTGCTCGCGCAGGCGACAGCGGAGGCTGACGGCGTCCTACTTCGCCGGGGTCATCCGAACGAGATCGTGCGGATTGACATAGTCGAGCTGGTAGCGCGCCCGCTCGTCCAGCATGTCCGGATCGATCCGCGAGGTGCGCAGCAACGACACCCGCTGCTCGCTCCTGGCACGCTCACGCTTGAGCTGGGCCAGCTCGCTCGTCAGCGCGATGATCTCCTGGTCGAGTTCCTGGCGGGCGTTGAGGCCGTATTTGCCGGTGTAGGCGTTGACGCCGAAATAGCCGACGATGGCGGCCGCCATCGCGTAGAGGGCAAGGCCGGTCAGGATCGATTTCAGGCGCGCGCGGGAGACCATCCTGGGAAGATGGGATAGGTTGGTTAAGGGAGTGCTAATTGCCACCACCCCTGCCACCAATCGTCATTGTCATGCCCGGGCTTGTCCCGGGCATCCACGATCTTCGTCACCGTTGGCTAAGGCGTGGATGGCCGGGACGAGCCCGGCCATGACGGAGAGCGCAATCTCAGCCGTGGTGCTTCGCCACGTGCGCGGCGAAGGCTTCGATATAGGCCTGGAGCACGGGCTTCAAGGAATCCTTGGTCAGGTTACCTTCGGCATCGAAGGCGTCACCGACCGCATTCAGATAGGCTTCCGGCTGCTGCATGATCGGCCCGGCAATGCCCGGCAAAATGGTCTGCAGCGTCTTGGCGGCGCTGACGCCGCCGAGCGGGCCCGGCGAGTTGGAGATGATGCCGACCGGCTTGCCGTTGAACGAGCTCTTGCCATAGGGGCGCGAGGCCACGTCGATGGCGTTCTTCAGAACGCCCGGGATGGCGCGGTTGTATTCGGGGGTGACGAAGATCACGCCATCGGACTTCTGGAGCTTGTCGCGGAAGGCCAGCCAGTCCGCGGGCGGCGCGCCCTCGAGGTCCTGGTTGAAGAAGGAGATGCCCGCGGGCGTGATGGCCTCGAGCTTGAGCGAAGCCGGCGCGAGTTTGGCGAGCGCGTTGGCGATCTTCAGCGAGAAGCTGTCCTTGCGCAGGCTGCCGGCGATCACGACGATGTTGTAGGCCATGGGTGTCCTTGAGAAGCTTGAGCGGGGGTGCCGTAACGGCACTTAAGCGATCCGGCCCGATGGATGCAAGTGCATGGACCGGCACGATTTGGAAACGCTGAGTTTCTGAAACGGTTGCCCCAAACAATCAGGCCGCCATGCGGCGGCCCGATCTTTCGCGCAGACCCGCAAACCGGCTCAGATCGTCGGATTCCACGCCGACGGGATCAGGCGGTACTTGGCGCCGCCCTTCTCGACATGGCCGACCGAAGGGAAGGTGAAGTGGAAGCCGATCACGGTCGCCTTTTCGGCCGCCGCCATGTCGTAGAATTTGTGGCGCGTCTCCTGCGCCAGCGCGGCATCGGTGTCGAACATCACGTGCCAGTCCGGATTGCGCAGGAAGAATTCCGGGATGTTGGTGACATCGGACTGGATCAGGACCTTGGCATCGCCCGAGGCAACCGCGAACGAGGTGTGACCCGGCGTGTGGCCCGGTGTCGCGATCGAGGTGATGCCGGGCGCGACCTCCTTGCCCCATTCGTACTTCGTCACCTTGGACTCGAGGCCGGCAAAGGTCTTCTTCACGTTCGCAAAATTGTTCTTCATCATCGGGTTGGACTCGGCCTTGGCCGTGTTGTCCTCGCTGGTCCAGAACTCCCAGTCCTTGCCGGGCACCATGATCTCCGCATTCGGGAACGCGAGCGCACCGTCCGCGAGACGAATGCCGTTGGTGTGATCGGGATGCAGATGCGACAGCAGCACGACGTCGACGTTCTTGGGATCGACGCCGGCGGCCTGGAGATTTTGCAGCGTGCGGCCGACGGCCCCCTTGCTCGCCTCGAAATTGGCAATGCCATTGCCGGTGTCGATCAGCACGAGCTTGGACCCGGTGTTGATGAGCTGCGGGTTGAACGGAATGGTCACCATGCCCTTCGGCATGTAGGCCGCCTCGCCCGCGGCGAGCGCTTCCTCCTTCGGCGCATTGACGACGAACTTGTCCGGCATCGGGAAGGTGCGCGCGCCGTCGTTCATCGAGGTGCACTCGTAGCTGCCGACCTTGTAGCGGTAGAAGCCCGGCGCCTGCGTGCCGGCTTGCGGTACTGAGGCATTGGCGGTCGGTCCAAAGCCGGTCACGGCAGCCGCACCGAAGGCGGCGGCGCCTGCAAGCAAATGGCGGCGATTAAGATCGGTCATGAGGTCCCCTTCTGAGCGCCCCGCGGTTTTCCCGCGTGCAAATGGCGGCGGAATAATCCCCGGCTTCGCTCAGAAGGCAAGACCTTCTTTCAGTGACGTGCCGTCGCACATCACGATTATTTATTCGGGTTGATGAGGAATTTTTCGCCGGTGGCGCGTTTGGCGTAGACCGCGATATTGGCGGGATCGAGCGCCTCGGAAAGCGACACCACCTTGGTGTAGTGGCTGGCGAAGGTGGTCTTCAATTCGTCGACCACGCGCTGGCGCAGCCTGGCCCCGTCCGCCTGCCCGATCTTCATCAGGAACGGAAACAGCAGCCAGCCGCCGACACCCCAGGCCATGCCGAAGCCGCGCGGCAGCTCGATCGGACGAACATCGAGCCCGCCGTAGATATAGACCTGCTTGTGCACGTTGGAGCCGTAGCGGCTGTATTCCTTCGCGGTCTTGTTGATCGCGGCTTCCATGCAGTTGAGGATGTCGCCGGCGAGCTTGCCGCCGCCGATGGCGTCGAAGGCAATGGTGGCGCCGCTCTCGACCAGCGCGGCCGTGAGATCGTCGAGGAAGCTCGGTGCGGTGGAATCGACGACATATTTGGCGCCGATCTTGTGCAGGATATCGGCCTGCTCCTTGCTGCGCACGATGTTGACCAGAGGGATGCCGTCCTTGATGCAGATCCTGTTCAGCATCTGGCCGAGATTGGAGGCGGCCGCAGTGTGCACCAGCGCCTTGTGACCCTCGCGCCGCATGGTCTCGGTCATGCCGAGTGCGGTGAGCGGATTGACGAAGCAGGACGCGCCTTCCGCCGATGTGGTGCCTGCGGGGAGCGGCAGGCACTCGCGCACTTTCAGGGTGCGGTACTGCGCATACATCGCCCCGCCGATCATGGCGACGGTCTTGCCCATCAGCGCCTTGGCGGCATCCGACGAGCCGGTCCTGATGACGACGCCCGCGCCTTCGTTGCCGACCGGCATGGATTCGTCGAGCCGGCCCGCCATCGCCCGCATCGCGCCTTCCGGCACCTTCGCGGTGATGACGGGGGCGTCCTTGGTGCCCGACGCCTTCGCCGTGCTCATGTCGGCTGCGCCGATCAGGAGCCCGAGGTCGGACGGGTTGATCGGCGCCGCCTCGACGCGGACGACGACCTCATCCGCGGCGGGCTCGGGGGTCGGCACGTCCAGAAGGGAGATCTCGAGCTCTCCGCTCTTCCTGATCAGCGAACGCAGTTGCAGGCCGGTCTTGCCGTCGCTCATGTCGATCCTCCCCTGTCCTCGTTGAAGCGCCGGCTTATGCCAGCGCCTTCAGTGCCGCCTTGCCGCCGTAGAGCGCCTGCTTGCCGAGTTGCTGCTCGATGCGCAGGAGCTGGTTGTATTTGGCGGTGCGATCGGAACGTGCAAGGGAGCCGGTCTTGATCTGTCCGCAATTGGTGGCGACGGCGAGATCGGCGATGGTGGAATCCTCGGTCTCGCCGGAGCGGTGCGACATCACGGAGGTGTAACCGGCCTTGTGCGCCATCTCGACGGCGGCGAGCGTCTCGGTCAGCGTGCCGATCTGGTTGACCTTGATCAGGATCGAGTTGGCGCGGCCGGCCTTGATGCCTTCGGCGAGGCGCTTGACGTTGGTGACGAACAGGTCGTCGCCGACCAGCTGGCACTTCTTGCCGACCAGATCGGTGAGCTCCTTCCAGCCGTCCATGTCGTCTTCGGACATGCCGTCCTCGATGGTGACGATCGGATAGCGCGAGACGAGGTCAGCCAGATACTTGGCCTGCTCGGAAATCGAGCGGGTCTTGCCCTCGCCTTCATAGACGTATTTGCCGTCCTTGAAGAACTCGGTCGAAGCGCAGTCGAGGCCGATCACGATGTCGGAGCCCGCCTTGTAGCCCGCCTTGCCGATCGCGTTCATGACGAATTCGAGCGCGGCATCGGCCGACGGCAGGTTCGGGGCGAAGCCGCCCTCGTCGCCGACATTGGTGTTGTGGCCGGCCTTCTTCAATTCGGATTTGAGGGTGTGGAACACTTCCGCGCCATAGCGCAGGCCCTCGGCGAAGGAGGACGCGCCCACGGGCAGGATCATGAACTCCTGGAAGTCGATCGGGTTGTCGGCATGCACGCCGCCGTTGATGATGTTCATCATCGGCACCGGCAAGAGCCGCGCCGAGGTGCCGCCGACGTAGCGGTAGAGCGGCATGTCGAGCGAGTTCGCGGCCGCCTTGGCGCAGGCCAGCGAGACCCCGAGGATGGCGTTGGCGCCCAGCCGGCTCTTGTTCGCTGTGCCGTCGAGGTCGATCATGATCTGGTCGATCTGGACCTGCTGCTCGACGTCGAGGCCGCTCAACGCCTCGAAGATCTCGCCATTGACTGCCCCGACCGCCTTGGTGACGCCCTTGCCGAGATAGCGGGCCTTGTCGCCGTCGCGCAGTTCCACCGCCTCATGGGCTCCGGTGGAGGCACCGGAGGGCACGGCAGCACGGCCGAGCGCACCATCTTCCAGCACGACGTCGACCTCGACGGTCGGATTGCCCCGGCTATCGAGAATTTCGCGGCCGATGATGTCGATGATGGCGGTCATGATGTGCACTTCCGTTCGTTAGGGCTGATCGGTGCCGCGGGTCTTACACGGGCCGCAAGCAAATGTGAACGCTTGGACGCCTCGCCTCGACTGACGCGCGAAGGGGCCCGGACTATGCTTGAGGCCGCCTGCGCTGCGCGTCCAACCTCAATCTGAAACAGTCGGGGTAACGCCATGAATCGCCGCCAGTTTCTTGCCTCGAGCGTCGCCATCCTCGGCGTCCGCCCAAGTTTTGCGCAGGAAGGCCCGTTCCGGACAAGATATTTCCCTGTCAGCTCCGGCATCGGCCTGCACGACCTCGCCCCCGCCCCCGACGGCACGGTCTGGTTCACGGCCCAAGGCAAGGGCCTGCTCGGCAGGCTCGATCCCAAGGATGGCACCTTCAAGACCGTTGGCCTCGGTCAGGGCGCCGCCCCGCATGGCGTGACGATCGGCCCCGACGGCGCGCCCTGGATCACCGAGGGCGGCCAGAATGCGATCGCACGGGTCGATCCCGGCGATCTCAAGGTCACGCTGTTCCGCCTGCCCGAAAAATTCGCCTACGCCAATCTCAACACCGGCGTGTTCGACAAGGACGGCACCTACTGGTTCACCGGCCAGTCCGGCTATTACGGCCGGCTCAAGCCGAAGTCGGGCGAGATGGACGTGTTCAGGGCGCCCAAGGGCGTCGGCCCCTACGGCATCACGGTCACGCCCAAAGGCGATGTCTGGTACGCCTCACTCGCCGGCAGCTACATCGCGAAGATTGACCTTGTGACCGGCAATGCCGCTGTGGTCGAGCCGCCGACGCCGGGACAGGGATCGCGGCGCATCTGGTCGGATTCGAAGAGCCGGCTGTGGGTCAGCGAGTGGAACAGCGGCCACGTCTCGGTGCATGATCCCGCAGACGGCTCCTGGAGGACCTGGAAGCTGCCGGGCGAGCGTCCGCGCGCCTATGCGGTCTATGTCGACGACAAGGACAAGGTCTGGCTGACCGATTTTTCGGCCAACGCCATCGTGCGCTTCGATCCTGCCAACGAGAAGTTCACTGCCTTCGCGAGCGACAAGGCCAATGCGAACGTCCGTCAGCTCGACGGAAGGCCGGGCGAGCTCTGGGGCTGCGAGTCCGGCAACGACCGGATCGTCATGATCCAGACGCTCGCGGCTGGTTGACGACGAGCACAATTGCGTCCATCCCGGCATCCGAAACAGGATGTGACGACGATGGCGAAAAAATCCCTCCAGCTTGGCCGCGCGGTCGAGTGGCCGCACACGCCGGAAAAAGCCCAGCTCGACCGCGTGCCCAATCCGCAAAAGGACACGGACTATCTGGTCCGCTTCACGGCACCGGAATTCACCTCGCTCTGCCCGGTCACGGGACAACCGGATTTCGCGCATCTGATGATCGACTACGCGCCCGGCCCATGGCTGCTGGAGTCGAAATCGCTCAAACTCTACATCGCGAGCTTCCGCAATCACGGCGCCTTCCACGAGGATTGCACCGTGATGATCGGCAAGCGCATCGCCTCGGAGATCAAGCCGAAATGGCTTCGCATCGGCGGCTATTGGTATCCGCGCGGCGGCATCCCGATCGATGTGTTCTGGCAGACCGGGCGGGTGCCGAAGGGGCTGTGGGTGCCGGAGCAAGGCGTCGCGCCCTATCGCGGGCGGGGCTAGTTGGAGACGAACGCCAATGAGATCGACCACAGCAACATTCCGTAACCTTGCCTTGGGCCTTCTGGGCGTCCTGTGGCTCACTGGCGCATCCGACGCTGCCGAAGTCCGGGTGATGATCTCGGGCGGATTGACGGCTGCCTACAAGGCGCTCGTACCGGAGTTCGAAAAAAGCCACCGGCAACAAGGTGTTGACGGAATATGGCCCGTCGATGGGGACCACTGCCAATGCGATCCCGGTCCGGCTGGAGCGCGGCGAGCCCGCCGACGTCCTGATCATGGTGGGCTATGCCCTCGCCGACCTCGCCAGCAAGGGCAAGGTCGTTGCCGGCAGCCAGGTCGACCTGACGCGATCGCCGATCGGGGTTGCCGTGAAATCGGGTGCGCCGAAGCCGGACATCAGTTCGGCGGAGGCGGTCAAGCGGGCGCTGCTCGCGGCGAAGACGATCGCCTATTCCGACAGCGCCAGCGGCGTCTACGTCTCGACCGAGATGTTCGACAAGCTCGGCATTGCCCATGTCATGAAGGACAAGGCGCGCAAGATCCCGGCCACCCCGGTCGGCGAGATCGTCGCGCACGGCGAAGCCGAGCTCGGCTTCCAGCAGATCAGCGAGCTGAAGCCCGTGAAGGGCATCGATATCGTCGGGCCGCTGCCGAATGAACTGCAGAAGATCACCATCTTCTCCGCCGGGATTGCGACCGGCTCCAGGGAGCCCGAGGCCGGCCACGCGTTGATCAAGTTCCTCGCCTCTCCCGCAGCCCGCGATGCGATCATCGCGAGCGGCATGGAGCCGATCGGAAACTAGCGCTTGTGCCGGCGCGCTCGGGCGGATCAATGCCCGCTCAGCACCAGCGTCTTGACCGGCAGCAGCAGGGCCTGGATCCGCAACAGCATGGCGTGGACAAGTCCGGTCGCATCGACGACATGCAATGCGAAGCTCTTGAGCGCGCCGACCTTCCCCGACGAGATCAATTCGTGATTGCTGGTATAGGCGTTGGCGATGCAACTGCTGCCTGGCGTCACGCCCTGGAGACCGCCCTGGTATATCGGCTCCATGAACACCAGAATCGTGCCGGGTCGAACGGTATTCTGCACCTCGAGCAGTTGCTCTCCGCCCCTGAACTGGCCCGCCGCGATGTAATCCTGCACGTCGGTGATCACCATCGGAATGATCGTCCACGGCTTTGAGATGCAGGTGGCCTCCGCCACCATTCCCACCTTCATGACCTGCGCTTCGATCTGTCCGAACCCCGCCGATAGGGCGCGTTGCCCGGCGCCCTCGGGGATCAGCACGCCCGCGGACCGTATCATGGGATTGACCACATCGCCCGGCCGCAGCAGGAATTGCTCGACACGACCATTCACGCCGGCGCGAATGAAGGTCTTGTCCAGATCGACCTGCGCTTCGGCCAGCGCTGCTTCCGCGCTTGCCTTCTCTGCCGGAAGAAGCGCATTGACGCGCGTCGTCGCCGACTGTTTGGACGCGGTCGCGGCATCGACCGAGCCTTGCCGGCCGGCGACGACCACTTCGAGCTTTTCGATATCCCGCTGCGGCACGATGCCCGGATTGCGCTTCTGCAGTTCGCGCTTGACGTCGAGTTCGTCGTTCGCCTGTTGCAGCGCGCTTCTGGCTTCCTGAAGCTGGCCCTCCGATTTGAGAATATCGGCCTGCGCCGTCAGCATCGAGGCATCGACTTCGGCAATCTTGCGTTTCGCCGTCTCGAGTGACGCCTGCTGCTTGGAATTGTCCAGCCTGAAGATCACGTCGCCCTTCTTCACCGGCGCGCTGTAATCGACGTGAACCTCAGCCACGCGGCCCGTAATCTCGGGGACGATCGGGACGGTCCGATAGTACAACGTCGCCGAATTGGTCGACGGGTGATAATAGAAGATCATGGTGATCAGCGAGACCGTCAGCATCAGGCAGGCGATGATGCCAAATCGCAGTTCGAACCAGACCGAGAAAAGCGTGATCTCGCGCCCGATGCGCTTTCCCTGCCGATAGCGGCGGTAGAGGTAGTCAGGAAATATCGTCAGAAGCGAGCAGAGCAGCAGCTCAAGCATGGCTGGTCACCTCTCTCTTGGCCGTATCGCCGGCCACGGGAGGCTGCGCGACAACAGCTTCAGTCCGTGGCTCGGTGGGATCGCTCTCCGGCGCCACGCCTGCCATCTTCTCGACCGATCCGGCAATCTTGTGCAGCGGCGTGGTGAAGTCAGGCAGATCGATCATGGCGAGGAACAGGCCGATCACCCAGAACAGGTGATTGTGCGTGAACAGCGCCAGCAGTCCCAGCACGGCCACGATCTCGAACTGGAGTTTCTGCGACTTGTGGGCCATCCGCTCCGGCATCGTGTGCAGGTGCAGATAGAAGTTCCCGACCGCGAGAACGGCGCCGATCAGGACGATGCCGACGACGAGCATCAGGACATCGGTGTCCCCGGGCGCGGTGATGAAGGAAGGCAAATGATGCGGTGCAGCCGGATGAAGCGGCTCGCTCACGCGTCTCTCCCTGAAATTGTGTTGGGAGCCGACTGCTCCAAATTCATTCTTTCACGTTGCGCGAACTTGGCAAGCCCAAAACCGTACGCGTCGGCGCAGCCCGCCAGCTCTGATGCGTCTGAAGAGGTCGATTTTGGCATTCGCGAGCAACCGCTAGACCGCCGAAATGGGCAAGCGCACCGATCGGTCTTGGAGCAAGCGTCGCGCCGCACTGCTGAGAAGGCTAGCCTCGCCATGAGGCCATACGACTTATTCAGGCAAACCGGCCAGTCTCAAGCCCTCATAGAAGCGGTTGCGCTCCAGCCAGAACGTCGGGTCACGCGAGTACTCGGATGCTTTCAGGCCGCCGACGGTGTGACCCGGAATGCGTTTTTGATACTCGACCAAGTTGGCTTTGGCCTGTTCGCTGCGCCCGTGCAGGGCATCCATCGCAGCGAGCCATTGCCAGGCAAATCCGTTCTGCGGACTACTGATCGCCGCCTGGCGCATATGCGCGTAGGCCAGATCGTCGTGGTGCAGGTGAAATTCGGCCATCCCCAGCGTAAAGTAGCCCAGACTTACCTGCTCGGAGTTCAGCGGATCGAGGCGGAGCGAGAGCATGACCGGTCCGGCGACCGCTTCCGGACGGCCTTGCTGCAACCTCAGAAAGCCAAGTCGCTGCAGCGCCCGCGGCTGGTTCGGATGGAGCGCGAGTGCGCGCTGAACCGCGTGTTCCGCATCATCTATCCGGCCTTGAACAGACAATACAAGGCTGCGGATATAGTTTGCGCGAGCATCGTTGGGCTGGAGCGCCAATGACCGTTCGATCGCTTGCGCTGCAAGTGCGGTCTGGCTGTCGGGTGCCGTGCTCCACCTGTTCAGCACCTCCGTGACATGACTGAGCGCAAGACCCGCTAACGCAGAGGCGGAGGCGGGATCTATTTGCAGCGACTGTTCGAACAGGGCGCGCGCTCGCTGCGGCACGTCGCGCGTATGGATTCGTTTCAGCAAACGCCAGCCCTGGAGCGTCGGATCGATGGCGGCGAAGCTGCGACCGGCATAAGGCTTGTCGAGCGGTGTTTCGGCCTCGTCGATGCGGACCTTCAGCTCATTGGCGATGCGCGCGCTGACGTCCTGTCGCCAATTCCATCCGGCTTGTTCGGCGTAGTCGAACCGGCCCGACCACAACAGCACGTCGTCGGCACTCGCCTGCAATTTCAAGGCGATCGAGACCGCTTCGCCTCGGCGCAGCACGCTGCCGCTTAGGACATAAGCAACATCCAATCGGCGGCCGAGCTGCAGCGCGTCACCAGCGAGATGGGAATACCCGACCGGAGCTCCGATCACGAGCGTATCAGGAAGGCGCGAGATTTCGATCGTGAGATCTTCACCAATGGCCTCGGCGAGTTCGCCGGCGTTTTCGCCACCGACGCCAGCAAGGGGCAAGATGGTGATCGTGTTCTTGCTCATGAGGCTGCGGGTCTGTGCACGGTTCGGAATTCCGAACCAGAGCGCGCCGGCGATCACGACGGTGCAGGCGGCCCCCAGTGCAACCAGCCATGGCAATGATCGGGAGCGCATCGTCAGGGATGGTACCAATCCGGAGCGACTGGCGTGCTCCCTGGCGCCTGCCCCTTCAGAGACGAGCGACGCATCGATGCATCGAGCATCCAGCAAATAGCCGCGGCGAGGCACGGTCTTGATCACCTGTTGACTGCTATCCTCGAATGCCGCTCGCAGTTCGCTGATGCACTGCACCAGGGAATCGTCGCTGACCACCACGTCAGGCCAAACCGCCTCGATCAGCTCATCCTTGCTCAACAGCCGGCCGGGACGACGGGCGAGATAAACCAGCAGGGCAAAGCTCTTTGGACGCAAGGCAGTCACGGAGCCGCGGACGAGCAATTCGCCGCGCTCCACGTTGATGTCAAAATCCGCGAAATGAAGAACGGCTGGCGAAGCTGCCGCCGCCGCACCGCCAGCAGCGATACCCGGCTTGGTTTTCGTGCCAATTTCGGCGTTCATTCGGCACTCTTTCGGGTGTGCCGGCGCCAACGCGCCTAGCGTGTCCCAGATGGGCCGTGGCGGTACGGTCACTAGCCCGGTCCGGAATGCTAGTCCAAATCCATCGTCACGGGAATGGCAGTCGGAATCACAGCGGCCGCAGGAGGTCTCCATGGCCATAAACCGACGTATGTTTCTGGGTGCGGCTGCCGGGGCAATCGCGCCCTTGGCAGAGACATCGCGTAAGCCGGCTTTTGCCGAGGGAGCCGCGGCCCCGTCCCTTTCGGAGGAAGGTCTGGCTTACTCCAATGTAGGCGAGCTGCGCGCATTGCTCGATTCACGCAAGGTCTCGGCAACCGAGTTGCTGGAGCACGCGATCGGCCGGATCGAGACTCTCGACTCCCGCATCAATGCCGTGGTCGTGCGGGACTTCGAACGGGCCCGGACCGCGGCGCGCGAGGCGGACGCGGCGCTTGCGCGCGGCGAGCGCCGGCCGTTGCTGGGGATACCCATGACGGTGAAGGAATCCTTCAACGTCGCTGGCCTGCCGACCACGTGGGGTTTACCGATCGGCCGCGACTGGCGGGCTGCCGAGGATGCCATTGCGGTCGCCCGGCTGAAGGCGGCAGGCGCCGTGATCCTGGGCAAAACCAACATCGCCTTCTCCATTGCCGACTGGCAGAGTTCAAATCCCATTTACGGGACGACGAACAATCCATGGGATCTCAAGCGCTCAGCCGGCGGCTCATCCGGCGGATCGGCCGCAGCGCTGGCGGCCGGCTATGTGCCGCTGGAGCTTGGATCAGATCTCAGCGCTTCGCTGCGCGTGCCCGCGCATTTGTGCGGCGTGTTCACCCATAAGCCCACGTCCAATCTGGTACCACAGCGCGGCCATGCACCGCCACGCTCGCCCGCTTTCGCAACCGATTTGACCAATGGAATGGGCGTCTGCGGGCCGATGGCCCGCACTGTTGCCGATCTTTCGTTGGCGTTGGACGTCATCGCCGGGCCTGACGACAACGAGGCTGCTGCCTATCGGCTCCAACTTCCTTCCGAACGGCACGCCGTGCTGAAAAACTTCCGCGTTCTGGTTCTCGATAGTCATCCTTTGTTGCCGGTGGCGCAGGAGATACGGAATACGATTAACCAACTCGCGAACCGACTGGCGGCGACCGGCGTGATAGTTGCGCGATCCAGCCCGCTGCTGCCCGATCTCGCCGAGTCCGCGCGCTTGCACACGCGCCTGGTGCGCAATTTTGCCGCGTTCGGTCGCGGTCCCGAATTCTTCAAGGAGATTCAGGACAAGGTCGCAGCGTTGAAGCCGGACGACGACAGTCTGAAGGCCTGGCGGACGCGTGCGCCGCTGCTGAGCCACCACGAGGTGATGGCGGCGGAAATCGCCCGCGCCCGTTTGCGTCTGCAATGGGCCGGTCTGTTCAGGGAATTCGACGTCGTTCTCTGTCCCGCTTTTGCCGTGACCGCATTCCCGCACGACCACACGCCGGATCAGGAGCAGCGCACGATCGACATCGACGGTGAGATTCATGCGTATCTGTCCCTCGTCGTATGGGCGACGCTCGCGACGCCGCCGGGCCTGCCGGCAACGGTGATACCGGCAGGACGATCGAAGACCGGCCTTCCGATCGGCGTCCAGATCATGGGCCCGCTGTACGAGGACCGCACCACGCTTGCCTTCGCCCAATTGCTCGAAAGGGAGTACGGTGGCTTCACGAAGCCGCCCGAAATGGCTCGATAATCAGGCGGATTTCGCGTCGGCGAGCAGCGGAATTCAGGCCGGTGCTTGCGCGTATTGGAGCGCTCCGTAGCAGCAGGTCTAATACGCGCTGAGCAAATCGACCTTCGCATTTGCGAGCACCAGCCGCCGCGCCAGAATGGCGGCGAGGTTGCGCATGATCTTCAGCGACGTCTCGGGGTGCACGCGTCGATAGTCGGCAAAACTGTCGAGCGGCAGTTCGAGGCAGCTGACGGGCGCGTCGGCGAAGACGTCGGCGCTGCGGCTTCCCTCCAGGATCGCCATCTCGCCGAACGCCATGCCGGGTCCGAGCGAGGCGAGCCGCACGCCGCTGCGCAGCTTGACGCTGACCATGCCGCTCTGGAGGAAGAACAGCGAATTGGCGGGCTCGCCGGCAGCGACGATGCGCTGGCCGGGGGCGTAATGGCGTGTGGTGGACAGCTTGACGATGGCGGCGATCTCGTCCGCGTCGAGGTCGGCCAGCAGCGCCTGTTCGCCGAGATGTGCGCGCTCCTTCGCGTCGGTGAAGCCGCCGAAGCGGTAAATCACCTGATCCTCGGCCCATTCGATGGCATCGTCGAGCAGCGCAAACCGTCGCAGCCGGCGCGGCTCCGCTGTACGCGCCGAGATCGCCGCCCACACCGCGGCGGTCTCGTCGAGACCCGACAGAATGGCGACGACCCCGATATTGCCGAGCGCGGTCAACGTCTCACCCAAAAGCTCGGCGCCGGCCGCGGTGATATCGGGGACACGGCGGAAATCGATGATCAATAGCGGCGCATTCGGCGGCTCGCTGGCGAGCTTTCGCGTGACGTAGTCGATGGTGCCGAAGTTCATGGCGCCGACCAGCTCGAGCACCCGGATGTCGCTGTGGCGCTCGTCGAGGATCTGCTGCTCGTGCGGCTGGCGGCTGCGCCGCGAGGAGATGCCGTAGATGTCGTAATCCGCCATGACGCTGGTGCGGACGTCGGCGTTGCGGTTGAGCATGTGCAGGTCGAACCGCGCCGAGAGCGCCTCGCAGACCTTGAGACCGCGCGCGCTGTTGAAGTGGTCATCGAGCAGCGGAGAGAACGTGCCGAGCCCGAGCTGCGAGGGCAGCGCCGCGACGATACCGCCGCCGACGCCACTCTTGGCGGGAATGCCGACGCGATAGGTCCACTCGCCGGCGTAATCGTACATGCCCGAGCTCGTCATCACGGACAGCGTGCGCGCGACGATGAGCGGCGTGATCACCTGCACGCCGGTCACCGGATTGATGCCGCGGTTGGCGAGCGTTGCCGCCATCACGGCCAGATCGCGCGCGGTGACCAGGATGGCGCATTGGCGGAAATAGACGTCGAGCACGGCGTCGACGTCATCCGGCAGCACGGCGTAGTTTCGGAGCAGCCAGGCAATGGCGCGGTTGCGATTGCCGGTCGCGGTCTCCGAGGCGTGCACGGCCTCGTCGACGCCAAGCTCGCGGCCGGCGAACTGGCTGAGCTTTGAGCGGACGCGCTCGAAGGCGCCCTTCCCGTCCATCCCATAGATCAGGCCAGAACAGGCGATGGCGCCGGCATTGACCATCGGGTTGAAGGGGCGGTTGTCGTTGGTGAGCCGGATCGAATTGAAGGCCTCGCCGCTCGGCTCGACGCCGATGGTGGCGGCGACGCGCTCTTCGCCGACCATCTCCAGCGCCAGCGCGAACACGAAGGCTTTCGAGACCGATTGGATCGTGAACGGCACGGCGCTGTCGCCCACCTCGTAGACATGTCCGTCGATGGTGACGAGCGCGATGCCGAAATGATCGGGATTGGCGCGCTTCAACTCGGGAATGTAGTCGGCAAGCTCGCCGGACTTGTCGGTCCGGAATTCCTCGTGGCAATCCGTCAGGAAACGCCGCAGCGGTGGCTTGCTGGGATAGCCGGTCGATCGGGTGACGCCGGCTGCGCTGGGCGAACGGCTGGTCTGGGCGTCCACGATCTCACACCTCGATTTGCTCAAAATCAAAGCAAACCGCGTGCCATGCATGCGAGAGCCGGGCGTCGCGCGGTGACGTAAAGCGGTAGCCTGATACTTCCGTCAGGCCCGCGCGTCTGAGGGAGCCCGCTGCTTGAGCAGCCGGGCGCAGACGAGACCCAGCACCACCATGATCGCGGCGCTTGCGAGCAGCGTCGGCATCTTGCCGCCATGCTGGAGCCCGAGGCCATAAGCGAGCGGCCCGACCGTCTGCCCCATGAAGAAGAAAAACGAGTGCAGCGACAGCGCGGTCGCCCGGGCCTCGACTGAGAGCTCGCTGGCAAACACCTGCAAGCAGCCATGGGCCATGTAGAAGCCCCAGCCCATCACGATGAGATTCAGTGCCTTGACCTCCCAGCGCGGGCCGAATGCGACCGAACGAGCTGTGAGGCGACCAGCGTCATGCCCGCGATCATCATGCCCTTGACGCCGAGCCGGGGCAGCATGCGCGACACCGTCAGCGTGTAGAACAGGCCGCCGACCGCGAACCCTGCGATGACGAGACCGGCGATCGAGAGCGAGGTCTGCCCGAGTTCGAACAGGAACGAGGCGATGTAGGGAAACAGGCCGAGCACGCAGCAGCCTTCGACGAACACCGCCGAGTAGCACACATAGGCATTGGGATTGGTGAAGATGGTGCGATAGCCGGCCTTCAACGCCGACAGGCTCGTCTTCGGCGAATGCTTGACCTCGGCGCCGCGGAATCCGGCGGCGACCGCAATCGAGGCGGCGATCCCGAGCGCGCCGAGCACCGCCAGCACGCCGCGCCAGCCGAGGACATCGCCGATCAGGCCCGAGGCCGAGGCGCCGAGCAGATTGCCGGTCATCGCGCCGGCCAGCGTGCGGCTGATCGCGACCTGGCGTTTCTCCGGCCCGACCAGATCGCTGGTCAGGCTCAACGCCACCGGAAACACGCCGCCGGAGCCGATGCCGGCGAGGACACGCGTGGCAAACAGCACCGAGAACGACGTCGAGAGCGCGCCCAGGATGTTGGCAAGGCCGAGCAGCGCGAGGCAGCCGATCATCAGCCGCGTCTTGCCGAACAGATCGGCGGCGGCGCCGACGATCGGCTGGATGATCGAGAAGGTGAAGGCGAACACCGCGGCAAAGCCCGCAGCGGTCGCGATGCTGACGCCAAAGTCCTCGGCGACGTGCGGCAGCACCGGATCGAGCGCACGCGCCGAGAGCGCCGCGGCGAAACTTGCGCCGGAGATGACGTAGAGCGCGGCCGGCAGGCCGTGATCGTGCGGCCGCGCCTCGCCCTGCTGCATCAGCGCGGGTCTGCTTTGCTGGAATCCTTGGCGAGCGCGTCGAACGCCATCAGCCTGGCAATCAGCGCTTCGAAATCCCGCAGCGGCACCATGTTGGGACCGTCCGACGGCGCGCGATCGGGATCGGGATGGGTCTCGATGAAGACGCCGGCAACCCCAACCGCCACGGCCGCGCGCGCCAGCACCGGCACGAATTCGCGCTCGCCGCCGGAGGACGTCCCCTTCCCGCCCGGCTGCTGCACCGAATGGGTGGCGTCGAAGATCACGGGCGCGCCGGTGGTGCGCGCCAGGATCGGCAGCGCGCGCATGTCGGAGACCAGCGTGTTGTAGCCGAATGAGGCGCCGCGCTCGGTCACGAGCACGTTGGGATTGTCCGCGCTGATGATCTTGGTGACGACGTTGGCCATGTCCCAGGGCGCGAGAAACTGGCCCTTCTTGACATTCACGACCTTGCCCGTCGCGGCGGCCGCGAGCAGCAAATCAGTCTGCCGGCATAAGAAGGCGGGGATCTGCAACACGTCCACGGCCTGCGCCACCTCGGCGCATTGCGCGGCGTCATGCACATCGGTCAGCACCGGCAGGCCAAGCGAGGCGCGGATCTCGGCGAAGATCGGCAGCGACTGCGCAAGGCCAAGGCCGCGCGCAGCGGATGCGCTGGTGCGGTTGGCCTTGTCGAACGAAGTCTTGTAGACGAGGCCGATCTTCAACCGCGCGGCGATCTCCTTCAGCGCGGAGGCCACCTCCAGCGCATGCTGGCGGCTTTCGAGCTGGCATGGCCCGGCAATGATCGAGATCGGCAGATCATTGCCGAACTTGACCGTGCCTACGCCGACGAAAGGCGCCGCTGATGTCGAAGAGCTCAAGGCCAATTCCCTCGTTTCGCCGCGACCATAGCGGTGGTGAGAGGCGGATCAACCCCATTCGGCCCGGGCTGTCAGAATATCAGGGTTGCGCCGGGGTTCCCGGCGCGCCGTGACGGAAGCTGCTATTTGACCGAGGAGAAGGCCGTCGGCGCCAGAATCTGACTGACGATGTTGCCGACGATCTGGCCATCGGCTTCGCTCTCAGCGCGCGCTTTCATCCAGTCGGGGTCGGTCATGAACGCGCCCCACTTCTTCTCGCGCTCGGCGAGCGACTCCCAGGCCAGGAAATAGGTCAGCTCCTGGTGGGATTCGCCGATCAGCGTGGTGAAGAAGCCGGCCTGCTTGATGCCGTGCTTTTCCCAGATCTTCAGCGTCGCCGTCTCGAACCGCTTCAGCAGCGCCGGCAAGCGGCCGGGCACGCAGCGATACACGCGCATTTCGTAGATCATCGGAGTTCACTCTCTGCATTGTTGTTCTTGCGGCAGGGAGTTGTCGCAACAAACGGCGCAATCGTCAAAGGAAGAGAATGCGCTATACCAGCCGGCTCTGCACCATCGCGGCCTGGATGAACGAGGCGAACAGCGGGTGCGGCTCGAACGGCCGCGACTTCAGCTCGGGGTGGAACTGGACGCCGATGAACCAGGGGTGATCCTCGTACTCGACGATCTCCGGCAGCACGCCATCGGGCGACAGGCCGGAGAATTTCAGGCCGTGCTGCTCGAGGCGGTCCTTGTAGGCGGTGTTGACCTCGTAGCGGTGGCGGTGGCGCTCGGAAATCTCGGTGGCATCGCCATAGACCTGCGAGACGCGGCTGCCGCGGGTGAGCGCGGCGGGATAGGCGCCCAGACGCATCGTGCCGCCGAGATCGCCGGCCTTGGAGCGCTTCTCGAGCTCGTTGCCACGCAACCATTCCGTCATCAGGCCGACCAGCGGCTCGTTGGTCGGGCCGAACTCGGTGGAGTTGGCCTCCTCGATGCCGACGAGGTTTCGCGCGGCCTCGATCACCGCCATCTGCATGCCGAAGCAGATGCCGAAATACGGCACGTCGCGCTCGCGCGCGAACTGCGCCGCGCGGATCTTGCCTTCGGCGCCGCGCTGGCCGAAGCCGCCGGGCACCAGGATGCCGTTGACGTGCTCGAGGAACGGCGCGGGGTCTTCCTTCTCGAAGATCTCGCTCTCGATCCAGTCGAGATTGACCTTCACCTTGTTGGCGATGCCGCCATGCGAGAGCGCCTCGATCAGCGACTTGTACGCATCCTTCATGCCGGTGTACTTGCCGACGATGGCGATGGTGACGTTGCCCTCGGGATTTCGGATGCGTTCGTTGATCTGCTGCCAGCTCTTGAGCACCGGCGGGATTCGCGAGCCGATTCCGAAGGCGGCGAGCACTTCGTCGTCGAGGCCCGCGTTATGATAGGCTTCGGGCACGGCGTAGATGCTGTCGGCGTCGCGCGCCTCGATCACGGCGCTCTCGCGCACGTTACAGAACAGGCCGAGCTTGCGGCGCTCTTCCTTCGGAATCTCGCGGTCGGTCCGGCAGAGCAGGATGTCCGGCTGGATGCCGATCGAGCGCAGCTCCTTCACCGAGTGCTGGGTCGGCTTGGTCTTGAGCTCGCCGGCGCTCGGAATGTAGGGCAGCAGCGTGAGGTGAATGTAGATGGCGTGATCGCGCGGCAGCTCGTTCTTGAGCTGGCGGATCGCCTCGAAGAACGGCAGCCCCTCGATGTCGCCGACGGTGCCGCCGATCTCGACCAGCACGAAATCGTAATCCTCATTTCCGTCGAGGACGAATTCCTTGATGGCATTGGTGACGTGTGGAACCACCTGGATGGTCGCGCCGAGATAATCGCCGCGGCGCTCCTTGGAGATGATGTCCTGATAGATGCGCCCCGTGGTGATGTTGTCGGCCTTGGTCGCCGGACGGCCGGTGAAGCGCTCGTAGTGACCGAGATCGAGATCGGTCTCCGCGCCGTCATCGGTCACGAACACTTCGCCGTGCTGATACGGCGACATCGTCCCGGGATCGAGGTTGAGATAGGGGTCGAGCTTGCGGAGGCGGACCTTGTAGCCCCGGGCCTGCAGCAGGGCACCCAGTGCCGCTGAAGCCAGACCCTTGCCGAGCGAAGAAACCACGCCGCCGGTGATGAATATGTACCGCGCCATGGGACTTAACCTCTAATCCCTCGAATTCGATTCGCCAAAGCGATTCGTATTCCGCCCCAAAGATTCTGCGGGCCTGTGGGTGATCCGAAACTGAGAGTGGTGACAGAGCCTTGATGGGGATTGTTGATGCAGGACGGTAGAAGCCGCCCTGCATGGCCCCCCTGCTTTATTGCGAGCGCGGTACCTGCGGGCCGCTCGGAGCCGGCGCCTGCTGCTGCTCGTCCGCCTTCTTCAGCGAATCCAGGATGCCGCCCGAGGTCGGCGGCGCGACCGGCGATCCGGGCTGGCTTTGGGACGCGGGCGCGCCGATGAGCGATGACGGCGCGCGGTTGTACCCCGCATACCAGGACAGGAACAGGCTGGTCAGGAAGAAGCCGGCGGCGAGGACCGCAGTGGTCCGCGACAGGAGATTCGCAGTGCCGCGGCTCGACATGAAGCCCGCGCCACCGCCCATACCGAGGCCGCCGCCTTCCGACTTCTGGAGCAGGACGGCGCCGATCATGACGGCGACGATCATGAGGTGAATGACGATGACAACGGTCTGCATAATGTCCTTCCGTCACAAGCGGGCGGCGCCTGACGGCAGCCGATCGCGCTTCGCGGGTTTTCCTGAAGTTGCGCGGTGTTACACGATCGGAAACGGCATTGCCACCCCGATCGGGCCCGGTCGCGCTTGGCAATTAGCTAGGGGCAGCCCTTCGCAATGGCAAGGAAATCGGCCGCCTTCAGGCTGGCGCCGCCGACCAGCGCGCCGTTGACGTTCCTCACGGCCATTAGCTCGGCTGCGTTCGAGGGCTTGACCGAACCGCCGTAGAGAATGCGCATCCTTGAACCGTCGGCCTTGAACTTGGAGTTCAGGAACTCCCGGATAAAGCCATGAATTTGCTCGACATCCTGCGCCGTGGGGGTGAGCCCGGTTCCGATCGCCCAGACCGGCTCGTAGGCCACGATGAGATTGGCGGCGGTCGAGCCGTCCGGGAGCGAGCCGTCGAGCTGGCCGCGCAGGATATCCAGGGTCTGGCCGGCATCGCGCTGGCCTTGCGTCTCACCGATGCAGACAATCGCGGTGACGCCGGCCCGCCAGGCGGCTTCGGCCTTCTGCCGGATCAGGGCATCGCCCTCGCCGTGGTCGGCGCGGCGCTCGGAATGGCCGACGATGATGGCGCTCGCGCCGGCATCCGCGAGCATTTCGGCCGCGATATCGCCGGTATGGGCGCCGGAGCCCTTGGGGTGGCAATCCTGGGCACCTACCGCGACCTTCTTGCCGCGCGCCTTCTCGGCAAAGGCGGCGATCAGGGTCGCCGGCGGGCAGACCAGTAGGTCGGCCTTGGCGGCCACGTCTGCCGCACCATTGAGCATGGCGTCGAATTCGGCAGCGGAGCCCTTCAGCCCGTTCATTTTCCAGTTGCCGGCGATCAGCGGTCGGATGGCGTCGGTCATGTCAGTGTCCAGCAGAATGAGGGTTGTGCATGCGCTAGCAGAGGAGCCGCGGCAGTTCCAGAGACCCAGGGGCTTTTAACCGCAGCTTCGAGGGACCGCGTGACCTGAGGTTGCGGGGGGAAAGCCGCCACTTTATGATGATTGATCAATTTGGTGACGCGCTTTTGCGGAATCTGCATTAAGACGCGCTCCCGTTCCCCTCCTGACCAAACAAGTTGGACCAAATGCTTCGAGGAATGCGCAAGGCCTCATCAAACTGGCTCGGCAAGACCATCATGGCCATCGTGATGGGCGTGCTGATCATCAGTTTCGGCGTTTGGGGCATCGCCGACATCTTCAAGGGCTTCGGGCAGTCCACGGTGGCCAAGGTCGGCAGCACCGAGATTTCGCTGAATGAGTTCCGGCAGACCTATACCGACCGCCTGCAGCAGATCGGCCGCCAGGTCGGCCGGCCGCTGACGCCCGACCAGGCGCGGGCCTTCGGCCTCGACCGTCAGGTGCTGCAGCAGACGATCGCGGAGGCCGCCCTCGACGAAGAGTCGCGCCGGCTCGGGCTCGGCCAGTCCGACGAGCAGATCCGCCAGGTCATCATGAACGATCCCAACTTCAAGGGCGTCGGCGGCGGCTTCGACTCGAACCGCTTCCAGGCCGTGATCCGCAATTTCGGCTACACCGAGCAGCGCTATGTCTCCGAGCAGCGCAAGGTGTCGCTGCGCCGGCAGATCACCGGCACGATCAGCGCCGGGCTCGAGCCGCCGAAAGCGATGATCGACGTGCTGACGCGCTTCCAGAACGAGCAGCGCGCGATCGAATTCGTCAGGCTCGACGCCGCGCAGGCCGGCACCATCGAGGCCCCCTCGCCCGAAGCGCTCGCCGCCTATTTCGAGGATCACAAGGTCCAGTTCCGCGCGCCCGAATACCGCAAGATCTCCTTCGTCGTGGTCTCGCCGGAGGAAATCGGCAAATGGAGCGAGATCTCCGACGAGGACGCGAAGAAAGTGTTCGAGCAGCGCAAGGACCGGCTCGGCACGCCGGAGAAGCGCCAGATTCACCAGATCGTATTCCCCAACGCCGCCGACGCGCAGGCCGCTCGCGAGCGCCTCGCCGGCGGGATGTCGTTCGAGGATCTCGGCAAGGAGCGCGGGCTGACTGCCTCCGACGTCGATCTCGGGCTCGTGACCAAATCCTCGCTCGACCAGGCGGTTGGCGATGCCGCCTTCGCTCTTCCCGCAGGCGAGATCAGCCAGCCGATCCAGGGCCGTCTCGGCACGTCCATCGTCAAGGTCGACAAGATCGAGCCGGGCAAGGAGGCGAACTACGCGAGCCTCGCCGGCGACATCAAGCGCGAGATCGCGACCGAGCGCGCGCGCGTCAAGGTCAATGATCTCCGCGACAAGATGGAAGACGAGCGCGGCGGCGGCTCCAGCGTGATCGACGCGGCGCAGAAGCTCGGCCTCGCCGCCGTGACCATCGACGCCGTTGACCGTTCCGGCCGCGCCCCGGACGGCCAGCCAGTCACCAGCATCCCGCAGGGCCTCGAATTGGTATCGCAGGCCTTCAACTCCGATGTCGGCGTCGACAACGACTCGATCTCGTTCAAGGGCGGCTATGTCTGGTACGACGTGCTTGCCATCACGCCCTCGCGCGACCGCAACCTCGACGAGGTCCGCGACCAGGTCGAGGCGCGCTGGCGCCAGGACCAGATCGGCGCCAAGCTGAAGACGAAGGCGACGGAGATGGTGCAAAAGCTCGAACAGGGCGGCAAGCTCGCCGACGAGGCCGCCGCGATCGGCGCCAAGGTCGAGACCGCCACCGGCTTCAAGCGTGACGACTCGCCTGCCGGCGTGCCCGCCAACGTCGTCTCCGCCGCCTTCCGCACCGCCAAGGACGGCGTCGGACAGACGGCCGTGAGCGGCGGCAGCGAAGTGATCGTCTTCCGCGTCACCGACATCGTCGAACCCGCGGTCGATGCCGCTTCCGAGGCCGTGAAGAAGCTGAAGGACAGCCTCGACCGCGCGCTGACCGACGAGCAGGTCGCCTCCTACGTCAACAAGCTTGAAACAGACATCGGGACCACCATTAATCAGGCCGCCTTCGCGCAGGTGACCGGCGCGAACCAGTGAGTTGAAAGCACGCGATGGACGACCTGAAATCGATCATTGGAAAAGTGGCGACCGGCGCCAGCCTGTCGCGTGACGAAGCAGCGTCGGCCTTCGACGCCATGATGTCGGGCGAGGCCACGCCCTCGCAGATGGGCGGCCTGCTGATGGCGCTGCGGGTGCGCGGCGAGACCGTGGACGAAATCACCGGCGCTGTTGCGGCGATGCGCTCGAAGATGCTCACGGTCGACGCGCCCCCGGAAGCCGTCGACATCGTCGGCACCGGCGGCGACGGCTCCGGCTCGGTCAACGTCTCGACCTGCGCCTCCTTCATCGTCTCGGGCGCCGGCCTGCCGGTGGCCAAGCACGGCAACCGCGCGCTGTCGTCGCGCTCGGGCGCCGCCGACGTGCTGGCCTCGCTCGGCGTGAAGATCGACCTCAGGCCCGAGCAGGTCGGCCGTTGCGTGCGCGAATGCGGCATCGGCTTCATGTTCGCCCCCGCCCACCATCCCGCCATGAAGAACGTCGGCCCGACCCGGGTCGAGCTTGCCACGCGCACGATCTTCAATCTGCTCGGCCCGTTGTCCAACCCGGCCGGCGTGAAGCGCCAGATGGTCGGCGTATTCTCGCGGCAATGGGTGCAGCCGTTGGCGCAGGTGCTGAAGAATCTCGGCTCCGAATCCGCCTGGGTCGTGCACGGCTCCGACGGCCTCGACGAGATCACCCTCACCGGCCCGACCTTCGTCTCCGCGCTTCAGAACGGCGAGATCCGGAATTTCGAGGTGACGCCGGAGGAGGCGGGCCTGCCGCGCTGCGAGCCCGGCGCGCTCAAGGGAGGTGAGGCCGACGCCAACGCGATCGCGTTGCAGAGCGTGCTCGACGGCAAGCCGAGCCCCTATCGCGACGTCGCGCTGATCAATGCGGCTGCGGCGCTGGTCGTGGCCGGTCGCGCCGGAAATCTCAAGGAAGGCGTCGCGATCGGCGCGAAGTCGCTCGACAGCGGCGCGGCGAGCGCGCGGCTGAAGCATCTGATCTCGGTCTCGAACGGCTGAGCCTGACATGTCGGACATCCTGACCAAGATCGAAGCCTACAAGCGCGAGGAGATCGCCGCGGCCAAGCGCGCGAGGCCGCTCTCAGACGTCGAGGCCACGGCCAGGGCGCAAGGCACCCCGCGCGGCTTCCTGCGCGCCATCAAGGCCAGGCACGCCAATGGCGACTACGCCCTGATCGCAGAAGTGAAGAAGGCATCGCCGTCGAAGGGGCTGATCCGCGCCGACTTCGATCCGCCGCTGCTCGCCAAGGCCTACGAGGCGGGCGGCGCCGCCTGTCTTTCGGTGCTGACGGACACGCCTTCGTTCCAGGGCCATCTCGACTTCATGGTGGCGGCGCGCGCGGCAACATCGCTGCCCGTGCTGCGCAAGGACTTCATGTTCGACACCTACCAGGTCGCCGAGGCCCGCGCCCACGGTGCCGACTGCATCCTGATCATCATGGCCGCGCTCGACGATGCCACCGCCAAGGATCTCGAGGACGCCGCCCTCGCCTTCGGCATGGACGTGCTGATCGAGATCCACGACCACGCCGAGCTCGACCGCGCGCTGAAACTCCGTTCGCCGATGATCGGCGTCAACAACCGCAATCTGCGTACCTTCGAGACCACGCTCGCGACCAGCGAGGCGCTGGCGCCGCTGATCCCCTCGGAGCGGCTGATGGTCGGCGAGAGCGGCATCTTCACGCCCGCCGACCTCGCCGGGCTCGAACGCGTGGGCATGTCGACCTTCCTGGTCGGCGAAAGTCTGATGCGCCAGGCCGACGTTACCGCCGCCACGCGCACGCTGCTCACGCGCGAGGCGACGGCGCCCGCCACGGGTACGCGCTGACATGGCGCGCAAGCCCAGGGCGACCAAGCCGCCGAAAGCGAAAGCCGGCCCTGCCCTCACCCATATCGGCGCCTCCGGCGAGGCGCGCATGGTCGACGTGTCGGAGAAGCCCGCAACCGAGCGGCTCGCGGTCGCGGAAGGCCGCGTCATCATGACCAGGGCGACGCTCGACCTGATCGTCTCGGGCAACGCGAAGAAGGGCGACGTGCTCGGCACCGCCCGCATCGCCGGCATCATGGCCGCCAAGCGCACCTCGGAGCTGATCCCGCTTTGCCATCCCCTCGCGCTGTCGAAGGTCACGGTCGACATCGCGCCGGACGCAAAGCTGCCGGGCTGCCTCGTCCGCGCCAGCGTCAAGGTGACAGGCCCTACCGGCGTCGAGATGGAGGCGCTCACCGCCGTCTCGGTCGCCTGCCTCACCATCTACGACATGATCAAGGCGGTGGAGCGCGGCGTGCGGATCGAGGGCATCCATCTGGTCGAGAAGCTCGGCGGCAAGTCGGGCCATTACCTCGCCTGACCGGGCCGGTTATTTCAGCGACGTGCTGATCGATCCGAATTTCGCGCTGAGCCTGCTGCCCATGCCGTTCACGACGGTGATGATCGCGAGCGCGATACCCGCGGCGATCAATTCCTGCATGTCGCGCATCGATCGCTTTTGTGCGCGGCCATTCATGTCGCATTAACCGCGCTTGCTAACTTCGTCTCCACCCCGTCCCCGTAAACCAACGGATGTTTCCGGGGCCAAGAATTGACCCTGACGTGTGCACGGCAATGATCCAGCATGATGACGAGATTCGGCAGTCGCTTCCTTGACCAGGCCTTCGTGCGCAGCGGTCCGATCCGCTGGCTGGTGGTGGGCGGGACGCTGCTGATCGCCGCGATCGCCGTCGGCTCGGTGCTGATGGCGCAGAATTTCCGCGAACGCGCGCTGCGCAACAGCGGACGCGAGCTGGAAAACACGGTGTTGCTGCTCGCCCATCATTTCGACCAGCAATTGCAGGACTTCGCGGTCATCCAGAAAGATTTCGTCGATCACGTTCGCACGACAGGACTAGCGACCGCCGAAGACTATCGCAGGCGCCTCGCCGGCCAGGACATCCACCGGATGCTGCGCTCGAAGATCGAGGCGCTCCCCTACATGGGCGGCGTCAACATCTTCGATGCCGAAGGCAATTTGGTCAATTCGTCGACGACATGGCCGGCGCCGAAGGTGAACGTGGCCGATCGCGCCTATTTTCGCACCTTCAAATACGACCCCTATTCGCCCGACGTGCTGATCGAGCCGCTCCATAGCCGGGTCTCCGGCGCATGGACGATCCTGATCGTGCGCAAGATCGTCGGACCGAACGGCGAATTCATGGGCGTGGTCGGGCGCGGCATCGAGCCCGCCAATTTCGAAAAATTCTTCGCCTCCGTCGTGCTCGGCGAAGGCGCGACGATCTCGATGCTGCATCGCGACGGCACCCTGCTCGCCCGCTATCCCCATTCCAGCGAATTGATGGGCAGGAATTTCAAGAACGGTCCGTTCGAGCATCAGAGGGTCTTCGGGCTCGATCACTTCGCCGGGCGTTTCGTCAGTCCGGTCGACGGCGACGACCGGCTGATCTCCTCGCGCGCCCTGCCGCACTTCCCGATCCTGATGATGGCCACCACGACGCGCGCGGCGGCCCTGACCGACTGGCGCGAGCAGATCGGCCTCCTGCTCTCGGTCGCCGGCGCCTCCGCACTCGCCATCGCGGGCGTGCTGACAGCAATCGTGCGCAAGCTGCTGGAGCAGCACCGCGCCTCGCGCGAGCGGCTGACGCTGGAAAAGCAACGCCTCGACCGCGCCGTCAACAACATGACGCAGGGTCTTTTGCTGTTTGACGCCGAGCGGCGGCTCGTGGTCTGCAACCAGCGCTACATCGAAATGTACGACCTGTTGCCCGAGGTGGTGAAGCCCGGCTCCAGCTTCCACGACATCATCGCTCACCGCAGGGCGACCGGCTCGTTCGCCGGCGACGTCGACGACTATGTCGCCCGCGTGCTGCGCGACATCCACGTGCGCAATTCCATGGTGGTCAACACCGCCGACGGCCGCTCCATCGAGATTGTCAACGAACCGCTCGCTGACGGCGGCTGGGTCGCGACCCACGAGGACATCACCGAGCGGCGACGCACCGAAGAGCGCATCACCCACCTCGCTCATTACGACGCGCTGACCGACCTGCCCAACCGCACCATGTTCCACGAACATCTGCGTGCGGAGCTCGCCGCTATCGCCGATGGCGAAGAGATCGCGGTGCATTACATCGATATCGACGAGTTCAAGGGCGTCAACGACGCGCTCGGCCATCTCGTCGGCGACGAGCTGTTGAAATCGGTCGCAGCGAGCCTGCGCCGCTGTGCGGGTCCGGCGGACTTCGTGGCGCGGCTGGGCGGCGACGAATTTGCCATCGTGCAGAGCGCGGTGACCTCGCGGGACGCCGTCGACGATCTCGTCGCGCGGGTGTTCGAGACCATCCGCACTCCGATCGACTGCATGGGCCATCACCTCACCACCGATGCCAGCATCGGCGTCGCGCTGGCGCCGGGACACGGCACGGTGCTCGACCAGATCCTGAAGAATGCGGACATGGCGATGTACGCCGCCAAGGCGGCCGGGCGGCGCACCTATCGCTTCTTTGAGCCGGAGATGGATGCCAAGGTCCGCGAGCGGCGCCAGCTCGAGAGCGATCTGCGCCACGCTATCGCCCATGACGGACTCGAGGTCTACTACCAGCCCTGCCTCGGTCTGAAGGACGACCGCATCACCGGCTGCGAGGCGCTGGTGCGCTGGCGCCATCCCGAGCGCGGCATGGTCTCGCCTGCCGAGTTCATCCCGATCGCCGAGGACACCGGCCTGATCAACGAGATCGGCGAATGGGTGCTGGCGACCGCCTGCCGCGATGCCGCCGACTGGCCCGACGATATCCGCCTCGCCGTCAACGTCTCGCCGGTTCAATTCAAGAGCGGCACGCTGGCGCTGAAGATCATGGCCGCGCTCGCCGCCTCCAATCTGCCGGCGAGCCGGCTCGAGCTCGAGATCACCGAGGCGGTGCTGATCCGCGACGACGACACCGCGCTGGCGATCCTGCACCAGCTCCGCGCCATCGGCGTGCGCATCGCGCTCGACGATTTCGGCACCGGCTATTCCTCGCTGAGCTATCTGCACCGCTTCCCGTTCGACAAGATCAAGATCGACCGCTGCTTCGTCAACGACATCGCCGGTCCCGACGGCTCCGCCAGCATCGTCCAGGCCGTCGTCAACCTGGCGGCGGCCCGCCGCATGACCACCACGGCCGAAGGCGTCGAAACCGAGGAGCAGCAGCGCCTCTTGCGCGCGCTCGGCTGCTCCGAGATGCAGGGCTATCTGTTCAGCGCCGCGAAACCGGCCGACAAGGTGTTGGAGCTGTTCGCAGCTCATCGCAGCCGGCTCGCCCAGCGAGATGGCAGGGAGAGCCGCCGCCGCGAGGCGGGCTAGGTCTTCACCCGCGTTCTGACTTGACGGTCACGGCCGGGCCACACCCGGCACCAGAGCTATCGCATACGAAGAAAAGGCGCGGCGGGAGGCTTGCCTGTTAAAGCCTCATGGTGAGGAGCCCGCGAAGCGGGCGTCTCGAACCATGCAGGCCGGGCAGGTCCGCTGCGAGGCGACTTTTGTGGCATGAACATTAACTGAGACAGCGTCCACAAACGAAATCGCCCGGGAGCGGTGATCCACTCCCGGGCGATCGGTATCCCGAAGTCGTAAAGCCTAGTTCGGCACAGCAGCCTTCAGCGCGGGCTTGGCCGCCACCGCATTCGCGGTGACGCCGTGCAGGAAGTCGTAGGCCGCGTGCAGGGCCTTGTCGTCCTTCTCTTCCGGCGGGACGTAGGACTGCGATCCGGTCTGTTCGGTGCCGTCGGCGGCCTGCAGATGGCCGCGCATCTGGGACTCCGCCATGGTGTCCATCCGGCCCTTCAGCTCGGGCGGCACCTCCTGCAGGATCTCGATGTCGGGCGCGATGCCCTGGGCCTGGATCGAACGGCCCGAGGGCGTGTAGTAGCGCGCCGTGGTCAGCGCCAGCGCACCGTTGCGGGCGCCGAGCGGAATGATGGTCTGCACCGAGCCCTTGCCGAACGAGCGCGTGCCGATGATGGTCGCGCGCTTGTGGTCGTGCAGCGCGCCGGCCACGATCTCTGAGGCCGAGGCCGAGCCGCCGTTGACCAGCACGACCAGCGGCTTGCCCTTGGTGAGGTCGCCGCCATGCGCGGTGAAGCGCTGGGTCTCTTCCGGATTGCGGCCGCGGGTCGAGACGACCTCGCCGCGCTGGAGAAACGCACTCGACACCGACACGGCCTGGTCGAGCAGTCCGCCCGGATTGTTGCGCAGATCCACCACATAGCCGACCAGCTTCTCCGGCGGGACATCCCTGGAGATCGAGGCGATCGCCTTCTTCAGGCCGTCGGTGGTCTGCTCGTTGAACGAGGTGACGCGGATGTAGCCGATATCACCGTTCTCGACGTGGAAGCGCACGGGGCGCACATGGATGATCTCGCGCTTGATCGCGACGTCGAGCGGGGCGTCGGCGCCCTTGCGCACGATGGTGAGCTTGGTCTGGGTATCGACCGGCCCCTTCATCTTGTTGACGGCCTGCTCGAGCGTCATGCCCTGCACGGCATCGCCGTCGATCTTGCTGATGAGGTCGCCGGACATGATGCCGGCCTTGGACGCCGGCGTGTCGTCGATCGGGGAGACGACCTTGACCAGGCCCTCCTCCATCGTGACCTCGATGCCGAGCCCGCCGAACTCGCCGGAGGTGGTCTCCTGCATCTCGGTCCAGGCCTTGTCGTTCATGTAGCGCGAGTGCGGATCGAGCGAAGTCACCATACCGGTGATCGCGCCCTCGATCAGCTTGGAATTGTCGGGCTTCTCGACGTAGCTCGCCTTCACCCGCTCGAACACTTCGCCGAACAGATTGAGCCGGGAATAGGCATCATCCGCGCTCGCTGCCGCCCGTGCCGCCCATACTCCGCCGTGCGGGCTGGCTACCAGAAGGGTCAGACACGCTCCCGTGAGCGCGCCCAGGGGGAACAGCAGGGATTTCCGCATGGATAGGCTGGCCTTCTTGCTTGGAGCTTTGCTTTGGGCTGGGCAGGCGCCGTGCAAATGGCGATCCAGCCAACTGTTCACAATACCATTCTGGTTTCTTCAAGGCCGGGACGCCCGGTCGGCGGGGCCACCGTAAAAATCCCTTCGCCCGGACCTAAACTTTTGGCAACGTTCCAAAACCGTTTCGCGCCGCCAGCAGCATCGTCGGCCGGCCCACGCCTTGCAGCTATGCGATTTTAGGATGGTTTTGCAGGGCCGGACACGATAGGCGATGACAATAAGGCTTCAAATTCTCGGGAGGACAACAATGAACGAAGCGCCCCGCATCCAGCCGGAACGTAACGTCGAGCTCGGCGCCAGCACCGAGCCGTTCCAGAACCTGCACGAATTCGTCCGCAAGGCGCGCGCCAATCTCAACCAGAACGCCTGGGACTATATCGTCGGTGCCGCCGAGACCGAGACCACGATGCGGCGCAACCGCATGGCGCTGGACGAGATCGCCTTCCGCCCGCGCGTGCTGCGCGACGTCCGCAAGGTCGACGGCTCGGTCAAGCTGTTCGGACGCAAGCTGCGGCTGCCGGTGGTGCTGGCCCCTGTCGGCGCCCTGGAGATATTCGATCCGGATGGTGCGGCGAGCGTCGCGCGCGCCTGCGGCACTTTCGGTGCCGCCCACATGCTAAGCTCGGTCTCCGAACCCGGCCTGGAGAAGACCGCCGAAGCCGCTCCCGATGCGCTGCGGCTCTATCAGCTCTATGTGCGCGGTGACGACGACTTCGTCGCCGATGTCGTCAGCCGGAGCGAGAAGAACGCCTACGCCGCCTTCTGCCTGACCGTCGACACCGCCCATTACAGCCGTCGCGAACGTGACATCGCCAAGCGCTATGTTCGCGAGAGCCGCCTGCGCGCCACCGGCGGCGATTACCAGAAGGGCCTGGAGTGGCGGACCGTGAAGATGGTCAAGGACAGGTTCAAGATCCCGCTCATCCTGAAGGGTATCGCGACGCCAGAGGACGCGCAGATTGCGGTCGATCACGGCGTCGAGTGGATCTACGTCTCCAACCATGGCGGCCGCCAGCTCGATCACGGCCGCGGCGCCATGCATGTGCTGCCCGAGATCGTCGACGCCGTGAAGGGCCGCGCAAAAATCATGGTCGATGGCGGCTTCTGCCGCGGCACCGATATCGTCAAGGCGATCGCGGCCGGCGCCGACATGGTCGGCATCGGCCGGCTGCAGTGCTGGGCGCTGGCGGCGGCCGGCGAAGCCGGCGTGACGCGGATGCTGGAGCTGCTCGAGGACGAGGTGCTGCGCTGCCTTGGCTTGCTCGGCGCGACCTCGTTCGCCGAGGTCGACAAATCCTGCCTGCACCCGGCGACCGCGACCAATGCGCCGAGCGTGTTCAGCGCATTCCCGCTGTTCGACCACGAGCCGTACCGATACTGAAGGATACGATCACGCCCCTCGCTAGTCTCCCAAAATGCTCGCCATCGTGGCGCCCCCATCGAAGCTCGCCGCGAACATCGTGATCGTCGCCAGTGCTCCGCCGGCGACGATCACAATGACTGCGTTTCTAAACGCACCCTGCGCCACGAACAGAGTCTGCGACTGCACGTTGTTCGCCTGGTAATTCGAGACGGTGTACCGGAGGACCTTGCATGCGACCAGGCGGTCATACGGCGATGCCGTAGTATCGGCCGGATCCCGATTCACGATGGGCAGGTCGGATGGGTCGAGCGTGCTGCGGAAGACCTGGCCATGGATGGCGAAGAGCAGGACCGTCGTTCGGGTGAGGTAGACCAGGGCCAGCACGAGGGTCGCCAGGACGATCCAGCGGGCTCCCACGAAAATCGTCGCATCCTTGAGGATGGTGAAGCCGACGCCCGTCACAAGCGTAGCCGCAAGCCCGAGCGCGGGCATGAGCGCTGCCGCGCGCGCATCAATCGTGCCCCGGCGCGCGGCCTCGTTGTCGAACATCTTCCAACTTTGCGCCAGGAGCTTGGGGTCGTCGGCCGAAGGCTCACCGCGCTCGATCGCAATGATCGCGTTCTTGTATGTATCGAAGTACTCCCGGGGATTGATCGTCTCGGGAGCTCCCACCCTGCGCCACAGGACATCACAAAGGCTCATGCTGCTCCCCTCGCAAGGCTATCCACGATCGCTTCGGTAATTCGGGCCCCGGTGGCGTCCTCGATCCAGCCCCATTGGCCGGAGGGATTTATTTCGAGAAAGACATGGTCGCCATCGGGTGTGACGATGAAATCAAGAGCGCCGAACACCAGGCCGCTGGCCCGTACGAAGGCAATGCAGGCCGCCTCGAACGACGGCGGGAGCCGGTGCTGCTCATAGGTCACGTCGGCGGGATCTGCGGCTCGCCAATCCGGTCGGGCCTGATCGGATTTCGATAACAGGATTCGCGACGCAAACACGCGGGTGCCGACGACCGTGACGCGAAGGTCGAATTGCCTGTCGATGCGCTCCTGGTAGATCGCCGGCGCCGATTGAGCCGCGCCATCCGTGAGATCGGCAACCGTCACGGGACTTGTGTGGATGTCGTATGTGCGGCCGGATTCGACGAAGCTCCCGCCTGAAACCGGCTTGACGATGCTCGCCTGCTTGGCGACGAAGCTGCGCACTGCCGCCGCATCGTTCGAGACGATCGTCCGTGGCACACGAAATCCATGCGCATTCGCCAAGGCGAGCTGCCGCAACTTGTTCTCCGCGAGAAGCACTGCGGAGGGACGATTGATCCAGAACCAGGGCAATACATCCCAGAAGCCGAACAGAAACGCGGCTCGCTCGCGAAGAAGGAAATCGTCCCCGCTCTCCGTCGCCGACGCCCCATCGGACCTTGCCGCAGTCAATCCTGCCGCCATCGGTTTCGATCTCCGCCGCAGCATCGGCGTTCGGCCAGGTAATCCCGATCGAGCCCGGATAGTCCTCCAGGTTGAGGCGAACGAACGAAAGACCGCGGCGGCTCAAACTAAGAACGACGAGATCCGCCGTGAGATCCGACTTCGACGTCACCAGTATGACGCACAAGTATTGTCCTCGACCACACCTTGCGTCTTCAGGAGCGAGATTCCGGGCGTCATCAGCACAGGAATCCTCTGCTGATCGGTCACATTGAGCTGTTGGACCACATCGTAATGGTAACTCAAGCCGCTGAGGAGCTGCCGCTCCTTTGCATGGCGCAACAATAAAGGCCGAGACGCAGACGCATGGCCCATGGCGAAGCCTCCTTCCTCAATTGCAGTATCGGAGGATAGCACACCGCCAACGTCGCCGAAAGGTAGTACCCCTCCAGGACGCAACCGCGGCCCGATCGATTTGCGAGGGTCGTTCGCTTCGGGTAGAGAGACGCGGATGACATTCCTCTCTCCCGGCAGCGCGGACGCGCTTCTGTTCGATCTCGGGCGCGTGGTGCTCGATATCGATTTCTCCAAGGCGATCGCCTGCTGGGCGGGACATGCCGGCTGCAAGCCCGACGCCATCGTCGCGCGCTATGTGCGCGACAGCGAGGCCTATCGGCTGCACGAGGTCGGCAAGCTCAGCGACGAAGATTATTTCGCCTCGCTGCGCGCCTCGCTCGGGATCGATATTTCCGACGCGCAGTTCCTGGAAGGCTGGAACGCGATCTTCACCGGCGAGATGCCCGACATCGCCGAGCTGTTGCCACGCGCGGCAACGCAGATGCCGCTCTATGCCTTCTCCAATACCAACCGGCCGCACGTCGACCATTTCTCGAAGGAGTATGCTGGCGTGCTCGGACATTTCCGCGAGCTGTATTTGTCCTCCAGTATCGGACTGCGTAAGCCGGATGCGGAAGCCTTCGACCACGTCGTTGCCGCGATCGGCGCGCCGGCGAACCGTATCGTGTTCTTCGACGATCTTGCCGAGAACATCGAGGGAGCGCGGGCGCGCGGATTGACCGCGGTCCACGTGACCTCGCCGCGCGAAGTCGGAAACGCACTCAAGGCGATGGGCATCTGACCGGCCCTTTTGACGGGGAGCGGGCCGATTCCCGGTACCTATTTTGAGCAAAATTTGGAACCGGATCCCTTTGTACATTTTTATACAGAGTTCCGGGAACGGAATCCCGCGTCCGGACTCTACAGTCCGTTGGGATTTCTACAAACGGACGCATCATCGTGCTGGGCAAAACCTACCTCACCAAGCAGGCCTCTCTTCTTCTTGAATTCGCCAAGACCACCTCGGACTCGGAACTTTCTGCCAAGCTGGTGAGCAAGGCCGCCGACCTGAAATCCCAGGCCGATCCTTTGCCCGACAGGGATCAAGGCCTCAGGGCTCCCGACGTCACGGCTCCTGACGTCACACTGGGCATCGGTCCGGACCGGCAGACGGGGAGTTGACCGATGCTGGCCGCGAGCCCCGTCATTCTCATCCTCGCCACGGCGATCCCCGTGCCGGTCTGTCTTGCCTTCCAAACCATGCCCCGGCGGAGCTGATAATCCTTCACCATAGATCGGACGACGCAGGATAACCCTCTCGCGCGGCCGCTGCTTTGCCTCTGCGCCCGCGCTCGGCTAGAACTCTCGCCGCCGATTTGCCCGAACGGGCCCAGCAGGAGTTTTCACCCGTGGCCCTGATGCCGGTTTCTGACGCGCTTGCCGCTGTGCTGGCGGGTGCAGAGCCGCTGCCTGAAGAGATGATCGCGCTCGACGCGGCCTATCATCGCGTGCTCGCGCGCGACGTTGCGGCCCGGCGCACGCAGCCGCCGCAGGCGATGTCGGCGATGGATGGATATGCCGTGCGCGCCGCAGATGCGGCAAAGGTCGATGCCCAGCTCACGCTGATCGGCGAGGTGGCGGCCGGCCGGCCGTTTGCGGGAACGGTCGGCGCAGGCGAAGTGGTACGGATCTTCACCGGCGGTGTCGTTCCCGATGGCGCGGACGCGGTCGTGATCCAGGAGGACACGGTCGCCGACGGCAACCGCATCACGATCAAGGAAGCCGCCGTCGCCGGGCGGCACATCCGTCCCGCCGGCGTCGACTTCTCCGAGGGCGACGTGCTGCTGCGCAAGGGGACCCGGCTCACCGAGCGCGACATCGCGCTCGCCGCCGCCATGAACCACCCGCATCTCGCCGTCTGCCGCCGCCCGAGGGTCGCCATCCTCGCCACCGGCGACGAGCTGGCGATGCCGGGCACCACGCCCGGTCCCGGCCAGATCGTCTATTCCAACGGTTATGCCATGCACGCGCTCGCCCGCAGCGAGGGTGCCGAGACAATCGACCTCGGGATTGCCGCCGATACGCTGGAGGCCACCACCGCCGGCATCCGCCGCGCCCGCGACAGCGGCGCCGACATCCTGGTCACGATCGGCGGCGCGTCGGTCGGCGACCACGATCTGGTCCAGCGGGCGCTGAGGGACGAAGGCATCTCGATGGCGTTCTGGAAGATCGCGATGCGGCCGGGCAAGCCGATGATGAACGGGCAGCTGGGGGCGATGCGCGTGATCGGCCTGCCCGGCAATCCCGTGTCATCTTACGTTTGCGGTTTCTTGTTCCTGGTGCCGCTGATTCGCGCGCTCGCGGGTCGTTCAACGATTCATCACCGCCGCGAGCGCGCGGTGCTCGGCCGCGATATCGGTGCCAATGACCAGCGCGAGGATTACCTGCGTGCGCGCCTTGACGAGCGCGACGACGGTGCGCTGATTGCCCTTCCGGTCAATCACCAGGATTCCTCGCTGCTTGCGAATCTCGCTGCGGCACAAGCACTTCTCGTGCGCGCACCGTTCGCGCCAAAGGCCGAGGCCGGCACACCTTGCGAGGTGTTGCGACTGCCCGTCTGACCGCATCGTTCGCGTGCGTTCCGCCTACTTTGTCGCGTTCACGGTAAATTAAGCAGTTGCGGAACATGTATCGAACATATAGTGTCCGTTCATGATTTGTTTCGAGCGTGTAGCAGCTTATCGCTGGACTCACCGTCTCGGAATCGAACGACATCAACCGGGGGATTTGGTCGAGATGTTAACGCGCAAACAATACGAGCTCCTGCGGTTCATCAGCGAACGGCTGAAGGAAAGCGGTGTGCCGCCTTCCTTCGACGAGATGAAGGACGCGCTCGACCTGCGCTCGAAATCGGGCATCCATCGCCTGATCACCGCACTCGAGGAGCGCGGCTTCATTCGCCGCCTACCCAACCGCGCCCGTGCCATCGAGGTCATCAAGCTGCCGGAGCTCCAGGCGGCCGCCGGCAACCGCCGCGGCTTCACTCCGAGCGTCATCGAGGGCAATCTGGGCAAGGTGCGCGCGACCTCCAGCCCGCCTGCCGACGAGGGCGAGCGTCCCGTCGCGGTGCCCGTCATGGGCCGGATCGCGGCCGGTACGCCGATCGAGGCCTTGCAGACCCGCAGCCACACCATCAGCGTCCCGCCCGACATGCTCGGCTCGGGCGAGCATTACGCGCTCGAAGTGCGCGGCGATTCCATGGTCGAGGCTGGCATTCTCGACGGTGACATGGCGCTGATCCAGCGCAACGAGAGCGCCGACACCGGCGACATCGTCGTGGCGCTGATCGACGACGAGGAAGCCACCCTGAAGCGCTTCCGCCGCCGCGGCGCCTCGATCGCGCTCGAGCCTGCCAATGCGGCCTATGAGGTCCGCATCCTGCCGCCCAACCGGGTGAAGATCCAGGGCAAGCTGATCGGGCTGTACCGGAAGTACTGATACCGAAGGCACCTGCCAATCCGCGGCGATCATGATCGCTGTCAACGATCGGAGCGGACGATTGTCCGCTCCCGCTGGATAGTCTTTCTGGTTTCGCGCAGATTATCCGGCCCCTTCTCCGGCGCTACATCCTCGGCACGCCGCACCAGGCATCCATGCTTCGCGGCTTGAGAGACTGAGGAGACATCATGCGCAAGGTCATTCTGAGCACCGTCGCGGCGGCATTGATGGCAGCATCGGCGTCGCAAGCCTTCGCCGCACCTTCGCGTCACCATGTCCGCAAGGAGGCGGCGACCAGCGAGCAGGTTCGCAACGCGCGTAATGCGATCGATCGGCCCTCGCAGCCGGACTGGCGATACGCTGGTTGGTCGGCGCCGGCGGGGCGTTGACACGCGCGCCCCAAATGCTCGCGCGCAAGCTTTGTTCCTAAAGGATTCGGGAAAGATAATGTGATCGCGGCCTGCGGCGGCGAGCCGCAGATTTGCCTACAAGCGGGCAGAAGTTTTATGCTTCCACTCTGATAGAGGCCTGCGCCTCGACAAGAGGCGCGGGCCGCTATCGTCGCATGAGGAGCACCCGATGTGTGACTACAGCCTGCATGCCGTCGCGTCGCGTCCCGCCGAAGTCGGCGAGACGGTCGTCACGACAACCTTCCGCGGCACCTCGACGCGCGGCTTTGCCTCCGCGGCCGATCCGACCGTCGCGGTCTGCCTGCTGCCGGGAACGGAGCTCGCCTTCGCCGACAACGTGCGCTACGACAATCGCTGGATCTGGACGCGCACGGTCAACTCGCGTGTCGGCAAGTTCGGCAAGATCGATCCGCACATTCCCGACCGGCATCATGATGCGATCGAATTCCCCGATGGCAAATACGTGCTGGTGACGCAGCTCGTCGAAGGCCAGCGCGCGACCGTGCTGCAACTGCCCGTGACCCAACCGGTTGGCGAGCGCGAGCACAAGCCGCAGATCATCTCCGATAGCCAGCCGGCGAGTCCGCGCCTGCCGATCGGCTGACATAGCTCTCCGGCTCACAGGTCGGGACCGGGATTGAAATCGCCATCGCCGGCCGAGGCCGGCGAGGTGGATTGGTTTGAGTGTCCGGAATCCGGGCCGGCGGGATCAGCCCGCCACGTCTGCCCGCCGCACGAAGTTTGCGCTGTCCTGCCTGAATTTTGAACGTCCGTTCCGCAGCCAAATAGCCGATGCTGTTTGCGGCTCGAGGCGGCGGACACGTTCGATGAAAACCTTCATTCGCGTCGTTGAACTCTGGGTGCCTGACCGCACGCGCATGCGGCTGGAATTCGGCGGCGGCCTCTACGGCGAAGGGCTGTCCGCGTTCAAGGCCGTGAGCGAGTATTTGCGCTTCGGATATGACGAGGGCCTTCCCGGCAAGGCCTGGGCCAGCGGCCACCCCGTGATCCTCACCAAATTCGCCAATTCCTACTTCAAGCGGAGCGATCAGGCGCTCGCAGCCGGCCTCACCTGCGGCGTCGCGGTACCGGTGTTCGCCGGCGAATTCCTGCAAGCGGTGATGGTGCTGTTCTGCGGCGACGACGAGGCGCATGTCGGCGCGATCGAGCTCTGGCACAATGATGCCGAGATCTCCCACGAAATGGGACTCGTCGACGGTTATTACGGTGCGGCGGAGATGTTCGAATTCAACTCCCGCCACACCAAATTTCCGCGCGGCTTCGGCCTGCCCGGCCGCACCTGGAAAGCCGGACTGCCGCTGATCATCAAGGATCTGCACGATGCCAAAAGCTTTCTGCGCTGGGAGGACGCCGCCAAGGTCGGGATCAATCTCGGCGTCGGCGTGCCCTACCGGACCGGCACCGACCACACCTGGGTCCTGACTTTCCTGTCAGCGCAGGCAACCCCGATTGCGCGACGCTTCGAGATCTGGGTCCCGAACGAGGCCCGCACTGCGCTGGTATTCCGCGCCGGCGATTGCAGCGCGCAGACCGACCTCGCCGCCCTCTACGCAATCAAATTCATCACCAAGGGCGAGGGCAGCATCGGCGGAGCCTGGGCCACCGGCATGCCCGCGCTCAACGACGATCTCTCGGATGACGGCTCGATCGCGGGCTCGGAGGCCCGCGCATCCGGATTGACGCGGATGGTGGCCCTGCCGGTGATGGGGAGCGCAGCGTTGGACGCCATGCTGGTCTGGTATCTGTAGCCGATCCGCTCATTCCTCAGCTTGCAGGTCCGCCTCGGACGGTGTGGCGTCCCGGTTGCGGGAAGCGGCCGCCTGTGGCGCAAGGCTCGTCCCGAAATCACTCTCGCCGGCGGTCGCCGGCGACCACGGGCGGTCGGGGCCTTTCGCCTTCACCGCCTGGACGGCAAACCCGTTGCCACGCCGTGTCAGTGCCAGCGCGCCTTGCGCCGCCAGACGCGGCCGATCGATCACCATCGCCGCGCAATCCGGCGGCGCCAGCCTTGCCGTCACCACCAGCGCGGCCCGGCTGCAATCGTCAGCCAATGAATCGATGCGTAGGCCCAGCGCGACCAGACGGCCGTCGGCAAGCGGCGTCACGCAGCCGGCCTCGTCGCAGGACACGCCCTCGGCCAGCGAAGCACTGCCGGCATCGCGCGGATCGGCATCGGCAGCCAGCCACTGCTTCAGCAGAAAGCTGTCCTTGCTCGCCCGGATCAAATGCAGGCGCCCGTCCCCGCCACGCACCGCCACGCTCTGGCCGTCGCCGGCAATCAGGATGTCGGGCTGACGCGCCGACAGCCCCCACATGATCGCAACCATCAGCACCAGCGCGCCTGACCAGCGTAACGGTGTGCGCAACAAGCCCATCACGATGATTCCGAAGCTTGCCGCGATCAGCGGCGCGATGCCGAAAGCCGGGATGCGGCCAACTGCCCCCGGCAGCGATGCCACCCAGCGCGAGACCGCGATCATCCAGTCGATGCCGATCCCCATCAGCCACCAGAACACGCCATCGAGTCCGAACGGAGCTGCGAGCAGTCCGAGCAGCCCCGCCGGCATCACCAGCGCCGAGACCACCGGCATCGCGCCGAGATTGGCGAGCACGCCGAACGGCGTGACGCGATGGAAGTGGAACGCGGCATAGGGCGTGGTCGCAAGCCCCGCGATCAGCGAGGCCAGGAACAGCATCGCGATCTCGCGGCCGCCCCACATTGCGATCCGCGCGGTCGCCGAATGATCAGGGGATGCAAACAGGTTCGGCATGCCGATCTGCACCAGCGCAACCAGCCCCAGCGTCGCCGCAAACGACATCTGGAAGCTCGGATGCACCAGCGCTTCCGGCGCAACCGCCAGCACGATCAGGGCGGCCACGGCAAGCGTGCGGAAGGTGATGGCGCGGCGATCGACCATCACCGCGATCAGCACCACCGCCGTCATGAAGAACGATCTCTGCGTGGCGACCTCCGCGCCCGAGAGCAGCAGGTAGAACGCGGCCGCGACCAGCGCGGCGGCGGCCGACCATTTCTTGATGGGAAAGCCGACCGCCAGTCCCGGGACAAGGCCAGCAGCGCGCGCACCGCGAAGAAGACGACGCCGGCGACCACCGCCATGTGATAGCCGGAGATCGACAGCACGTGACCAAGACCCGAGATGAACATCGCGTCATTGACGGGCGTGGTGATGGCGTCGCGCCGGCCGGTCAGCAGCGCGGTCGCGATCGCGCGATTGTCACCCTCGAGCGTGGCGCGGATGCGCGCATCGATCGCATCGCGCAGGCCCTGCATGAAGGCGGCATAGCGCAGCCGCAAGCCACCGGGATCCGGCGGCACGGATGTCGCGATCGCGCCCATCACGAATCCTGACGCGCCGATACCCTGAAAGAACATGTCGCGCGAAAAGTCGTAGCTGCCGGGACGCACCGGCGAGATCGGCGGCATCAGCCGCGCCTTCAACTGCACGAAGCTGCCGACCTCGGGCGCCGTGCCCTTGCGCACCGACAGCCGGACACGCTCCAGCTTGACGTCGCTGCGCTGCGCCTCCATCGCGGTGACGCGCAGCACGAAGCGATCGGTGCGCTCGCGGATGTCGCGGGCCTCGACGAAGCCCGACAGAGAAACGGAATAGAGTGGCTTTGCCAGCACGGTGTGGGCGATGCGCGCCGTCTTCCAGGTCGCCACGGCAAAGCCGGCCGCCACCGCCGCAATCATGATTGCCGGGGCGAACAGCCGGGTCCTGCGCAGCACGAGGGCGCCAAGCATCAGCGCGACCGCCGTCGCGGCGACGACCCAAAGCACCGGCTCATGATCGGCGGCAAAGTAGAGCGCGATGCCGCCGCCGAAGGCGACCGGCACCCAGGGCAGCAGCCGCCCGGCACCGGTCTCGGCCCTGGCCCATTGGCGCAACGTCTCGACGATCGCGGGCCAGACGCCAAAGCCGGCCGGCACCAGGCCACCAGTCGGTGCGGCGCGGCCGACCGGCCACGTCCCGGCAACTCCCTGGGAGCGTACTGGCCGGCCTAACTCCGCCATTCCCCTGCACCTTACGATACGCGACGGGTGCAGAGGCTACCGGAACGTGCGGTTGCGCGAATAGCGGTACGGATCAGGAACGAAGCGATGCGCCCCTACTTTTCCTCTTCCATCGTCACGGCGACGTCCGCCTTGGCCGACAGCCGAACCTTGTTGCCCTCGACGTCGGCGACGAGCCCCTTGTCGATGAAGTGATGATGGCCCCTGTGGCTGCCCTCGCCGCTGTCCTTCTTGGTCAGCTTGATGCGGTTGCCCTCGACGCGGTCGACTGTTCCGACATGGACGCCGTCGGCGCCGATGACTTCCATATGCTCTGCGATGCTCTGCATGGTGGGATTCCCTATTGGAACCCCATCAACGCGCGGCGCGCACGTTGGTTCTCTCACGGCAATGACGAAGCTGTGTGCCGCCCGCCTGCTCAGATCAGCGGCGCTTTCGATGAAGCGTGGTGATTGACGATCTTCCAATCGCCATCCTCGCGGATGATGACCCAGCTCATCTTGACGACGAGATCGGGGCGTTCCCCGCCGAGATCGAACGAGATGGTTGCACCCATGTTGATCAGATCAGGACCGGCCTGCGCCATGTTCACCTCGGAAAACACAGCGCTCGGCCTATGCCAGCGCGGCAGGCCGTTGAAGTAGTCGGCGACGCCGTCCCTGCCCCGATAGAGCTTCGGGTTGGAGCCGAAGAAGAACGCGTTGTTCGAATAGAGCGACGACAGCGCGGCCGCATCGAGCGCCGCGAAGCCGGCGCACCATTTCGCGATGATGTCGGAAACGACGGCGTCGGATTCACTGCTCATGCGCGCATCAACCTTTCGCGACTTCCTTCGCGAACGTGTCGCGCAGGCCGATGGTGCGCGAGAACACCGGCTTGCCAGGCGTCGAGTCCTTGTCGCGCACGAAATAGCCCTGGCGCTCGAACTGCATCGGCTCGGTCGAATTGCTCTCGGCGACCGATGCCTCGATCCGTGCGTCCGACAAAATCTCAAGCGACTGCGGATTGAGATCGGCGGCGAAGTTCGCCGCGTCCGGGCTCGGGTTGGCGAACAGCTGGTTGTAGATGCGGATCTCGGCCGGCACCGAATTTGCCGCCGGCAGCCAGTGCATGGTGGCCTTGACCTTGCGGCCGTCGGGCGCGTTGCCGCCCTTGGTCGCGGGATCGTAGGTGCAGCGCAGCTCCACCACTTCGCCGGCATCGTTCTTGATCACGCCGGTGCACTTGACGAAATAGGCGTAGCGCAGCCGCACCTCGTTGCCGGGCGACAGACGGAAGAACTTCTTCGGCGGGTTCTCCATGAAATCGTCCTGCTCGATATAGAGCTCGCGGCCGAACGTGATCTTGCGCGTGCCGGCGCTGGGGTCGTCCGGGTGGTTGATCGCCTCGAGCTCCTCGGTCTGCCCTTCCGGATAATTCTCGATCACGACCTTGAGCGGCTTCAGCACGCCCATGCGCCGCTGCGCGGTGCGGTTCAGCTCCTCGCGGATGCAGAATTCGAGCATGCCGACGTCGACCACGCTGTTGGCCTTGGCCACACCGATGCGCTTGACGAATTCGCGAAGGGCCGCCGGCGGCACACCGCGGCGGCGCATGCCCGCCATGGTCGGCATGCGCGGATCGTCCCAGCCCGCGACATGGCCCTCGCGCACCAGCTGAGTCAGCACGCGCTTCGACAGCAGCGTGTAGGTCAGGTTGAGCCGCGCGAACTCGTACTGATGCGGCTTCGACGGCACCGGCAGTTTTTCGATGAACCAGTCGTAGAGCGGCCGGTGATCCTCGAACTCCAGCGTGCAGATCGAATGCGTGATGCCCTCGATCGCGTCCGACTGGCCGTGGGCATAATCGTAGCTCGGATAGATGCTCCACTTGGTCCCGGTACGCGGATGGTGCGCATGCAGGATGCGGTACAGCACGGGGTCGCGCAGGTTGATGTTGCCCGCCGCCATGTCGATCTTGGCCCGCAGCACGCGCGCACCGTTGGGGAATTCGCCCGCCTTCATGCGGCGGAACAGGTCTAGATTCTCGTCCACGCTGCGGTCGCGGAACGGCGAGTTCTTGCCGGGCTCGGTCAGCGTGCCGCGCGAGAGCCGGATCTCTTCCTGGCTCTGATCGTCGACATAGGCGAGCCCGTCGCGGATCAGCGTCTCCGCCCATTCGTAGAGGCGATCGAAATAATCCGAGGCGAAGAACAGGTTCTTGCCCCAGTCGAAGCCGAGCCAGCGCACGTCGGCCTGGATGGAATCGATGTATTCCTGCTCTTCCTTGACCGGGTTGGTGTCGTCGAAGCGCAGGTGGCAGCGGCCCGGAAACTCCTGGGCGATGCCGAAATTGAGCGCGATCGACTTGGCGTGGCCGATATGCAAATAGCCGTTCGGCTCCGGCGGGAACCGGGTCACGATCTCCTTGTATTTGGCCTGATCGAGGTCGGCCTGGATGATGTCACGAATGAAATCGCGCCCAACCTCAGTCGCCACCGGTTCTGTCATTACGAAAATCCTGTAGGGAAATCAGCGGCCCTTCTGCCAAATTCCCTTGGCTGAGCCAAGGGCTCAAGCAAGGCCTTAAGCGGTCCGCTGCCGGGGTTTAGTTATGCTCCGGTCCTGTTATATACCACCGCCTCCAATGCATAGGCCCTGCCAAGAATGACCTCCTCCGTCGTCACCCGCTTTGCTCCCTCCCCGACCGGCTTCCTCCATATCGGGGGTGCCCGCACGGCGCTGTTCAACTGGCTCTATGCGAAGAAGCACGGCGGCAAGATGCTGCTCCGGATCGAGGACACCGACCGGGAGCGCTCCACGGAGGCTGCGATCGGCGCGATTCTGGAGGGGCTGAAATGGCTGGAGCTTGGCTGGGATGGCGACGTCATCTACCAGTTCAGCCGCGCCGCCCGCCACCGCGAGGTCGCCGAGCAGCTGCTCGCCGACGGCAAGGCCTATCGCTGCTACGCCACGGCCGAGGAGCTCACCGCCATGCGCGAGAAGGCGCGCGCGGAGGGCCGCACCCGCCTCTATGACGGCCTGTGGCGCGACCGGGATCCGGCGACGGCCCCGGGCGACGTGAAGCCCACGATCCGCCTGCGCGCGCCTCAGACCGGCGAGACCGTGATCGAGGACCAGGTCCAGGGCCGCGTGGTCTGGCAGAACGAGAACCTCGACGACCTCGTCCTGTTGCGCGGCGATGGCAACCCGACCTACATGCTGGCAGTGGTCGTGGACGACCACGACATGGGCGTCACCCATGTGATCCGCGGCGACGACCACCTCATCAACGCCGCCCGCCAGAAGCAGATCTATGATGCGATGGGCTGGGCGCTGCCGAACATGTCCCACATCCCCCTCATTCACGGCCCGGACGGCTCGAAGCTGTCCAAGCGCCACGGCGCGCTCGGCGTCGATGCCTACCGCGCCATGGGATACCTTCCGGCCGCGCTCCGCAATTACCTCGTCCGGCTCGGCTGGAGCCATGGCGACCAAGAGATCTTCTCGACCGAGGAGATGATCGCTGCGTTCGACCTCGCCAGCGTCGGCCGTGCCGCCGCCCGCTTCGATTTCGCCAAGCTGGAAAACCTCAACGGCCACTACATCCGCCACGCCGACGATCAATCACTCGTGAAGATGTTCGAGGAAGTGCTCGACCATCTCGTGCCCAGCCGCGACGAGATCAAGGCCAAGTTGAATGACACCACGCGCGCGCAGCTTCTCAAGGCCATGCCGGCCCTGAAGGAGCGTGCCAAGACGCTGATCGAGCTGATCGACAGCGCCTATTTCATCTTCGCCGACCGCCCGCTGGCGCTCGATCCCAAGGCGGCAGCCCTGCTGACGCCCGAGAACCGCAAGCTGATCGGCCAGCTACATTCCGCGCTGGAGAAAGTCGAGACATGGAGCGGCGCCACCACGGAAGCCTCGCTGCGCGCGTTTGCCGAGGAAAATAGTCTCAAGCTCGGCGCGGTCGCCCAGCCGCTCAGGGCAGCGCTGACCGGACGAACGACGTCGCCTGGTATATTTGAGGTTTTGGACGTGCTGGGGCGCCAGGAAAGTTTGGGCCGGCTGAAGGACCAGGCTGAGGACTAGGCTAGACGTAAGTCGAGCATGCGCGGCGCCATCTTGCAGCGCACACAGCAATAATATACCCATCTCACCCGTACCTTCTGGAACATCCGGCCTGCCCCACCATGTCATCGGGGCCTTCCGGGTCCGGCCCGTTTCACCATACATCGGGGACCTCTGATGGACGCCAAACCAAGCAATAAGACCGCCACGCTGACGGTTGGAAACAAGAACTACGATCTCCCGATCCACAGCGGCAGCGTCGGGCCTGATGTCATCGATATCGGCAAGCTCTACGGCCAGTCCGGGCTGTTCACCTACGATCCCGGCTTCACCTCCACCGCGAGCTGCCAGTCCAAGATCACCTATATCGACGGCGACGCGGGCGTGCTGGAATACCGCGGCTATCCGATCGAGCAGCTTGCCGAGAACGGAGACTTCCTCGAGACCTGCTATCTCCTGCTCTACGGGAGCCTGCCGACCGCCTCGCAGAAGAAGGATTTCGACGATCGCGTGATCCATCACACGATGGTGCACGAACAGATGGCCCGCTTCTTCCAGGGCTTCCGCCGCGACGCCCATCCGATGGCCGTGATGGTAGCATCCGTCGGCGCGCTCGCCGCGTTCTACCACGACAGCACCGACATCAACGACCCGAAGCAGCGCATGATCGCGTCGATGCGCATGATCGCCAAGATCCCGACGCTGGCGGCGATGGCCTACAAATACACGATCGGCCAGCCCTTCGTGTATCCGAAGAACTCGCTGAAGTTCGCCGAGAATTTCCTGCACATGTGCTTCGCCGTGCCGTGCGAGGAGTACAAGATCAACCCGGTGCTGGCTGACGCGCTGGACAAGATCTTCATCCTGCATGCCGACCACGAGCAGAACGCCTCGACCTCGACGGTGCGTATCGCCGGCTCCTCCGGCGCCAACCCGTTCGCCTGCATCGCCGCCGGCATCGCCTGCCTGTGGGGCCCCGCGCATGGCGGCGCCAACGAAGCCGCGCTCGCGATGCTCGCCGAGATCGGCTCGGTGGACAAGATCCCCGAGTTCATCGCCAAGGTGAAGGACAAGAACAGCGAAGTCCGCCTGATGGGCTTCGGTCACCGCGTCTACAAGAACTACGATCCGCGCGCCAAGATCATGCAGAAGATGTGTCACGCCGTGCTCAAGGAGACCGGCCATGGCGACGATCCGATGCTGAAGGTGGCGATGGAGCTCGAGAAGATCGCGCTCAGCGACCAGTACTTCATCGACCGCAAGCTCTACCCGAACGTCGACTTCTATTCGGGCATCACGCTGAAGGCGATGGGCTTCCCGGTCTCGATGTTCACTGTGCTGTTCGCCGTCGCCCGCACCGTCGGCTGGATCAGCCAGTGGAGCGAGATGATCGAGGATCCGCAGCAGAAGATCGGCCGTCCGCGCCAGCTCTACACCGGCGTCACCCGCCGCGACTACGTCGCGATCAAGGATCGCAAGTAAGTTCGGACTCCATGGTCCTTGCCAACGGCGTCATCCCAACGGGTGACGCCGTTTTCATTGCGTGCGGTCCAGATCGCCGGCCGGCATCATTTTCTTTCTATTTACGCGAGTTTTCTGGCATCATGCATCCGTGGTCGCGAGCCCCGGAGACCGGTCATGTCCGCGAAGAGAGTAGCGCCCTCACGAGCGAAGGCCGGCAGCCGGAAAGCCAGGAGGCCCGCCAAGGCGCGAGCGCGGCGCCGCACGACCGACGCGACGGCCACCGACGCCGTCCAGAACCCGTCGCCCGCGCCCGCCGTCTCGCCTGAGTACGAGGTACGAATTCGCTATAGCGGCAACAGGGGCCTGGACGAGCTCGTCATTCCAATTGACGATCGGAAATTTTACCCGTCTGTCCAGCGCTGGCGCTACGTGATCGCCAACCGGCGACGGATCGTCCGTTCGACGCGCGACGACCTCAGCCGGGACCTTCAGAAGCTGATCAACGATCACGCTCGCATTTACGACGAAAGCCAGATCCTGTCGCGGATCAAGGAGATCGCAGCTGCCAAGCTCGTCGAGGTCAGAATCCCTTACAACGGGGAGAACGTCGGGTGGTCGGCAAGACTGTTCCCGTGGGAGAGCGCGCTGTGGTTGGCGACCGCGCCGTATCGCAGCGAGCCGAGCGAATTCGCCGTCGTCCGCCATCTCGTTGTTGAACCGCCATACAATCATCGGCTGACGCCTACGACAGCGCTCGCAGTTGACAGCGGCCCCGGAAAACTGCGCTCGCTCTACGAGTTCGCGCGAGAGATCGAGATGGTCACGGGCGCGCTGAAGGAAATTCAGACTGAGCCCCTTCGAGATCCCGACCGTCAAGGACTTCGCTCGAGGATCGAGGCTCTTTCTCCTTCGATCGTGCATCTTGTGGGTGTAGACCCAATGTCTCTGGTGGAGCAAAAGCTCATTGACCAACCGACCAACGAAGAGGACGGCTTTGTCCTCCGCGCGAGCCAGCAAGTAAGCCCCCAAGGAAACGCCCAAACTTATGACGCTGTGGGATCGGTCGACCTCGCCAATATTGTCACGGCCGGAGCGCGGAAACCCTTGCTGGTGGCAATCAGCAGCTGCTACAGCGCGCAGCGCATTGCTCCCCTTGCAACAGCGCAAGGCGCCCGGCACGCAATCGGTTTTGTCGATACCATTACCGATGCCGACGCCATGCTGTTCTTCAGCGTATTCTACCGAACCTTGACGCAGGACTGGAACGTCAAGGACGCTTTTCTTCGTGCCCGGCAACAGTGGATGTCCCAGGCCGGCAGCGACAACGAGCAGCGCTCGGGAGTCGCGCTTTGGAGTCAGGTTTCGCTCCTCGACAGCCCTCAGGCTGGAACGATCGCGGGGCGCCATGCGCCGTCGAAAAGAGCCGCGAGGGGCGGCGCGACCCACCGGGACCTCAAGCTCGACATCACTTTGGTCCAGGACAAGTCGATTCCTGGCCGCATGCGCAAAACCTCGAGCGCGAGCTTGAACTACTCGTTGCTTCATAACGACCGCCCGCCCTTCAGTATCTTCACGGTCCACAAGACCAAGGCGGGTCCGCTCGACCTGCTTCAAGTGGAAATCGTGCTGGAAGTCGGCACGGAATCATGCCGCTGCCGCTTCTCGGAGGAGCTGCCCGAGGAAGACGCCACGCTCGACCTTCTCGACAAGATCCGGCTTCCCCTCGTTGCGGGCATGCTGCGGCAGACAAGCGAGAGCTTGAGAAGCAATCTCTATATCAAGGTCCAATGCGGCGACCGGATATTGCGCGAGTCCAGCGAGCGCGTGACCGTGCTTCCGGCAGACGAATGGCGGGACGACGGCGAGGACCATCGCTGGCTGCCGAGCTTCGTTCTGCCTCGAGACCCGACGGTGCTGAAGGTCGTCGCCTGTGCGCAGCGTTATCTGCAAACATTGCTCGATGACTGTTCCGCCGGCTTCGACGGCTATCAGCAGGTGCTTGAAGACGACTCCAATGCGCCCAACGTGGTCGATCCTCAAGTGCAAGCGATCTGGGCGGCCCTCCAGCACGATCTGCCCGTCAGCTATATCAACCGGCCGCCATCCTACACGAGCCAGTCGCAGCGGCTTCGAACGCCGACTGAGATCTTTAAGGGAAATGCAGCGACCTGCATCGATCTTGCGCTTCTGTTCGCATCCTGCCTGGAATTCGTCGGCATCTATTCGTCGGTATTCCTGATTACCGGACACGCATTTCCGGCCTACTGGAGAAGCAACAAGGCCTGGTGGCGCATGAAGAGCTTCCGATTCGACCAGAACGAGCAGCAACTGCCTGGGCAGATCGGCCGAAGTCAGGATGGCTTCACCAGCACGGTCCAGTCGACGAATACCAAGGGCCAGACCGAGAGCTGGATGTTCACCGGTACCGACAATCTCGCGGAGCTCCTGAGCTACGTGCAGAAAGGTGAACTCGTGCCATTCGAGAGCACCTTTGTCACAGCGCGGAAGGGTTTCTTTCAGGCCCTGGAGCGGGGCGCGAGCAATCTCCATCCGCAGAGCTTCGACGCAATGATCGACATTCAATCCGCCCGCGGCGAAAGCGTTACCCCACTTCCCTTGCTGGACCGACTTGGCTAGCGCCGGCGACAAACACGGAGCCCGCATGACTACGCCCCCTCCTTTCGACGATTGGCTCGCCTCGATGCCGGAAATCGAAGGCGTCCGGCCGGTCGATCGGCTGACAGACGTGATGCGGATGCAATCCTACCGGCCGACTTATCGGCGCCAGCGCCCGCCGACCGATCCGACGGACCGGATGCCAGAGCAGCAGATCATTTCACTCGTGCGCGACGGCGGGATCCTGAGATGGCGCCTCGGCGCCGCCATTCCCATGATGTCCAGTCGCGCCGGATCGCGCGCCGCGCTCCCGACGGGACAAATCGTAAAGCAATACGCCTTTGAGACTCTCGAAACATCGCAGGTCTATGATGCGCTCCTCAAGCTCGACAGGACGCTGACACCGGATGCGTCCTATGCGGTCAAACCATCGACGGGCCTCAGTCGGCTCGTGCAAGGCCAGCTCCAGCCGCTGACACTGGCGGACGTGCCTCAAGTTGCAGGCAAGCGTGTATTGTTGCTGATCCATGGGACGTTCAGCGGATCTGCAGCTCTCATCAACAATGGACTGGCAAAGATTCCCGAGGGGCAACAGCTGCTGACGAGAGCGCAGGCGAAGTATGACTTCGTGCTCGCCTACGACCACCCGACGCTCAGCGTGAGCCCGGTGATGAATGCCTTCGATCTGGCCGCGTTGTTGCGACCGGCGCCGAAGGAACTCGACATCGTCTGCCATAGCCGCGGCGGGCTCGTGGCCCGTTGGCTGTGCGAAGGATTTTGCGAGCCAGCGCTGAAGCGCAGGGTGATTTTCGTCGGCTCGCCGCTGGGTGGCACCAGCTTGGCGGCTGCTCCGCGTCTGCGTAGCACGCTTGACCTCTTGACGAACATCGCAGACGTCCTGCGGGCTGGCGCGGATCTCGCCGCCGCCAACCCCTTCTTCCTCGCAGCGAGCGGATTGCTGCGGGTGTTCAGCACCGTCACTAACCTCGCCGCCAAGACACCGGTATTCGATGCCGCGCTGGCTCTCGTTCCCGGGCTCGATGCACAGTCACGGACCGGCAACAACGAGGAGATCCGCCGGCTGCGCATGAATACCGGGAGCGGCGAGTTTGGCGCCCTGCCGATCCAGTACTTCGCGATCAAATCGAATTTCGAGCCGACGGAGATCGGCTGGAATTTCCTCCGGATCTTCTCCAAGCCGATGCAACGTCTCGGCGACCTCGGAGCCGACATCATTTTCGAGGCCGAAAACGACCTGGTCGTCGACACCTCGTCGATGTCCGAAGTCGCGGACCTGCGCCAGGTGCAGATCGTCCATGATTTCGGCACGAACCCCAACGTGCACCACACCAACTATTTCGTTCAGAAGGAAACGGCTGCGGCTATCGCACAGGCGTTTACGATCTGACACGCGTGACGATATCGCGTCATCGCGGGACATCTTCACCGATTTTCTCACGTCATCGCAGCAGCTCGGAACAGACGTCGGCGAGCCCTAGCGACCGGTTTCGCTGCCACGCACAACATCAAGTCAGCGGATTTAACCGCAAGTGTCTTGACAGTCGAAACACTCCGCGCGCAAATTCTTACACTAAGTAAGAATGACGACAGGGATGGAAAATGCCGGAGCAGCCGAGAAGTCGGCGGCAGACGCGTGCTGCCATTTTGACTCATTTGCTCCAGTCCGGTGGCTCGTTCCGGCCGCCGCTGGCCAAGGCCGTTCGCCTGTCCGAGGCGAGCTTGTCGCGCATTCTGTTCGACCTGAAAGCCGAAGGCCTGATCGAGGAAGTCAGGCGCCCTGCCCCTTATGTCGGCGGCCCGACGGGCCTCGTCTCGCTCGACGGCTCGGTGGCGCTCGCGGCGCTCGAGCTGAACAGTCAGTGGCTCAGCGTCGGCGTGGGCGGCCTGTCGGGCGAGCTGCAGTACGCCGAGCGTCTGTCGCTGCCAAAGAAGGCGACCGTCGAAGCCGTCGGCCGGGTGTTTCGCGAAGCGCTCACCTTGCTGCGCGACTGGACGCGCCGCCGCCGCATCACGCTTGCGCAGATCGGCATCACCATTCCCGGACTCGGCCGCTTGAGCGAGCTTGGCAATCCGATCATTCCCTGCGACGTCGAACGTATCGGCGACATGTTCGGCGCGATGTTTGCCAGCGTGCCGATCGAGTTCACCAACTCGGTCGTCGCGCATGCCATTTTTCACCGCTGCCGCACGCAAGACTATCCATTCAGCGGCGCGCATCTCTTCGTCTTTGTCGGCCAGGGCGTTGCGGGCACGTGGATGGACGACCCGACTGAGACCGATGCCCTGCAGCCGGTCGAGCTCGGTCATATGGTGTTCAATACCGACGGCCCGCGTTGCCGCTGCGGTCATCATGGCTGCGTCGAGGCCTATACGTCGCTTCCGGCCCTCGCCGAGCTCCTTGGCGTGACCGAGGCCGAATTGCTCCAGCCCGGCAACGATTGGGGGAGCACGATCCCGCTGTCGTCGCGCGCGCGCCAGGAGTTGCGCGCTCGGCTGTTCAGGCTTGGTCTCGCCATCGGCAACACGCTCAACGTGAAGCCGTGCAACGGCGTTGCGATCAGCGGCTGGCCATCTCTTCTCGCTGAAGAGGATCGCAAGGCGGTGGTCGAAGGGATCGACGCCTGCCTGCTGGGCGGGCGGAAACTGGCGCAGGTGTCGCTTGCCTTCGTGCCGCCCTCGAACGGCAACGATCCGCAGGCCGCGCTCGCCTTCGCCGCGTTTTGTCTCGCCGGCCGTGGCGGCATGCCCGCGGCCTCAACGGAGGCCGCCTGACATGCGCTGAGCCGCGCGGCCTCGACACGCAAGAAGTTCACACCGGGAGGAACTGCCATGCCGATCACAACAACAAGGCGCCGTCTGCTCGCTGGATCTGCTGCCGCACTCGCACTGCCGGCGTTCGCCCGCGCACAAGGCGCGGTCAAGCCGCGCCTGACCGCGATCTCGCAATGGTCCGCGGGCAGCGATGGGGCGGCCATCACCGCGCTCGGCAAGAAGTTCGAGGAGAAAGGCGGAGTCTGGCAGCACTCGCCCGTCCCCGGGTTCACCACGGAGATGATGAACAAGCTGCGTGCCCAGATCATCGCCGGCGATCCGCCGGCCTGTTCGCAGCTCAAGGGCCCTGAGATTGCGGCGTGGTCGAAGATCGCCCCGACCGTCGATCTTGATGCTGTCGTCGCTGCCGCCGGTTACGAAAAGGTTGTCGCGCCAGACCTTGCAAAATTGCACAAGCCGGGCGGCAAGTGGATTGCGCTGCCGCTGCAGATCTACAGCACCAACATGCTGTTCCTGTCCAAACGCGCGATGGACAAGGCCAAGGCCGACAAGATCCCCGTCACCTGGGCCGAGTTCAATGATCTCGCCGACAAGATGAAATCAGGCGGCGTCGCATATCCCGTCGCCAACGGCGGCACCCGCCCCGACGATGGGCAGAAGTTCGAGGCCGCTTTGGCGGGCATCAGTCCCGCCGTATACCGCGCGGCCGTCATGAATCTCGACGACAAGGCCCTGAAGGCGCCTGAGATCAAAGCTGCGTTCGCGCAGGTCCGCAAGATCGCCGACTGGATGGACCCCAATGTCGGCGCCCAACATTTTTCGACCAACCTGAAGCGCTTCGTCGACGGCGACATGGGCATGATGATCATGGGGGGCTGGGCGCAGGGCGTGTTGCGCAACGCCGGCTTCAAGTTCGACGACTTCATGATCGCCCCGGGCCCGAGCGACAATGGCAAGCCGGTCTTCCTGTTGAATGCCGACGCCTTCATCTTCTGGCAGCGCAAGGAGCCCGACCTGCAAGCCGGCCAGACGCTGATGGCGCAGCTCGTCATGGATCCGGCGATTCAGACAATGTATTCGCAGATCACCGGATCGATCCCCGTGCGCACCGATGTCGATCTGTCCGGTGAAGGCTGGTCGGACGGTCAACGGCGGACCGCAGCAGCCCTGAAAGACGCGATCGCCAGCAATCAAGCCGTCCTCAGTCTCGCGCACAACATGGCGCAGGAAAACGGCATGACCGCAGCGATGATCGACGTGATCACGGAATACGTGAAGAACAAGACCATCAAGCCGGAGCAAGCGGCCACACGCCTCGCCGAGGCCGTCGAGAGCTCACGTTGACCATCGCCGCCTCGACAAGACCGGGCCGGCCGGCGGCCCCCAACTGGGTACGCCGGCTGCCCGAATATTTGACGATCTGGGTGCCGCTGCTGTTGTCCGCCGCGCATCTCATTGCGTTTACGCTGTGGACGATCTGGATATCGTTCACACCGTCCACTCTGGTCCCGGTCTCGGGCTGGGTCGGTTTACGCAACTATTCCGCGGTTGCGGCATCGCGAAACTGGCAGATCGCCTTGGACAATCTGCTGTTGTTCGGCAGCGCCTTCGTGTTGCTGAGTCTGGTGACTGGCCTCGTCCTTGCCATTCTGCTCGATCAGCGCATTCGCGGCGAGAACGTGCTGCGCTCGATCTTCCTCTATCCGCTGGCGGTGTCGTTCGTGGTCACCGGCACGGTCTGGAGCTGGCTGCTCAATCCCGGCCTTGGAATCCAGAAGCTGGTCCACGACCTCGGTTGGACCTCCTTCCGGTTCGACTGGCTGATCGACCGCGATATGGCCATCTGGACCATCGTGATCGCTGCGATCTGGCAGTCCTCCGGCTTCGCCATGGCGCTGTTCCTCGCCGGCCTCCGTTCCGTCGATGCCGACCTGATCAAGGCCGCGCAGATCGACGGCGCCGGACCTGTCAGGATGTACCGGCGTGTCATCCTGCCGACGCTTTGGCCGATCACCATTACCGTCATCGTCATCCAGCTGCAGTTCGCGATCTCGACCTTCGACCTCGTCCGCGCGCTCACCAATGGCGGGCCCGGTATCGCGACCCAGCTGCCTGCACTTGTCGTCTATGACCTGATGTTCCAGCGCAGCCTGCTCGGACGCGGAGCGGCGGCAGCCGTCCTCATGTTGGTCATTCTTCTCGCCGTGCTGCTGCCGTATGCAGCCTGGCGCTATGTCCGGCGGCGGCGGGCAATCCATGCGTGAGCGAACCTTCGCACCAAGCCGGATTCTGATCTATCTCATCGTTTCGCTGGTCGCTGTCGCATGGCTCGCGCCGCTCGCCGTCGTCGTGCTGAATTCGCTCCGCACCAACGAGGAGATCGCGCAGGGTTCGATGATCGGCTGGCCGCAACATCTGGCCTGGAGCAATTACGCAACGGCCTGGAGCGGATTCTGCGTCGCCGAGACCTGCGCGGGCATCCGGCCGTATATGCTGAATTCCGCGCTCGTGACCATTCCCGCAACGATCTTCTCCACCCTGCTTGGAGCGATCGCCGGTTACGCGATTTCGCTCTGGCGATTTCGCGGCGATAGCTGGATTTACGGGATCGTCACGCTCGGCATCTTCCTTCCGCAGCAGATGCGTTTGCTGCCCTGGACCATCGTGCTGCGCGATACCGGCCTGATGAACACGCTCACGGGCCTCGTCGTGATCCACACGATCCAGGGACTCTCCTTCACCACGCTGTTCTGCCGAAACTACTATGTCGCCATTCCACATGAATTGATCAGGGCTGCGCGCATCGATGGCGCCGGATTCTTCCGTATTTTCTGGCGCATCATCCTGCCGCTCTCGCCGCCCATCCTGGTCGTCACCGTGATCTGGCAGTTCACGCATATCTGGAACGAATTCCTCTATGGCGTGACGTTCACGACCGGCCAGCAGCAGCCGGTCACCGCCGCGCTGATCGCGCTCTCCGCCGCGGTCGCCGACATCCCGCAACATGGTGTGCAGAGCGCCGCGGTGATGATCGCCGCCCTGCCGACCTTGTTGATCTATCTGGTCGGCGGCAAGTACTTCGTACGCGGCCTGACCGCCGGCGCCGTAAAATGATGGATTTGTCATGGCAGCACTGAGCATTCGCGCCCTCTCGAAGCGCTACGCCAATCTGGAGGTGCTGAAAGGCATTGATCTCGACATCGAGAGCGGTGAGTTCACCGTGCTGGTCGGGCCGTCCGGCTGTGGCAAATCCACATTGCTGAATATCGTCGCCGGGCTCGATCGGCCGAGCGCAGGCACCGTGGAAATCGGCGGGCGCATCGTCAATGACATCCCGCCAAAGGACCGCGACATCGCCATGGTGTTCCAGTCCTACGCGCTCTATCCCTCGATGACGGTGCGCCAGAACATCACCTTCGGCATGGAATGCCGGCACGTAGCCAAGGCGGAGCAGGAAAAGGCGCTGGCGAACGTGGCCAAGCTGCTCCAGATCGAGCCGCTGCTCGCCCGCAAGCCGTCGCAGCTCTCCGGCGGCCAGCGCCAGCGCGTGGCGATGGGCCGGGCGCTGGTGCGCGATCCCCTGCTCTTCCTGTTCGACGAGCCGCTCTCCAATCTCGATGCCAAGCTGCGCGTCGAGATGCGGATGGAAATCAAGCGGCTGCACCAGCGGATCGGCGCCACCATCGTCTATGTCACCCACGACCAGATCGAGGCGATGACGATGGCGACGCGGATCGCCGTGATGCATCGCGGCGTGGTGCAGCAGTTCGCCGACCCCGACACCGTGTACCGCTATCCGGCCAATCTGTTCGTCGCTCGCTTCATGGGCTCGCCACCGATGAACACCATGCCGGCGCGGCTCGAGGCCGATAGCGACGGCCCGGTGGTCGTGATCGGCGCGGGACGGCCGGATCAGGTTCGTCTGCGCCTGCAGGACTACGGCGCAGCTTTGTCCTATCTCGGCCGCGAGGTGGTGCTCGGGATCAGGCCGGAATGCATCGCAGAGGGCGACCGCGTATTCTCTGGTGCCGCGGGCGCGCCTGTCATCGTCGCCGCGCCGGTCGAGATGGTCGAGCCCACCGGGGCCGAGACTATCGTCCTGCTGCGGCTCGGCGGCGAGCCGGCGCAGGCGCGCATCTCCCCGGACATCCGTCCGACACCGGGCGCCACTGCTTCCTTCGCGCTCGATACCCGCCGCCTTTGCCTGTTCGACCCCGAGACGGAGCGACTGATCGCATGATCCCGACCACCTATTCCAGCCTTGCCGGCCGCGTGGTGCTGATCACCGGTGGCGCCAGCGGCATCGGCGCCGCCTTCGTGCGCGCCTTCGCGGCGCAGAAGGCCCGGGTTGCGTTCCTCGACATCGATACGGAAGCGGGCAATGCGCTGGCAGCGGAAGTGGCGGGCACGTCGGGCTCCGCACCGCTGTTCGTGCCGTGCGATCTCCTCGACATCGACGCTCTGCGCGCCGCGATGGCAGAGGTGCATGGATCGCTCGGCGATGCCTCAGTCCTCGTCAACAACGCCGCCAATGACCAGCGCCAGGTTCTGGCCGAGGTGACCCTCGCCGAGTTCGACCGGATGATCGGGGTCAACCTCAAGCATGTGTTCTTCGCAGCTCAAGCCGTCGTGCCGCAGATGCAGGCGCGCGGCGGCTCGATCATCAACATGTCGTCGGTCGCATGGATGCGCGGCGCGCCGGCGCTGCCGGTCTACGCCGCGGCCAAGGCGGCGATCGTCGGCTTCACCAACTCGCTGGCGCGGCTGGTCGGCCCCGACCGCATCCGCGTCAATGCGATTGCGCCGGGCATGGTGATCACCGAACGCCAGCGCCGGCTCTGGTATCCGAACGAGCAGAACATCGCCGAGCTGCGCACCCGCCAGGCCATCCCCGATGCGGTGACGCCCGAGGACATCGCCAGCATGGCGCTGTTTCTCGCATCCGACGAGAGCCAGCGCATCACCAGCCAGTGCTTCCGCGTCGATGGCGGCTTGGCTTAGCTCCGCCTGCCCTTCCGCATCGTCGCCAGCACGATGTCGGCGGCAAGCACGCTCGGCGGTTTGTTGCCCGTGGACATGATGGTGTCGAGCCGTGCAAAGGCTTCGACCTGCCGCTTGCGCAGCGGCGTATCCGTGAGCAGCTCCGCCAGCGCGGGCGCCAGCTTTTCCGGCGTGCAGTCCTCCTGCAAATATTCCGGAATGACGTCCTCACCGATCACGAGATTGGCAAGGATCACCGAGGAGACGCGGATCGCGCGGCGCAGGATGAAGGCTTCGATCGCGCCGACACGATAGGCCGTCACCATCGGAATGCCCGACAGCGCGAGCTCAAGCGTCACGGTTCCGGATTTGGCCAGCGCCGCGCGCGCGGTTCGGAAGGCGGCGCGCCTCTCGTTTTCGCCGATCACGATCTGCGGCCTGACCGGCCAGCTCGCGATGCCCTCGCGCACACTGGCCTCGAGATGCGGCATGGTCGGCAGCATCAGTTCGAACGCGCGCCCCTCCGCCTGCAACCGGCCGAGCGTGGCGCCGAACACCTCGAGATGATGCCTGATCTCGCTGCGGCGGCTGCCCGGCAGCACCAGCAGAACCGGCGGTTCTCCATCGCGTCGTGCCTGCTCCTCCGCATCCGGCCGCAGCGCCGGCAATTGCTCGATCAGGGGATGGCCGACATAGCTGCACGGCGGGCCGCCGAGTTTGCGATATTCCTCCGGCTCGAACGGCAACAGGCCGAGTACATGGTCGACATAACCCAGCATGGTCCGCGCCCGTCCCGGCCGCCAGGCCCAGAGCTGCGGCGAGACATAGTCGACGATGGGAATCGCGGGATTCGTCGCGCGTACGCGGCGGGCGACGCGGTGGGTGAAGTCGGGACTGTCGATGATGACGAGCGCGTCGGGCGCAGCCTCGGCGACGGCATCCGCGGTCTCGCGGATCAGCCGCAGGATCTTCGGCAATTGCCGCACCACCGCCGCAAAGCCGACGATCGATAGCTCCTCGATCGGGAACAGCGTCTCCAGCCCCTCGCGCGCCATGGTGCGGCCGCCGACGCCGACGAACTGCACGCCGTCGCCGAGCCGCTGGCGCAGCACCTTCATCAACGCGCTGCCGAGCCGGTCGCCGGATTCCTCCGTCGCGATCAGAAAGATCTTCCGCTTGGGATCGCGGGTCTGCATCACGCCGGCAGACCGATCACGAAGAGATACTTTGCATCGGCGAACGCGATCATCGCCTGCGGCTCGGCGGCGATGGTGTTGCCGGCGACGACGGCGATGCCGGCAAGGCCCGCCTTGGCGACGCCTTCAAGCGTACGCGGGCCGATCGTCGGCAGGTCGAAGCGCAGGTCCTGGCCGCTCTTCGGCGCCTTCACCAGCACACCGCGGCCGCTGGCGGCGCGGATGCGGCCCTCCTCGCGCAGCCGCGCGACGCGTGCGAGCAGTGCGTCGGTGCCCTCGATATCCTCGACCGCCACCACATGGCCGTCGATCACGACCGCGGCCTGGCCGATATCGAACGGACCGAGCGCGTCCAACACCGCGCGTCCGCGCGCGATGTCCGTCTTGCTGTTGTCGCTCGGCCAGGCGCGGCTGATGCAGCCCTCGGGCATCAAGAGATCGGGCGCGACATCCTTGATGCCGACCATGCGAAAGCCGCCTTGTTCGAGAATGCGTCCGACGCCTGACAGCAGATGATCGTCGCCGCCGCGAAAGGCGCGGATGACGTTGCCGAGCAGCCGCAGCGTCGTGACGTCGAAGCGGATCTCGGACAGCGAGGGCCGCACCAGCGTGCCGATGAAGATCAGGTCGCGGCAGCCCTCCTCGTGGAACAGCCGCATGGCACGGCCGAGCTGGCCGACCGAGATCCAGCGATGGCGGAACTTCTCGACCCGCGCCGGATCGCAGGCACCGCGCAGCGGGAACAGCACCGGTGTGATGCCGCGCGCGGCGAGCGAGTCGGCGACCGCGAACGGCATCGCGCCGCCGCCTGCGACCACGCCGACCGGCGATGAAATCTCCGCTGCCGCCGATGTCATGTCCGCGGCCATTCCGTAAATCATTTCTCGATGGCGGGCAGACAGAGCGGGCGCTTGCCCTTGCCGATGAAGCCGAGGATCTCGGCGATCGCCGGATCCTCGGCGGCGAGCGGCCGCACCGTCTCCAGCCGCTCGGCGAACGTGCCGGCGCCGTGGAAGAGCTTTTGGTAGAACGCACGCACGGTGGCGAGCCGCTGCTTGGTGAATTTGCGCCGCTTCATGCCGATGATGTTCAGGCCCTCGAGCACCGCATACTGGCCGTTGACCAGCCCGAACGGAATGATGTCGTCGCGCACGCCACACACGCCGCCCACCATGACTTGCGGCCCGATGCGCGTGAACTGGTGCACGGCGGAGAGGCCGCCGATGAAGACGAAGTCGCCGATCTCACAGTGACCGCCGAGCGTCGCCGAGGTCGCGAAGATCACGTCGCTGCCGACATGGCAGTCATGGCCGACATGGCTGCAGTTCATGAAATAGTTGCGGTCGCCGACCTCGGTGATGCCGCCACCCGCGACGGTGCCGGCGTTCATGGTCACGGACTCGCGAATGGTGCAGCCCGAGCCGATCGTGAGCTTCGTCAGCTCGCCACGATAGCTGAGCGACTGCGGCGGCGTGCCGAGCGAAGCGAACGGATAGATGGTGCAGTCGTCGCCGATCGTGGTTTGCGCCGTGATGTGCACATGCCCGATCAGCTTGCAGTTGCTGCCGATCGCGACGTGCGGGCCGATGATGCAATAGGGCCCGATCTCGGTACCCTCGCCGATCACGGCGCCGTCCGCGACCCGTGCGGTGGGATCAATCTTACTCATCAAGCAATCTGACTCATCAAGAAGGGCTGCTTATGTGTTGAAGTCGTTCGAATTTCCGTGGTTAGCGCGACTATGCCCGATCTGTCCAGTGACGTATCATATCGGCCTGTTTCAGATGCCGGATGAGCCGGCCGGCACAGTTCTTCAACGCGTTCATGCGGAGCTTGAGGTCATCATGGTCAGGGCCCTGGCAATCCTGCTCGCACAGCTTGCGACCGCACCGATCGTGTCCGAGACGGTCGAAACCGGCGAGCGCCGTGTTGTCGATCTCGGGACATTCGAATGCCGAGACATCACCCGCAGCACGGTGCTTCAGCGGGTCTGTTACGACCGCGCGCAACAGGACCTCATCGTCGGCGTCGAGGGCGGCTATGACCGCTATTGCGGCGTGACGGCCGCCACGGTCGAGCGCCTGCTGGACGCGCCGTCCATGGGTCAGTTCTTCAACCAGAACATCAAGCGCGAGGTCACGGGCCACCGCTATGCGTGCGGGGCGCGTGAGCGTATCCAAAGGAGCTGATCCTGCTCCCGCTCAGTCCGTCAGCATGGCGCCGACGTCGGCTTCCGCGACGACCTGGCCGTTGACCTTGGCATCGCCGTGAAACCACCACATCGCCTTGCGGCGGCCGATCGAACGCATGTGATATTCGATGGTATCGCCGGGCAGCACGGGCTTGCGGAACTTGCACTTGTCGATGGTGAGGAAATACACCGCCCGCGGCTTCTCGGTGCCCTCGACCGAGGTGATGCCGATCACGCCCGCGGTCTGCGCCATCGCCTCGATCATCATCACGCCCGGATAGACCGGACGCTCCGGGAAATGCCCCTGGAAGGCGGGCTCGTTGAACGTCACGTTCTTGATGCCGATGCCGCTGTAGTCGGCGCGGATGTTGATCACCCGGTCGATCAGCAGCATCGGAAAACGGTGCGGCAGCGTCCGGAGGATCGCGTTGATGTCCACCAGCTCGAACTTGATTGGTGATTCCGCCGTCATTCCCGTCCCTCGTTCTTCGGATCGGCCTTGCTGTCGCGTACCAGGCGCTCCACCGCGATAATTTCCTTGAACCATTGCTTGGTCGGCTTGGCAAAAAAGCCGCCCCAGCGTCCGTTCGGCGGGATGTCGTCCTTGACGCCGCTCATCGCGGTGACCTGCGCCCCGTCGCCGATCTTGAGGTGATTGTTGATGCCAACCTTTGCTCCCAGCGCCACGTTGTCGCCGATCGTCAGGCTGCCCGCGAGCCCGATCTGGGCCGCCAGCAGGCAATTCCGGCCGATCGTCACATTGTGGCCGATCTGGACCTGATTGTCGATTTTGGTCCCCTCCCCGATCACGGTGTCGCGCAGGGATCCGCGATCGATGGTGGTGCCGGCGCCGACCTCCACATTGTTCTGGATCAGCACACGGCCGGTCTGGGGCACCTTCAGATGGCCCTCGGGGCCGAAGAAGATGAAGCCATAGCCGTCCTGGCCGATCGAGCAGCCGGGATGGATCAGCACGTTGTTGCCGATCAGCGTGCACTGGATGGCCGTACGGGCGCCGACATTGCAGTCCCGGCCGATCTTGACGCCCGGGCCGATGACCACACCGGAACCGATCACGCTGCCGCTGCCGATCTCGACATCAGGACCGATCACGGTCAGCGGCTCGACGACGACGTCGTCCTCGAGCCGGGCCGAAGGATCGATGACGGCCGACGGCGCAATGCCGTCATTGCCGAACCAGGACTGCGGGCGCAGCGCATCGCCGTGCCATTCCCTTGCGATCCCGACGAAGGCACGGAACGGCTGCGCCACCCGCAGCACGGCCACATGGGCGGGCACCTGGGCCTCGAAGCGCGGGCTCACGAGGCAAGCGCCGGCCTTGGTCGCCTTGAGCTCGTCGGCATATTTGAGGTTGTCGAAGAACGTCAGATGCATCGGGCCGGCTTCGTCGAGCGAAGCCAGGCCCGTGATGATCTGGCCACCCCTGGTCGGATCAACCAGCTGCGCCCTGGTCTGCGCGGCAATGTCGGCCAGCGCTGAGGCCGGCGGTTTTTTGAAGAAGGTCGGCTGCGCCATTCCACCCCGTCGCGGTCCGGCTTCGGCATGAAGCGATCAAGCCGCATCATGCCTTATCTCATGGATTGAGCACGATCTTTTTGGAAACCGGCCCCCAAGGGAAACCCAAGGGAAAACCCAAGGGGCCGGATCATGCCCTGCTGATCGAATTAGAACGAGGTACCGCCGCCGAACCGGAATTCCTGCGTACGGTCGTTCTTGCCCTTGGTAAGCGGCACGGCGTAGTCGAAGCGCAGCGGACCGAACGGCGACTGCCAGATCAGGCCGACACCGACCGAGGAGCGGACGACATTGCCGTTGTCATACACCAGGCCGGTACAGGTTCCAGCCGTGGGCGGATTGACGGTCGACGCCGTGCAGCCCGAATTGCCGGGTGTGGTCATTTCGTTGGTCACCGACCACGTCGTCGGGCCCTGATAGTCGAACAGACCGCCGGCGTCAGCATAGACCGCGCCCTTCAGACCCACTTCCTTCGGCAGGAACCAGAACGGCATCTGCAATTCGAGCGATGCGCCCCAATATTTGGTGCCGCCGAGCGCGTCCTGCGAGCCGAAGGGATTCAGGTCGCGCGGGCCGATGCCGTTCGGGGCGAAACCGCGGACGAGGTTCGGGCCCATCTGGAAGTGATCGAGCATGCGCAGATCGCTGCCCAACTTGTTCAGCATGCCGCCCTGCAGGCGGACCAGGCCGACGATGTCGGACACCAGCGGAGTGTAGTACTTCGCGTCGACGACGGACTTCATGTAGGAGACGTCGCCACCGACGCCGGCGAAATCCTGACGGAAGTCGACGAGCAGACCGTCGGTGGGGTTCTTGTTGTTGTCCAGCGTGTTGTAGGTCAGCGTGTAGCCGAGCGCCGAGGTCAGGGTCTTGCCGTTGGCAAGCTCCTTGCGCACCGGCAGCGAGGCTTCGCCGTCGACGTAGCAGCCGAGGCCATTGGTCGCGGCGAAGTTGAAGCCGCTGGATGCGATATCCGCAGCACCCTGCGCTGTGTTGGCGTACGCAGGTGACGGATTGAACGCCGGTCCCAGGTTGTTGTTACAGTTCGCCAGGTAGTACGGCAGCGTGATTTCCTGCCGGTAGATCGAGTAGCGCACCTGGAGCGCCAGATCTTCACGCAAGGAGAAGCCGAGGCGCGGCGAGAAGCCGAGCGTCTTGGTGCCGTAGGAGATGTAGCTGTTGGACTTCTGCTCACGCTGATAGAGGTCGAGACCCAGCGCGACGCGGTAGTCGAGCAGATAGGGCTCGACGAACGACAGCGAATAGCCGCGTGCATACTGGCCGTAGGTCACCGATGCCTTGGCGAACAGGCCGCGGCCGAGCAGGTTGCGCTCGGAGACCGAGACTTCGGCCAGCGCGCCGTCGGTGGTGGAGTAACCACCCGAGACCGAGAAGTCGCCGGTCGATTTCTCTTCGAGATCGACGATCAGGACCACGCGGTCGCTGGAGGAGCCCGGCTCCGTCGTGATCTTCACGGTCTTGAAGTAGTCGAGGTTCTTCAGGCGGCGCTCGGCACGGTCGACCAGCGCGCGGTTGTAGGCATCGCCCTCGGAGATGTCGAACTCGCGCCGGATCACGTAGTCGCGTGTGCGGGTGTTGCCGCGAACGTTGATGCGCTCGATATAGGTGCGCGGGCCTTCGTCGATGTTGAACACGACGGAGACGGTGTGCGCCTCGAAGTTGCGGTCGCCGCCGGGGCGGACCACGGCGAAGGCATAGCCGCGGCGCGACGCCTCGATCTGCATTTCCTCGACCGACTTCTCGACCGATTCGACGTTGTAGAGCGCGCCGACATTGACGCGCGAATAGGCGCGCATCGACGTGGGATCGAAGTTCGGAATGCTGGAGCGGAAGTCGACGGTGCCGACACGGTACTGCGAGCCTTCCTCGATCTTGAAGGTGACGAGGAAGCCCTTCTTCTCCGGATCGTATTCGGTCAGCGCGGCGACCACCTGGACGTCGGCGAAACCGTTCTTGAGATAGAAGCGGCGGATCAGGTCGCGGTCGGCCTCGACGCGATCCGGATCATAGATGTCATTGCTGGCGAGGAAGCTCAGCAGGTTGGATTCGTGCGTCTTGATGACGTCGCGCAGGCGATAGGACGAGAATGCGTTGTTGCCGACGAACTCGATCGACTTGACGCCGGTCTTGGCGCCCTCGTTGACCGTGAAGATCAGGTCGACGCGGTTGTTCGGCTGCTCGATGATTTCGGGCGTGACGCGCACGTCGTAGCGGCCGGAGCGGCGATAGATCTCGGCGATTCGCAGCGTATCGGACTGCACCATGGCGCGGGAGAAGGTGCCGCGCGCCTTGGACTGGACTTCAGTCGTGAGCTGCTCGTCCTTGATCTTCTTGTTGCCCTCGAAGGCGACGCGGCCGATCACGGGGTTTTCCACCACGGAGACGACGATCTGGCCGCCGGCGCCGCGGTTGATTCGCACGTCCTGGAACAGGCCGGTCTCGATCAACGCCTTGAGGCCGTCATCGATGGCGCCCTGATCCAGTCGGCCACCCGGGCCCGGCTTGAAATAGGAGCGGATCGTCTCCACCTCGACCCGGCGATTTCCCTCGACGGAAATCGACTGGACGGTCTGGGCAAGCGCAGACGAAGACACAAACACAGCCCCAACCGGGGCAAGCACCGGCGCGCCGAACAAGATCAGGGTTGCGAGCAAGCCCCCCCGGAGTCGCAGTCCAAACTTCATTGCGCAACGCGCCCTTATCAGTGCCAGACCCAACCCCAACGCCGGTCCGGAGATTCCCCAAGTTCGAAGCCGCTTGTAGCCAATTTCCTCGGTGCCGCAAACGGCAGCAGACACCGCAATTTCAATTTCATTCCAAGACGTTGCTGATCAGCAACGCCACAAAAAAGCCCCTATCAGGAAGCCGCCATCCGCAAGATGTCGTTGTAGGTGGCAAACACCATCAGCATCAGCACCAGACCGAGACCGATCCGGAATCCCATCTCCTGGGTCCGCTCGGACAAGGGCCGGCCGCGCACCACCTCCGCCGCATAGAACATAAGGTGACCGCCATCGAGCAGCGGGATCGGGAACAGGTTCAACAACCCGATCGACACCGACAGCACCGCACACAGGTTGATCACGAACTGGAACCCGGCGCTGGCCGCCTGCCCTGACATCTTGGCGATGCCGAGAACGCCGCTGACCTCGTTGGGATTGCCGTTTCCAACGAACAGCGAGCCAAGGAACTTGAAGGTGCTGGTGATGATGAACCAGACCTGCTCGACCCCGATCTTGAGCGCTTCGCCGACGCCGACCGGCGCGGTCGAGGCCTCGCCCGCCTGCGACTTGTGCTCGACACCGAGCACGCCGAGGCGGTGGCTGTTGCCGAATGGATCCTTGCGTTCGAGCAGCGCCGGCGTCGCCGTCAGCGAGACAATGGCGCCGTCCCGCCTGACCTGGAACGCAAGCGCCGAACCGGCATTCATCGCAACGATTCGCTGCATGTCGGCAAAGCTCTCGATCGGCTTGCCGTCGATCTGCACCACCACGTCGCCGATCTTGAAGCCGGCCGCGGCCGCAACGCCGTCGGCGACGACACCGTCGACGCGCGCGATCGTGCTCGGCTTGCCGTAATACAGCGCCATGGCGGCGAAGATCAGCGCGCCCAGAATGAAATTGGCGATTGGGCCGGCCGCCACGATGGCGGCGCGCGGGCCGACCTTCTTGTGATGGAAGCTGCCAGCACGTTCCTCGGCCGACATGGCCGCCAGCGCGTCGGCCGACGGGGTCGAGGCCTCGCTCTCGTCGCCGAAGAACTTGACGTAGCCGCCGAGCGGGATCGCCGAGATCTTCCAGCGGGTGCCATGGCGATCGTTGAAGCCGACCAACTCCGGTCCGAAACCGAGCGAGAAGGTTAACACGCGAACGCCCGCCCAGCGCGCGACCAGGAAATGGCCGAGCTCATGGAAGAACACGACGATCGTCAGGACGAATAGGAAGGGAACCGCGTACCCGATGAGCCCATGGCTCAACGTATTGAAACTATGGACAAAAAAGTCGATCATTGAATTCCCTCATCCAGCGCCGCAAGGCCCTGGCCCGGAGCCATCTAGGATGCCTTTAAGGCAATTTGAGGCAATAGGGCGGCAGCTCTATTTCGCGCAACATGGTCAACAGAGATTGCATCGTCGGCGGAAGTCAGGGGAGCCTGATTCCCGCCGCGGATCCAGTCGTCCAACGTCGCCTCGACCAGCCGGGCGATCGCGCCGAACCGGATCTTGCCGGCGATGAAGGCGGCGACCGCGACCTCGTTGGCGGCGTTGTAGACGGTGGTCGCTCCCTTCCCGGTCCGGAGCGCGTCAAAGGCCAGCCGAAGTCCCGGGAAGCGCTCGAAATCCGGCGCCTCGAAGGTCAGCTGGCCGATCTTGGCGAGGTCGAGCTTGGCTGCCGGCCCCTTGATGCGGTCGGGCCAGCCGAGGCAGTGCGCGATCGGCGTACGCATGTCGGGAGCGCCGAGCTGCGCCATCACGGAGCGGTCGGAGAACTCGACCATGCCGTGGATGATCGACTGCGGATGAACCAGCACGTCGATCTCGTCCGGGCTGAGCGCGAACAGATAGGACGCCTCGATCACCTCGAGGCCCTTGTTCATCATCGAAGCCGAATCGATCGTGATCTTCTGGCCCATGCTCCAGTTCGGGTGCTTCAGGGCTTGCGCGAGCGTCGCCTGCTCGATGTCGGCGGGCTTCCAGGTCCGGAACGGGCCGCCCGAGGCCGTGATGATGACGCGGACGAGCTCGTCGCGATTGCCCGAGGCGAGCGCCTGGAACAGCGCATTGTGCTCGGAATCCGCCGGCAGGATGCAGGCGCCCGCCTTCGCCGCGCGCTGCATGAAGAAGTCGCCGGCGCAGACGAGACATTCCTTGTTGGCGAGCGCGACATGGGCGCCGCGATCGACGGCGGCCAGAGCCGGCTTCAGCCCCGCGGCGCCGCTCACGGCGGCCATCACCCAATCGGCCGGACGCGCGCCGGCCTCGATCACCGCGCTTTCGCCGGCGCCGCATTCGGTGCCGGTGCCCGCGAGCGCGGCCTTGAGCTCGGCGAGCTTGGACGTGTCGGCGATCGCGACGTAGCGCGCGGAAAACTCCTTGGCGAGCTTTGCCAGCGCTTCGACATTGCCGTTCGCCGTCAAGGCCTCGACGCGGTAGCGCTCGGGAGAGGCGCGCAGCAGGTCCATCGTGCTGTCGCCGATCGAGCCGGTGGCGCCGAGAACCGTGACGCTGCGGACGGTCGACGCCGCAGCCTTGTTGTTACGCAATGGGACCGCGCTCATATCCTCACCAAACCATAAGACCGCTTCCGGCGCTATGCACGCCGTGACGGAGAAAGCCGATAATCCATGCCACCAGGATGGCGGCGACAAAGCCGTCCAGGCGGTCCAATAGACCGCCATGGCCGGGAATTAAGTGACTGGAATCCTTGACCCCGAAGCGCCGCTTCACCGCGGATTCGAACAGATCTCCGAGTTGCGACGCCACCGAGAGGACGGCGCTGACCAGCAGCAATGGAACCACCTTCCCAATTCCGCAAGCGGCAAAACCGGTGGCGACCACAAGGCTCGCGGCGAAACCACCAAGGGCTCCGGACCAGGTCTTCTTCGGGCTCACGCGCGGCCACAGCTTCGGTCCGCCAACGCTGCGCCCGGCAAAATAGCCGCCGATATCGGTCGCCCACACCACCAGCAGCACGAACATCAGTGCGGCGAACCCGTTCAAGAGATCCTGCCGTACCAAGACCGAAGCCAGCAGCGCCGCCGACGCATAGGCGAAGCCGGTCGCCGCCCAGATGAACTTGCCGCGCGCGATCAGCGTCACGATCGCACCGCCAATAAGGCCGGTGATGACCGCGGTCTTGAGCGCGCCGAAGGCAACGCACAAGCCCATCATGGCGATGACGATGGTCCCTGCCCCCGTCAGCGCGGTCGAGCCTGCGCCCACCACCATCAGCCATTCCGCGAACAGCCCGATCGACACCAGGGTAACGAGAAGCGCCCACAGCCAGCCGCCGGCATAGGCGAGCGCTATGGCGAGCGGCGCCAGCACCAGCGCCGCGAGGACTCGCATCACCAGATTGCTCGGGGCGGGCTTGGCGCCCGCCGATGCGGCGTCGGGCTCACTCACGAGGCGGTTTTCGCGACCAGGCCGCCGAAACGGCGCTCGCGCCTGGCAAATTCTGCGATCGCGTTTTCCAGCGCCGCCTTGTCGAAATCGGGCCAGTGGATCGGCACGAAGACAAGTTCGCTATAGGCAGCCTGCCACATCAGGAAGTTGGAGAGGCGCTGCTCGCCGCTGGTGCGAATGATCAAATCGGGATCGGGAATGTCGGGCGCATCGAGATGGCTGCCAAGCGTCTCGGCGTCGATCGTATCAGGGTCGCGCTTGCCGTCCGCAACTTCCTGCGCGAGCTTCTGCGCGGCTTTGGCGATTTCCTGCCGCGAACCGTAATTGAAGGCGACGACCAGCGTCAGGCGTGTGTTGTCGCGCGTCAGTTCCTCGGCCTCGTTGAGAAGCGCGCAGATGTCACCCTCGAGCCCGTCGCGCTCGCCGATGATGCGGACCTTGACGCCGTCGCGATGCAGGCTCGCCAGATCGTTGCGGATGAAGCGGCGGAGCAGACCGAAGAGATCGCCGATCTCGCTCGCCGGTCGCGACCAGTTCTCCGAAGAGAAGGAGAAGATGGTGAGATAGCGGATGCCGAGCTCGTGCGAGGCGCGCACCACGCGGCGCAGCGCCTCGACGCCGCGGCGATGCCCTTCCGCACGCGGCAGGCCGCGCGCAGCCGCCCAACGCCCGTTGCCATCCATGATGATGGCGACATGCGCAGGCGCGTCGGACCGGTCGGGTCCTTCCGTTGCTGGCGCGGCGGCGTTGGACATGAAAGCGGCCCTAAAGCATGATCCGGACCCGAAGGGCCGCATTAGCGCAAAGTGCGAAGCGGTTTTCCGGAAAGATCATGCGCGAACAAATAACCTGAAGAGCGATGACACTTCACCGCGCGTCAGACGGTGAGGATTTCTTTTTCCTTGGCGGCCAGCAACTGGTCGATCTCGGCGATGATGCCGTCGGTCGCCTTCTGCACCTCGTCGGCGTGACGCTTCTGATCGTCCTCCGACATCTCGTGATTCTTCTCGAGCTTCTTGAGAACGTCGAGGCCGTCGCGGCGGACGTGGCGGGCGGCGACCTTGGCGGCTTCGGCGTATTTGTGCGCGACCTTCACCAGCTCCTTGCGGCGCTCCTCGTTGAGCTCGGGGATACGCAGGCGCAGCACCTGGCCTTCGGTCGCGGGCGACAGGCCGAGATTGGAATCGACGATCGCCTTCTCCACCGCCTTGACCATCGACTTGTCCCAGACTTGCACCGAGATCAGGCGCGGCTCCGGCACACTGACGGTGGCAAGCTGGTTGAGCGGCATGTGGCTGCCGTAAGCATCCACCTGGACCGGGTCGAGCATCGAGGCCGAGGCGCGGCCCGTGCGCAGGCCGCCAAGCTCGTGCTTGAGCGCCTGAACGGCGCCCTGCATGCGACGCTTCACTTCGTTGAGGTCGAAATTACCCGTGGACATCACGTTTCTCCTTCAAAATCCCGGCGACCGCTCCCGCGCCCTCTCGGGCGCGACGACGAGCCGTCAGCCGGCGACGATGGTTCCGTGGCCGCCGCCACGCAATACGGCGCCGATCGACCCAGGCTCCGCGATCGAGAATACGATGATAGGCAGAGACGTCTCGCGGGCAAGCGCGAAGGCGGTCGCATCCATCACCTTGTAGCCGCCCTCGATCGCCTGGGAATGCGTCAGACGGTCGAACCGCGTCGCCGTCGGATCCGTCTTCGGGTCGGCCGAGTAGACGCCGTCGACATTGGTCGCCTTCAGCACGGCCTCGGCGCCGATCTCGGCGGCGCGCAGCACTGCCGTCGTATCGGTGGTGAAGAACGGATTGCCGGTTCCGCCGCCGAGCAGCACGATCCGGCCTTCGGCGAGGTATTTGTGCGCCGCGGTGCGGGTGAACAGCTCGGAAATCTCGGGCATAACGAAGGCCGACAGCGTGCGCGCCGGCGTGCCCTTGCGCTCGATCGTCGCCTCCAGCGCGAGGCAGTTCATCATGGTGGCGAGCATGCCCATGGTGTCGCCGGTCGGGCGCGACACGCCGCGCGAGGAGACCTCGACGCCGCGAAAGAGGTTGCCGCCGCCGATCACGACCGCAACCTCGGTGCCGAGCTGGCGGGCGGCGATCAGATCATCGGCAACCCGGTCGAGGGTCGGCTGATCGATGCCAAACCCCTGCTGTCCCGCGAGATATTCGCCGGACAGCTTGATCACGACGCGACGATAGACCGGATCAGTCATGAGCACTTTCCTTGTCCGGGCGCCGCTTCCGGCGGCACGCCGGAAGGAACGTTCCGGCTTACTTCTTGCCGCTGGCCGCCGCGACCTCGGCCGCGAAGTCGCTTTCCTGCTTCTCGATTCCCTCGCCGAGAGCATAGCGCACGAAGCCCGCGATCTTCACCGCGCCGCCGACCTTGCCCTCGGCTTCCTTCACCGCCTGCGCCACCGACTTGCCGGTGTCGTGGATGAAGGCCTGCTCGAGCAGGCAGACTTCCTTGTAGTAGGTCTTGAGGCCGGACTCGACGATCTTCTCGATCACGTTCTCGGGCTTGCCCTGCTGGCGATATTTGTCGGCGAGGACGTCCTTCTCGCGCTTGACGACCGCCGGATCGAGGCCGGACGGATCGAGCGCAAGCGGGTTGGTGGCCGCGATATGCATCGCGATCTGGCGGCCGAGGGCCGCGAGCTCGTCGGCCTTGCCGGGCGATTCCAGCGCCACGATCACGCCCATCTTGCCGGCGCCCTCGACGACCGCGCCGTGGACGTAACTCGACACGACGCCCTGGCTCACTTCGAGCGAAGCGGCGCGGCGCAGCGTCATGTTCTCGCCGATGGTGGCGATCGCATCATTGATCGCGGTTTCGACCGCGACGTCGCCGACCTTGGCGGCCTTGATCTTCTCGACATCGGCGCCGACGTCGAATGCGACCTGGGCGATCATCTTGACGAGGCCCTGGAACTGGCCGTTGCGCGCGACGAAGTCGGTCTCGGAGTTGACCTCGACCACGACGCCCTTGGTGCCCTTGGTGAGCGCGCCGATCAGGCCTTCCGCAGCGACCCGGCCGGACTTCTTGGCGGCCTTCGACAGGCCCTTCTTGCGGAGCCAGTCCTGCGCCGCTTCCATGTCGCCGCTGGTCTCGGTGAGCGCGGCCTTGCAGTCCATCATGCCCGCGCCGGTCGACTCGCGCAGGTCCTTGACCATCGCAGCTGTGATCGTTGCCATCGTTGAAAATCCTTCTTGCCTGCCGGTTCGCCGCGGCGTGGCATCGACTAGCCCCGCCGCGGTCCATCTCAGGAATTCGCGTCAACTGAAATGGTGGCCGGATCCTATCCGGCCAACCCGTCGCTCTTTTTGACTATTCCGCTTCCGCGGTCAGCGCCTTGGCCTTGGCCACCCAGGCGTCCGCACGGCTCGGCAGACCGACCTCTTCGCCGATCTTGTGCGCAGTGTCGTGGTCGAGCTCGGCGAGCTGCCAGAAGTGGAAGATGCCGAGGTCGTTGAACTTCTTCTCGATCGCACCCGACACGCCCGGGAGCTTCTTGAGGTCGTCGGCAGTGCCGCGGGGACCTGCAAGGCCCTGGAAGCCGCTCGACGATGCCGCCGGCAGCTCTTCGGCAACCACCGGACGGGCCGACGCACCGATGTCGATGCCCGAATCGCCCTGGGCGCGCGAGATGCCGTCGATCGCCGCACGCGCGATGAGATCGCAGTACAACGAAATGGCGCGGCCGGCGTCGTCATTGCCCGGCACCACATAGGTGATGCCCTTCGGATCCGAATTGGTGTCGACGATCGCGGCGACCGGGATGTTGAGCCGCTGGGCTTCCTGGATCGCGATGTCTTCCTTATTGGTGTCGATCACGAAGATCAGGTCGGGCAGACCGCCCATGTCCTTGATGCCGCCGAGCGAGCGGTCGAGCTTGTCGCGCTCGCGCTGAAGCGTCAGGCGCTCCTTCTTGGTGTAGGAATTGGCTTCGCCGCCCGCGAGCACGTCGTCGAGGTGACGCAGGCGCTTGATCGAGGCCGAGATCGTCTTCCAGTTGGTCAGCGTGCCGCCGAGCCAGCGCGAATTGACGAAGTACTGCGCGCAGCGCTTGGCAGCGTCAGCGACGCCATCCTGCGCCTGGCGCTTGGTGCCGACGAACAGGATGCGGCCGCCCTTGGCGACGGTGTCGCTGACCGCCTGCAACGCGGTGTGCAGCATCGGCACAGTCTGCGCGAGGTCGACGATGTGGATGTTGTTGCGAGCGCCGAAAATGAACGGAGCCATTTTCGGATTCCAGCGGTGAGACTGGTGACCAAAGTGCACGCCAGCTTCGAGCAGCTGACGCATGGTGAAATCGGGTAGCGCCATAGTTCTAGTTCTCCGGTTGGTTCCTCCGGAAACGTGTGAGCAAAACGGAGCGTTCTCGCCCCGGTTGCCACCGGACGGCCTTGTGAGCCATGTTTCCGTGTGAGATGGCGCGCTGTATAGCGCCATTTCGGCCAGAAGCAAGGAAATAAGGGCCTTTCGGGGGCGGTTTTCGCTGGCCCGAAGCCCGTTCCGTCAAGACCACGCTGCGCCTAGCACTTCGGCTGGTTCGGCGGGCACCTCTTTGCCGCAGGCGGCGGAGGTGCTGCCGGGCGAGGCGGTGGTGGCGGCGCGACCGCCATCCGGGGCGGCGGCGGTGGTGCCGGCCGGGCGACCGGCGGTGGCGGCGCGGGACGAGCCATTGGCGGCGGCGCAGGCCGAGCCATCGGCGGAGGCGCCGGCCGAGCCATCGGCGGCGGCGCCGGCCGGGCCATCGGCGGAGGCGCAGGCCGGGCCATTGGCGGAGGCGCGGGCCGAGCCATCGGCGGAGGCGCTGGGCGCGCGACCGCCGCGGGCGGGGCCACCCGCGCCGGCGGAGGCGATGCGACATGCGGCGGCGGCGCCGGGCGCGCGACGGCCGCCGGCGGCGGAGGCGCAGGCCTCGTCACGGTCTGGGGCCGCGCTGGTGGTGGCGCCGACGGGGCCGGCCGGGCGGCCTGGGCGGGCGCAGCCGAAGGTAAATTCTGTGGCCTGACCGGCTCGCGCGCGGCCGAGGGCGGCGGCGTGACCGGCCTTCCCGCGACGCCTGGAGGCGTTCCGGGCGGGCCCGCAGCGGGCGGCGGTGAGCCGGCCGGCTCACGCGTTGCGGACTTGGCACCATCAGCAGGCCCGGTCGCGGATGGGGTCTGGGCCACCGGCGGCTTCGGCGGTTGGCCGGGCGGAACGGCAGGGTTTGTCGCGGACGGTGCGACCGTCGCCGGAGCGGCAGCCGTTGGCGCACCGGGACGACCGGGCGACGGTGTGCCGGGAGCAGCCGCGGTCGGCGCGCCCGGATGCGTCGGCGGTGTCGCACCCGGTGCGGTTGCCGTCGGCGGCAAAGGCCTGCCGCCGGGGAGCGTCCCGGCCGGCGGCGGGCCGCCCCGAGCGCCGGGAACCGGAAGCGTATTGGCTTGAGGCAACCTCGCCGGCGGCGCGCCTGGCGGTGTGCCGGTCGGCACGGCGGTCGGCGCGACATTGGCCGGTGTCGCCGGAGGCGTCCCGGGCCTTGCTATCGGCTGCATCGTTGCGCTCGGCGGCATCGGCGCCTTGCCCTGCTGAATCAGGGCGGCGCGCTGTGCGACCGCTTGCGGCACGGCCGGACCCACCGGGTTGGCGCGGCCAGCGACGGCTGGCGCAAGGTTGCCAGGACCAGGTCCAGCACCAGGACCAGGACCAGGTCCGGGTCCTGGACCTCCGGGCCCGGCTCCAGCCCCCGCTCCCGGCGGCGGCGGCAACGGTGGCCGGTTAATCACGGTGTTGATGACCGTGGTGTTGTGGATGTTCTGGTAGATGATGTTATTCGGCGGCGGCGCGACATAGACCGGCGGCCTGACGAATACCGGGATCGGCACGAACATCGGCTGCGGCAGCACGAACAGGCCGACCACCGGCAGCGGCGGCTCCAGCACGACGAAATCCGGCGGCGGCGGCGGCAGATAGTAGACCGGCGGCGGCGGTGGCGGCGCGAAGCCAAAATCGGGATCGCTGAAATACAGCACGGGACGGTCGACATAGACCACCTCCTCCGGCGGCGGCGGCGGCACGTCATACTCGATCATGGCGAAGCTCGGCGGCGGCTCGGCCGGCGCAGTGAGGATGGCCAGGCGCCGGCGCGCGTCGGCCGCATGCGGCCCGCGCGGATAGCGGCGCAGATACGACCAGTACGCTTCCGGTGTGTCGGTGCGATAGGTCCGCCGCCAGGTGATCGCCTCGCGGCGCGCCGCGACGATCGCCATCACGCGCCTCGACAGCGGATCACCGGGATAGGCGGCGAGAAATTCCTCATAGGCCGGCAGCGTGTCGCGCTGCAGCGCGGCCGCATAGGCATCCTGCGCGCCGAGATCGCGGATCGGCTTGTTGCGGATCGCGGCCACCTGGTCGGGCGTGGTCTCCGGCGGCGGCGCATCGGGCCCACGCTCGAAGAACGCGAACTGCGCCGATATCTTTTGCTCGTTCCAGGGCACCTGCGCGCCCTTGCTGGCCTCGTTGACGCGCAGGCGAACGCGGTCGAACACTTCAGGCAGCGGCAGGCCGCCGGTGCGGATCATCTCGGCCAGCGACTGCGCGTAGATGCCGTACGGGCCGGGCTCTTCCGGCGCCACCGTGCCGGGCGCGGCGTTGAAGGCGATCAGCATGTTCGGATCCGGCTCGACCAGCGCCAGCCCACCCGCGATCGGCTGGCCGCCCTCGATGAAGGGCTGCGCGCGGGCCGCGTCGAGCACGACGATATTGGCCTTGAGCTGAATGGCCGCAAGCTGGCGCGCATAGTCGCTGATGCGCAAGGCCTCGGTCGGAATGTCGGTGTCGCGGCTGATGTTGGAATCGACCGGGATGAAATAGTTCTCGCCCGCAAGCTGCACGCCGTAGCCGGCCAGATAGATCATCGCGACGGTGCCGGGGCCGGAGGCCTGCGCCTTCTGGATGAAATCGCGAAAGCTCTTGCGCAGCGTGTCGCCGTCGAGATCACGCGCGCCGACCACGTCGAAGCCTGCCGCTTGCAGCGTCTGCGCGATCAGGCCGGCATCGTTCGCCGTCGTCGCCAGCGGCGACTTGGCATAAGCGCCATTGCCGACCACGAGCGCGATACGCTTTTCCTGCTGCGCGCGCGCGGCACCCGGCGCCGCCGCGGCGAAGGCCAGGATCGGCAAGAGAACGCAGATGAAGACTTTGAACGTCCCACGCATGGCTTGCTTGCCCACTATCGTTGTTGAGGTGCCACCACGCATCAGACGCGCGTCCGGCTGAACGGCACTTGAACGAAATGCTAGAATAACGAAAGGCTTGGATTGAGGCAGCGGCGTGGCGCCCGGCGCTAGCGCCAGGCGTCCGCGTCAGCCTCATGATCGACCATGGTTCAGCCCTGCGCAATCAGGTCGACCGTCCCCGTTGTGAGCCGGTAGATGCCGCCCAGGACCTTCAGCTTGCCCTGCTCCGCGGCCGCATTGAGGATCGGCGCCGCCGACTTCAGCTTCGCGACGTTGTCGATCACGTTCTGCCGGATCGCCTGATCGAGCACCTCCCCGCCCTGCTGCATTGCCGCCTTGGCGGCAGGCGCGATCGCATCCACGAGCGTGGGGATGTGGCCCGGCGGCGACTTGTTGTCCCTGATCGCCTTCAGCGTCGCATCGACCGCGCCGCAAGCGTCATGACCGAGAACGAGGATCAGCGGCGCGCCCAGCACCGCGACCGCATATTCCATGCTGGCGATGGTCTCGACGCCGGCGAAATTTCCGGCGACACGGCAGACGAACAGATCACCGCGGCCGGCGTCGAAGGCGTATTCGGGCGCGATGCGTGAATCGGCGCAGCTCAGCACCGCCGCGAACGGGTTCTGGCCGCCGGCCAGCGCCTCACGCTCGTGCTTGAAATCGTGTCGCAACGCCACGCCCTGGACGTAGCGTGCATTGCCTTCCATCAGACGCTTCAGGGCGGCATCCGGTGAAAGCACGTTCTGCGGCTTGGGCGGCGCTTTCGTCTCCTTGGCGAAGGCTCCGCCGGTGAAGGCCAGGCCCATCGCGGCGGCGCCAAAGAGCATCGCGGACCGCCGTGACGGTACGAGCTTGTCTTGGGATTCACAGCATTTGTGGCACATGTCTCGCTTCCTCCCGGTACGGTCGAAACTGTCGGCACACACAACCGACCAGGCCGCGATCGTAACCGCGATGACGTGGCAAAACCAGAACATCTGCTGTCCGAACCCGGCCCTGCCGGGTGCTGCGCTCGGTCAGAGCTGCTGCACGTCCACCACTCCCGCGACCGCCTTGATCGCGCCGGCGATCTGCGGCGAGACCTTGAAGCGGCCGGGCAGCTTCATCTCCACCTCGGTCTCGAGGTCGAGCATCATCACCAGCGAGACCTCGCCGTCGCCGTTCGAGCGTGGCGCAAGGCCGGGACTGCCGACCTTTGGGGTCGCGCCGTTCGACGCCGCCATGTCGGGTCCGGCCAGACGCTTGGCGATCGAGTCCAGCGGTTTGGTGTCGCGCACGAAGATGCGCAGGCCCTTCTGGGTCTTGGCGGCGGCGGCGTCGAGCGGCTCGGCGTGCAGCACGCGGGCGCGAACGTCCTCGCCCTGCAATTCCGCGCCAAGCTGGAGCAGCACGGCGGCGCCCGGCTCCAGCACGTCGCGATACTGCGCAAGGCCTTCGGAGAACAGCACCGCCTCGAAGTGGCCCGTGGGATCAGAGAGTCCCATGATCCCCATCTTGTTGCCGGTCTTGGTGCGCCGCTCCATGCGCGAGACCACGGTGGCCGCGACCTTGCCGGCGGTGGCGCCGGTCTTCACCGCCCGCGAGAACTCCGCCCAGCTCTGCACCCGCAGGCGCTTCAGCACGGTGGCGTAGTCGTCGAGCGGATGACCCGACAGGAAGAAGCCGATCGCGTCGTATTCGCGGCGAAGTTTTTCGGCCGGCAGCCACGGCTCGATCTGCGGCAGCATGATGCTGGGCGCATCCGCCGAGCCGCCGAACATGTCGTTCTGGCCGATGGTCTCGGCCTGATGCGCGCGCTGGCAGGAGGCGAGGATCGCATCCGCGCCGGCGAAGACGCGGGCGCGGTTCGGCTCCAGCGTGTCGAAGGCGCCGGCGGCGGCGAGACTTTCGATGATGCGCTTGTTGATCGCACGCGGATTGACCCGCGCGGCGAAGTCGGCGAGCGAGGTGAACAGACCGCGCCTGGTGCGCTCCTCGATGATCTGGTCGATGGCCTGGATGCCGACGCCCTTGAGCGCCGCAAGCGCGTAGTAGATCGTGTTCTCGCCGACCTCGAAGGTCGCGCCCGAACGGTTGATGTTCGGCGGCTCCACCTTGATGCCGAGACGCTGCGCCTCGGAGCGGAATTCCGAGAGCTTGTCCGTGTTGTTCAAATCGAGCGTCATCGACGCCGCGATGAACTCCACCGGATAATGCGCCTTCATGTAGGCGGTGTGGTAGGATACCAGCGCGTAGGCGGCCGCGTGGCTCTTGTTGAAGCCGTAGTCGGCGAATTTCGCCAGCAATTCGAAGATGGTGTCGGCCTGCCCTTTCGGCACGCCGTTCTTCACCGCGCCCGCGACGAAGATCTCGCGCTGCTTCTCCATCTCGGCGCGGATCTTCTTGCCCATGGCGCGGCGCAGCAGGTCGGCGTCGCCGAGCGAATAGCCCGACATCACCTGCGCGATCTGCATCACCTGTTCCTGGTAGATGATGACGCCGAAGGTTTCCTTGAGGATCGGCTCCAGCACGGGGTGGAGGTATTCCGGCTCCTCCTCGCCATGCTTGCGCGCGCAATAAGTCGGGATGTTCGCCATCGGACCCGGGCGATACAGCGCGACCAGCGCGATGATGTCCTCGAAACGGTCGGGGCGCATGTCGACCAGCGCGCGCCGCATGCCCTGGCTTTCAACCTGGAACACGCCGACCACCTCGCCGCGCGCCAGCATCTGGTAGCTCTCGGCATCGTCGATCGGGAGCGTCGCGAGATCGACATGGATGTTGCGCGGCTTGAGCAGCTTCACCGCGACGTCGAGCACGGTCAGCGTCTTCAGGCCGAGGAAGTCGAATTTGACGAGGCCCGCCGGCTCGACCCATTTCATGTTGAACTGGGTCACCGGCATGTCCGACTTCGGATCGCGGTACATCGGCACGAGCTCGCTGAGCGGGCGATCGCCGATCACGATGCCGGCCGCATGGGTCGAGGCGTGGCGGGTCAGGCCTTCGAGGCGCTGGGCGATGTCGAAGGCGCGCGCCACCACCGGATCTTCGTCGCGGAACGCCTGCAGCTTCGGCTCGCTCTCGATCGCAGCCGCGAGCGTCACCGGCGCGGCCGGATTCTGCGGCACCAGTTTCGTGAGCTTGTCGACCTGGCCGTAGGGCATCTGCAGCACGCGCCCGACGTCGCGCAGCACGCCGCGCGCCTGCAGCGTGCCGAAGGTGATGATCTGCGCGACCTGGTCGCGGCCGTAGCGCTCCTGCACGTATTTGATCACCTCGCCGCGGCGGTCCTGGCAGAAGTCGATGTCGAAGTCCGGCATCGAGACGCGCTCGGGATTGAGGAAGCGCTCGAACAGCAGGCCGAACCTGATCGGATCGAGATCGGTGATGGTGAGCGCCCATGCGACCAGCGAGCCTGCGCCGGAGCCGCGGCCCGGCCCGACCGGAATGCCCTGCCCCTTCGCCCATTTGATGAAGTCGGAGACGATCAGGAAGTAGCCCGCGTATTTCATGCGCATGATGACGTCGAGCTCGAACGCCAGGCGCTTGTTGTAGTCCTCTTCGGTGGTGCCCTGCGACAGGCCGTGCACGCGCAGGCGGTTGGCGAGCCCCTCCTCCGCCTGCCGCTTCAGCTCGGCCGCCTCGACCGCGGCGGCATCGGAGCTCGCGGCGGCGCCGACCGTGAAGAACGGCAGGATCGGCTTGCGCGTCATCGGACGGAACGAGCAGCGCTCGGCGATCTCGACCGTCGAGGCGAGCGCCTCGGGAATGTCGGCGAACAGCACCGCCATCTCGGCGCGGGTCTTGAAACGGTGATCGGGCGTGAGCTGCACGCGATCGGTCTCGGCGATCAGCCGCCCGCCGGCGATGCACAGCAGCGCGTCATGGGCCTCGTAATCGTCGGTCGAAGCAAAATACGGCTCGTTGGTCGCAACCAGCGGCAGGCCCTTCGCATAGGCGATATCGATCAGGCTGCTTTCGACGCGCCGCTCCCGGTCGATGTTGTGGCGCTGCAATTCGACGTAGAGGCGGTCACCGAACAAATTGGCGAGCCGCTCGCAGCGGGTCGCCGCAAGCTCGGTCATTCCGCCGGCAAGCGCCAGCGAGATCGGGCCGTCCGGACCGCCCGTCAGCGCGATCAGGCCTTCGGTCTCGCCTTCGAGCCAGTCGAACTTGATGTGCGACGCATGGGTGTCGGGTGTCTCCAGGAACGCGCGCGAGTTCAGCCGCATCAGGCTGCGGTAGCCGCGCTCCTGCGCGGCCAGCAGCACGATTCGCGAGGGCGGAAGCGCGTTGCGCGCATTGGGATCCTGGTCGCCGAAATCGATCGCAAGCTCGCAGCCGACGATCGGCTGGATGCCGGAGCCCGCCATCTTGTCGGAGAACTCCAGCGCGCCGAACATGTTGTCGGTGTCGGTCAGCGCCAGCGCCGGCTGGTGGTCTTTCTTGGCAAGCTCGGCGAGCTTGGCGATCTTGATCGAGCCCTTGAGCAGCGAATAGGCCGAGTGAACGTGAAGGTGGACAAATCCGGCGCTCGGCATGGTCGCGTGACGGCCTCTTGCAGATGAGATGGAGCGGTCGCCGGCCTTGGGGGATCGCCAAGAGCATTCTCCACCCGCCCGGCCGACTCGCCTCGCAATGGTGGGGCGTCACCGCTTCAGAGTCCACGCCGGAGCAGCCGATCGGCCGTGCCATCCCGCTTTTCCCCAAGGGGCTTCAAGGGGGCCTTGCGGCAGGCGGCCTCAGAGCTGCGGAATCACCTGCGCCCAGATCGCGATCATCCCGACGAACAGCGAGATCGAGGCGAGCGCGGCGGCTTCTTCAACGAAAATCCTGAACATGGCTTGCTCCATCACCAGAACGTATGAAGAACATTGTTCTTATTTCGTTCTCGGGAGTCAAGCGGTCTCAGCCGTCTCGAAAGTTGATGGTTAACTCGCTAAGTTCAAACAACAAAAAGCCCCGGCGCCAGGCCGGGGCTTTTCGACGATCGCTCGAAACGAGCGACCAGTCTCAGTAACGGCCGAGCATCGGGCCGCCGAACTTGTAGTTCAGGCGGACGAGGCCCATGTCGACGTCCTGCTTGACGTGGACCGGCAGAACACCGATGCCGCCGGTCAGGTTCCGATCGTTGCCGCCCAGGAAGATGTGGTTGTATTCGGCGCCAATCGACCAGTTCGGAGCGAAGCCGTACTCGAGGCCGGCGCCGATCGTGCCACCCCAACGGGTGTCGTTGCCGGATGCAAGCGACACGCCGCCGAAAGAGGCGTCGTACTTGGTGCCAACCACAGCCGCACCACCCTTGACGTAGAGCAGCACGTTGTTCCAGGCATAGCCGACCTGACCGGTGATCAGACCGAACGAATCGATCTTGGTGTTGTTGGTGAAGCCGGAGATCGCGCCAACGTGGCTGCCGGAGAAGTCAGCCCAGTTGCCCTGGCCTTCCACGCCGAAAACGAACTGGCCCGACTGCCAGCGATAGCCGATCTGGCCACCGACCGTGCCCCCGGTCGCGTCATGCGAGCCATCGCGGCCGAAACCGACCAGGTCCCAGGTCGCGTGCGACGAACCGCCGCCACCGTTGATGCCGATGTAGAAGCCGCTCCAGTCATAGATCGCCGCGACCATCGCGGGCGCCTTGGTGTAAGGACGCGCGGCGAGGTCAGCAGCCAGCGCCGGCGCAGTCGCGCTCAGCGCAACAAGGCTCACAGCGGCAAGCAACAGATTCTTGTTCATTTGATTCCCGTTCCAGTTTCGTCATTAGGCCCCCGGGCCGTGACGTCGTCATATCAGCGCTCGACGGAATTGCTGTAACCTTGACGCAACAGTCAGAGCCAAAGGCCCACGCTGCGTTAATGGATGTTTAGCAGCGCGCGCGGGAAACCCTTTGAAACAGGTGTTTTCATGAGTTCCAATGTCGACTACACGACTTGCACGGCATGCGCGCGTGCACACTGACGCACGCACAATCCCGTGATCGGAGAATCCAATGCGCGGACAAATCACCCTCCCCATTGTCGCCATATTTTCGCTCGCAATCGCCACATTCGCGTTCACGCTGGACACAAGCACGCCCGCACGTGCGTTCGGTACGCATCATGCATTCTGCCTCACCGGCGACGAATGGCCGGGCTTGAGCAATTGCACCTTCGACACCTACGCACAGTGTCAGGCGAGTTCGTCGGGCCGCGCGCTCACCTGCATCGCGAACCCGTATTTCGCAGGCCAGAGCGATGATCCCTATGCGTATCAGAACAGGCCGCGCGCGCAGACGCCCGGCTATTCGCTCGGCACCTACCTGTCGCGCTGAGATGCACAGCGCCTGCCTCACCCTCGTTGCGGCCAGCACGCTCCTCGTCGTCAGCGCGCCGGCGCGCGCACAGACCTATGATCCGAGCTATCCGGTCTGCATGCAGATCTACGGCCAGGTGGGCTATTTCGACTGCCGCTACACCTCGCTCGAGCAGTGCAAATACCTCGCCGTCGGCCGCTCCGCGACCTGCGTCGTGAACCCGCATTTTCGCAGCAGAGACCGCCGCCGCCGCGTAGGTCGAGGCGCTCCGACTAGAGCGTCTATCGTAAATTCCCATTGCACTTCGTACGAGGTCCGCTCTGCCTCTGACAGCGGCGCGTTGGCGCACCTCACTCCAGGTCCGAGTTGGGCCATCACCGGTCGTAGCAGCCGCGGCAACCCTTGGATCGTTATTCGATCACCTCGTCGGCGCGGGCGAGCAGCATGTCGGGCACCGTAAGACCGAGTGCCTTTGCCGTCCTTAGATTGATGACGAGGTCGAGCCGGGTCGGGAACTCAAAGGGTAAATCGGCCACGGGGGTGCCTTTGAGTATCTTGTACACGTAGGTCGCAGCGCGGTAATTGCATGCCCGAAGATCAATTCCATAGCTAATGAGCCCGCCCGCATCCACGAGTTCGCGGTATCCATAAAGGGTCGGGAGCCGAGTTGCCGCTGCGGCAGCGGCGATCTGAGCCCGATCCAAGAGTAGGAAGTTCGCCTGTAGAACGATGACGACATCAACGCGCTCCGCATTAAACCTTCTGAACGTGGGTTCAACATCCTCGGTTCTCTGAACATCCGCACCGACGATCTTGATTTCAAGTTTGGCGGCGGTGGCGTTGATTTCGTCCCACTGCGGAGCTGTCTTGATGTCGCTCGTGTCATTTACGATCCCAACCTTTTGCGCGCCGGGAACGATTTGCCGCGCGATCTCAAGCTGCTTTGCAGGCAGCCCACGCACGTAGGGCATGATGCCGGTCAGGTTGCCAGTTGGGCGGCGAAGATCGTTTTCCGACAATCCAAGCGCGGTCAGGTTTCCCAACGCTGCAACAACGATCGGGATGGTCGATGTTGCCTGCTTGGCGGCAAGAGCATTGGCGCTGGCGGCGGCAAATATGACATCGGGGCTGAGCTGAACCACCTCCCTCGCTACCTCTGGCAACTTCTCGGTAGACGCGGCAAGTCGGAACGTTATGTCGAAATCGCGCTCCTCGATGTATCCGAGTTCTTGCAACCCCCTCAAGAACGATGGCCACGCTGCGTAACCTTTGCGCTGAGCTGGTGTACCCGATCCAAATGTGCCGATAACGGGCCGTTTCCTCGGAGTCTGGGGAGCCTGGGCTTGTGCGACGTACGGCCACGCAATTGCTGCGCCGCCAAATAGCGTGACGAACTCGCGTCGTCTCATGTGTCCACTCCGGGCCCAGGAGAGGGAGACTTGTCACGACAGATCATAGCACGCTGAGAGGGGCGGGGCTACTTTCGTTAGATCTGTTGCGTAGCTGTCGAGGTCCGTTTCGGGTCACAGGCCGCAGATCACGCTCAAGTTGGGAGACTTCCGCTTTGCGTTGGTCAGCCGACGTTTATGAGTACACGCCCAAGCCAGGGTGGCGCGTTCAACGACGGCGCTCCTGTTCCTGCACAACGATGTGATTTGCGCGTTTGATGACCCGCACGCGCGAGCCGTGGCCACACGCAAATCGGGACGCTGATATGCGATCTGCCTTGCGTTTGAGCTTCAGTGTTGACGCGGACTGATCCGGGTTTAAGTACGACGGACAAATCTTGCAGGGATGGCGACGTTCGCTGGGCTGGTTCGTTGACGCCACCGATGCAGGACACATGACGACCTCACCTCTCGCGACCTCGCCAAGCGCGAACTCAGCGCCGGCTTCTGCGCCCCCTCATCTCGCCGTCCTGGTCTCGCTCGCGATGGGCGGCTTTGCGATCGGAACCACCGAATTCGCATCGATGAGCCTGCTGCCGTTTTTCGCCGCCGACCTGAAGGTCGACGAGCCGACGGCGGGTCACGCGATCAGCGCCTATGCGCTCGGCGTCGTGCTGGGCGCGCCGCTGATCGCCGTGCTCGGCGCGCGGTTCGCGCGGCGCACGCAATTGCTGGCGCTGATGGCCGTGTTCGCGGTCGGCAACGCACTCACCGCGCTTGCGCCCGGCTTCGGCTGGATGATCGCCGCGCGTTTGCTTTCAGGTTTGCCACACGGCGCCTATTTCGGCATCGCCGCGCTGGTCGCAGCCTCGCTCGTTCCGCAACATCGCCGTTCGCAGGCGATCGGCCAGGTGATGCTCGGCTTGACCGGCGCCACCATCATCGGCGTGCCGCTGGCCAATCTGATCGGCCAGGCGGTCGGCTGGCGCGCGAGCTTCGGCCTCGTGTCGCTGCTGGCGCTGCTCACGGTGCTGCTGTGCGTGATGTTCGCGCCGCGCGACCAGGCCGGCCGGTCGGACCCGCTGCGCGAGCTCGGCGCGCTCAGAAGCGGCCGCGTCTGGATCACGCTGGCGATCGGCGCCATCGGCTTCGGCGGCATGTTCGCCGTCTATACTTATCTGGCGACGACGCTGATCGAGGTCACCAAGGTCAGCCCCGCGGTCATCCCGCTGTTCCTGGCCGTGTTCGGCATCGGCGCCACGCTCGGCAATCTGTTCGTGCCGCGCTTTGCGGACCGCGCCTTGATGCCGACGGCGGGCATCATCCTGCTGTTCTCGGCGGTCGCGCTGCTGGCGTTTCCGCTCGTCGCCGGCGATCCCTGGCTGCTCGCCGTCGACATCTTCGCCATCGGCACCGGCGTCTCGCTCGGCGCCATTCTGCAGACACGCCTCATGGACGTCGCGGGCGACGCGCAGGCGCTCGCTGCCGCGCTGAACCATTCGGCCTTCAACACCGCCAACGCGCTCGGCCCGTTCCTGGGCGGTCTTGCCATTCGCGAAGGGCTGGGCTGGACCGCGACCGGTCCCGTCGGCGCCACGCTCGCCCTTCTCGGCTTCCTGATCTGGATCGTCGCCTGGCGCGACGCCCGGGCCGCTGCAGTCGCGGTCGCCTCAGGCGGCCGTGCTGCTTCGCTGAAGAACGCGACCGCACGACCGGCGCCGCCCCTGGCGCCGGATCACCGCAGCCGTACGGATTCCGCCAGGGATCCGGTCGCATAGCAGCTTACATCGGTTCAGCTTTGCCAGGGCGTGTTGCGGATGCGTGTGCACGCATTCGGCTTGCGGAAGCTGGGATCGTGATCCTCGATGTAGTCGAAATTGACCGTCCCGAACGTCGTCTGCGGCTTCTTCAGCGCCGAACAGGTCTGCACCTTCAAGAACTCGTTCTTGAAATCGCCGCGCGGAAACGCTGATATCACCTGATCGCGCTGCTCCGGCGTGTAATCGTCGTAGTCAACGCCGACCACATCCATCAGAACGCCCGCGTTGGTGAGCGCGATTTCCGGCCGCATATATTGCGGAATCCCGGGCGTGGTGTGCAGCGCGATTGCCTCCCACACAAGATCGGCTTGCGGCTCGGCAATGCCGCGCGCCCGGAGGAAATCGCGCGCAGCATCCGCCCCGTCGACCCAAATCGCTTGGTCTGCGTGTGGTAATGATCGACAAGGCCGAGGTCGTGAAACAGCGCCGCGACATAGAGCAGCTCGGAATCGAATTTCAGATTCTGCCGCAGCCCTTTCATCGCGCCGAACACGTAGACGCGAACCGAATGGTTGAACAGCATCTCGTCCTCGTAGCTGCGCACCAGCTCAGCGGCCTCGCGCGCCAGCTTGCTGTCGGGAATTTTGATGCCGGAAATCACGCTCGTCATTTTCAAGCTCCTGCTTTGCATTTCCGCTGACGAGATATGGCGGTCCGTCAAGCAGCCTTCTCAATGGCGGCCTGCGGCGTGTTTCGGAAGCTGATCGACATGCGATTGTATGCATTCATCAGGCTGATTGCGATCGTAAGATCGACCAGTTCGCGCTCGTTGAAGACCTTGCGGGCTGCCTGATACGCCTCATCCGGCACGCCAGTCTCGGCAACGCGGGTCACCGTGTCGGCCCATGCAAGCGCCGCACGTTCACGTTCGTCGAAAAGATGGCCCGCTTCGCTCCAGGCCTGCAGCAGTGCGAGCTTTTCGATCTTCACACCGCTCTTGAGCAGGTCGCGCGTGTGCATATCGAGGCAATAGGCGCAGTTGTTGATCTGCGAGACGCGCAGGTAAGCAAGAGTCACCAGCGTCGTGGGCAGTCCACTCTGCATGACATAGCCATACACGCCGCCCAGCGCCTTCGCGCCTGCCGGTGCGATGCGGTTGTAGTCGAGACGTTCACTCATCTGCATTCTCCTTGATGATCGAAAGGAGCGGAGCGCTCCCCTTTGCCTCCTCAGATGCCCCTCCTCTGGTCCACAAAAAAGCACCAAGAACGTACAAAATTCGTGTACCAAGAGGCATGACCAAACCGCTGCGGCTGGAGCTCGACCGATCCGCGAATACGCCGCTGGCCGAACAGATCCACAGAGGGATCAGGACCGCCATCGAACGGGGTGTGCTGGCCCCGGGCGCGCGCCTGCCGTCCTGGCAAGATCTCGCAGCCCAGCTTGGCGTTGCGCGCGGCACAGTGCGCTCGGCCTACGAAAAGCTCTCCGCTGCCCAATTGATCGTCGCGGCACGCGCGACCGGAACACATGTCGCGGACCGGCCGCCCTTCCCGATTCGGCGGGACCGAGCGCCGGACGCTGGCTCGTTCATGCAGATGTACCAGGAGCTCACGGCAGGCCCGGCCGTCTTCCAGATGGGAGTGCCGGCGCAGGAGACCTTTCCTGCCAAACTTATCGCGAGGATGCGCGCGCGGGCGGTTCGCGTCGAGGCGGGTGCGCCGGCAATTTATCCGGACCCGCGTGGCGAACTGCATTTGCGCCGCGAGATCGCGGCTTACCTGGCGTTGGCGCGCGGAATCGAGTGCGCGCCGTCCCAGATCATCATCACCGGCGGTTTCAGCGGCGGCCTCGGCCTGGCACTTCGTGTGCTCGGCCTCGAGCGGAAGAAGGTGTGGGTGGAGGATCCGGGCTTTCCGTTCACACGACACGGCCTCGAGCTTGCGCGCCTATCGCTCGCGCCGGTCCCGGTTGACGCCGATGGCATCGACATCGGCTACGGACTGCAACATGCCCCTGACGCCGCGCTGGTTGTCGTGACGCCCGGACAGCAGGCGCCGCTCGGATCGACACTCTCGCTGGAAAGGCGCTCACGCCTGCTCGACTGGGCCGCACAAAGCAAGGCGTGGGTGATCGAGGATGACTATCTCAGCGAACTTCAGCTCAAGGGGCGGGCCACGCCTGCGCTTGCCTCGCTCGACCGCGCCGGCCGCGTCATTCATATCGGCTCCTTCAGCAAGACCGTTACGCCTGCCTTGCGGCTCGGCTTTGTCGTCGCGCCCGCGGCTCTCGCATCGCGTTTTGCCGAGGCTGCGGCATGCCTTGCGCCGGCGCCCGGGCCCGCGGTGCAACTCGCGATGGCCGATTTTATACGGGAAGGCCATTATCTGCGGCATCTGAGGCGCACCAAGCGAGTCTACGCGGCGCAAGCCGACGCGTTGTTGAAATACCTTCGCCCGCGCGCCGCAAACGTTGCACTTGCCGGATTGGCGGCGGTCCTGCCATTGCCGAAGGGAGCACCGGACCTCTCGATCGCCAGGCAAGCCATGTCGTTCGGACTGGCGCCGACTCCACTCTCGCTCTGGTATGCCGCGACGGCTTCGGCCCAACCCGGTCTGTTGCTGGGCATCGCGACATCCTCACACAAGAGGATCGAAGCGGCATGCGACCGGCTGCTTCAGATCATCCACGACCTGACGTGACCAGGCGCTCTGACGGTCTCTGCCGCGCCTGCTCTGCCCCGGGGCGGCCTTAGCCGGCCAGCGTCACGATCAAAGGTCCGTTCCGGGTTGCGATCACCGTGTGCTCGTATTGAACGGTCGGCGCTTCGGGGCTGCTGTAGAGCGTCCACGGATCATCGCCATCCTGCGCCCACTCGGCGCCCAAGGACAGGAACGGCTCGACAGTGAACACCAGGCCGTCGCCCATTATGCGGCGTTCGGAGCGGTCGGGCCATGTTGCGATCTCCGTCGGCTCCTCATGGAGCGAGCGGCCGACACCGTGGCTGGCAAGATTCCTGACCAGGCTGTAGCCGTTCTTCCGCGCAAACGTCCCGATGGCCTTGCCGATGCCGGCAATCGGTTTGCCGGATCCGACCTGCTGAAGGCCCGTCCACATCGCTCGCCGGCCATCCTTGCAAAGGCGTTCGACCGCGCGGCTCACGGGCGGAACGGCGAACGAGGCTCCCGTGTCCGCAAAGAAGCCGCTCTTCTCGGCTGAAACATCGATGTTGACGAGGTCGCCGCGCGCGATCCGTCGGTCGCCCGGGATGCCATGGGCGATCTCCTCGTTCACGCTGATGCAGGTCGCTCCGGGGAAGTCGTAGGCCAGCTCCGGCGCCGAACGCGCGCCGGCGACCTCCAGGAGTTTTCGTCCGATCCGGTCCAGTTCGCCTGTGGTCATGCCGGGCTCGAGCGCCTTCCCCATCGCCTCGAGGGTATTGGCGACGATGCGGCCGATGTCTTTCAGGTGCGTGAGGTCGTTGTCATCAGAGATCGTCATGTCAGGGTTCTTTCCGAGGAAGCCGCAGATAGCGCGTGTCAACCCGGCTTGCAAACGACAGGCACGCAGCCGTTGCGCAGAAATGACATTCAAACGCTGCCTTCTGGAACGACTGCTCCACCAGAACCCTGGGGGCCGGATGCATTGGCGCCGAACGAAAGTCGCCACAAGCTCAGAAAGATCGGAAACTGAAAGACGACACTCATCGCAAAGCCGCCCACCAAGCCCATAATGCCGTGCGATGCGACCACTGCTTGGGCACCGCCCAAATCACGCTGAGCAGCTGATAGCCGACATAAATCACCGAGAACACTCTCCAAGATCCCTGCGAAAGGAAGTGCTTCTTGAAGGCGACCATGAAGAGGGCAGCCAACCCGCCCAGTCCGAGCGCAAATCCGACGACGCGAAGCGGCGTTTCGTAAAACGTGGGATCAAAGAGAGAAGCCGAAAAACAAACTGCATAAAAAATTGCGACGATCTTCAAGAGCATTCCGAACCCTCAGCGCGAGCAACAACCATAGATCGCGCTTAGGTCGCAGGCAAGGTTGCCGGCTCGGAGTTGTCTAGACCGGCGTATAAATCACCAGCTTCAGCGCGGAATCGTCATTGGCCTGAAAACTCGTGTGCTCGAAATTCAGCACGCCCAGGGTCGGATGCGACATGGCCTTGCGGCCCGAAATGGTGCTGCGGATCTCGTGCGCTTCCCACCATTTGACGAACTCCGGACTGCCCTGGCGCAGCCGCGTCAGCAATTCCGCGAAGGCGGGATCGCCGGCCCAGACGTCGTGAGTCGCGCGAAACATCGCCACCATGCCCTTGGCGATGTCCGTCCAGCTTGCACCGTAAAGTTTTCGCCGCTGCTTGTCGGTCATGATCAGAAGCAGCGTGTTGCGATCTCGCTCCGGCAATTGCCCGAATGCAAACACCTGTTCGGCCGCGTCGTTCCAGGCCAGCACGTCCCAGCGCCGCCCGGTGATGTAGGCCGGCTGATTCAGACTGTCGATCATCCGCCGAATCGAGGGCGGCACGATTTCGCGTGTGAACGTGCGCCTGTCGCCGTCGCGCGCGAGCGCCTTCAGATGCGCGTGCTCGGTCTTGCTGAGCCGCAGCGCGCGGGCCAGCGCATCGATGGTCGTGACCGACGGGCTGACCGTGCGGCCCTGCTCGAGGCGGATGTACCAGTCGACGCCGATGCCGGCGAGCTGGGCGACCTCCTCGCGGCGCAGCCCTGCGGTGCGGCGCCGGCTCCCTGCGGGCAGCCCGACCGTCTTGGGCGTCAGCTTTTCGCGGCGGGACCGCAGGAAATCGCCGAATTCGACGCGGCGCGGATCGGCCATGATGTCGGTTCCGGATGGAGGGCCAAATTAATACTAGGATAATACCAGGCCTTCTTGTCCCTTCAAGGGCGGCGCATATCGGTGTCACCTGACCTTGAGGTGACCATTATGAAAGCCGCGATACTCAAATCCTTTGGCTCCCTGCTTGCCATCGAGAGCGCCCCGGACCCGGTGCTCGGCACCGGCGAGGTCGTCGTCGACGTCGTCGCCACGCGCGTCCTCTCCTACATGAACGAGGTCTTCAGCGGGGAACGCAATTATGCGCTCGACCTGCCGATCATCCCGGGCCCAGGCGGCATCGGCCGGGTGCGCGCGATCGGGCCGGACGCGACCAGACTCGCGGTCGGCGACTGGGTGTTCTGCGATCCGACGGTGCGTTCCCGCGACGACGCCGTTGCGCCCGACATCGCGCTGCAGGGACTGACTGCCGCAGGTCCGGGCGGCATGCGCCTGCAAAAGCATTTTCACGGCGGCTCGTTCGCCGAGCAGATGCGGGTGCCGACGGAGAACGTCAAGCGCCTCGGCGCGATCACGTCCGAGGAAGCCACGCAATGGTGTGCGTTGGGCACGCTGCTGGTCCCCTATGGCGGCTTCCTCGCCGCCGGCCTTCGACCCGGCGAGACTGTGCTCGTGAGCGGCGCCACCGGCAATTTTGGCAGCGCGGCCGTGTCGGTCGCGCTCGCGATGGGCGCGGCCTGCGTGGTCGCACCCGGCCGCAACGAGACGATTCTGGCCGACCTCGCCCGTCGCTTCGGCGAACGCGTGAAACCAGTCAAGCTCACCGGCAATGAGGACCACGACCGCGAAGCGATGAAGCGAGCGGCGCCCGGCCCGATCGACTGCGTATTCGACATCATGCCGCCCTCGGTCGGCACGAATGTGGTGCGGGCGGCGATCATGACCGTGCGCGCCTACGGCCGGGTGGTGCTGATGGGCGGCGTCGGCATGGCGGGCGGTCCGGGCCTCGAACTGCCCTACCCCTGGATCATGCGCAACTGCATCAGCATCCACGGCGTCTGGATGTACCCGCCGGATGCGGCCAGCCGCCTGATCGCGCTGGTGCGCGCCGGGCTGCTGCGGCTGGACGAATACGAGACGACGGCCTTCGACCTCGACCACGTCAACGAGGCGGTCGAACACGCTGCGGCCAATGGCGGACCGTTCAAATTGACGGTGATCAGGCCGTAACGGCTCGTCCGCTGCGGCGATGCGCCGTCGCAACTGATATGCCCGAGGTGTCAAAGGGGTGGGAGACATCACCCCGCCGGCAGCCGACCAAGGCCGGCTACTGTGCATGGGGTTGTTTTCGCAGTTTTTATTATTCGAGCTCGACGACCTGGCCATTCGACAGCGAGACCCGCCGGTCCATCCGGCCGGCGAGCTCCATGTTGTGGGTCGCGATCAGCATCGAAACCTGGGTCGCCTTGACGAGCTGCATCAGGGCCTGGAACACGTGGTCGGCGGTGTGCGGATCGAGGTTGCCGGTCGGCTCGTCGGCAAACAGAACGCGCGGCGCGTTGGCGACTGCGCGCGCGATCGCGACGCGTTGCTGCTCACCGCCCGACAGCTCGGCGGGGCGATGGGTGATGCGGTCGCCGAGGCCGAGATAGCCGAGGATCTCCTTGGCGCGCTTGACGCTCTCGGACTTCTTCAGGCCGCGGATCATTTGCGGCATCATCACGTTCTCCAGCGCCGAGAACTCCGGCAGCAGTCGGTGCGACTGGTAGACGAAGCCGATATCGGTGCGGCGAAGCTGGGTGCGCTCGATGTCGGGCAGCTGCGAGGTCGGTGCGCCCGAAACATAGACCTCGCCCGAATCCGGAGCTTCCAGGAGTCCTGCGATGTGCAGCAGCGTCGACTTGCCCGAGCCCGACGGCGCCACCAGCGCGACCGACTGGCCCGCCCACAGCGCGAGCTTGGCGCCGTCGAGGATCGTCAGCGGGACCTCGCCCTGCAAGTACTGCCGCTTTATCTCGTGGAGATAAATGACCGGTACATCTTCAGCCCCCTGCTCCCGCTCCATCAGTCCCTCACTCGTACCGCAGCGCTTCGACGGGATCGAGGCGCGCGGCGCGCCACGACGGGTACAGCGTCGCCAGGAACGACAGCGTCAGCGCCATGATGACGACCGCCGTGGTCTCGCCGATGTCGATCTCGGCGGGCAGCTTCGACAGGAAATAGAGCTCCGGCGAGAACAGCTCGGTGCTGGTCAGCCATGACAGGAATTGCCGGATCGATTCGATATTGAGGCAGATCACGAGGCCGACGAAGAAGCCGACCAGCGTGCCGACCACGCCGATCGAGGCGCCCGTGATCAGGAAGACACGCATGATCGCGCCCTGCGAGGCGCCCATCGTGCGCAGGATCGCGATGTCGCTGCCCTTGTCCTTCACCAGCATGATCAGGCCGGAGACGATGTTGAGCGCGGCGACCAGCACGATCATGGTCAGGATCAGGAACATCACATTGCGCTCGACCTGGAGCGCGTTGAAGAAGGTCGAGTTGCGCTGCCGCCAGTCGACCAGGAAGACCGGACGTCCCGCAGCCTCCGTCACCGCCTTGCGGAAGGCGTCGATCCTGTCGGGGTTGGTGGTGAACACCTCGATCGACGTGACGTCGTTGCTGCGGTTGAAATAGGCCTGCGCTTCCGCAAGCGGCATGAACACGAAGCCGAGATCGTATTCGGACATGCCGATCTCGAACACCGCGACAATCTTGTACGGCTTGATGCGCGGCGTCGTGCCCATCGGCGTGACCGCGCCCTTCGGCGCCACCAGGGTCACGCTGTCGCCGGCATGCAGCGAGAGCTGGTCGGCAAGGCGCCGGCCGATCGCGACCCCTTGTCCGTCGTCGAAGCCTTCGAGCGAGCCCTGCTTGATGTTCTTGGCAATCGAAGTGAGGTTGTTGAGGTCGTCGGAGCGGATACCGCGCACCAGCACGCCCGAGGCGTTCCACGGCGAGGACGCCAGCGCCTGGCCGTCGACCACGGGCGCGGCGAGCCGGATGCCCTGGACCTGGCTGAGACGGTCGGCGACGTCCTTCCAGTCGGTCAGCGGCGATTCCAGCGGCTGCACCAGGATGTGGCCGTTGAGGCCGAGGATCTTGTCGAGCAGCTCCTTGCGGAAACCGTTCATGACGGCCATGACGATGATCAGCGTCGCCACGCCGAGCATGATGCCGAGAAACGAGAACCCGGCAATGACCGAGATGAATCCCTCCTTGCGACGCGCCCGCAAATAGCGCGCCGACAGCATCCACTCGAAGGGGGCGAAAGGCGCGGTTGGCTTGGTCTCGGTCATGGTCTCATCCATCGCTCGATAATCCCATGATTCGGGGTCAAATGTGGCCGGATTACCGGCCCGCTATCGCGCGATGAACACTATTCAGCCGACCAGCCGGGCGACTGCGTCCGCAGGCGACATCGTCTCGCGGGAGCCGTCACTGCGCTTCTTGATCTCGACCTTGCCCTCGGCCAGCCCCTTCGGCCCGATCATGATCTGCCAAGGGATGCCGATCAGGTCGGCTGCGGCGAACTTGGCGCCGGCGCGCTGGTCAGTATCGTCATAGAGCACGTCGACGGCCTTGGCCGTGAGCTCCGCATAGAGCTCCTCGCAGGCCGCATCGACCGCCGCATCGCCCTGCTTGAGGTTGAGAATCGACACGCGGAACGGCGCCACCGCCTCCGGCCATTTGATGCCGGCATCGTCATGACAGGCCTCGATGATGGCGCCGAGCAGGCGCGAGACGCCGACCCCGTAGGACCCGCCATGGATCGGCACGTCGACGCCGTCGGGGCCCGCCACCAGCGCCTTCATCGCCTCGGAATATTTGGTGCCGAAATAGAAGATCTGCCCGACCTCGATGCCGCGGGTGTTCACCCGCTTGTCCGCGGGGACTTCCTGCTCGAACCGCGCGGCGTCGTGGACATCCTCAGTGGCGGCGTAGACCGAGGTCCACTGCTTGATGATCGGCGTGAGGTCGCCGTCATAGTCAATGTCCTCCCCCGGCACCGGCAGATCCAGCACATCGCGATTGATGAACACGCCGGATTCGCCGGTCTCGGCGAGCACGATGAACTCGTGGCTGAGATCGCCGCCGATCGGGCCGGTCTCGGCGCGCATCGGGATCGCCTTCAGCCCCATCCGCGCAAAGGTGCGCAGGTACGCGACGAACATCTTGTTGTAGGCGACGCGTGCAGCCGTCTCGTTGAGATCGAAGGAATAGGCGTCCTTCATCAGGAACTCGCGGCCGCGCATCACGCCGAAGCGCGGACGCTGCTCGTCGCGGAATTTCCATTGGATGTGATAGAGATTGAGCGGCAGGTTCTTGTAGGATTTGACGTAGGCGCGGAAGATCTCGGTGATCATTTCCTCGTTGGTCGGCCCGTACAGCAGCTCGCGCTTGTGGCGGTCGGCGATGCGCAGCATCTCCGGCCCGTAGGCGTCGTAGCGGCCGCTCTCGCGCCAGAGGTCGGCGAGCTGGAGCGTCGGCATCAACAGTTCCAGCGCGCCGGAGCGGTCCTGCTCCTCGCGTACGATCTGCTCGATCTTCTTGAGCACACGGAAGCCGAGCGGCAGCCAGGCATAGATGCCGGCCGCCTCCTGCCGGATCATGCCGGCGCGCAGCATCAACCGATGCGAGACGATCTCCGCCTCTTTCGGATTTTCCTTCAGGATGGGCAGAAAGAACCGCGACAACCGCATGGCAATACTCTGGGAATCAGTGATCACCTGCAGTGAAACCGGATTGGGAGCGAAAACACAAGACCGGGAATGAGGAAAAGCCGCTAAGGCGGCGGAATTCCTGTCATTTTCCCGTCGACTTCAGATTCTGCATGAGCTGTACCGGTACGTCCTCACGGAGGCGCTATCTCGAGCTCATCCTCCAGCGTGACCATTTCGAAATCGGTCACAAGCGCGTCGATCCGCACATGCCAACGGCCGGCAAAGGGAAGCTCGACCTTGCGCACATGCCAGTAGCCGTCCGGCCCGAGTGAAGCGTCCCGCTGCATCGGCTCGATGCCGCGTTCGGGCAGGCTCAGGGTCAGCGTCACTTCCTTGGCCGTGAGCGGGGTCGCTTCGCCGGTCATGAGCTGGAGCACGAAGTCATCGACGCCCGCCTTGCCGGGCGAGACCAGGACCTGGAACATCGCCTTGTCGGTGTGGATATGGATCGCCAACGGCGTTTCGGGAACGATCGCCCGCGGTGGCGGCGTGAAGCGCCAGCCGGCGACGACGGCAAGGATCGCAAGTGCAATCGCGCCTTCAAGCAGGATAGAGCGCTTCAGCGCAGAAGCCGCTTTGTCGTCCCGCGCCAAGGCCGGTGTCAGCCGGAACCGATTGAGCGCGGCAAGCGCCAGCAATCCTGTGACCAATGCAAGCTTGATCGAGAGAATGAGCCCGTAGCGAGTCTCGACCAGCGCCACCGGCTTTTCGAGCTGCACGATCGCGAGCGCGAGGCCGGTCAAGGCCAGCACGCCGACCGCCAGCGCAGCGATGCGGGAAAAGCGATTCACGACGGGGAGCGTCGCGATCGTCGGCTTCGACACCAGCGTGACCAGCGGCGCGAGAGCGCCGATCCAGATGGTGACGCCGAGGCCGTGGAGAAAGATCGCCGGCCGGGTTAACGCCTCCGGCGGCGCCGTCGCAGCGTGCCCGGTCATGGCGAGCGACAGCCCGACGCCGACCAGTGCGATGATTGCAAGAGCACGCGCATACCATGCGCCGCGCAGCCCCATCGAGGCGAGCAGCATCGCAGCGATCGCAACCAGCAGCGCGGGGCCCGCGCTGGTCGCGAATGCGACCTTCCAGGGGGCAGCCGTCGCGAGAGCCCGTAGCGGCAGCCCGAGGAGATCGAGGCCCAACCCGCCAATGGACGCGGCGGCGCTTGGAAGTCCGATGGCGATTGCCACGCGCGGAACGGTCATGCCGGTCATCGACCATGCAACCCAGCGCGCAAAGAACACCCCGCCGACGCCGATGAAGAGCCCGACATAGAGACCCACCCGCGCCAGCCAGATCAGCGCCTTCAACCCGCCGTCCCGATTTGCGGGGGGCTGCGTCCCGGTCGGCTCGCCGATCGAGAAGATCACAGATCCTGCGATCGGATGGCCGTCCTGCGAGATCACACGGTAGCTGACGATCGCGGTGCCCTGCGGCAGGTCCGGCGGCATCGCGACCGAGATGGCCTCACCCGATGCCGTGACGCGCGCATCATCCCGTGCCCTGCCCGAGCCGTCGATCAGCCGAACCGCCCCCGGCGTCACCGCCTCATTGAAGCGCAATTCCACCGCCTTCGGCGCGCTCGCAAGCACACTGCCGCGCGCCGGCTCGACTGACACAAGCGCCGCATGCGCTGACGCTTGCGTCGAACAGCTGACGAGCACAAGCAGTGTCGCGAGTGCGGCGAGCAGGCGCATCAGGGCTTTGGCAAAAGCTTCACACCCGGCGCCGGCGACTTGCCCTCATGCGAATGTCCAGCGCCCTCCGCCGGAATCTCGATCCAGCGGCTGACCCCGGTCTCGCATTCCTGGACGACAGGGAAATACAGCGTCGTGTTCGGCTTGAGCGCGTCGGTGAGCACAGTATGCATGACGAACTCGTCGTAGTTCTTATCAGGCAGCTTGCCGCCGGACCATGTCACCTCCTTGACACCGGAGGAGAGCTTGTTGCCGTGATAGTCGTATTCACCGGCATATTCGCCTTCAACGACATCGACGCTCCAGCCCGCCTTCGGCATCGGCTTCACCGCGATCACCCCTTCCGGAATCTGCACGCGGATCTTCACCGTCGGCGACCCGGCGCAGCCGTGCGGCACGGCGAACACGGCCTTGTAGGATGCGCCGACCGTCGCCTGCTTGCCTTCGAGGAAGACGTGCGCACTCACCGGCGCTGCCGCAAGGACGCCCAGAAGAATCAGCCCGGTTCGCGTCGCGATGGTCGGTCTCCCGAAGGTCCAGATCATTCTCATCACATCTTCATTCCCGAATGATCAGGCATTTTCTTCATCATATGCCCGCCATCGCCTGGCGCCTGCGCGCCGACGCCCTGGACGTCGAGCGAGACGGCGACCTTGCCGGCCTTCTCGAACTGAAGTGTCACCGGCACTTTGTCGCCCTGCTTGAACGGGCCCTTGAGCTCCTGGAGCATGAGATGATTGCCGCCGGGGGCGAGCTTCACGGTTTTGCCGGGATCGATGACGAGCCCCTTGTCGAGGGCGCGCATCTTCATCACGCCTTTGTCCATCGTCATTTCGTGGACCTCGGCCTTCCCCGCGATATCGGCGGAAATGCTGACCAGCCTGTCGGCCGCCGTCCCCTTGTTCTCGATCGTGAGATAGCCGCCCGCGACCTTGGCCCCACCCGGCGTCGCCCGGCTCCACGCCTGCGAGATGACGAGATCGCCGGCCTTGACGTCGTCGGCCTGTGCGACGGCACAGCCGCTCAGCAAGAGTGAAATTGTAAGGAGAGTTCGTCCGACGTTCTTCATGTTGGTTGCCTCTTTCACGATTGATCGGGCCGAGCATGGCCCTGCATTCTTCTGCAACGCCCTTCCGCCGCCATTAGCATCGGCCTTCGGAACGAAGGCCTGCCGTGGAGCCGAGCATAAACTCAAGTGCCGTTTGCACGTCACCATCGATACCTCATTCCAGCGTACACTGCTCTTCCCGTACCCGGCTCAAACAATGCTGACGTCGGCGTCGCTCGATCGATGATGCTCGCGCTGGCTATGTAGGTCTTGTTGGTGAGATTGCGCCCCTCGATGTAGGCAGATATGGGGCCGCCATTGTCGAAGCCGGCTTTCAATCCCAACAGGGCGTAAGGCTCCGTCGTCAGCGTGTTCATGCTGTCGACGAAGTAGGCCTGTGGCACCCATTCGACGTTGGGTCCAACATAGAGACCGGTAGGGTGCTTGTAGAGAAGCTCCGCGCGCAAATAGTGACTTGGGGCTCCCGGCAATCGATAGTTTCCGAAGGTCGGATCTTTGTCGAAACGGAAGTCGTGGAAGGAGTAGGCGACATTCAGCCAGATCTTGTCCGGCGCCGGGCCATTGACGAAGATGTCACGAAAGATTGCGGCGCCCGCGCCGGCCTCGATGCCCTGATGGATGGTGCGGTCGGCATTGGTCACATTGCAATTGCCGAAAGCACTGTAGAGGCATTGCAATTCGTCGCGAATGTTGGCCCGATAGGCCGTCAGTTCCCAGGCGTAATCAGACCGCTTCATGCGAGTGCCGATTTCGTACGTGGTCGCAATCTGCGGGCGGATGCTGGTGAACGGGATCGTCGGAATGCCGGGACCCATCGCGCTTTCGCCGAAGCTCGGCACCTCGGCACTCCGCGAGACGTTGGCGAACGCCTGCCAGCTCGGATCGATTTGCCACAACAGGCCGCCTTTCGGCGACCAGAGATTGAAGCGCGTTGCCCCCGATTGATCTCCGTCGCTGAGGAAACGATCCTGCCGATTGCGGGTCGCATACAGAAACTGCGTGCCACCGATCAGTGCAACATTTGGAAGGAAGTAGAAGCTGTCTTCGACATAGGCAGAGGTATTCTCCGACCGGTCGATCGAGGACGAAAGCAGTGCACCCTTCTGCCCGCCAATGTTGGCGAACTGCTGGTTGTCGATGCTGCCGTTCAGCACATAGACGCCCGCGACCAACCTGTTGCGGAAACCCCCAATGATGCGGTCATCCGTGATCTTCGCGAATCCTCCATAGTCCTTGTAACGGTAGTCCAGCCACTGGAAGATCGGATGCATCAAATGGCGATCGACGCCAAAGGCGCCGAGTTCGACTTTGGTGTCATCGAAACGAACGGTGGTTTTGTTGGCGAGCCTGACGGTATCGATATTGCGCTGCTGATCCATCGCAATATTCGCGGGAGCAGCAGCTTCCGGAACGGTCAAAGCGGACGTCTTGGTCACGGTACCGGGGATTCGCTGCCGCACTGCGTTGGCGTTGAGGTAGAACCGTGTCTCGACATCCGGCGAGAACTGATAGCCGACATTGCCGCTCAAGCGGTTGCTTGACCCGAAGCTGTGATCGCGAAATCCATCTGCCGCCTGCGTGGAAGCGGTCACGAAACCATCCCATGGCCCGTTGGCGCCTCCAGCGTTCGCCTGAAGTCGTTTGTAGCCGAATCCTCCGACGTCGAACGACACACCATTCGGAAACGAGTCGCGGCCGGTGGGGGTCACGAAGTTGATCGCGCCTCCCAGCGAATTGGCGCCAAACTGAAGCGCGTTGCCGCCCTTGAAGACTTCGACATACTTGTAGGCGCTTGGATCGATCTCCTGGAAATCGCCATAGCCATCCGCCGTGTTGATCGGAATGCCGTCCATATACAGTTGCACCCCGCGCAGATGAAAATTGCGCGACAGGCCGGACCCGCGAATCGAAAGACGGGTGTCGTCGCCCCATTTGGGCTGGACGTACACGCCGGGCACGTAATCCAGAACATCCTTGATCGTGTTGGAGGGCGTCGAGTTCCTGTACGCCTCGGCCGACACGAGCGCCACGCCACCCGGAGTCTGGTTAATTTCCGCCAGCGCTTGTTGCGCGGTCAGAACCGTCAGGGCACCGGGAACCCGCGCACTCTGTTCGCTCGCGGTTTGCTGTAGCGATGGGCTCGTTCGCGGGCTTCGCGTGATGCGTGCCGATCGCGCAGAATTGCGTGGCGGTCGGACTGTCGACGCACGCTTCTGCTGAGGCGCCTCAACGGTAATTGGTGGCAGCACCGCGCTGCTGCTTTGGGCGAACACTCCACTCGGCGACGCAAGCAGCGCGGCCTGGATGGCAGCGACACTCACGCCACGGCGGGCATGATGACATAACATGAGGCATTCCTGACGCCGGCTTTCTTTCCCGGCTGTTCGACGGCTTCGATCGCCTGCGGACGGGCCGCGGCAATCACGAGGGTCGTCAGGAAAAGTGCGGGGGCGCGCGGGCCTGAGCGCCTGTGCTCCTATGGGTCGCGACGGCGGATCCATCCGCCGCGCGCCAAACCACGCGCGCGGCGTAGCGGGAGGGAACGGCAAGTGTGACCGGCGGCGGCGAATCGAGCGATGCGCTGGCCTGTGCCAGACAGCAGAGCGCGCAGGCACCGGAATGTGCCGTCGGCGTGCCCGTTCGGTCGTTCGGGCCGCCCTGCTCGACCGCGCTGTGGCAGATAACGCCGGCGGACAACGGATCGGCCGCGGCCTGGCCGGCCGCCAGACAGGCGGCAATCGGCGCCAGCACCTGCATCGCCAAGGCGAGCAGGACGAGAGGTAGGAATTTCTGCAGCCGTGCGCGCATCCACCGAACCGTTCGTTCGTGCACTAACTAAACACCTCAGCACGGGGCGAGTCGAGGCCAGTTCCGCCGGCTTCTTGGCCGAGCGCAAATTCGTCGAAAACTGTGGTCGAGCCGCCCCACCGAAGGAGACCTCCGGCATTTGAGGCAGTCGCACGACCCCGGCCCTTCCACATATTTCTTATATTTGTCATATACTTGCGCGGTAAGCAGCCCGATCATTTCGTCAACTGCTCTTATTTTGAACATTCGTTGCCGAAAATGATGACAAGTGAGAAAAGTTGATCTAGCATCCCTTTGCTCAGGCTTGACCGTGAGGTCGAAGCTTGGTGGTCCAAGTCTCGGGAGGAGCCCCTGGCGCGCAAAACGCAGCGTCGCCCCGTCAATCAAGAGCAAATCTTAGAATCGGGGATAATAGGGTCGACACAATTTTCGAGCGGGGCTAGGGCCCCGCTCTTTTTTTGTCTGCGTGGCTTCGATGCCGATGAGCGCTTCCTCTAATCCGATCGAAAACAGCTTCGAACGCGCGGCCTTGCGCTGCGCGGATCTGACGCCGCTCGTCTATCAACGTCTGTTCGAACGGCATCCCGAAACGAAGGCGATGTTCCGCACGCAGGGCAGCGAGCTCGTGATGGGATCGATGCTGGCGCTGACCATCGAGGCGATCCTCGACTTCGCCGGCGAGCGCCGCGGGCATTTCCGGCTGATCGCCTGCGAGGCCGCCTCGCACGATGGCTATGGCACGCCGCGCGAGCTGTTCATCGCGTTCTTCGCCGTGATCAGGGATACGCTGCGCGACCTGCTCGGCGACGAATGGTCGCCGGAGATTGCACAGGCCTGGGACCGACTGCTTGTCGAGGTCGAGGCGTACGCCGCCATTCAGGCCTGACGCTTTGCGCTGCACCAACACGGGCTGCGGCGATTCCGCGTTGATTGCAGATTGAGTGGCGTCACCTCTTGTGAGAGACTTTCGAAGATCGGTCGCGCAATCAATGACGGACCGACGATAAAATTTAATGGGAGCGAGCGATGTCCGGGACGAAAGATTTCTCGACGACGAGGCGCGATCTTCTTCAGGCGGCAGCGACCGCCGGCGCCGCAACTGCCATCCTCGGCAGCATGGGCATAGACCCTGCGCTTGCAGCCGAGGTCGGACGCAGCGAGAAGCCGCTCAAGGCGGCCTTCTCCAACGCGGGCCTCCAGGCCACCTGGTGCGCGCAGGGCAAGCAGGCCGCCGAATTCTGGGGCAAGCTGTTCAACGTCGAGGTCACCTGGTTCGACGGCCAGCTCGACGCGGTGAAGCAGCGCGCCGCGATCGACAACATGGCCTCGCAGAAATGGGACTTCGTCGCGATCCAGGCTTTCGGCATCGGCACCCTCACCCAGCCGGTGCAGAAGATGATCGACGCCGGCACGCCGGTGATCGACATGGACACGCTGATTGCGCCGCTCGACCAGATCAACGTCCACTCCTTCCTCGCTCCCGACAACGAGTTCATGGGCGCCTCGGTGACGCAGGCGCTATGCAACGCCATGGGCGGCAAAGGCAAGATCATCATGACCCAGGGCGCGCTCGGCCACACCGGCGCGCAGGGACGCGCCAAGGGCTTCAACAACGTCGTCAAGCAATTCCCCGGGATCGAGGTGCTCGACACCCAGCCGGCCGACTGGGACGTCTCCAAGACGGCGCGGCTCTGGGAAACCTATCTGACGAAATACCCGCAGATCGACGCGGCGTTCTTCCACAATGACGACATGGCGCTCGCTGCCGCCAACATCATGAAGGCACGCAATCGCACCAACATCCTGATCGGCGGCGTCGACGCGATGCCGCCGGCAATCCAGGCGGTGAGCGAAGGCCGCATGTTCGCGACCGTCCGTAATCCGTCCTGCCGCATCCATGGCGGCGCCATCATCGCGGGTGTTTCCGCGGTGGTCGGCGGCGAGAAGAGCGGACAGGGCATTCCCAAGAACGTCGTCACCGACGGCCCGGTCGTCACCAAGGCCAACGCGCCCGGCATGCAATGGATGGAAGACCACTTCCTGATCTAGTCCTCCATGCCTGAGGCTCGTCCGCCCATCCTGGAACTGCAAGGCATCACGAAGAGCTTCGGCGGCGTCGAAGCGCTTCGTGCCGTTGACTTCGCGCTTCTTCCCGGCGAGATCCACGGTCTCGTCGGCGAGAATGGCGCTGGAAAAAGCACGCTGATGAAGATCATCGCCGGCGTGCATACCGAGTTCTCCGGCCGCGTCCTGATCGACGGGAAGGAGACGCATTTCCGCTCCGCCCGCGACGCGCATGCCGCCGGCATCGCCATGGTGCATCAGGAGCTCTCTGTCGCGCCCGACCTCACGGTCGCGGAGAACGTATTCCTGGGCAACCAGCCGACCAACCGCCTTGGCCTGGTGCAGTGGCGGCGGATGGCGCGCGAGGCCGGCGAGCAGCTTGCCCGTTTCGGCATCGACGTCGATCCGATGAGCAGGCTCGGCGACCTCCCGATCGGGCTGCAGCAGTTGATCGAGATCGCGCGTGTGCTGTTCTCCGGCGCCCGTATCATCATCCTGGACGAGCCGACCTCCGCCCTCTCCCCGCCCGAGGTCGAGCGCTTGTTCGCGACGCTGCGGCGGCTACGCGAGCAAGGCACCGCCATCGTCTTCATCTCGCATTTCATCGAGGACATTCTTCGCGTGTCCGACACGGTGACGGTGTTCCGTAATGGCCGGAAGGTCGCGGAGACAGTGAGCGCCGCGACCAGCAAGGGCGCGCTGATCGAGGCCATGATCGGCCGCGGCGGCGAGGCGCTCGAGCATAGCTACACCGATGATCTGATGCTGCCTCAGCCGAGCGACGCCTCGGTGGTCCTGAGGGTCGACCAGCTCTCGCTCGCGCGCAGCCTGAAGGACATCTCCTTCGAGGCGCGCGCGGGGGAGGTGCTCGGCATCTACGGTTTCATGGGCTGCGGCCAGCAGGAGCTGTCGCGCATCCTGTTCGGCAAGCTGAAGCCGGACGGCGGCACGCTCGCCGTCGAGGGCAAGCCAAAGACCTTCGCCAGCACGGCGGCCGCGCGGCGCGCCGGCGTGGCGCTGGTGCCGGAGAGCCGGCGCGACATGCTGTTCCACCAGGAGCCGGTCTACAAGAACATCTCGATCAGCATTCTCGATCGGATCTCGGCGCTGCTGCTCAAGCCGGCGCAGGAGCGCGACATCGCAAAGCGGCAGGTCGAGCAATTGCAGATCAGGCCGCCGGTGGTCGGCCTCGATCTCGGCATGCTGTCGGGCGGCAACCAGCAGAAGGTCGCCCTCGCAAAATGGCTGACCTATCCGCCGAAACTGCTGGTGCTGTGCGAGCCGACCCGCGGCATGGATGTCGGCGCCAAGAACGACGTCATCAACATCGTCCGCGACCTCCGCGCCAAGGGGCTTGCGATCATCGTGCTGTCGACCGAGCCGGAAACGGTGCTGTCGCTGGCCGACCGCATCCTCGTGCTCAAGCGCGGCGCAGTGGTGCGGGAGTTTTCGAATGAGCCGGTCAGCAAGGACCGCCTGCTGGAAGCGGCGTGACGGAGAAGCACCATGGCGAGCAGTGAAACAGTTCCAGCGGCGGGTGCGCGGGCGCGGGGCCTCGCGCCGTTCCTGCGCTCGCAGATGCGCAACATCGCGCCGTTCCTGACGCTGATCTTCCTGTCCGGCTTCTTCGCTCTCGCCAGCCCCTCCTTTGCGACACTCGACAATCTCGGCAACATCCTGACCCAGGTGTCGGTCACGGGCATCATCGCGGTCGGCCTCACCTTCGTGATCCTGTGCGCCGAGATCGACCTCTCGATCGCCAGCATCGCCAACGTCACCGGCATCGCGGTCGCCTACTTCACGCTGCAGGACTCCTACGTCAACATCGCCAACATCCCCCTGCCCGGCGCGGTCGCGATCATCCTGTCAATCCTGCTCTGCGCGCTGCTTGGGCTCGTCAACGCGCTGGGGCTGACCGTGATCGGCATCCCCTCCTTCATCATGACGCTGGCGATGATGCAGATCGCGGCCGGCATCTCGGCGCTGCTGGTGCGCGGCCAGATCGCCTACAAGGTCCCTGGCCTGATCACGACGCTGGGCTCCGGCTCGATCGGCGGCATCCCCTGGATCGTCATCGTCGCGGCCATCATGCTGCTCTTGGGACATCTGGTGCTGACCTACACGCGCTTCGGCCGCTACGTCTACATGGTCGGCGGCAACCGCGAGGCGGCCGAATATTCCGGCCTCAACGTCAAGCTCATCCTCGGCGCGGTGATGGTGATCTCGGCGGTGTGCTCGGGCATCGGCGGCATGCTCGGCGTCGCCCATTTCGGCAGCGCGCAGCAGAACGAGTTCGACACCTACCTGCTCGACTCCATTGCCGCCGTCGTGGTCGGCGGCACCAGCCTGTTCGGCGGCCGCGGCGGCATCGGCAACACCATCGTCGGCCTGTTCGTGCTCGGCGTCCTCAACAACGGCCTCGACCACGTCAACATCGATAGTTTTTTGAAGATCCTGATCCGCGGCCTGATCCTGCTGGCGGCGCTGGTGATCAACGTCTATGCGCAGCGGCTGAGGGAGAAGGCGGTGGAGTAGCCCCCTCCAAAACAAAAACTGCGAAAACAACCCCATGCACAGTAGACGGGACCAGCAAAATCAACGGCTTGCTGCGCATGTTCTGATTTTTCGAATTCGCATTTGACGCATCGGGCAAAACAGGAGTAGGTTGTCATCATTGGCCCTGGGCGTCGGCGGGCTCAGGACCACGCCCCAGGCTCGGTCATTGCGAGCGCAGCGAAGCAATCCAGACTGCCGCCGCGGAAGGATTCTGGATTGCTTCGCTCCTCTCGCAATGACGATGTAGCGGCAAGTGAACAATCCAGGACCACCTATTTCGCAGAGTCAGCGCACGTGGATTAACTCTCCGCCTTCGCACCGCCCGGAAGCCGCGAGAACCGGAAATTGCAATGGCTCGCACCCCCCGCGAGCGTCTGTGTCCTTTCCAGGCGGATGCCTCGCGCTGCGTAGGCAACGAAATCGAGCCCGCAGATGTTCGGCAGGATTTCCTTGTCGCCATGGCGCGCCGCGAGCTTGCAGAAGCCGCAGGCCTTGTAGTTGATGCCGAATTCAAAGCTGTCTTTCGGACCCGGCTCGACAAAATCGTAGACGAAATCTTCCGGAAACTCGTTCTGATGGCCTTCAGTCACGCTTTCTGCCGCCTGCGCGCGCAGCAGGGCCTGGTTCTCCGGCGACATGAATTGACGCCCCGAGGCGAGGCGCTCCGCTTCCGGCACGGTCAGCAATTGCGCCTTGTAGGTGTCCCGCTCGATCTCGCCGATCACGGGCACCGGCACGCCGTGGCGCCGCAGCACCCGGCTGATGGCCATGAAACCCGTCAGGCGCATGAAGAAATCGCTCATGCGACTTGCCGCGCCGCCGACATAGGGCATCTGGGTGAGCACGATTTTGAATTCGTCCATCACCTCCCGCCTGATCCAGTCGATGTCAGTGAGATGCGTGCGCTCGCGCAACATCGCTTCGGCCAAATGGAGCCGATGGCGCATGGCAGCTTCCATTGCGCCGCGATGCGTTTCGTAAAAGGGATGGATGTTTTCAGCCATTGGAGACCTGATATGAGTGGGTCATTGCAAGATCGGAAGCCGGTTTCACTCCGCGGCGATCGCCTCGATCTCCAGCAGCCATTTGCCGTCGACGGTCTCGACGACCACGACCGTCAGCGCGGGCTGGTGTTCTCCGAGCATCGCGCGACGAATGGTACGGTTCGCCACGAGTTGATTGCGGTCGGTCAGGAACGTGGTGACCTTGACCAGATGCTCGACGCCAAGGCCGGCGGCGGCCAGCACCTCCTTGACGTTGCGCCAGGCCTGCTCGCATTGCGCCTCGAAGCCGTCAGGCACAGTGCCATCGGATCGCTCGGGCACCTGGCCGCTGATGAACAACAGGCGGCGATGCTGCGTCAATTCAAGTCCCATGCAGTAGCCGCCGGCGGGAGCGTGGACCGTTGCGGGATTGTGGCTGACGAGGTGAGCCATGTCAGTTTGCCTCCTGTTCGACGAATTCCAGCGCCAGACCATGCGCTGCGGCGGGTGGTACCAACAGCATGGCACCGGTCGTCTCGAAACCGACGCCGTTGTGTTTCAGCGTTCGTCTTGTCACATCCAGATCAGCGACCGCCAGACGCGCCGCGCAAAAGCGCGGCGAAGCGCTGTTCGCGAGGCCCGGTAGCCGGCGCGCCAACTCGGACGGGCCAAGCAGGGTGATCTGATCGCCGCGCTCACCAATCGTCAGCCGCCCGGGCGCAAGTTCGGCCGCGCCTTCCGTGAGGCGCTCGAGAAAGTCGCGATGGGCAGCCGGCTCCGCCGCCGACATCACCATTTCGACCACACGGAGGGCGCCGTTGGGATGACGCTGATACTGCGCCTTCCAGAACAGTTCCGGCGGGTGACGCTGCTGGCAGGTGAAGAACGCGATCCCAGGCATGGCCGGATCGGTGGCAAAGGCCAGCGAAAACGCGACGCGCGCCGTGGTGCCGTCCGGCAGCACCGCGTCACGGCCGAAATCGAATGGAGCGGAGGCGCCGATGCCATCGGCCCTGAAGCGCGCTGCATCGGCGTGGGCGTCGGTGCTGTGCAAGGCCAGCAACGACATCCCTTCGGCGCGACTAAGAAAATCGCGGTTGTGGGCCGCGAAGCTGAAGCGGCCCGGCGCGGTCGGCGGAACCAACGCATCGTGGGTGACGGCCAGCAACTCCAGGAAATTGCCGGCGAACTGCGCAAGGCGGTTGCTCGTTCCGAACGGATGCACCCCGGTCGGCGTGAGGTTGAAGCCCAGCGTCTGCCAATCCAGCGCAGCCTGTTCCAGATCGTGGACGCAAATGACGAGATGATCGATTCGGCGCGGCATGGGGTTTCTCCGGATTGCGGCCCGACCGTATCCGGCGGCATCACCGCGGCGCAAAGCATCATTCCTGCGGTTCAGCGCAAGAAAATCTATTGCAAGGCCACGGCCCGCCAGTGTCAAAGTGCGGCGCCATGACCTACGCCCTTCCCCCACTCAACGCGCTCCGCGCTTTTGAGGCCGCCGCCCGGCACCTCAGCTTCAAGCTGGCCGCCCACGAGCTGCACGTGACCCCCGCCGCGGTCGGACAGCAGGTGAAAGCGCTGGAGGCGCGCCTCGGCGTGCAGCTGTTCGAGCGGCTGCATAAGCAGCTCATCCTGACCGCGGCCGGCCAAGCCTATCTACCCGGCATCTCCGAAGGCTTTCGCCACATTGCGGAGGCGACCTCGCAATTGAAACCGGCAGGTGCGGTGCGGCTGCAATTGGGAGTCCATGGCGGCTTCGACCTGCGCCGCCTCGAATTGGAGAAGTTTCGCAACACGCATGCGGAGATCGGCTTGCGGGTGCTGCACCCGGCCGGCCTGCACGAACTGGTCGAGGGCAAGGTCGACCTGCTGATCGCCCGCGGTCTCGGCCACCATCCGGGCTATCGGTGCGACCGGATCGACGAGGGATCGGGTGTGGGCGATTGGCTAATTGCGCCTGAAGGCACCGCGGACTGCCTGGAGGTCGTCAGTTTTCGTGATTGGCTGAGTGGCCTGGCGGCAGAGAAACCGCTCGCGAGCGGCCGCCCTCGTCTGGTCGGCATCAGGCGATAGGTTCGACCGGCAATCCATAACCTTGCCGGGGCCCCGTTTGATGGGTCGGGCGAAACAGGAGCACGATCTCATCATGGCGGTTGTGGCGTCAGTGGCAGTTCCCCCTGAGGGAGTAGAGGTCCATTGTGATCTGAGGCCGGCCAAATTAGTTTTGATGCTATGTCCAAATTACCTCAGCAAGCGGATCAGGTCCGTCTAGTTGCCACCCGCCAATCCGCAGTCGGTTTACTGGAAGACCTCAGCTATATGCGGAAGATTGTCGCGACAACGGAGCCAGACCCGGCAGAGCTGAGGCGGCTGAGCGTCATCTTGCGAAAGCATCTGATCGAGAAATCCCTTATGCAGGTGGCAAGCCCTCGAATTGGACGCCTTAGACTCCAAGCCCTCGACCTTTCCAAGTTCTATTCTTACGGCCGTAAGCACCCATACAAGCTGTTTTGTGTGGCCAACGTCCAGGTGTACGGCGTCCGCATCTTTGCCATTGCAGCAACCCACGGCCCCGAACTAACTGATGCCGATGTAGATGCAAAGGTCAACCTCAGCATTGATAGCTTTTGCAAGCAGCGCGTGTTCTGCGTGGAGGGTCAACGATGGATAACCCGAGCAGACGCCATTAAATTTGTCGCCTACCTGCTTGACGGCGCTCACCCTGCTCGTCCTGCCAAAACTGAAGAGGAAGCTGTCCTCGAGTATATCCGGCGATCCATAAGGTACAGCCGCGACCCGAGCGGAAACTTGCTGGTTAATTTCAACACTACCCCTTTGACCCGACAACGTTCAGCGGAGACCTACTCGCCAACGGAATTTGATCCGACATTGGCCGAACTACTTTGCACCGCGAAACTCATCACAGAATCCGACGATGTTCGCCGCCTCGAGATATCGATACGCGAAGAGCTTGGGCTTGTCCCCGTGATTAGGTCTGCGCCGCAGCAAACTTGATCTGATGCTAACCTGAGAGGAGCGAACAGACGACCATCTCGCCATCCAGAATGGGCATCTGGAGCGGACCAGCCTCTGGGGACTTCAAAACCCGTAGTCCCGACCGAGGAAAGAGTCGAAATGACCTTATGTTTGGCGCTCATCTCCAACCGATTTTGCGTTGTCTGCGCCGACAGACGCATAACGGGGCGCAGGCGAGCTCCCTTCGAAGAGCATGACAAGACCATCATTCTCTTTGCGAGGAACGCTAGAGTGGCTGTGAATTTTTCGGGCCTTGCTCTCGCCAGCGACCCGGCAAGTGGTTTCCGTACTCACAACTGGCTAGTGCGAACGCTGCCTCCGCATTGCCGCGATGAACGCCGCTTGGTCAGCGAAAAGTGAAAAGCAGGTTGCCATACTCGTAGCGGGAATTGACGAAGTCCGCATCAACAGTCGCGCCGGGCTACCACCAGTTCGCTGTCTCAAGGAGTTTGAGCAACGGCGCCATTCCGGCGCAACAGAGAAGTCGTGATCGCTGGGGGACGAAGCGAGCAATGCGAATGCACCTCATCCGGAGCTTCGAAGCGGCCACCTCAAGGTGACGGTGATAGAGTGGCGCTCGCTGCACCAATCTCCTCACTCCGCCAACACCTCACCGAATGTCCATCGGGCCGCGTTTCCAGCACCGGCCCTGGCTCGCTCCGACACACGTCCACGGCATACCGGCAGCGCGGGCTGAACGCGCATCCGTTCGGCGGATTAAGCGGGTTGGGAAGATCGCCCCCTGTCGTCGCGAGCGGAGCATGGCGCAGCGGATCGGGGATGGCTGCGATCAGGGCCTGCGTATAGGGATGCGCGGGACGTTCGAAGATTTCGCGCCAGTCGCCGTTTTCGACGATGCGGCCGAGATACATCACGGCGACCTTGTCGCTCATGTGCTCGACCACGCCGAGGTCGTGGCTGATCATGATGTAGGAGAGACCGAGCGTGTCCTTCAGTTCCAGCAGCAGGTTGATGATCTGGGCGCGGATCGAGACGTCGAGCGCCGACACCGGCTCGTCGCAGATGACGATTTTGGGGTTGAGGATCAGGGCGCGGGCAATGCCGATACGCTGGCGCTGGCCGCCGGAGAATTCATGCGGGTAGCGATCGGCCTGCTCCGGCCGCAGGCCGACATGCCGCAGCATGGTCGCGACGCGATCCTCGATCTCGCTCTTCGCGGTTACGCCGTGCACGCGCAGGGGATCCTCCAGCGTGCGGCGAACGGTCTGGCGTGGATTGAGCGAGGCGTAAGGGTCCTGAAACACGATCTGCACGGTGCGGGCCAGGGCCTTGCGATCGCCGGACGACCTGTTCGTCACGACCTGCCCGTCCAGCACGACGCGGCCGCGCGTCGGCGTCAGCAGGCCGAGGATCGACAAGGCCACCGTCGACTTGCCGGAGCCGGACTCGCCGACAAGGCCGAGGCATTCGCCGCGCTTCAGGGTGAGATCGACACCATCCACGGCGCGGAGAACCCGCCGGCCGCGGCCCAGCAGGCCGCCGCCCATCGGGAAATGAACCGCGAGATCCTCGACGCTGAGAATGACGTCGTCGTCTCGGCTCGCCTTATCGAGCCTGTCTTGCGGCTTATGCATGGTGGTGACACCTCACCAAGCCGCCCGCCTCCAGCAAATCCGTCGCCGGCGCGACGGTCCGGCAGATCTCGGTCGCCTGCGCGCAGCGCGGGTTAAACCGGCAGCCATCGGGGAAATTCGTGATCGCCGGGACGACGCCCGCGATCTCCTTCAGCCGGTTGCGGCCAAGCGCGGCGCGGCTGCCGAGCCGTGGCAGCGAATCGACGAGGCCCTGCGTATAGGGATGCGCCGGCGCGCGGAAAATATCGGCCGAGCCGCGCTCCTCGACGATGCGCCCGGCATACATGACGGCAACGCGCCGGCAGACATTGGCGACGAGGCCGAGGTCGTGGCTGATCATCAGGATCGCCGTGCCCCGCTCGGCGCAGAGATTGCGCATCAGCTCGATGATCTCGGCCTGCACGGTGACGTCCAGCGCGGTGGTCGGCTCGTCGGCGATCAGAAGATCCGGACCGCAGGCGAGCGCGATGGCGATCATCACGCGCTGGCGCATACCGCCGGACAGCTGATGCGGGTAATCCTTGACGCGCCGCTCGGGCGCGGGGACGCGGACGCTCGCCAGTGCCTCGACTGCCAGCCGGTTGGCTTCCCGCCAGCTCTTGCCCTTGTGCAGCACGAACATCTCGGCGATCTGCCGGCCCACCGGCGAGACCGGGTTCAGCGCCGTCATCGGCTCCTGGAAGATCATGGCGATGCGATTGCCGCGCAGCTGGCGCTGTTTGGCCGCCGAAAGATGCTGGATCTCCCGCCCCTCGAACCGGATGACGCCGCCACCGATCGACAGCGGCGGCCGCAACAGGCCGATCAAGGCGAGGGCCGTGATGCTCTTGCCGCAGCCGGATTCGCCGACCAGGCCGAAGGTCTCGCCGCGATCGATGCGGAACGAAATGCCCTCGGCCGCCGCAACGCGCCGCGATCCATCGTCGAGATCGATGCGCAAATCCTCCACTTCGATCAGCGGCGCGGCCGTCATGTCCGCCGGCTCCGCGATTGTGGATCGAGGATGTCGCGCAGGCCGTCGCCGAGAAGATTGAGGCCGAGCACCGTCAGGAAGATGGCAAGGCCCGGAAAGATCGAGAGCCATGGCGCTGTCGTGATCTGGTCGCGGGCATCCGACAGCATGCTGCCCCAGCTTGGAAACGGCGGACGGACGCCGAGGCCGAGGAACGACAACGCGGCTTCGGACAAGACCGCGCTGCCCATGCCGAGCGTCCCGATGACCACGATCGGCCCCAGCATGTTCGGCAGCAACTGCGTGATCATGATGCGCAGATCGCCATAGCCGAGCACGGTCGCGGCCTGCACATAGCCCTGGCTCCTGAGCGACAGCGCCGAGGCCCGTGCGATCCGGCAGGTGAAGGACCAGTTGGTCAAGCCGAGCGCGATCAGCAGGCTGGTCAGCCCGGGTCCCAACACCGCCATGATGGCGAGGGCGAAGATCAGCGAGGGGATCGCAAGCATGAGATTGGTGAGCCCGTTGACGACATCGTCCCACCAGCCGCCGAAATAGCCGGCGCTCAGGCCGAGCGCGACGCCGATGACGCTGTTGATGAGCTGCGAGACGATGCCGACCGTCAGCGAGACGCGGGCGCCGTAGACGACGCGGGAATAGATGTCGCGGCCCTGGTCGTCGGTGCCGAACCACCAGGTCCAGCTCGGAGGCTCTTCCGCGTTCAAGAGATTGGCGTCCAGGACAGGATCGGTGTGCGCCAGCCAGGGCGCCAGCAGACCGACCAGGATCGCAAGCGCGAACAACGCGCCGCCGATGATGAGATTGGCGCGGAGCTTCATGCGTATCTGATCCTGGGATCGATCACGCCGTAGAGCAAATCGATCAGCAGATTGATCGCGAGAAAGGACAGCACCACCACGAGAATGGAGCCCTGGACGGCCGGAATGTCGCGTTGCAGGACGCTGTCGACCAGCAGCGAGCCGATGCCCGGCCAGGAGAACAGTTTCTCGACCACGACCGCCTGCCCCATCAGCGCGCCGAACTGCAGCCCGACGGTGGTGAGAATGATGACGAGCGCGTTGCGAATCACGTGCCACTTCACGACCCTGGTCTCGCTCATGCCCTTCGAGCGCGCGGTGCGGACGAAATCAGCCGTCATGATCTCGAGAACGGCGGCGCGCGTGGTCCGGGCGAACAGCGCCATCGGCGAGACGCCGAGCGTCACGGCCGGCAGGATCAAATATTTCAGTCCGCCGTCGCCATAGCCGAAACTCGGCAGCCAGCCGAGCTTCAACGCAAAGAAGTACATCAGCACCAGTCCGAGCCAGAATTTGGCGATCGAAAGCCCCGAGACCGCCACGACCATTGCAAGCGTATCAACAATGCCGCCGGGCTTCAGCGCGGCGATGAAACCCAAGGGAACACCGATCACGACGGAAAGCGCCATGGCGGCGACGATGAGTTGCAGCGTCGGCCACATACGTTTGGCGATCATGGTCGTAACAGGCTCGCGGGTCCGGAACGAGGTCCCGAAATCGCCGGTGGCGAGCTTGGCGATGTAGGTGCCGAAGCGGACATAGACGGGATCGTCGAGGCCGAGCTGCTTCTTCATGCGCAACTCGACCTGGGGATCGGCATCGTCGCTCATGGACGAGACGATGCTGCCGGGAACGACGCTGAACAGCACGAACACCAGAGCTACGACGGCGAGCACGGTCGGAATGGTTTGCAGGAGCCGGCGGAACAGGAAGGAGAGCATCGTCACTTTTCCTCTCTCCCTCCAGCGCTGGTCGCGATGGAGGGAGCGCGACAGCGCGCATCACTTCGCGGGCGAGGTCTCGTCGACCCAGAGGTCCTCGACATTCTGATGGGTCAGCTCGGTCGCGTTCAGCTGAATCCCCTTGAGCCAGGGCTGCACGGCCATGACCGCCTTGTTGTAGTTGAAGAACCAGACCGGCGCCTCCTCATAGAGCAGCGCATTAGCCCTCTGCAGCAGTTGAGTACGCTTCGCGGGGTCGTCGGCCTGACCGGCCTCGTCGATCAGCTTGTCGAACTCGGCATTCCTGTAGTTCATGTAGTTGCAGGCCGATTGCGGCGTCGCCGAGTGGAAGCATTTGAGCGCGGCCTGGGGATCCGGGCCGGTCGCCTGGGAATAGATGAAGGCCTGGTAGTCGCCGCTGCGCACCACCTCCGCCAGCACCGCGGTCTCGACCTGCTTGACCTTGGCCTTGATGCCGACCTTGTCGAGCATCGGGATGACGGCCGAGACGATCGGCAAGCCCCAGCTTTCATTCTGGCTGGTGGTCCATTCGAATTCGAAGCCTTGGGGATAGCCGGCCTCCGCGAGCAGCTGCTTGGCCTTGGCGGGATCGAAGGCGTAGGGCTTCATGGCCTTGTCGTAGGCGGGCGAGGTCAGCGGCAGCCATCCGGTGGCGCGATAGGCCTTGCCCTTGACCAGCTTGTTGATGATCAGGTCGGTGTCGATCGCGTAGTTGATCGCCTGCCGGACGCGTTTATCGGCGAACGGCTTGAACGCGGGATTCATCCCCATGTAGCGGGTGAAGACCTCGGCGACTTCGACGACGGTGCCCTTGAGGTCGGCATCGTTCTGATAGGCGACATATTGCGCGGGGCCGAGCACCGAGGTGTCGATCTCCTTGTTGCGGAAGGCGACGTCGCGTGCCGCGGCCTCGCCCATGACGGACACAATGATCTTGTCGGCGTACGGCTTGCCGGGCTTGTAGAACCGGTCCCACCGCTCCAGCACAATGCGCGATCCCGGCACGTGCTCGACGAATTTGAACGGACCGAGACCGATCGGCTTCTGGAGAAAGCTCTCCTTGGCGGCTTCGTCGGCGGGATAGATCGAGGTCAGTGCGTTCCAGAGGTAGAAACCTGGGTCCACTTTCTCGGTCAGCTTGATCTCGACGGTGAAGTCGTCGATCTTTTTCAGGCCGGAAATCTCCTTGGCCTGGCCCTTCTCGACCGCAGCCGCGCCCTCGATCACCCGGACATAACGCGCGCCGGGATAGGCCTTGGTGCCGTCCATGATGCGGTTGTAGGACCAGATGACGTCGTCGGCCGTCATCTTGCGGCCGTTGTGGAAATAGGCGTCGTCGCGCAGCTTGAAGGTGTGAACGAGGCCACCGCCGGAAACGACGTCCTCCTTGGCAAGCTCCAGCACCGGTTTTCCTTCCGCGGAATTCCAGATGTAGAGCGAGCGGTGCAGGCCCTTGGCGTAGATCTCGTCCTGGGCCCGCTGGGTGGTGTGAATGTCCAGACTGGTGAAACTCGAGCCGTAGGGCGCGGTCATGCGGATGGTTCCGCCCTTGCGCGGTGTCTGGGCCTCCGCCGTGGCGGCAAGCGCCAGTCCCAAACCGGCGACGATCGCAATCATCCTGAACTTCATGGTCCCTCCGACGATGCAGGCGCGTTCCGATCAGTGAGTTGACCATTCGCGGCACGTCGAATGCAAGCGCCTTGAAGCGGTTGACATATGCGCGCGTTGCACTTGGGCCCCCGCGATTTGCGAGGACGCGGCCTAGAACTCCGGCCGCCAGTCCCGCAGCTTCCGCGCGGCAGCGGTGACGTCGGCGATGGCGGGAAATGCCGCCGTCTCCACCATCATCGCGCTTGCCAGCCGCACCGCGCGCGCCTCGCTGACCGCCCGCCTCTGCGGATCCTCGATCAGCTCGAAATCGATGTTGTGGGCCAGGCCGACGACGCGGCGGATGGTCTTTGCGGCGGCGAAGCCGACCGTGTCGGCGAACAGCCGCTGCATGTAGGCCAGCCGTTCGGCCTCCAGCCGCGCGGCGCCCTGCTCGCCGGCGAAGAGCGAGACCGGATAGGCATCGCCCGCCGCGCCCGCGCGCCAGAGCTCGAGGAATTTGCGGGCGAACTCGTTCCAGACGTTCTCGACCGTCTCCAGCACCCAGGCCTCGAACGCCCGCCGCTCGCCCGGCAAGCCCTCGTGACCCGCCGAGGCGAAATAGGCCATCAGCAGGTTCGCCAGCACCGCGCCGACGTCGAATCCCATCGGGCCGTAGAAGGCGAATTCCGGGTCGATCACCCGCGTCTGGCTGTCGGTCACCATGATCGATCCGGTGTGGAGATCGCCATGGATCAACGCCTCCGGGCTTGCCATGAATTTCAGCTTCAGCCGGGAGATCGCGACATGCAGGTCCATGTCCGCGCGCAAGTCAGCGGCCAGACCGTCGAGATAAGGCGCGGTCCAGCGGTTCTGCTCGGCGATGCGGTAGGGATCGGTGAAGATCAGATCCTCGGTGATCTTGCACAGCGCGTGGTTGCCGGCGAAGGCGGCGATGCCCTGCTTCTTCTCGGCGGCGGAGAGCGCGAGATCGGAGGTGAAGAACAGGGTCCGCGCCATGAAGGTGGTGATGTCGCTGGCGAAGCGCGGATATTGCGTGCCCGCGACCAGCCCCTTGCGCATGATGATGTGGGGCTCGAGCAGCTCCATCACCGTCAGCGCCAGCGCTTCGTTGTGGTGCAGCAGCGCCGGCACGAGACCGGGCGCGAGCTCGGCCTGGCGGGACAGAGCCAGATATTCGTAATAGGCCCGCGACAGCGGCAACGGCCAGCTCTCGCCGACCAGGCGGACATAGGGCAGCGCCTGCTTCACGGCGACGCCGCCACTCGCGCCCTTCACGATGAAGACGAGATTGAGGTTGCCGTCGCCGACCTCGTTGATCGACCACGCGGCGGGATCGCCGCCAAGGATCGCCCCAAGGTCCGACAAGCCCGCGAGATAGTCCCGCAGGGCCGCCTCATGCAGAATCCGATAGTCCCCTGCCCGGTCCCCGGTCATGACGATCCCGCCCGAAGTATAGGCCGGCTCGTTTCTCCCGCGCCTGGAAGCTCGAGCCGATCCCGGCCATTCTTTTGATCGGATCGTAATCGCAATCGACGCGGTCCGCCACCCGGTGCGTACGGTCATGTCGACGAACGGGGACGTGGGCGCAAGGGCTCTGTGTCAATCGACCAAGCTGGGACGCTTGGTCGCGAGTCCGACGATTCGCCTATTTGGGAACACAAGCGGGCTTAAACAGTTTTGTGTTTCTGACGTTTTGAAGGAGCTGCCGATGAGCCGCGGAATGCCTTCCATGACTGCACTTCTGGCGATGCTGGCCATTGCCGGATATCAGAACCGCGACAAATTGGCTGAGCTGCTGAAAGGGGCGAGCGGCGGCTCGTCCGCGGACGCTCAGCAGCCGCTTGGGGGCGTGCTCGGCAATCTGGGCGGCGTGCTCGGCGCCGGCGGAATCGGCGGCCTGCTCAATGGCGGCATTGGCGAACTTTTGGAGAGGTTCAACCAAAATGGGCAGGGCGAGGTAGCGGATTCGTGGGTGAAGCCCGGGCCCAACAAGGAGATCTCCTCGCCGGAGCTCAAACAAGCCATCGGCAGCGACGTGCTGGAGAAGCTCGCACAGCAGACCGGGCTTTCTCAAGACGAGATCGTCACGCGGCTCTCCCGTGAGCTTCCTTCCGCAATCGACAAATACACGCCGGATGGGCGCCTGCCCGAGGCATAGCTGCACGGCTCAACTCAGAAGAGGTATACACATGAGCCTTATCTGGACCATCATCATCGGCTTCCTCGCCGGCGTGATCGCCAAGTTCGTCATGCCGGGCGACAATGAACCTTCCGGCTTCATCCTGACGACCATCCTCGGCATCGTCGGCGCCTTCGTCGCCTCCTACCTCGGCCAAGCGCTGGGCTGGTATCGCCCTGGCGAAGGGGCAGGCCTGATCGGTGCGGTGGTCGGCGCGATCATCGTGCTGTTTGTTTACGGTCTCATCGCTGGCCGGCAACGCCGGGCGATCTGAATTCGTGCCGGAGCCGCCGGAAGGCTCGCAGCGGAATTCCTGCGTGGTAGGTTGGCCGGACCGTTACTCCCGCTCCAGGAAGCTCGAGCCGATCTCGGCCTTTCTTTTGATCGGATCGTAATCACAATAGACGAGGTCCGCCACCAGCGTGTAGCTGGCGCTGACGTTGTATTTGTCGAGCTTGACCGAGTTCAGGCCGATCACCGAGGTGCTCTTGCCCCCGTTCCATTTGAACGGCGTCGAGCTCCTGGCCTGTTCGCAGGCGATCACGGCCTCGTTGAAGACGTAGCCTTCGACAAACGCCTTCAGCGTCCGCACCTGCATCGCCATCCGCCACTCGACATAGCCGATGGCACTGATCCCGGCGACGATCAGCACCAGAAGCGCGATGACGATCCTCTGAAAAGTCATTCGTTCCCCCCAAAACACCTACGCAACTGCGAAAATTAGAACGGCATGCCCATCAATCTCGACAGGCGTTCGATCGAGAGGTAGCCGGCGTGATAGGCGACCATGGCGATCCCGTAGATGACCGCCGAGATGATCGTGGTCCAGATCAGCTTGCTCCTCATCCGCGTCAGGATCGGCGCGCCGGGGTCGGTGCCGGGGGCGCCGACGCCGTCCTCGTGCTGGCTGCGCACGCCAAACGGCAGCGTCAGGAACAGCGCGACCCACCAGATGACGAAGTAGATCGCGATCGCGGTCGATATCTGGATGGCCATGGGTGCGGCCTTACGCCTGCTCGATTTCGACCAGCGCGCCGGAAAAGTCCTTCGGGTGCAGGAACAGCACCGGCTTGCCGTGGGCACCGATCTTCGGCACGCCGTCGCCGAGCACCCGGGCGCCCTCCTTCACCAGCGTGTCGCGCGAGGCGATGATGTCCACGACCTCGTAACAGACGTGGTGGATGCCGCCGTCGGCATTGCGCTCGAGGAACTTTGCGATCGGCGAGGTTTCGCCGAGTGGCTCGATGAATTCGATCTTGGTGTTGGGCAGCGTCGCGAACACGGTGGTGACGCCATGCTCGGGCAGCGCGACGGCCTCCGAGATCTGCGCCCCGAACGCCGCACCGTAGATCCTGGCGGCCTTGACGGCGTCCTTGGTCGCGATCGCGACATGGTTGAGCCGGCCCAGCATGTTTCTCTCCCGTTATACTGTCAGGACGTGTACCAGACAGGGGGGCTTTTTACCCCAATGTTCGTTGATCACCGACCGGACAGCGCGTCGCACCGACTCCGCCAGCGCATCCGCATCGCGGCGGCGCGCCTTCGGCAGGCCCTCGATGGTGGAGACCACGGCATCGAACACGAGGTCGTCGAAGGGCTCGCCGGCCCTGTTCTTTTCGGGGATGCCGACGAGATCGACCTCGGGATCGTCGACCAGCTCGCCCTGCTCTGTGATGGCGACGGCGACGAAGGCGCAGCCGGAGAAGGCCATGCGGCGCCGCTCGACCACGGCGCGGGACTTGGAATCCTCCAGGATGTTGCCGTCCTTATAGAGCCGGCCCGAGGGTACCTGGCCGATGATGCCGGGATCACCGGGACCGAGCTTGACGAGGTCGCCATTGCGACAGACCAGCACGCGCGGCACGCCGGCGGCGCGCGCGAGCTTGGCGTGCTCGTGCAGGTGCAGGGCCTCGCCGTGCACAGGGATCAGCAGCTGCGGCTTCACCCAGGAGATCAGGTCGCGCAGCTCGTCGCGGCGGGGGTGACCGGAGACGTGGACCAGATGGTCGCGGTCGGTGATGATCTCGACACCCTGGAGCACGAGATTGTTCATGATCGAGCCGACGGCCTTCTCGTTGCCGGGGATGGTGCGCGAGGAGAAGATGACGCTGTCGCCGCGGTTGAGCGTGATCTCGGGATGGTCGTCATTGGCGATGCGCGCCAGTGCCGCGCGCGGCTCGCCCTGGCTGCCGGTGCACAGTGCTAGCACCTTGTCCTGCGGAAGATGGCCGTAGATATCGGGCGAGCGGAAATTCTGCACGCCGTCGAGATAACCGGTCTCGCGCGCGACCTGCACCACGCGCTCCATGGCGCGGCCGACCACGACGACCTCGCGGTCAGAGGCCTTGGCGGCGGCGGCCACGGCCTTGATGCGCGCGACGTTGGAGGCAAACGTCGTCACCGCAACGCGGCCCTTGGCGGCCTTCACGAGATCGATGATGGTCCGGGCGACCTCGGCCTCCGAGGGCGAGCGGCCGTCGCGCACCGCATTGGTGGAATCGCCGATCAGGGCGAGGACGCCCTCCTCGCCCAGCTCGCGCAGCCGCTTCTCGTCGGTTGGCTGACCTAACGTCGGGGTCGGATCGATCTTCCAATCGCCGGTGTGCAGCACCGTGCCGGCCGAGGTGTGGATCGCGAGCGCATGCGCTTCCGGGATCGAATGCGCGACGGGGATGAACTCGACGTTGAACGGGCCGACATCGATGCGCCCGCCGGACGGGACAACCGTCACCGGGATTTTCGGTGCATTGCGCTCGGCGGCGCATTTGGCCTCGAACAGCGCCGCGCTGAACTGGGTCGCGTAGATCGGGCATTTCAGCTTGGGCCAGAGGTCGATGATGGCGCCGAAATGGTCTTCGTGGGCGTGGGTCAGCACCAGGCCCATCAGGTTCTTGCGCTCCTTCTCCAGGAAGGAGATGTCGGGCATGATCAGGTCGATGCCCGGCAGATGCTCCTCGTCACCGAAGGAGACGCCGAGATCGACCGCGAGCCAGGCGCGCTGCTGGCGGCTACCGAGGCCGTAGATCGACAGGTTCATGCCGATCTCGCCGACGCCGCCGAGCGGCGCAAATACCAGTTCGTCAGGCTTTGCCATCACGCAGCTCCCACGGAGGCGGCCGAGCCAAAGAACACCTCGCCGGCCGCCACCGGCAGGCGTCGGCCGTCAGCGGTGCGTACGATCAGGCAGCCGGTGTCGTCGATGGTGTCGAAAGTGCCTTCAAGCGTCATCGTTCCCGTGTTGATCGCGACCCGCTCGCCGAGACCGGCGGCGCGCTGCAGCCAGAGTTTGCGGATCTCGGCAAAGCCACGGCCATTATCCCAGATGCCGCGAAACTCCACCCAGGCATCGGATAGCGCAGAGAACAGCTCTTCCGCGCTGATCTGGACCCCGAGCGCGGCCAGCGACACAGCGGGCGTCGGCGTCCCCTCCGGTGCCGCGACGACGTTGGTGCCGATGCCGACGACGACGGCGAGACGATCGCCGACGGCCTCGGCCTCGAGCCCGATGCCGACCAGCTTCCTGCCGTTCGCGAGGACGTCATTCGGCCATTTCAGGGCGTAGCGGGGACGGTCAGGACCGAGCCGCAGCGCGGCCTCGAGGCTGACCTTCTCAAGTGCAGCCTCCTCCGCCAGCCCGGCCGCAAAACCGATGGTGGCGGCGACTGCAGGCGCTACGTCCAGGACTTCGAGGACGCTGGCGGCCAGATTGCCCTTTGGCGAGATCCATGCGCGCTGGCGCCGGCCGCGGCCTGCGGTCTGTTCCGATGTCACGAACCACATCGGGCCGCGTTCGCCGCCCCTGGCGCGCTCGATCGCCTCGGTATTGGTCGAGCCGGTCCGTTCGAAAGCTGCGAGCCTGTAGCCCGCGGACGTGGCGCGAGGACCGAGCGCGAAAGCCATCCTAGAACAGCGACTTGGCGGCGGCGGAGGCGACGCTCACCACGGGCCCCGCGAACAGCGCGAAGAGGATATTGAACAGGCCCGCAACGGCCAGCACCGTTCGCACCTCGATGCGCACCGGATCGACCTGGCCGGCGGGCTCGTCGAAGTACATCGTCTTGACGATGGTGAGATAGTAGTAGGCGCCCACGACGCTGGAGAGCACGCCGATGACGGCGAGCGTGAACAGGTTCGCCTTGATGGCGGCAACGAAGACGTACCATTTGGCGAAGAAGCCGGCGAGCGGCGGGATGCCGGCGAGCGAGAACAGCAGCATCGCGAACATGAAGGCGAGCAGCGGATTGGTCCGCGACAGGCCTGCGAAGTCGCTGATCTGCTCGACGGCCTGGCCATTGCGCTTCATGGCGAGAATGATCGCGAACGAGCCGAGCGTCATCGCGACATAGATCACGATGTACATCAGCACGCCTTGCGCGCCTTCGACCGTGCCGGAGGCGAGACCGACCAGCGCAAAGCCCATGTGGCCGATCGAGGAATACGCCATCAGGCGCTTGATGTTGGACTGGCCGATCGCGGCGAAGGAGCCGAGCACCATCGAGGCGATCGCCACGAACACCAGGATCTGTTGCCACTGCGAGACGATGCCCGGAAATGCGGTCAGCGTGACGCGGGTGAAGACGGCGAGCGCGGCGACTTTCGGCGCCGAGGCGAAGAAGGCAGTGACAGGCGTCGGGGCGCCCTCATAGACGTCGGGCGTCCACATGTGGAACGGCACGGCCGAGACCTTGAAGCAGAGACCGGCGAGCAGGAAGACCAGGCCGAACACGAGGCCGACATTCGAGACCGTCGCCGCGGCCGCGATCCCGGCGAAGGTCACGGTGCCGGTGAAGCCATAAATCAGCGAGGAGCCGTACAGCAGCATGCCCGAGGACAGCGCGCCGAGCACGAAGTACTTCAGGCCGGCCTCAGTCGACTTGGCGTTGTCGCGGTTCGAGGTCGCGACGACATAGAGCGCAAGCGACATCAGCTCGAGGCCGAGGTAGAGCGAGATCAGATCGCCGGCCGAGATCAGCACCATCATGCCGAGCGTCGAGAGCAGTACCAGGATCGAATATTCGAAGATGCGGCGCGACGGGTCGGACAGGAACTCGGTCGACAGCACCAGCGTCACCGCCGAGCCGATCAGGGCCAGGATCTTCATGAAGCGGGCGAAATCGTCGACGATGAAGCTGCCGCCGAAGGTCACCTGCTTGCCGGCGGGCTGGAGATACACCAGCACGCCGACCGCGACCAGCAGCAGGACCGCAAGCGAGGTGACCGTCTTGGTGGTCTCCTGCCCACGATAGGCGCCGAGCATCAGGAGCGCCATGGCTCCGACCGCGAGCACGAGCTCGGGCAGCACCGGCGCCAGTTGATAACCTGCAGTCGAAAAGCTCATGGCGATATCCTGACCTGCCCGCTCACTGGAGCAGTGCGGCGGCCTTCACGGCCGTCACAGCGGTGTTGTAATTGTTGACGAGTTGCTGGACCGAGGCGGCCGACATGTCGAGCACGGGCTTGGGATAGACGCCGAACAGGATCGTCAGCGCGATCAGCGGAAACAGCGTCACGCATTCGCGCAAGGTGAGATCCTTCATGCTCGTCAGCGACGGCTTGACCAGCGCACCGAACACGACCTTGCGGTAGAGCCACAGCGCGTAGCCCGCCGACAGGATCACGCCGAAGGTGGCGAAGAACGCGGTCGGGATCGAGACCTTGAAGGTACCGAGCAGCGTCATGAACTCGCCGACGAAGCCGGAGGTGCCGGGCAGACCGACATTGGCCATGGTGAAGACCATGAAGGTCAGCGCGTAGAGCGGCATCCGGTTGACGAGGCCGCCATAGGCCGCGATCTCGCGGGTGTGCAAGCGGTCGTAGACCACGCCGACGCAGAGGAACAGCGCGCCGGAGACGATGCCGTGCGAGATCATCTGGAACACGCCGCCGGCGACGCCCTGCATGGTGCCGGCGAAGATGCCCATGGTGACGAAGCCCATATGCGCGACCGACGAGTACGCGATCAGCTTCTTCATGTCCTCCTGCATCAACGCCACCAGCGAGGTGTAGATGATGGCGATGGCCGAGAGGGTGAAGATCAACGGCGCGAAGTCGTGCGAGGCCAGCGGGAACATCGGCAGGGAGAAGCGCAGGAAGCCGTAGCCGCCCATCTTCAGCAGGATCGCGGCGAGGACCACGGAGCCGGCCGTCGGCGCCTCGACATGCGCGTCGGGAAGCCAGGTGTGCACCGGCCACATCGGCATCTTCACAGCGAAGGAGGCGAAGAAGGCGAGCCACGCCCAGGTCTGCAACGAGCGCGGCACCGCCGTGTGCATCAGGGTCGGGATGTCGGTGGTGCCGCCGTTCCAGTACAGCGCCATGATGGCGAGCAGCATCAGGACCGAGCCGAGCAGCGTGTAGAGGAAGAACTTGAAGGACGCGTAGACCCGGCGCGGGCCGCCCCAGACGCCGATGATCAGGAACATCGGGATCAGGCCGCCTTCGAAGAACAGGTAGAACAGCACGAGATCGAGCGCCGAGAAAGTGCCGATCATCAGCGTTTCCAGGATCAGGAACGCCATCATGTACTCGCGCACCCGGTTCGTGATCGCCTTCCAGCTCGCGATGATGCAGAACGGCATGATCGCGGTGGTCAGGATCACGAGCGGCAGCGAGATGCCGTCGACGCCCATGTGGTAGGTGATGCCGGTGGCGAGCCAGTTCGCCTTCTCGACGAACTGGAAGTCGGGATTCGCAGGGTCGAAGCGCATGACCAGGATCACCGACACCGCGAAGGTGATCAGCGTGGTCCAGAGCGCGATCCAGCGCGCGTTGCGCCGGGCCGCCTCATCGTCACCGCGGCTGAGATAGACGATCAGTGCGCCGACCAGCGGCAGGAAGGTCGTGACCGATAGGATGGGCCAGGTCGTCATTTACTGGCCTCCAAAGCCGAACATGAACCAGGTGATCAGGCCGGCGGCGCCGATCAGCATGGCGAACGCGTAGTGATAGAGATAGCCGGTCTGAATCTTCACGACATTGCGGGTGACATCCAGCACGCGCGCCGAGATGCCGTCGGGACCGAAGCCGTCGATGACGAAGCCGTCGCCCTTCTTCCAGAGCTGGTAGCCGATCCACTTCGCCGGACGGACGAAGATGAGGTCGTAGAGTTCGTCGAAGTACCATTTGTTGAGCAGGAACTGGTACAGCATCGGCTGGGTTTTGGCGAGTTCGACCGGCAAGTAAGGCCGGCGGATGTAGAATAGGTACGACACCAGGAAGCCCAGCACCATCATCACCGTCGGCAGGAAAGCGATGGTCTCGGGGATGTGGTGCATGCCCTCGATGATGTGCGGGTTCATCTTCACGGACTCGCGGAAGAATTCCTCGATGCCGTGGCCGGCGAACAGCTCCTTGAACGGGAAGCCGGCCACGATGGAGCCGACCGCGAGCGCGCCGATCGGAATCAGCATCCAGACCGGGGCCTCGTGCGCCGCCTCATAGTGATGCTCGTCATGCGGCTCGCCGTGGAAGGTCTTGAAGATCAGGCGCCAGGAATAGAACGAGGTCAGGCCGGCGGCGACCACCGTCATCAGGAAGCCGTACATCGCGAACGGATTGTGCGAGGCGTAGGCGGACTCGATGATGGCGTCCTTGGAGAAATAGCCGGCGGTGAGCGGGAATCCGGTCAGCGCCAGCGTGCCGACCACCATCACCGCGTAGGTGTAAGGGATCTTGCGCCAGAGGCCGCCCATGTTGCGGATGTCCTGCTCGTGGTGCATCGCGTAGATCACCGAGCCGGAGCCCAAGAACAGCAGCGCCTTGAAGAAGGCGTGGGTGAACAGGTGGAACATGCCCACCGAATAGGCCCCCGCTCCCATCGCCACGAACATGTAGCCGAGCTGCGAGCAGGTCGAGTAGGCGACGATGCGCTTGATGTCGTTCTGGACGAGGCCGATGGTCGCCGCGAAGAACGCGGTGGTGGCGCCAAAGAACATCACGACCGCCTGCGCGTTCGGCGCGAGCTCGAACAGCGGCGACAGGCGCGCCACCATGAAGACGCCGGCGGTGACCATGGTCGCGGCGTGGATCAGCGCGGAGACCGGCGTCGGGCCTTCCATCGCGTCCGGCAACCAGGTGTGCAGCAGGAACTGGGCCGATTTGCCCATCGCGCCCATGAACAGCAGCAGGCAGGTCAGGGTCAGCGCATCGGCATGCCAGCCGAGGAAGTCGATGGTCTTGCCGGTGAGGCCGGGGGCGGCGTGGAAGATGGTCTCGAAATCGGTCGAGCCGGCCAGCATGAAGATCGCGAAGATGCCGAGCGCAAAACCAAAGTCGCCGACGCGGTTGACCACGAAGGCCTTGATGGCGGCCGCATTCGCCGATGGCTTCTGGTACCAGAAGCCGATCAGGAGGTAGCTCGCCAGACCCACGCCCTCCCAGCCGAAGAACAGCTGCACCAGATTGTCCGCGGTCACCAGCATCAGCATGGCGAAGGTGAACAGGCTGAGATAGCCGAAGAAGCGCGGCCGGTTCGGATCCTCGTCCATGTAGCCGATGGAATAGAGGTGCACGAGCGAGGACACGGTCGTCACCACCACCAGCATCACGGCGGTGAGCGTGTCGACCCGCAGCGTCCACCAGACCTGGAGGTCGCCCGAGAGGATCCAGGGCGACAGCGGAATGCGCATGTCGTGGTGCATGAAGCCGACATCGACCAGCGTCATCCAGGACAGCGCCGCCGACACGAACAGCAGCGCCGTGGTGATCAACTCGGCACCGCGAGAGCCCGCCGCGGGCGGCTCGGAGACGTGGTGGTCGTCATGACCGTCGCCGGGCTCGTGGTGGGTCTCGTGGATGACGGAGGCATCCTCGGTGATGGTATCGGACGCATGGCCATGCGCGCCATGACCGTGATCGCCGTGATGCTCGACGGTATCGCCCGAGGGGTTGCGGGCATGCGCGCCAAAAAGGGCGATCAGGCCAGCCAGTATCGCGCCCAGCAGAGGCAGAAAGACAATTGCCTGAACCATAGCCGGGTTAACCCTTCATCAGATTGACGTCCTCAACCGCGATCGAGCCGCGGTTGCGGAAATAGACCACCAGGATGGCAAGACCGATCGCGGCTTCGGCAGCGGCAACCGTCAGCACCAGCAACGCGAAGACCTGGCCGACAATGTCGCCGAGGAAGGTCGAGAACGCCACGAGGTTGATGTTGACCGCGAGCAGGATCAGCTCGATCGACATCAGGATGACGATGATGTTCTTGCGGTTCAGGAAGATACCGAGGATCCCGAGCGTGAACAGGATCGCGCCGACCGCCAGATAGTGTCCAAGCCCGATCGTCATTTCACCCACTCCGCCGCGTCAGAGTCCTGGAGCCCCTGCCCCGGCGCCACCTTGCGCATCGCCATCGCCATATCAGGCGTGCGCGCGTTCTGAACGTTGATATCCTGCCGCTTCACGCTCGCCTTGTGGCGCAGCGTCAGCACGATGGCGCCGATCATCGCGACCAGCAGCACCATGCCCGAGAGCTGGAAGTAGTGGATGTACTTGGTATAGAGCACGAGGCCGAGCGCCTCGGTGTTGGAGACGTGGGTCGGGATCGCCGCCGTGATCGTCTTGGAGACGCCGGGGTTGATGACCCAGAAGCCGACGGTGAGCAGCAGCTCGAACAGGAAGATGCCGCCGATCACGAGACCGACCGGCAGGTACTCGATGAAGCCCTCGCGCAGCTCGAGGAAGTCGACGTCGAGCATCATGATCACGAACAGGAACAGCACCGCGACGGCGCCGACATAGACGACGATCAGGATCATCGCCAGGAACTCGGCGCCCATGAGCACGAACAGGCCGGAGGCGTTGACGAAGGCCAGGATCAGGTACAGCACGGAGTGCACGGGATTGCGCGAGACAATCACCATCACCGCCGAGGCGACGCAGACGCCGGCGAACAGATAAAAGAACAGCGCGGGAAGGATCATTGGGCGTTCCCCGTCATTCCGGGGCGCGGGCAAAGCCCGCGAACCACCATGCGCAATTGCGCATTTGGGAATCTGGAGGTTGTGGCGCGAGATTCCGGGTTCGCGCTTCGCGCGCCCCGGAATGACGAGGAGGTGGCGGGAAGGATCATGCTCTCATCTCACCGGTACGGCGCGTCGAGCTCGATCGCCTTCGCGATCTCGCGTTCCCAGCGGTCGCCGTTGGCGAGCAGCTTGGCCTTGTCATAGAACAGTTCCTCGCGGGTCTCGGTCGCGAACTCGAAGTTCGGACCTTCGACGATGGCATCGACCGGGCAGGCCTCCTGGCAGAGGCCGCAATAGATGCACTTCACCATGTCGATGTCGTAGCGCACGGTACGGCGGGTGCCGTCGTTGCGGCGCGGGCCGGCCTCGATGGTGATGGCCTGCGCCGGGCAGATCGCCTCGCACAGCTTGCAGGCGATGCAGCGCTCTTCGCCGTTCGGATAGCGGCGCAGCGCGTGCTCGCCGCGGAAGCGCGGCGAGATCGGCCCCTTCTCGAAGGGATAGTTCAGCGTCGGCTTCGGCTGGAAGAAATAGCGCATGGCGAGGAAGAACGCCGAGACGAATTCCGACAGCAGAAGCGAGCGTGCAGTGGCGTTGACGTTGATACCCATGACGGCCCTCACTTCGGCGCGATGCCGGCGAAATGCAGCACGCCGGCCACCACGACCACCATCGCCAGCGACAGCGGCAGGAACACCTTCCAGCCGAGCCGCATCAGTTGGTCGTAGCGGTAGCGCGGCACGATCGCCTTTGCCATCGCGAACAGGAAGAACATGAAGAAGACTTTGAGCGAGAACCAGATGATCCCCGGCACCCAGTTGAAGGGCGGCAGGTCAACCGGCGGCAGCCAGCCTCCGAGGAACAGGATGGCCGCCATCGCGCACATCGTGACGATCGCGACATACTCGCCGAGCATGAACAGCAGATACGGCGTCGAGCCGTATTCGACCATGAAGCCGGCGACGAGCTCGGATTCGGCTTCGACGAGGTCGAAGGGCGGACGGTTGGTTTCCGCCAGCGCCGAGACGTAGAAGATCACGAACATCGGGAACAGCGGCCACACATACCAGTTCAGGATGGTGAGCTGCGGCAGCCCGATCAAGCTGGCAAGGCCGCGCGCGTGCTGGGCCTCGACCACCGCCGACAGGTTCAGCGTGCCCGCGCAGAGCAGCACCGTGATGATAACGAAGCCGATCGAGACCTCATACGACACCATCTGCGCCGCCGAGCGCAGCGCGGCCAGGAACGGGTATTTCGAGTTCGACGACCAGCCGGCCATGATGATGCCGTAGATCGACAGCGACGAGATCGCGAAAATGAAGAGGATGCCGACATTGATGTCGGAGATCACCCAGCCGAGATTGGTCGGGATCACCGCCCACGCCGCGAGCGCGAGCACGCATGAGACCAGGGGCGCAAGGAGGAACACGCCCTTGTTGGCGCCGGCCGGAATGATCGGCTCCTTCAGCACGAACTTCAGGAGGTCGGCGAAGGACTGCAGCAGGCCCCAGGGGCCGACCACGTTCGGGCCGCGGCGGATCTGCACCGCCGCCCAGATCTTGCGGTCGGCGAGCAGGATGTAGGCGATCGCGACCAGGAGGACGACGAGCACCAGCACGCTCTGCGCGATCATGATGATCAGCGGCCAGAGGAAGCCGGTCCAGAATGCGCTTTCGAAGAATTCCATCAGCTCACTCCGCTGCGGTCAGCATCTGCCCGGAGGCAAGCCGCGAGCATTCCGCCATCACGGCGGACGCACGCGCGATTGGGTTGGTCAAATAGAAGTCCTCGATCGCCGGCTTGAACGGCGCCTTCTCGGGCGTGCCGCCCTTGCCGGCCAGCTTCTTGATCTGGTCGGCGGAGCCGGCCTCGATCTGGTCGAGACGGATCAGATGCGGCACGGCCTTGAAGATCGCCTGGCGCAGCGCGGCAAGCGAGTCATAGCCGAGCTTCTTGCCGAGCGCCTCCGACAGCGCGCGGATGATCGCCCAGTCCTCGCGGGCCTCGCCCGGCGGGAACGCGGCACGGCCGGTCATCTGCACACGGCCCTCGGTATTGACGTAGATCGCGGACTTCTCGGTGTAGGCGGCCGCCGGCAGGATCACGTCGGCGCGGTGCGCGCCGCGGTCGCCATGCGTGCCGATATAGACGACGAAGGTGCCGTCGGCCGGCTTGATCTCGTCGGCACCAAGCAGGAACAACAGGTCCAGCGTGCCGAACGTCGTCATCTGAGCCGCGTTCAATCCGCCCTGACCGGCAACGAAGCCGATATCGAGCGCGCCGACGCGCGAGGCGGTGTCGTGCAGCACGCCGAAGCCGTTCCAGCCGTCCTTGACCGCGCCGACATCGAGCGCGAGCTTGGCGGCGCCTGCGAGAATGGCGGCGCCGTCGTGGCGCGCGGCCGCGCCCGCGCCGACCATGATGATCGGATTCTTGGCGTTCTTGAGCACGTCCATGAAGGAGTGCCTGCCGGCGGCGAGCTCTCCGAGCGTGTCGGTGCCCGCGCCGAGATGATCGTAATCGTAAGTGAGGTCGGCCTTGGCGCCGATCACGCCGATCTTGAAGCCACCGGCGCGCCAGCGCTTGCGGATGCGAGCGTTGAACACCGCCGCTTCCTTGCGCGGATTGGCACCGACGATCAGCAGCGCGTCGGCCTGCTCGATGCCCACGAAGGTCGGATTGAAGATATAGGAGCCACGGCCGAGCGCGGGATCGAAGGCGTCGCCGCCCTGCACCGCCAGATTGCCCGAGCCGTATTTGGACAAGATGTCCTTCAGCGCAAACATCTCCTCGACGCAGGCGAGATCGCCGGCGATCGCGCCGATGCGCTTGCCGTCGGTGCGTGCCGCTTTCGCGGCGATCGCGGCGAAGGCTTCCTGCCAGCTCGCCGCGCGCAGCTTGCCGGCTTCACGGATATAGGGCCGGTCGAGGCGCTGAGTGCGCAGGCCGTCGACGACGTGGCGGGTCTTGTCGGAGATCCACTCCTCGTTCACGGCCTCGTTGATGCGCGGCAGGATACGCATCACCTCGCGGCCGCGGGTGTCGACGCGGATCGCCGACCCGATGCCGTCCATCACGTCGATCGACTGGGTCTTGCCCAGCTCCCACGGGCGTGCCGCGAAAGCATAGGGCTTGGAGGTCAGCGCGCCGACCGGACAGATGTCGACGAGATTGCCCTGAAGCTCCGACGTCAGCGCGTGCTCGAGATAGGTCGTGATCTCCATGTCCTCGCCGCGGCCGGTGGCGCCCATTTCGGGCGCGCCGGCGACTTCCGCCGAGAAGCGGACGCAGCGCGTGCACTGGATGCAGCGGTTCATCGAGGTCTTGACCAGCGCGCCGAGATATTTGTCCTCGACCGCGCGCTTGTTCTCGGCGAAGCGGCTGGTGTCGACACCATAGCCCATCGCCTGGTCCTGAAGATCGCACTCGCCGCCCTGGTCGCAGATCGGACAGTCCAGCGGATGGTTGATGAGCAGGAACTCCATCACGCCTTCGCGTGCCTTCTTCACCATCGGCGAACGGGTGGAGATTTCCGGCGGCTCGCCCTTGGGGCCCGGACGGCAGTCGCGCACGCCCCAGGCGCAGCTCGCGACCGGCTTCGGGCCGCCCTTCACCTCGACGAGGCACATCCGGCAATTGCCGGCGATCGACAGCCGCTCGTGATAGCAGAAGCGCGGAATCTCGGCGCCGGCGGCTTCGCACGCCTGGAGCAGCGTGTACTCGGCCGGGACATCGATCTCTTTGCCGTCGATGATGAGCTTGGTCATTCTTCCTACTCCGCCGCGACCATGTTCACGGGATCGCGGACGCCGATATCGTCGATGTCGGCCTGGTGCGAATACTGGTCGATGCGCGCTTCGATCTCGTGACGGAAATGCGCGATCAAGCCCTGGATCGGCCAGGCGGCGGCGTCGCCCAGCGCGCAGATGGTGTGGCCTTCGACCTGCTTGGTGACTTCCAGCAGCATGTCGATCTCGCGCTTGTGGGCGCGGCCTTCCGCCATGCGGGTCAAGACGCGCCACATCCAGCCGGTGCCCTCGCGGCACGGCGTGCACTGGCCGCAGCTCTCATGCTTGTAGAAGTACGAGATGCGGGCGATGGCGCGGATCAAATCGGTCGACTTGTCCATCACGATCACGGCCGCGGTGCCGAGACCCGAGCGCAGCTTGCTCAGGCTGTCGAAATCCATCGGCGTGTCGATGATCTGCTCGGCCGGCACCATGCGCACCGACGAGCCGCCGGGGATCACGGCCTTGAGATTGTCCCAGCCGCCGCGAATGCCGCCGCAATGCTTGTCGATCAGCTCACGGAACGGAATGCCCATGGCCTCTTCGACGTTGCAGGGCCGCTCGACATGGCCGGAGATGCAGAACAGCTTGGTGCCGACATTGTTCGGACGGCCGATGCCGGCGAACCAGGCCGCGCCGCGGCGCAGGATATCCGGCGCCACCGCGATCGACTCGACGTTATTGACAGTCGTCGGGCAGCCGTAGAGGCCGACATTCGCCGGGAACGGCGGCTTCAGCCGCGGCTGGCCCTTCTTGCCTTCGAGGCTCTCGAGCAGCGCGGTCTCCTCGCCGCAGATATAGGCGCCGGCGCCGTGCGCGACATAGATGTCGAACGGCCAGCCGTTGACGTTGTCCTTGCCGACCAGCTTGGCCTCATAGGCCTGGTCGATCGCGGCCTGGAGATGCTCGCGCTCGCGGATGAACTCGCCGCGGACATAGATGTAGCAGGCATGTGCGTTCATCGCGCAGCTGGCGATCAGGCAGCCCTCGATCAAGAGATGCGGATCGTGCCGCATGATCTCGCGATCCTTGCAGGTGCCGGGCTCGGATTCATCGGCATTGACGACGAGATAGCTCGGCCGGCCGTCGGTCGATTCCTTCGGCATGAACGACCATTTCAGGCCGGTCGGGAAGCCGGCGCCGCCGCGGCCGCGCAGGCCCGATGCCTTCATCTCGTTGATGATCCAGTCGCGGCCCTTGTCGATGATGGTCTTAGTGCCATCCCAGGCGCCGCGGCGCCGCGCGCCCTCGAGCCCCCAATCGTGGAGGCCGTAGAGGTTCTTGAAGATGCGGTCCTTGTCCTCGAGCATATCAGTGCTTTCCGATCAACGAATGGACTGCTTGTAGGCAAGTCCGGCGGCGCAGACGGCGAAGGTCAGCGCCCAGAGCAGGCTGGATTCCAGCGACGCGTTCAGGCCGAAACGCTGCAGCAGGAAAATGAATGTGGCCGCCACGGCGGCGTGCATCGCGATGAAGCTCCACTTCTTCATGGCAGCACGTCCCTCCATTGCCGGCGGCGAGAGATCGCCCATCAGGTGATCTCCTTCAGCGTGGTCGGTCCGCCCGTCGGCGCCGAGAACTGGCGGCCGTTCTGCGGACCGGGCTTGGGCGGATTGCCCGAAGCGAAACCGTCGAGCACCTTGCCGAAGCTTTCCTTGGTCAGGTCCTCATAGGTGTCCTTGCCGATCAGCACCATCGGCGCGTTCACGCAGGCGCCCAGGCACTCCACCTCTTCCCAGCTGAAATTGCCGTCCTTGGACAGATGGAAGGGCTCGTGGTGGATGCGGTGCTCGCAGACGTGGATCAGATCCTCGGCGCCGCGCAGGCGGCACGGCGTGGTGCCGCAGACCTGGACGTGGGCCTTCTTGCCGACCGGTGCGAGCTGGAACATCGTGTAGAAGGTCGCAACTTCGAGCACGCGGATATAGGGCATGTCGAGCAAGTCGGCGACGACGCGGATCGCGGCTTCCGAGACCCAGCCGTCGTGCTGTTCCTGGACGCGCCAGAGGATGGCGATGACGGCGGAGGCTTGCCGGCCGGCCGGATATTTCGCGATCTGCTGCTTGGCGAACGCGAGATTCTCCTCCGTGAACGCAAAGCTCGCGGGCTGGACTTCCTTCGGTGCTAATCGGCGGACGGACATCTCTTCAATCTCTCACTGCATGCGGCGCGCGGTTTTCGCATTCAGGGCATCGATCCTGTCCTGCCAGAATGCGCTTGCGGTGCCGAAAACGTTGTAGCCGACGTGGGTCGAGACCTTGATGCGGTCGAGGATCGACAGCTCGGTCACCGTCTCCATACGCTTCGTGCCGGGATCGTAGACGATCAGCTTCAGCGGGGTCTGTTCGAGGATGTAGCGCGACACCGCGTGGCTGCGGTCGCTGCCGTGCTCCTCGCACATGACGACGCTGTCGGCCTGAAGCAGCCGCGCGCCGCCCTTGATCGCCTCGATCTCGACGCCTTCGACGTCGAGCTTGATCAGGTACTTGCCGGTGCTGGCGACCTTGCCGTCGTCGATGAGGTTATCGAGCGCGATGACAGGCACATCCTCGCCGCCCGCCGACGGACCGCCGGCGATGCTGAAGGCCTCGTGTTTGGTGCCGGACAGCCGCGCGGTGCCGCGGGCCGCGCCGATCGCGCATTTCAGGATCTCGAAGCGGTCGCCGTTGACGCGGGCGTTGTTGGCGAGCTTCGGGTAGTTCTGCCGCGACGGCTCGATCGCGATCGCTTTGTGGGCGCCGAACGGCTTGCTCGAGACCAGCACCGACCAGTAGCCGTAATTGGCGCCGCAATCGAGCAGCGTGTAGTCGACATCGACGGAGTCGGCGAACAGCAGCTCGAGCTCGTCCTCGTAATTGTAGGAGCGGTTGAGCAGCTTGCTCCAATAGCCGTCGCCGTAAGGGAATTCGAACACGGCGTCGGGATTGAGCTTGATCGCGATGTTGCGCTCGGGCAGCGTTTTCCGCAGCAGATTGGCGCAGGCGATGTAGCCCATATGCGAGAAGTGCGAGGAGATCTTCGATCCCGTCACCAGCGCCAAGGCAGCCGTCCGCTCCCACAGATTGGCCCCTTCAAGGGCCCCCGAGGCACGGTCAAACTGGATTGGCGCCTGCGCCATCACCGATCGACCTCTCCGAACACGATGTCGAGCGAACCCAGGATCGCCGAGACGTCGGCGAGCAGATGGCCGCGGCAGATGTGGTCCATCGCCTGCAGATGCGCAAAGCCCGGCGCGCGGATCTTGCACTTGTACGGCTTATTGGTGCCGTCGGAGATCAGATAGACGCCGAACTCGCCCTTCGGCGCCTCGACCGCGGCGTAGACTTCGCCGGCGGGCACGTGGACGCCCTCGGTATAGAGCTTGAAGTGGTGGATCAGCGCTTCCATCGAGCGCTTCATCTCGCCGCGGCGCGGCGGCGCGACCTTGTTGTCCTCGACGACCACGGGGCCCTTGCCATCGGCTGCGTTCAGCTTCTGGATGCACTGCTTCATGATGCGCACGGACTGGCGCATCTCTTCCATGCGGATCAGGTAGCGGTCGTAGCAGTCGCCGTTCTTGCCGATCGGAATGTCGAAATCCATCTCGGCGTAGCACTCATAGGGCTGCGACTTGCGCAAATCCCAAGCCGCGCCCGAACCGCGCACCATCACGCCCGAAAAGCCCCACTCCCAGGCTTCCTTCAGAGACACCACGCCGATGTCAACGTTGCGCTGCTTGAAGATGCGATTGGCGGTGAGCAGGCGATCGAGATCTTCGACCACCTTCAGGAACGGATCGCACCAGGCCTCGATGTCGTCGACCAGCTTCTGCGGCAGGTCCTGATGCACGCCGCCGACGCGGAAGTAGGCCGCATGCATGCGGCTGCCCGAGGCGCGCTCGTAGAACACCATCAGCTTCTCGCGCTCTTCGAAACCCCACAGCGGCGGGGTGAGCGCGCCGACGTCCATCGCCTGCGTGGTGACGTTGAGAAGATGCGAGAGAATGCGGCCGATCTCGCAATAAAGGATGCGGATGAGCTGGCCGCGGCGCGGCACCTCGATGCCGAGCAGCTTTTCGGCGGCCAGGCAGAAGGCATGCTCCTGGTTCATCGGCGCGACGTAGTCGAGCCGGTCGAAATACGGGATCGCCTGCAGATAGGTCTTCTGCTCGATCAGCTTCTCGGTGCCGCGGTGAAGCAGTCCGATATGGGGATCGACACGCGCGACGACCTCGCCATCAAGCTCCAGCACCAGACGCAGCACGCCGTGCGCGGCCGGATGCTGCGGGCCGAAATTGATGGTGAAATTGCGAAGCTGTTCGGGTTGCTCGTTCATGATCAGACCTTCGGCCCCGCCTTCTCATCGCCAGGCAGCGGATAGTCCGCCCCCTCCCATGGCGAGAGGAAATCGAACTTGCGGAATTCCTGGTTGAGCCGGACGGGCTCGTACACCACCCGCTTCTCCTGGTCGTCGTAGCGGACCTCGACGAAACCGGTGGTCGGGAAATCCTTGCGCAGCGGATGGCCCTCGAAACCATAGTCGGTGAGGATGCGGCGCATGTCGGGATGACCGACGAAGAACACGCCGTAGAGATCGTAGGCCTCGCGCTCGAACCAGTCCGCGCCGGGGAACACCTCGATCAGCGACGGCACCTGCGTGGTCTCGTCGGCCTGGGCTTTCAGCCGGATCCGCGCGTTCAGGGTCGGGGACAGGAAGTGATAGATCACGTCGAAACGCTTTTCGCGCGAGGGGTAGTCCGCGGCCGTGATGTCGGTGAAGTTGACGAAGCGGCATTTCGGGTCGTCACGGAGGTACTTGACCACCTCGACGATCTTGCTGGCCTCGACATCCACCGTGAGCTGGTTGAAGGCCACCGTGTGACCGATGGCGGCGCCGGGAAGCGCGCTAACGATCGTCTGCCCCAGGGCGTCGAGCTTGGCGTCGTCCATGACGTAAAACCTTAGCGTTCGATGGTGCCGGTGCGGCGGATCTTCTTCTGCAGCAGCAGCACGCCGTAGAGCAGCGCTTCCGCCGTGGGCGGACAGCCCGGCACGTAGATGTCGATCGGCACGATGCGGTCACAGCCGCGCACGACCGAGTAGGAGTAATGATAGTAGCCGCCGCCATTGGCGCAGGAGCCCATCGAGATGACGTAGCGCGGCTCGGGCATCTGGTCGTAGACCTTGCGCAGCGCAGGCGCCATCTTGTTGGTCAATGTCCCCGCGACGATCATCACGTCGGACTGGCGCGGCGAGGCACGCGGAGCGAAGCCGAAGCGCTCGACGTCGTAGCGCGGCATCGACAGCTGCATCATCTCGACCGCGCAGCAGGCGAGACCGAAGGTCATCCACATCAAGGAGCCGGTGCGCGCCCAGGTGATGAGGTCGTCGGTCGCGGCCACGAAGAAGCCCTTGTCGGACAGCTCGGAATTGACCTCGAGGAAGAACGGATCATTGGCGCCGACTGGCCTGCCGGTCGACGGATCAAGGATGCCCTTGGGGGCCGGCGCGACGACCGGACCGGTGGACGTTGCAGGGTTCAATCCCATTCGAGTGCTCCTTTCTTCCATTCATAGGCGAACCCGACGGTCAGCACGCCGAGGAACACCACCATGGACCAGAAGCCGGTCGCGCCAAGCTTGCCGAACGCCACCGCCCAGGGAAACAGAAACGCCACCTCGAGATCGAAGATGATGAAGAGGATGGCGACCAGATAGAAGCGGACGTCGAACTTCATGCGGGCGTCGTCGAAGGCGTTGAAACCGCACTCATACGCCGACAGCTTTTCCGGGTCCGGCTGCTGGAACGCCACGATGAAGGGCGCGATCAGCAGCACGAGGCCGATGATAGCAGCTACCCCTATAAAGACGACGAGAGGAAGATAGTTCTCAAGAATGCCGCTCATTGACGAGCCCTTTTTCCCGCGGCCTCGGGACAGCCACGGATTCGTCCAGTTTGGAATTGTTCTGAGCCTTAGCGCAGTGCACCAATGGGCGCAAGACACGCTCTTTTTAGGCCCTTTCCCGCTCCCGGAACGGTGGAAATTCCGGAATCACCCCGCGCTGGTATGGAGCAGATCAGAAAAGCCAGCAAGGGCGGCCACAGTTTTGCAGGGCAGCCGTGCTGGAGATTGCGGCGCGCGGGCCGGAGCGCGATCCGCCGCGAGTCACCCGGCCAAATGGCTCGGTTTTGTCGTACGGCGGCGCACCCAAACCCAGACAATGACCAGCACCGGGGCCCCGACCGTCACCCAGGCGACATACTGCCCAACCGTTCCCCAGAGCAGCGCGGCGAGCAGGCCGGTGATGGTCGCGGCCGCGAGCAGGACAGGCGCAGCAAAGACACGTATCCACAGGCGCGAGCGGTCGGGGGAGCCATGCATCACGACGGGACCGGGGCTCGTCTGGCGAATGCGTCAGCGCGGGCGGACGTCCGCTTGCGTCGCCGCGCCAGCCAGAGATAGAGCCCGCTGCCGATCACGACGATCGTGAGGACGTCCAGCACGGCCCAGATCACCTTGAGCGGCATTCCGCCGTAATCGCCGAAATGCAGCGGCTGCGAGATCAGGAGCGCCTGGAGATAGAGCGGCAGCGCCCGGCTGTCGGCGACCTCCCCCGTCTCCCCGTCCAGCAGCACCGGCTTGAGCAGCCGCGCCGTCAAAGCGGTGTCGCCGCGCATGAAGGCGGCGAAGTGGTGCGACGAGGAGAACGGCGTCCCCGGAAAGGCGATGAAGGCGACCTCCATGCCCGGCGCCGCCTGCCTCGCGCGCGCCACGACGTCGTCGAGCGAGGCAAGATGCGAGGGCGGCGGCTTACCAGCGTAAGGCGCCACCATGCTGGCGAGCTCGGTCGCCTTCCACTGGTTGAGCATCAGCTCGGCCCAGGTGTTGACGACGCCGGTGAGGCCAACCACCAGCGTCCAGGCCACCGTCACGACGCCGATCAGATTGTGCCAGTCGAGCCAGCGCACGCGGGGTGAGGCGCGGTCGCGAATGGTGGCAAAGCGCAGACGGCGGGTGAACGGCCAGTACAGCACCACGCCGGAGACGATAGCGACGGCGAACAACAGGCCCATCCCGCCCAGAAACAGCTTTCCCGGCTGCCCGGCGAACATGTCGGTGTGAAGCTTGAGCATGATCAACATCGGCCCGATGCCGACCGGCCCGAGCAGCTTGCTCGAGACCGCATCGAAGGCGCGCACGGTGGTGTTGTCGGGGAGCCCGTCGACGGCACTGTTGGTGAAGACGGTGACGATCCCGGGCTCGTCCTTGTCCCAGGAGATATATTGCAGCACGCGGCCGGGATCGGCGGCGAGCGCGGCGTCGGCGACCGCCTGGGTCGTCGCACGCGCCGCGCCCGCATGAGCTTCGGGCTGGGGGGCATAGCCCAGGAGCTCATCGATCTCGTGATGGAAGACCAGCGGCAGGCCGGTCAGGCAGAGCAGCAGCAGGAAGACGGTCGAGATCAGGCTGGCCCAGGTGTGGACCGCGGACCAGAGTCTGACCGTACGCGCCTTCACCAAGCCCTCTCCTCGCCTGTCGTCACCATTTGTAGGAGACGCTGGCGGTGACGCGCCGGCGGTCGCCGTAGAAGCAGGACGTGGCCGACGCGCAGCTCGCGACGTAGATCTTGTCGGTCAGGTTGATGACGTTGATGGCTGTGCGCCAGTTCTGCCATTCGTAGTGAACCGCGAGATCGCCGAGCACGACCGCGGGAACCTCGAGCGTGTTGGCAGTGTCGGCCCAGGACGAGCCGATGTAGCGCACGCCGCCACCGAAGCCGAAGCCCTCAAGCGGTCCGTCCCTGAAGGTGTAGTCCGCCCAGCCAGAGACCAGCAACTCAGGCGTGTTGGTCGGCGTCTTGCCGACCAGGGTCGGGTCGAGGTCCTTGCTGTTGAAGAGGTGATAGGCGGTGAATGCGCCGATCAGCTTCAGCTCCTTGGTGGCATTGGCTACCGCTTCGAGCTCGATGCCGCGTGAGGTCACCTCGCCGGTCTGGTTCTGCAGGACCGGCGTGGAACCCGGCACAGTCGTCGGCACGTTTTGGCGAACCAGATCGAAGGCCGAGACCGTGAAATAGCCGTCAAATCCCTTCGGCGCGACCTTTACGCCGATCTCGGCCTGCTGGCCCGTCTCCGGCAGGAACAGCCGCTTCGTTGTGTCATTGATGCCGATGATCGGATTGTAGCTCGTCGCATAGGAGATGTAAGGCGCAATCCCGTTGTCGAAATTGTAGATCAGGCCCGCGCGACCGCTGAATCTGCTGTCATCGCGGCTGGCGACCGTAGCGCCCGTGTCTCGAGCGGCCTGCGTGGTCTCGACCCAGTCATTGCGTCCGCTCAGCACCAGTGTGAAGTTGCCCAGCTTCATCTGGTCCTGGACATAGGTGCCGGCCTGCTTCTGCGTGAGGAGGAAATTTCGGAATGGATCCCCCGTCAACGGAATATCGCCAACGCCGTAGGTCGGATTGAGGACATTGATCGACGGCACACCAGCGAACACGAACGCCTGATAGTCGTCGATCTGGTAACCCTTCAGGTCGACGCCGAACAGCATCGTGTGCTTCACCGGACCCGTATTGAAGCGATACTCAAGCTGGTTGTCGAGATTGGCCTGATTGGCGGTGTTCTTCGCATACCAATTGTATCGAAACATGTCGCCGGCCGGTTCGTTGGTGTAGCCGCTTCCGACATACCCTCGATATGTGAGGTCGATATGCGCGAAACGGGCATTCTGTCGGAACGTGAGATCGTCGGTGAGATTGCGCTCGAACTGGTAGCCAAGCATCTCCTGCTCGCGCGTGAACTTGTCGACGCCGGGATCGCCAACGAAGAAGCTGGTCGGGATCTTGCCGAACGGTGCGTTGGTCACTGTACCCCTGTAAGGCAGGAAGTTGATGCCGCGGGTGTCCTGCTTCGAGGCCGACGCCAGCACGGTGAATGTCGTGTCTGCGTCCGGCTTCCACGTAAACGACGGTGCGATGAAATAGTTGTTGTCGGAGATGAAGTCGACTTGGGTGCCGCCGTTCTGGACCTGGCCGACGACGCGGTAGAACAGCTTGCCGTCCTGCGGCTGCGTCGCCACGGGACCGCCGACGTCGAAGGCGACATAGGCGTTGCCGAAATTGTTGACGCCGGTCTCGATGTAGCGGATCGGCTCGGCCGGCGGCAGCTTGCTGATGACGTTGACGATGCCGCTCGGGCTCGATCCGCCATAGAGCACCGCCGACGGGCCGCGCAGCACCTCGACCCGCTCCATGTTCGAAGGCTGCAGCTTCCAGCTCGCATAGGATGTGTAGAACAGCTGCATGCCGTCGAGAAATAGCCCGACGTCGTCGGATTTGAAGCCGCGGATCAGCCACCAGTCGTTGCGGGTATCCGCACCGAATGTGCCTGCCCGCACGCCGGCAGTGTAGCGCAGGACCTCGTCGAGCTTGTTCGGCTTCTGGTCGCGGATCTGCTCGGCGCCGATCACCGACACGGACTGCGGCGTCTGCATGATCGGCGTGTTGGTCTTGGTGCCGGACGAGCTGCGGTTGGCAACGTAACCGTTCACCGGACCGCGCGGCGTCTCGACGAAGCCGACATTGCGCTGCGGCTGCGGTCTGCGGCTGGCGGCGCTCTGCACCGACCGCCGCGGCGCGATCCGCGTGGCCGCAGCAGGCGCGCGGCGGCGCGCTTCCGGCGCGATGACGGTCACCGACGGCAGGTTCTGCGCGCCGCTCTGCGCAGACGATTGTGCGAGCGATGCCTGCGGCACCAATACCAAAGCGGACGCGGTCGCCAATACGGCTGACCGCAGCATACCAAGACTGTTCAACGCGCACCCCAAAGCTGCATGTTTGTTACGTCATGCCGTCGTTCCCCCAACGGCATGCGTTTGCGGTGACGCTTAAGTGAGCGCGTGCGAATTCCCTAATTGAAAACTTCTTAGAAAGATTCTTAGAAGCAATCCAATATTCCGGAGATTGCTGCGAGATCAGCGCGGAACTTTCTCCGCCTCCAACATTTCGGCGGCCGTTGCCGTGAGCTGATCGATCTGGACAAGTAGCGTTTCGAATTCTTCCTGGCTCAGATGCTCCAGCAGACGGCGATTGCGCTCTTGCGCGCCAGCGACAATGGCATCGTGGGCGGCAAGGCCCGCCGCGGTCAGGGAGACCAGCACCTCGCGGCTGTCCTTCGGGTTCGCCGATTTCACGATCAGCTTGCGCGAGACGAGTTCCGCGAGCGCGCGGCTGATCTGTCCCTTGTCCTGGCCGACGGCCTCGGCGAGCCGCGCCACGCTCATCGGCGGCCGTCGGCCGAGCGAGGCGACAAGACCGAACTCGACCGAGTTCAGTCCGGCGAGGCGCTTGTAGCGCAGGATGGCGCCGCGCTTGAGCAGGTTGGCGAGCACCATCAGCCGCGACGACAGCATCATGGTGATCGGCGCCGGCGAGTGGCTTTCGTCCGCATCGGGCGACGCGTGCCCGTCCCTGCTCGATGTCTGGCTCATGGTCCACCTCTGCCAAGAAAGCCGGGGCATGCCAAGTCTGGTAGCGCAACCTCCCCACTTGATCCGAATGCGACTAAGACGCATTGGGAATCGTTGACAATGTCATCGATCTACCTTTGACTGAACCAACACGCGAAGATGACCGGCCATCCAAGGCCAGCGGCGCGGGAGGAACAGCATGACCATGACCCCGCGGGATTGCGATCTCGGCACTGGCTATGCGATGAAGCCGGCGCAGACGCGCACCGAGCTCACCTCGGTCGTGCGCGGCACGCCGATGGGTGAATTGCTACGCCGCTACTGGCATCCGGTCGGGCTCGCCAGCGATGCAACCGACACCCCTAAGAAGGTGCGCGCGCTGGCTGAGGACCTCATCCTGTTCCGCGACAAGCACGGCCGCGCCGGTCTCCTGCACGCGCGCTGCTGCCATCGCGGCACCACGCTCTATTACGGCAAGGTCGAGGACGACGGCATACGCTGCTGCTATCACGGCTGGAAGTTCGACGCCGAGGGGCACTGCCTGGAGCAGCCCTGCGAGCCCGACGGCGGCCAGTTCAAGGACAAGGTGCGCCAGCCCTGGTATCCGATCGAGGAGCGCTATGGGCTGATCTTCGCCTATATGGGCCCCGCCGGGAAACGCCCGGTGCTGCCGGCTTACGAGTGCCTGGAAAACATGGACGACGGCGAGTTCGTCGAGGCCGACGATTCCTCGATCGGCGGCGGCGGGCCGGCGGTCATCCCCTGCAACTGGCTCCAGCATTTCGAGAACGTGGTCGATCCCTATCACGTGCCGGTGCTGCACGGCTCGTTCTCGGGACCGCAATTCACTGACATGATGGCCTCGATGCCTGAGGTGAAGTTCGACAAGACGCCGCGCGGCATCGCCGTGCGCTCGATCCGCAAGCAGGACGACGGCCGTGTGTTTTACCGCGTCACCGAAGCCGCCCTCCCCACTTTGCGGGTCGTGCCCAACCCGCGCGTGGCGCAGTTCGCGCGTGTGGAGTCGATCGGCTGGACGCTGCCGATCGACGACACCTCGTTCCGCATCTACGTCGCCGGTCGCGTCAAGAATTCAGGCGACATCGGCCGGATGCGCTCGAAATTCAACGGAAAATTCTGGTGGGACATGACGGAGGCCGAGCACCAGCAATTCCCGGGGGATTACGAGGCCCAGGTCGGCCAGGGTCCGCAGACCATCCACTCCGAGGAGCATTTCGGCCAGAGCGACCGCGGCGTCCTGATGATCCGGCGCATGCTCAGCGAGCAGCTGGAAGCGATGGAAGCCGATCGCGACCCGATCGGCGTGTCGTTCGATGCAAGTGCAGCGCCGGTCGAATTCGAAGCGGGGAATTACATCCGCGAAGGCTGACCTGCCAGCCCGAATAGGCTGGACCGACAACGATAACAAAGACAAGTTGGGGGGATGCGATGGTCGATGTGACGTCACAGATGTCGGCGAAAACGACTGCGGCGGAAAAGCCCTCGGCACGGCGCTATTACGTGCTGGGCCTGCTCACCATCATCTACGCCCTGAACTTCCTCGACCGCACGATCTTCAACGTCCTGATCGAGCCGATCAAGAAGGAGTTTGCCCTCAGCGACACCATGATGGGCCTGCTCGCGGGCTTCGGCTTCGCGCTGTTCTATTCCCTGCTCGGCATTCCCATCGCGCGCGTCGCCGACCGGCTCAACCGGCGCAACATCGTGGCCGCAGCCTTTGCGTTCTGGAGCGCAATGACGGCGCTGTGCGGCGCTGCCTCGAGCGTGACCTCGCTGGCGCTGGCGCGCATCGGCGTCGGCATCGGCGAATCCGCGGGTTCCCCGGCCTCGCAGTCGATCGTCGCCGATCTCTTCGCCAAGAACGAGCGTCCGCGCGCGCTCGGCATTTACGCCATCGGCACCTATCTCGGAGTTTTCCTCGGCTATTTCGTCGGCGGCTACGTCAACCAGCACTATGGCTGGCGGATGGCGTTCTACGTCGCGGGCCTGCCCGGCATCCTGCTCGCATTGGTGCTGTGGCTGACGATCTCGGAGCCGAAGCGCGGCGCGATGCAGGAGGCCTTCGTGCCCGAGCCGCTCGGGCCGACGCTGCGCTTCCTCGCCTCGCAGCAGAGCTTCGTCATCGTGCTGATCGGCTTCTGCCTGACCACCTACACCAACTACGCGACTGCCGCCTGGATTCCGCCATTCCTCGCCCGTGTGCACCATCTGTCGAGCGCCGAGATCGGCACCTATGCCGGCACCTTCAAAGGGCTCGCCGGCATGGCCGGCACCCTGCTCGGCGGTTTCGTGGTGGCGCAAGTGAGCCGCCGCGACGACCGCTGGAAGCTGTGGGCGCCGGCGATCACCTCAGGGCTGGCCGGCCCGGTGTTCGCACTATGCATGCTGACGCAGGATTTTTCGATGATGGTGGCGATGCTGGCGCTGACCTCGTTCCTGGTCGGCTTCCATCTCGGTCCGATCTTCGCGATCGCGCAGACGGTGGCAAAGCCGAGCATGCGGGCGCTCGCCTCAGCGCTGATCGCACTCACCGCGACCTGCTTCGGCCAGGGCGTCGGCCCGCTCGCGGTCGGCATGGTCAACGACGCCCTGAAGGGCGCTTACGGCGCCGATGCCGTGCGCTACTCCCTGCTCTCGGCGGCGGTCACGACCACGCTGGGTGCCCTGCTGTTCGTCTGGGCGGCCCGTTCGATCCGGGGCGATATCGGCAGGGCGGCGTTCGCCGCCAGCCCGGCGAAACCAAGCGCGCGCATTAATGAAACCATTTTGCGGAACCCGCGAAACCATCCGGAAACAGATGGTCCTTAAGACGTGAGCCATAGACGGCGGCGAAGCCCGTCGGGAGGCTCATATGAACCACTCAATTCACTCTGCTGATCGTGCGACCCACCTGAAGATCGTGGTGGTGGCGCTGGTGGCCGGCATCGCAGTGGCCGGCTTCGGGATCGCAGCCCGCACCAATGCCGATTACAGCCAGACCGCCCAGTCCACCCATGTCATCAAGGCCGGCAAGCCGGTGGTCGTGACGAGCGCGGGCATATCGGAGATCCGTTGAGGCGGTCCTCGTCCAGGCTGACCAATGGCCGCCTCCGGGCGGCCTTTTCGTTTTCCAGAGCAATGCTTAGCCGAGATATCCCCGCGAAGCGCAACGTCCTTGACTTCACCCAGCCCCGCCTTTAAGTCCCCCCTCGTTCCGCGCGCGATCAGCGAACCACGCGGGAGTAGCTCAGTTGGTTAGAGCGCCGGCCTGTCACGCCGGAGGTCGCGGGTTCGAGCCCCGTCTCTCGCGCCATTTAGTGGCACAAAATCAATCACTTGATCCAGACAGATTTGAGCCCGTTAGCTTCAGGATGTCAGGATGGCCGGCGCCTGACACTTTTGGCCCGGGTTCGTTCGCGCTTGTTGCGATTCCGCCAGGGAGTGCCACCGCGCTGCACGCGTTAAAATTCATTCGTAAGGTCAGGCCCCTACCGGGCGGACCAATCGGCAGATACACAGCCTGATACACACTTTGAATGGCTGATTTGTTCTCTGTACGTTCACGTGCCATAAAGGGTATTGGCCTCGGGAGTGGCCTAGTTTGATCTTTGGAACCGAGAGTTGATTGTCAGAGTTCTCTCTCGGGGCGGACAGGGAGAACATCCCATGTGGACGCTGCTGGCACTGGCTGGAACCATGCTGATGATGATCGTCATCACGCTCGGTCTCTTTAAAGCCGCTGGTCTGAAGCGAGTGGAAGATTTGATCCCCGCGCCCGGTAAGACGAATGAAGGGGACCGACTCCACGACAAATAAGGCCCCTCACGTGATTTGCGACGGAGACATCACGGAGCGAAAGAGACGCGGGCAACTCGATGACTTGCCACTTATCCTCGACCAGACGCGCGCCCTAGTCGAAATGAGCCGGGCAGTCATAGAACGAAGCCAGCGGTTCTTACGGCGGTCTCAATTGAACTTAGAGAGGCCAAGACACTACAATCACGACTTCGAAGATGGACGAAAGTCATTTCAGGCGAAGGCCTATCCTCCGAGACGCCTCCAATGCCGTGATCATCGCATATTCGCGAGTCCGCGCCTAGACGCTCAGTTATGACGCTTCTGTTGTTTCGGACAGACCGCTCCTGAGCCGCTGGGCTTCGTCTCTCATCAGAGCGGCAAGCCTGTCCAATTGACTAGCTAATCCGGTGAAGGTCCTTGCGATGTTCTTCTGCAACATTGCTCGTTGCACAGACACATCGGATAATTGGGCAAGGGCCTTGTATTCAATCGCGAGTTCTTGACATTTGGCGGCGTCAAACATGCTTTCTCCCGACAAATAAATGGAAAGCAACATCTCTGCGTACAATCGGTGTAGGGTACTGAATTGACCGGGAATCGCAAGCTGTGTCCCGTCAATAGGTTAATTGGCGTGGAGCTTGTCGAGTGGCGTTGCGTCGCGAAAAGCAGAAGACGATCGGGACCAAGGCGCCCTTCCCGGGCTTCATCGCGCCCGTGCTCGCCGAGCAGGTCGACCGCGTCCGGCGCGGAGAGTGCTGGATCCACGAGATCAAGTACGACGGCTATCGCGGCCAGCTCCTGCCAACCATGACGTCAAGATTTTCGCCCGCAACGGGTGGACTGGACCTGCTCTATCGCGACGGCCGCGACCTGCGCCGCCTGGTCCTGCTCGAGCGCAAGGCCGCGCTGAAGCAGCTGATCGCGGGCACGCCGATCGCTTACAGCGAGCATTTCGATATCGAGGGCGGCTTGGGATGAACCAGGAGCAGGCGGGAATGGCTGGGCTGATTGAGGTAAAAGCCCCAGTCCCTCGCGCCATTTTGGCAATCCCTTCATAGTCTTAGCCCGAACTTCTCGACGCCTTTCGCGGCTGCACCGGCTTTTCCGGCCCCTTGGGGAACTCGCGGCATAGTCAGCCTGCGCCCGAATCGTCTACGCCTTCCAGGAACTTAGAGGGATCCCCACGCTTTCCCGACTTTTCCGGGGCTTCCCCGTCATTGAGGAGGCCAGACATGGCTAAGAAGGATTCGGCGAAGAAGCCACCCGCTCCGGCCACGATCACGCTCAAGCACCTTGCCGCCGACATCGCGGAGAGCCAGGACCTCTCGAAGAAGCGCGCCGAGGCCGTCCTCACCGACATGGTCGAGCTGATCACCAAGCACCTCAAAAAGGGCGACCGCGTCCGTATCGTCGGGCTCGGCATCCTCCAGGTCCGCAAGCGCGCCGCCCGCACCGGCCGCAACCCGGCGACCGGCGAGGCGATCCACATCAAGGCCAGCAAGAAGGTTGCCTTCCGCCCCGTCAAGGAACTGAAAGAGGCGATCTGAGACTACGTTTCATTAAGCCTGATCCGGCCTCGTTCCGGCCGCAACGCTGGCGCCGTTTTCTGATATACCGCCTGCTTCCCTAAAAGCCCCGGCGGTTTGATCAGAATGTCCTTCCTCACCTTCACGCATACCGTGACCGAGCGCTTCCTGCGCTACGTCACCATCGATACCCAGTCCGATCCGGACTCCCCGGCTTCGCCCTCGACCGAGAAGCAGAAAGACCTCGGCCGCGTGCTCGTCGCCGAGCTGAAGGCCATCGGCATCGCGGATGCCCATCTCGATGATTACGGCTATGTCTACGGAACGATCCCGGCCAACACCGACAAAAAGGTGCCGGTGATCTGCTTCTGCTCGCACATGGACACTTCGCCCGACGTCACCGGAAAGGACGTCAAGCCGCAGATGGTGAAGAACTATCGCGGCGGCGACATCGTGCTGCCCGGCGACGCCAGCCAGGTGATCCGCTTCGCCGAGCATCCCGCGCTGAAGAACCAGATCGGCAACGACATCATCACCACCGACGGCACCACATTGCTTGGCGCCGACAACAAGGCCGGCGTCGCCGAGATCATGGATGCCGCGTATTTCTTCATCAACAACCCCGATGTGAAGCACGGCACCATCAAGATCCTGTTCACGCCCGACGAGGAGATCGGCCGCGGCGTCGACAATGTCGACATCAAGAAGCTCGGCGCCGATTTCGGCTACACCATGGACGGCGAAAGCGCCGGCTGCGTCGAGGACGAGACCTTCTCCGCCGACGGCGCCACCATCACCATCAACGGCGTCAGCGCCCATCCCGGCTACGCCAAGGGCAAGATGGAGCATGCGATCAAGATCGCGGCCGCCATCGTCGAGCGCCTGCCCAAGGAAGGCTGCTCGCCGGAGACGACCTCAGGCAAGCAGGGCTTCCTGCATCCGATCGGCATCGAGGGCGCGCTGGAGCAGGCGACACTGTCCTTCATCGTGCGCGACTTCACCGAGGAGGGGCTGAAGGAGAAGGAGGATCTGCTCGAGGGCATCGTCAAGGACGTGATGAAGGACTATCCGCGCTCGACCTACACGTTCGAGGTGCGGGAGCAGTACCGCAACATGAAGCAGGTGATCGACCGTCATCCGCACATCCTCGAATACGCCATCGAGGCGATCCGCCGCGCCGGCTTGCGCCCGATGCGCACAGCGATCCGCGGCGGCACCGACGGCTCGCGCCTGTCCTTCATGGGCCTGCCCTGCCCCAACATCTTCGCCGGCGAGCACGCATTTCATTCGCGGCTCGAATGGGTCAGCCGTCAGGACATGGAGAAGGCGGTGCAGACCATCGTGCACCTCGCCATGATCTGGGAGGAGAAGGCCTAGCCACTCGTCAAAGTCATGTGGCCGGGATTGCTCCCGGCCATCATTCTGCATGTTACGGCACCGGCATCGCGCGTGGAGTGCGATGGAAGCGGTTCGAGCTTGCCATCCAGTTCGGCAATGGCTCGCCGTCGCGGTGCCGTCCGCCGGCAACAGCCGCCGCCCAGGCCACCGCAGCGCCGATCAGCGTCGCCGCGGCGACGGAGAAAGCCACGATGATGGAGTTGCGCCGCGCCCGATTGATGGCGGTCTTTGAGTCTGCGATCAGCGCATCGACCCGGCGTTCCGAGTCGGCCGGCGCGAGCCCCGTGAGCGCGGCCACCTGCTGCACGAGATACGTCCGGTCATCGGTGCTGACACCGCTGTGGCTCGATGACGTCATCAGGATGCGTCCCGCTTCGGCGCGAGCTTCCCTGAGGTCCGTGTTGGGGGGCCGCCGCGGTGCTCGAAACAGCTTGTCCAGCTCGTAACTCAACAGAGGCTCGGCGGCGGACATATTACTGGCCGAACTGCGCATCGGCGAACGGTCAATCGCCGCTGCGCCGAGCATGGCGAGCAGAGCGGCACCAAGCAGCACGGCGAGCGCCCAGGACATCAGGCCATGCAGCCCGTCCCGCCGTTCGCCGTCGTCTTCGATCGTCGTGATCGCCGGCGCTGGTCGCGTCGTCCGGCCGGCGACATAGCCGCCAAAGCCGAAGCTGATAATCGCCTGGATGATCAGATACAGTCCCGACAGCAGCGCCAGCGCCGCCGATGCATCCCGCCACGTCGGCGAGGCCGAGCTGACACCGAGGCCGACGGCAACGCCAAAGCCGATCAGGATGAACGACATCGCACCGGCGGCCAACGCACCTGCGATGATCGAGCTCCACTGGATGCTTCGGCGTTCCTCGGCAGCGACGCCGTTGCCTTCCATGATCTCTTCCCGTATCAGAGTTTCCATCGCCATCGCCGCTCTCTCAGCGCAGGCCGAAGAACGACAAGATCGCCATGATCACGACGATCAAGCCGATCAGATAAATCAGTCCGTCCATCGTCCCATCCTCCTCATATGCTCCGGGGCGCTAATGAGAGGGGGAGACAAACGTTCCTATTTTTCTGCCGCTGGCAGGAACGAACCCCGCAGCTGCGGGTTGGGTATGCGAGTCCCAAGGATGAAGATTGTGAGCACAAGGCCTCAGCCGGTTGCCCCCGGCTGGGGCCTTTCCGCATTTTGCAACCGCGTGCCCGTCCCTTGCCTATCCTGTGTTAACCATCCCCGGGACGCGCTTGCATGGCTAAATCGTGAAGCTGCCCGATTTGCGGGTTCCGCGCCGACGTGCGACAATGGCGCATGCGCCTGAAACGGTTCGCCAACGCCGTCGTGATGCTGCTGGTCGCCGCCGGGCTGCTGCTCGCGCCGCTTGCGACCGCTGCATCCGCCATGCCGGTATCGGGTGCCGGCAGCGGCCTGCCGGCCATGTCCGATGACATGCAGGCGACGTCGGACGACATGCCCTGCTGTCCGGACCAGACCAAGAGCAAGACCTGCGATTCCTGTCCGTTCGTCGCGCTGTGCATGCTGAGCCTGTCGCTCGCCGCTCCGTCCGGCGCGAGCTCGGTGGTCGCGCGCCAGCCGCAGCGGAGCGCGCTTGCCCTGAGCAGCGATCGCTTGCGCGACGGACTCGCGGCAAAGCCGCCCGACCATCCCCCTCGACCCCAGGCCTGATCGGCGCTGACGCGCCCGATGATCGTGCGCGCAGACATCTGCGTGCACGCCATTTCCTGTCGCCTTGCTGCATCCCGGCTCGCCGCATGTAGCCCGGCGGCTCCATCAGACCTATCGAGGAATTGAAATGACCATGTCCAACCTAGCGCGTGCCGCCATGGCCGCGCTGATCGGCGCTGCGTTCACCGGTGCCGCCCATGCCGAAATCAAGAACTTTGAGTTCCAGCTCACCCAGCCGACCGTCAAGGCCGGCGCCGATCGCATCGTGACCGTGCGGCTGGTCGACAAGACCAGCGGCAAAGCGGTACCCGACGCCGTGATCTTCGCCAGCCGGCTCGACATGGCCCCTGACGGCATGCAGGAGATGGTGACCAAGGTGACACCGATGCCGGGCACCGAACCCGGGACCTACCGCTTCAAGGCCAATTTCAGCATGGCCGGACGCTGGCAGCTCTCGCTCGGCGCCAAGGTGCAGGGCGAGACCGGCACGGTCGAGAACAAGCTCGTCGTCACGGCCGAGAAATGACCCGCCTCGCCTTCGTCGGCGCTGCCGCTGCGATCCTCGCAGCGGCAGGTGCCGCGCTGCTCGCTGGCGGCGGTCTGCGACCGCAACCAGAGTCAAGCATCCTTGCTGCCGCCGCCCATGCGGCGGACGCGGGCTCAGCAGTCTATTTCAAGGACCCCGACGGCAAGCCCTTCTACTCGCTCACACCGAAGAAGACGGTTGACGGCCGCGACTACCGTGCCGTTCGCGCGAGCGAGGACGTCAGCTTCGATACGCCCGACCCGGCGCCCGAGGTGATGACGGCCGACACCGGGGCCGAGCGCAAGATCAAGTACTACCGCAACCCGATGGGCCTGCCGGACACCTCGCCGGTGCCGAAGAAGGACTCGATGGGGATGGACTACATTCCCGTCTACGAAGGCGAGGACAGCGACGACGGTTCGGTCAAGCTGTCGCCCGCCAAGATCCAGCGCAGCGGCGTCAGATCCGAACCGGCCGAATTGCGCCGGATCAGAATGCTGGTGCGGGCGCCCGGCACCATCCAGCTCGACGAACGCCGAATCTCGGTGGTTGCGATGCGCGCCGAGAGCTTTGTGCAGAAGGTCGCCGACGTCACCACCGGCAGCCGCGTGACCAAGGGGCAGCCGTTGATGGAAATCTACAGCTCGGCGGTCTCGTCCGCGGCGGCCGAATATCTCGCGACCATCACCTCGAAGACGATTGCGGGCATCGAGCCCTATGGCCGCGGCTCGCGCCAGCGCCTCGTCAATCTCGACGTCCCCGAGCCGGTCATCTCCGAGATGGAGAAGAGCCACTCGGTTCCGATCGTCATCCAATGGTCGGCGCCGCGCGACGGCGTCGTGCTCCAGCGCAACGCGATCGAGGGCATGCGCGCCCAGCCCGGCGACGTGCTGTTCCGCATCGCCGACATCTCGCAAGTATGGGCAACCGTCGATATCGCCGAACGTGACCTCGGCAACATCACCATCGGCCAGCCGGTCACGATCAGGGCCCGCAGCTATCCCGGCAGGGATTTCAAGGCGCTGATCAGCGTCATCTATCCGCAGGTGAACAAGGAGACCCGCACCGCGCGGGTGCGAATCGAGCTGGCGAATGCCGATTTCGCGCTGCTTCCCGACATGTACGTCGATGCCGAGATCGAAACCGGCACCCCGGCGCCGGTCCTCAGCGTCGCCGAGAGTGCGGTGCTTGACACCGGTAGCCGGCAGACCGTGCTGGTGGACAAGGGCCAGGGCCGCTTCGAGCCACGCGAGGTCAAGCTCGGGCGGCGCGGCGACGGCCATGTCGAGATCCGCGATGGTCTTGCCGAGGGCGATGCGGTCGTCACCTCCGCCAACTTCCTGATCGACGCCGAGAGCAATCTGAAGGCGGCGCTCAAAGCCTTTTCCGATGCCGGCAACGCGCGCGACGGCGACAAGGCGACGGGAGCGAAGCCATGATCGCACGCCTCATCGCCTGGTCGGCGCACAACCTGCTGCTGGTGCTGTTCGGCACCGGCTTTGCCGCTGCGGCCGGCCTCTACGCACTGCTCCATTTGCCGCTGGACGCCATCCCCGATCTCTCCGACACCCAGGTCATCGTCTACACCGAATATCCGGGACAGGCGCCGCAGGTGATCGAGGACCAGGTCACCTATCCCCTCACCACCGCGATGCTGACGGTGCCGAAGTCGAAGGTGGTGCGCGGCTTCTCGTTCTTCGGCGTCTCCTTCGTCTACGTCATCTTCGAGGACGGCACCGACATCTACTGGGCGCGCTCGCGCGTGCTCGAATTCCTCAACGGCGCGGCCTCGCGGCTGCCCGCCGGTGTCACCCCGACGATCGGTCCCGACGCCACCGGCGTCGGCTGGGTCTACCAATATGCCGTGATGTCCAGGGAGCTGAACCTCGCGGAGACGCGAACGATCCAGGACTGGAACCTGAAATTCGCGCTCGCCAAGGCGGAAGGAGTCGCGGAGGTCGCCTCCGTCGGCGGCTTCGTCAAGCAGTACAACGTCATTCTCGATCCGCAGCGCATGCGTGACCTCGGCATCACCATGGTGAAGGTGCGCGACGCGGTCCGCGCCAGCAACGCCGATGTCGGCGGCCGCACCGTCGAGCTTTCCGAATTCGAATATGTCATCCGCGGCAAGGGCTATCTCAGAAGCGCCGACGACATCGGCAACATCGTGCTGAAAACCGACAACGGGACGCCGGTCAAGCTGCGCGACGTCGCCCGCGTCGAGCTCGGCCCCGACGAGCGGCGCGGCATCGCCGAGCTCAACGGCGAGGGCGAGGTGGCGAGCGGCATCGTGCTCCAGCGCTTCGGCAAGAATGCGCTCGACGTGATCGAGAACGTCAAGGAGCGGTTCAGGCAGATCGCGACCAGCCTGCCGAAGTCGGTCGAGATCGTTCCGGTCTATGACCGCTCGAACCTGATCTATGCCGCCATCGACACGCTGAAGCATACGCTGGTCGAGGAGAGCATCGTCGTCGCGCTCGTCTGCATGGTGTTCCTGCTGCATGTGCGCAGCGCGCTGGTCGCGATCCTGATGCTTCCCGTCGGCGTGCTGATGGCGTTCGGCGCGATGAAGCTGTTCGGAATCGGATCCAACATCATGAGCCTCGGTGGCATCGCCATCGCGATCGGCGCCATGATCGATGCTGCCATCGTCATGATCGAGAACGCGCACAAGCACCTCGAGCGCGCCGATCCCGGCCGCTCGCGCGTCGTGATCCTGATCGAGGCGGCATCGGAGGTCGGCCCGGCGCTGTTCTTCAGCCTCCTGATCATCACCGTGTCGTTCATGCCGATCTTCACGCTGGAATCGCAGGAGGGCCGGCTGTTCAGCCCGCTCGCCTTCACCAAGACCTTTGCGATGGCGGCCGCTGCATTGTTGTCGGTCACCCTGGTGCCGGCGCTGATGATGATCTTCGTCCGCGGCAGGATCATTCCGGAGCACAAGAATCCGATCAACCGCTTCCTGATCTGGATCTACCGCCCGGTCATATCAGGCGTGCTGCGCGCCAAAATCCCGGTGATCCTGCTCGCGATCGGCGTGCTCGCCGCCTCGGTCTGGCCGGCGCGGCAGCTCGGCACCGAGTTCATGCCGAACCTCAACGAAGGCACCCTGCTCTACATGCCGACCACACTGCCCGGCATCTCCGTGACCAAGGCGGCCGAGCTGATGCAGACCCAGGACCGCATCATCCGTTCGTTCCCCGAGGTTGCCTCCGTTTACGGCAAGGCCGGCCGCGCAGCGACCGCGACCGACCCCGCACCGTCGGAGATGTTCGAGACCATCGTCAACCTGAAACCGAAGGAGCAGTGGCGCGCCGGCGTCACCATCGACAGCCTGATCGCCGAGATGGACAAGGCGCTCCAGTTCCCCGGCGTCTCTAATGCCTGGACCATGCCGATCAAGGCGCGCATCGACATGCTCTCGACCGGCATTCGCACGCCCGTTGGCGTCAAGGTCATCGGCACCGATCTCGCCGGCATCGACAAGCTTGCAAGGCAGGTCGAGCAGGTGCTGAAGGCCGTGCCCGGCACCTCCTCGGCCTATGCCGAGCGCAGCCTCGGCGGCTATTATCTCGAGATCACGCCGAACCGCGAGGCGCTGGCGCGCTACGGCATCATGGTGCAGGACGTCCAGGACACCATTGCGACCGCGCTCGGCGGCCAGACGGTGACGACGACGGTCGAGGGCCGCCAGCGCTTCACGGTCAACATGCGCTATCCGCGCGATCTGCGCGACAATCCCAAGGCGATCGCCAGCGACATCCTGGTGCCGATGCCGGCGGGCGGCGCCGTCCCGCTCGGCGAAGTCGCAAGCGTGACGCCCGCGCGCGGTCCGACCTCGATCCGGACCGAGAACGGTCAGCTCGCGACCTACATCTATGTCGATATCCGCGACCGCGACCTCGGCGGCTATGTCGCAGAAGCGCAGCGCGCCGTGCAGACGAGCGTCCAGTTCGCGCCGGGCTATTATCTGGTCTGGAGCGGACAATACGAATATCTCGAACGCGCCACCGCGCGGCTCAAGATCGTGGTGCCGGTGACGCTGCTGGTCATCTTCCTGCTGCTCTACCTCAACTTCCGCTCGGTCACCGAAACCATGATCGTGATGCTCGCGCTGCCGTTCGCCCTGATCGGCGGCCTCTGGCTGATGTGGTGGCTCGGCTTCAACCTGTCGGTCGCCGTCGCCGTCGGCTTCATCGCGCTCGCTGGCGTGGCGGCCGAAACCGGCGTGGTGATGCTGATCTATCTCAACCAGGCGCTCGCCGAGACGAGAGCGCGTTGCGCCCTCGCGGGTCGCTCGCCGACCCGCGAGGATCTCCACGCGGCCATCATGGCGGGCGCCGTCGACCGCGTCCGCCCGAAGATGATGACGGTCGTTGCGATCATGGCCGGCCTGCTGCCGATCATGTGGAGTAGCGGCACGGGCTCGGAGATCATGCAGCGCATCGCCGTGCCCATGATCGGCGGCATGATGTCCTCGACATTGCTGACGTTGATCGTGATCCCCGCGATTTTTGCCCTGGTGAAGGGCTTTGGGCTGCGTTCCGGAGATGGGGCGGTCATGCCGGAGCGGGTGTCGGAAGCTGCCGAATGAGACCACTATCCCCTGCGTTTCGCGAGCCGCTTGCAGTCGCATCCACGCGTGCAGCTGCGGCGTTGAGTTCCGCACACGTAACATTATTGCCGGTCGACACTGTTCCCGGTGCCATGCTACGAACCGGGACGTAACGAGAGCAAATCCGTGACTGCGATCCGCCGGCCAATCCGATTGTTCCGCCTGCGCAACTGGCGCGGGCCGTTGGCTGCGTGCCTCGCAATCACCTATCTGCTGTCGAGCGTATTGCACACGTGCCAATGCCTGGACGTGACCAATCCGTTCGGCCAGCTTGAAATCGCTGCGGCGCCTGGATCAGATTCCGGAGATACAGATAGCAAGACGCTGGCAGCCCATCACTGCCATGGTTGTTTCTCGGTGGTCGTCGCGCAACTCCTGCTGCCTGGCACGATGTCGGAGTTGATGGCCGTTTCGAACCCGCCTCGTCTGACTGTGCTTGCGGGCGTCGTGCCCGATACCGACTCCCCGCCTCCCAAACATCTGACCTGAACGGATCAGCCGGGCGCCGCGTGCGCCCATCGATTCTCCATCACAGGCCCTATTCATGTTTTGCAGGCGAACAGCCGCGCGCGTGGCTTGCGCGATGGCTATTCTCATCAGCCCATCCCTGGTGCTGCCGTCTCACGCCCAGACTTTGACGATGCGGAGCGCCCTGTCGCGCGCGCTGGCCGCGAGCCCGCGGCTCACCGCAGCGGAGCGCGACGTCGGCATCGCCACCGGCCAGCGCATCCAGGCAGGCGCCCTGCTCAATCCGGAACTGTCCTATGAACAGGACAATTCGTTCGGGTCGGGCATGTATCGCGGCACAAGATCGGCCGAGACCACGCTCCAGATCAGCCAGGCCTTCGAGCTGTTCGGCAAGCGCGACGCGCGGATCGCCGCAGGCGCAGCCGGCATCGAGGTCGCCGCGGTCCAGCGCAAGGCCGTCAGGCTGGAGGTGCTGTCGGAGACCGCGATCGCCTTCCTCAGCGTGCTCGGCGCGCAGCGGCGCATCCAGATCCTCGACGAGCAGATTGCCGCGATCGACCGGCTGACACCGCTGCTGCGACGCCGCGTCGAGGCCGGAGCCTCCTCGCCGGCCGAGACCGGCCGCGCCGAGGTCGCCTCCGCCCTGGTGAAAGCCGACCGCGAGCGCTTCAAGGCGACGCTGGCGAGCGCGCGGCGCGAGCTTGCGGTGCTGATGGGCGATCCCGCGGCGAAATTCGGTGAGGTCTCCGGCCGGCTCGACACCATGGGCAAGACGCCGACGTTCCAGTCGGTCGTCGCCGCCATCGATGCCAATCCGCAGCTGGTGCGCTGGACGGCCGTCTATGCCCAGCGCAATGCCGAATTGTTGATGGCTCGGCTCAGGCCCTATCCCGACGTGCGGATCGCCGCCGGCTGGCGCCATTTCAACGAGACCAATGACGACGCGGCGCGCCTGACCGTCTCGGTGCCGATCCCCGTGTTCGACCAGAACCAGGGCAACATCCTCTCGGCGCAGGAGAGCCTCGCCAAGACCGGGGCCGAGCGCGAGGCCAACCGCAACACGCTGATCGTGGTCGCCGGCCGTGCCTACGATTCGCTGCAGGGCTCGCGACGCGAACTCGCCGTGCTGCGCGAGACCGCGATCCCCAAGGCCGTCGAAGCCTCCGAGGCGATCGCGCAAGGCTACGGCCAGGGTCGCTTCACCCTGCTCGAGGTGCTCGACGCCCAGGCGAGCGTTACCCAGGCCCGCCTGCGCGAACAGGAGGCGCTGCAGAATTTCCATGCGGGGGTCGCGACCATCGAAGGTCTCGTCGGCAATCCTTTCACGCTGGCGCGGGAGAGCGCACGATGAAAACGTCCTCCACCATCCTCATTGCCATCGTTGCCGCCGCGCTCGGCGCTTACGGCTATTCCCTGCTCGCTCCGGCCGGGATCGCGCGCACCGAGCATGCCGAGCATTCCGAACAGAAGAAGTCGAGCGATCATGTCGAGCAGGACGAGCACGGCGCCGACCGCATCCGCATCTCCGACGTCAAGCTGGCCGCCGCCGGCGTGGTGCTGGCTGAGGCCGCAAGCGCGACGCTGACCGATACGCTGTCCTTCAACGGCATCCTGCGCGCCAACCAGGAGGCGGTCGTTCAGGTCACACCCCGCTTTCCCGGAATTGCAAAATCGATCCAGAAGCGCATCGGCGACAAGGTCGGCAAGGACGATCTGCTCGCCGCGATCGAGAGCAACCAGAGCCTCACCGTCTACGAGCTCAAGGCGCCGCTCGCCGGCACCATCATCGAGCGGCAGATCTCGCTCGGCGAATACGCTTCCGAGCAGAAGCCGGCCTTCGTCGTCGCCGACCTCTCCACCATCTGGGTCGATCTGTCGATCTACCGGCAGGACCTGCGGCGCGTGCGGCTCAATGATGAAGTCCTGATCGATCCCGACGACGGCCGCGGCGAGATCAAGGGCACGATCTCCTACATGGCACCGATCGGCTCGAGCGAGACCCAGACCGCGCTGGCCCGCGTGGTGTTGCCAAACCCGGATGGACGGCTGCGTCCCGGCCTGTTCGTCACGGCGCGCCTGATCCTCACCGCACGCAATGTCGCGGTCGCCGTCCGCCGGAGCGCGATCCAGACGCTGGAGAACAGGACCATCGTCTTTGTCCGCGAGGACGGCGATAAGATCGAGGCGCGCCCCGTCGAGCTCGGGGATTCCGATCCGCGCCATGTCGAGATCAAAGCGGGCCTTTCGGCCGGCGAGCATTACGTCGCGGAGAACAGCTTCGTCGTGAAGGCGGAGATGGGCAAGGGCGAGGCCGAGCATGATTGAGCGCCTCATCGCAATTTCGCTTCAGCAACGCTGGCTGGTCCTGCTGCTCGCGCTCGGCGCCCTCGCCTTCGGAGCCTGGAATTTCCAGCGGCTGCCGATCGACGCCGTCCCCGACATCACCAACGTCCAGGTCCAGATCAACACCCGCGCGCCCGGCTATTCGCCGCTGGAGACCGAGCAGCGCATCACCTTCCCCGTCGAGACCGCGATGGGCGGCCTGCCCAAGCTCGACTACACCCGCTCGCTGTCGCGCTACGGCCTGAGCCAGGTGACGATCGTGTTCGAGGACGGCACCGATATCTACTTTGCCCGCCAACTCGTGGGCGAGCGCATCCAGCAGGTGAAGGACCAGCTTCCTTCCGGCGTCGAGGTCGCGATGGGTCCGGTCTCGACCGGGCTCGGTGAAATCTTCATGTACACCGTCGAGGCCAAGGCGGGCGCGAGGACGCAAGGCGGTCACGACTATTCGCTGACCGATTTGCGCACCGTGCAGGACTGGATCATCCGGCCGCAGCTTCGCAATGTGCCGGGGGTAATCGAGGTCAACACCATCGGCGGCTTCGAGCGGCAATTCCACGTGCTGCCGGACCCCGGCAAGCTGATGGCCTACCGGCTCGGCTTTCGCGACGTCATGACGGCGCTAGCTGCCAACAATGCCAATGTGGGCGCCGGCTATATCGAGCGCAATGGCGAGCAGTATCTGGTTCGTTCCCCGGGCCAGGTCGGCAATATCAGCGAGATCCAGGACATCGTGATCGGCTCGCGCGGCGGCAATCCCGTCAGGATCAGGGATGTTGCGAGGGTCACGGAAGGTCGCGATCTGCGCACCGGAGCGGCGACGCGCGACGGCGAGGAAACCGTGCTCGGCACCGCCATGCTACTGATCGGCGAGAACAGCCGCACGGTGGCGCGCCGTGTAGCAGCCCGTCTCGAGGAGATCGCCAAATCGCTGCCCGACGGCGTCGTGACGCGAACCGTCTACGACCGCACCCATTTGGTCGAGGCGACCATCCGCACGGTGCAGAACAACCTGCTGGAAGGGGCGGCGCTGGTCGTGGCCGTGCTGTTCCTGATCCTCGGAAACATCCGCGCGGCACTGGTGGTGGCCTGCGTCATTCCCCTGTCCATGGCCATGACCATCACCGGCATGGTCGAAACCAAAGTCAGCGCGAACCTGATGAGCCTCGGCGCGATCGACTTCGGCATCATCGTCGACGGCGCCGTGATCATCGTCGAGAATTGCCTGCGCACGCTGGCCGTGGCCCAGCGCGAGAAAGGCGGCCTGCTCACGACCTCCGAACGGCTGCGCGCGATCCTGCGCGGCTCGCGCGAGGTCATCAAGCCGAGTCTGTTCGGAACGCTGATCATCGCGGTGGTCTATCTGCCCGTGCTGACGCTGACCGGCGTCGAAGGCAAGATGTTCACGCCGATGGCACTGACCGTGCTGATGGCGCTGGCCGCGGCCGTGCTGTTCTCCATCACCTTCGTGCCGGCGGCGGTCGCTGTCTTCGTCACCGGCAGGGTGTCGGAACACGAAAACCTGTTCATGCGGTTGGCCAAGCGCGCTTATCTCCCCCTGCTCCGTTTTGCAGTCGACAACCGGGCCGCGGTCGCGATCATGGCTGCCATCATCGTGGTTGCGAGCGGTATCGCCGCTGCGCGCATGGGCGGCGAGTTCATTCCGAGCCTGGACGAAGGCGACGTCGCGCTGGCCTCGATCCGGATTCCCGGCACCAGCCTCACGCAGTCGCTGGATCTTCAAAAGGCGCTGGAGAAACGCATCACGCAAATCCCCGAGGTGAAGGAATTCTTCACCCGCATCGGCACCGCAGAGATCGCGACCGACCCGATGTCGCCGGCGCAGACCGATGGCTACATCATGCTCAAGCCGCGCGCCGAATGGCCCGATCCGAGCAAGCCCAAATCGGAGGTGATCGAGGCCATCGACAAAGCCGCCGACGACATTCCCGGCAGCGCCTATGAAATCTCCCAGCCGATCCAGTTCCGTGTCAACGAACTGATCTCCGGCGTGCGCAGCGACGTCGGCGTCAAGATCTTCGGCGACGACCTGGACATCCTGCAGGGCGCCGCCAAGCAGGTCGAGGCCGCGATCCGCGGCATCCGCGGCGCCAGCGACGTCAAGATCGAGCAGGTCTCGGGCCTGCCGATCCTCACCGTCCGCCTCGACCGCCAGGCGCTCGCCCGCTACGGCCTAAGCGTCGGTGAGGTGCAGGGTATCGTCGAGATCGCGGTGGGCGGCAAATCGGCCGGCAAGCTGTTCGAGGGCGACCGCCGGTTCGACATCGTCGTGCGCCTGCCGGAGCATCTGCGCGGCAATCTCGATGCGATCCGGGCGATCCCGATCCCGCTGCCACCGAGCGAGGAAGCCAACGCGCCGATCCGGACAACACTGTCCGGATCCGCCCTCGCCCAGATGCGCAATGTGCCGCTGTCGTCGGTCGCCACCGTCGATGCGACGCCCGGCCCGAACCAGATCAGCCGCGAGAACGGCAAGCGGCGCATCGTCGTCACCGCCAATGTCCGCGCGCGCGATCTCGGCTCCTTCGTCACCGAGGCCGAAGCGGCCGTCGCCGAGAAGGTCAAACTGCCGCCGGGCTACTGGATCGGCTGGGGCGGCCAGTTCGAGCAACTGGTCTCCGCCACCAAGCGGCTGACCATCGTGGTGCCGGTGGCGCTTCTGCTGGTATTCCTGCTGCTGTTCATGGGGATGGGATCGGCGGCGGATGCGGCGCTGGTGTTCTCCGGCGTGCCGCTGGCGCTGACCGGCGGCATCGCGGCGCTGCTGCTGCGCGGTATCCCGCTGTCGATCAGCGCCGGCGTTGGCTTCATCGCACTGTCGGGCGTCGCCGTGCTCAACGGGCTCGTCATCATCGCCTTCATCGAGCGGCTGCGCAGCGAGGGGCGGCCCATCGCGGACGCCGTGCGCGAGGGCGCGCTGACGCGGCTGCGGCCGGTGCTGATGACCGCCCTCGTCGCCTCCCTCGGCTTCGTCCCCATGGCGCTCGCCACCGGCGCCGGCGCCGAGGTGCAGCGGCCGCTTGCGACCGTGGTGATCGGCGGCATCATCTCCTCGACCGTGTTGACATTGTTGGTGCTGCCGGCGCTCTACGTGCTGTTCCGCCGTGACGGGGCTGCCGAAACGCCTACAATGGCGCCTGAATTGGCGGCGTCCAGGGAGCGCTAGGTTGGGCAGCCACGACCATTGCGGTCATCACCACCATGACCATGGCGATCATTCGCATGAGCATGGTCACGGCCACGCGCATGTCCATGCGCCCGCCAATTTCGGCAAGGCGTTCGCAATCGGTATTACCCTCAACACGGCGCTGGTCATAGCGGAAGCGGTCTACGGCTATATCGGCAACTCCACGGCTCTGCTCGCGGATGCCGGCCATAACCTTTCCGACGTGCTCGGCCTGGTCGTGGCCTGGGGCGCGTCGATCGCGGCGCGGCGCGCGCCGAGCGGCCGCTTCACCTACGGTTTTCGCGCCTCCACCATCCTGGCAGCACTCGCGAACGCCGTGTTCCTGCTGGTCGCAACCGGCGCGATCGGGTGGGAAGCGATCTTGCGGCTGCGCGAGCCGGAGCCGGTCGCCGGCGTCACCGTGATGGTGGTCGCCGGCATCGGCATCCTCATCAACGGATTTACCGCACTGCTGTTCGCCAGAGGTCGCAAGGACGACATCAATATCGAAGGCGCGTACCTGCACATGGCGGCCGACGCCGCCGTGTCGCTCGGGGTCGTCATCTCGGCGGCGCTGATCATCTGGACCGGCTGGCTCTGGCTCGATCCCGTCACCAGCCTCGTCATCTGCGCCACCATCCTCTGGAGCACCACCAGCCTGCTGCGCAGCTCCATCGACATGTCGATGGCGGCAGCGCCGAAAGGCACCGACCTTGGCGCGATCAAGATGTTTCTGCTGGAGCGGCCCGGCGTCGCGGGAATCCACGATCTCCATGTCTGGCCGATCTCGACCACCGAGACGGCGCTGACCTGTCATCTCGTCATGCCCACCGGAGCCGGCGACGCATTCCTGATGGAGACGGCGCAGCAGCTGAAGGCGTCATTCCGCATCGGCCACACCACGCTTCAGATCGAGACGCATCCGGACAATGGCTGTGCGCTGGCACCGGATGATGTGGTGTGAGGGACAGCGGCTTCAATCTCCACTGTCGTCCCGGACAAGCGCAGCGAAGCGGAGCGCTGATCCGGGACCCGTAACCACAGGAAGTCGTTTGGCGAGGACTCGTAGTTGCCAACCTCACGCCGCAACTTCTCCCTGTGGTTATGGGTCCCCGCCTCCGCGGCGACGACACCGAGCGTGTGTTCAGCGACGTACGTCTGGCGGTGTCGGGTAGCGAACGCTACGCCGCCTTCGCCGTGACGATCCAGATAGCGCCCTGCAACGCCACTGACTGCCCCGTCAGGAACGGCGCGAGCATCTCGCGGATCGAAGCCTTGGCCGCCGCGTAGGTCTCCGGCGGATGGCCTTGCAGCGCGCGGCTGGCCGGACCAATCTGGAGCGCGCCGTCGACGGCGGCGTCGAGACCGCTGCCGATCGCGACATCCATCGCGAGATTATGCGGCTCCATCGCGACGTCGACGAAGCCGCCGCCTTTCAGGATGCGCATCACGCGCTCTTCCGAGGCAAAGGCGAACGGGCCCGGCTCCTCCGGCCCGACCGGCGGCATTTTCGGGACGTGTTTGTAAACCGCCATCAGCGGCGCCATCATCCACGGGTTTTCCTTCGGCTCGCGCCAGCAGGCAAACGCCAGCCGCCCCGACAGCTGCAGTGCCCGGCGGAGATTGGTGAAGGAGGCGATCGGATCGGCGAAGAACATCACGCCGAAGCGCGAGACGAGCAGATCAAAGCTCGCCGGCTCGAACGGATGCACCGTCGCATCCGCGAGCACGAAATCCAGCGGCAGGCCCTTTGGCGCAAACGCGCGCGCCTGCGACAGCATCGGCTCGGAGACGTCGAGCCCGAGCGCGAAGCCGTCGGGCGCGACCGCCTTTGCGAACGCAAATGTCGTCGCACCGGAGCCGCAGCCGACATCGAGCACGCGCTCTCCCGGCCTCGGCACTGCGCGATCGATCAGGACGTCGGCGATCGGCCCGAGCAGGCTCTCCTGCGCCGCGTGGCGATCGGCCCAGCGTTGCCCGCTCGGCCCGTTCCAATAGGCGATCTGGTCGGCGTTCTCAGCGTGTCCGCTCGGCTGTTGCATCGGAACCTCTGTCACTCAGGTCAGGCGACTTCTATCGCCCACCTGACAAACCCAGTCCACTCCTGAACTCGGGAGACTTTCTCGGCCTCAGCTCCTCATCCGTGCGCATTGCGGCCGCATTGGTTTCACCGAACGGCCACATCGGAATCAGACGCCAACCAGATTTCCTCGGTAGCTTCGCCGTTCCTCAAACGGAAAGGCAGACCATGCGCAGCTTCACGGCATCCGTCATCGTTGCAGTTATCTCCCTCGGAACACCGGCTCTGGTGCAGGCACAGGGCGCATCGTCGCAACCCGGCGCGGAACAGCCGTCCGAACAATCCAGCACGGTGATCCGGAGCATACAGGTTGTGGATGTGAAGGAACTGCAGCCGGCAGTGCGCGCGAAGGTCGATGAACTCGTGGCGCAGACAAGCGATCAAGACATCCAGTCGCTTCGGCAGTCCATCGACGCCACACCGCAGGCAGCCTCCGTGCTCAAAGCCAAGGGCCTGAGTTCGTCACAAGTCGTCGCGATCAACATCGCCGACGGCGTCCTGACGATGTTCACCAAGACGGCCTGATATCGGGCGTTTCGGGGCGCTGCGCGGCGGCGAGCACGATCGCCGCCTCCTCGGCCGGACGACAAGCTACGAAAGAGGATTGCCTTGCGCCGGGCTCTCCTGCAGGGCTGCTCGTGTCCGGCATGAAAACCCTGACCGCGCCGCAAACGGAGCCAGTTCGCGGCGCGCTCGGCCCTTGCCTCGACACCCGCCGGGGCGCTAAAGAGGCGCACGTTAAAGAGGCGCACTTGGGCGGTTAGCTCAGCTGGTTAGAGCATCTCGTTTACACCGGGATTGCTCAACGGATGAAGCCATTGAAGTAATTGATGGTTTTTGGCGCGGCGAGCTAGCCGTACCAGATACGACGGCACGGGCGGTTAGCTCAGTTGGTAGAGCGCCTGCTTTACACGCAGGATGTCGGCGGTTCGAGCCCGTCACTGCCCACCAATTCTGAGGCCGGTCCCTCCCCGATGAACCGTCAATTGCCGCCGTCATCGCCTGCGTTTTTATAGGCCATGACCGCGCCCCAACTCACCCGCCGCCGTAACCCCAACCGTGCCGAGGAAGCGTGGCTGGTCTTCTATGGCGTTGTCGAGATCGGTGGCATCTCGGTTCGTGCCGGCCTCCCCCACGATCAGGATCAATGGGGCTGAAGGTGCGGGTTCTATCCCGGCTCTCAGCCCGGCGAGCACCGATATGGTTCTGCCGCCACTTTCGAGCAGGCCCGCGCGGATTTCGAGACGGCCTGGCGCGCGTTCCTGTCCCGTCGCACCGAGGCGGATTTCCAGGCATGGCGCGATCAGCGCGATTGGACCGAGGAGAAGAATCGCTGCTTCTCGCGGGCGAGCGGATGCCGCCGAACTGGCGCCGGCCTGTCGGCGTCTGATCACGGCTGGGGGCGCCCCCTCGACGATCCGATCAAGGGTCCGGGCGGCGGCGTTCCATGTTGGAGGTCAATTCGAGGCGTCTGAGTCCGGCTTTCCGGAGGCGTCCTTCTCGGATCGCTTGCGGATCAGGTTCAGAAAGCCCTGCGCGACGCGGAGCCAAGACGCGCGATCGTAATCGTTATGAGCCCTGTCGGCTTCCTTCTGAGCCTCGGCCGCTCGGCGGCGATATTCGTCATCGTTGCTCATTCGCTCAAGATAGAGCGGAATTGCCGCCCGCCACCTGCCGAAGGCGGTTCACGACCGGTCGGAATGGCAGGCGGCAGCCGAATCGTGCTGCTGGTCGCCGAGCGCGGCGGGCCGGTGATGTTCGCCCGGTATCGGGTCGTGGGATGAGGCCAGCGCGTCATGGCGGTGACGGTCATGGCGGCGACGATGATGTATCCGGAACCGACCTTCCTTATTGTGTTCACTTTTGAACCTTAGCCGGGAGCGCGCCGTCTGATTGTAAGTTGGCGGTCAACGACGGGGCGAACATGCCAGAGGGACCACCACTCATTTTGGTCGTTGAGGACGAATACCCATTGCAGGCTGTGGTCGAGGAAGCGCTCATCGAGGGCGGCTTCGCGACCGACATTCTATCCTCCTCGGAGGAAGCCCTGACTCTCTTCAAGAGCGGGGTGAAAGAGTACCGCGCCCTGGTTGCGGACGTGAACCTCAAGGGCAGGCTCAGCGGCTGGGACTTGGCCAGACAGGTCCGTGAACGAGAGCCGACGTTCCCCGTCGTCTACATGACTGGCGCTTCGGCGAACGATTGGGGGTCCCAAGGGGTCCCAAACAGCATCCTGTTGCAGAAGCCATTCGCACCGGCCCAGCTCGTCACCGCGATCTCGCAGCTCCTCAATCAGGTCCCACCCACGCGCGAGTAAGGACGCGAGCGCGTCATGGTGGTGACAATGATGGCGCGCGGCAGGATAGCCTTCGCCAGAGGACTTTCAGAGCGGGAAGAGAACCGCAGCGCGCCCGCGCGAGGCGCCGACAAGGAAGACCCCCATGGTCGCGTGACCGCGGGATGGAGTTCTTCAGCCCAAGCATTCCGGAACGATCATCGATACCGGCGCTTGGGAGAGGAAATGACCGACAAATCCGTCGTTCTATTTCCCAAGATGATCAAGCCGCTGCGGCTGGCTCGTGTCTACGGGTTCTTGGTCCAGCGCGGAGACGGCCTCTACCATCCAGGTGGCAGCCAGCCGATATGCACGATGTCTCTGGCGCGGAAGATGGTCGAAGGCGGCTGGCTCGAACAGCACGGCCAACGCTATGAGCCGACAGAGCAAGGTCTGCGAGCGGCGGAATGACCCCGGTCAGATCGCAGCGCCGCCCCCAGCCCAAAGAAACGGCCCCAGGCCAAGGTGGCACGACCCAGGGCTGAGGCCGCTTCCGCTATCGAAGAGATACCTCATGCGTCTGAAACGCATGCAGTACCAAGCTTGGCTAATAGGCATCGTTCCTATCAATTGGCGGTCTCTTCATTCCCGTCGCACAGCGGGGCTCGCCCGGTGCCCAAACCCATTGTCGCTTGACTGGTGGCCCGGATTGAATGTTGAAATTGAGTCGGTCAGCGGACAGACACCAATCGTTAATAATGCTCATAATCGGCTATTGCCTTTTCGGGATGGGATAGCCCCATGAATCTGCCATTAAACGTGGCGGCTTCTCCTTTGCGGGAGCAAGCAGCCAACACGCTTCTTCGCGCGCGGAGACTGCCACCTGGGCCGTACCGCAATGATCTGCGCCAATTGGGCGTGGGCCTGCTGCTGCTTTATAAAAAAGGCCTCCGCGCGAATGTTCTGATAGTCGATAAAAGAACAAAGCACTAAGTAGCGAAGCACTGGAAGTAAGGCCGCCTCAGTTGGCGGCCTCTTTTATTTGGCTACCTCGTTTCATAGAGCGACCGAGAACCGCAGCACGCGCGGGATGCCGCAATGCCGCTGTGTCATCGCAATGGCTCTGGTCGAGCCCTCGACCATCGGCACAAGCGCGCCGTCCCGGTCTTTGACGAACTCGCAGACCATCTCGTTGGCGAGGATGCCTGGCCGGGCTCCACCTCGGTCAGGACGTGCCCGGCATCGCGCAGCTCATCCGGCATTCGGAAGTCAAGGAGCGCTTCGTCTGCTCCGCCTGCGGGATGCGCGGCGCGGACGTCCGGCCGGACTGGTGCGCCAAAGGTCTGACCAGCGCATCGGTAAGCCTCGACCAAGACCGCACGGCGCCTGAGTCGGTACTTTTCCGGGCTGTAGATTTTCGCCGGTCTTAATATTCTGGCGAACGATCGCTCTGATGATTGGAGACCTCGACCATCAAGCAGAAGTCATCGCCGCGATGCAGAAGGCGATCGCCGCGACCTGTCCCGCCGAGCGGTTGATATAGCGCGACAATCTGGATGGGAAGCGCGCGACAATCAGGATGGCGAGTGGGTGTCGCGGCGAGGTGATGATTGCCGCGATGATTGTCGCGCGCAAGAGTTTTGTTCGCTCTGATTGTCGCGGAGCGTCAATCAGCG
>NZ_JASXTA010000015.1:0-230639 GCF_032290525.1 Bradyrhizobium cosmicum | reverse complement strand
GAAAAGTTGGGGGGGTTGTAGGGTTTGTGATTTTGGTTTTAGCCGGGCGGGGGAAAACGGTAAACCGGGCGGTTTGCCCCCCAAGCCGCCCTCTCCCGGTCATAGAAATTGGTCTATGACGTCGGACCAAAGTTCCATTCCTGCTTCAGCCGGCAGAAGCCGTGCGCAGATAACGACAGGATAACGCCCTTTAAAATCCAACCACTCTCCACCTTCCATCCCCCGCGCGCTTCAGCGCCGGGTCGCTCACCCGCACATGCTCGGCGAGGAAGTCGATGAACGCGCGCACGCGTGCCGGGAGCGGGGCGGTGTGGCCCACATAGACCGCGTGGATGTCTTCGCGGTCGCCGGGATTGTAGCTTTGCAGCACCGGCACAAGACGGCCGGCCTCGATGTCGGGGCCGATGTGGAAGAGCGCGAGGCGGGCAAGGCCGACGCCGCCGAGACAGAGCCGGCGGGCGGCTTCGCCGTCGCTGGCACGCGCGACGGGCGGCGGCACGGCTTCTTCGGAGTGGTCGCCGCGCCTGAACGGCCAGCCGCGGATCGAGCGCGGGAAGGTCCAGCCGATGCCGCGGTGACTGGCGAGATCCGCTGGTGTCTTCGGCATGCCCCAGCGCGCCAGATAGTTCGGGGCGCCGACCACCACCATGCGGCTGGTGCCGAGCTTTCGCGCGACGAGACGTGAGGCCCGTAAGGGTCCGACGCGGATCGCGACGTCGGCGCGCTCCTGCATCAGGTCGATCAGCGTGTCGGTCAGCACGAGATCGAGCGTGACGTCGGGATGCCGTTCGAGGAAGCGCGGGATCAGCGGCATCACATGCAGCATGCCGAAGGGGATGTTGCTGTTGACCGTCAGGCGGCCGCGCGGCGCCGCGCCTGAAGCTGCCTCGCGCTCGGCTTCCTCCATCTCGCCGAGAATGCGCACGGCGCGCTGGTAGAAGGCCTGGCCTTCCTCCGTCAGCGTCAGCTTGCGCGTGGTGCGGTTGATCAGCCGCGAGCCGAGCCGCGCCTCCAGCCGCGAGATCAGTTTGCTGACGCCCGACGGCGTCAGGCGCAGTTTTCGTGCGGCTTGCGTGAATCCGCCGAGATCGACGACGCGGACGAAGACTTCCATCTCGGCCGAGCGGTTGGTATCGAAACGGGCCATGTTGAATTCATGTCACAAATGATTGGATTGCGGACATTCTAACGGTTTTGCCGCAGGGCGGCTATCTGCGGGGCTCGTCTCATTCATTGGAGCCACGCATGCCTCCCGCCGTTCTCGCGCTCACCGCCGGTGCCTTCGGTATCGGCACTACCGAATTCATCATCATGGGCCTGCTGCTCCAGGTCGCCGCCGACATGCATGTCTCCGTGCCGGTCGCGGGCCTGCTGATCTCCGGCTATGCGCTCGGCGTCTTCGTCGGCGCGCCGGTCCTGACGCTGGCGACGCGGCGGATGCCGCGGAAAGCGGTGCTGCTGGCACTGATGGCGATCTTCACGCTCGGCAATGCCGCCTGCGCGCTGGCGCCGAACTACGAATTGCTGATGGCGGCGCGCGTCCTGACCTCGCTGGCGCACGGCACGTTCTTCGGCGTCGGCTCGGTGGTGGCGACCAGCCTCGTTGCCGAGGACAAGCGCGCCTCCGCCATTGCCACCATGTTCATCGGCCTGACGGTCGCAACCCTGTTAGGGGTGCCCTTCGGCGCCTGGTTCGGGCTGATGCTCGGCTGGCGCGCGGCGTTCTGGGCGGTGACCGCCATTGGCGTGGTCGCGTTCGCGGTGGTGGCGGCGCTCGTGCCCAGCCACGTCGGCAAGGACGACAAGCCGATCTCGCTCGCCGAGGAAATCGCGGTGCTCGGCCGCCCGCAGGTGCTGCTCGGCCTCGCCATGACCGTGTTCGGCTTTGCCGGCCTGTTCGTCGTCTTCACCTATATCCAGCCGATCCTGACCCGCTTCACCGGCTTTTCGGAAGCCGCGGTGTCGCCGATCCTGCTGGTGTTCGGGGCGGGACTTGCGATCGGCAATGTCGCCGGCGGCAAACTTGCCGATCGCGGCCTTGCGCGCGCCCTGATCGGCACGCTCGCCGCGCTCGCCATCGTGCTGCTCGGCCTCGCCGCGGTGTTGTCGGTCAAGATACCCGCCATTGCGCTGATCCTGTTGCTCGGCATCGCCGCCTTTGCGACCGTCGCGCCGCTGCAGCTCCGCGTGCTGGAAGCCGCTGGCCCCAGCGGCCGCACGCTCGCCTCCAGCCTCAACATCGCCGCGTTCAATCTCGGTAATGCGCTCGGCGCTTGGGCCGGAGGCGTCGCCATCGACCGTGGTCTCGCTCTCTCCGCGCTGCCGCTGGTCGCAGCGGGCATTACGGCGGTCGGCCTTGTGCTGGCGCTGTGGAGCCTGCGGCTCGATCGCACGGTCGCGGTCGCGGCTTGCCCGGCGGAATGAGAAGGCGCAGGCGGATCGCGGCTCGACAAAAAAGCCGCGATCGTGTCGCGATTCCCGCCGGAAGGCGCCCGTGACAGGGCGCCGCGACAACGCGCCATGCAGAAACGCGCCTGTACACGCTCGCGTGACCTCCATAACCTCCGCCGCGCAATTTCAGGAGACGCGACGTGGCGAAGAAGACGGCGACCAAGAAAACTGCTTCGAAGAAGGCAGCCAAGACCTCGAGCAAGGCGAGCACTGCCCGCAAGGGGGCCGCTGCGAAAGCGAAGACGACGCCTGCGAAATCAGTGAAGGCGCCGCGCAAGCCGGCTGGGGCACGCCGACCGAAGGGCCTGGTCTGGCAATGGTCTGCGGTCGACACCGCGGCCGCGATCCGCTCCGGCGCAATCTCCGCCGTCGAGACGGTCGAAGCGCAACTTGAACGGATGCGCGCCGTCAATCCGAAGCTGAACGCGGTCGTCGTCGATCTTTCGGAGGAGGCGCTGGCAGCGGCGCGTGCGGCCGACAAGCAGCGCGCCAGGGGCGGCGAACTCGGCCTCCTGCACGGCGTGCCCATCACCATCAAGGAGAACGTCGATTACGAGAGCCGTCCCAATTTCAACGGCGTTCCCGCCAACAAGGATTTGATCGCGCCGTCGGATTCGCCCGTTGTCCGCAACCTGAAGAAGGCCGGCGCGATCGTCATCGGCCTCACCAACACGCCGGAATTCTCCTTCCGCGGCTTCACCGACAACCCCCTGCACGGGCTGACGCTCAATCCCTGGGACCCTGACATCACCTGCGGCGGCTCGTCGGGCGGCGCGGGCTCGGCGGTCGCCGCCGGCATCGGCACCATCGCCCATGGCAACGATATCGGTGGTTCGTTGCGCTGGCCGGCGCATTGCAATGGCGTTGCCACCATCAAGCCGACGCAGGGCCGCATCCCGGCTTTCAACGGAAGCGCCGTGGCCGAGCGGCCGATGCTGGCGCATCTGATGTCGGCGCAGGGCCCGCTTGCCCGCCATGTGGCCGACGTCCGCCTCGCGTTGGAGGCGATGAGCCAGCGCGATCCGCGCGATCCATGGTGGGTGCCGGCGCCGCTGGCCGGACCGAAGCCGAAGGGGCCGATCAAGGTCGCGCTGGCCAAGATCCCGGAGGACATGGACGTTGATCCGTCCGTCGCCGCCGCACTGCGCCAGGCCGCCGATCATCTCGAGCGCTCCGGCTATCGCGTCACCGAGGTCGACGTGCCCGACATCAACGGCGTCTGGCAGACCTGGTGCGACATCATCACCAACGAGACGGTGGTGATGCAGGAGGCCGGCATGCTGAAGGTGACGTCCGAGGACTTCCACAAGGCCTGGGGCGGCATGAAGACCAAGGCCAATGTGCTCGATCTCAAGGCCTGGATGCAGGCGACCGCCGCGCGCAACGGCCATATCCGGGCCTGGCAGTTGTTCTTCGAGGACTATCCGGTGGTGCTGGCGCCGACCACGGTGAAGCCGACGCCGGGGCCGCGCGACGACGCCATCAGCGCCGAGCGCGTGAAGGAGATCTTCTGGGGCGAGATCCGCTTCATCTCCGCCATCAATGTGCTGGGCCTGCCCGGCGCGGTGGTGCCGGTGGCGTTGCATGACGGCAAGCCGATCGGCGTGCAGCTCATCGCGGGACGCTACCGCGAGGACCTTGCGCTCGATGCGGCGGCCGCGATCGAGAAGCGCGCCGGTGTGCTTACCCATCGGCTGTGGGAACAGATGGACTGACAGAACGCGAAGATCTCACCTTCTCCCCTTGCGCCAGGGGAGAAGGCAGCCACTCAGCCGGCTGGGAAACTTCATTCATCCAAATTGACTCGAATTTTAGCCAATTCACCAACAATCATTAGGGTTACTTCCTCGATCTCTATGCGAATTATTGTCCGCTTTACCGCCGGCCTCTAACAGAGGAACGGCGGAGAACGCACATGCCTCATACAGGCCAATAAGTGCGGCCCGCTCCACGCGGAGGTGGCACGATGCGCAACGAGACGATCGCTATTCACGCCGGCTACGAGCCCGAAGCCACCACGCACGCGGTCGCCGTACCGATCTACCAGACCGCAGCCTACGCCTTCGACAGCGCCGATCATGGCGCAGCCCTGTTCAACCTCGAAGCCGAAGGCTATCGCTACAGCCGCATCGCCAATCCGACCAGCGCCGTGCTGGAGAAGCGTATCGCCCAGCTCGAAGGCGGCGTCGGCGCGCTCGCGGTCGCAACCGGCCAGGCCGCGCTGCACTTCGCCTTCGTCAACGTCGCCGATCACGGCGGCAACATCGTTTCGGTGCCGCAGCTCTACGGCACCACGCACACGCTGCTCTCGCACATCCTGCCGCGCCAGGGCATCACCGGCCGCTTCGCCGAGAGCGACAAGCCCGAGGCGATCGAGCGGCTGATCGACGAGAACACCCGCGCCGTGTTCGCCGAGACCATCGGCAATCCCGCCGGCAATGTCTGCGACATCGAGGCGCTGGCGAAAATCGCGCACGCGCATGGCGTGCCGCTGATCGTCGACAACACGGTTGCGACCCCGATCCTGCTCAAGCCGTTCGACTATGGCGCCGACATCGCCGTGCACTCGCTGACCAAGTTCCTGGGCGGCCACGGCACCACGCTCGGCGGCGCCATTGTCGATTCCGGCAACTTCCCCTGGGCCAAATACGCCGATCGCTTCCCGGGCTATAACAAGCCGGATGCCTCCTATCACGGCCTCGTCTACGCCGAGCGCTTTGGCAAGACCGCCTATATCGAGCGCGCGCGCAGCATCTATCAGCGCACCATGGGTTCGGTGCTGTCGCCGTTCAACGCCTTCCTGCTGCTCCAGGGTATCGAGACTGTGGCATTGCGCATGGAACGCCACTGCGAGAACGCCCGCAAGGTCGCCGAATTCCTGCGCAAGGATCCACGCGTTGCCTGGGTCAACTACACCGGCTTCCCGGACAGCCCATATTATCCGCTGGTGCAAAAGTACCTGAATGGCAACGCCTCCTCGCTGTTCACCTTTGGCATCAAGGGCGGCATGGAGGCCGGCAAGACCTTCTACGACGCACTGAAGCTGATCACGCGCCTAGTCAACATCGGTGACGCGAAGTCGCTGGCCTGCCATCCGGCCTCGACCACGCACCGGCAGATGTCGGCGGAGCAGCAGCGCGTCGCCGGCGTGCTGCCGGAGACGATCCGCCTCTCGATCGGCATCGAGCATTCCGCAGACATCATCGAGGACATCGACCAGGCGCTGGAGAAGGCCTGCCCGTCCGCGCGCCTCCAGGCCGCGGAGTAGGCGATCCCGCCGATGACGATCTTGATCGACAGGGATCAAGGCATAACGAGCCCGACGCTGGTGCCGGGCGAGGGCGATCTCGCGCGCGACCACGCCGACCTCACCATCGGCCTGATCAACAACATGCCGGACCCGGCATTGAAGGCGACCGAGCGGCAGTTCATGAAGCTGCTTCAGGCCGCCGCCGGTCCGCGCCGCATCCGCTTCCACTGCTTCTCGCTGCCCTCGGTGAAGCGCTCGCCGGAAGCGAAGTGGCATATCGAGAGTGAATATTCCGACCTCACCGAGCTCAGGCGCCACAGGTTCGACGGCCTGATCGTGACCGGCGCCGAGCCGGTCACGCCCGAACTCGACCAGGAACCATACTGGCGCGATCTCACCGAGCTGATCGACTGGGCCAAGGTCAACACGCGCTCGACGATCTGGTCGTGCCTTGCCGCACATGCGGCGGTGCTTCATCTCGACCGCATCAAACGGCGGCGGCTTCCGGCCAAATGTCACGGCATCTTCGACTGCGAGGCCGTGGCCGACGATCCGCTGACGCGCGCCGCGCCCGCGCCGCTCAAGGTCTCGCATTCGCGCCTGAACGAGATCGCCGAGAGCGACCTCGCGCGGGCCGGCTACCAGGTGCTGACGCGTTCGGCAAAGGCCGGCGTCGATATCTTCGTCCGACAATATGCCAGCCGCTTCGTGTTCTTCCAGGGGCACCCGGAATACGACGCGCTGTCGCTCCAGCGCGAATATCTGCGCGACATCGGCCGCTATCTCGCACGCGAGCGCGAGACCTATCCGCAGCTGCCCGTGAGTTATTTTGACGCAGCGACCGAAGAGAAGCTCAATCGCTTCGAAAAGAAGGCGTCCCACCAGTGCCACCCAGCGCTGACCAACGAACTGCCGGCGCTGAATTTGCGCACCGACATCGCCGTCGGCAGCGCCGCGGCGGCACTTTTCCGCAACTGGCTGCAATATCTCGGTGCGGAGGCCGATACGTCGGTCCGCGCGCGCCAGGCGAAGGGCGTTGGCTCCGCGTTAGGATTACCCATGCGTTAGGCTTGCCTCAACCAGCGCGCGAATGTTTCAGTAGAGAAACACAGAATCACGGGAAACGCAGTTGTGTGGTCGGCACTCCAGGGACGCATGAGCAATCGGCTTGCCCGGCATTTCCGGGCCGCGCCGCACCGGTTGCCTGCACTTGCGCCGATGGTGAGCTTCACCTTCGACGATGCCCCCGATAGCGCCGCAGGCGAGGGCGCCGAGCTTCTGGAACGGCATGGCGGCCGCGGCACGTTCTACCTCGCCGGCAGCCTGATCGACCGTCCCTCGGATCACTGGCACGGCCTGTCGAATGACGCGATCGTGCGGCTTCACCGGACCGGTCACGAGATCGCCTGCCACACGTTCTCGCACCAGAGCTCGGCCGATCTCGACGAGGCCGCCATGGCGCAAGAGATCGAGCGGAACCGCAATTATTTCCGCGGCATCGATTCGTCGATCGTGCTGGAGAACTTCGCCTATCCCTATGGAATCGCGTCGGTCTGGCGCAAGCCACAGCTCGCAAAGGCCTTCCGTTCTGCGCGCGGCATCCTTCCCGGCGTCAATCGCGATGTGATCGATCTCCAGTTCTTGCGCGCCTCGCCCCTGGTCAATTACGAGATCGATGCGGTGGGCGTCGATCGCTATTTCGATGAAGCGGTCGCGAGCGGCGGATGGCTGATCTTCTACAGCCATGACGTCGTCGATGCGCCGAGCCCCTATGGCTGCACGCCGCACCTGATGCGCCACGCGCTGGAGGCGGCCGGGAAGCGCAGCATGCCGATCGTGACCGTCGCAGAGGCGTTGCGACGGATCGGCGCGTAGCTTTCTTACCTCTCCCCGCAAGAACGGAGAGAGGGAGAGAAAGCAGCGGTGCAAGTCTCCAAACGGTCTTGCCACGCCCGCGCCAGCATGCGACTGGCCTTGTGACGAATCCCACAGCCCTCCGACACGCCCATGAATGCCCCTTCCACTGCCCCGCTGCCTGCGCCGGCCAACGGCCGCGACGCGCTGTCGGTGTTGCATTCGGTGTTCGGCCTGCCGGGGTTCCGCGGCGCTCAAGGTGAGATCATCCGGCACGTCACGGACGGCGGCAATTGCCTGGTCTTGATGCCGACCGGCGGCGGCAAGTCGTTGTGCTATCAACTGCCGTCACTGCTGCGCGAGGGCTGCGGCATCGTGGTGTCGCCGCTGATCGCGCTGATGCGCGACCAGGTCGCCGGCCTGATCGAGGCCGGCGTCAACGCCGCGGCGCTGAACTCGTCGCTGACACCCCAGGAAGCTTCCGACATCGAGCGCCGCCTGGTCGCCGGCGATCTCGATCTGCTCTATGTCGCGCCGGAACGCCTGGTCACACCGCGCTGCCTGTCGATGTTGGCGCAGGCCAAGGTGGCGCTGTTCGCCATCGACGAGGCCCATTGCGTCTCGCAATGGGGCCACGATTTCCGACCTGAATATGTCGGCCTTTCCATCATCGCCGAACGCTTTCCGAACGTGCCGCGCATCGCGCTGACCGCGACGGCCGACGAGCTGACGCGCAAGGAGATCGTCGAGCGGCTGAAGCTTGCGGACAGCCCGCAATTCGTCTCCAGCTTCGACCGCCCCAACATCCGCTACGAGATCGTCGACAAGCGCAACGCGGTGTCGCAGCTCAAGGAATTCATCCGGGAGCGTCATGCCGGCGATGCCGGCGTGGTCTATTGCCTGTCGCGCAACCGCGTCGAGGAAGTCGCCGCCGCGCTTGACGATGCCGGCATCGCCGCGCTGCCGTATCACGCCGGGCTCGACAGCAGCGTACGTTCGCGCAACCAGGACCGTTTCCTCAACGAGGACGGCATCGTCATCGTCGCGACCATCGCCTTCGGCATGGGCATCGACAAGCCCGACGTGCGCTTCGTTGCCCATCTCGACCTGCCCAAGAGCATCGAGGCCTACTACCAGGAGACGGGGCGAGCGGGACGCGACGGCAGGCCGTCCGCGGCGTGGATGGCTTATGGGCTCTCTGACATCGTGCAACAGCGCCGGATGATCGACGAGTCCAGCGGCTCCGAGGAGTTCAAACGCATCTCGATCCGGAAACTCGACGCTCTGGTCGGGCTCGCCGAGACGGCACAGTGCCGGCGCAAACGGCTGTTAGGCTATTTCGGCGAGAGTGCGCACGGCGAGACCTGCGGCAATTGCGACAACTGCCTGACGCCGCCAAAGATGCGCGACGGCAAGGTGCTGGCGCAAAAGCTGCTCTCCTGCACTTATCGCACCGGGCAGCGTTTCGGCGCGATGCACCTGATCGACGTGCTGATCGGACGGCTGACCGAGAAGGTGACGCAGTTCGGCCATGACAAGCTGTCGGTGTTCGGCATCGGGCGCGAGCTCAACGAGAAGCAGTGGCGTACCGTGCTTCGGCAGCTGGTCGCGATGGGCTATCTGCAGAGCGACAGCGAGGCCTATGGCGCACTGAAGCTGACGGATGCCGCGCGCGGCGTGTTGCGCGGCGAGACCGAGGTGTGGTTGCGCGAGGAAGCGCCGGGCACGCGTGTTCGCGCGAGCCGGACAAAGTCCCGTCGTGGTGATCTCGCGCCGGCGACGAATGCGCCGCAAGGCGATGTCGATCCCGAATTGCGCGCGCGGTTGCGGTCCTGGCGTTCGGACATCGCACGCGAGCGCGGCGTGCCGGCCTATGTGGTGCTGCACGATGCCACCATCGACGGTATCGTCCGGGCCTGGCCGACCACGCTGGATGAACTCCGCAACGTCCCCGGCATCGGCGACAAGAAGCTGGAGCATTACGGCGACGAGTTGTTGCGGATCGTACGGGCGCGGTAGGGCGGCGATCTTTCCACGCAGTCATCCCGGACAAGCGCAGCGAAGCGGAGCGCAGATCCGGGATCCATACCGTGTGATTTATCGATTACGATCGGTAGGAGTACCGAACGGCAAGTCTTCGCCGAACATCTCCCTGTGGCTATGGGTCCCGGATCTGCGCTTACGCTTGTCCGGGACGACAGCGGAGTGGAGGCGCGTGGTGCGGCCTACCTCAACCGTTCCGGAACGCATACCCATAGCCGTTGAGCGCCGGCGCGCCGCCGAGATGGGCATAGAGAATCTTTGCGCCCTTCTCGAAATGGCCCTTCTGGGTCAGGTCGATCAGGCCCTGCATCGATTTGCCTTCATAGACGGGGTCGGTGATCATGGCTTCGAGGCGGGCGGTCAGGCGGATCGCTTCCTTGGTTTCTTCCGACGGCACGCCGTAGGCGGGATAGGCGTAGTCCTCGATCAGGACGACATCGTCGGCGACGAGGTCCTTGCCGAGCTCGACGAGCTTGGCCGTGTTCTGCGCGATCGAGAGCACCTGCGCCTTGGTCTGCGCCGGCGTGAACGAGGCGTCGATGCCGATCACCCTGCGGGCGCGGCCGTCGGCGGCGAAGCCGACCAGCATGCCGGCGTGGGTCGAGCCGGTCACGGTGCAGACGATGATGTAATCGAACTTGAAGCCGAGCTCGGCTTCCTGCTTGCGCACTTCCTCGGCGAAACCGACATAGCCGAGCCCGCCATATTTGTGCACGGACGCACCGGCGGGGATCGCGTAGGGCTTGCCGCCCGCCGCCTTCACTTCCTCGATCGCCTGCTCCCAGCTCTTGCGGATGCCGATATCGAAGCCGTCGTCGACCAGGCGGACGTCGGCGCCCATGATGCGCGAGAGCATGATGTTGCCGACGCGGTCATAGACGGCATCCTCGTGCGGCACCCAGGCTTCCTGCACCAGGCGGCACTTCATGCCGATCTTGGCCGCGACGGCGGCGATCATGCGGGTGTGGTTGGACTGCACGCCGCCGATCGAGACCAGCGTGTCGGCGTTGGAGGCGATCGCATCGGGAATAATGTATTCGAGCTTGCGCAACTTGTTGCCGCCATAGGCGAGGCCGGAATTGCAGTCCTCGCGCTTGGCATAGATCTCGACATTGCCGCCGAGATGTTTTGACAGCCGCTCCAGCTTCTCGATGGGCGTCGGGCCAAAGGTCAGCGGATAGCGCGCGAATTTTTCCAGCATGGTCAGGTCATCCCGATTGGCGGTTGGTGTCCGGCACTTGGCTAGCATCGATGCGAAAAAATGTGCTCTCAAATATTGCGGGTATGCTGCGCGCTTTCTTGCGCTGATCGGGTCTATCTCTCATAATTCTTCCAATATTTGCCACGTGCATGAAAGTTTCTTCCATGGCCGCCCGGCTCGACCGCATCGACCTTAAGATATTGAGATTGCTTCAGAATAGCGGCCGACTCAGCAATGCTGAGCTGGCCGGAACGGTCGCTATCAGCCCTGCTACCTGCCACCGCCGCACCCAGCGCCTGTTCGAAGACGGGTTCATCGCCAGTGTGCGCGCGATGGTCGCCCCCAAGAAGGTGGCGAAGGGGACGCTGGTCATGGTCGGCGTCGTGCTGGATCGCTCGACGCCGGAGAGCTTTGCCATCTTCGAGCAGGCGATCACCAAACTGAAATTCGTGCTCGACTGCCACCTCGTCGCCGGCGACTTCGACTACTTCCTGAAGATCCGCGTCGGCGACATGGAGGATTTCAACCGCATCCATGGCGAGCAGCTGATCGCGCTGCCCGGCGTCCGCCAGACCCGCACCTTCTTCGTGATGAAGGAAGTCATCGACAACGCGCCGCTGGAGTTTTGAGCAAGTCCGTCACGGCAACTTCACTTGCCTTGCGAGCGCATGCAGGTGACGGTTGCGTCTTCTCAACGAGGAGATCCTGCCGTGCGCCTTCCCATTCTCGATCCGAAAGATCTGACCGAAGAACAGAAGCCGCTCTATGACGACATGCGAGCCGGCATCAAGGACCACTTCAAGGGCTTTGTGAACATGCGCGACGACGGCGCGCTGCTCGGGCCCTGGAATCCCTGGCTCCGCGAGCCGCGTTTCGGCAAGCCGGTATGGGAACTGGTCAAGGCGATCGCATCGAACCCGCTGCTGCCGGCGCCGGTGCGCGAGGTCGCGATCCTCGTCACCGGCTCGCATTTCCGCTCCGGCTACGAGCTCTACGCCCATGTGCTGGTGGCCGAGCAGCGCGGGCTCTCCGACGAGAAGCTCGCGACCATCGTGGCCGGACAGCGGCCGGTGGATCTCACCAAGCAGGAGGCCGTCGCCTACGACGTGGCCTCGGCGCTGGTGAGCGGCGGCGTGCTGCCTGAGCTGACCTATCGGGCGGCCGTGAAGGAGTTCGGCGAGCACGGCGCGGCCGAGCTGTCCTATCTCGTCGGCGTCTATTGCATGGTCTCTGTGACGCTCAATACCTTCGACGTGCCGGTGCCGGAATAGACGTACGGAGCGATCACTCCGCCGCCTTGTTCAGGGGCGGCGGGGGCGACCAGGCGACGCAGCGGTTGCGGCCTTCGGCTTTGGCCTGGTAGAGCGCGTGATCGGCCGCGCTCATCAAGGCGTCGATGCCGGACATGCTGACGCTTGCTTCCGCAATACCGATGCTCACGGTGACGCCGAACTGAACCTCAGTGGCGGCGATGTGCGAGTTCATCACGCGCTTGCGGATGCGCTCGGCCACCGTCCTGGCCCGCGACAGGCTGGTCTCGGGCAGCAGAATCGCAAACTCCTCGCCCCCGAGGCGGCCGACGATGTCCGATTTGCGCTTGCCATCGAGGCATGCGGCCGCCACCGCCCTGATCGCGGCGTCGCCGACCGCGTGGCCGTAGCGGTCGTTGACCGATTTGAAATGATCGATGTCGAGCATCAGGACAGAAACCGAGCGGTAATAGCGCTGGAAGCGGCTCCATTCCGCATCGAGAGAATCGAGGAAGTGGCGGCGATTGTAGAGGCCGGTGAGCGGATCGGTGGTCGCGAGCGTCTCCAGCATCGCGGCCTTTTGCGTCAGATCGGTGATGTCGACATAGGTCAGCATGCGACCGCCATTCGACATCGTGGTGCAGTGGGCCCTGATGCGCCGCCCATCCGGAGTCTGGAGGTCGCGCACATGATCTCCGGCCTTGACCTCGGCGACGCGTTTGACGGGAAACTTCGCCAGTTCGTTCATCGGCAGTCCCGGCGCGCTCGCGCGCTGCGCCCGGCTCACCAGGGATGCGTAGGTCGGGTGGCCGGCGGCCTCCTGCTCACTCACCTCCCAGAATCGCCGCATGCGCCGGTTCATGAAGCTGGCGTTGAGATCGCGGTCGAGCAACAGCACGCCGTCTTCGACGTTCTCGAGCGCGTCGCGCAGCAATTTCAGCTCGTCGGAATAGCGCACGATGTCGGTGACGGGCGTATAGGTCAGCATCCGTCCGCCGTCAGGCAGCGGCGTGCATTGCATGCGAACGACGTCGCCGCCGGTGCGGCGCAGGTCACGCGGTGAGGCGTCACCCGCCTGCACGTGACGCACGCGCTCGGCTACATAAGCCTCCAGCTCCGCGGGCGGAATTTCGTAGGCCAGCGTGTCGCGGCCATGATGCATCAGCGTCACGAAAGACGGATTGCTGTTGGCGACGTCGTCCGGCAACAGCCACATCCGCCGGAACGCGCGGTTGATCAACTGGGCACGAAGATTGGCATCCAGCAGCACGATGCCGAGCGGGACGAAATCGAGCGCCGCGCGCAGCGCGAGCATCTGTCCGCGCATCAGCTGGTCGGCACGCCGCTCCTGATCGTCCGCGGCCTTCGGCTCGACATGATCTTCCGCTCCGAGCGCAACGCCGACCTGACGGTCCGACCGCCAGAGCACACGGCAGGAGAGGATCTCCTGGCTTGCGAGCCGGAGCTGGAACTCGTCGGGCACGCCGACGCTGCTCTGCATCTCCAGCGTCGCGCCATCCTCGGTCATCCGGCGGACGACGCAATCGATGGTCGACTGACCGAAGTTGAAGATGATCTTGCCGGCGAGGAACGTTCGTTCCGATACCAAGCGGGGCATTCTCAACCTCCCAAGCGAAACTGGCTCAGTTTGCCGCAAGCTTATTTGCCGAGAGGTAAGGCGATGGGCGATTGCGCGAGAGGGCTAACAATTGGTTCACGCGTCAGGTGCCGCGTATGGCAGCACTGAAACGTGAAAACTCCTTCATGATCAATGACAGGCGATTGCGGCCGTTGCGCCAATATCCGTGAAAATGCGGAAGCCGCGCTTTACCGAACATCCACCACGACCCCAGTCAGTCGCGCACGGCGTAAAGCTGAGTCCGCAGCGTGACCTAGCGGGACGACAGCGCGCCCAAGCGATGCGAGTGGCTATGCCGGGACACGTGGCAATCCGACGCGCGGCGATTTGATGGCGGAACCAGCGCTAGGAATGTGGTCGTTCGCGTGGCCAGGTGCTATCGGCAAGCGATGGACTGCACGGATGTGCGCGGCTACTCTGCCGTGATCGCACTAACACGCTAACCGGCCAGAGTGCAGGCCGGACAATGGAAGGACATCAGCCATGAACACGTCACGCCGCATTCTGCTCACTGGTCTGGCTGGGCTCGCTGTTGCTCCGACTGCCGTGGCGGCTAGCGTGCCGTCGTCCGAGCCTGGCGACGTGACGGTCGCCGAAGAGAGCTTCGCGCGCACGATTGCAGCCGCCCATGCGCCCGACGTTACCTGCGCACGGCAGGCCGAACGCTATGCGGATGCGCATTGGCCCGAATATGTCGTGGCAGCGCGCGCAGTGCTCGGCGCAAGAGTGTGATCCGCGCGCTTATTTTTCCACCGCCCGCCTGACCTGTTCGCCGATCTGCGACAGTACGAGCTGCGCCTGCGGCAGGATCGCGCCCATGGCGTGGAAATTGTGGATCATGCCGTCGTGGCAGACGTGCTCGACCGCGACTCCGGCGGCGAGCAGCTTGCGTGCATAGGCATTGCCCTCGTCGCGCATCGGATCGAATTCAGCGGTGTGGATGATCGCGGTCGGCAGGCCCGCAAGTCGCGTCGCGCGGAGAGGCGAGATGCGGGGATCGGCGGCGTCGATGCCGTCGGGCAGGTAGTCGGAAAGATCCGCTTCGATGGTGACGCGGTCGATCAGGTGGCCTTCGGCGAATTCCTCGCGCGAGGGTGAGGTCTCTTCGAAATCCAGCACCGGACAGATCAGGCACTGCGCGACGATGGAAAGCCCGGCACGGCGCGCCGCCTCCTGGCACACGATCGCAGCCAGCGTGGCGCCGGCGGAGTCGCCGCCGACCACGAGACGTTCGGCGTCGATGCCGAGGGAGGAAGCTTCGCGCGCCACCCATTCGGTGGCCGCAATCGCGTCGTCCACGGCGGCCGGATATTTGTGCTCGGGTGCCAGCCGGTAGTCGACCGAGACCAGCCGGCAGCCGGTCGCATGCGCCAGCGCCGCTGCGATGCGGTCATGCGTGGCGATGCTGCCGGCGACCAAGCCACCGCCGTGAAAGAAGATAAAGCCCGGAACACGTTCGTCGGCGGACGCGGTCGAATAGAGCCGATAGGACAGTTCGCCGCCGGGCCCGGGCAGCATGCCGTCGGAGACCGTCACGTCCGGCGCATCAGCGCGCGCGAACTGCATCAGCTTCGCCAGCGACTGTCGCCGCGCCTCCACGCTTGGCCGGCTTCGCGCCTGCGGCGCGGCCGCCGCCATCATGGTCAACAAACGCTTTGCGAGCGGATCGAGCGGCATATTGCTTCCTTCTCCCTTGCAGGGAAGGATAACCCACCCTTATCTCCGCAGGGAATCATTTAGAACTTGCGACCAATAGTGGCGCCCTATTGCGGCGTCACGCCCAAGGGAGGCCGGTCATGGCCGAGATCAGGAAGCCGATCGAATATTCGCCGAGCTGGACCTTCTTCGAAGGCAAGTGGCACGACGGCAACGTGCCGATCATGGGCCCGCGCACGCATGCGGCCTGGCTCGGATCGGTCGTGTTCGACGGCGCGCGTGCGTTCGAAGGCGTCGCGCCCGATCTCGATCGTCACGTTGGCCGCGCCAATCAATCGGCGATCAGTTTTGGCCTGAAGCCGGTGGTTGACGCCGGCACCTGGCTCACGCTTGCAAGGGAAGGCATCGCCCGCTTCGCGGCGAATGCCGAGCTCTATGTCCGTCCGATGTACTGGGCGCAGAACGGCTCGGGCGGCGGCGTGCTGTTCGACCCTGAAACCACCAATTGGTGCCTGTGCATCTATGAGGCGCCGATGCCGAAGCCCGTCGGCAACGCGATCACGCTGTCGCCGTTCCGCAGGCCCACGGCCGAATGCGCGCCGGTCGAAGCCAAGGCCGCCTGCCTCTATCCGAACAATTCGCGCGCGCTCGCGGAAGCCGTCTCGCGCGGCTACCAGAACGCGCTGATGCTCGACATGCTCGGCAACGTCGCCGAGTTTGGCAATTCCAACGTGTTCATGGCCAGGGATGGCGTGGTCTATACGCCGGTGCCGAACGGCACATTCCTGAACGGCATCACCCGTCAGCGCGTGATCAGCCTGCTTCGCGGCGACGGCGTCACCGTGGTCGAGAAGACGCTGCGCTACGCCGACTTCCTCGCCGCCGACGAGATTTTTTCAACCGGCAATTTCGCGAAGGTCGCGCCCGTGATCCGCATCGACGAGCGCGAGCTCAAGCCGGGACCGTTCTACACCAAGGCGCGAAACCTTTATTGGGACTTCGCGCATACGGTGAAGCTGGCGGCTTAAGCAGGCGCATACGCGCCAAGGACTCCGCTGTCAGCCGCGCCGCTTGAACCGGCTGAACTGAAACGCCTGCGTCGAATCCCACGGTGTGTGATGGGTCTCGCTGCGCGTTTCGACCAGTTCGAAGTCTGTCCCGAGCTCCGCGGCCAGGCTGGCGCTGTCGTGGCGCTGCACGGGCAAGCCGCTGCACCTCTCCGGACCATCGAGCGCGAACGTCGCGATGACGACGTGGCCGCCGGGCACAATTGCCGACCGCAGCCGCGCGACGTAAGCGGCCCTGTCGCCGGAATCAGTCAGGAAGTGAAACGCCGCGCGATCGTGCCAGACATCATATGCCTTTGCTGGGCGCCATGTCGTGGCATCGGCAACAATCCAGTCGACCTTTGATGCGGCCACGCCGATACGCTTCTTCGCAGCGTCAAGCGCATTGGCGGAGAGGTCCAGCACGGCGAGGTCGCGATATCCGTCCTGCAACAGCGCGTCCGCCAGCCGCGAAGCTCCGCCGCCGATGTCGATGATGGCGGCGCCACGATCCGGGTTGGCGGCGCGGATCATATCGAGTGAGATCGTGGGGCTGTCCTGAAACCAGCTCACCTCGGCCTCGCCCTTGGTGGCGTAGACGTTCTGCCAGTGCGTGGTGCGGTCAGGCATGTGCGATCAGACATGGCGGCTCCGGCCTTGGCCGGGTGGCAGCGCGCAAACCGCGATGCCGCAATCAATCGTTGGTTCGTGCCGCCGCCGCATGCGGACGCGCCGGCATGAAAAAGGAGCTACTCGTCCTTCTTCGACATGCGCTCGAGACGTTCCTGCATGTCCTTCATCTGCTGGCGCAAATCGTCAATGTTGGCATCTTTCGCCGGCTCCGCGCTCGCATCAGCCTCAGGCTCCGGCGTCGCTGCTGTTGGGCGGCCCGGCGTGGGGACAAATGGCTTGAACATCGAGAAGGTCTGCTGGAACAACTCCATGTTGCGGCGGACCTGTTCTTCCAACGGAGCAAACGGCGTGCCGGACAGCGTGTTGGCGATTTGCTTGCGGAACTTCTCCTGCTCCTGGGTCAGCGTCGCGATCGACTGCTCCAGATATTTCGGCACCACCATCTGCATGCTGTCGCCGTAGAAACGGATCAGCTGGCGCAGGAACGTGGTCGGCAACAGGTTCTGGCCGGCCTTGTTCTCCTGCTCGAAGATGATCTGGGCGAGCACGGAGCGGGTGATGTCGTCGCCGGTCTTGGCGTCGTAGACTAGGAAGTCCTCGCCATCCTTGACCATGGCGGCGAGGTCCTCGAGCGTGACGTAGGTGCTCGTTCCGGTGTTATAGAGCCGGCGGTTCGCGTATTTCTTGATGGTGGTGGGTTGGTCTGATTTCGCCATGGGCTCTCACTTGCAAGCGCGGAGAACGGGAACCCGGCGGGCTATGCCGCAGGGCGGGAAGAGTACGCAACGCAACAAAATAAGCATTTTCAAAGGGGTCACGCTACCGTTTTGTGCGGCACGGTTAATCGGACAGCAAAAACCTGCTTGCGAAAGCGCCAAGAACGCTATTTTGAATGCGCTGCGGCATGAATTCGGTCGCCGGCCGATTGACATGCCTCAACGACGTTAACAGGATGTCATTCGAGACTGGCGAGCTTTTCCCCAGCCCCGCTTGCCCCCTTTCAACCCCAGGAGATGCCCATGTCAGACGATGTCGTCATCGTCAGCGCCGCCCGCACCCCGGTCGGAAGCTTCAACGGAGCGTTCGCGACCCTTCCCGCCCACGATCTTGGCGCGATCGCCATCAAGGCCGCGTTGGAGCGCGGTGGCATCGAGCCCGGCCGGGTCTCGGAGGTCATTATGGGCCAGATCCTGACCGCCGCTCAGGGCCAGAATCCCGCCCGCCAGGCCTCGATCGCCGCCGGCATTCCGGTGGAGAGTCCCGCCTGGGGCGTCAACCAGCTTTGCGGCTCGGGCCTTCGCACTGTCGCGCTCGGCTACCAGGCGCTGCTCAACGGCGATTCCGAGATCGTGGTTGCCGGCGGCCAGGAATCCATGAGCATGGCCCCGCACGCCCAGTATCTGCGCGGCGGCGTCAAGATGGGCGCGGTCGAGTTCATCGACACCATGATCAAGGACGGCCTGTGGGACGCCTTCAACGGCTACCACATGGGCAACACCGCCGAGAACGTCGCGCGGCAATGGCAGATCACCCGCGCCCAGCAGGACGAATTCGCCGTCGCCTCGCAGCAGAAGGCCGAGGCCGCGCAGAAAGCCGGCAAGTTCAACGACGAGATCGTTCCTGTGACCATCAAGGGCCGCAAGGGTGACGTGGTCGTCAGCGCTGACGAATATCCGCGCCATGGCGCAACCCTCGATGCGATGGCGAAGCTTCGTCCCGCCTTCGAGAAGGAAGGCACGGTCACCGCGGGTTCGGCCTCGGGCATCAATGACGGCGCCGCCGCCGTAGTGCTGATGACCGCCAAGCAGGCCGCCAAGGAAGGCAAGAAGCCGCTGGCGCGCATCGTGTCCTGGGCGCAGGCCGGCGTCGATCCGAAGATCATGGGCTCGGGCCCGATCCCGGCTTCGCGCGCGGCGCTGAAGAAGGCCGGCTGGAATGTCGGCGACCTCGACCTGATCGAGGCCAACGAAGCCTTCGCGGCGCAGGCCTGCGCCGTCAACAAGGATCTCGGTTGGGACACCTCCAAGGTCAACGTCAATGGCGGTGCGATCGCGATCGGCCATCCAGTCGGCGCCTCCGGCGCGCGCGTGCTGGTGACCTTGCTGCACGAAATGCAGAAGCGCGATTCGAAGAAGGGCCTTGCCACGCTGTGCATCGGCGGCGGCATGGGGATCGCGATGTGTCTGGCGCGCGACTGAGCTTACACTTAGCTGACGGGTGCGCTGCACACGTCGGTGAGTGCGTTGCACGCGACTAAAAAAAGGCAGCGGTTGCAAATCAAATATTCTTCGCAACCGCGCTGGCCTCGACTAAATACAAACGCCCGGCTCAACGCCGGGCGTTTTGTTCTTGATGTCCGTCAAACCAACCGCATAATCCACCATTAAAAACGATCACTCAGAAACGTCCGAAGAGTCCAAGGGAAGGAATACGATATGGCACGTGTTGCATTGGTGACGGGTGGTACGCGGGGCATCGGAGCTGCGATCAGCAAGGCTCTGAAGGAAGCCGGCTACAAGGTCGCGGCGAGCTATGCCGGCAACGATGCGGCGGCAGAGAAGTTCAAGGCCGAGACCGGCATCGCCGTCTACAAATGGGACGTCAGCAATTTCGATGCTTGCGCGGAAGGCGTCAAGAAGGTCGAGGCCGATCTCGGTCCCGTCGAGGTGCTCGTCAACAATGCCGGCATCACCCGCGACACCGCCTTCCACAAGATGACGCTGGAACAGTGGAATGCCGTGATCAACACCAATCTCGGCTCGCTGTTCAACATGACGCGCCAGGTGATCGAAGGCATGCGCGCGCGCAAGTTCGGACGCGTGATCTCAATCTCGTCGATCAACGGCCAGAAGGGGCAGTTCGGCCAGGTCAACTATTCCGCGGCAAAGGCTGGCGACATCGGCTTCACCAAGGCGCTGGCGATCGAGAACGCCAAGGGCGGAATCACCGTCAACGCAATCGCGCCGGGCTATATCAATACCGAAATGGTGCAGGCGGTGCCGAAAGACGTTCTGGAGAAGAGCGTGATTCCGCAGATCCCGGTGAACCGCCTCGGCGAGCCCGAGGAAATCGCGCGCGCGGTCGTGTTCCTGGCGGCTGACGAGGCCGGCTTCATCACGGGCTCGACGCTGACCATCAATGGCGGCCAGTATCACGCCTGACAGAGCGCGAACCGTTTCGGCCAAAAGCCTGTAGCTTCAGGCACGACAAGGCGATAGTGAAGACAATATGCCCGGCCTCGTGCCGGGCATAAGCGTCCTCAGAGCTTTTTTCGATGACCCCGCGCACAGCCACACTGATCGGACTGACCGCGATCCTGATGTGGTCACTGCTTTCCGTGATGACGGTGGCGACCGGAAAGATTCCGGCGTTCCAGCTCGCCGCGATGACCTTTGCGATCGGCGGTCTCGTTGGCCTGCTCACCTGGATCGGCCGCGGCGATGTGGCGAGGAGCCTGCGCCAGCCGCTCGCCGTCTGGGTCGTCGGCGTGGGCGGTCTGTTCGGCTATCACGCGCTGTATTTCCTGGCGCTGCGCTTTGCGCCGCCGGCCGAAGCCGGCCTTCTGAATTACATGTGGCCGCTGCTGATCGTGCTGTTCTCGTCGTTCCTGCCGGGCGAGCGGCTGGCCATGCATCACATCGTCGGCGCGGTGCTCGGTCTCGTCGGCACCGTGCTGCTGTTCGCCGGCAATACCACCGGGTTTGCGCCGGGCCAGATGCCCGGCTTGGTCGCGGCTTTCATCGCGGCGTTCGTCTGGGCGACCTATTCGGTGCTGTCGCGCCGATTGAAGGCGGTGCCGACTGACGCTGTCGCGGGCTTCTGCCTCGCCACGGCGTTGCTCGCAGCGTTGATGCATGGTGTACTCGAAACCACGGTGTGGCCGGAAACCGCGCTGCAATGGCTGTCCGTCATCGCCCTCGGCATCGGCCCCGTCGGTGCTGCGTTCTACGCTTGGGACATCGGCATGAAGCGGGGCGACATCCGCGTGCTCGGCGCGGCCTCCTACGCGACGCCGCTGCTGTCGACCGGCTTCCTCATCGCCGCAGGCTTTGCAAAAGCCAGCGCCAATATCGCCATCGCCGCCATCCTGATCGCCGGCGGCGGCCTGATCGCGGCCAAGGACATGGTGCTGCGGAAGCGGTGACTGTGGCCTACGGTTCCCAGCCCTGCGGCGCAAGCTCGAATCTTGCGAACTCGAAAGCCGGTGCCACGGTGCAGCCGACGAGCGTCCATTCGCCGGTGGTCTCCGCCATCTGCCACGCGTCCGCCGGCACGATCGCCTGCGGCCGTTCGCCGCTCACAAGGTCGGTGCCGAGGCGCACCTGGTGCTGGGAGCAGCCGTGATGAGCGATGCGCAGTGTCAGCGGGCTGCCGGCATAGTAGTGCCAGGTCTCGACAGCATCGATGCGATGCCAGTGCGAGCGCTCGCCGCGTGCGAGCAGGAAATAGATCGAGGTGGAGCGCGAGCGTCCGTTGAGGTCCGTGGTCTGATCGCGGAACGTCTCGCGGTAGTGCCCGCCCTCGGGATGCGGACGGAGTTCGAGGCGCGCGATGATCTCGGCTGCGGTCGGCATCGGTCCCCGTCAGGATTTGTGCTTCAGGACTTGTTCTTGCGCTCGCGCAGCTCGCCGAACACCGTGGCGGCATCCGCACCCTTCATGTGCAGCCTGGCTGCGACCGAGGGCTCGTCGGCGCGCAGGAACACGTTTGCCCGCTTCTCATCACCAAGCAGGGAGGGAATGGTCGGCTTGTTCTCGGCCCGCAGCTTGGCAACCTCCACCGCGCGCGCCTGGAGGGCTGCGTTGTCCGGATCGACCGTGAGCGCGAACTTGACGTTGGAGGCCGTGTATTCGTGGCCGCAATAGAGCTTGAAATCGTCGGGGAGCGCCCGCAGCTTCAGGAGCGAATCCCACATCATCGGATAGGTGCCCTCGAACACGCGGCCGCAGCCGATCGAGAACAGCGTGTCGGCCGCGAACAGCGTCTTCTCGGTGTCGAACACGTAGGAGATGTGGTCGAGCGTGTGGCCGGGCGTCTCCAGCACGCGCGCCAGCAGGGTTCCGACCTTGACCACGTCGGCATTGGCGACGCGCAGGTCGACGTTGGCGATCTCAGTGGTCTTGTCATGCGGCGCGACGACGCGGCAATTGTATTTCTGCTTGAGTTCGGCGACTCCGCCGACATGATCGCCGTGATGATGGGTGATCAGGATGTCGGTGAGCTGCCAGCCCTCACGCTCCAGGGCCTTGACGATGGGGCCGGCCTCCGGCGCGTCGATCGACGCCGTTGCCTTGGTTTCCACATCGTGGATCAGATAACCGAAATTATCGTTTAAACAGCTGAAAGTACGAATTTCGGCGGCCATGACATCTCCATCGCGCTCAGCCCGGCCAGACAAATATGGCGTTAACGTTGCGCAGGCAATGCAATATTCCGCGCGCGGCGGCCGCCTTGTGCATGTTACATTGCCGTCATGACCATCGACGTCGTCGACCTGCGCGAGTTCTACTCCCGTCGCCTCGGGATTGTGGCGCGGCAGATGATCAATCGCGGCATCAGGGAACGCTGGCCGGACGCCAAGGGCCAGCGTGTGCTCGGCATCGGCTATCCCACGCCCTATCTCGGCCTGTTCCGCGAGGACGCGGAGCGCTGCATCGCCTTCATGCCGTCAGCGCAGGGTGTCTTGAAATGGCCGACGGGACGGCCCGCGCTGGCCTCGCTGGTCGATGAATTTTCGCTGCCGGTTCCTGACGCCGCCGTCGACCGTATCCTGCTGATCCATGCGCTTGAGATGTCGGACGATCCGGCCGCGCTGCTCCGCGAGGTATGGCGGGTGCTGTCGCCCTCCGGCCGCGTGATCGCGGTGATTCCGAACCGGCGCGGGGTGTGGACCCGCACCGACAGCACACCGTTCGGCCACGGCCGGCCCTATTCGCGCTCGCAGATCACCGACCTGTTGCGCCAGACCTGGTTCACGCCGACCGCCTGGGGCGAGGCGCTGTTCATGCCGCCCTATGCCGGCGGCTGGGTGCTGAAATCGGCGCAGATGTGGGAGCGCGCCGGCGCGGCGTTGTCGCTGCCCTTTGCCGGCGTGCATATCGTCGAGGCGACGAAGCAGGTCTATCGCGCGATTCCCGCCAAGCGCGAGCGTGCGCGACTGATTCCGGCGCTGACGAAGCCCGTGCTGGTGCCGTCTTCGACGGTGACGCGCAGCTGAAAGCAAATCGTCCCGGCGAGGCCGGGACGATTGCAGTTCATAAATCAGAAGAGGCTTACTCGCCGGGTGCGACTTCGTCGCTGGAGCCGGCTGGAGCTGCTTCGCGCTCGGGACGCGGGCCGTGCGGACGCCGGCGCCGCCGCGGAAAGCGCTCGCCACCAGCGGCGCCTTCGAAGCCAGGCTGGCCGCCATTCGCGCCACCACTCACTTGCGGCTGTGCGCCGGTGATGAAGGAGGGCAGGCGATCGACGCTGCCGGCATCGGCGACGACGGGCTGCGGCTGGTTCAGCGGCAACGGCTGGGGCTGGGGCTGATACTGCGGCTGCTGACGGTGCTCGCGTTCGCGGTGCTCGCGCGGTTGCTGGTTGTCGCGCTGAAAGGGCTGGTTCTCGCGCGGCTGATGATCACGCTGGTGGTGATCGCGTTGGCCGTCGCGGTCGCGCATGAAGGGCTGCTGCGGCGGCTGCGGCACGAAGCCCGGCTCCTGGCCGAAATTCGAGAAGTTCTCGCCGTCGTCCTCGCTGTCGTCGCCGCTGCTGCTGCCGATCGGCTCGTCACCGCGCGGTTGCTGGTTCTGGCGGAACTGTTCCTGGGCCGCCGCGATCAGGCGGAAATAGTGCTCGGCGTGCTGGTAGTAGTTCTCGGCTGCGACCGGATCTCCCGACGATCGCGCATCGCGCGCGAGCTGAAGATATTTCTCGGCGATATGCGAAGCCGTGCCGCGGATCTTGATGTCGGGTCCGTTGGACTCGTACACCCGGGTCATCGGATTCTGGCCGCGCCGGTTGTTGTTGTTATTATTATTGTTGTTGCGGTTGCGCATCCGCTGCTTGTTCTGACCGTTTCTCATATCCTGCCTTTAATTCCAGCCCTAAAGGTTGCACGCATGACTGATTGCTAGGAGTGACCCGATGACAGCGGCTCCCATCTCTCGCGCGCGCCGCGCGCAAGATCGGCCTGAACCCTGCCGATGTTCGTCGATCGTCGCGTTCAACAAAGACGCGTTCCCCACCCGCCAGCATTCATTGCCAGCGAACCCATTCATATCGCCTGCCGAAACAAGCCCAGCTTTGTTGCGTAAGTGTTCAAGCGCAATATCAGGCTTTCGTTCACGTTGCGGTCGGTAAGCAGCGCAGCTTCAATCGCCATCGCGCTCAACAGGACCTGCGGCTTGGAACCTTCATCAGTAACGCTCTCGCCCGAGAGCCCGGCTTTCACCCGTAGATCTACGGGGCCGGTACCGATCTGTTGACCGGAAGGTAATCGTTCCCAAGCGATATTCCAAGAGGTTTTTTGCAGCCCAATCCGGCTTTTATGGGGGCATTTTTCGGGCCGAAACCGCCCGCGGAATGCCCGCCAGATCGGCCTTGGGCGGCCTGTCCACCAATAACGCGGCAGCGGTCATCAAGGTTTCAATATCTCCGGCCTGACCCCGTCCGGCCTCGACGATCAGCGTCCCGCCGGGAGCCAGCCGTTCGGCCGCCTGCGGGATCAAAGCGCGATAGGCGTCATAGCCGTCATTGCCGCCGTCGAGCGCCAAATGCGGATCGTGCTCGCGCACCTCGATGCTCAATTTCGGAATTTCCCCCGAGGGGATATAGGGCGGGTTCGAGACGATCAGATCGAACGGGCCGCGAAGCGCGGAGGCATAGGAACAGGCGACGAAGGCGGCTCGGCCGGAAAGGCCGAGGACTGCGGCATTGCTTTGGGCGGTATCGAGCGCGGAGAGGCTGAGATCGGTGCCGACGCCGAAGGCGCCGGGAATTTCGTGCAGCAGTGCGAGCAGGATCGCGCCGGATCCAGTTCCGATGTCGGCGATGCGCGGCGGATGCGAGAATTGCTGTTCGCGAAAGATTTCGAGCGCGCGCTCGACTACGGTTTCGGTGTCGGGACGCGGGACCAGCGTTGCCTCCGACAGGCGAAACGGCAGGCCCCAGAATTCCCGCGTGCCGAGAATGCGCGCCACCGGCTCGCCGGCGATGCGGCGCCCGGCATGCTGCGCGAGCCGCGCCGCTTCGATCTCGGTCAGTGGGCGGGTGGCCTGTGCCATCAGGCCGGTGAGATCGAGGCCGAGTGTTGCTCCAAGCAGGATGCGGGCGTCGAGCTCGGCTTCGTCGAGCTGCGCCGATCTCAGCTGCGCAGCCAGCGTCCGCCGTGCGCTCTCGATCGATTGTCCGGCGAAGGGATTTTTCACGCGGGCGTCACGCCGCCACGCCTTGCGCGGCGAGCTGCGCAGCCTGGTGCTCGGTGGTCAATGCGTCGATCAGCTCGCCGAGCGCTTCCCCGGCGATCACCTGCGGCAGCTTGTAGAGCGTCAGATTGATGCGATGATCGGTGACGCGGCCTTGCGGGAAATTATAGGTGCGGATGCGCTCGCTGCGGTCGCCGGAGCCGACCTTCTCCTTGCGCTCGGCGGAGCGGGCGGCATCGACGCGCTGCTGTTCGGCATCGTAGATGCGCGAGCGCAGGATGTTCATGGCGGAAGCGCGGTTCTTGTGCTGCGAGCGGCTGTCCTGCATCATCACCACGATGCCGGTCGGGATGTGGGTGATGCGGATCGCCGATTCCGTCTTGTTGACGTGCTGGCCGCCGGCGCCCTGCGCGCGCATGGTCTCGATCCGCAGATCGTCGTTCTTGATCTCGACGTCGACCTCCTCGACCTCCGGCATCACGGCGACCGTCGCCGCGGAGGTGTGGATGCGCCCCTGCGTCTCGGTGTCGGGCACGCGCTGCACGCGGTGCACGCCGGATTCGAATTTCAGTTTCGAGAACGCGCCGCGGCCCTGTACTTCAGCGATGATTTCCTTGTAGCCGCCGACCGTGCCTTCGCTCGCCGAGATCACCTCGACCTTCCAGCCCTGCAAGCTGGCGAAGCGCTCGTACATCCGGAACAGATCCCCGGCGAACAGCGAGGCCTCGTCGCCGCCGGTGCCGGCGCGGATTTCCAGCACCACGTTACGGTCGTCCATGGCATCCTTGGGCAGCAGCGCGACGCGAATCTTCTGAACCAGCTCTTCGATTCTCGGCGTCAGCTCGTCGCGCTCGGCTTCCGCCATCCCGCGCATCTCGGCATCCGTCGCGGGATCGGCGATCAGCGCCTCGGTGTCGGCGAGTTCTTTGACCGCGGACCGGTAGGCCTTCACCGCCTCGATCAGCGGCGTGATCTCGGCGAGCTCGCGCGTAACCTGCACATAGCGCTCGGAGGAAAGCTGTCCCAGCGATTCGGCCTCGAGCGAGGCATGGTGCGCGAGCAGGATGTCCAGTTTGGTTTCGGGGAGTGACGACATCGGTTCAGTCTCAAATGGAAAAGAGGCGAGGCGGCGGGAAGCAGCGACAGCCCCGCTACAATGCCAGGCCTTCGGCCTCGGCAAATTCCGTCAGCTTCTGCCGGATCGAGACGCTGCCGCTTGGCGCGTCCAGCAGCGGGCCGAGCATCGCTTCGGCCTTCTTGGCGTCGAGATCGATCACCATCGCCTTGACCGGGCCGAGCGCGGTCGCCGACAGCGACAGCGAGCGGTAGCCCATCGCGATCAGCGCCAGCGCGCCGATCGGCTTCGAGGCCATCTCGCCGCACAGCGAGAGCGACTTGTTCGCGGACTGCGCCTTGCGCGCGATGTCGCGCAGCGCGCGCAGGATCGGCGCCGACATGGTGTCGAAGCGCTCCGAGACCTTGGCATTGCCGCGGTCGACCGCGAACAGGAACTGGAACAGATCGTTGGAGCCGACCGAGATGAAGTCGACCTTCTTCAGGAGTTCGTCGAGCTGGTAGAGCAGCGCCGGCACCTCGACCATGGTGCCGATGTCGATGCGCTCCGGCAGGGTGTGGCCGTGCTGGCGCAGGTAAGTGAGCTCGCGCTCGACCAGCGCCTTGGCGGAATCGAATTCGGCGACCTCCGAGATCATCGGGAACATGATGCGCAGCGCGCGGCCGCCGCCGGCGCGCAGCAGCGCGCGGATCTGGCCGCGGAGCAGGCCGGGACGGTCGAGCCCGAGCCGGATCGCGCGCCAGCCGAGCGCGGGATTCTCCTCGATCACCGCTTCCATATAGGGCAGCGCCTTGTCGCCGCCGATATCGAGCGTGCGGAAGGTGACGGGCTTGGCGCCGGCGGCATCCAGCACGGTGCGATAGAGCGCGAGCTGGTCGCTGGTGCGCGGCAGGCTCTGGCCGACCATGAATTGCAGCTCGGTGCGGAACAGGCCGATGCCGGCGCTGCCGGTGTCTTCGATATGCGGCAGGTCGATGGCGAGACCTGCGTTGATCATCAGCTCGACCTTCTGGCCGTCCCTGGTGACGCAGGGAAGGTCGCGCAGCGCCAGATATTGCGCCTGGCGTCGGGCGCGGAAGCGTACCCGCTCGGCGAAGGCGGCCTCGACTTCCTGCGAGGGCCGCACGTAGATCGAGCCCGAGGTGCCGTCGACGATGATGGCATCGCCGGGGTCGGCGATGCCGGGCGCGTTCGGGACTTCGCCGACCGCGGGAATGCCGAGCGCGCGCGCCACGATCGAGACGTGCGAGTTGGCGGTGCCTTCCTCCAGCACGATGCCGCGCAGGCGCTTGCGGTCGTAGTCGAGCAGCGCCGCCGGGCCCATCGCGCGCGCGATGACGATGGCGTTGTCGGGCAATTGCTCGCGCGAAGGCGCGTGGTCCTGGCCGACCAGCTGCCGCATCAGGCGGTAGCCGAGATCCTCCAGATCGTGCAGCCGGTCGCGCAGATAAGGATCGGTCGAGCGCAGCATGCGCGCGCGGGTGTCGGATTGCACGCGCTCGACGGCTGCCTCCGCCGTGAGGCCGGTGGCGACCGCCTCGTGCAGCTTGTGCGACCAGCCCTGGTCGTTGGCGAACATGCGGTAGGCTTCCAGCACCTCGCGGTGCTCGCCACCCTCGGCGACGTCGCCACGCTCCAGCATGCGGTCGAGATCGGCGCGCAATTTGGCGAGCGCAGTGTCGAGCCGCTTGATTTCCTTCGGCAGATCCTCGGCGATGTAGTCCTTGATGACGACGCGAGGCTCGTGCAGCACGACGTGGCCGAGCGCGATGCCCTCCGACAGGATGGCGCCGACCTTCTGCGCGGAATGGCGCGCGGCAGGCTCCAGGCCCGGCTGGGCGAGCGCGGACAATTCGCCGGAGGCGATCAGCTCGGCGATCACCATGGCGGTGGTTTGCAGCGCCTCGAGCTCCTCCTCGACATAGTTGCGCTTGGCGCGGTTCTGCACCACCAGCACGCCAAGCGTGTTGCCGGCGCGCAGGATCGGCACGCCGAGGAAGGAGTGATAGATTTCTTCGCCGGTCTCGGGGCGGAACGAGAAGGCCGGATGGCTTTGCGCATCGCTCAGATTGAGCGGGGTCGCCTCGCTGGCGACGAGACCGACTAGGCCCTCATGGGCGCTCAGCACGGTGTGGTGCACCGCCTCGCGGTTGAGGCCTTCGGTGGCATAGAGCTCGAGCGTGTTGTCGACGCGCAGCACATAGACCGAGCACACCTCGGCCACCATGTTGGCGGCGATCAGCACCACGATCTTGTCCAGCCGCTCCTGGGCCGAGACCTGCTCCGCCATGGTTTCGCGGAGCCGTCTCAACAAGACGCGGGGACCTCCCGACGCGCTCCGCATGAACCGTCAATCTCCCTCGTCTGCCGGGGCCGGAAGGGCCCGCAGCGGCTCGCCCAGAAATCCAGAAAAACAACTAATTTTGCTCATCCGGCACCGGCCCTAGTGATCGCCGGAGCCGTCACCTGAGCCGAATCAGCACCGCCTCAACTGGGGCACAGTTTGTGGCAGCCCACCCTGTTCGCCGTATAGCGAATTGGGGCTTGTTTTGCCAAGCAAAACACCTGCCAAACGCGAAGGTGTGTACACCTTCCCGTTTGCTGCGACCGCTAAGAGAAAATTAGTCTAAGCCTGATCGAGGCCGTAGAGCGTGTGCAGGGTGCGCACCGCAAGCTCAGTATAGGCGGTGTCGATCAAGACCGAGAATTTGATCTCGGAAGTTGTAATGGCCCGGATATTGATATTCCGCCCCGCAAGGGCCGAGAACGCCTGGGCGGCGACGCCGGCATGGCTGCGCATCCCGCTGCCGATCACCGAGATCTTGGCGACGTCGGTGGCGGTGTCGAGCCGGTGGTAGCCGATCGTGGTCTTGGCGGCGGTGATCGTGTCCTTGGCGCGGGTGTAGTCGGCGGCCGGCACCGTGAAGGTGAGGTCGGTGGTCTTGCCGTCCTCCGAGACGTTCTGCACGATCATGTCGACGTTGATGTTGGCATCCGCCAGCGGGCCGAAGATCGACGCCGCGACACCGGGCTTATCCTCGATCTGGCGCACCGAGATCTGGGCCTCGTCTTTCGAAAAGGCGATGCCGGTGACGACGTGGCTTTCCATGATCTCCTCCTCGCTGCAGATCAGCGTGCCGGGCGGCTGGTTGGCATGCGGGTCGATATCCTCGGGCTTGTCAAAGCTCGATCGCACGAAGATCGGCATATTGTGGACCATGCCGAGTTCCACCGAGCGGACCTGGAGCACTTTTGCGCCCTGGGAGGCCAGTTCCAGCATGTCTTCGAACGCGATCTTGTCGAGCCGCTTGGCCTTCGGCACGATTCGCGGATCGGTAGTGTAGACGCCATCCACGTCGGTGTAGATGTCGCAGCGGTCCGCCTTGACCGCGGCGGCGATCGCCACGGCCGAGGTGTCGGAGCCGCCACGGCCGAGCGTGGTGATGCGGTTGGTTTCGGGATTGATGCCCTGGAAGCCGGCGACGACCGCGACTTCTTTCCGCTCCTTGAAGCGGTTGATGATCTCGCTGCCGTCGATGTCCTCGATCCGGGCCGAGGCATGGGCGTCGCTGGTCTTGATCGGGATCTGCCAGCCCTGCCAGGAGCGGGCTTGGATGCCCATGCCCTGGAGCACGATGGCCAGCAGCCCCGACGTCACCTGTTCGCCGGAGGCGACGACAGCGTCGTATTCGCGCGCGTCGTGCATTGGCGAAGCCTCGGTGCACCAGGCCACCAGCTCGTTGGTCTTGCCGGACATCGCCGAGACGACCACGGCCACTTCGTGGCCGGCATCGACCTCACGCTTCACATGGCGTGCGACGTTGCGGATACGTTCGATATTGGCGACGGATGTGCCGCCGAATTTCATCACGAGGCGGCTCATGACGACGCGTGCATTCCCTCATAAGGATCAGTATGGTGGCCCGCACTGGACGGGCCTCGCGGACACCGACCGCGCGTATACATAGCGGCGGGGCCGGGGGCAAGCGGGTTCCTGCGGGGGCAGGGTGCGGGGGTAGTGGGTTAACCGAGATCATGGCGCGTTATATCGACGAGATCCTGCAGCCCGGCGAGAAGGTGCTGTATTCGACCAATGCGCACTGGATCTTCTATTTTCCGGCCATCCTCGCCTGGATCGTGGCCCTGGTCCTGTTCGTCTTGTCTCGGCAAACCACCGTCGAGGGGCTCGTCCTGCTCTGTCTGGTTGCGGCCGGCTTGGTGGCTCTGGCGGCCCTGTTCTGGACCCTAAACGGCTGGTTCCATCGCTTCACCACGGAAACCGACGTCACCAACCTCAGGGTCGTGCACAAGACCGGGTTCATCAAGCGCCGCACCTTTGAAATGGCGCTGGACAAGGTCGAGAGCGTCGACGTCGATCAGACCATTCTTGGACGTATTCTCAACTACGGCGATGTGACGATTCGCGGCGTCGGCGAGGGGATCGAGACGATCAAGACCATCGCCTCGCCGCTCGCCTTCCGTAGTTCGATCACCACGCGGTAGGACCGCGCGTAACCATGAGCATGCAGCAAAATACTTCCCTCTCCGCAACCGCCCGGCCGGGTTCGACCGTCGACGCCGCCGAGATCGCGAAATTCTCGAAGCTTTCAGCCGAATGGTGGGACCCCCACGGCAAGATGGCGCCGCTGCACCGGATCAATCCGCTGCGGCTCGGCTACATCCGCGACGCCGCCTGCCGCAAGTTCGAGCGCAATGTGCGCAGCCTCAACTGTCTCGGCGGCCTGCGCGTGCTCGACATCGGCTGCGGCGCCGGCCTGCTCTGCGAGCCGCTGTCGCGGCTGGGGGCGCAGGTCATCGGCGTCGATCCCTCGGTGAGCAACATCGCCGCCGCAAAGCTGCATGCCGACAAGAGCCATCTTGCGATCGACTACCGCTGCACCACGGTCGAGGAGATCGACCCGCGCGAGCGTTTCGACATCGTGCTGGCGATGGAGGTGGTCGAGCACGTCATCGATGTCGGCGTTTTCCTGAAGCGCTGCGCGGCGATGCTGAAGCCGAACGGGTTGATGGTGGTCTCCACGCTGAACCGGAACTGGAAAAGCTTTGCGCTCGCCATCGTCGGCGCCGAATACGTGCTGCGCTGGCTGCCGCGCGGTACCCACGAGTGGAATAAGTTCGTCACCCCCGACGAGCTGACGAAGTATCTCCTCGACAACCGCCTCGTCATCACCGAGCAGACCGGCGTCGTCTACAGCCCGTTCGCCGACAAATGGACGCTCTCGTCAGACATGGACGTCAACTACATGGTGGTGGCGGAAGGGATGGTGTGAGGGGTCTGAATAGGGCGCGAGCATCGCTCCCATGACGTGGGCGTGATTGACCTGCCTCGCCGCTGGCGGCAGGTTGGCCACAGTTCCCCTCCCACCGCCCCGGCTCATGCTCACCGTCACCAGCCTCTGGATTCCCTTCACGATCATTGCCGCGCTCGGCCAGGTCGCGCGCAATGCGATGCAGCGGTCGTTGACGAAGCCGCTCGGGACCTGGGGCGCCACCAATATCCGCTTCCTGTTCGGATTCCCGTTCTCGCTGCTGTTCCTGGGCGTGGTGCTGGTCACGACGGGCGATCATCTCGGCATGCCGCCGAGCGTGTTCTGGCCGTGGCTGCTGCTGGGGGCGCTCAGCCAGATCGTCGCGACCGGCCTGATGCTGCTCGCCATGAACGACCGCTCCTTCGTGGTGACGACGGCGTACCTGAAGACCGAGGCGATCCAGACGGCGATCTTCGGGTTCGTCTTCCTCGGCGATCATCTGACCTGGCTGAAGGTGCTGGCGATCGTGATCGCGACAATCGGCGTCGTCATCACGGCGCTGCGGCCTGGCGGCGAGAAGAGCTTTGCCGAGCTGAAGCCGACCATCACCGGCCTCGTCGCCGCGGCGGCGTTCGCGCTGTCCGCGGTCGGCTTTCGCGGCGCCATCATCAACGTGCCGGGCGTATCCTTCGTGACCGCCGCCTCGTTCACGCTGGTGCTCGGCCTGTTCGTGCAGACGCTGATCCTGACGGTCTATCTGCTCTGGCGCGCGCCGAAAGTTCTGAAGGGCATTCTCGCGATGTGGCGGCCCTCGATGCTCGCTGGCTTCATGGGCGCGTTCGCCTCGCAGTTCTGGTTCCTGGCGTTCGCGCTGACGGCCGCCGCCAATGTCCGCACGCTCGCTTTGGTCGAGGTGCTGTTCGCACAGGCCGTGGCGTATTACTCGTTCAAGCAGCCGATCGCCCCGCGCGAGTTGGCAGGCATCGTGCTGATCGTGGTCGGCGTGGCGGTGCTGGTGGGAGCCTAATTCCGGTCTTCCGGCAGCGTCGGCAGCGGCGACACCTCGATGCCTTCGTCGATCAGCGACTTCGCCTCATCGGGCGAGGCCTCGCCGTAAATCGGCCGATGCTCCTTGTCGCCGTAATGCATCGCGCGGGCTTCGTTGGCAAAGCGCTCACCGACATTGTCGGCGTTCTTCACGATGTGGTCGCGGAGCTCCTTAAGCTTGGCGCGAAGCTCGCGCTCCTGCGCCATCAGGAGTGAAGTTGGTCCGGACGGCGTCGCCTCGGGCGCTGGCGTAGCGGCCGGCTCCGGCGGCGGCGTGGCGCGTCCGCGTCCCTTCTTGCCGACGATGCGGGGCGCCATGATCGCCTTGTCGACCTTGGCCGAGCCACAGACCGGACAGGTCACCAGCTTGCGCTTCACCTGCGAATCGTAAGCCGACGAACTCTGAAACCAGCTCTCGAATGCGTGGTTCCGGTCGCAGTGGAGCGCATAGCGGATCATGCCGATCCCCGCACGAGGTGCAGGTGATCCGGCCCCGCCTTGGGGTCGGCGACGCCGAAGCGGCGGCCGTGCTGGAGCGAGGGGATCGCCCGGCGCGCCGTCTCGACCCTGGCCGGGTCGATTTTTGCCATGATGATGCCGGGTTCGACATCGCCCTCGGCGAGGACCTCGCCCCAGGGATCGATGATCAGCGAATGGCCGTAGGTCTCGCGCTTGTTCTCATGCAGGCCGGCCTGCGCCGCGGCGAAGATGAAGCAGCCGGTCTCGATCGCGCGCGAGCGCAGCAGGATATGCCAATGCGCCTCGCCGGTCTTGCGGGTGAAGGCCGACGGCACGGTAATGAAGTATGCGCCGCTCTCTGCGAGCGCGCGGTAGAGCGCGGGAAAGCGCACGTCATAGCAGATCGTCAGCCCGACCCGGCCCCAAGGCAGGTCGGAGATCACGGCGGTTTCGCCCGGCTGGTAATTGGCGGATTCGCGATAGCTCTCGCCGTCCGGCAGCTCGATGTCGAACATGTGGATCTTGTCGTAGCTCGCGAGCACATTGCCCTCGGGCCCGATCAGGAAGGAGCGGTTGACCGCCTTCTCGTCCGAGAAGCGCAGTGCCAGCGAGCCGACATGGATGTGGATCTTCAGTTCCGCCGCGAGCGCGCGGTACGCCTTGAGCGAGGTGTCGTCCTCTTCGCTCTGCAGATGCTCGAACAGCGCCTTGCGGTTGAGCTGCATCATGTTGCTGACTTCGGGCGTCTGCACGTAGTCGGCGCCGTTGGATGCAGCCTGCCGGATCAGCTTGCTGGCCTGCGCGAGGCTCGGCTCCGGGAGCAGGCCGGTGCGCATCTGCACCATGGCGGCGGTGAAGGTCCTGTTGTCGCTCATGTCACCGCCTTCACGCTTCCGAGCAGGCCGTCGAGCTTGTCTTCGCGATCGAGCGCGTAGAGGTCGTCGCAGCCTCCAATATGGGTTCCGCCGATCCAGATCTGCGGGAAGGTCGAGCCTTCGCCGGCGCGGTCGTACATGTCGTCGCGCCAGGACGGATTCTTGGCGACGTCGAACTCCGTGTAGGTCGCCTTCTTGCGGGTCAGCAGCGATTTGGCCGCGGAACAATAGCCGCAGCCCGGCCTGGTGTAGATCTCGACAGCAGCGGTCATGTCGTCTGGCGCTCTCATGTCATGAATTCATTGAATTATATGGGACTTCACCTGGTATCCACAACCCGGGCGAAGACCAGCACGTCGACCTGGGCAGCTTTGGCGCGCAGCAAGGCACGGGCGCAGGCATCCAGCGTCGCACCCGAGGTGAGGACGTCGTCGACCAGGACAATGCGGCGGCCCTGGATCTCGGCCTGACGGTCGGGGGATACCTGGAATGCGCCCTGCACATTGGTGGCGCGCTGCGCCCGCGACAGGCCGATCTGCTGCTCGGTGGCGCGCACCCGGCGCAGCACCTCGCCCCGCACCTTGACCCCGCTCTGCCGCTCGATGATTCGCGCCAGCGCGCCGGACTGGTTGTAGCGACGGCGCCAGGCCCGCCGCCAATGCAGGGGCACCGGCACCAGCATGTCGGCGCCAGCGAGCAGCTCGCCGCCCGCCCGCGCCATCCAGCGCCCCATGGCCGGGGCGAGATCAGTGCGGTCCTGGTATTTGAGCGCATGCACCAGCGTCCGCGCGACGTCGTCATAGCGCACCGCCGCGCGGGCCCGCTGGTAGGCCGGCGGGCTCGCGATCGCTTCCATCGACAGCATGTCGGGGCCGGGGTCATAGACGAAGGGAATGCCAAGCCGCGGGCAATAGGGCCGTTCGATGAACGACAGCCGCGCCCAGCAGGGAGCGCACACGCCCTCGCCATCGACCGGCTCGCGGCAGGACACGCACAAGGTCGGCAGCGCGATGTCGAGCGCGAGCCGTGCCGCGCGCGACACGACGTGGCGGCCAGCCGTCCAAGCGGCACGCAGCGGTGCGGCGATGGAGCGGGAGGAGGCGGTGTTGGCGTCCATGGGGGAAGGGTAGCGCCGCACGCACCGGATTGCCAGAACCGCCGGGATCGGCGTAACCAGCGGCATGGCCCAGGCCCCGCAAACTCCGCCCGCCCTGTTTGATCGTGCGCTGCTGCATGCGCGGCAGCGGCGCGCGCAGGCGCAGGGCGAGGTCACCTTTCTGCTCGATCGGGTGGCCGAGGACATGTCCGACCGGCTGGCGGCCGTGACGCGGGAGTTTCACGCGCCGGCTGATCTCTGGACCCCCGGTGAAGGTCTCGCGGAGCTGCGCACGCGGCTTCCTTCCATCGCGCGGGTCGCGCTCGATGCGGCAGGTGCGGAGAAACTGCCCTTTGCGCCGGAAAGCCTCGATCTCGTCGTCTCGGCGCTGGCGCTGCAATTCGTCAACGACCTGCCCGGCGTGTTCGCGCAAATCCGCCGTGCGCTGAGGCCGGACGGGCTGTTGCTCGCCGCCATGATCGGTGGTGATAGCCTGACCGAGCTGCGCCAGGCCTTTGCCGCGGCGGAAGCCGAATGCGAGGGCGGCGTGTCGCCGCGCGTGGCGCCGTTTGCCGATTTGCGCGACATCGGCGCGCTGTTGCAGCGGGCGGGCTTTGCGCTGCCGGTCACCGACGTCGACCGCGTCGTGGTGCGCTATTCCAATGCATTCGCGCTGATGCAGGATCTCCGCCGCATGGGCGCGGCCAATGTGCTGATCGAGCGGCGCCGCACGCCGAGCCGGCGCGCGACGCTGCTGCGCATGGCTGAAATCTACGCCGAGCGCTTTGCCGACGCCGATGGCCGCATTCGTGCGACGTTCGATATCATCTGGCTGTCCGGCTGGGCCCCGCACGCAAGCCAGCAGCAGCCGCTCAAGCCGGGGTCGGCGAAAGCGAGTCTCGCGGAGGCGGTGAAGAAGGCGGGGAAAGAGTGACGTGTGTCCCGGACGCGCTGCAGCGTTACGCTGCTGCGCTGAGCCGGGACCCAGCTCTGTGGCTTCTGGGCCCCGGCTCTGCAGCGCACCGCAAGAGCGCTGCGCTGCGTCCGGGGCACGCGCAGCTCACATCAGCAAATCAATCAAATGCGGGATCAGCGGAATATCCGCTGGCGGCATCGGATAATCGCGCAGCTTGTTGGCGCGGACCCAGGCCAGGGTCTGGCCTTCGCGCGGCGTGACCTGACCCTCCCAGCGGCGGCAGATGTAGAGCGGCATCAGGAGGTGGAAGGTCTCGTAGCCGTAGCTCGCAAAGGTCAGCGGGGCCAGGCACGGCTCGGCGACGGTGATGCCGAGCTCTTCATGCAACTCGCGGATCAGGCTCTGCTCCGGCCGCTCGCCGGGCTCACACTTGCCCCCGGGAAATTCCCACAGGCCGGCCAACGTCTTGCCCTCCGGACGCTGCGCGATCAGGACGCGCTTGTCGGCGTCGACCAGCGCGCAGGCCACAACAAGGGTTAGCTTGAGGTCGGCCATGACCTACGACCTGTAATCCCCGTTGATCGCCACGTACTCCTTGGTGAGGTCGCAGGTCAGCACGCGGTCGCGGCCCTTGCCGAGACCGAGCGAGACCTTGATCGCGATCTCGGGCGCCTTCATCGCTTCCGACACCTGGGCCTCGTCATAGGACGGATCGCGCGCGCCGCTCTTGGCGACGCGGATGCCGTTGAAGGAGATCGACAGTTTGTCGCGGTCGGCCGGCTCGCCGGCCTTGCCGACCGCCATCACCACGCGACCCCAATTGGCGTCCTCGCCGGCGATCGCGGTCTTGACCAGCGGCGAGTTGGCGATCGACATCGCGATCTTGCGTGCCGAGGCCTTGGTCTTGGCGCCCTCGACCGTGATCTCGACCAGCTTGCGCGCGCCTTCGCCGTCGCGGGCGACCTGCTCGGAGAGATTGACGAGCACCTGGTTGAACGCCTTGACGAAGGCCTTCAGGCGCGGATCGCTGGCCCGGCTGACCTTCGGCGCGCCGTGTTCGGCGGCAGCGCCCGTCGCGAAGGCCAGCAGCGTGTCCGAGGTCGAGGTATCGCCGTCAATCGTCACCGCGTTAAAGGTGTCCTCGACGCCGGCCTTGAGCAGGGCCTGGAGTGCCGCCGGCGCGATCGGCGCGTCGGTGAAGATGAAGGACAGCATCGTCGCCATGTCGGGCGCGATCATGCCGGCGCCCTTGGCCATGCCGTTGATGGTGACCTTGGCCTTGCCCAGCCTGACGGTTGCCGTCGCGACCTTCGGGAAGGTGTCGGTGGTCATGATCGCCTTGGCGGCGGTGAGATAATCGCCGGGCTCGGCGGTCTCGGCCAGCCGTCCCAGCACGCCGTCGAACTTGGTCGCGTCCAGCGGCTCGCCGATCACGCCGGTCGAGGCCAGGAAGATCTCGCTTTCGCTGCATCCGACGGCCTTGGCCGCGATCTTCGCGGTCAGTGCGGTGGAGGCGCGGCCGGTCTTGCCGGTGAAGGCGTTGGCGTTGCCGGAATTGACCACCAGCGCACGCGCCTTGCCGCCCTTCAATTTTGCACGGCACCATTCGACCGGCGCGGACGGGCACTTCGATTTTGTGAAGACGCCGGCGACCGCGGTGCCCTTGTCCATCACCGCCAGCAGCACGTCGGTGCGGTTCTTGTAGCGGATGCCGGCCTCGGCCGTCGCAAGACGGATGCCTAAAATGGTGGGCATATCGGGAACGTGTTTCGGGGCGAGCGGGGAGATGGAGGAAGACATCGCGGGGCGCCTTGGTGAGGTCTGGACATGCAGATGCCCGGCCCCTTTATGCGAAGACGCGCTTCGCGCTTAGGGCCGGGCATCACAAAGGCTTAGATACTCTTGGCGTCAGCGAAGTGACAGCGAATTCTTACTTCTTCGCCGGCGGCGCCATCTTGCTGTCGGACGGCTTGGCCGCGTCCGCCGGCTTGGCATCCGCTGCCGGCTGGTCCAGCCGCTCGACCTTGGCCTCCGTGCGCAGCTTGGCGACGTAGTCGGCCTGGGCCTTGCGGGTGACGTACTGCTCGATCTGGGCCTTGACCTGCTCGAAGTCCGGCGCCTTGCGGCTGCGCTTTTCCTCGACCTTGATGATGTGCCAGCCGAACTGCGACTTCACGGGGTCGGAAATCTTGCCCGGCTCGAGCGCGAAGGCCACCGTCGAGAATTCCGGCACCATCTGTTCCTTGGTGAAGAAGCCGAGATCGCCGCCGTCGGCGGAGCCCGGATCCTTGGACTTCTTCTTGGCGAGCTCGGCGAAATCGGCGCCCTTGTCGAGTTCGGCCTTCACCGCCTTGGCCTCGTCCTCGGTCTCCACCAGGATGTGGCGGGCGTGCACTTCCTGCTCGCCGGTGATCTGCTTGGAGGCCTCCTCATAGACCTTCTTCATGGCATCGGGGGTGGTGGCGGCCTTGCCCTCGCTGGCGAGCAGGCTGTCCATCAGCAGGCGGTTGCGGGCGAACGCCAGGCGCTTCTTGAATTCCTCGCCGTCGGCGATCTTCTTGTCCTCGGCGGCCTTGCCGACGATCTTCATGTCGATCAGGAAGGACAGGACGTTCTCGTCCTTGGTCGCCGGGTCCATCTGGGCGAGGCTCGGCCCGAGTTCCTCCTCGGCCATGGCGACGTCGCTCTTCTTGATTTCCACGCCATTGACCTTCGCCAGCACCGGATCGTCGGCAGCCCGGCCGGGACCCGCGATCAGCGCCAGCGCAAGGCAGCCCACGAGGGCGGTGGCGAGGCCGAAGCGCAGGCCGGTTTTGGTTACCGGGAACGAGGTGGTCATGGAAAATCCTTTTGTTGAAGCAGGGGGCTGCTCGAAGCGGGCGGACACTCGCCCAATTCAGGGGGGCTTGGCAACGCGAAAAGTCTGTCAAAATGATGAATTAGCCGCAATGCGGCCGCCGTTGACAAGGCCCTGACCGGGCCATATCTCTGCCCGGTCGCGACCATGGCGATGGCGTTTATTTTGCTGCGTTTTTGGCCGTTGAACCCAGACTTGTCCAATTCCCACCCATATGGCGGATGACCCCCGCAGTCCGGGCTCTGACGCCGTCAGGCGTCACGGTGAGTTGAATAGGCAGGCGGGTGACAACTTCTTGGCTGCACCGCGGTTGAATCGCGAACACAGGAACTAGGCATGATCGGCGCGCTCGCCCGCAAGTTTTTCGGCTCCGCCAACGACCGGCGGGTGAAGGGATATCAGTCCCGCGTCAACGCGATCAACGCGCTGGAGGCAGAGGTCTCGAAACTCTCCGACGAGGCGCTCAAGGCCCGCACCGCCGAGTTCAGGAAGCAGCTCGCCGAAGGCAAGACGCTCGACGACCTGCTAGTCCCGGCCTTCGCCACCGTGCGCGAGGCCGCCAAGCGCACGCTCGGCCAGCGCCATTTCGACGTCCAGCTGATCGGCGGCATGGTGCTGCACGAGGGCGACATCGCCGAGATGAAGACCGGCGAAGGCAAGACGCTGGTCGCAACGCTCGCGGTCTACCTCAACGCGCTCGCCGGCAAGGGCGTCCACGTCGTCACCGTCAACGATTACCTCGCCCGCCGCGACTCCGCCTGGATGGGCCAGATCTACGGCTTCCTCGGCCTCACCACCGGCGTGATCGTCCACGGCCTCGACGATGCCGAGCGCAAGGCGGCCTATGCCTGCGACATCACCTACGGCACCAACAACGAATACGGCTTCGACTATCTGCGCGACAACATGAAGTACCGGCTCGAGGACATGGTCCAGCGGCCGCACTTCTATGCCATCGTCGACGAGGTCGACTCGATCCTGATCGACGAAGCGCGCACGCCGCTGATCATCTCCGGCCCGCTCGACGACCGCTCGGACTTCTACAACACCATCGACTCGTTCCTGCCCAGGCTCGACAAGAGCGACTACGACGTCGACGAGAAGCAGCGCACGGTGACGCTGACCGAAGCTGGCATGGAGAAGATCGAGACCCTGCTGCGCGATGCCGGCCAGCTCAAGGGCGAGTCGCTCTACGACGTCGAGAACGTCTCCGTCGTGCACCACATCAACCAGGCGCTGCGCGCCCACACCCTGTTCACGCGTGACAAGGACTACATCGTCCGCGACGACGAGGTCGTGATCATCGACGAGTTCACCGGCCGCATGATGGCGGGCCGGCGCTATTCCGAAGGTCTGCACCAGGCGCTGGAAGCCAAGGAGCACGTCCAGGTCCAGCCGGAAAACCAGACGCTGGCCTCGATCACCTTCCAGAACTATTTCCGGATGTACGAAAAGCTCGCCGGCATGACCGGTACGGCGCTGACGGAAGCCGACGAACTGTTCGACATCTACAAGCTCGAGGTCGTCGAAATACCGACCAATCTGCCGGTCGCCCGTCTGGACGAGGACGACGAGGTCTATCGCACCCAGAACGAGAAATACGCCGCGATCCTGGCCGAGATCGAGCGCGCCAATGCGCGGCTGCAGCCGGTGCTGGTCGGCACCGCCTCGATCGAAAAATCGGAAGTGATCGCCGAATACCTCAAGAAGCACGGCTACCGGCAGATCGATTTCGGCAACGAGAACTCGATGCAGAAGCTGTATGCGGCGGCGCGCGCCAACAAGCCGGCCAAGCTGTTCGCGGTGCTGAACGCGCGCTTCCACGAGCAGGAAGCCTACATCGTCGCCGAGGCCGGCGTGCCCGGCGCGATCACGATCGCGACCAACATGGCGGGACGCGGCACCGACATCAAACTCGGCGGCTCGCTCGAGATGCGCATCCAGCAGGAGACTGCCGGCATCGAGGACGAGGCCGAGAAGGCGAAGAAGATCGAGCAGATCAAGGCCGACATCGAGCATTTCCGCGAGATCGTGCTGAAGGCCGAGGAAGAGATCGAGATCGAGCCGGCCAAGGGTTCCAAGCCAGCCAAGACCGTGAAGAAGCCCGGCGGCCTCTACATCATGGGTTCCGAGCGCCACGAATCCCGCCGCATCGACAACCAGCTCCGCGGCCGTTCCGGCCGTCAGGGTGACCCCGGCCGCTCGAAGTTCTTCCTGTCGCTGGAAGACGATCTGATGCGTATCTTCGGCTCGGATCGTCTCGACAGCATGCTGCAGCGTCTCGGCCTGAAGGAAGGCGAGGCGATCATCCATCCCTGGATCAACAAGGCGCTCGAGAAGGCGCAGCAGAAGGTCGAGGCACGCAACTTCGACATCCGCAAGAACCTCTTGAAGTTCGACAACGTCCAGAACGACCAGCGCAAGGTGATCTTCGACCAGCGCATCGATCTGATGAAGGACGAGAGCGTCGCCGAGACCGTCTCCGACATGCGCCACGCCTTCATCGACGACCTCGTCGCCAAGCACGTGCCCGAGCACGCCTATGCCGAGCAGTGGGACGTCGCCGGCCTGAAGGAAGAGCTTAAGCGCGTGCTCGATCTCGACCTGCCGGTCGAGGACTGGGCCAAGGAAGAGGGCATCGCCGACGAGGAGCTGCTGACCCGCATCGAGACCCGCGCCGACGAGCACATGGCGGCCAAGGTCGCGCAATGGGGTCCCGATGTGATGCGTTACGTCGAGAAGACCATCCTCTTGCAGACGCTCGACCATCTCTGGCGCGAGCACCTGATCATGCTCGACCATCTGCGCCAGGTCATCGGCCTGCGCGGTTACGGCCAGCGCGATCCGCTGCAGGAGTACAAGACCGAGGCCTTCAATCTCTTCCAGGAGATGAGCGCTCATCTGCGCGAGGCCGTCACGGCGCAGCTGATGCGGGTCGAGATCGTCCCGCCGGAGCAGGAAGCCCCGGTGCTGCCGCCGATGGAAGCGCACAAGTTCGACCCGAACACCGGCGAGGACGAGATGGCGCTCGCCAGCGTCACGCTAGGAGCGCAGGCCACCGAGGCGGCGCTGCGCGATCCCAAGAACCCGGCATCCTGGGGCAAGATCGGCCGCAACGAGGACTGCCCCTGCGGCTCGGGCAAGAAGTACAAGCACTGCCACGGGCGGTATGCTTAAGGTCTGAATGTGAGGCGCGACGCCGGCGCCTCACTCTCCGCAGTCGTCGCCCGGTTTAGCCGGGCAACCCAGTTCGCCGCGGCTTCTCGGTTCAATCACATCAGTCTCTGGAATACTGGATCGCCCGATTAAATCGGGCGATGACAGCGAGTATGTGGCACGCACCGCGCTTCGATTGTCCGGGATGACGTATTGAGAGAGCGCGCTGAACCACCACTCAATTCGAGCTATCGATCAAGCTCTCCAGCAGCCGCTTCAGCTCGCTCGTCGATTTGTCGCCGTAGCTTTCCAGGATGTGCTCCTCCTGATCCACCGCGAGCGAGTTGAGCTTCTTGCACAGCACCTTGCCGCGGTCGGAGATGAACATCAAAACCTTGCGGCGGTCGTTCGGGTCCTGCACGCGATAGACCAGCGTGTCGGAGACCATGCGGTCGATCATCTTGGTCAGCGTCGGATGGTTGAGCAGCACGGCGTCGGCAAGCTCGCCCATCGAATGGCCGTAGCCGTCCGACAGCACCTTCAGGGTGCGCCACTGCTCGACGGGAACGCCTTCCTTGCTCAGGCGGAGTTCCAGCTGCCGGTTGATCTCCCGGTTGGCCTGCGCGAGCAGATAAGCGAGATGTTCGGTGATTGGAGCGTTCGGTTTTGCCACGGCTAAGACTTCGTCTTGACCCAATTGAGTGAATGTCTTGCAATCAATGCTGCATCTATATGCACTTCAATTGTTGAATATTCAATATTTTCAAAATAGGATCATTGCCTAACAAAAGGGCGGAAGCCGCGGCCGCCTGCTCAATGTGCTTTCAGGTCTGGTGCCAGACAGGAGTTGGCGTGCGCGCGACGGTAAACTTCCCGGCTCACGGCGGTCCGGCGTTGCCGCCGTCCCTGCTGTTCAGGAATCTGTCGTCGTCGGCGGACGACTTCGATCTGTCCCCGGTTGACGCGCATTTCATGAGGCGCCGCGGTGCGCGCAACAAGCTGCGCATCGGCAATTTCCTCACCTTCACCGGCTCGCCCGGAATCTGGGGCCCGACCTCCACCAACAGCGCGATGCTGGCGGTCGCCGAGATCAACAAGCGCGGCGGCATTCTGGGGCGCGAGCTGGAGCTGTCGATCTATGATTCCGGCGGCCCGATCGACGAGGTGGTGCGCCGCGCCGAGCAGGCGATCGCCTTCGACGAGATCGACCTCATCATGGGCTCGCATATCAGCGCGGTCCGCGTCGCGCTGCGCAAGGTCACCGGCAACCGCATCCCCTACATCTACACGCCGGTCTATGAGGGCGGCGAGCGCACCCCGGGTGTGATGGCGATCGGCGAGACGCCGCGCTGGCAGAGCCGCCCCGCCATTCACTGGCTGGCGGATGTGAAGAAGGCGGCGCGCTGGTACCTGATCGGCAGCGACTATGTTTGGCCGTGGCAGTCGCATCGTTCGGTCAAGCGCTACATCAAGGAGGCCGGCGGTCAGGTCGTCGGCGAGGAATTCGTCCCCGTCGGTGAGGACAATCACGAGCCGCATCTGGCCCGCATCCGCGCCGCCAAGCCTGACGTCGTGCTGATCTCGCTGATCGGCACCGACAGCATCACCTTCAACCGCGCCTTCGCGGAAGCCGGCCTTGGCCCCTCCACGCTGCGGCTGGCGGGCGCGATGGACGAGACCGTGCTGCTCGGCATCGGCGCCGACAACACCGAGAACCTGTTCTGCGCCTCCGGCTATTTCAACGGTATGGTCTCGCGCGCCAATGACGAGTTTCTTGGCGCCTATTATTCCATGTTTGGCCCGCATGCGCCGCCGGTCGGCTCCGTCGGCCAGTCGAACTATGAGGGGCTGCGCTTCCTGGAGTCCGTCGCCAATCGCGCCGGCTCGCTGGCCTTTCGTCCGCTGCTGAAGGCCGCGCGCAACACCGTCTATTCGGCGGGCCGCGGTCCCGTCACCATCCGCGACGGCCGCGCCGAGATGCCGATGTATCTCGCCGAAGCGGACGGTCTCGACTTCAGGCTCGTCAAGACGCTCTGACATCCGGCTGCTGATCCGCCGCAGTCGATTTGTGAAATAATACTTGAAAAGGAAAATATTTCCGTCTGTAATATCGACGTGAAGCCGCTTGGCCCGCGCTGTGCAGGCGCGGGCCAAGCGGCTTCCGTCCAACGCCAGGGATCAAGAAGCCTCAAGGAGAGCGCCGTGACAGTTGTCCTTCCAACGCCTGCCCAATTGCGCAGCGTCGCCGACCAGTGCGGTCTCGCACTCACCGACGACGATGTCGCCTCGTTCCGCGGCCTGATGCAGGGCTCGATCGAGGCCTACAATCTCGTCGGCGCGATGCCGGACGAGGTCCCGGAGGTCAAATATCCGCGCACGCCGGGCTATCGGCCGTCTCCGGAAGAAAACCCCCGCAACGCCTGGTACCGCAAGTCGACGGTGAAGGGCGCTGCCAGCGGCAAGCTCAAGGGCAAGACGGTCGCGCTGAAAGACAACATCATGCTGGCCGGCGTGCCCATGATGAACGGCTCGGCGACGCTCGAGGGCTACGTCCCCGATTTCGACGCCACCATCGTCACCCGCATGCTCGATGCCGGCGCCGAGATCGCCGGCAAGGTCCATTGCGAATCCTTCTGCATGTCCGGCGGCAGCCACACCGGTGCGGTCGGGGCGGTGCATAATCCGCACAAGATGGGCTATTCGGCCGGCGGCTCGTCCTCGGGCTCAGGCGTCGTCGTCGCGCTCGGCGAGGTCGATATGGCGATCGGCGGCGACCAGGGCGGTTCGATCCGCATGCCGTCCTCGTTCTGCGGCACCTACGGCATGAAGCCGACCTGGGGCCTCGTGCCCTATACCGGCATCATGCCGATCGAGATCTTCGTCGATCATACCGGCCCGATGACGGCGACGGTGGCCGACAACGCGCTGCTGCTCGAAGTGCTCGCCGGTGACGACGGCTACGATCCGCGCATCAAGTCGCCCCAGGTCGAGGATTACACCAAGGCGCTCGGCCAGGGCGTCAAGGGCATGAAGATCGGCATCCTCAAGGAAGGTTTTGAGCAGGCGAACGCCGAGGCTGCTGTCAACGAAAGCGTGCGCGAGGCCGCAAAACGCTTCAAGGATCTCGGCGCCACCGTCGAGACGGTCTCGATCCCGATGCATCTCATGGGACCCGCGATCTGGACGCCGATCGGCACCGAGGGCATGACCCAGACCATGATGTATGGCGATGGTTATGGCCTGTCCCGCGGCGATCTCTATTCGACCTCGCTGATGGACTTCCATCGCGGCTGGCGCCGGCAGGCGGACTCGCTGTCCGAGACCACAAAGCTGTTCCTGCTGCTCGGCACCTACATCAACAACAATTTTGGTCCGCGGTACTACGGCAAGGCGCTCAACGTCTCGCGCCGCCTCACAGCGGCCTACGACAAGGCCTTCAAGGACTACGACCTGCTGCTGCTGCCGACCACGCCGATGAAGGCGACCAAGCTGCCGGAGCCGACTGCGAGCCGCGAGGACTACGTCGCCCGCGCGCTGGAGATGATCTCGAACACCGCGCCGTTCGACATCACCCACCATCCCGCGATGTCGCTGCCCTGCGGCATGGTCGACGGCCTGCCCGTCGGCCTGATGCTGGTCGGCCGCATGTTCGAGGAATCCACCATCTACCGCGCCGCCCATGCTTTCGAGCAGATCGGCGACTGGAAGACGATGTGAGCGAGGCTTTGATGCAGACGGACGGAACGCCAGAGCGTTTTCGAGCCATCGGAACGGGAGAGGCTCTGGCGCATGGCTAACGCGTTCGTCGCGGCGTTCGAGATCCTGAGCTTCGGCGCGATCATCGTCCTGATCGTGCTGGGGCTCGGGATCATCGCCAGCATGATGGGCATCTTCAACTTCGCGCAGGGCGAGTTCGTCCTGCTCGGAGCCTACATCACCTATCTCGCCTACGCCAAGGGCATGCCGATCTGGGCCGGCATGGTCGCTGCGCCCTTCGTGGTCGGCGCGCTCGGCTTCGTGCTGGAGGCGCTGATCATCCGCCGCTTCTACGCCGCGCCGATCGTCGCCATGCTCGGCACCTATGCGCTCGGTCTCATCATCCGCGAATCCGTTCGCGGCCTGATCGGAGGCTTCTATCTCACCGTGCCGGAGCCGATCGGCGGCTCCATCGACATCGGCGCCATGCACATCTCGGCCTGGCGCTTCACCATCATCGTCATCACGCTGCTGGTGATGGCGGGCTGCTATCTCCTGCTGTCACGCACGAGCTTTGGCCTGCGCATGCGCGCCACGCTGGAAAATCCGTCGCTGGCGCGGGCTTCGGGCATTTCCACGCCGTTGATGTACGGTGCCACCTTCGCGTTCGGCTCCGCGCTCGCCGGGCTCGCCGGCGCGCTGATCGTGCCCGTGTTCAGCCTCTATGCCGATCTCGGCCTGCGCTTCCTGATCCAGGGCTTTGTCGCGGTGATGGTCGGCGGCGTCGGCTCGTTCATCGGACCGGTCGCGGGCGCCGGCGTCATCGGCACGCTCAGCGCCGCGCTGCCATGGGTGATGGCGCCCGTCGTCGCCGATGTTCTCGTTTTCGTTCTCGCCATCGTCTTCATCAAGTTCCGGCCACAGGGCCTCATCGCTGGAAAAGGGGTTTAGTCACATGTTGGATCGTGCTCAGCTTACGCGTCGCCGCTTCCTCTCCAATTTCGCCTTTGCGTCCGGCGCGGTCGCGACCGGCATCGGCAGCTGGGTGATCCCGGCCCCCTGGGCCAATGCAGCGGAGGGTCCGATCAAGGTCGGCATCGCCACCGACCTCACCGGTCCGATCGCCTATGCCGGCAATGCCGACGCCAACGTCGCCAAGATGGTGATCAAGGAGATCAACACCGCCGGCGGCTTGCTCGGCCGCCCGCTCGAGCTCTACATCGAGGACACCGCATCCAACGAATCCGTCGCCGTCGGCAACGTGCGCAAGCTGATCCAGCGCGACAAGGTCGACATGGTGCTGGGCGGCATCACCTCGTCGATGCGCAACGCGATCAAGGACCCGATCGTGGCGCGCGGCAAGACGCTCTACATCTATCCGCAGCTCTATGAAGGCAAGGAGTGCACGCCCTACCTGTTCTGCACCGGGCCGACGCCGGCGCAGCAATGCGACGAATTCATTCCCTGGCTGATCAAGAACGGCGGCAAGAAATTCGCGCTGCCGAGCGCCAACTATGTCTGGCCGCACACGCTCAACGTCTACGCCCGCAAGGTGATCGAGCAGAACGGCGGCGAGGTCGTGTTCGAGGAGTATTATCCGCTCGACCAGGTCGACTTCTCCTCGACGGTCAACCGCATCATCTCCAACAAGGTCGACGTCGTCTTCAACACCGTCATTCCGCCCGGCGTCGGCCCGTTCTTCAAGCAGCTCTATGAAGCCGGCTTCCTCAAGAACGGCGGGCGTCTGGCCTGCGTCTACTACGATGAGAACACGCTCAACATAAATCAGGCGAGCGAGATCGAAGGCCTCGCCAGCTGTCTCGACTATTTCAAGGTGTTGACCAAGGAGAACCCGTTCGACGCCAAGATCCAGGCGGCCTACGAGAAAGATTTTCCGGGCAACTTCCTGTTTGCCGCCGGCAGCGCCGCGACCGGCACCTATCGTGGCCTCAAGCTCTGGGAAGCCGCCGTCAAGGAAGCCGGCAAGATCGATCGCGAGTCGGTCGCCGCCGCGCTCGATCACGCCAAGATCGCGGAGGGCCCGGGTGGACCTGCCGAGATGGTGCCGGGCAAGCGTCATTGCAAGATGAAGATGTACACCGCGGTCGCCAAGGGCGGGAACTACGAGATCGTCGGGCGCAGCAACGGGCTCGTCGACCCCAAGGAATGCTAAATTCGAATGCCGAAGTCGATGGGCGCAGTGAAGCAGGCCGTCCCCGCCGAAATCGGCGGGGAGGCGGACGTTGCGATGGCCAATAGTACCACGGGACAGGCCACGGCCACGGCAGGACGAAAGATCCTGCCGATCGTGGAGGGCGTCGTGCTCGTCGCAGCGCTGCTCGCGCCGCTGGTGCTGCAGGACTATCTCACGGTGTTCGCGACCCGCGTGATCATCCTCGCGCTGTTCGCGCTGTCGTTCGATCTGGTCTGGGGCTATGCCGGCATCATGAGCTTTGGCCAGGCCCTGTTCTTCGGCTCGGCCGGCTATGGCGTCGCGCTGCTCGCGCGCGACCTCGACATCACCAATATCTTTCTGGTGCTGCCGGCGGGGACACTGATCGGCCTGACCTTCGCGCTGCTGCTCGGCGGCTTCCTGCTGCTGGGCCGGCATCCCTCCAGCGTGGTCTTCGTGTCGCTGGGCACGCTCACCGGCTCCTACGCCGCCGATCGCCTGGCGCGCGGCTGGTACTATCTCGGCGGCCAGAACGGCATCCCCTCGATCGCGCCGATGTCGCTTGGCTCTTACGAGTTCACTGAAGGGCCTTCCTTCTACTACCTCGTGCTCGGCATCCTCGTCGTGGTCTATCTGCTGTGCCGCTTCCTGGTCCGCTCACAGTTTGGCCTTGCGCTCGCGGGCTTGCGCGAGAACGAGCAGCGCATCGCCTTCTTCGGCTACAAGGCGCAGCATCTGAAAGCGATCATCTTCGCGATCGGCGGGGCGGTCGCGGGCCTTGCCGGCAGCCTTTATGCCTTTCACGAAGGTTTCGTCTGGCCCAACATGGTCGGCGTCGTTGTCTCGACCCAGGTCGTGCTTTACGTCTTGTTCGGCGGCTCCGGCACGCTGATCGGCGCCGTCATCGGTGCCGTCATCGTCGAGGGCGTCAGCTTCTGGCTCTCGGACAATTACCGCGACATCTGGCCGATCATTCTGGGCTTGCTGCTGCTGCTCGTGATCCTGTTCCGGCCACTCGGCCTGATCAGTTTTGTCCTTGGCGAGCGCGAGCGCGTCGGCAGCTTCGGTGCCAAGGCCAAGGAGAGCAAAGAGGAGAAGCGCAATGCTCCTTGAAGCCGCTGGCATCAAGAAGGTCTTCGGCAAGCTCACGGCGCTCGACGGCGCCGCGCTCACCGTCGGCGAGAACGAGTTTCACGGTCTGATAGGCCCGAACGGCTCCGGCAAGAGCACGCTGATGAAGTGCATTGCCGGCGCGGAGGTGCCGACGCAAGGCAAGGTGAGCTTCATCAACACCGATATCACGGCGTTCACGCCGACCGAGCGTGCCCGGGCCGGCATGAGCCTGAAATTCCAGATCACCAGCGTGCTGCCGACGTTGACGCTGTACGACAACATCCTGCTCGCGCTGCAGGCGCAGTCCTCGCTGTTCGATCTGGTGTTGTCGCGCACCCGCAGGCTCCTGCACGACCAGGTCATGACCATGCTCGCCCAGTTTCGCCTTGCCGATCGTGCCTTCGATGCCGCCGCGGCGCTGTCGCATGGCCAACAGCAATGGCTGGAGATCGCGATGGCGCTCGCGGGCAAACCCAGACTTCTGTTGCTCGACGAGCCGACCGGCGGCATGAGCCTGGAGGAGCGCCGCGTCACCGGCGAATTGCTGCAGCCGATCAAGCGGCATTGCTCGCTCGTCATTGTCGAGCACGATCTCGATTTCATCCGCGACATCTGCGATCGCCTCACCGTGCTCGACCAGGGCAAGGTGCTGGCGTCCGGCACGGTATCGGAAATCCAGGCCAACAAAGCCGTCCAGGAGATTTATCTGCGCCGTGCCTGAATTTTTGGACATCAAGCATCTCGACGCGGGCTATGGCCGCAGCCAGGTCCTGTTCGACGTCACCCTCGGCATCCCCTGGCGCGGCGGCGTCGCCGTGCTCGGGCGCAACGGCGCGGGCAAGACCACGCTGATGAAGACGATCGTCGGCGAGCTGCCGGCGTGGAAGGGCGAGGTCGCCTTCGACGGCCGCGACATCAGCCGCCGCGCCACCCAGGAGCGCGTCCGCGCCGGCATCGGCTATGTGCCGCAGGAGCATTCGGTGTTCGCGCGCCTGTCGGTGCGCGACAATCTCGCGGTCGGCTCGCTCGCGAGCCGGAAGGCCGATGCCGTCGACCACGTCCTGGCCATCTTCCCGAAGCTCGGCCAGCGCCTCGATCAGCCCGCCGGCACCCTCTCCGGCGGCGAACGCAAGATGCTCGCGATCGGCCGCGCCATGCTCGGCGATCCCAAGCTATTGCTGCTGGACGAGCCGACCGAAGGCGTCTGGATCGGCGTGATCGAGGAGATCACCGAACGCCTGATCGAGCTCGCCAAGAACATCGCCGTCATCATCGTCGAGCAGCACCTCGACCTGGCGCTGCGCGTCGCGGACTACGCGTATGTGCTGGATCGCGGAAGAGTCGCGCTGCAGGGGCAGGCGGGGGATGTGCGGGGTAACCCGGAACTGCTGCGGTATCTGGCGCCGTAGTTACGGCGTGCTGCGAATTCGAGACCATCTCTCACACCGCGCGCCTGTGTCAGTTCCGTCATTCTGAGGTGCGAGCCGCGCGGTGCAAATGCAGCGCGTAGCGAGCCTCGAAGGATGAACGGCCGAGCTGCCAGCCGGGCCGTCGCCCTTCGAGGGCCGCTGAAGAAGCGGCCACCTCAGGGTGACGGGGAAGGATGGTCGATAGAGGAAACGATCGAGACCGAAATACGAACGGTCTCTTTACTTCACCGCCCCAAACCGGCTCTCGAACGAGTTCGACTGCACCACCGGCGCGGCTCCCATGAACTGGGTCGCCTCACCCGCACCATCGGACACCGACGGTTTCAGCGCCGGGCGCGTCGCGGCGAGGCGGGTGTCGGGCTGCTGCTGCTTCGGCGGCTCCGCGGGCTTGGCCGCGGCGACTGCCGGCTTTGGCGCGTCCTTTGCTGCTTCCTTGGCCGTATCGCGGCCGGGCACGAAGCGGGTCACCGCGGCCTTCAGCCGCGACGCTGCGGTCGGCGGCGTCGTGGTCGTGGCAGCCGGAGCGACAGACGCTGTGGCCTGCGGCGGTGGCGTGGTCGCCGTGGTGTCGGCGGTGCCCATGCCCATCTTGCGACCGAGGTTGGAGAAGAAGCCGCCGCTGGATTTCTCGGCCGGCGCGGCCGCAGCGACGCGCGTGTTGGTCGCAGCCGCGCTGACGGCGACGACCGGCTCTTCCTGCGGCGCGACTGCTGCCACATCGAGGTTCGGCTTGGGCGGATTGACGTGGCCGGGGATGGTGCCCGGCGCCTTCGCCATCGCCAGCATCTGCAAGGTGGTGCCTTCGGCGCCTTCCGACAGGCCGGTCGATCCCTCCGGAATCTTGGCGGCAAAGATCTTGTTCATGCCACCGTCGATGCCGGTGTTCATGCGCGCCACCGGCGTGCCGCGCGAAACCAGCTTGTTGTATTCGGCCTGGTCGCGCTGGTCCTTCTCGCGCACGGCGCTGGCGATCTCGTCAGGGATCACATAGGCCGGACACTTTGCCGAGGCGTCGAACACCGGATCGCGCTTCGCATCGGGCGGCTTGGCCGCGTCGAAGACGTATTTCTTCTCGCAGAAATCGACCTTCGGCTCCTGCCGCGTCACCTCGAAATGATCATAGCCTTCCTTGATCATCTTCCAGAACGGCATGTTCGGATTGTTCCGGTGCTTGGCCATGTTCACCGGCGTCATCTTGAACGGATAGGCCTGCAGCTGGAACGCCTTCTGGCCGCCGAAGAAGGACTCGCGCCCGAGCGAGTAGATCTCCGCGATCTGCTCGTCCGTCATCGCGTAGCAGCCGCGCGAGGAGCAATCGCCATGCACCATGAGCTGCGAGCCGGTGCGACCCAAAGCCTTGTCGAACGCGTTCGGGTAGCCGGTGTTGAACGAGAGATAGTACGCGGACTGCGGATTCATCTGGCCCGGATTGATCGAGTAGAATCCTTCCGGCGCCTGGCGGTCGCCTTCGCGCACCTTCGGTCCGAGATCGCCCGACCAACGGCAGATCGGATAGGTCTTGAGCAGCGCGAACTTGCCGCCTCGGGTCTGCTTCCAGACCTCGAGCTCGGCCTCCTGCTTGAACAGGCGGACCAGGATCGGCGATTGCAGGTCCATGTCCTTCTCGACCATCGCGGCGAGAAGCTTCGGCGGCACCGGCTGGTTGGCCTTGGCGTTGGTCGCGAGCGAAACCTGGTCGGTATCGCAGCCGGCCAGCAGAACACTGGCCGTCATCAGCGCAACCGAAGCCAAGAGCGCGCGAGCAAGCGAGCTAGTGATCAAGACGAACCCCACACCGTGCCGGGCAGAGAGCGCGAACCCCAATTGTTTTGAAGCATGATCCGACCGGAGACCCCGGGCCCGTCACGACGGGTTTTTCGCAACCACGCTCCAGCGCTTATGCCCTGAAGCCATTGATTAAAATTCTAACCTCTGGGTCATGTGGTCGCAACCCGAGCGGGGATCACGAGCCCGTTGGCCCAGTGGCATGGTCAACGAACACTAAATGGACGCGACTTTGGGCCTTACTTAGACTTTCCGGCCCAACCGGAACAGAGATCGCTGATTTGGGCAAAAAAAGGGTTAACGCGAGGTTACCGGGGGCGGTCTCTCGTGCCCCGGACGCAGCGCAGCGCTCCTTCAGCGGTGCGCTGCCGAGCCGGGGCCCATGCTTGAGGCGACCCGCGGAGCGTGCTGGGTCCCGGCTCTGCGCAGCAGCGTTTCACGCTGCAACGCGTCCGGGACAAGAAAACCAGGCGAATCAGGCCAGTTTCCGGCCGATATCGAGGAATTTCTGCCGCCGTTGCTTGCGGATGGCGTCGCCGTCGAGGCCCCTGAGTTCGTCGAAGGCCTTGGCGATGGCATCGCCCGTGGTGGCGATCATGGCGGCGGGATCGCGATGGGCGCCGCCGACCGGCTCTTTCAGGATGCTGTCGATCACCCCGAAGCGCAGCATGTCCTGGGCGGTGATCTTCATGTTGTTGGCGGCTTCCTGCGCCTTGCTGCCGTCGCGCCAGAGGATGGAGGAGGCGGCCTCGGGCGAGATCACGCTGTAGATCGCGTGCTCCATCATCAAGACCTTGTTGGCGGTGGTGATGGCGATGGCGCCGCCCGACATGCCCTCGCCGGTGATGATGGCGACGTTCGGCACGGTCAGCGCCAGGCAGGCGTCGGTCGAGCGCGCGATCGCCTCGGCCTGGCCACGCTCCTCGGCGCCGATGCCGGGATAGGCGCCGGCGGAATCGGCGAGCGACAGCACCGGCAAGCCGAACCGCTCGGCCATCTCCATCAGCCGCACGCATTTGCGGTAGCCCTCGGGCCGCGCCATGCCGAAATTGTGCTTGATGCGGCTCTCGGTGGAATCGCCCTTCTCCTGGCCCATCACGCAGATCGGCTCACCGCGGAAGCGGCCGAAGCCGGCGACCAGTGCCTCGTCCTCGCCGAACTTGCGGTCGCCGGCGAGCGGGGTGAATTCGGTGATCAGGCCCTTGATGAAGTCGTTGAAATGCGGTCGCTGCGGATGCCGCGCCACCAGAGTCTTCTGCCATGGCGTCAGGTTCAGGTAGAGGTCGGCCAGGGCCTGCGCCGCCTTGTCCTCGATCCGTCCGATCTCTTCGGCGATGTCACTGCCGGAGGCCGCAAGCGTGCGCAATTCGTCGAGCTTGGAATCGAGCTCGGCGACGGGCTTTTCGAAATCGAGATAGCTGCGCATCTGGTCTGGCATCAACTCAATATAGGGAGAACGGGGCGAGGCGGCGAAGCGGATTTGGACCTGCGGAAAGAAGTGTAGATTTGTCAATGAGTTGGCTTGTGCACTCATAGTGAGCCCGCCAAATCATGCGTGAGGCCACGGCTCTTTCTGCGGAGATGTGGCCGAAGTCAAGGCGGTTTCATCCTCGTCCGGGCTGAGCTCTCGTGTCCCGGACGCGCTGCAGCGCTCTTATAGCGCTGCTGCGCAGAGCCGGGACCCGGCAAGTGGCATGGGCCCCGGCTCAGCAGCGCATCGTTTCACGCTGAGCTGCGTCCGGGCACGAGACCTACTTCTCCGCCAGCGGATGCAGGTCACGCACCAGGCTCTTCAGCCGCTCCTCGACCACATGGGTGTAGATCTGTGTCGTCGAGATGTCGGTGTGGCCGAGCAGGGTCTGGACGATGCGCAAATCCGCGCCGTTGTGCAGCAGGTGGCTGGCGAAGGCGTGGCGCAGCACGTGCGGGGAGACCAGCCGGGCCTGCAGCCCCGATGCGACCGCGAGCTCCTTGAGGTCGCGGGCGAAATGCTGCCGCGTCAGGTGCCCGCTCTCGCCGAACGAGGGGAACAGCCATTTCGAGGCGGCGACGTTGCTCTTCTTCTCGCCCTTGGCAGCGTCCGTCGCCGCGAGATAATCCGCCATCGCCTGCCGCGAGGCCTCGTTGAGCGGCACCAGGCGCTCCTTGTTGCCCTTGCCGCGCACCACGATCATGCGGGCGTCGCGCTTGGCCGCCGTGCGCGGCAGCGCCACCAGCTCGGAGACGCGCAGGCCCGTGGCGTAGAGCACCTCGAGCAGGCAATAGAGCCGCAAGGCGCGCAGCCGTTTCGAGGGCGGAGCATCCTCCGACTCGCTCAATTCCTTGGCGCGGCGAAGCATGCGGTCGACATCCGCGGTCGACAGCACTTTCGGCAGGCCGCGGCCGCGCTTGGGGCCGGACAGGATCGCGGCGGGATCGTCGGTCCGGATCCGCTCGTTCAGGAGAAAGCGGTAGAGATGCCGCATCGCCGACAGCCGCCGCGCGACGCTGGTGGATTTGAAGCCGCGGGTGTCGAGATCGGCGAGGTAGTCGCGCAGCGTCTGCGTGTCGGCGTCCGCAAATGTATGGCCGACGCGGCCCAGAAACTCCGAGAAATCGGTGAGGTCGCGGCGGTAGGCATCGAGCGTGTTGGGTCCGGCGCCCTGTTCCGCCGCGAGCATGTCGAGGAACAGGCCGGTGAGCTTCATGTCTGAGGGCTTGGTGCGCATGCCCTGGAGCCTAGCTGCTATTTCTTGAGAAACTTGTCAGGCGGAATCGTCACCGTCATTTCCCGCGGCTTCGGATTGACGAAGTTCGCCAGCGCGAAGACCACGCCATAGACGATGCCGGCGATCACGGCGACGACCGTCAGGAAGCGGAACAGGCTGGGCATCGGGCAAGGTCTCGGAAGAGGGTCGCGAACAGGCAAATTAACCAATGAAATCATCCAACATGTTCGCCGTTTCGTGGCAAGAGTCCTCTGGCGAGGCCCCCTTCGGGGTCGTATAGGTGGCCAAAGCATGCCGCCTTTGGCGGCAGATTGAGCGAGACCCAGAGCGAGATCCATGTCTGACGCCGCCTTGCCGATCCAGGCTTCCCCTGAGGCCGACATCCTGTCGGCGCTCGGGGCGCGCTCGATCGTGCTCGTCGGCATGATGGGGGTGGGCAAATCCACCATCGGCCGCCGCATCGCGGCCCGGCTCAAGCTGCCCTTCGTCGATGCCGATACCGAGATCGAGGCGGCGGCCGGCATGACCATACCCGAGATCTTCGAGCGCCACGGCGAGCCGCATTTCCGCGACGGCGAGGCCCGGGTGATCGCGCGCCTGCTCGACGGCGGTCCGGTGGTGCTGGCGACGGGCGGCGGCGCCTTCATGCGCGAAGAGACGCGCACGCGCATCGCGGCGAAGGCGATCTCGATCTGGCTCAAGGCGGACCACGACGTCATCATGCGCCGCGTGCGCCGGCGCGCCGATCGGCCGCTGCTGCAGACCCCCGATCCCGAGGGAACCGTGACGCGCCTGCTCACCGAGCGCGAACCGGTCTACAGCCATGCCGCCCTCACCATCGCTTCGCGCGACGTGCCGCACGACAGGATCGTCGAGGAATGTATCGAGGCGCTGCGCGCCCATCTCTGCGGCGAACCACCTGCCGACATTGCGAGTGCCGTACGATGACCGCGCCTTTGAAACATTCCGATCCCGTCAAGGTCGACGTCGCGCTCGGCGACCGCGCCTATGACATCGTCATCGGCCGCGGCGTGCTGGCCTCGCTCGGCGAACGCGTCGCGCGCTTGCGCCCCGGCGTGCGCACCGCGATCGTGACGGATCGTACGGTGGCCAAGCACTGGCTCGAGCCGGCTGAAGCATCACTCGCAGCCAGCGGCATTCCGACCGCGCGCGTCGTGGTCGAGGAAGGCGAGATCTCGAAAACCTATGCCGGCCTGGAGAAGGTCAGCGAAGCGCTGATCGCCGCCAGGATCGAGCGCAACGATCTCGTCATCGCGCTCGGCGGCGGCGTGGTCGGCGATCTCGCCGGCTTTGCCGCGGCGATCCTGCGCCGCGGCGTCGATTTCGTGCAGGTGCCGACCTCGCTGCTGGCGCAGGTCGATTCCTCCGTCGGCGGCAAGACCGGCATCAACTCGCCGCAGGGCAAGAATCTGCTCGGTGCCTTCCACCAGCCGGTGCTCGTCATTGCCGACACCGCCGTGCTCGACACGCTGTCGCCGCGGCAATTCCGCGCCGGCTATGCCGAGGTCGCCAAATACGGTGTGCTCGGCGACGAGGCTTTCTTCACCTGGCTCGAGAATAACCATTCCGACATCTTCAAGGGCGGCTCGGCCCGCGAGCATGCGATCGCGACCTCCTGCCGCGCCAAGGCCGGCGTGGTCTCGCGTGACGAGCGCGAGACCGGCGAGCGTGCGCTGCTCAATCTCGGCCACACCTTCGGTCACGCGCTGGAAGCCGCGACTGGCTTCTCCGACCGCCTGTTCCACGGCGAGGGCGTTTCCATCGGCATGACGCTGGCGGCGCAGTTCTCGGCCAGGCTCGGCATGATCGGCGAGACCGATGCGGCGCGTATCGAGCGGCACCTCGTCGAAGCCGGCTTGCCGACCCGCTTGCAGGACATCGCGGGCTTTGCGCAGGAGGGGCTGGCGGACGCCGACGCGCTGATGGCCTTGATGGCGCAGGACAAGAAGGTCAAGCGCGGCAAGCTCACCTTCATCCTGCTGGAGGCGGTGGGGCGCGCGGTCATCGCGAAGGACGTCGAGCCGTCGCTGGTGCGTGATTTCCTGACGTCGCGATTGCGGCAGTGATGGCAGGATCGTCTGGACGCGCCGGCCGCGGAGCGGCGTGCCGGGTTGAGACGGTCGCGAGGCAAACATGAATTCGATCACGATCAATCTGCTGCTCGCGACTCTCCTGCTCGCGGCCAATGCATTTTACGTCGCTGCCGAATTTGCGCTGGTGAAGAGCCGCGGCTTTCGCGTCAAGGCGATGGTCGAGCAGAACCGCTTCGGTGCGCGCCTGCTGCAGCGGATGATGGGGAACATCGAAGCTTACCTCGCATGCTGCCAACTCGGCATCACCATGGCTTCCCTTGGCTTGGGCTGGATCGGCGAGCCGACCGTCTCTGCGCTGCTGAGCCCGATTCTCCGTCCGCTCGGATTATCCGAGGCCACGCTGCACTTCACCTCGTTCGTGGCCGGTTTCCTGGTGTTCTCCTCGCTGCATATCATCATCGGCGAGCAGGTGCCGAAGACGCTGGCGATCAGGGAGCCGACGCCGGTATCGCAGTGGATCGCGTACCCCCTCTATGTTTCCTACCTGGTGTTCTATCCGATGAGCTGGTGCCTCAACACAGCCTCGAGCGCGATCCTGCGTCTGATCGGTGTCCAGGAGTTTTCACAGCATGAGATCCTGACGGATTCCGAGATCGAGGGTCTCGTCGAGGAATCGGCCGTACACGGCAAGATCGAGAGTGGCGAGGCCGAGTACATTCACAACGTGTTCCGCCTCGGCGACCTGACCGTCTCGGACGTGATGGTTCACCGCACCTCGATGGTGATGATCAACGCCGACCTGCCGCCCGAGGAACTGGTGCGCGAGGTGCTGGCGACTGAATATACGCGCATTCCGCTCTGGCGCGACAAGCCGGAGAACATCATCGGCATTCTGCATGCCAAGGATCTGTTGCGTGCGATCCGCGCGTCCGAGGGCGATACCTCGCGCATCGACGTCTCCACCATCGCGCTGCCGCCCTGGTTCGTGCCGGAGATGCGCCCGGTCTCCGAGCAGTTGAAGGCATTCCGGCGTCGGAAAACCCATTTCGCGCTCGTCGTCGACGAGTACGGCGAAGTTGAAGGCCTGGTGACGCTGGAAGACGTGTTGGAGGAGATCGTCGGCGACATCTCCGACGAGCACGACGTCGTCGTTGCCGGCGTTCGCACCCAGCCGGACGGCTCGGTCGTGGTCGACGGTTCGGTGCCGATCCGCGACCTCAATCGCGCCATGGACTGGCATCTGCCCGACGAAGAGGCAACGACGGTCGCCGGCCTCGTCATTCACGAGGCGCGCTCGATCCCCGACCGGGGCCAGAGTTTCACCTTCCACGGCTTCCGCTTCCGCGTGCTCCGCCGCGAACGCAACCGCATCACCGCGCTCCGTATTTCACCGGTGCCGCGCGAGGCGGAAATGGACGAGGCGAAGCCGCGGCGGGCCGGGACGTCGTTTTGACGCTTACCGTCCCCTCGGTCAGCGAAGTCATGCTTCCCCCGGCGCCTGCGCGTGGATCGCCAGCGCGTGCACGCTGCCGGAGAGTTCCGCGGCCAGCGCCGAATTTATCATGCGGTGGCGATCGACCCGGCTCTTCCCTTTGAAGGCGGCAGACACGATATAGACGCGAAAGTGCGTCTCGCCGCTTGGCCGATGGCCGGAATGGCCCTCATGCAAATGTGACTCGTCGACGACCTGCAGGCTTTCCGGCGTGAAAGCTTCCTGCAACTTGTTGCTGATAGTGTCTCTCATAGCCATGTGTGCCATTAAAGCGTGCGGCCGCTCTCCGTCAATTGCCGGGTAGTCAGCTAATTGCAATGTCAAGACTTGAAGGTTTTTGCATTGCGTAGTCAAAGTCAGCCATGCCGATCGATTCATCAAAGTTCTTCGACTCCATCCGCGTGAAGCCGCGGGGCAAGCAGCCGGAAGTGAAGCCGCGCGACACCGCGGTCGGCTGCGAATGGGCCGGATGCCAGAACAAGGGCGCCCACCGCGCGCCGAAGGGCCGCGAGAACCAGCGCGAGTACTGGCACTTCTGTCTGAACCACGTGCGCGAGTACAACCAGAACTACAATTTCTTCTCCGGCATGAATGCCGACGCCGTCGCGCGCTACCAGAAGGATGCGCTGACCGGCCACCGTCCGACCTGGAAGATGGGCGCCAATGGCGGCAAGAAGGGCGCGGAAGCCGAGATCGACATGGCGTCCGATCCATTCAGCATGTTCAGTGAGATCAACGGCCGCGCCAACTGGCGAAAGGGTCCGGAGGCCGAGCCCAAGGCCGAAACGCGCAAGGTGATGAATGCCGAGCGCAAGGCGCTGCAGGTCATGGGCCTCGGCCCCAGTGCCACGCTCGCCGACGTCAAGAGCAAGTACAAGGCGCTGGTGAAGCAGCACCACCCCGACGCCAATGGCGGCGACCGCTCCACCGAAGACCGCCTGATCGAGATCATCAAGGCGTATAATTATCTGAAGACGGTGGTGCGGGAAGCCTGAAGCGCGACGAGATCAAGAGGATCGTCATCGCACTTAGGTTATCGTTTGAGCATGATCTTTGCGGAAAGCCGCTGGGCACCTTCCGGGATCATGCTTCAGGCAGCAATCTCCGGGAAGGACAGTTCGCACTTTAGTCCTTCCGGCCGCCACTGCCGGGTGACCCGTCCGCGCAAGGTCTGGATGATGCCGTCGACGGCGCCGATTCCAAAGCCCTTGCGCGTTGGCGGCTCGTTGACCCCAGGACCGCCGCTCTCCGACCAGTGCAGCACCAGAGGCTCTGCACCATTGGTTTCCCAGCGGATATCCAACCCGCCCGAAGGTGTCGACAGCGCGCCGTATTTGGCGGCGTTGGTCGCCAGCTCATGCAGCGCGACTGCGATCGACTGGGCCAGGGTAGGCGGCAGATGGACGTCGTCGCCGGCAATTCTGATCCGCTCGCCGTCCCGGCCTGCGTAGGGCCGGAGCTCCTCTTCCACGATGGTCTTCAGATTGGCGCCGGTCCAGCGCGAAGCCGAGAACAGCCGCTGCACGTTGGCAAGCGCGCTGAGCCGGCCCGCAAACGCGGCCTGGAACTCTTCCGCGGTATCCGCCTTCGTCAGCCGCAGCATGGCCTGAGCCACTGCGAGCAAATTGTTGGCCCGATGATCAACCTCGGACGTCAGCAGCATCATCCGCTGCTCGGCCTGCTTGCGCGCGGTGATGTCGACCAGCATGTTCACCGCACCGACCAGTCGGCCGCGCTCGTCGCGCAGCGGCGTCGGATACGGCATGAAGCAGATCCGGGAGCCGTCCGGCCGTTCGGCAACGGCCTCGACGTCGCGCACCGGCCGGTTCTGCTTGAGTGCGATGGCCATGGGGCATTCGTCGTGGGGGAGCGGCGTGCCGTCGGGCAAATAGAGCTTCCAGGTCACGCACCACATCTCGCCGATCTTTGGCGTGCGCCCGGCAAAATCGATGCAGGCGCGATTGAAGAAAGTGATGCGGCCCTCTGCGTCGGTCGTGTAGATCGCGGCGGGCAACGCCTGGAGCAAGTCTCGGAACCGTCGTTCAGAATCCCCGTCGGCTCCGCTGCGGCTGGCAGCATACCGGGTCGCGATCTCGCCAATCCTGGCCTCGTCCGATTGTCCAAACAAGTCCAGCATTGTGTTCCTGATCCGCGGGGGCGGATAGGTAAGTCCCGAGCCGCGCAACGGTTCCAACGTGCTCGTCTCGGATCGTGCCGACCGCCCCGTCACAGCGTCGTCCCAGCCTCATGCGCAATTGCGCAGGAGGCCAGAGGATATGGTGTTTGGCCGCTCAATCGGACTGCGCATCATTCCGTCGGCATTGCCCCCACATAGGACGAGCTCGGCCGGATCAGCCGCCCGGTCCGTTGCTGCTCGCGCGCATGCGCGGTCCAGCCGGCCGAACGTGCCACCGCGAAGACCGGCGTGAACGCCTGCCGTGGGATCGCGAGCGCATCGAGCAGGATCGCCGTGAAGAACTCGACATTGGTCTCCAGCGGCCGGTCCGGATTCTTCTTGCGCAGCGCGCTGCGGATGTAGGCCTCGACCTCGCCGGCGAACGGCAAATCGGCGCCGTTGGACGCCAGCGCCTCGATCGCCGTCTTGAGCACGTCGGCGCGCGGATCGCGCACGCGATAGACGCGGTGGCCGAAACCCATCATCCGCTCGCCGCGCGCCAGCGCTGCGTCCACCCAGGGCTGGATGCGCTCGCGCGAGCCGATCGCATCGAGCATTTCCAGCACCGGCTCGGGCGCGCCGCCGTGCAGCGGACCCGTGAGCGCGCAGTAGCCCGCGGTGACCGCGGCAAACAGATCGGCTTGCGTCGAGGCGACCACGCGCGCGGTGAAGGTCGAGGCGTTCATGCCATGGTCGCTGGCGGTGACGAGATAGGCGTCCAGCGCGGTGGCTTCGCGCGTTGCAGGCGTGCGTCCGTGCAGCATGCGCAGCGTATCGGCAGCGTGGCTCACGCTCGGGTCGGGCGCGACGGGGTCGAGCCCTTTAGCGCGCCGGACCAGCGCACCCGCGATCACCGGAAACGCGCCGACGATGGTCGCCTCATGCGCAAGGTCGGGCTCGCCGCGAAGTCCCGCGACCGCCGCGCGGAACCCGGCGACGATGCCCATGCCGTGTGTCGCCGGCAGCAGCTCCGGCAACCGCGCAAAGGCGCGCTCGCGCGCCGCACCGAGGCTCGCCCGCACATCGGCTTCGCTCAAGCTGGTCTTGTTGGCGCCGTTCCAGAGCCGGGCGGTGACGCCCTCGAAGCTCGATTTGGCGGCGAGGGTCCCGACATGTTCGCCGGCGATGATCAGCTCGCCGCGCTCGCCGTCGACATGGCTCAGCACGGTCTCGGCCGCGGGAACGCCGTCCAGCCCGATCTGGCTTTTGGTGAGGTGGATGTTCATGGCCCAAATCTCCTGTTCAGGGGCGGAAAGGTCGGGCCTCTCGACAGATTGATCAATCTTGATTACATAAATCAATATGAAAAATTCCGAGGGGCTCTACCTCTCTGCCCGGGAGGCCGCCGCCGAGCTCGCGATCTCGCCGGCGACGCTCTACGCCTATGTCAGCCGCGGCCTGATCCGCTCCGAGCCGACGCCGGATTCGCGCAAGAACCGCTATCGCGCCGAGGACGTCCGCGCCCTGAAGGAGCGCCGGGTGCCGTCGCCGGAGCCGCGCGGCCTGCGCAGCTTCGATGCCGACCTGCCGGTGATGGACACGGAGATCTCGACCATCACCGAGGACGGCGCGATCTACCGTGGCGTGAATTGCGTCGATCTCGCCGAGAGCGACACGCTGGAGCACACCGCGACGTTGCTCTGGGACGTCTCCGATGTCGATCCGTTCGATCAGGACAATCAGCCCCAGATATCCGACGAGATGCGCGCGATCGGTGAGGCCGCGCGCCGCGCCGCGCCGATCGACCGGGCCATCGCCGTGCTGGCGCTCGCATCGAGCGCCGACCCGCGCGCCTTCACCCGTGCGCATGACGGACGTGCGATGGTCGGTGCGCGCATCGTCCGGCTCCTGGTCGCGACGATGCTCAACTCGGAGCCGTCGCCCTCACCGCTGCACCAGCAGATCGCGAAGGCCTGGGCGCCCGACAACAAGCATGCGCCCGACCTGATCCGCCGCGTGCTGGTGCTGCTCGCCGATCACGAGCTGAACGCGTCGACCTTCACCGCGCGATGCGCTGCGTCCACCGGCCTCAACCTCTATGATTCCGTCATCGCCGGGCTCGCCGCGCTGAAAGGGCCCAAACATGGCGGCGCCAGCGTGCTCGCCTCGCAGCTCGTGAAAGCGCTGATCGACCGCGACGTCGGGCCGATGGTGCGCGAACGCGTCGCGCTCGGCGAACGCTTTGCCGGCTTCGGTCACGGCGTCTACAAGCGCGGCGATCCCCGTGCGCAGTCGCTGCTCAACGCGCTCTCGCGTGCAGGCGCGCCGCGAAAGTTCACCCGTGAGCTGCCGGAGCGGATCGCGGAGGCGACCGGCGAATTCGTCAACATCGACTACGCCCTCGCGGTCCTCGTGCACGCGCTGCGGCTGCCGGCCGGCAGCGAGCTTGCGCTGTTCGCGATGGCCCGCAGCGTCGGCTGGATTGCCCATGCCAGCGAGCAATTGCAGTTCGGCAAGCTGATCCGCCCGCGGGCGCGTTACGTGGGACCCGCGCCGGGGCGGAGAGCGGGGGCTGAGCCCAGAAGCTGAATTCAGACCCTCATGGTGAGGCCCGCGCAAGCGCGTCTCGAACCGTGCGGGCCTTGCTCCCGCCGCTCGACCGGCGCAGGCCGCGGCGTCGGGAGAAGCGCTTAATTGCTTTCCGTATCGTCCACCCCCGGGCACGCTTCCGGCATCTTCGATCTCCCCGGGAGCAATTCGTGTCGCAAGCCGTCCTGCCCAGCCGAAGCCGAGCCCTTCGCTCGCGCGCCGAACTCAATTCAGCCATTGCAACGGCATACCAGCGCATCGAAAGGGACCGACACCGCAACTGCTGGGTCCATGTGAGGCCGATCGAGGAGGCGCTGGCGGAGACGGAGGCTCTCGCGCGGCGCGAGGCGCAAGGCGAATTCCTGCCGCTCCTCGGTGTGCCTTTCGGCGTGAAGGACAACATCGACGTGGCGGGCATGCCGACCACGGCGGCCTGTCCGTCATTCGCTCATATCGCCGAGCGGTCAGCCCGGTGCGTCGAGCGGCTGACCGCAGCCGGCGCCATCTGTCTCGGCAAGACAAACCTGGATCAGTTCGCCACCGGACTCTCCGGCGCGAGGTCACCTCACGGCGCCTGCCCGAGCGCGGCCGACGATCGCTATGTCGCGGGCGGATCGAGCTCGGGCTCGGCTGTCGCCGTGGCCTCCGGCCATGTTGCTTTCTCGCTCGGAACGGACACCGGCGGCTCCGGCCGGATACCGGCAGGTTTCAACGGCATCGTCGGAATCAAGCCGACGGTCGGGTTTGTCTCGTCCCGCGGGCTGGTCCCGAACTGCCCGACGCTCGATTGTCCGTCGATCTTCTGCAATTCCGCCGCCGAGGGCAAATTGCTGCTGGGGCTCGTCGAGGGCTTCGACGACGAGGATCCATACAGCCGTCAAGCGCCCGGCCTGTCGTCGGTCTTTCCCCGCCAATTCCGCTTCGGACGCATTGCCGCTCGTCAGCTGAATTCATTCGGCATGCCCGAATGCGATGCGCTCTACGAACAGGCCTGCGAGAGGCTTGTCGGGCTCGGAGGCCAGGCCATCGAGATTGACTTCACGCCGTTCACCGAGGCCGGCGCAATGCTGTTTTCGGGGCCTTGGATCGCCGAACGCTATGCGTCGGTCAGCAGGCTCCTCGACATCGATCATGGTGATCTGCTGGAGGTGACCCGTAAGGTCCTGCATTCCGCGGCGCAGTTCACCGGGGCCGATGCATTCGCGGCGCAACACCGTCTCCTGAAGCTGCGGCGGCAGGTCCAGCTGCTCTTCAGGCAGATGGATGTCCTCGTGGTGCCCACCGCGCCGCGTCCCTACACCATTGCGGACATGCTGGAGCACCCCATCGAGCTCAATAACCGCCTCGGTCACTACTCCTACTTCGCCAATCTTCTGGACCTGTGCGCGGTGGCGCTTCCCAATGCAACGCTCGCCACCGGCATGCCCATGGGCATCACCCTGCTGGCACCCGCATGGCACGACCATGCCCTGCTGGATTTCGCGTCGCGATGGCAGCCGGACGAAGGCGGCGCTCTGTTCGGTCTCAAAGTCTATTCGCCCGCCGCCGGCTAGACGAGTTCGAGATCGAGGGCGCGCAAATTCAGAATGACGATCAGGCCCCTGTCGTAGCGGATGACGCCTCTCGCCTGCATGCGCGAGAGCTGTACCGTCACCCATTGTCGTGTCGCCCCGATCAGGTTGGCGAGATCGCTGTGGGTGAACGGAATGCCGATCACGATCTGGCGGCCCTGCTGCGAGCCATAGATCTTCGACAGAAAGATCAGCAGGCGCTGCAACCGCTCGGTCACCGATCGCGTGCCGAGCATCTGCGCCATCGCCGAGTAGCACCTGGCCTTGAAGGCCAGTGCATCCAGAAGCGCAACCGCGATGGGTGCCGACTGAAGCGCAAGCTCGCGCAAGGCCGCGCCGGGTAAAAACAGAAGCCGGCTGCGCTCGATTGCAACCGAGGACCACATATGCGCGCCGGCTCCGAACAGGTCCGGCCCGCCGACGAAATTACCGGCAAACCAGTAGGCGAGCGTCACCTCGCGTCCGGAGGGAGCTGCATAATAGCTGCGGATCCGGCCCGACTCGATCAGATAGATGCCGCTCTGCGTGTCGCCCTGGCGCCAGATATGCTTGCCGGTTTCCAGCACCTCCCTGCGGCCTATGGCGAGGACGCGGCGGCGGTCAGCCTCACCCAGGGGATCGAGCAAGCCTGGCAATGAGCTGACCAGAGTATCCGACTCCGCCAGCATGATGCCGGCCGTAGTCCTGAGAATTGCCGCTGGCATCTGCCCGCTCCCTCGTAGGAGGGCAATGCCATTCAAGAGCCATGCCAGCTCGCGCTGCGGCTAGCCGCGTGCAGTCATGAATGCGGCTTCTCGCGGTGAAGCCGACTTATGCAGACAAGTCAGGCATTTCGCCTTCTGGACCCAAAGCGGTCCTAGCCGCCCATATCCCCTCATCCCGGTTAGGAGAAGCGAGGCTCGACGAGTTCGGTCGAGGACGGGATGGCTCGAAGAAGTACCCACTTATAGCTGGCTCGCAGCCTGACGAAACAGCCTAAGATTGTATTGGATGTAGTCAAGGAGGATTTCCGATGCGCAGGCAGCTTGTTCCGCTTACTCCGGGGGACCTAGTCGATCGTCAATTCGGCACTGACGACAACCTGATAGGTAATCCTGGCGCATCGACCTTGTTCGGTGATGCTGGCGGTAGCATGTTCGATTTCTCGAAGGGAGGAAACGACACTTTTGATGAAATCGGACTTTCCAACTACACATTCTATGGCGACGTGGTCGGCAGTATCTTCGATTTTGGTCAGGGCGGCGATGACACATTCAACGGACTCACTACGTCTGGTGTCACGGCCTACGGCGACGCAGGCGCTGACATGTCGGACCATGGTAAGGGCGGCAACGATACCTTCACGAGTGGCTTCGGCAGACAGCAGATCAATACGTTCTTCGGCGATGCTGGCGGCGCCATGTCGGGTCATGCTCAGGGCGGCGACGACACTTTCATAACCCAGACGGTACAGGGCGGCACCCACACGTTTTACGGCGACGCGGGTGGCGACATGTCTGAGCACAGCAAGGGCGGTAACGACAGCTTCCAGGGCTCCAGACAAGCTGGAAACATCTTCTTTGGTGACACCGGGAGCAACATGTCCGGTGACGCCCAGGGCGGCGATGATACATTCACAGCGAGAACGGACTCGGGCAACTCATTCTACGGAGATGCCGGCGGCGACATGTCGGGCAACAGCAAAGGTGGCAACGACACCTTCAACGGGGCCTCGTTCGCAACGCAGGTGTTTTACGGTGATGCCGGAGGCAACATCTCCGGCCATGCTGAAGGAGGCGACGACAATTTTGCCGGTTCGGGTGGGGCGGTCACGTCGAAGACTTTCTACGGCGATGCTGGCGGCGGCATCTCGGGCTTTACCAAGGGCGGCAACGATACTTTCATCAACGACGGCGGCTCCACAGTATCTTTTTACGGAGACGCCGGCGCCACAATGTCGGGCCATGCGCGAGGCGGCGATGACCTTGCGACGTTGCAGGGGAGCAAGAACTTCGCCGTCGGAGATGCTATTACGATGCTTGACGCTGCTATTGGAGGTAATGACAGTCTAAGCGGCGGCGACAGATCGCTGACTGATGTTGTAAATGAGCTCTATGGGGACGCGCAGGGCATGGGCGGGGCGACCCAAGGAGGCGATGATCTTATTATCGGTGGTCATGCCGTTGTTATCGGCCGGGTCGATAACTTCTTATGGGGCGACGCGGAGCAACTTTCGGGTCATGCCAAAGGCGGCAGCGATGTCCTATACGCAGGAACGGCTGGGCAAGGTTGCACGGTCAGCAATGAGATGTGGGGAGATGGTGAACTGAGCGGCAATGCTCATGGAGGTTCCGACACGTTTGTCTTCAAGGACAATGGTCTGACGACCGTTGGAGCTAATAATCTGATCCGCGATTTCAGCCAATCTCAGGATGATAAGATAGCTTTCATTGATGTTTCCGGCGTGCAGTCGTTTAGTGACCTTGTCATCACGCAAAGCGGAACTAGCACCATCATCATGGCGGGAGCTGATCAGGTCACGCTTGCAAACTTCACCGGCTTGATGACGGCGAGTGACTTTTTGTTTGCTTGAGAGCGCACTTCGCCCACACGGCTTCATCTAGCAGGCCGCCGTAACAGTCCCGGGTACTACCGTGGTTTTTGCTGCCGTGTTCTATCTTGCCGCGTTTTTCCAAGCTCAAGGTGCAGCCTCTGAGCGGGAGATGGGCCACTACATTAGCGGGGCTGATGCAATCGTTCCTCACGGCGGAACAGATGTGTTGGCCGCAGGCAGCGCCCTGTCTTTGGCAAGCATCGCATTTGGCGAACGACGATACTTGCCATTGACCGCCCTGCCGTTGACGTTGCCGCGCTGTCCATATCGATGGGCAGTTCCTTCAAAGGCCCTGAACTATCGGCGTTACGGCTTCCGCGCCTGGCCCTTAACCGACCAGCCGGGGCGAACCGGTCCATCTCCGGTCTCGAACTGCAAACGGACCTGTTCCACTTCGCGTCTGATCGGATTCATGAGGACACGCGCTATGTCACCGTTTCCATTTGCTCGAACGCCTTGCGGCCTTCGGTCCGGATCAGATCGAGGCAGTCCCGCTTCAGGGCGAGATAGGCCGGGTCGGTCAGGATGGCGCTGGAGCGCGGGCGCGGCAGGCCTACGGGAAGGTCGCGCAGGATACGGCCCGGCCCGGCGCTCATGATCAGCACCCGATCCGACAGCAGAATGGCTTCGTCGATATCGTGCGTGACGAAAACGATGGTGGCGTTGATCCGGTCGCGAAGCTCGAGAAGATTATCCTGCATCACCGCCCGGGTCTGCGCGTCCAGGGCACCGAACGGCTCGTCCATCAGCAGGACACGCGGCTGGTTGGCGAGGGCGCGAGCGATCGCCACCCGCTGCTGCATGCCGCCTGACAGCGTATGCGGATAGGCGTTCGCGAATCTTGTCAGCCCGATCATTTCGATCAGGTCGTTCGCGATCCGCAGCGCTTCTGCTTTCGATTTGCCGAGTGCGCGCGGTCCGTGCGCGATATTACGGCGCACCGATTTCCACGGGAACAGATGCGGCTGCTGGAACACCATCCCGATATCCGGTCTGGGCCCCAGCATTGGCTCGCCGGCCACCGTCACGAGGCCTTCGAACGGTCGTTCGAGGCCTGCCATCGCATTCAGGAGTGTAGATTTTCCGCAGCCCGAGGGGCCAACGAGCGAGACGAATTCGCCCGGCATGACGGCCAGAGAGACCCGGTCCACCGCAATCACCTGGCCGCGCGGTACGTCGAAGACGATGCTCAGATCCTCGACGCGGATGGTCGCCTGAGCTGCTGTCGATGAAGCTGCGGGCGGAGCATCCACCAGCCGGAGCGGCAGGGCCGGACGAAGCGGGTTGTGCATCATCGCCACCATACGGCGCGTTCGGCAATTGCCGCGAAGGAACGATCGGCCACGAATGAGAGCAGCCCGAGCGCCGCCAGCCCTCCCATGACCTGTCCGGTCTGCATGTTCTGTTGCGCAATCTCGATCCGGTAGACGATGCCGGCAAACGCGCCCGCCAGCTCGGCGGCGACCAGTGTGTAAAACGAGATGCTGACGGCGGTGCGCAGGCCGACGACGATGTAGGGAAGCGCGCCCAGCAGGACGATTTCCGATAGCATCTGCCGGCGCGGCGTGCCGAGCATCTGCGCGGCGCGAATGAGGCCGCGGTCGACCTTCTGCACGCCGATATGGGTCGCGAGCCACACGGTGAAGAACACGCCCCAGACGACCAGAAACAGTTTGCCGGCCTCCGACAGCCCAAACCACAGGATCACGATCGGCACAAAGGCGATCGGGGGGATCGGCCGAAGAATATGGAACAACGGGGAGAGCAGGCTCGAGACCAGCCTGAACTCGCCCGTCAGGACGCCGAGCACGATCCCGCCCGCGGCGCCGATCAAAAATCCTGCGGTGACGCGGAAGAGGCTCGCGGAAAGGTCGCCGAAAAACTGGCCGTTATTGATCCAGTCGAGGACGGCGACAGCGACCGTCGAAGGCGGCGGAAACAGCACCGCGTTGACGATCCGCAATCGTGCGATCAATTCCCATACGCCGACGAAGGTCGGCACGGAGAGCACGCCGACAAGCACGTTCAGGCGCCCGGCCGCGTTGGCACGGCTGCGTGCGCCGACGCTCATGGATTGGCCGACAGCGTCACACGTGCGGCATCAAGTGTCTTCAATGGCGCAGTCGCGACGATCTTCGAGAAGTCGGGCATCCCGGCCCCGGGCGGATGATTGCCGGTATCGAGCCGCCAGGCTGCATGCGTCTTGAGCGTCTCGAGCAGCTTGTCGTCGATCCGCACATGATAGACGTAGTCCGACCAGATCAGCGCCAGCTCGTCGCGTTTCATGCCGGTCGCCGTGGCAATGATGTCGATCGCTTCATCCGGATGAGCCTTGACCCAGCCTTCAGCTTCGATGAGGGCAGCCAGGAATTTGCCGACGACCGCGGGGTTGGCCTCCAGATAGGATCGCATCACGACGATGTTGAAGGTCTCCGAGTAGAGCCCCTTGGTGTCGAGCAGGACGGCCGCCTCGCCGAGGGCTTTTTTTGCATTCGCCACATGCGGCTCCCAGGTGTCGAAGGCATCAATGCTCCCCGCCGCCAGGGCGGGAAGCATCTCCTGTGGGCGAAGATTGACGAGCGTAACGTCCTTGGCGGTGAGTCCGGCGGCTTTCAACAGAACCGTTGTGTAGACCTCGCTGCCCGTCCCGGCCGTGAAGCCGATGCGCTTGCCGCGCAGATCGGCCTTGGTCTTGATCGCGGCGGACGCGGCCGTCATCGTCTTCAGATCCGAGTACTCCATGCCGGCCACGAAGGCGATCGGCTGCTGGGCCATCGCGGCCGCGGTGACCGGCGCTTCGGCGGTCGTTGCGATGTCCGCGCCTCCTCCCACCACCGTATCGAGGCACTGCTTTCCGCTGGTGAAATTCGAGACGGAGATATCGAGCCCCTGCTTGGCGAAGAGGTCTTTCGCCTTGGCGACGATCGCGAGGCCCGAAATCGGCCCGAGATTCTGTGCAAGCCGTGCCTTCAGCAGATCTTCGGCTTTCGCTCCGGCTCCGGAATTCAAGCCCGCATACGCCGAGATCGCCAACAAGACCACGCGAAGAGCTGTTTTCGAGCGCATGCAACCACCCCCAGGAACGTCGGCGGCCGCAACGGCCGGCCGGTGATTGGATGAGGGTCATCCGAAGGCAACGCGCCGTGAAGCAATTAATCGACAACCTGGAGCGCTGACACATATTTGCGCATCGTAGATGCGCTGCGGACCGCAATTTGGGCAACAGAGAGCCCCATCCGCCCGCCGCTCGTGCTGCGCGGTCTGCGCCCAGCGGTGGGGCTTTCAACAAAACGCCGCCTGCTTGAAACGATTGCAGACGGCGTCAGTCCAGCCCGAGAGGAATTAGCAAAATCCCGGATATGCATTGGTCAGAAGGCGCGTGGGAAAGGTTCATCCGTCGGGATCTTTCGGACCCCGTCTTTCTCTAGCCACATTGCGAAACGCCAAGCGTCTGCTCAAGCAATCCGAAGCAAATGTCGTGAAGAAGAGGACGCATCTGGGAAAGGGCCGCCAAGAGATAGCTTCCTGCTCATAGTGGTGCGCGCAAGCCGGGAGATGAAAGCCATTCGTTGGTTTGCGCGGCGATATCGAGCTGACGAAGCTTCTGCAAAAGCTCGTTGCGTTTTGATCCGGGTGCGAGAAGAACCATCGCCGCTTCGATGCGCTTGTGCTCAACGGCAAGGCGTTCGTACAGTGTTGGGGATTTGTCGATAAGCCAGGTCATGGCCGCTCCTTCCAAACGTTGGGCGGGAGCATTACCGAACTCTCAGTCACCGATATGAGCCGAAAGGCAGCGCGGTGATTCCGGAACTAGGCGCCTGTTGCGTCCTGAAGTCCATCTAATTCGCTCGCTTTGCGAAATGTCACCGATCGCGCGCTCAGCCGCGACAAATCGCCCTCTCTCGGACGGCAGGACGCGGAATCATTCGGCCGCCATCGATAGCTTGGTTGACAGGACACGAAACCGGCAGGGCAAATATAAGTTGTCTAAATGGAACTATTAGTCTTTATAGTTGTTGTCTGCGGTGGTCCCCGAGAGTGGAGGGACCCACTCCAAAAGTCAGCAGCCCAAAATGGTCAGATCGCTCGTCGCCCTCGCGATGGTCACGCTCCTCGGAGCATTGGTTGTCGCTCTGCCGGGTTTCACTCCCGAAGTGCGGTCGGGCGAACTCGCGGCGATGGCCAAGAGTGACCGGCTTAAAATCCCAGCTGCAGCCTCGAATTGCTCGACGCAGGTCTGGCCAGATTTCACCGTCGCTTGCTTGCAAGGCGCGGGCTCCGGAGGCAAAGTTCTGGAAGCTCGTCTTGTGACCGCTCGCCGATAATGGCGCTTCCCTGAGCCGTTTCATCGACGACGCGCTGTCGGAAGCTGCGCGTGCTCGCCAGAAACGCGCAGCAATAACCATCGGCGCGCCGCTCTGCCGCCACCCAGTGGCCGAGCAATTGCTTTTCAGCGTCCGCTGACAATTTCCGACAAATCCATCCGCTCCCTTCTTTTCTAAAGAGTGAGGCTATTCATGTCAGCAGATCCAGGTCCGGTGCCGAATGTGCTTGTCGTGGAGGATGAGATGGTCCTGCGCATGCGCGCGGTCGACATCGTGGAGGATGCCGGCTTTCATCCCGTCGAGGCTGTCAACGCCGACGAAGCAATATCGATACTCGAGTCTCGCTCGGACATCTCGCTGCTTTTCACGGACATTCAGATGCCTGGGACCATCGATGGTCTCAAGCTCGCCCATGCGGTGCACGAACGCTGGCCTTCGATCAAGATCATACTGGTATCAGGCCAAGTGAAGCCATCCGACGCGGAAAGGCCGGAGAACAGCCGCTTCTTCGGCAAGCCGCTCGGCGTCTCGCAGATGATCACCGAGTTGCAGGACATGGTGGGCGTAGGTGCACTCAGGATCGTTCCGGATCCGACCCAGTGGCCATCTGATCCCGCTCCCCGGGTAGCCCAGGATGCCGTCCTTTCTGCGGAGAACGACAGCCTTCGTTTGCTGCTCGAACAGGCCGGGATTGACGCGCAGGCTCTCCTTGTCCAGGCGGGGATCGATGCCGAGCGGCGTGAGGCCGCCGACAAATTGCAGAAGCTGATCCTCGGAGAGCTTCATCATCGCGTCAAGAATACGCTGGCGATGGTCAGCGCTATCGCGTCCCAGAGCTTCCGCGCGGCTCCCAGTATCGAGCACGGACAGAGGGCGATGGAAGGGCGGCTGGCCGCATTGGGACGAGCCCACGATCTGCTGATGCAGGTCAGCTGGGCGGATGCCAGCCTTACTCACACGCTGAGCAGTGCGACGGAGCCCTATGACGGGCAGGGGGACAGACGCTTTCATTTCAACGGACCGGACATCAGGATCACTTCCGCAGCGGTCATCGCGCTCGCGATGACTTTCAACGAGCTGTGCACCAATACCACCAAGTTTGGGGCCCTCGCGGTCGCTATAGGCCGCGTCGAAATTGCATGGACGATAGATGAGCTGAAGCAACGTCTCCGCCTTGTGTGGACGGAAAGAGGGGGCCCAGCGGTCGAGCCTCCAACGCGGCGAAGCTTCGGCACCCGCATGATGGAGTCTCTCGGCCAGCAACTGAGCGGTCGGGTGCAACTCGCCTACGAACCGGGTGGATTCGTCTATTCCCTGGATGTGCCGCTTGGCCCAGTCGCAGTGCCGCCCGAAGCTGTCCTTTTGCGCTAGCGCCAGCAAGCTCGTGCGAGGTCGAACAGGAAACAGAGCGTGATGTCTCCTAAAGACGTGACCATGCCGGTATGGCACGAAAAGCACCTGCGCGCCGCTGGCGTCGCACCCTTCGAAATACTGTCCAAGAATATCCACCCTGCCGATCTCGAAACGGTCAGGTCAGCATTTGGCCGCGATCAAGCGCGACCAAGATCAACTGTTATGAGGTCGTCCAGGCGATATAGCCCTAAGCCGGCGGCTTGGCCGCCGCGATGCCGCCGCTGCGCCTGTGGCGATGGTACCAGATCGCAAGCCCCGCGATGATCGCGACGCCGACCACACCGAGAATCCAGACGTGCTTGCCGATATGCCCGTGATGCGGAAGCCCGGCATATTCATGCAGGGCCGACACCGCCAGCACGCCCGGCAGCACATGCGCGGGCGCCCAGAGCAGGATGGCCGGGATGTTCACCGCATAGAACTTCGCGGGCGCCATTCCCAACGCGCCGGCGGTCACCGGCACGAAAGCGCGGATCGGCGGTACGAAGCGGGCGAAGAAGACGGCCCAGGTGCCGAAGCGGTTGAAGAAGGTTTCGCTCTGTTCGACGACGCGCGGATAATTGGTCAGCGGCCAGGTATTGAGGATATCGCGCTGCTGCCGGTGCCCGATCCAGTAGGCCGAGCCGTCGCCCAGCACGGCGCCGATCGCCGCCGCCAGCAGCACCCATTGCAGCTTGAGCTCGCCGCCCGGAACCAGGGCGCTCAGCGCCAGGATGATGGTCGATCCGGGGATCACTGATCCCACCACCGGCACGGCTTCGAGAAGTGCGGCCAGGAACAGGGTCAGATAGGCCAGCCACGCATGGGCCGAAACGAACGAGATGAGGGGATCGAGAAAGGAGGTCACGTCGTCTTTCGTGCTGGCGGCGGGGATCGCAGCTCGGACCCTACATAAGTAGGGCAAGCCGGGAAAAGTGCCATTCGCTTGGGCAGGCCCCCCATCCCGCCCGAAATTCAGGCGTGATTCGCAACGCAGCCCTCCCAAAACTGCGTTCCTCACCTATCTAAATGAAAAGACAGCGGAACTTTGATTGCGGGGCGGGCTTCTGCCCGCACGTTGTCTCTGATAAGTTCGCAAACGCACCCAGCCGCAGCCACCGTGCAAATAAACTGGTTTCGGGATCGCCCGGGACCTCGGAGGATTGATGACGACCGCCGCCCTGTCCAAAGTTGAGGAAGTTTCCGGTTTGCCCGACATGAAGGTGTCGGTCCGCCAGGTGTTCGGGATCGACAGCGATCTCGAAGTGCCGGCCTATTCCGAAGTCGATCCTCACGTGCCCGAAGTCGATTCCGACTACCGCTTCGACCGCGCCACCACGCTCGCCATTCTCGCCGGCTTCGCCCGCAATCGCCGCGTGATGGTGACCGGCTATCACGGCACCGGTAAATCCACCCATATCGAGCAGGTCGCCGCCCGCCTGAACTGGCCCTGCGTGCGCGTCAACCTCGACAGCCATATCAGCCGCATCGACCTCGTCGGCAAGGACTCGATCGTGGTCCGCGAGGGCAAGCAGGTCACCGAATTCCGCGACGGCATCCTGCCCTGGGCGCTCCAGAACAACGTCGCCCTGGTGTTCGACGAATACGACGCCGGCCGCCCCGACGTGATGTTCGTGATCCAGCGCGTGCTGGAAGTCTCCGGCCGCCTCACGCTGCTCGACCAGAACAAGGTGATCAAGCCGCATCCGGCGTTCCGCCTGTTCTCCACGGCGAACACCGTTGGCCTCGGCGACACGTCGGGCCTCTATCACGGCACCCAGCAGATCAACCAGGGCCAGATGGACCGCTGGTCGATCGTCACCACGCTGAACTATCTCAGCCATGACGAGGAAGTGGAGATCGTGCTGGCCAAGGCCAAGCACTATCGCACCACGGAGGGCCGCGACATCGTCAACAAGATGGTGCGCCTTGCCGATCTCACCCGCAACGCCTTCGCCAATGGCGATCTGTCGACGGTGATGAGCCCGCGCACGGTGATCACCTGGGCAGAAAATGCCGACATCTTCGGCGATATCGGCTTCGCCTTCCGCGTCACCTTCCTCAACAAGTGCGACGAGCTCGAGCGTCCGCTGGTCGCCGAGTTCTATCAGCGCTGCTTCAACGCGGAGCTGCCGGAATCGGCGGTCAACGTGGCGCTGAGCTAGAAACCAGTGATGTCGTCCCGGACAAGCGAACTCCTGGCGGCGCGAAGCGCCGTCCGGAATGAGCGCAGATCCGGGACCCATAACCACGGGACGTGGTTGTTGCGAAGATGGGGCCGTCAGTGCGCTCAATAACTGCATGCAGTGGTTATGGGTCCCTGCCTTCGCGGGGACGACGGTGAGATCGAGATGAGCACATCAACGTCCAACTCCAAATTCCGCAACACCAAGGAAGCCCCGACCGAGCCGTTCAAGCGCTCGGTGGCGTCGTGCCTGAAGGCGATCGCCAAGACGCCCGAGCTCGACGTCAGCTTCGCGGCCGAGCGCCCGGGTCTTGCGCCAGGCAAAGCCCGTTTGCCCGAACCCGCGCGGAAAATGACCAAGCGGGATGCCGCGATCGTGCGCGGCCATGCCGATTCCATCGCGCTCAAGCTCGCCTGTCACGATGCCAAGCTGCATCGCAAGCTGATGCCCGGCAATCCGCAGGCGCGCGGTGTGTTCGAGGCGGTGGAGCAGGCTCGCGTCGAGGCGATCGGCGCGCGCCGCATGGCGGGCGTGGCCAAAAACCTCACCGCGATGCTCGACGACCATTTCCACCGCGGCAAGTTCGACGAGATCACCGATCGCGCCGATGCGCCGCTGGCCGACGCGCTGGCGATGCTGGTGCGCGAGCGTCTCACCGGCATGGCGCCGCCGACGGCCGCGAAGAAGATGGTCGATCTCTGGCGTCCCATTCTCGAAGACAAGATCGGCAAGCGGCTCGACCGGCTTGATAATCTCGTCGAGGACCAGACCCGGTTCGGCGACGCCGTGCATGATCTCCTGACGGCGCTCGAGCTCGGCGACGAGCGCGGCGCCGACAGCGAAGACAATGACGACAACGACGAGAACCAGGACGGCGACAACGACCAGTCCGGCGCCGAGGGCTCGCCCGATTCCGACGCCGCCCAGGAGATGAGCGCCGACCAGGCGCAGGCCTCCAGCGAGGAGATGAGCGAGAGCGCGATGGAAAGCGCGCAGGCCTCGACCTCGGACAGCTTCGACGACGGCGAGCTCGGCGACGACGAGACGCCGGGCGAGGCGACGCGTCCGAACGCGCACGGCAAGAACGAGCCGCGCGGACCGGAATATCACGCCTTCGCGCCGAAATTCGACGAGGTCATCGCGGCCGAAGACCTCTGCGACCATGACGAGCTGGAGCGGCTGCGCGCCTATCTCGACAAGCAGCTCGCGCATCTGCAGGGCATCGTCGCCCGCCTCGCCAACCGCCTGCAGCGCCGCCTGATGGCGCAGCAGAATCGCGCCTGGGAGTTCGATCTCGAAGAGGGCATTCTGGACCCCGCGCGGCTGTCGCGCGTCGTCACCGATCCCTATCATCCGCTGTCCTTCATGCACGAGAAGGAGGCGACGTTCCGCGACACCGTGGTGACGCTGCTGCTCGACAATTCCGGCTCGATGCGCGGACGCCCGATCACGGTCGCGGCGACCTGCGCCGACATCCTCGCCCGCACGCTGGAGCGTTGTGGCGTCAAGGTCGAGATTCTGGGCTTCACCACGCGCGCCTGGAAGGGCGGGCAATCGCGCGAGGCCTGGCTTGCCGCCGGCAAGCCGGCCAGTCCCGGCCGCCTCAACGATCTCCGCCACATCATTTACAAATCGGCGGATGCCCCGTGGCGTCGCGCGCGAAAGAACCTCGGCCTGATGATGCGCGAGGGGCTGCTGAAAGAGAACATCGACGGGGAGGCGCTGGACTGGGCGCACAAGCGTCTCTTGGGCCGGCCCGAGCAGCGCAAGATCCTGATGATGATCTCCGACGGTGCGCCGGTCGACGATTCCACGCTGTCGGTCAATCCCGGCAACTATCTCGAGCGGCACCTGCGCCACATCATCGAGGAGATCGAGACCCGCTCGCCGGTCGAGCTGATCGCGATCGGCATCGGCCATGACGTGACGCGCTATTATCGCCGCGCGGTGACGATCGTGGACGCCGAAGAGCTCGGCGGCGCCATCACCGAGAAGCTCGCCGAGCTGTTCAGCGAGACCAACACCGCGCCCACGCAAGCTCCGGGCCGTCCGCGGCGCAAACTGCATTCGTGAGCACGCATCGATCCCGCCGCAGCTTTATCGGCCACGCGGCGGCGGGATTTTCCAGTCTCGCGATATCCCGATTTGCGCAGGCGCAGCCTGCGACCGAGCCGCCGCCGCGCAGCGCCCAGAACGAGCACGCCGTCACCGAGCCCGTCAGCATCGAGGTGAACGCGCGCCCGATTCCGAATTTCGAGCCGCGCGACCGCGCGCGGACGCGCTTCGGCTCGCTGGAATATCGCAGCGGCCTGGTGCTGACCTCGCCCTATCGCGGCTTTGGCGGCCTGTCCGGCATCCGGCTGGACGCCAAGGGCGAGCGCTTCCTCGCGATCTCCGACCAGGGCGGCTGGTTCACCGGCCGCATCCGCTATTCCGGCCGCACCATGGCCGGGCTCGACGACGTCGAGGCCGCGCCGATTCTCAACGCCGAAGGGCGGCCGATCACGGAGAAGCGGCTCTGGTACGATACCGAGGCGCTCGCGCGCGACGGCAATCTCGTCTATGTCGGGCTCGAGCGCGTCAACCAGATCATGCGCTTCGATTTCTCGAAAGGCGGCACGCGTGTCCGCGGCGAGGTGGTGCCGACGCCGCCCGCGTTGCGCAAATTGCCCTATAACAAGGGACTGGAAGCGATGGTCGCGGTCCCGAAGGGCCAGCCGCTTGCGGGCACGCTGATCGCCTTCTCCGAGCGCGGGCTGGATGCCGACGGCAATCTGGCCGGCTTCCTGATCGGCGGCCCTTCGCCCGGGCAGTTCAGCGTCCGCCGCCTCGACAAATTCGACATCAGCGATGCCGCGCTGCTGCCTTCGGGCGAGCTTCTGATCCTCGAGCGCAAATTCTCCTGGTTCACCGGCATCAACATCCGCATCCGCGCGATCCCCCTGAAGTCGATCGCCCCGAACGCGCTGGTCGACGGCCCCGCGCTGTTCAACGCCGATCTCGGCCACGAGGTCGACAACATGGAAGGCCTCGACGCCCATGTCACAGCAGAGGGCGAGACCGTGCTGACACTGGTGTCCGACGACAATTTCTCGCTGCTCCAGCGCACGCTGCTGCTGCAATTCACGCTGGTGGAGTAGTTCCGGCAGTTTCCGCAGCACCGCCATGCCCCCGGTGCGGCTGGCAATCCGCAGCTCCTCCACTACACTTCCCTCATTGCCACCTCACATCCCCTGGAACTCCCCGCATGAGCGCCCTGTTTTCCCCGATCAAGCTGCGTGGCCTGACGCTGAAGAACCGCATCGTGGTGTCGCCGATGTGCCAGTATTCGGCCGAGGACGGCGTTCCCACCGACTGGCACTTCACCCACATCAACAATCTCAGCCTGTCGGGCGCCGCGATGTTCTGCATCGAGGCGACCCATGTCGAGGCGATCGGCCGCATCACGCCGGGCTGCCTCGGGCTCTACAGCGACGCTGCCGAAGCGGCGCTGAAGCAGATCCTAACCTCCGTGCGCAAGCATTCGACCGCGGCGATCGCGATGCAGCTCGCCCATGCGGGCCGCAAAGCGAGCAGCGCGCGGCCCTGGGACGGCGGCCAGCTGATTCCGGTCAGCGATGGCGGCTGGCAGACGGTGGCGCCATCAGCGGTGCCGCACAAGGAGGGCGAGGCCGCGCCGCTGGCGCTGGACGCGGCCGGCCTCAAGCGCATCCGCGAGGCCTTCGTCGACAGTGCGAAGCGGGCCGCACGGCTCGGCATCGACGCGATCGAGCTGCACGGCGCGCACGGCTATCTCATGCATCAATTCCTCTCGCCGATCTCCAACAGGCGTACCGACGAATATGGCGGGTCTTTGCAAAACCGCATGCGCTTTCCGCTCGAGGTGTATGACGCGGTGCGCGCCGTGTTCCCGCACGAGCGGCCGGTCGGCATGCGGGTGTCGTCGACCGACTGGGTCGAGGGCGGCTGGGATCTGGCGCAGACCATTGAATTTTCAAAGGCGCTGAAGGCGCGCGGCGTCGACTGGATCGATGCCTCCTCCGGCGGCGTCTCGCCGCTGCAGAAGATTCCGCTCGGCCCCGGCTATCAGGTGCAGTTCGCCGAGGCCATCAAGCGCGAGACCGGCCTGCCCACCATGGCGGTCGGCCTGATCACCGACGCCAGGCACGCCGAGGAGATCGTCAGCAGTGGCAAGGCCGACATGGTCGCGCTCGCCCGCGGCATGCTCTACGATCCGCGCTGGGGCTGGCACGCCGGCGCCGAGCTCGGCGGCGAGATCGATGCCCCGCCGCAATATTGGCGCTCGCAACCGTCGACGCAGAAGGCGCTGTTCGGCAAGACCAGTTTCGGAGCGCGGTAGGCGCTTTACCTCGCCCCGCTTGCGGGGAGAGGTCGCATCCCATCGAAGATGGGATGCGGGTGAGGGGGTGCAGGTGCGGCGATGATCTCAAGTGTGGAGAGAGGCCCCTCACCCCAGCCCTCTCCCCGTAAGAACGGGGAGAGGGAGTAACTCCTCCCTCACGCATCCGTAAAGTTCCTCAGCTTCCACGCTCCGCAAAACTGGCTTAACCTTGCGCCCGTCAACGCCTCACGGAGGCCGGCCATGCGATTTGGTGTTCGCAAAACTGCCCACGTCTTCGAGCGCGTCGGCCTCGCGATGGCGGGGGCGGCGTGCGGGCTGTTCGTCGGTGCCTATGTCGGCTCGGCGATCGCGCCGCTCACCACGCAGGGCTTCCTGCTGCTGATGATGCTGCTCGGCTTCGTCGGCTTCTATCTCGGCATCGACACGCCGCAGCTTCCCTTCGACGAGGCGCATAGCGCCATCGACGCAGCGGAATTCCTGAGTTCCGCCGGCACGCTCTTCGCCACGCTCACCGCGCTCGCCTCCGTCGCCGTCATCGTGCTGCGCCTCGACCCGCACATCGCCTGGACCTGGCTCGCGCTGCTCGGCTGGATCGCGGGTGTCGCGATGCAGATCGTCGCGGGCGCGAAGGCGCGGATGCGGAAGTAGCCTTTTTACCCTCCAGGGAGGGTGAGCGCTCGCTCAAAACACCACGCCGACCCGCGTGCCGCGCTTCCAGGCGATGCGGCAGCGCTTCTTGGTGTTGACGTGCAGCAGCTCGAACCTGTCGGGAATCTTCACCTGGCCGCCGAGATCGACGCAGGCCCCGCCCGGCGAATAGTCGATCAGCGTGCAGACGATCACCGGCGCGCGGGGGTCGGTGATGATCTTGGCCTGGCGGGACACCAAGCCTGCGGGTTTTACGCGGGCGTATTTGCGCGGATACATTGGCACTCTCCTCCAATGCCGCGGGTAGCGGCGGGTCTGTTCCAATGATGAAAGGGAGATGATGCGATCCGGCTAAGGCGAGGCCGAGAATTTTAATGAAAAGTGTCGGCGAATGGAGAAAGCGGCGGTAGTGGGGTGTGCTGCCACTGCCTCAACCACCGTCATTGCGAGGAGCGCAGCGACCAAGCAATCCAGACTGCCTCCGCGGAAGGACTCTGGATTGCTTCGCGGAGCCTGTCATCGGGCCGCGCCTTGCGCGGACCCGGTGGCTCGCAATGACGAGCAGAGTCACCCCGTCACGATCTCCCCCGCCGCCTCCACCCCCTCATGCGGCGGCACCGGCATCGGCACCGTCACGTACTCCTTCGGCAGATTCACCGGCCGATAGCCCGGCTCCACCGCCATCCGCTTCAGCACGCTCTCATGCACATGCGCGCCTTCGGGAATGACGCGCGGCTCGCAATCGGGGATGTAGAAGCCGAAAGACACCTTCCGCTCCGGCCATTCCCTGTACTTCGCGCTCTTCGGCAAATACTCCAGCACGCGCCAGCCCGGCGTCATCGAATTGTGCAGCTCGCCCACCTTTCCCGTATATTCAGGCGGCACGTATTTGAACGGCGAGTTCTTGCGCTGGACGCCCCAGGCGAGCTGGTTCACGGTGCGCGGGTTGAAGTTCAGCCCGGCCTTTGCCGCCTCCTCGATCATCCAGAGCAGCGGATACTTGGACTCCCCGCTCTCGGCCTCCGGATAGCCGCCGCCGACGTCGCCATGCACGCCGGCGAACCACACCTGCAAAATGTCCTGCGGCTCCTTCTTCTCGTCCGGCACGTAGCGATTGCGCCAGAACTCCTGCGGCTCCGCATACGCGTTGAGGCGGAACATGCGGCGCTGCTCGTCGATCGCGATCGCCTGGCGGAAGATCTTGACGCTCGGATTGCGCAGCGTGAAGGCGAGCTCCTCCAGGCTGAACACGAAGAAGAAATTGTCGCGCCGCGGCACGATCACGCTCGCCACCGTGTCCCAGACGCCGATGAAGTGGATGGTCGGCCAGCGCGTCGAGGTGATGCGCGCGAACTGGGCGGCGAGATCGAATTCGTCCTTCGGCAGCGGGCCCTGCTCGTCGGTGGCGATGTTCTTGAGGTCCTCGATGTCGTTGCCGCGCCCGGTGCCGGAATATTGCTTGTAGGCGACAAGGCCCGAGCCTGCGAGGTTGGCCTGCTCCGGCGAGATCAGCCCGATCTTGTGGATCAGCCCGGCCAGCACCCGCACCGTATAGGCACCGCGCGAGAAGCCGAACAGATAGATGCGGTCGCCCGGCGCGTAATGCTCGACCAGGAAGCAATAGGCGCCGAGCACGTTGTCATCGAGCCCGTAGCCGGTGGCGAGCCCAAGCACCAGGTTGAAATTGGCCTTGAGCCGGTGCCACGTGGTCGGCTCCGTCACCGTGCCGACGCCGGGGTCGTAAAACACCATCTGCCGCGGCTGCGTCTTGTCGGTCTTGCGCAGGCAGCGATACAGCTTGAGGACGTTGGAGATGTTCTCGCCGATCTCGTTGCCGGTGCCGTCGCAGCAGATGACGAGGTTCTTCGGCTCGACTTTGTGCTCGGTCTCCACGGTATGCCCCTCCCGGTGATGCTACCCGGGCGAGTATAGCCGAAAAGCGCGACGGCGAGGAGACGATGGTGCCAGCCGCGACGGCAGTGCGCTCCCTCGCCCCGCTTGCGGGGAGAGGGTTGGGGTGAGGGGGAGTCTCCGCGAGGGAGGTGAGGGTTGGACTCGCGGAGAGTCCCCCTCACCCGCCGCGCGCGGGACGATGCTTCGCATCGCCCGGGGCGCGTCGGCCTCTCCCCGCAGGCGGGGAGAGGCGAAGAGCTCGAGCCGCTACTTCTTCTTCGTCGGCCCGAAATCCGGCTGCCAGGCCGGCTCCTTGCGGCTCGGTGCCGCGGCGATCGGCTTGGCCTTGTCCTTCTTCGGCTTCTTGATCTCGCGGTTGCTGCGTTGCTGGCCCTTGCTCATGTCGCTCTCCGGTGGTTTGAGTTCGTCGAGTTCGTCCGATTGCAGCACGCGGCCGCGCGGGGTGCAGACGCGCACGTCCATGTAGCCGTCGCGCAGCAGTTTTCGCGCGAGCTGCAGCGCCACCGTGGCGCTGCTGCGGCCGAGATTGGCGTTGCCGTATTCGCCCGTAGCCCAGACCAGATAAGGCACGCGCACGGCCCTAGCCATTGAGAATCGCGGCTCCGCGCAGGAGGAGAAGCAGGAATAGCGGCATCACCGCCAGAGGCACGATCCATTCGAGGATGCGACCGCGCGACATCGAACGTTCCCTGCGGGTCGGTCGGCGGGAGCGCAACCGCCCCTCGGTCACCGGTCGAAGCCCGTCGGATGTGGCCTTGATGCCGCGAGTCTACGCCTGCGGCCTGCCAATAGCGAGCGCTAAAGTGCGCCGCGCTGCGGCAAGGCTCGCGTGCAGCGCGGCCGCGATAATGCTGGCTATTGCCGCGCAAGGAGCACATGGTTGGGCCACGTCGGCGTCGGTTGGGGCCCCTCTTTGCCAAAGGCAGGTGCACATGACTATCCGCTCACGGCGAGAAACAATCACCTTCAAGCATCCGTTCCACATCCGCGGCGTCGAGCGCGAGCTGCCCGCGGGCGCCTATGAGGTCGTCACCGACGAGGAGATGATCGAGGGCCTGTCGTTCGCGTCGTATCGCCGCGTCGCCACCATGATCACGGTGCCGTCCGAAGGCGTGCGCGGCGCGACGGAGCTGCTGTCGATCGGCTCGGTCGACCTTGCGGACGCGCAGGCGGCCGATGCGAGTGCCGCCACATGACTGACCACTCCGTGGATCTCGACAAGCATCGCGGCATGGCCGCCCAGAAGGCGACCGACCTGCGCCGCGCGCTGGCCGAGGTCGAATCCCATGTCAGGGAGCTGCGCGAGCGCGAGGCCGATCTCGAGCACCGCATGATGACGGTGCCGGCGATGTCGTGGCCCGAGGCCGCGGTGAAGGCGCGCCATCTGCTCAACCTCTATGCCGCAAGCCTCCCCGTCGAGGACACCCGCCACCGCGCCCTGGTGGCCGCGCTGCTGGACGATTTCGCAAGGCTCGGCGGCGATAATTGAAGGCGGCCACGGTTCACCTCTCCCGCCCTCGTCTCGCCGAAGCCTTAGCGAAGGCGGAAGGCCGAGCGCACCTATCATGCAAAGGAACACCCCATGACCCTCACCACCGGCCGCTTCATCGCCCACGACCAGGACCGCGGCATCGTCCAGTTCTCGATGCAGGACGGGCCTAAGGAGATTCCCTGCGCGATCTCGACCTCCGCCATGGACGACCTCGAGCGCGGCCCGCGCGCCCGCCCCAATGAGCGCGAAGCCCAGTTCACCCGCCTGCGCGACCGCATCGAAGCCTGCACCGGGCGGAAGTATCAGGCGACGGAGTTCGAAGGCACCCCGCCGGGCATCGTGCTGCGGAGCATTGATTTTCGGGGGTAGGGGGAAAGCTGCGGGCTTACTCGCACATGACGAAATTTCGCTGTTCGTTGCTGCCTGTAAAGAACTTGGTTGGATTATGTAGCTCAGGATCAATTGCTACGAAGAAGCCTTCATCTGGTGAAATTCCCAAAAATACAGTTGTGAGAAGACCAAGGGGATCTTGGTAGATCTCATGAAGGTTGTTTTCGAGCTTGCTCCCATACTTCACTTGGAAGCTTCTTTCATCGTCTGGTCGATTCTTTGTCGGCGTTCTTGTAGCGAGAAAGGCGTACGCGACGACGCCCATTCTCTCGCCGGCGAGCGTTTCGAAAGCAATCACAAACGGGGCGCGATCTGGCTCGGAGGCGTAAATGATCCGGCAGCCACGAGATTCAAGCGCTTCACGCATGAACCGAACGAGCGGTTCGCGGTCTGCTCTCTGAACGCGATAGGTCCTTGGCCCTTCGAACATCATGGAAGCTTCCGTATCTGCTCGGCCCAGCGCCGTACGCAAATCATTTGCGCCAATTATTGAGGAGACTTTCGCGTGCGGCTAGAGGAAATGCAGTCCTGCAATCGTGGAATGGGAGCGCCCCACAAACAAAAACGGCCGGATCTTCCGATCCGGCCGTCACGCAAAACTCTACTCGGCTAAGCCTACGCCACGCGACGCAACCTAGCCCCCGCCCAATTCCAAATCCGCTTAGCTCGCCTGCTTCTCCGGCGCCGGGCCGACCTTTTTCTGGATGGCGCGCTTCAGCTCGAGGGCGCGCGGCGACAGCAGGTCGGCCTTGGCCTTGAGCAGATAGGGGTCGAGGCCGCCATTGTGGTCGACGCTCTTGACCGCGTTGGTGGAGACGCGCAGGCGCACGTTGCGGCCCAGCGCTTCGCTGATGAAGGTCACGTTGACCAGGTTCGGCAAGAAGCGGCGCTTGGTCTTGATGTTGGAGTGGCTGACCTTGTGGCCGACGAGGGGGCCCTTGGCCGTCAGTTCGCAGCGGCGAGACATGGTAGAAATCCTCTTCTGTCCCCCAACGATTTGCGGCCGCCATCCGGGGCGCCACGGGGGCTAATTCTGTCGTCCTTGCAGGGAGCGGGCGGACGTATAGGGGGGATGCGGCGGGACGTCAAGGCGACGGGCTGTTTTTGGCCCGTCGTTCCCCCGTTGCGCGCTTGCGCAATGGGGGCGCGCGGGAGCGCGAACACGGGATCTCGAGCCGCATATCACGAGCCTCAAATCAGGTGTCATCGCCCGGCTCGACCGGGCGATCCAGTACGCCGTGACGGTGCGGCTGGAGCCGAGGGGCCGCGGCGTACTGGATGCCCCGGTCAAGCCGGGGCATGACAGGGGAATACGCGGCAACAGCTTACTACCCCCGATCACCAAAACGGCAATGTTTCAAACCCCTTACCATCACATAAAGGGCGTATTCACCCGCGAAATATCGGGTGGAGTTCCCGGCCCGATAGGCCCGGACACATTGTCTGGCGCGGTTTTTGGCTTAAGTAACAGCCGTCGCGCCCCGATTGGATCGTTCCGTGCTCACATCTTCCCGACTTTTGCCCAAGGGCTTGGTCAGGCCCCGTGCCGGCCGGCTGGCCTTCGCGGCCCTGTGCGGGCTCGCGCTGGCGTGGGCGGCGGAGCCGGTGGCGGCGCAGGGCAAGCTCGAGGCGCAGTATGAAGCGACGCTGTCGGGAATTCCCGTCGGCAAGGGCGCTTGGAACATCGACATCGGCGACGACGTGTTCGCGGCCGCCGCCTCCGGCGGCACCTCGGGGCTGCTGAAATCGTTTGCGGGCGGGTCCGGCACCGGCGCCTCGCAGGGGCGGGTGGTGAACGGCGCGCTGGTCGCGACCGGCTATCAGGCCTCCACCACCACCTCGAAGAAGACCGAAGAGATCCGCATCACGCTCGACAAGGGCAATGTGAAGGAGTTCGGCATCGTGCCGGAGCCGCCGGTCGATGCCGACCGCATCGTCGTCACCGAGGCGCACCGCCGCGGCGTCTGGGATCCGATGACGGCCTCGCTGCTGCGCGTGCCCGGCACCGGCGACCCGGTCTCGCCGGAGGCCTGCCACAACTCAGCGCCAGTGTTCGACGGCCGCATGCGCTACGAGCTCAAGCTCGATTTCAAGCGCATGGAGAGCGTCAAGGCGGAGAAGGGCTACAAGGGCCCGGTGGTGGTCTGCTCGCTCTATTTCGTCCCGGTGGCGGGCTACATCCCCGACCGCCCCGTGATCAAATACCTCGCCGCCCAGCGCAACATCGAGATCGCGTTCGCGCCGGTGGCGGGCACGCGCATCCTGGTGCCGTTCTGGCTCAAAGTGCCGACGCCGCTCGGCCCCGCCATGCTGGAAGCCACCAGCTTCATCACCTCGGCCCAGCCCCCGAAGGTCGCCAAGACGCAGTAAAGCCTCGCTGCCGTAGCCCGGATGGAGCGCAAGCGTAATCCGGGATTCTTTGCAGCGGCTCCCCGCATTCCGCTCCGCTCCATGCGGGCTACGGGCTGAACGCCTGTCGCGTTGACCCGTCCCGTCGGGCAGATACGAATACACATGATTTCAATGGCTTACCTACTGTGCATGGGGTTGTTTTCGCAGTTTTGTCGTGGCGGGCCTTCGGGCCGGGAATCCATTTGACTCCTTGTCGATTCTGATTCGACTCGGCGCCATCCCCAACTTAAGGCTTTCAGCCACCGAAACGCCGCTTGTGCGGCGGGGCAAAACTCCATCTAGTGCGCAACCGGGACGAGTCCCGCGACATGTTGCGTGAACGGAACGGGACTCAATTGGTCGTCAGCGATTCGGCCGCGATTCGTTCTGGAGTCGTTCCGAAGCTTAAAGCCAACGGGAAAAGCGTCGCAAAGTGAGACAGTTGCGCGGGATTTTTGGAAGCAGCTCCCACAGACTCGGTGTCATCGCCCGGCTCGGCCGGGCGATCCAGTACGCCGAGGCGGTTGTGGTTGAGCAGGCAGGCTGCGGCGTACTGGATGCCCCGGTCAAGCCGGGGCATGACAGCGGAGAAGGTGACCAAGCGTTCGGAGACATGGCGGACAGAGCCCAGTCGCCTCATCGCCCACAACAGCACTGACATTCGCCCCAATCGGCACTACCTAATCCCCCAGATGCCCTTTTCCTCCTCCCCCTTCGCTTCCGACCGCGCCCCCGGCGCTGGCGTCACTGCGGTGCTCGGGCCGACCAACACCGGCAAGACCCATCTCGCCATCGAACGGATGCTGGCGCATCCCTCGGGCGTGATTGGCCTGCCGCTGCGCCTGCTCGCGCGCGAGGTCTACAACAAGATCGCGGCACGGGTCGGCAGCGACGCCGTCGCGCTTGTAACGGGCGAGGAGAAGATCAAGCCGAAGAACCCGCGCTACTGGGTCTCCACCGTCGAGGCGATGCCGCGCGACCTCGACGTCTCCTTCCTCGCCGTCGACGAGGTCCAGATCGCCTCCGATCTCGAACGCGGCCACGTCTTCACCGACCGCATCCTCAACCGCCGCGGCCGCGACGAGACGCTGCTGCTGGGCGCCGCGACGATGCGCCCGATCATCGAACGGCTGCTGCCGGGCGTCTCCATGATCACGCGGCCACGGCTGTCGCAGCTCGAATTCGCCGGCGACCGCAAGATCACGCGCCAGCCGCGCCGCACCGCCATCGTCGCTTTCTCCGCCGACGAGGTCTATGCCATCGCCGAGCTGATCCGCCGCCAGCATGGCGGCGCCGCCGTGGTGCTGGGATCGCTCTCGCCGCGCACGCGCAATGCGCAGGTGGAGATGTTCCAGAACGGCGATGTCGACTACCTCGTCGCCACCGACGCGGTCGGCATGGGCCTCAATCTCGACGTCGATCATGTTGCGTTTGCCTCCGACCGCAAGTTCGACGGGTACCAGTTCCGCCGCCTGACGCCGTCCGAATTCGCGCAGATCGCCGGCCGCGCCGGCCGCGCCACCCGCAACGGCACCTTCGGCACCACGGGCCGCTGCGGGCCGTTCGAGCCCGAGCTCGTCAATGCGCTGCAGAACCACACCTTCGACAATGTGAAGATGCTGCAATGGCGCAACTCGAAGCTGGATTTCTCCTCGCTCGGCGCGCTTCAGGTCTCGCTGAACCAGTCGCCCGGCCATGAGGCGCTGACGCGTGCGCCGATCGCCGAGGACATGCGGGTGCTCGACCACGCCGCCCGCGACGTCGATGTGCGCGATATCGCCCATGGCAAGGAGGCTGTGGAGCGGCTGTGGGAGGCCTGTCAGGTCCCCGACTACCGAAAACTGTCGCCCGCCGCCCATGCCGAGCTCGTCACCACGCTGTACGGCTTCCTGATGCGGAAGGGATGCATCCCCGATTCCTGGTTTGCGGCCCAGATCGAACAGGCCGACCGCATCGACGGCGATATCGACACGCTGTCGGCCCGGATCGCGCAGATCCGCACCTGGACCTTCGTCGCCAACCGCCCGGACTGGCTGAAAGACCCCGAACGCTGGCAGGGGATCGCGCGGGAGGTCGAAAATAAATTATCGGATGCGCTCCATGAACGCTTGACTGAGCGTTTCGTTGATCGCCGGACCAGTGTATTGATGCGCCGCCTGCGGGAGAACACGAGCTTGAATACTGAAATCGGCAAGACCGGCGAAGTCATCGTCGAGGGCCATGTCATCGGCCGTCTCGATGGCTTCACCTTTGCACCGGATGCTGCGGAAGCCGGCTCCGATGCGAAAGCCTTGCAGGCTGCAGCCCAAGCGGTGCTTGCCGGCGAGATCAACACGCGTGCTGAAAGACTGGGCAACGCGCCGGACGAGCAGTTCGTGCTGACCTCCGAAGGCACCATCCGCTGGACCGGCGACGCCGTGGCGCGGCTGTCCGCCGCAGAGGACGCGCTGCATCCGCGCATCCGCATCATCTCCGACGAGCGGCTGACGGGTGCGCCCCGTGAGAAGGTGCAGGCCCGGCTCGAGCTCTGGCTCAAGACGCATATCGAAAAGCTGCTCGGGCCGATGTTCGAGCTGTCGAAGGCCGAGGACGTCACCGGCATTGCCCGCGGCATCGCCTATCAGCTGGTCGAGGCGCTCGGCGTGCTCGAGCGGCCGAAGATCGCGAACGAGCTGAAGGATCTCGACCAGCCCTCGCGCGCGACCTTGCGCAAATACGGCGTCCGCTTCGGCGCCTATCACCTCTATTTCCCCGGCCTCTTGAAGCCCGCCGCGCGTGCGCTGGCCGCGCTGCTCTGGGCGCTGAAGCAGGACAATGTCGATCTGTCGTCGTTGTCCGGCGCCCAGCATCTGGCAAGCTCCGGCCGCACCTCGTTCCCGGTCGACAAGCAGCTGCCGCGCGATGCCTATCGCGTGCTCGGCTACAAGCAGGCCGGCGAGCGCGCCGTGCGCGTCGACATTCTGGAGCGCCTTGCCGATCTGATCCGCCCGGCGCTGGCCTGGCGCGAGAACTCGCCCGGCGAAAAGCCCGCCGGCGCGTTCGATGGCCGCAGCTTCGTGGTGACGCAGGCGATGACCTCGCTCACCGGTTCCGCGGGCGAGGACTTTGCGTCCGTGCTGCGTGCGCTCGGCTATCGCATGGAGAAGCGCCCGCCGCTGCCGCCGAAGCCGGTGGCGCCTGTCGTCGCTGAGACGCCGGCCGCTGAAGTCGGCGCAGAGACTCCTACCGAGACGACTGCGACCGAGGACGCCGCAGCACCCGCGGACGCCGCGATCGAAGCTGCAGCTGAGCCGGTCACCGTCGAAGACGCGCCCGCCATGGAGCAGCACGACGAGCCCGCGCCCGAAGGGCCTGTGCTCGAAGCATCTGCTGAAACTTCCGTCACGCCCGAAGACGCCCCCGGCATCGCGCCGCCGGCGGATGAAGAAGCTGCTGCACCCACGGAGGCTGCTGACGCAGCTCCCGCCGAGGCCGCCGCAGCGGAAGCCGCTGCATCGCCCGATGCCGCCGCGCCGGTCGAGGCCGCGGCTGCGCCTGCCGAGCCGGAGCTCATCGAGGTCTGGCGTCCCGGCGGCCGTCACGAGGAGCGCAAGCCGCGCCACGAGCGTCATCGCCATCAGCGTCACCACAACAACCAGCCGCGTCCGCAGGCCGGCGCTGAAGCAGGCGCCGCACCCGCTGAAGGCGAGGCCGCGCCGGCTGCCGATGGCGAGAAGCGCGGCGAACGTCATCGTCACGGCGGCCATCGCCGCGATGGGGCGAGGGATTTCCGCAAGCCGCGTGAGGGTGGCGCCGAAGGCGCGCCGCGCCAGGAGGGGCGCGACGACAAGAACCGCCGATTCGAGGGCAAGGACAACAAGGATCGCGATCGCAACAAGGGCAAGTTCGGCGGCGATCGCGACAAGGGCCGCGACAATCGTGGCCGCGACCGCGACAAGGGCCGTGACCGTCAGGGTGGTCCGTCGCTGCGTCCCTACGCCTCGAGCGCTACCCCGCGCGAGCGCGATCGTCCGGTTGATCCCAACTCGCCCTTCGCAAAGCTCGCTGCACTGAAGGAGCAGCTCGCGGGGCGCAAGGAGTAGCCCCACGACCGAGCGGCAGCGCATCGACAAATGGCTGTGGCACGCGCGGGTGGTGAAGGCGCGTACCTCCGCGGCCGAGCTCGTCGGATCCGGCCACGTCCGCGTCAACGGCGCGCGCGAGACGTCGCCGGGCCACGCGATCAAGATCGGCGACGTGCTGACCATCGCGCTCGATCGCACCGTGCGCGTGTTGAAAGTCACGGGCTTCAACGAGCGCCGCGGCGATGCCGCCTCGGCCCGCGTGCTCTACGAGGAGCTCAGCGAAGCAAAGCGCAATTAATTGCGCTTAACGTTCATTTCTTGGTCGATCACGCACACAAAGCCGTCATGATCGGCCGTTCCCGACCTTGCAGCGCCGGGCCATCCGCGCTACGCAAGCCGCGACTTTTGAATAAGCTTTTCGGAGCGTTGGATGACTTACGTCGTCACTGAAAACTGCATCAAGTGCAAGTACACCGACTGCGTCGAGGTCTGCCCGGTCGACTGTTTCTACGAGGGCGACAACATGCTCGTCATCCATCCTGACGAATGCATCGACTGCGGCGTGTGCGAGCCGGAATGCCCCGCCGACGCCATCAAGCCGGACACGGAACCGGGCCTCGAAAAGTGGCTTTCGGTCAACGCCGACTATGCCAAGAGCTGGCCGAACATCACCCAGAAGAAAGAATCACCTGCCGACGCGAAGGAATTCGACGGTCAGGAAGGCAAGTTCGAGAAATATTTTTCTCCGAACCCCGGCTCGGGGGACTAATTCGCGCCCAAACTTAACCCTAATAGCGTCGTTGCCGCCGAAAACCAGCCCTCAAGACCCCTAAATCATTGATTTTTGCGGGAAATGTGCTATATTGGGCACATTAAGCCGAACCCCGTCAGCCCGTTGGCCCCTCTGGGTTCCCGTGAAACCAAATGTCGAACAGGGGCGTGGCAGTTTCCGCGCGCAGGCTGTGTCACAGAAAACGCGTAAAAAGAGTACTTCAGCGAGGGCTTCCCACAAGGAGGCCAAAAAAGTCGCCGCGGCCAGCCGTAGCGCATCCAAGGGTCGGACCGCGACGAAGGCGCCGGCTGCAAAGTCCTCGAAGAACAAAAGAAGCGCAATGCCTCACAAGACTGCCAAACCGGCCGCGAAAGCGACCGTTGCCAAGCCTGCTGCCGCCAAGCCCGCTGCTGTTAAGGCTCCCGCTAAGCCGGTCGTGAAGGCCGCTGCGCCTGCGCCGAAGGCTGCTGTTGCTGCTGCTCCTGCCAAGGCTCCTGTCGCTGCCAAGCCGGTTGCGAAGGCCGCTGCGCCTGCGCCGAAGGTCGAGGAAAAGAAGGTCGTGACCCAGCGTCAGGGCTTCAAGGCCAACGAATTCGTCGTCTACCCCGCTCACGGCGTCGGCCAGATCCTGGCCATCGAGGAGCAGGAGATCGCCGGTGCGAAGCTCGAGCTGTTCGTCATCAACTTCATCAAGGACAAGATGACGCTGCGCGTTCCGACCGCCAAGGTCGCCAACGTGGGCATGCGCAAGCTGTCCGATCCCGCGTTGGTGAAGAAGGCGCTGGAGACCCTCAAGGGCCGCGCCCGCGTCAAGCGCACCATGTGGTCGCGCCGCGCCCAGGAATACGAAGCGAAGATCAACTCGGGCGACATCGTCGCGATCGCGGAAGTCGTGCGCGACCTCTATCGCTCGGAGTCGCAGCCGGAGCAGTCCTACAGCGAACGCCAGCTCTATGAAGCGGCGCTCGATCGCCTCTCCCGCGAGATCGCGGTGGTGCAGCACTCGACCGAGACCGAAGCGGTCAAGGAGATCGAGGCCCAACTCGCCAAGAGCCCGCGCCGCACCGGTGCCAAGTCCGAAGCCGCCGAAGGCGAGGGCGATACGGATGCCGAGGGCGACAGCGACGATGGCGATGGCGCCACGGTCGCCGACGAGGCAGCGTAAGCGTCTCGCGTCGATCGCAGACAATCAAAGCCCGGCCGGTTTGGCCGGGCTTTTTGTTGCCGTTGGACGAGCCCGGGCCGACGCCTACCTCACCGGACGCTTCTCCAGCTTCCTTGCCAATGTCCGCCGGTGCATCCCGAGCCGCCGCGCGGCTTCCGAGATATTGAAATCCGTCTCGATCAGCGTCTGGTGGATGCGCTCCCATTCCAGCGTCTTGATCGAGGTCGGCCGCGCGTCGAGCGCGACTTCGGCGTTGCCCTCGGCCCTGTGGAAGGCGGCCTCGATGTCGTCGGTGTTCGACGGTTTTGCGAGATAGTGACAGGCGCCAAGCTTGATCGCCTCGACGGCGGTGGAGATGCTGGCAAAGCCGGTCAGCACCACGATCAGCATGTCCGGATCGTGCGCGTGCAGCAGCTCGACGCAGGCGAGGCCCGAGGCGCCGCCGAGCTTGAGGTCGACCACGGCATGGCCGAAAGATCGTTCCTCCAGCACTTGTCGCACCTCGTCGATGGAAGCTGCCAGCACGACGTCGTAGCCGCGGCGCTCGAATGAGCGTTTGAGCGTGCGCGCGAAGCCGGCATCGTCCTCGACGACGATGAGCGAACGGTCAGGCGTCAAAGTTGCCTCCGATCGCGAGCGTTGCGAGCGGCAGGGTGAGGCGGACGGTGGCGCCGCGCTTGCGATGGTTCTCGGCGGTCACGCTGCCCCCCAGCTTGCGTACCACGTTCACCACCAGGAACAGGCCGAGCCCGCCGCCGGCGCGGCCCTTGCTCGACTGGTAGGGCTTGCCGAGCTGCGCCAGCATCTCCGGCGCGAAACCGGGGCCGCGGTCGCTGATCGACAGTACGAGATTGTCGCCCTCGCGCTCGGCCACCAGCTCGACCCAGTCGCGCGAGACCTCATAGGCGTTGTCGAGCACGTTGAAGATCACCTGCTTCAGCGCGATGTCCGAGACGATCGCGACGTCCTCGCCGAACGTGTTGATGAAGTAGAGCGTCCGGGCCGATCGTGCGTCGCGCCATTCGTCCACCAGCGCGGTGATGAAGGCCGTCACCGTCGTCGGCGACGAGCCTTCGCCGCGGGCTTCGCCCGCCGAGACCAGGATGCCCGTGACGATCGATTTGCAGCGCTGCAGCGAGGTCTCCATTTCCGAAAGGTCCTCGGCGAGCTCCTGGTCGGCGGCGAGATCCGGCATGCGGCGCCAGTCGCTGAGGATCACCGAGAGCGAGGCGAGCGGCGTGCCGAGCTCATGGGCCGCGCCGGAGGCGAGCAGGCCCATGCGGACAATGTGATCCTGCTCGGCGGCGTGCTGCCGCAGCGCGGCCAGATGCGCGTCGCGCTCGCGCAGGTTCCTGTTGATGCGGGTGACGAACACGACCAGCAACACGGCATTGAGCACGAAGCCCAGCAGCATACCGGCGACAGTGAGCGTGTAGGTCTCGCTCAGCGGGTTCGGCGGAAGCTCGAGCGGCCGGTAGGCCAAGGTCAGCCAAACGAAGCTCGCGCACGTCAGGGCCACCAGCGACCAGGTCGAGCGGGCGTCGAGCAGCACCGCGCCCAGCGTCACCTGAAGCAGGAACAGCGAGGTGAACGGATTGGTGGCGCCGCCGCTGAGGTAAAGCTGCGCGGTCAGTGCGGCGACGTCGAGCATCAAGGCAACCAGCAGCTCGTTGCTGGAGACGGCGGCACGATGGCGCACCCAGACGAGGCTCGAGACGTTGAGCAGCACCAGCGCGCCGATCACCGCGCCCATCCGCTCCAACGGCAGGGGAATGCCGAGCCAGAAATGCACGCCGCCGATGGTCACGATCTGGCCGACCACGGCGGTCCAGCGCAGCTGGATCAGCAGCGCCATGTTCTTGCGGTTGGTCTCGTCGTCGGTGGGCGCGGTGCCGATCAGCTCGCTGCGCGCATCCGCCTGCGATTGCAGCGTGACGACGCCATGCGTTCTTCCGTCGTCAGGCCTGTTCGACGATCGTTCCAGCATCTGATCCCGTCCTGCGGGCGGTGGCGTCTGAGCCGCCGGCCGGTTCGTGGACGAAGCGGTTGCGGCGGAACAGTCCGCCGCCGAATGTGACGAAAAGCCTGCCCGCCAGCATGAAGGCTAGGGCAAACCACGTCAGCGCGTAGATCAGGTGGTTATTGGGAAAGCGGATCACGGTCAATCCGCCGATTGGCCCGGCGCCGCTTTGTGATCCGGCATCGGCGTCGATGAAGAAGGGCGCGACCTCGTGGAGGCCGCGTGCCGCCGCAATCGCGGCGACGTCGCGCGAGTACCAGCGGTTGTGCTGAGGCACGTTGGTCCTGAGGAAACCGCCCTTCGGCTCGCTCATGCGGAGCAGGCCGGTGACCTCGACCTCGCCGTCCGGATTGCCGTCCCGGCGCGTCGATGCGTCGCGCCGCTCGGACGGCACAAAGCCGCGGTTGACCAGGACCTGTGAACCGTCGCTGCGCTCGAGCGGCGTCAGCACCCAATAACCGGGACCTTCCTCTGTGACGGCCTGGACCAGCGTCTCGCGGTCGTGCAGGAAGCGGCCCTTGAGGCGGACATGCCTGTATTCGTCATTGGCGTTGGAGACCGCGGGCCACGCCGCCGGCGCGGGGATCGGCTGCGCCGAGGCGTGGACGCGTTGCTCGACACGGTCGATCAGCGCCAGCTTCCAAGTGCGGCGCTCGATCTGCCAAACGCCGAGCGCGATCAGAACAGCAAAGGCCGTGAGCGAGAGGACCGTGAGCCACAGGCGCGGACGCGCAGCGTTGCGCCGAGCGTCCTTTACCTTGCCTGTCACGGTCCTCAACTCGCTCACTTCATTCCCGTCATCTGATGCATCGGCATCATGTTGCTGTTGAGGTGGTTCATCACCCACAGCGAACCCGACAGCGCGATCACCACCATGACGATGGTGAAGATCAGGGCCATCATGCTCCAGCCGTTCTCCGACGTCGTGTTCATGTGCAGGAAGTAGACCATGTGCACGACGATCTGCACGACCGCGAACGCCATGATGACGAGTGCGGTGATCTGCTTGCTCGGCAGCGCTCCGCTCATCACCAGCCAGAACGGGATCGCGGTGAGCACGACCGACAGCACGAAGCCGAGCATGTAGGTCGAGAACGTGCCGTGAGCGTGGCCGTCGCCGTGGTGACGATGGTCCGCGCCAGCTGTGTGGGTGTCGGTGTTCATCGCAGAACTCCCAGGAGATAGACGAAGGTGAAGACGCCGATCCAGACCACGTCGAGGAAGTGCCAGAACATCGACAGGCACATCAGGCGGCGGCGGTTGGCCTCGATCAGGCCGAACTTCCAGACCTGCACCATCAGGGTCACCAGCCAGATCAGGCCGCAGGAGACGTGCAGGCCGTGGGTACCGACCAGGGTGAAGAAGGCGGACAGGAAGGCGCTGCGCTGCGGGGTGGCACCCTCATGGATCATGTGGGCGAACTCGGACAGCTCGATGCCGATGAAGGCGGCGCCGAACAGGCCGGTGATCGCCAGCCACATCTGGGTCTGAGCGATCTTGTTCTGCTGCATCGTCAGCATCGCAAAACCATACGTGATCGACGACAGCAGCAGCATCGAGGTGTTCACCGCGACCAGCGGCAGCTCGAACAGGTCCTTCGGCGCGGGACCGGCGGCGTAGTTGCCGCCGAGCACGCCGAAGGTGGCGAACAGGATCGCGAAGATGAGGCAGTCGCTCATCAGGTAGATCCAGAAGCCCAGCGAGGTGCTGTACCCTTCCGGATGCGGATGTTCGTCGGCGAGGTAGAAGACCGGCTCGCCGGTTTGGGTGGGATTGACAGCGACAGTCATTTACTTGGCTCCGGCGAGCAGTTTGGTGCGCGCGTCCTCGGCCCGGACGACGTCGTCGGCCGGAATGTCGAAGTCGCGGTGATAGTTGAAGGTGTGGCCGATGCCGACGGCGAGCATCGCGATGAAGCTCACGGCGGCAAGCCACCAGATGTACCAGATCAGTCCAAATCCCATCGCGGTGGCAAAGCCGGCGAGGATGACGCCGGTGCCGGTGCTGCTGGGCATGTGGATCGGCCTGAACCCGGTGAGCGGACGCTGGTAGCCGCGCTTCTTCATGTCCCACCACGCGTCATTGTCGTGAACGACGGGCGTGAAGGCGAAGTTGTAGTCGGGCGGCGGCGAGGATGTCGCCCATTCCAGCGTGCGTGCATCCCAGGGATCGCCGGTGACGTCCTTGAGCTGCTCGCGCTTGAGGAAGCTCACCGCGAACTGCATCAGCATCGAGAGAATGCCGAGGAAGACGAGGAAGGCACCGATCGCGGCGATGACGAACCAGATCTGAAGGCTCGGATCGTCGAACACGCGCAGCCGGCGGGTCACGCCCATCAGGCCGAGCACGTAGAGCGGCATGAAGGCGAGATAGAAGCCGACCACCCAGAACCAGAACGACAGCTTGCCCCAGAACACATCGAGCTTGAAGCCGAACGCCTTCGGGAACCAGTAGTTGATGCCGGCAAAGGCGCCGAACACCACGCCGCCGATGATGACGTTGTGGAAGTGCGCGATCAGGAACAGGCTGTTGTGCAGGACGAAGTCCGCCGGCGGCACCGCGAGCAGCACGCCGGTCATGCCGCCGAGCACGAAGGTCAGCATGAACGCGATCGTCCACATCATCGGCAGCTCGTAGCGGATGCGGCCGCGATACATCGTGAACAGCCAGTTGAACATCTTCGCGCCCGTCGGGATCGAGATGATCATCGTGGTGATGCCGAAGAACGAGTTGACGCTGGCGCCCGAGCCCATCGTGAAGAAATGGTGCAGCCAGACCAGGTACGACAGGATGGTGATGACGACCGTGGCGTAGACCATCGAGGTGTAGCCGAACAGCCGCTTGCCGGAAAAGGTCGAAGTGACTTCCGAGAAGATGCCGAAGGCGGGCAGAACCAGGATGTAGACTTCGGGATGACCCCAGATCCAGATCAGGTTCACGTACATCATCGGGCTGCCGCCGAAATCGTTCGTGAAGAAGTTGGTGCCGACGTAGCGGTCGAGCGAGAGCAGCGCGAGCACGACGGTCAGGACGGGGAAGGATGCGACGATCAGGACGTTGGTGCAGAGCGAGGTCCAGGTGAACACCGGCATCCGCATCATGCTCATGCCGGGGGCCCGCAGCTTCACGATGGTGCAGATCAGGTTGATGCCGGACAACGTCGTGCCGACGCCGGCGACCTGGAGCGCCCAGATGTAGTAGTCGACGCCGACGTCGGGACTGTAGCCGATATTCGACAGCGGCGGATAAGCCAGCCAGCCGGTGCGGGCGAATTCGCCGATGAATAGCGAGGCCATCACCAGCACCGCGCCGCCGACCGTCATCCAGAAGCTGAAATTGTTCAGGAACGGGAACGACACGTCGCGGGCGCCGATCTGGAGCGGCACGACATAGTTCATCAGGCCGGTGACCAGCGGCATCGCCACGAAGAAGATCATGATCACGCCGTGGGCGGTGAAGACCTGGTCGTAGTGATGGGCGTTGAGATAGCCTTCGGAGCCGCCGAACGCGAGCATCTGCTGGCCGCGCATCATCAGCGCGTCGGCGAAGCCGCGCAGCAGCATCACGATGCCGAGGATCATGTACATGATGCCGATGCGCTTGTGGTCCACGGTGGTGAACCACTCGCGCCAGAGGTAGCCCCAGAGACGGAAATAAGTGAGACCGCCGAGCAGCGCGGCGCCGCCGAGCGCGACGACCGCGAAGGTGCCGACGACGATCGGCTCGTGCAGCGGCAGCGATTCGAGGCCGAGCCGGCCGAAGATGAGCTTGAGAAGATCAGGAGACATGGGGGATCTCTTTAGGAGTCTGACTTCGGACGCTGTCCGAGGAGGAAGGACGAGGACTTCAGCGGCGCGAAGATCGGCCGCTTCAGGCCGGCGCCGGTCAGCGGCGCGGTGTCAACGGGGGCCGTGACGGAAGCAGTGGTCTTGCCCTGCGGCGCATCGGGCGTGCAGGTGCCGGCGACGAAGCTCGGCTCCGGCCCCAGCGCCGTGCCGCGGCGAGCGTATTTGTCGTAGGCCAGCGGCAGCGTGTTGTTCAGGCCCTGATGGCCGGCGCCGCCCTTGGCGTCGATCGCCATCATCTCGCTCTGGCACATCTTGCCGGTCTCGACGCACATGTTGAGGATCAGGCGGTAGAGGTCGGAATCGATCGTGCCGTAGCGGCGCACCGGCTCGTTCTGGCTGGGTTTCTCCAACTGGAGATATTCGGCGCGACCGAGCGAGCCGCCGGCGGATTTGGCGCTGGCGACCCAGGCGTCAAAGCCCTTGTCGTCGAGGCCCTGGAAGTTGAAGTGCATGCCGGAGAAGCCGGCGCCGCTGTAGTTCGCCGAAAAGCCCTTGTAGGTGCCGGCGTGGTTCACCACCGCGTGGAGCTTGGTCTCCATGCCCGGCATCGCGTAGATCTGGCCGGCGAGCGCGGGGATGTAGAACGAATTCATCACCGAGGACGCGGTGATGCGGAATTTGATCGGACGGTCGACCGGAGCTGCCAGATCGTTGACGGTGGCGATGCCGTAGTCCGGATAGATGAAGAGCCACTTCCAGTCGAGCGCGACGACGTCGACCTCAAGCGGAGCCTTGGATTGGTCCACGGCGCGGTCGGCATGGATGCGGCCGAGCGTGCGATAGGGGTCGAGCAGATGCGTGCCCATCCAGGTCAGCGCGCCGAGGCAAATGATGATCAGCAGCGGTGCCGACCAGATCACCAGTTCGAGCTTGGTCGAGTGGTCCCAATCCGGCTCGTAGCGAGCCGAGGTGTTGGACTGGCGGTAGCGCCAGGCGAACAGCACCGTCAGCGCCATCACGGGGACGACGATCAGGAGCATCAGGACGGTGGAGATAATGACGAGGTCGCGCTGTTGTGCCGCGATATCGCCGGCTGGCGCCAGCACGACGTAGTTGCAGCCACTGAGCGCAGCTGCCAGGGGTAGCAGCGCCAGGATCTTGAGACGGGACACGGGCCGAGCCTTTGAGAATGAGTTTCCGTTGCGGGGCCAAGGGGTAGCTGCGGCGCAGCAATCCGGACATTGGACAATTTGTCCAATGTTGCAGTGCGGAATATTGAGCCAGACAGGACCAGATTGCCTGGCGCCTCGCCGGGCGGTCGGCTTTGGTTTTCAGGACGTTAAGGGCGCTACGCATGGCGACGGCACAGACCTCCGCATTGGCAGACATCCCCTCGGGCGAGCACGGCCACGACCAGGCCAGTCCCGGCGAGATCGCCATCGGCGTCATCATCGGCCGCACCTCGGAATTCTTCGACTTCTTCGTCTACGCGATCGCCTCGGTGATCGTGTTCCCGCGCCTGGTCTTCCCGTTCACGAGCGAGCTGACCGGCACGCTCTATTCCTTCATGATTTTCGCGCTGGCCTTCATGGCCCGGCCGATCGGCACCGTCATTTTCATGACCGTCGACCGCGAGTACGGCAAGACGGCCAAGCTGGTCTCGGCGCTGTTCCTGCTCGGCACCGCCACCGTGGCGCTGGCGTTCCTGCCCGGCTATCACGAGATCGGCGTTGCCGCGATCTGGCTGCTGGCGTTGGCGCGGATCGCGCAGGGTCTGGCCTGGGGCGGCGCCTGGGACGGCATGGCTTCGCTGCTGGCGCTGAATGCGCCGTCCTCAAAGCGTGGCTGGTATGCGATGGTGCCGCAGCTCGGCGCCCCACTCGGGCTGATCGTGGCGAGCGCGCTGTTCGCCTATTTCGCCGGCAATCTCTCCGCCGACGACTTCTTCGACTGGGGCTGGCGTTATCCGTTCTTCGTCGCCTTCGCCATCAACGTGGTGGCGCTGTTCGCGCGCCTGCGCATGGTGACGACGGAAGAATATGCCTCGCTGTTCGAGACCCGTGAGCTGCAGCCGGCGCGCATCTCCGAGACCGTCGCCCGCGAAGGCCATAACATCATGCTCGGCGCATTCGCGCCGCTGGCAAGCTTCGCGCTGTTCCACATGGTCACGGTGTTTCCGCTGTCCTGGGTGTTCCTGTTCACCCGCGAAAGCCCGGTGCGCTTTTTGATCATCGAAATCGTCGCCGCCGTGTTCGGTGTCGCCGCGATCGTGCTCTCCGGCATCATCGCCGACCGCGTCGGCCGCAAGTCGCTGCTGATGGGATCGGCGATCGCGATCGCGATCTACAGCGGTTTTGCCCCGCAGCTGCTCGATGCCGGCGCGTTCGGCGAGACCATCTACATGGTGATCGGTTTCATCCTGCTGGGTCTGTCGTTCGGCCAGTCGTCGGGCGCGATCGCCTCGAACTTCAAGCAGGCCTACCGCTACACGGCCTCGGCGCTGACCTCGGACATGGCCTGGCTGTTCGGCGCCGGCTTTGCGCCGCTGGTCGCGCTCCTGCTCGCGACCAATCTCGGCGTCATCGCCTCGGGTGCCTATCTGCTGTCGGGCGCGTTCTGGACCCTGCTCGCGCTCTGGCTCGCTGGCCAGCGCGAGGCGGGTGACATGGATGCGGGCGAATCTTCGGCCAGCTGACAGCCTCTACCCGCGTGGCCTGCCGTCTCCCTGCGAATCCCGATCGATATTGAGATTCGCAAGCAGGACGGTCAGCCGCTTCGCTAACTGCCTGACGTCGGAATCGACCAGTCCTTCGCGGATGCAAACGACGGCGCGAGAAGGAGGCAGTTTTGGCAGATAGTAATCATTGGATCTGACGACGTCGGATGTGACCAGGGCGCTCGGCATCGCGGATACGCCGAGGCCCGCCCGGACGGCACTGATGCGGACGGCGGAGTCCGAGCTTCGAAGCACGATCCGGTAGGGGATTTCGCTGTGCCCCAGCGGGCCGATCATCCAATCGTCCTCGGGCAACGTTACGATCGGGATCGGCGCACCAGGCCGAGCGACAAAGTCTCTCGACTTGATCCAGGTCGTCTCAAACTGGAACTCCCCGACGATTAAATCTTCGAGATCGTTTCCGAAATCCTCACGCAGGAACAGACACGCGACATCAACGAATCCTTCGAGGAGACCGCGTCGAATTTCGCTGGAATGCTCGGCTGAGACGAAGGCGTTGGAAAGACCTTCCTTGCTGAACTCGTCGAACAGCGGCTGTGCGAGAAGTTGGCTCACGCCGAGGCGGCGCACGGAGGATTTATCTGATCCTCCCAGCCTGAGAAGCTGATCATTGGCGTCGATGATGCGGCGAGCTTGCTGAAGCGCAAGCTTGCCGAGTTCGGTCAGAGCCGTCCCGTTCGCCGTCCGTGAGAAAAGTTCGCCGCCGACAAGTCCTTGGAGACGTTTGACCTGGGCGCTGATCGCCGGCTGGCTGAGACTAAGCTTATCGGCGGCCTTGGACATGCTGCCCGTCTCGGCGATTGCCACGACGGTTCGCATGGTCTCCATAGGAATATTCTGAATGTGCTGTCGAAGCATACGGGCTCCTTTGGCCTGTCTGCATCAAATAAATTGATCTCCCTATCCGTGCGATTTTGCTGATCGAGCGCAGGTCCACGGTCGGAAAACACATCAAAACTCTTATCGTTCGCGCTTTTCAGCGTCGATTACGTCAGGGAAATCTATATGCCTATTTGCATGCATAGGCTTATCAACTTTTGCGTGCAGATCAGTCCATACATTTTAAATGCGCCTTGCTCAAGCTCGTAGAAATTCGGGTATTGAGGCTTTTGCCGCATGCGCTTTTTAAGAAACCAGAGTGGGGCATCGTCGGTCGAATTCGCCATTATGCTCCCTCTCTTCCTCACGCTCATATTCGGGATCGTGGTGTTCGGGTCCTATCTCACGATGGTCCACGGCGTTCAGCAGCTTGCTGCGGAGGCTGCGCGCACGTCGATCGCGGGGCTGAACGATAGCGAACGCAGCAGCCTCGCCAATGCTTATGTCACGTCCAGCGCGTCCAGCTATCCGTTGCTCGACGCCAACAAGCTCAACGTGGCTGCGGCTCCATCGAGCTCGGATCCAAACTCTTATGTCGTGACGGTTCGATATGATGCGTCCTCAAACTTCATATTCGCGCTTCCCTTCGTGCCCTCGTTGCCATCGTTGATCGCGCGGTCGGCTGTGATTCCGAATGGAGGCTTCTGAAATGAGGTTGCGGTCGCACATTCGCCGTTTCGTCGCCAACACGCGAGGAAACTTTACGATGATGAGCGTGGGGTTGATGACGCTCGTCATCGGCTGCACCGCGCTTGGAGTCGACGTCGGCGCGATCTTCACGGACAAGCGAAGAGCGCAGAGCGCCGCCGATCTTGCCGCCATCATCGCCGCGAGCAATTTGACCGGCGCCTACAACGCTGCGTCCGCAACTGTGGTCAAGAACAACTACCCAGCAAACGCACTGGTTGCCGTGGATATCGGCACCTATACACCCAATCCTGCGGTGGGGCCGCAAGCTCGCTTCGTAACGCCGGCCGCGGGGACCGCCAACGCCGCGCGGGTCACGTTGAAGACCGAGACGCCGCTGTATTTCGCGCGTTACATCACCGGAAAAGACAAGTTCACGATCAACACGTCGGCGACGGCTTCAAGCACGGCCATTGCCTCCTTTGCGATCGGTTCCCGCCTTGTTTCGATGAACGGTGGCCTGCTCAATGCCATTCTTGGCGGTATGCTCGGCACCAGTATCTCGCTGTCGGCGATGGACTACCAATCCTTGGTCAACGCCCGGATTGACGCCTTTGATTTCCTTTCGGCCCTGGCGACGCGCTTGAATCTGACCGGGGTGAGTTACGACACGCTACTGTCGGGTAATTACAAGCTGCCCGACGTGATCGCTGCGGCCCTTGCGGCACAGCAGGCCGCCAACGGCGCGAGTTCGGCGACGATCGCGCTGTCCACCATATCGCAGGCCGTTGCCGGCCTTCCGACCAAGGTCAGTCTTGGCTCGGTGATCGACGTCGGACCGTACAACGGGATGATTGCCGGACAAAAGCCGAAGGCCGGTGCGAGCGTTTCGGTCTACAGTCTCGTGTCGGCGATCGCCGAGTTGGCCAACGGTTCGCATCAGGTCACCGCGTCCGTCAACCTCGGACTGCCGGGCATCACGGCTGCCAGTCTCGTCGCCATGGTCGGAGAACGCCCCGTTGGCTCGAGCTGGCTTGCAGTCGGCACGCAGGGTGCGAGTGTTCACACTGCCCAGACGCGAATCCTGCTCACCGTCCAGATAGGCGGAAGCGGAATCATTCCGGCGATCAATCTGCCTCTCTATGTCGAGATCGCCCAGGGGACGGCCACGCTCGACGCCATTTCCTGCAACCGGGCGAATATCACGAACTCGACTGTGACGCTGGGTGTGACGCCGGGAGTCGTGGACGCGTGGATCGGCAATGTCTCGCTGGCGGACATGACGAATTTCAGGAGCAAGCCGAATCCACCCGCGGCCGTGCTCGTCAATGTCGCCGGGCTCAATGTCTCGGGCCGTGCGCATGCTGCGATCGGGAATACGTCAGCGACATCGGTCGAGTTCACCTACGTCGACATTCAGTCGCAACTGGCGAAGACGGTCAGCACGCGAAACTTCACCTCGTCGCTAACCTCGAGCCTGCTCGGCGATCTCTCGTTGAGCGTCAGCGGCGCGGGTCTGCCGATCCCCGGACTGACATCCGCGGTCAGCGGCATCCTGGCGGGGGCGACCGGCCCGATCGATCAACTCATTGGCTCGGTGCTGTCGACGCTCGGGGTCCGTGTCGGCCAAGCCGATGTTTGGGTGTCTGGCGTCCGTTGTGACGGCGCAGTGCTGGTCAACTAGAGCCTGACCGATGATACTCGATGATCTCAGCCTTGGGCGGGGACGCACGACATCCTGTGGCCGCGCTGGCGATGATGCGCCTCAATCCGCGACGACCTTGACGCGATCCCGCACCTTCACCTGCGCGTTGCGATCGAGCCCGTTCAGGACGCGAAAGCGCTCGGCGGGATGATCGACGCCGGCCATGCGGTGCGAGAGCGACTCCACGGTGTCGCCCGGCTGCACGGTGATGACCTTGATGCGCAGCGGACGGGCGGCCTGGATTTCCTCGAGCGTCAGGCGGCGGAATGAATTGACGGTCTCGCGCGCGTTGCGATCGCTCTCGGTCGACTTCTGCCGTGCCGCGAAGATGAAGCGATAGACGTCGCTGCCGAAGCGCAGCGCATAGACCTTGAACTGCCACTGGTCGCCCTTGGCAGTGGCGGACGCGGCCGGAAAGCCGTTGATGGTGATGTCCTCGGTCGACGCCTTCTCGACGCCTTCCATCCAGCCGGAATTGAGGTAATCGCCGAGCGACTGCTCGGCCGGCACCCGCACGACGTCGAAGCGCATCGCCTGCGAGCCGCCGTCGCGCACGCCGATCACCGCCTGGGCCGTGTTGTCGAGCGTAAAATTGTCCGGCGCCTGGAAGGTGAAGCCGAGCTTTGGATGCAGAAAACGCCGGCCGCGCACAAAGCCTTCGCTGGGGTCTTCGCCATAGACGAGATTGTCGATTGCGGCGAGATAGGTCTCGCGGTCGCGCTCGGCGCCCTCGGGCGCCGCATATTGCCGCGCGATGGTCTGCGCGTTCTGCACGCGCTCCGGGGTTGCCGGATGCGACGAGGTGAAATCCTGCGCGCGCGGATCGAGCGAGGTCTTGCCGGCCTTGAGCTCGGCATTGCGCTCCATCGCCGAGAGGAAGCGGGCGGCGCCGTAGGGGTCGAAATGGGCCTTGGCGGAAATGCCGACGCCGATGCCGTCAGCCTCGAACTCCTGTTTGCGCGAAAAGCTCGCCATGGTGAGCTTGGTCTTGGCGAGCGCGAGTGCGGTGAGGTCGGGATCGTTGCTCATGTCGGTGACGACACGGGTGACGATCGCGGCCTGGCGGGCCTGGTCCTCGCGCATCGCGGCATGCTTGGACAGCACATGCGCCATTTCGTGGCTGAGCACGGAGGACAATTCCGACGTATCGCTCGCAAGCGCAAGAAGTCCGCGCGTGACATAGAGCTGGCCGTTCGGCAGCGCGAAGGCGTTCACCGCGCCGGAATTGAGAATGGTGACCCTGTAGCCCTGGTCGGGTCGGTCGGACGCCGCGACCAGCCGGTCGACGGTTTTGCTGACGAGTGATTCGAGCCTGGGATCGTCATAGGTACCGCCATAGCCCGCCAGGATGCGCTCGTGCTCCTTCTCGGTGGCGGGGGTTTGCGCGACGGCCGGCTTTGCCTTCGGCATGGCGACAGTCGACGGCGCCGCCGCGGTCTGGAACCGGTTCATGTCCCCGCAACCGGCCAGAAGCCCGCCCAGCACAAGGCATAGCGCGGCCGGCGCAGCCCGAAGGCGGCGTGCTTCGCCCTTTCTGTGCTGTTCTAGCACCCCATCCACGTCGCTTAACCCGTGCCCGGCCCCTTTAGGGCCTTACCCCTGTCGGCTCGTTTGCGCCCAGCAACTCGACCTGTCCCACGAGGCGCACGTCGATCCGTGGCCCCGTATTCCCCTCAACCCAGCCCCGAACGCGAACACGTTTATTTTCCAAGGACTTAAGGGTTAATCCGGCGGTTTCGAACGCCGGCAGCATGCGCTTTGAAATAGTCACGGCAAAGCCGCGTGTCCAGTTCCGTCCGAAGTTGAGGTAGGTCGTTGCCCCAGCTTGCCGGACCGACAGGACTTTGCCCTCGACCACCATAAAGCGCCCCATCCCCGCCAAAATATCGTCCGGACTTTCCGGGTTTTTTATGGCCGACGGGTCAGCCCAGCTGCCCTTTTTTTGGCGCCGTGCCTCGGCTTCCGACGCCATCAGGGCGGCCGCGCAGACCTTGTCCGCGATCTCGGCGGAGGCGATGGCATCGCCTTGGGCCAGCAGCGTGGCCTGCGCCGATACCTCGCTGTCCCGAATGAAGACCAACGCGCCTTGCCGTCCGTAGCGATCGGGCGTGTCGTCAGAGCTCCGCAGCGTCACGTCGCGGCCGACGAGCAGCGCTGCCAGCGACTGCTTCGTCGTCGCCGTGGGCTCAATGCCGGTGAGACGGATTTCGCGGCCGTCGTCGAGACGCACACTCCGCCCATCGATGATGGCGGCGACGCGGCCTTCGCCTTGTGCTTCGAATTGGCACGGCGCGGCAAACGCGGCATGAGCCGCGACGAGAGGAAATGCGATAATGAGGTGAAGCAGTCGCGTCACGTTGCCCGGAGAGGTTGCGTTTCGCTCCAACCATAACTCAGGCGCGGCGGAACGCGAAGACTGCTCGTTCATACTCCGTCATTGCGAGCGCAGCGAAGCAATCCAGACTCCCTCCGAGGAAAGATCCTGGATTGCTTCGCTACGCTCGCAATGACGACGGAGGCACTCTTCCGCATCTCGTCATTCCGCTTTGCGGAAAGCGCGCGTTGATCGTTCACTTGCATCGCCGCTCGCGCTTGCTGCGCTCACGCGCATGCGGCATGATTGCGGCAACAGCAATAACCAAGCCGCCATCAGAGTACGGCGCGATAAGGGAGGTCTTTTCGATGAAGAACATGTTGTCGGGCATTTTTGCCGCAGCGCTTGCCCTCAGTGCGAGCGCCGCGCAGGCCCAGGACAAGCCGCCACTCAAGATCGGCGGCATCCTCGACATGTCGAGCCTGTACGCCGACATCACCGGCCCCGGCAGCGAGACCGCGGCCAAGATGGCCGTGGAGGACTTTGGCGGCGAGGTGCTCGGCCGCAAGATCCAGGTGCTGGCCGCCGACCATCAGAACAAGGCTGATCTGTCCGCCAACATCGCCCGTGACATGCTCGACAATCAGGGCGTCGAGATGATCTACGACGTCGCGGCGTCCGCGACCGCGCTGGCCGCCGGCGAGATCGCGAAGGCGCGCAACAAGATCGTCATGTTCAACGGCCCGGGTTCGATCCGCCTCACCAACGAGGCCTGTGGTCCCTACACCATCCACTACGTGTTCGACACCTACGGCCAGGCCAATACGACCGGCCTCGCCGCCGTGAAGTCGGGCCTCGACAGCTGGTACTTCCTGACCGCCGATTACGCCTTCGGCCAGGACCTAGAGAAGGACACCAGCGCCGTCGTCACCAGGACCGGCGGCAAGGTGCTCGGCGCCGTGCGTCATCCGCTCAACACATCGGATTTCTCGTCGTTCCTGCTTCAGGCGCAGGCCTCCAAGGCCAAGGTGATTGGCCTCGCCAATGCCGGAGGCGACACCGTCAACGCCATCAAGCAGGCGGCCGAGTTCGGCATCACCAAGGGCGGCCAGAAGGTGTCGCCGCTGCTCGCCTTCGTCACCGACATCGATTCGATCGGACTGGAGACCGCGCAGGGCCTGCTGCTGGCCGAAGCCTTCTACTGGGACATGAACGATGAGACGCGCGCGTTCTCGAAGCGCTTCCAGGAGCGCGTGAAGCGGCCGCCGACTTCGGCGCAGGCCGGCGTCTATTCCTCCATCACGCACTATCTCAAGGCGGTGAAGGCGGCCGGCACGACCGACGCGGCCACGGTCATCAAGCTGATGAAGGAAACGCCGATCAACGACTTCTTCGCCAAGAACGGCAAGATCCGCGAGGACGGTCGCATGATCCACGACATGTACCTGTTCGAGGTGAAGAAGCCGTCGGAGTCCAAGGGACGCTGGGACGACTACAAGCTGCTCGCAACCGTATCCGGCAGCGAGGCGTTCCAGTCGCTGGAGCAGTCGCGCTGCCCGCTGGTGAAGAAATGACGGCGTGACGTAAGTCGCGACGTCATCCCGGGGCGCGAAGCGAACCCGGGATCTCGAGGTTCCGGGTTCTCGCTTCGCGAGCCCCGGAACGACGGAGATACAAAACAACAAGGGAGACGTCCCATGAACGACATGGTCCTGCAAAAGCTCGAAGGCGGGCTGCTCACCATCACGATGAATCGCCCGGAGCGGAAGAACGCGCTCAATCCCGACATGGTCGCAGGATTAGTCGAGGCGGCGCGGCGCGCGGCTGATGATCCCGAGGTGCGTGCGGTGCTGTTCAAGGGCGCCGGCGGTTCGTTCTGCGTCGGCGGCGACGTCAAGTCGATGGCGGCAGGCCGTGCGCCGCTGCCGTTCGAGCAGAAGCTTGCGAATTTGCGCCGCGGCATGGAGGTCTCGCGCATCCTGCACCAGATGCCGAAGCCCGTGGTGGCGCAGCTCGACGGCGCGGCGGCCGGCGCCGGCCTCTCGATGGCGTTGTCCTGCGATCTGCGCATCGCCTCCGAATCCTGCAAGATCACCACAGCCTTTGCGAAAGTCGGCTTCTCCGGCGATTACGGCGGCACCTATTTCCTGACGCAGCTGCTCGGCAGCGCGCGGGCGCGCGAGCTCTATCTGATGTCGCCGGTACTCACGGCGAAGGAAGCGCATGCAATCGGAATGGTAACGAAGGTCGTGCCCGACGCCGAGATCGACGCCGCCGCGCACGAGCTCGCGCTGTCGCTGGCGCAGGGCCCGTCGATCGCGCTCGGTTTCATCAAGCGCAACATCAACAATGCCGAGCATCTGGCGCTGGAGGACTGCTTCGACGGCGAGGCGATCCACCACACCCGCTGCAGCGACACCGAGGATCACAAGGAGGCTGCGAAGGCTTTCGTCGAGAAGCGCAAGCCGGCCTTCAAGGGCGCATGACCATGGCGCCCTACATGCGGTTGCGGCAGATCTGCCTGGTTGCGCCGCAGCTGGAGCCTGTCATCTCCGATATTGCCGGGATCATGGGCCTCGAGGTCTGCTACCGCGACGGCAATGTCGCGAAATACGGCTTGGAGAACGCGTTGCTTCCGGTCGATACGGTCCTGCTGGAGGTGGTGGCGCCGTTCAGGGGCGGCACCACGGCGGGCCGCTTCATCGAGAAGACCGGCGGCCGCGGCGGCTACATGGCGATCTTCTGCTGCGACGATCCCGACGAGCGTGGCCGCAATGCCAATGCGCTTGGGGTGCGCACCGCCAACGTGATCGACCACGCGCCCTATCACGGTGTCCAGCTCCACCCGCGCGACTGCCGCGCCGCCTTTATCGAGTTCAACCACACCGAAGGCAGCGACGATATTTTTGGCCCGTATCCGCCGGCCGGGCCGAACTGGCAAAAGTTCATCCGCAAGGACGTGACGCAGGCGCTGACGGGCGTTGAGATGCAGAGCCCGGATCCGCAGGGGCTGGCGGAGCATTGGGGCGGGATCATCGGGGTTGCGGCCGGCGACGCCGAACTGAAGCTGCCCAATGCGACCTTCCACTTTGTGAAGAGCGCCAGCGAGATCATGAGTGCGCTGGAGTTTCGGGTGGCCGATGTCGCGGGCGTGCTGCACGCCGCGAAGGCCCGGGGGCTTCCGGTTGCGGGCAACGAGTTCTTGCTCGGTGGCGTGACGTTCCGCGTAAGTTGATTTCTTGGCGTGATCCGTCACCCTGAGGTGCTCGCCTCTTCGGCGAGCCTCGAAGGGCGACGGCCACCAGCGGGGCCGCTCATCCTTCGAGGCTCCCGGCGCGATGCTAGGCATCGCGCCACTCGCACCGCAGGATGACGGGTTGCGAGAGGGGCGTGCGGCGAGACTCCGCCGCAATCATCTTCCCCTAAAATTCGCGGCTCGGCGCTCTTCGGTGGCCTTGACGCCTTCCTTGAAATCTTCCGTCGCGCGCAACCGTGTCTGTTCGCCAAGTTCATGGTTGGTCGCAGCCATGACGCGGTCGGCGAGGCTGGCGCGCATCGTGGCGCGCGTCGAGAGCAGGCCGAGCGGGGAGCATTCCGCGATCTCGCCGGCGAGCTTCATCGCGGCCGCCTTGACCTGGTCCTGCGGCACCAGCTCGTTGGCGAGGCCCCATTTGACTGCCTCTTCGCCGGTGACGCGGCGGCTGGTGTAGAACATCAGCTCGGCGTTGTTCTTGCCGATCAGCTCGGGCAGGGTCACGGTCAGGCCGAAGCCGGGATGGAAGCCGAGTTTTGTGAAATTCGCGGAGAAACGCGCTTCGGGACAGGTGACGCGGAAGTCGGCCGACACCGCGAGACCCAGGCCGCCGCCGATGGCCGCGCCCTGCACGGCGGCGACGATCGGCTTTTTGGCGCGGAAGATGCGCACGGCCTGGATGTAGAGATGATTGATCGAGCCGAGATTGTCGGCCGGATCGCCCTTCTTCTCGGCCTCGCGCGCCTCCTGCGCCTGCCGCGCCGGATCGCCGAAATTGGCGCCGGCGCAGAACGCCTTGCCTTGTGCCGAGAGAACCGAGGCGCGGATCTCGATGTCGCGATCGAACTCGTCGAGCGCATCCGCAATCTGGTTGATCAGCGAGATGTCGAAGAAGTTGAGCGGCGGGCGGCGGATCTCGATGGTGCCGACATGCCCGACTTTTTCGACGCCGATATCTGTGTAGGTGCTCATGATGTCCTCGAAGAGTTAGCGCAAACCGAGCCCGCGCGACTAGCGCAAGCCAAGGCCGCGGGCGATGATGCCGCGCAGCACCTCGGTGGTGCCGCCCTGGATTGTGAGTTTCGGTGCGGTCTTGATGGCGAAGTCGAGCTGCCGCTCCAGCGTCTCGCGGTTGGTCGCGGTCTCCTCGACGAACGCCGCCAGATCGCGGACGCGATGAGGCAGCTGCTGCTCCCAGACCGTGCCGATGTCCTTGACGATGGACGCCTCCACCACCGGCTCCTTGCCGGCCTGCAGCATGCCGGCGACCGAGACCGACATGCGCCGCATGGTGTGGAGCTGCGCCACGAGCCGGCCGATGCCCTCGGCGCTGCGCGTGTCCGGGTCGGGACCGACCGCGCGCACGAGCTCGGTCAGCACGTAGTAGGTCTCGAGGAAGCGTTCGGGACCCGAGCGCTCATAGGCGAGCTCCGATGTTGCCTGCTTCCAGGCACCGTCGACCTCGCCGAGCACGTGATCGTCGGGCACGAAGAAGTCGGTGAACACGACCTCGTTGAACTCGTACTGGCCGGTGATCTGGCCGATCGGGTTCACCTGGATGCCGGGCTGCTTCATCTTGACCAGAAACTGCGTCAGGCCGTGACGGCGGTTTTCCTTGGTCGGCGGTGAGGTCCGGAAAATCGCGATCATGTAATCGGCGATGTGCGCCGACGAGGTCCAGATTTTCGTTCCGTTGACGAGATAGCCGCCGTCGGTCTTGGTCGCACGCGTTTTCGCGGCGAACAGGTCGGAGCCCGAGTTCGGCTCGCTCATGCCGATCGCAAAACAGATCTCGCCGCGGCAGATGCGCGGCAGGATGTCCATCTTGATGTGCTCGGGCGCGTATTTGATCAGCACCGGCCCGCTCTGGCGATCGGCGACGAAGAAGCGCCGCGTCGGCGCGTTGGCGACACGCATCTCCTCGGTCACCACGTAACGTTCGAGGAAGGAGCGTTCCTGGCCGCCGTATTTCTTCGGCCAGGTCATGCCCAGCCAGCCCTTGGCGCCGACCCGGCGGGAAAATTCGGGCGCGTCGGTGTCCTCGCGGTTGGGCTTGTGCGGATCGAAGGTGCCGGCGGCGATCTCCTCGGCGAGGAACGCGCGCACTTCCTTGCGCAATTGCTCGCACTTCTCGGGCAGGCGGATCGGATCGAAACGGAGGGCAGCGGTCATTGTTGTCTCGTCTCCTGATCAGCGCGACGCCACGAGCGGCCACAATTCGTCGGCGCCGCGGTTTGCAACCAGTCTGCCGAGCTCGACGGCCCAGTGGCTCTCCGAGCCGAAATCGTCGCGCCAGGCCAGCGCCCGCAGCGAATAACGATGCAGGATGTGCTCGCTGGTGAAGCCGATTGCGCCATGCACCTGATGGGCGATGGCGCCGCCCTTTTCGGCGGCCTCCGCGCAGCGGATCTTTGCAGAGGCGGCTTCGAGATAGACCTCATCGTCGAACGATTTTGCATTGGCGATGGCATCGGCGGCCGAGGTTGCTGCTGCAAGAGCGGCGGCGGATTCGCCGGCGAGGCGGGCGAGATTGTGCTGCACCGCCTGGAATTTCGAGATCTTCTTCTCGAAGGCGACGCGTTCGTTGGAATAGCGCACGGAGATGTCGAGCATCGATTCCAGCGCGCCCGCGATCTGGAGGCTGCGCGCGACGCCGCCGATCAGCATCATCGTGGTCTGGTCAAAGCCCTTTGGTGCGGGCTTGATGGTGATTGGCTGCACCTCGTCGAGCGTGACGGTGTCGCTGTGGTCGTAACCGACATTGAGCCCGGCCTCGATCCGCGCCTTGCTCGCATCCACAAGCGCGATCGAGACGCCGTCGTTGCGATGCGTCAGTACCGCAAAGTGCTTCGCCGCCTTGGCAAAGGGCACGCCGCGGGCGCGCCCGGAGAGTGCACCGTCGGCGTCGAGCGTGATGCGGTCCCTCGGGGAGGCCGGCAGCACCGTCATCTCGCCTTCCGGCGACGCGATCCTGGCCTGTGCCAGCAGCCAGCCCGCCAGCATGGTCTCGGCCAGCGGAACTGCGACCGCGAAGCGGCCGGCGGCGTTGAGCAGCGCAAAACCGTCGGCGAGACTCGCGCCGGAGCCGCCGAGATCGTCGGGCACCCAGGCCAAGGGCAAGCCGGCTTCGCTCAGCGCCTGCCATAGCGGCGCCTGCCAGGAGTCCTTCTTGTCGTTGTTGATGGTCTGCGGGTCGGCGAGATCGGCGAAGATTTTCTCCGCGGTCTCGACGACGATATTGTCACTCTCCGCCACAGCGTTCCCCGTCTCTTGCCATTGGCGCGGTCCGCCCTGAGGCACGGCGCGCGGTCTCTTCTTGCGCCCGATGATCCGAAAAAGCCATGGCCCTGACAAGCGTTGACCGCAAGCCTGTCTGCGGCACCGGCATGGGGCGAGAGCCGGTCTGGACTAATTCCGCTTAGCGGAGTTTGCTCGATTTGCAGCGCGCGACAAACTCGCTAAACAGGGCGCCGATAAGTCAATCAAGGGGAAGGACATCCGGATGGCAAAAGACGGCTTGTGCGCAATCGTGACGGGGTCCGCATCCGGACTTGGTGCGGCGACCGCGGAAATTCTCGCGCGGAGCGGGGCGCGGCTCGTCATCAACTATTCCTCGAGCCAGAAGGAGGCCGAGGCCACGGCAGAGCTCTGCCGCAAGGCGGGCGCTGCGGAAGTTCTGGTCGCGCAGGGCGACGTCTCGAAGGATGACGATTGCCGCAAGATCGTTGCGGCCGCCAGCGGCTGGGGCCGGCTCGACATCCTCGTCAACAATGCCGGCACCACCAAGCATGTCGCCCATGCCGATCTCGACGGATTGTCCGCGGAAGATTTCCAGCGATTGTACGGCGTCAACACCATCGGCCCGTTCCAGATGGTGCGCGCGGCGCGCAGCCTGCTGGAGGCTGGTGCGAAGGCCGCGGAGCGGCCGTCGGCCGTGGTCAACATCTCCTCCGTTGCCGGCATCAGCGGGGTCGGCTCGTCGATCGCCTATGCCGCCAGCAAGGGCGCGCTCAACACCATGACGCTGTCGCTGTCGCGCGCGCTGGCGCCGCTGATCCGCGTCAACACGGTCTGCCCCGGCTATATCGATACGCCCTGGTTCACCAAGGGCCGCGGCGAGGCCGGCGCAAAGCAGGTACGCGACGGCGTGGTGGCGAAGGTGCCGCTGAAGGTCGCATCGACTGCGGAAGACATCGCGCAGCTCGTCTGCTTCCTGGCAATGCCGGCCTCCAGCAACATGACCGGCGAGGTCGTGCGCATGGATGCGGGCATGCATCTGATTACGTGAGTTCTGACGCGCTCTCTCCACGTCATGGCCGGGCTTGACCCGGCCATCCACGTGTCGCCGCGCGGATCAAAGACGTGGATGCCCGGGTCAAGCCCGGGCATGACGATGAGGTGGTGGTGTGCCGCTTTCGGCGCCTTGAAGCGTCATCCCTTGATCACGCCGCTCGCGACCAGCCGGTGCCAGATGAACAGCACCACCACCGCACCGATCGTGGCCATGATGAAGCCCGCGCCCTGGTCGGGGGTATAGTGCCCGATGGCCTGGCCGACGAAGGTGGCCAGAAACGCACCCGCGATGCCGAGGACGGTGGTGAGGATGAACCCGCTCGGGTTGTTCGGTCCCGGCGCGAGCCAGCGCGCGATGAGGCCGGCGACGAAGCCGACGACGATGATCCACAACAGGCCGCCCATGCTCATGTCTCTATTCCCCTTGCCGAATGCGTAGATCCAATTTGGATTAGAGTCTGCCCGAGAGCTCGTTCTCGGTCGGCAGCCGTCCGTCCGGCGTCAGATGGTCGATCACCTGCGGCAGGTACTGGCTGAGGCCGGAGAGCAGCTCCTCGCGCGACAGGCCGCTCTGGGCGGACAGGCTTTCGATCTGGTCGGCGCCGAGCGCATTGGCGAGATCGTTCGGCGCGATCGGCTTGTTCTCACCCTTGCCGACCCAGGTCTTCGCGGTCTCGCCATGACCGCCCTGCTGAAGCTGGTTGAGGAGATCGCCGAGGCCGCCGCTGAGCACGGTGCCGGCCGCACCGCCCGCGAGCAGGCCGCCGAGGCCGCCTTTGAGCAGGCCTCCGAGACCGCCAAGGCCGCCGCTGTCCGCGGTGTTCACAGGCGGAGGGGCCGGCGTCGGCGACGGTTGCGGCGCCGTGCCGGACTGGTTTGCGGTCATATGCTTGAATGCTTTCCAGGCGAGCAGGCCGAGCAGCGCCATGGTCATCGGCGACATGCCGCCGGAGGATTTCTCGGAGCTCGGTGTGCTGGGGCCGCGCGGGCCGTTCTGCATGCCGTTGAGGACGTCGAGTAGACCCATGGTGCTCTCCTTTGGCGTCTCGTTCGGCGAGCGCTCGCCGCCGACTGCCCCCGGGGCGAAAACATATGAGGCTCTCATGACGGTTACAAGGCGAATGCACCGCGATGGGCAGCCGGTCGCGCCTCTGCTATCCAAGGCGGGTCGTTCAGAGAGCAAGGCGAGGCGATGACGGATCGACCGATCGTGGTGGCCGGCGCGGGTGCCATCGGCTGTTTCGTCGGCGGCATGCTGGCGGCCTCGGGCCGCCGCGTCGCGCTGCTGGTGCGGCCGCGGGTGAAGACCGAGATCGAGCGGTTCGGCCTGCGGCTCACCGATTTCGACGGCTCCGAGAACAAGCTCGGGCCGGGCCAGCTCGCGCTGTCGGAAGATCCCGCGATCTTCCACAGCGCCGGCATCGTGCTGGTCACGGTGAAGAGCGCCGATACTGCCGATGTCACGGACCAGATCGCGCAGCACGCGCCGCAGGATGCCGTGATCGTTTCGCTGCAAAACGGCGTCGGCAACGTCGCGGTTCTGCGCGAGCGCCTCGGCGGCCGGCGTGTGCTCGCCGGCATGGTGCCGTTCAACGTGATCGCGATGGGTGAGGGGCGCTTTCACCGCTCCACCTCCGGCGACATCCATGTCGGCGCGGATGAGGCGAACACGGCGGCGGCGCTGTCGGTGCCGGGCCTCGCCATGCGCGCCAGCCGCGACATCACCGGCGTGCAATGGGGCAAGCTGATCATCAATCTGAACAACGCGCTCAGCGCTCTCTCCGACATGCCGCTCGCGGCGCAGCTGGCGAACCGCAATTGGCGAAGACTGTTCGCCGACCAGATGGCCGAAGGCCTGGCCGCCCTGAAGGCCGCCGGCATCGCGCCGGTGTCGGCAACGCCGATCCCGATGCGCTGGACGCCGGCCTTGCTGAGGCTGCCCGATGCGATCTTCAACGCAATCCTCGGACGCACGATGAAGATCGATCCCGAGGCGCGCTCCTCGATGTGGCAGGACTTGAAGCAGGGCCGCAGGACCGAGATCGACTATCTCCAGGGCGCGGTCATTGCGCTTGCCGAGCAGAATGGTGTCGACGTGCCGCTGATGCGCCGCATTGTTGCGCTGATCGAAGAGGCCGAGAGTGCGGGCAAGGGCCCGCCCGGGCTGACGCCGCAGCAGATTCGCGGTGTGGCTTGAGTGCGATGGAGGAGAGCGATGGGGCGAGGTTGGATGATCGGGCTCGCACTGGCCGTGCTCTGCGGCGCGGCGACGCTCGCCCACGCCAGGCCGCCGACGGTCATGAATTCGCCCGGCTATGACAGGCGATTGCAGGAGAGCAGGTCGCAATTGGGCAGTTCACCGGCGACAACAGCGCCGGCGAATCCAACGGTGCCCGCGTCCAAGCGCAGCAAGAAGAAGCATCCGAACTAGGCCGCACCCTCAGCTGTCGTCCCGGACAAGCGCGCCCAAAGCGCGCGCCGATCCGGGACCAATAACCACAGGGAGGCGTTGCGGCGCGAGGTTTGTAACTCCGAGCTTCCGTCAAACTCAATTTCGTGGCTATGGGTCCCGGATCTGCGCTTGCGCTTGTCCGGGACGACAGCGGAGTTTGTGGCCTCAGCTCAACCCTTCTTCGCCGGCTTGCTCGGCGTCGGGTTGAACAGCTTCTTCAGGTCGTTCAGGCTTTCCGACAGCCGTGGCCATTCGCAGGAGAACGAACCCTTGGCGCAGGGCGCGCCTTTTGGCCGCTGAGCGACGGTCTGCAACACCTTCGGTCGCTCGACCGGGACCGGCACGCGCGCGACCTCGGTGCGCAGTGCGACCTGCTGAAGCTGCTGCGCTTGCTGTTCCTGCTGCTCGCGCATGGCGGCCTGGGCCGCTTCGTTGCTGCGGCGCTGATTGGCGAGATAGGCGGTGTAGAATTCGTCGATCTTCTTCTGTTCCTCCGGCGTCGGATTCGGTCCGGCGATATCGAAGCTGCGGTCCTGGAGGAAATCGTAATAGGAATAGCCGCCGCCTGCCTTGCGCCGGCCGGCGAACTTGGCGTTGCACTCGGCAAGGGCGGACGTTTTCTCGGCCTTGGTCGCGGCCTTCTCGGCGAGATCGGCGCATTCCTCGAAATCAACCGGCGCGCGCTTCCACCATTGCGCCTGGGCGTGCGACGGCGTCAGCAGAAAAAATCCTGCTGCGGCAACGACAAGCGCCGCACGACGCGATGCAACTACGTCCGACATTCTACGAGAGCATTCCTTGCAAAACTCAACCCGAACTGAGTCGAGTCGGATTTTTGCCCCTTTCTCGCCCGCTTGTCACCCGTGGAACCCGGGAATTTCATGGCTGTAATGCTGACATTTTTTGCTTGACGTGGCGCGGGAGTCACAGCCTCGCGGCACATGATGCGCTTAGACTTTTATCGGTTCGAATGCGAAGGGGGAATGTCCGTCATGAGAGCGTTGACCTGCGTCGCCGCAATCGCTTTGGCGCTGGTTTCGAGCCATGCGTTCGCCGCCGACGAGGATGCGCCCAACCACAAGCCCGTGAGGGCGATTGCCGATGCGCGCCTTTCGGTCGGCGGCCAGGGCATGCTGCCGCTCTATCTCTCCAGCGACTGGTCGCTGCCGCTGCCGGGGGTTTTGCGGGCCATCATCGTGTTGCAGGGGCGCCTGCGCAACGCCGACGCATACTACATGTCGGCTCATAGCGCGCAGGTCGCAGCGGGCGACGATGGCAGGAGCGCACTCATGATCGTGCCGCAATTCCTGGCGGAGATCGATATCGAAGCGCACAGGCTCCCCGCGGACACGCTGCGCTGGTCACTGGAGGGATGGGAGGGCGGCGATGCTGCGCTGGCGCCGAATCCGGTGTCGTCCTTCGAGGCGCTCGACGCGATCCTGGCAAAACTCTCGGACCGGCGCGTCTTCCCGAACCTGAAGCAGGTCGTGGTCGCCGGCCATTCCGGCGGCGCGCAGGTCGCGCAGCGCTACGCCATTGCCGGCAAAGGCGAGACGGCGCTGGCGCGCCAGCATATCGAGGTTCGTTACGTCATCGCCAATCCGTCCTCGTACGCCTATTTCAGCGACGAGCGGCCCGTCCCCAAGATCGCCGCATCCTGCCCGGGCTTCAACAACTGGAAATACGGCATGGACGGGCGTCCGCCCTATCTTGCGAGCGCAACGCCCGCGGCGCTGGAGCAGCGCTATGTCGAGCGCGAGGTGATCTACCTGCTCGGCACGCTCGACACCAATCCGAAGCACGCCGCGCTCGACAAGAGCTGCATGGCCGAGGCCCAAGGTCCAACCCGCTATGCCCGTGGCCACGCCTATGTCGATGCGATGGTCAAGCGCAATCGCGGCACGCCCAATCACCGGGTCTGGGACGTCGCCGGCATGGGCCATGACGGCGACAAGATGCTGACCTCGAAATGCGGGCTCGCGGCCCTGTTCGACATTCCCGGCTGCGGGGCGGAGCGCTGATGCGGATGCCTTGAAGGCTTGCGTCTTGAAGGCAGACGTCCTGAAGGCAGACTCTTGAAGGCATGGCTCCGGCTGTTACACTTCGGCTTGCGATGCGCCTCGCCCTGAGGCGACGCCAAGAACACGAAGTGGAAACGGATTTGGCCAGCGAAGGCGCCGGCGCACGCCGAATAGAACAATGACGAAGGGCTAGACGTATGACGATCTCCATTGCAGCGAACAGCGTGCCGAAGCCGCCGGCCGATATCATCGAGGGCTTTCGCGGTGCGCCGACCTCGGTCATCTCGGACAATCTCGCCCGGCTGCCGGGTGCGGTTGGGTTAAGGCCCTATCATCGCGGCGGCAAGCTGGTGGGGACGGCCTTCACGGTGCGCACCCGGCCCGGCGACAATCTCGCGGTCCACCGCGCGCTCGATCTGGTTGGCCCCGGCGACGTCATCGTGGTCGACGGCGGCGGTGACGAGACCCGTGCGCTGATCGGTGAGATCATGAAGAACATCGCGCAGTCGCGCAGAGCCGAAGGCTATGTCATCGACGGTGCGATCCGCGATGTCGCGGCGTTCGCGGCTGACGACTTCCCCTGCTATGCCCGCGCCGTGATCCATCGCGGCCCCTACAAGAACGGCCCCGGCGAGATCAATGTGCCTGTGGCGATCGGCGGCAGCGTGATCTCGCCCGGCGATATCGTGGTCGGCGACGAGGACGGCGTGGTGTCGTTTCCCGCCGCAGGCGCCGCCGCGCTGCTGGAAGCAGTCCGTACCCAGCTCGCGCGGGAGGAGGAGACACTGAAGGCGATCCGCGAGGGCCGCTATCAGGGCTCCTATGGTAAATCCTGATCAATGAGAATGGAGGGGAGGGCGGCGTGAGCCAGAAGGAAGAGTTCCACAATATCGACGATCCCAGCGACGGGCTGTTCCGCGAGCTGGCGGCGGGCGTGACCACGCGCATCTTCTCCGGCGAGCATGCGATGCTGTCGGTGGTGACGCTGGCGCCGCATGCGCAGGGCATGCTGCACCACCATCCCGAGGAGCAATGGGGCGTGCTGCTCGACGGCTCCGCCATCCGCGTCCAGGGCGATGAGGAAATCGCGGTGAAGAAGGGCGATTTCTGGCGCACGCCTGTTAACGTGCCGCACACCATGCGCGCCGGCCCTGACGGCGCCCGCGTGCTGGACATTTTCAGTCCACCGCGGCCAGAATACAAAAAGGCGGGGTCCGGTTTCGGGACGACCTGAAGCGCCAAAGAGCAAAAAGCCAGCGCAAGACACAAAAGGGAGGGTGACCATGACGATCACGCGACGGGCGCTGCTGGCAGCGCCCGCCATCCTCGCGATGGCACCGGCAGGCGCGCAAGCCTCTAAGATCACGCTGGTGGTACCGTTTCCGCCGGGCGGCTCGACCGATGCGATGGCGCGGCTGTTGCAGGCCAATCTGCAGACAAAACTCAACCGCATCGTCATTATCGAGAACAAGTCGGGCGCCGCCGGCGCGCTCGGCGCGGCCCAGGTCGCCAAGAGCCCGGCTGACGGCTCGACATTCCTGGTCACCTTCGATTCCCACGCGGTGATCCCGTCGATCCTCGACAAGCCGCCGGTGGATGTCGAGCGCGAGCTGATGCCGGTGTTGCTGATCGGCACCGCGCCTTACGTGATCGCGGCCGGAGCGGGACGTCCCTACAAGAGTTTTGCCGACGTGGTGGCGGCCTGCAAGGCGACGCCGGGCGCGGTGAAATATGCCTCCGTCGGCATCGGCACGCTCGGCCATCTCGCGATGACCGTGCTCGGCAGCAAGGCCGGCGTCGAGATCATGCACGTGCCTTATCGTGGTGGCGGCCCCGCGATGAACGACGTGCTCGGCGGCCATGTCGATCTGATCGCCGGGTCGGCGGCGCTGGTCGCAGCCCAGCTCGGCACCAACATGCTGCGCCCGATCCTGCAGCTCGGCCGCGAGCGGCTGCCGGCGCTGCCGGATACGCCGACCGCGATCGAGGCCGGCTTTCCGGATTTCGAGACGCTGGCGTGGTGGGGTATCTTCGCGCCCACAGGCACGCCGCCGGACGTCGTCTCCGCCATGGCGACGGCATCCAGGGAGATCCTGAGCGAGCCCGCGACCGCCGCCCAGCTCAAGGACACCCAGCACATGACGCTGCTGCTCCAGGACGGCCCCGCCTTCAAGACCTTCTTCGACAAGCAGGTCGCCACTTGGGGCAAGGTGGTGAAGGAGAACAACATCAGGGCTTAGGCCCGAGCGGCCGGGCGAAGCTGAGCTCATGGCCGTCGGGGTCGGTGAGATGGAAGTAGCGCTCGCCCCATTCCGCATCGCGCGGGGTGGTCGAGGGCTGCCATCCGGCGTCGCATGCGCGCTGGTAGGTCCCGTCTACATCGGCCACGTAGAAGATGACCCGGCCCCACCAGGACCAGTGCTTGTCGTCCGGCTGTGCCGTCAGGTTGAGATAGCCGGTCCCGGCGCGAAAGCTCGTGAATGGTGCGGCCTCGCCGCCATGCAGGAGCTCGAACCCCAGCGAACGATAGAACTGCACGGCGCGGCCCATGTCATGCGTACCGAGCGTGATGGCGCTGATGCTTTCGATCATGTGGGCGGCTCCACCGAGAGGAATCCTGGTAAACGATTGTATCGCGATTGACGATGATCTGCCTCCCGCCTTGCGGCTGGCGAACCGCATCCTGCTCTGCTATGAGGGGGCCGAACTCGTTCGAGCGGGTTCCGCGGTCCCGTAGCTCAGCCGGATAGAGCGACGGTTTCCTAAACCGTAGGTCGGAAGTTCGAGTCTTCCCGGGATCGCCATTTTCCTCCTGACATTCGGATTGCCATGGTGTTTCGCGGGAGGATGCTCGTCCTACTCGGGCCAGGCGATCAATATGGGCATGCAACCATGTTTGTGCCTCGGCGGATTTGTCCTACCCTGTGATCCATACGATTGGGCTGGTATGCGGTCGCCCGGCATTGATTGATCTCACGGCTGGCTGCGTCTCGGCCGCGGCTTGCCAAACATTTGTGGTTTGCAGCAGATGACGTTTCAGCGCGACAATGCGGCTTTCGAGCGCTGGCTGCGCTCCCAATGCAAGGTCGTCGAAGCCGACCTCGCCCACAAGCACGATCGGATGCAGAAGGATGCGTTCACGTTCCTGCGCGCGACATTCTTTCGTTGGGCAAGGCGCATCGAGAAGCTCTGCCCCAAGCTGAAGGATGCGCCCGCAGTACTGTCCGTCGGCGACACTCATATCGAGAACTACGGGACCTGGCGCGATGCCGAGGGCCGTCTGGTCTGGGGCATCAACGATTTCGACGAAGCGGCGGTCATTCCCTATCCCTTCGATCTCGTTCGTCTGGCAACCAGCGCACGGCTCGCACCAAAGGCGCGGTCCGCCAATCGTGTGACGGCGGCCACCATTATCGAGGGCTATCGGGAAGGGCTCGCGAAACCAGGTCCGTCGCTACTCGACGAGGCAGAGAGCTGGATGCGGCCCTACGTCGCCTGCTCCGACGAAGAGCGGCGGAACTTCTGGCACGAGGTGAAGGACTATCCGGATGCCGAACCGCCCTCCGACGTTGCCGCCGCGCTCAGGAAAAATCTGCCGAAGGGCGCTGAGCTCGAGCGGTTCACCTCGCGCAGGAAGGGCGGCGGTAGCCTCGGTCGGCCGCGTTACGTTGCCATCGCGACCTGGGATGGCGGACAGATCGTCAGGGAAGCCAAGGCGCTGGTGCCCTCCGCCTGGGATTGGGCGCATGGCACGAAGGGCAAGCCGCGTTTTCTGGACCTTGCGCGAGGGAAGTTTCGTGCGCCTGATCCGCATTTCGAAGTGAGCGACCGCTACATCATCCGGCGCATCGCTCCTGATCAGCGCAAGCTCGATCTCGGCAATCGCGCCGCGCCACGGCTCAGGCTCGATCTGCTCTGGGCCGAGGGATTCGACCTCGGCGCAGTTCATGCCGCGACGCGAGGCGCCAAGGCGAAGATCGAGCACGATCTTGATCTGCGAAAGCCCGACTGGCTGCATATCGCTGCGAAGACTGCAGCCGAGGACGTGCAGAAGGACTTTGAGGAATGGCGGGAGGTTCGCCTGCCGTGGACACCGGGCGTTGCTGCGGATTGAAGTGCGACGCACCGGAAGGCGGCTTGCGGGCCCTGGGAGCGTGACCGTCATGCGCTTCGGTTTGCTTAGTCGGCGCGAAAATTGCTAACAGAGAAAATTGGCAGACCAGGGCTGGAAGAGCAGCTTCCAGCCCTGGTCTGCACCCGCTCTCAGCAATTGCCTTGCGATATCCGGAGACCACAATGCCTTTCGACTTGATCCTGCGCGGCGGCCGTGTGGTCGACCCGTCCCAGAAGCTCGATGCCGTGACCGATGTCGCCTTTGCCGGCGGCAAGGTGGCGGCGATCGGCAGCGGGCTCAAGGCGGACCAGGGCACCGACGTGCGCGACGTGTCACGGTACATCGTGACGCCAGGGCTGATCGATCTTCATACCCACGTCTATTGGGGCGGCACCTCGCTCGGCATCGACGCCGAGGAATTCTGCCGCCTGTCCGGCGTCACCACGGCGGTGGACACCGGCAGCGCCGGACCCGGCAATTTCGCCGGCTTTCGCAAGCACGTGATCGAACCGAGCCAGGTCCGTATCCTCGCGTACCTGCACGTCTCCCATGCCGGCATCTTCGGTTTCTCGCACCGGATCATGGTCGGCGAGAGCGAGGAACTGCGGCTGATGAATCCGATCGAGGCGGCCAAGGTGGCCGATGCCAACCGCGATCTCATCGTCGGCATCAAGGTGCGCGTCGGACTGCATTCCTCGGGCACGTCGGGGGCCGTGCCGCTCGACATCGCGCTTGAGGTCGCAAGCGAGGTCGGCATGCCACTGATGGCGCATATCGACCATCCGCCGCCGAGCTATGAGGACGTGCTGGCGCGCCTGCGTCCCGGCGACGTGCTGACCCATGCATTCCGTCCGTTCCCCAACACGCCGGCGACCGCGCAGGGCACGGTGAAGAAAGCGGTGCTGGACGCGCGCGAGCGCGGCGTGCTGTTCGACATCGGCCACGGCAAGGGCTCGTTCGCCTTCAAGACCGCGCGCGCCATGCTCGCCAACGGCTTCTATCCGGACACCATCTCCTCCGACATCCATCAGCTCTGCATCGACGGCCCGGCCTTCGACCAGGTCACGACCATGTCGAAGTTCTTGTGCATGGGCATGGATCTGTCCGACGTCGTCGCGGCCTCGACAGTGAATGCCGCGATGGCGCTGCGGCGTCCCGAGCTCGGCAGCCTCAAGCCGGGCAGCGTCGGCGATGCCACGCTGATCTCGGTCAGGAAAGGCCAGTTCGACTACGAGGACGTCGTCGGCGAGCACCTCATCGGTGACCGCAAGATCGTCTCCGAAGCCGTCGTGATCGGCGGCCGCTGGTGGCATCCGAACTGACGTGAGGCGGCGCGATCAGCGCCGCCGCGCAAACATCTCCACCATGGTGTCGCGAAGCCAGTTGATGCCGACGTCGCTGCCAAATCGCGGATGGGTGTGGACCTTGATCTCGACCGGTGGCAGGTCGAACGGGAGCTGGAGCAGGCGAAAGTCCCGCTTGCTGTAGAACTCCCGCCCGACGGTTTCAGGAAAGATCACGGCGAGATCGCTGTCGCGCACGATCTCAGGCGCGACGGAGAAATGCCCGAGCCGCACGGCGATCTGCCGCTTGATGTCGTTGTCCGAAAGCCACTGCTCGATCATCGCATGGCCGGGCGCGTTGCTGCCGGCGTGGACGTATTGCAGGCTGACAAAGCCGGCCTTGGTGAGTTTCGCGCGTCCGATCGGATGGCCGCTGCGCACCATGCACACCAGGCGGTCGTTGATCAGCGGTGTGCTGACGCATTCGCCTTCGAGATTCTTGATGTAGCCGAGCGCGAGATCGACCTCGCCGGCGCGCATTGAACCAATCACGGTGTCCATCGCCAGCGGCACCACGTCGAGTCGCACGGCCGGCGCGATGCGCACGAGCTTCGCCATGAGGCGCGGCAGATAGAAGACCTCCGAGACGTCCGACATCGCCACGCGAAATACCCGTTGTGTCACCGCAGGATCGAACGCAACGCGCTCCTGGATTGCGCGATTGATGATGCCGAAGGCCTGATCGAGCGGCTCGTGCAGGCGGATGGCCGCGTCAGTGGGCACCATGCGGTTGGCGGCGCGCACGAATAGCGGGTCGTCGAAATGATCACGCAGGCGGCGCAGCGCATGACTGATGGCGGGCTGGGTCAGCCCGAGCCGCTCGCCCGCGGTGGTGAGATTGCGCAGATCCCAGATCGCCAGGAATACGCGCAACAGGTTGAGATCGAGCCCTGAATTAGTATCATTCATAGTGTTAATTATGACTATGAATTTGACTTAGATCAATGCGTTCTCAACACTGGCCATACCCGAGCAACGAGGGCCCGGGGGACGTGGAGCGGCGATGCGGGATCATACCGGAATTGCGATGGCGGCTCGCCAAACGGTGGCAGAACCGGCGACGACACCGTTGCAGGATCTGGTCGCGGAGATCGCGGCTCGCCGCGACGAGTTCGACCGCCTCTCGCACATCCCCCGCGACGTCATTCGCAGCATGAAGCGCGCCGGGATCTTCCGCGCGGCGACCCCGAAGCGGTTCGGCGGCGATGCGCTGCCGCCGGCCGAATTCCTGCGCATGGTCGAGACGATCGCGGTCGCCGACGGCTCGGCGGCCTGGGTCGCTGCCTTCGGTTCGGCCAACACCTATATTGCGGCGCTGCCGGTCGAGACCCAGCGCGTGATCTACGCCGACGGGCCGGATCAGGTCTATGCCGGCGGCCTTTATCCGCTACAGCCGGCGCGCGCGGTCGAAGGTGGCGTACGCGTCACCGGCCGCTGGCGCTTCGCGAGCGGCTGCATGGGCGCCGACTGGATCGGCGTCGGCATCTCGGCCGAGCGGCCGCTGCTCGCGGCGCAGCCGCAAGTCACCACCTATATGGCGGTCGCGCGCGCGAACGAAGTCGAGATCGTCGAGAACTGGGACGTGGTCGGGATGCAGGGCACCGGCAGCCACGACACGCGCGTCACCGACAAGTTCTATGCGCTCGACTGGATCTGCGCGCGCGGAGCGCCGGGTCTCGTCGACGAACCGCTGTATCGCTACCCCGCTCTGTCCTATCAGGCCGAGGTGCACGCGGCCGTCAATATCGGCCTCGCCCGCGCGGCGCTCGACGTTGTGACGGAGATGTCGGGCGGCGCCAAGATCATGCCCGGTGCAGCAAGGCTGGCCGATCGCTCCTACTACAAGTCGGAGCTCGCGCGTGGTGAAGCCAACTGGCGCAGCGCGCGCGCGTTCTTCTACGAATCCGCCGAGCGCGCGTGGAGCGTGCTGCTCGCCGGCGACCCGGTCCCGCGCGAGTTGGAGAATCTGCTGCGCCTCAGCGCAACGCATGCGGCGCACACCTCGGCCGAAATCGTCCAGCAGGCCTACCGCATCGCCGGCATGGCCGCGATCCACAAATCACACCGGCTGCAACGGATCGTGTGCGATTCCATGGTCGTGACGCAGCACGCCTCGCTCAGCGAAGCGACCTTCGAGGCAGCCGGAGCTCTCTTTGCCGGGGTCATGCCAGGGATGCCCTATCCGTGAAACAACCTGGCATGACGTGGTGCGCAGCTTGCATCGGTTTCACGGACACCCCGTTCCGAGAGGCAATCAGATGAAACTCCCCGCGCTGTCCCGACGCTCCTTCATGGCGAGTGCGTTCGCCGCCGCTACGATGCACCCCACCAGCCTGCCCGCGCAGGATGCACCGATCAAGATCGGCGTCGGCTCCGATCCGGTGTTCTCGTCGTTCTATCTCGCAGCGCATGAGAAGATGTTCGAGGCCGAGAAGCTCAATGTCACCGTGCAGCTCTATACCGACGGCGGCGAAGCGTTGAATGCGCTGGTTGCTCAGCAGGTCCACCTCGGCGCGGCCGCCGAGCCCACGCATATGGTGCGCTTTTCCCGTGCCGAGTTGCGGCCGCTCGCGGTCGTCTACCAGTCCGGCCGCTACATCAAGCTGGTGACCGGGAAAGGCGTCGAAAGCCTCGAGAAGATCAAGAAGTTCGGCATCGTGGCCGGCTCGGTCAGCGAGTACTGCACCCTGCTTGCCATGAAGAAGATCGGGCTCGAACCGGGCGCGGTGCAGATGGTGAAGAGTGGTCCGCCGGAATTGCCGGCGCTGCTGGCGCGCGGCGACATCGACGCGTTCTTTGCCTGGGAGCCATGGCCGACCAACGGCGTCAAGCAGGGCGGGCGCGTCGCGATGACCAGCAAGGATGCCGGTTACACCGACACGATTTGGGTCACGGCGGCGGGTGGCTGGTTCGACGGTAACGCCGCGGCGGCGCGCGGCATTCTCAAGGTGCTTGCGCGGTCTTGCGAGATCGTCGTCAGCGACCCGCAGCGCGCAGCAGCCGCAGTTCAGGCGGTGACGAAAATTCCGGTCGCGCAGACGCTCAACGCGCTGAAGGACATGGATCCCGGCGTGCGCGATTTCGCCGACGCGGATTTTGCCAGCTATGACGGCATCGCGGCGTTCCTGGCAGACCAAAAGGTCACGCCGGCCGTCGTCGACTTCCGCCGTTACATTCAGCGCGGCTTCTACAAGGCGTGATGTCCATGACCGGCTCATCCATCGCCATCAACCAGCTCAGCCTGACGCTCGACGGCAACGAGATCGTCTCGCAGATCGATCTCCAGATCGCCGCGGGCGAGTTCGTCTGCCTGCTGGGACCCAGCGGCTGCGGCAAATCCACCTTGCTCAACGCCATTGCGGGCTTCGTTCCCGCAAAGGGCCGTATTCGCGTTGCTGACAAGGTTGTCAGCAGCCCGGGTGTCGACCGCGGCGTCGTGTTTCAATCCTCGGAAGCCCTGTTCCCCTGGCTCTCGGTGCGGGAGAACGTCGAGTACGGTCCGCGGCTGCGCGGGGTGCCGGCCCGAAAACGTGCCGAGCTTGCCGACCATTACCTGTCCCTGGTCGGCCTTTCGCATGCCGCCGACAAGTTTCCTGATGCCTTGTCGGGCGGCATGCGTCAGCGCGCCCAGATCGCCCGCGTGCTGGTCAACGAGCCCTCGGTTGTGCTGATGGACGAGCCGTTCGGTGCGCTGGACGCCCAGACGCGGGAGGTGCTGCAACGCGAGCTCGACCGGATCTGGCGCGCGACCGGCTGCACCATCGTGTTCGTGACTCATGACATCTGGGAAGCCATCCTGCTCGCCGACCGCATCGTGACGATGACTGCGGGCCCGCGCGCGACCATCAAGACCATCGAGACGGTCGGCCTGCCGCATCCGCGCGATCCGGCTGATCCTTCCAGCCTCGCGCTTTACCGCCGCCTGCGCGACGATATCGGCGCCGAAGTCACGCGCGTGCTGCATGCCCAGGGCCTCAGCGTCGGGGAGATCGCGGCATGAGCGAGGCTGTGCAAATCACGCCGAGCAAGCGGAGCTCGCTGCGCCTGCCCTTGTCTCCGCGCCTCAACCGGATCGCGGCGTCCGTGGTCTCGATCCTGTGCGGCCTGTTCGCCTGGAACATGCTGTCACACTATACCTCGCCGCTGTTCATGCCGTCGCCGGCCGCGACCTGGGACGCCGCCAAGGAGCTATTGGCGGACGGCACGCTGGTCGCCTCGGTGCTGGCGTCCTCGGCGCGCATTGCCTGCGGCTGGGCGCTGGGCGTTGTCGTCGGCATCCCGCTCGGCATCATGATGGGGCGGTTTGCGCCGATCCGGCAGTTTCTCGATCCCTATATCGAGTTCTTTCGCTTCATTCCGCCGATCGCCTTCGTGACGCTGGCCGTGATCTGGCTTGGCCCGGGCGAGCAGGCCAAGGTGGCGTTGATCTTTTACACGACGGTGTTCATCGTCACGCTGAACACCATCGCGGGCGTGCAAGCAGTCAACCCGCTGCGACTGCGGGCGGCGGCGAGTCTCGGTGCCGGTCCGTTCCAGATGCTGCTCACGGTCATCCTGCCATCCACCGTGCCATTCATGGTCACCGGCGCGCGCATCGCGATGGGCAACTCGTTCCTGACGGTGGTGTCGGCGGAGATCGTGTCGGCCGACAACGGCCTCGGCGCCCTGATCTGGACGGCGCGGAATTTCGCCCGCACCGAATGGGTGTTCGTCGGCATCCTCGCGCTCGGCATGCTCGGCTACCTGTTCGACCGCGTGCTCCGGATCGCGGTGTCGCTGCTCCTGAAGCGCTACCAGCCGACGACCTGACGCGAGACGTTCGCCAGAGAGAAACGAGGAGTTTACGATGAACATCGCGACCCGCGTGGCGCCAGATTATGCGGCGCTGGTGCGCCCCGACCGCGCGCTCACCACCATGTACACCGATCCCGCGATCTTCGAAGCCGAGATGACCAGGGTGTTCGAGCGGACCTGGGTCTTTGTCGCCCATGCCAGCGAAATCGCCGAGCCCGGCGATTTCAAGATGGCGATGGTCGGCCTTCAGCCGGTGATCGTCGTGCGGGACCGCAAAGGCGCGGTGCACGTGCACGTCAACCGGTGTCGGCATCGCGCGGCGACGGTGTGCGAGGTCGCCAAGGGCAAGACCAGCAGCTTCGTCTGTCCCTATCACGGCTGGAGCTACGCCCTCGACGGGTCGCTGCGCGGATTGCCGTATGAAGCCGGCTATGCCGGAGCCATCGACAAGAAGCAGTTTCCGCTGAAGTCGCTACGCGTGGAGGAATATGCCGGGCTGATCTTCGCGACCTTCAAGGACGACATCGAGCCGCTGACGGAGTTTCTCGGGGGCGCCAAGAAATGGATCGACCTGTTCATGAAGCAGAGCGCGGGCTATCCGCTGACCGCGCTCGGTGAGCACAGGTTCAGCTTTCCCGGCAACTGGAAGATCCAGCTCGAGAACACCACCGACGCCTATCATTTCCCGCTGGTGCACAAGGCCTTCCTGACCGCGACCGACAGCGAGACGGCCGCGATGATGGATATCATGAACAATGGCGGCTATGTCGAGGATCTCGGCAACGGCCACAGCGTAATGGTGATGGTCCCGGACCTGGTCGACCTCGACGACAATCTCGAGGCGCCGATCCCGAAAAAATTCGAAGCGCTTGCCGCCGAGCTTGCGGCCGAGGGGCACTCCGATCAGGCGATACGAAAGATCGTGCGTGCCGTCGGCGGCACCGGCTTCAATCTCAATCTGTTTCCCAATCTCGGCTGCTCGGCGGCCTTCTTCCGCGTACTTCAGCCGATCTGCGTTGACGAGACTGAGGTCAGGCACGTCGCGCTCGGCATGAAAGGCGGGCCCGCCGCTGCCAATCGCGCCCGCTTGCGGATTCATGAATTCTTCCAGGGGCCGATGGGCTTCGGCAGTCCCGACGACGCCGAGGTGTGGGATCGCGTGCAGCACGGCGCGCAGGGCGGCAAGGAGCTCTGGCTGATGCTCAATCGCGGGCTTGCGGGCGAGGAGGCGTTGCCCGAGGGCCACCTGCGAAGCGACGTGAGTGCTGAAACCGGCATGCGCGCGGCTTATCGGCAATGGAGGGCCATGATGGAGGTGACGTCATGAACGCACCGTTGCGGATTCCGGCCATTGGTCTCGAGGAGGCCATGCAGTTCGTCTTCCTGGAGGCGGATCTGCTCGATCATGCCTGCTACGAGGAATGGCTTTCGCTGTGGACGTCCGAGGCACGCTACGTCGTACCGATCGATCCCGGCGCGACGGATTTCGAGAACAGCCTCAACTACGCCTATGACGATCACGAGCTGCGGCGCAAGCGCACAGAGCGATTGCTCAACGGCCAGTCGATCTCGGCCTCGCCCGTGGCACGCACCATCCGGCAATTGTCGCGCTTCCGGGTTCTCGAGGCCGGCGAGACCTCGTGCGAGCTGCGCTGCGCCCAAATCCTGACCGAACATCGCCGCAGCCGCACCCGGACCTACACCGCCAATCTCACCTACCGTCTGGTGCGCGCCGAGGACACGCTCAAGATCGACCTCAAGGTCATCCGCCTGATCAACTCGACGGAGGCGCTCGGTGGTATCAGCTACATTCTCTGAGGCGGCGGTCGCCGCGCCGGTGGTTGCCGCAACGGAGCTGGCGCTCACTCTGGTGATCGCGCGGCGCGAGGAGCAGGCCTCCGGCATCGTCGTGCTCGATCTCGTCGATCCCGACGGCGGCGCGCTGCCGCCCTTCGAGCCTGGTGCGCATGTCGACGTCGAGGTCGCACCCGGCTTGGTGCGGCAATATTCGCTCTGCGGCGATCCTGCCGACGCGAGCACCTATCGGCTCGGGATTCTGCTCGATCCCGCTTCCCGCGGTGGTTCGGGCGCGCTCCCCCCCGCGTTGCGCGCCGGGGCCGCCCTGCGGATCGGTTCGCCGCGCAATCTGTTTCCGCTCGCTCCCGGAGCACGCCGCTCGATCCTGATCGGCGGCGGCATCGGTATCACGCCGATGGTCGCGATGGCGTACCATCTGCACCGTATATCGAATGACTTCACGCTGCATTATTGCGTGCGGACGCCGGCAATCGCGGCGTTCGCAGGTGAACTCCAGGAAGCGCCGTTCCGCGATCGCGTTCATCTGCATGTCGACGATGGCGCCGAGGCGCAGCGCTTCGATCCCGCGCGCGACCTTCCGCCGCCGGCTGACGGCGTCCATCTCTACGTCTGCGGGCCGGACGGCTTCATGGCATTCGTCATCGCGGCGGCGGAGCGGCTCGGCTATGGCGCGGCGCGGATCCACCGAGAATATTTCAAGGCCGACGTCGATCGTTCCGGTGAGGCGTTCGAAATCGTGCTTGCGCGCAGCAACCGCCGCATCGCCGTCGATGCCGGCAGCACCATTGTCGCGGCGCTGGCCAAAGCCGGCGTGAATATCGAGACTTCATGCGAGGAGGGAATCTGCGGGACCTGCTTGTGCAACGTCGTCTCCGGCACGCCCGATCATCGCGACGTCTATCTGACGGACGAGGAGAAGGCGGCAAACGACCAGATGCTGCTGTGCTGCTCGCGGTCGAAGACGCCCGAGCTCGTGCTCGACCTGTGACCATCATGCCCGAGGATATCGCCCAGATCAGCTTTCGCGATGCCATGAGCCGGCTGGGTGCCGCCGTGAACATCGTGACGACGGACGGACCTGCCGGCCGCCATGGCCTGACAGCATCGGCGGTATGCAGCGTCACCGACACGCCGCCGACCGTCCTGGTCTGCGTGCGACAGCGGGCGGGGGCGCATGACGTGCTCAAGGCAAACGGCGCGCTGTGCATCAACATCCTCGCCGGCCGTCACCAAAATCTCTCGGGAAAATTCGGCCAGACCGGAACCAGCGTCGAGCAGCGGTTCGCGGATGCGAGCTGGACGCGGCTCGTGACCGGCGCGCCGGTGCTGGCCGATGCCGCAGCCAGCCTCGATTGCCGCATCGCGCGCGTCACGGAAGTGGGGACGCACACGGTGTTCTTCTGCGAGGTCGTGGAGATCGTCGCCGCGGCCGAGACGGAAGGGCTGATCTATTTCAACCGGGCCTATCACCGAATCGGTGCGGTCCCGTTATCTCCAGCAAGCGAGGCGAGCGCGTGAACAGCATCAATATCGAGACCGTCATCAATTCGCTCTCGGACCGTGTGGCGACGCTGGAGGCCGAAGCCGACATCCGCCGCGTCCAGGCCCGCTACATGTTCCTGTGCGACACGCCCTGTCCGGAATTCGGCGTCGAGACCGACTCCCAGCGCATCGAGCTGATCCTCGGCCTCTACACCGAGGATGCGGTGTGGGAGGGCGTCGGCGCCTACTATGACAACCAGTTCGGCCGTCGCGTCGGCAAGGCGGCGCTGCGCGAGCATTTTCAGGCGTTCTGGGGGCAGAAGCGCGATCCTGCCCTTCTGCTCAACGTGCACTACCTGACCTCGGAGCAGATCCACGTGCGCGGCGACGAGGCCGACGGGCAATGGGTCCACTGCCAGCCCTGGATTTTCTCGGACGGCTCCTCGCTGCTGCGCTCCAGCCGCCTGAACAATCTGTTCCGCAAAGTCGACGGCGTCTGGAAGGTGGCGCGCACGCGCACGGAGAACGTGTTCGTGGCCCCGCTCACGCCCGGCTGGGCGAACAACATCCCGGATCGTTCCGTGCTGATGCGGTGACGCGTGAGTGACGGGACGGTGCCGATGATTTCGCAGGCGGAGATGTGGAAGAGCTACACGTTCCAGGGTTTTACCGTTGTGGTGATCCAGCGCTGGAGCGATCCGTTCGGCATGCCGATGGTCCGCATCGCCGACGTCGGCGACGAAGAGCGCGCTGAAGGCATGCCCGAGGCCGTCTTCCTCGCCCAAGCCGCGCCGCTGCCGGCATCGTCATGAGCGCAATGCCGCTGGCCGCCGTGGTCGAGCGTCGTTTCGTTGCGACACCTCGGGCGCGCATCCACATCGCTGCCGCTGGCGCCGGCAGGCCACTGCTCCTGCTGCACCAAACGCCGCGGTCCTGGGACGAGTTTCGCGAGGTGCTGCCGCGTCTCGGCACGCGCTACCGCGGCATCGCGATGGACACCGTCGGCTTCGGCGACTCCGATGCGCTTGGCTTCGCCGAGAACTCCATCGAATCCTGGGCCGCCTGCGCTTTTGATCTGCTGGATGCGCTCGATCTGCCGGAGGTGGCCGTCATCGGCCATCACACCGGTGCGGCCATCGCCATCGAGATGGCGGCGTCGAGGCCCGACCGGATCGCGGCCTTGGTGCTGTCGGCGTCGCCCTATGTCGATGCCGAGCGGAGGGCGCGCAAGGCCGGCAAGGCGGTCGTCGACGAGGCGACACGCGTTGCAGACGGCAGTCACCTCCTCGACCTCTGGCGGATGCGCCAGCCGGATTATCCGGATGGCGACATCGACCTGCTGGAGCGCTTCGTGATCGATGCGCTCAAGGCAGGAAGCTTGGCCGCCGAAGGCCACCATGTGGTCAATCGCTACCTGATGGAGCAGCGACTGCCGCTGGTCAGGTGCCCGACCCGCGTCGTCGCGCCGACGGCCGACCCCCATGCCTTTCCCGTTGCCCGCAAGGTGGCGGACGCAATCGCAGGCGCGAGCCTGGTCGAAATTGCCGGCGGCATGGTGCCGTTCCCGAACCAGATGCCGGAACAGCTGGCTGGGGCCGTGCTCTCCTTCCTCGAGGGGGCATATCCGCCAGACATCCGGTGCTAGCCCCGCTCGCGATAGAATTGCAGCAGGCGCGCGATAGCCGCGCTACAGCGGCCTGATCATAACGACCTGGCGATCAACAGCTTCATGATCTCGTTGGTGCCGCCATAGATCTTCTGGATGCGGGAATCGACGAAGATGCGCGAGATGGGATATTCCTGCATGTAGCCGTAGCCGCCGAACAGCTGCAGGCACTCGTCGGCGGTCTGGACCTGCTTCTCCGAGCACCAGTATTTCGCCATCGACGCCGTGACAGTGTCGAGGTCCTTGGCGACCAGGCGCTCGATGCACCAGTCGACGAAGACGCGGGCGATCATCGCTTCGGTCTTGCGCTCGGCGAGCGTGAAGGCGGTGTTCTGGAAGTCCATCAGCGGCTTGCCGAACGCTTTCCTTTCCTTGGTGTACTCGGCGGTGAGCTTGATGGCGCGCTCCATCGAGGCGACGGCGCCGACCGCGAGCGCGAGGCGCTCCTGCGGCAATTGCTGCATCAGCTGGACAAAGCCCTGGCCTTCCTCGCCGCCGAGCAGGTTGTCCGGGGGAACCATGACGTTGTCGAAGAACAGCTCGGATGTGTCGGAGGCGTGCAGGCCGATCTTGTCGAGGTTGCGCCCGCGCTTGTAACCTTCCGCGCCCGCGGTCTCGACCACGATCAGCGAGATGCCCTTGGCGCCGGCATCGCCCGTGCGTGCGACCACGATGACAAGATCGGCGGCTTGGCCGTTGGTGATGAAGGTCTTCTGGCCGTTGATGACATAGGAATTGCCCTGCTTCTTCGCACTGGTCTTCACCGCCTGGAGGTCCGAACCGGTGCCGGGCTCGGTCATGGCGATGGCGCCGACCATCTCGCCCGAGGCCATCTTTGGCAGCCAGCGCTTCTTCTGCTCCTCCGAGCCATAGTTGAGGATGTAGTGCGCGACGATCGCGCTGTGCACGGAGACGCCGGTGGTCAGTTCCGGGACCGTGCTTTCGAGGTCCTCCAGCACGGCGGCGTCATAGGCGAAGGTTGCACCCAGGCCGCCATATTCCTCCGGCACGCTCGCCAGCAGGGCGCCCATCTCGCCGAGCCCGCGCCACGCAAAGCGGTCGACCATCTTCTGCTCGCGCCATTTCTCGGCATGCGGCGCCAGGTCCTTGGCAAGATACTTCCGGAACTGGTCGCGGAAGACATCGAGCTCTTCGGTCATCCAGGAGGAGCGGTAGGACATGGTCACCTCGGTTGATGCGGTTGCCGCTTGGTAGGCCAGGCAGCCGCGGCAATTATTGTGTTTTCAGGCTGCGCCGGTGACGCTACCAAGGCGGCCGGAAACGCGTCTGTCGGGATGGCTGATTGTGGCGATCAAAACTCAGGAGCTCAAGCTCGACATCGAGCGCATCGGCGCCGTCTCGGCCGTCCTGACGCGGCCGGACGATGCGCGTGCCTGCTACGTCCTCGCGCATGGCGCGGGAGCGGACATGCGGCATTCGTTCATGCAGAAGGTTGCAGAAGGCCTCGCGGGCCGCGGCGTGGCCACGCTCCGCTTCAACTTTCCCTACATGGAAAACAAACAGGGGCGCCCCGACCAGCCGGCCGTTGCCCACGCCGCCATCCGCGCGGCGGTCACGGAAGCGGCGCGGCTGTGTCCCAGCGTGACGCTCGTCGCGGGCGGAAAATCGTTTGGCGGGCGCATGACCTCGCAGGCGCAGTCCAAGGCGCCGCTGCCTGATGTCAAAGGACTAGCTTTCCTCGGCTTTCCCCTGCATGCCGACAAAAAGCCGTCGACGGAGCGGGCCGAACACCTCACCAAGGTCGACATCCCCATGCTGTTCCTGCAAGGCACGCGCGACGGGCTCGCCGATCTCAGCCATCTGAAGCCGGTGATTGCGGCCCTCGGCGCGAAGGCGACGCTGCATGAGGTCGACGGCGGCGATCACTCCTTTGCGGTGCTGAAAAAATCCGGCCGGACCAGTGAAGAGGCGCTGACCGAGGTGCTTGACACGCTCGCGGCGTGGATCGACCGGCTCGCCTGAGGCTCAGGCGGAATAGAGCCCCTTGTCGCGCGCCTTCTGAATCGCCAGCGCGGCGATCAGGTCGAGCGTCGGCGTCGACAGGCCGGCCGTGCGCGCGAAGGCGGCGGGCGCCTTCACCAGCACGTCGATCTCCATGGCGCGGCCGAGCTCGTAATCCTGGAGCAGCGACGGCTTGTGGTTCGGGGCGGGGCCGCTGCGGGTCACGCGCTTGACCTCGGGAATGAAGTGCTGGGCGATGTCGTTGGCCTCGGTCAGCATGCGCGGGATGACTTCCGAGAACGCGGGGTCGTCGCGTACGCCGCGCGCGGTCTGGCCGGTGAGCAGGCACAGCACCGACAGCGACATGTTGGTCAGCAGCTTTGACCAGATCGCCTCGCGGATCTCGGCCACAGGCGGCGATTCCAGCCGGGCGTCGTTGAAGACGTTCCGCAGCTTGGTGATGCGCTCGCAATTGCGGTCGTCGCATTCGCCGATCAAGAGTCGGTTGCGGTCCGGGGTGAGGTTCTGCACCACGCCGGGCGCAATCACCTCGTTGGACGAGAAGACGACGCCGCCGATGATCCGCTCCTTCGGGATGCAGGCGCGCAGGCGCCCGCCGGGATCGAGGAAGGAAATGTCGGGCGGCGTGGGGTGTCGCGGCGGCAGGCCGATACCGTACCACCAGGGAATGCCGTTCTGGGCGAACACGATCGCGGTGTCGTCCTGCAGCAGCGGCTTGAGGCTGGAAACCAGCCCGGTCAGCGCGGTGGCCTTCAAGGTGCTGATCACGACGTCCTGCGGGCCGAGCTGGGCCGGGTCGCCTGATGCGTTCACCCTGGCGCTGACCTCGGAATCGCCGACGCGCAGCTTGAGTCCGCCGGCGCGGACCGCCTCCAGATGCGCGCCGCGCATCACGCACGAGACCTCATGGCCGGCGCGTGCAAGCCTGACTGCGATGTGGCTGCCGACGGCGCCCGCGCCGAAAATGCAGATGCGCATAGATGTCCCGTCCTGATCCCTTGGTGCCAGCAGGCGCCAGCATGACACAAGCCGCCATGCGATGGACGCGGCCGCCCTACGCCGGAAAGATATGGATCGGGATGCGTTGCCTCGGCCATAGTGCAGGGCAAACAAACGACCGGAGGATCGCCGATGACCGCCAGCCCCGTCCTGTGGAGCCTCGACCAGCGTGGGGTTGCGACCGTCATGTTGAACCGGCCGGAGGTCAACAACGCCTATGACGGCGCCTTGATCGCGGGCGTGCTCGCAGCCATGGACGATCTCGGCGGGAAGCCGAACCTGCGTGTCGTCGTGCTCAAGGGTAACGGCAAGCATTTCCAGGCCGGCGCCGATCTCAAATGGATCAACGGTGTCCGGCCGCAATCGACCGAGGCCAACGAGGCGGCATCCCGGGCGACGTTCGAGGCGGTGCAGCGGCTCAACACGCTGCCGATCCCGACGGTTGCGCTGGTGCAGGGCGGCTGCTTTGGCGGCGGCACCGGCGTGATCGCGGCCTGCGACGTCGTGATTGCCGCGGACAACGCGCTGTTCTCGATCACCGAGGTGCGCTGGGGCCTGACCGCCGCGATCATCATCCCGCAGCTCTGCGACGCCATCGGCGTGCGGCAGGTCCGCCGCTACGCGCTCACCGGCGAGCGTTTCGGTGCCGAAGACGCCCGGCGGATCGGCCTCGTCCACGACGTGGTGCCGCTCGCCGATCTCGAAGCCGCAGGCGCCAAGGTGGTCGAGCAGCTGCTGGCCAACGGACCGGAGGCAATGGCCGAGACCAAGCGGCTGGCGCTCGAAAGCTCGTTCGGCGGGATGGCGGTGGACGATGCCGCCTACACGCGGCTCGTGCAGCTGCATTCAGCCAAGCGCCAGAGCGCGGAAGCGGCGGAGGGGCTGGCCTCGTTCGCCGAGAAGCGGGCGGCGAATTGGGGCGGCGGGAAGGGCTGAGTGAAGGCGCTCAACAGCCGCGGCAGATGTTGTTGATGCTACGATAGACGGCGTCGTGGTCCTGCCGCATCTGGCGCATCGATTCGAGCGTCTTGCCCTCGGCGGCTGGCGCAGCCGGCTTTCGCTTCGCCGCGAGTTCTTCTTCCTGGCGCTTGTAGCAGGCCTCGCGATCGGACTTGGCCTGGATGAAGCGGCAGTTCTGCTCGATGGCTGCAGCGGGGGCAGCCGAGACCGTGAGGGCGAGGAGGGCGGGCAGGGCGAATTTCATAAGGGTCGAATCCATGACGGTCCTTCTCTCAGGTCCGTCTTCCGAGAGCAACCTTCATCGGCTGACAGGTGCGCGACCAGGCTCAAAGCGACGCCGCGAGCGACGTTTTCAGCAGAGTCAGCAGCGCCTGCACCGCGGCCGCATTGCGCCGCCGCTCGGGAATCGCGGCTTTCACCCACAGCTCCGGAATCGGAAAGTCGCGCAGCACCGGCTTCAGCGTGCCGTCGCGCAAGGCGTCCGCGACGAGATAATGCGACATCAGCGCGATGCCATTGCCCGCGATCGCGCTGCGCGCCAGCACATGTCCCTCGTTGGACGAAAGCAGCGGGCTGATCTGGATGCTGATGCGGCCGCGCGGTCCGTCAAAGATCCATTCGGGGCCGGTCGGCAGAAAGCTGAGGCAGCGATGCTCGACGAGATCGCGTGGATGCTTTGGCATGCCGTGCGTCTTCAAATAGGCCGGTGAGGCGCAGAGCAGCCGTTTCAGCGCGCATAGCGGCTCGTCGACCACGCCGCCGAAGGAATGCGGGAAGGCGCCGATGGCGATGTCAAAGCCCTCGGTGACGGGATCGACCGGCCGGTCGATCAGCACGATCTCGAGCTTGAGCCGCGGGTTCTGGGTCTGGAACGCGCTGAAGACGTCGGCGAGCCGCGCCACCGTCAGCGAGGTCGGCGCCTTGATGCGGAGGTGATCGACGAGGTCGTGGCCCTTCTCGCCCATGCGCGAGAGCAAATCGGTCACATCGGTGACGACGCCGCGGGCGCGATGCACGTAGCGTTGGCCGGCCTCGGTCAATCGCAACTGCCGGGTCGAACGGCGAAACAGCGGCGTGCCGATCCGCGCCTCCAATTGCGTGACGCGCTTGGCGACGACCGAGGTCGAGACATTGAGCTTCCGCGCGGCGGCGGAGAAACCGGCCGCATCCGCGGTGGCGAGGAAGGCCTGAAGGTTCACCAGGATGTCCATTTTCACCTTTCTCGATTCGCGAAAGCTGATCGCTTATTTTGGTGGATTGTATCCCGCCTCGCGTTAATTCATAGTCGCTCCCAAGCAAGAGATTTTTGGGAGCAGGACGCGTCATGCGGGCCACGATGATCGAAGAACCGGCGCGTAAGGTGCCGCTGTACGGCGAATATGAAGTCGTCGTGCTCGGCGGCGGGCCGGCCGGTATCGTTGCGGCGGCCTCAGCCGCGCGCGCGGGACGAAAGACGCTGCTGATCGAGCGTTATGGTTTTCTCGGCGGCATGGGCACGGCTGCCGGCGTCACCAATTTCTGCGGCCTGCATGGCAATGTGTACGGGCAGGCGCATCGGCTGGTGCAGGGCATGGCATCCGAGCTGCTGGCGCGGATCGATCTGCTCAACGGCCTCAACGCGCCGCATCTGATTCTCGGCAAGGTCTTCGCCCAGGCCTATGACACCGCGGCCTACAAGATCGCGGCTGATCAGCTGGTCGCCAGCCACAAGGTGCACATCCTCTTCCATGCGCTCGGCGCCGGCGTCGCGATGGGCAACGACCGCCGCATCGACGCGCTGATGGTCGAGACCAAGGCCGGCCGGCAGGCGGTGCGTGCCGAAATCTTCATCGACTGCTCCGGCGACGGCGATCTTGCCGTCTGGGCCGGCGCGCCGTTCGAACTCGGCGACGCGCACGGCCATCCGATGTATCCCTCGATGATGCTGCGTCTCAATGGCATCGACCCGGACAAGGCCGGCGACGCCTGGCGCACTATTCCGCAATTGATGGAGAAAGCGCTGGCCGCCGGCACGCACACATTCCCGCGCAAGAGCGCGATCGTGCGGCCGCAAAAGTCCGGCATCGAATGGCGGGTGAATTTCACCCAAGTCGCGCGCGAGGACGGCCACGCCATCAACGGCGTCGAGCCCGACGATCTCACCCGCGGCGAGATCGAGGGCCGCAAGCAGGCGCTCGCGGCGTTCGAATTCCTGCGCACCGTGCCGGGCTTTGAAAAGTCCTATATCGTCGATTTGCCGCCGCAGCTCGGCATCCGCGAGACCCGCCGCATCACGGGCGGCTATCAGCTCAGCGGCGACGACGTGCTCGGCTGCGCCTCGTTCGAGGACTCGATTGGCGTCAACGGCTGGCCGATCGAGGCCCATGTCCCCGGCGATGTCGTCTTCACCTTCCCGCCGATCCCGGAATCGCGCGGCTATAACGAGCTGCCCTACCGGATGCTGGTGCCTGAAGGCGTCGACAATCTCCTGGTCGCCGGGCGCTGCGCCTCGATGACCCATGAGGGCCAGTCGGCGGCGCGGGTGTCCGGTGCCTGTTTCGTGATGGGCGAGGCGGCCGGTTCCGCCGCCGCGCTGGCGCTCTCCGGAAACCGGATGCCGCGCGAAATCTCCATTGAAATATTGCAGGAAACGTTGAAACAACAGGGCGCCTTCATCGGACGGGACCAGGCGGTCCCCGAAGGCCTGTAACGGACTGCAATGAGAACGACAGCGGAGGAAACGGGATGATCGGGATTGCGCGGCTCGCAATGGCGAGCCTGGTGGCGATCACAGCGATGGGCGCGGCCCGGGCCGAGGATGCGCTGAAGGCCAGGATTGGCGTGCTCCGCCTGTCGTCCTCCGCGCCTGTCTTCATCGCGCAGGACAAGGGCTATTTCCGCGAGGCCGGCCTCGACGTCGAGCTGAAGTTCTTCGACGCGGCGCAGCCGATCGCGGTCGCGACCACCTCAGGCGACGTCGATTTCGGCGTCACCGCCTTCACCGCCGGCCTCTACAATCTCGCCGGCAAGGGCACGCTGAAAGTGATCGGCGGCATGAGCCGCGAGAAGGCCGGCTATCCCCTGATCGGCTATTTCGCCAGCAACAACGCCTACGCCGCGGGCCTGAAGACGCCGAAGGACCTCGCGGGCAAGCGCGTGGCGATGACGCAGGTCGGATCAAGCTTCCACTATTCGCTCGGCCTGCTCGCGGACAAATACGGCTTCAAGCTCGCGGACGTGAAGATCGTGCCGCTGCAATCGCTGTCGAATGCGGCTGCCGCGCTGAAGGGCGAGACCGTCGATGCGGCGCTGCTGCCGATCTCGACGGCGCGAAAGCTGATGGACGAGGGCGGCGCGAAGTTTCTGGGCTGGGTCGGCGACGAGACGCCCTGGCAGCTCGGTGCGGTATTCGCATCCCCGAAGACGCTGACCAATAAGGTGCTGGTGACGAAATTCCTCGGCGTGCTCGCGAAGGCCGATCGCGAATATCACGACGTCATTCTCGCCGCCATGAAGGATGGCGTGGCGCCGATCAACGAGCAGACCAAACCGCTGCTGGAGATTATCGCAAAATACACCAATCTGCCGGTTGAACAGGTGGTCGGCAACTGCGCCTATATCGATCCCGAGGGGAAGCTCGACGTCAAGAACGTCGACAACCAGATCAAATGGCTGCAGGAGCAGGGCTTTGCCGACAAGGGCTTTGACGCGAATGCGATCATCGCCAGGGATTTTGTGAAGGCGGATTAACCCTTCGTCATTCCGGGGCTCGCGAAGCGAGAACTACGGTGCGCACTTGCGCACCTGAGAATCTCGAGGTTCCGGGTCTGGTCCTCCGGACCATCCCGGACGACGGAGAACAGGATAGACGAGACAGAATGGACCTGATCGCCAACCATATCACCCATCGCTTCGGCGATCTCGCCGTGCTCGACGACATCTCGTTCACTGTCAGCGCTGGCGAGGTGGTGGCGATTGTCGGTCCCTCCGGCTGCGGCAAGAGCACACTGCTGTCGATCCTCGGCGGGCTGTTGCAGCCGACCTCAGGCGCGCCCGAGTTGCGCGGCTCGCCGCCGGCGGACAGTCTCAATCCGCTCACCTTCGTATTCCAGGACTTTGCGCTGCTGCCCTGGGCGAGTGTGGAGGAGAACGTCGAATTCCCGCTGCTGCACGCACAACTCTCGGCCGCGCAGCGCCGCGCGCTGGTCGACGACGCCTTGCGCCGCACCGGGCTGACGGATTTCCGCACGACCTATCCAAAGCAGCTGTCCGGCGGCATGCGCCAGCGGGTCGGCATTTCGCGCGCGCTTGCCGTCAAGCCGGCCATTCTCCTGATGGACGAACCGCTGTCGGCGCTGGATTCGCAGACCCGTGAGTTGCTGATGGAAGATTTCGTCCGCCTGCTCGCCGACGGCGGCATGGGCGCGGTCTATGTTACCCACAATCTCGAGGAAGCCGCGCGGCTCGCCGATCGCATCGTCGTGCTGTCGCGCCAGCCGGGGCGTGTCCGCGAGGTCGTGGCGGTTCCGATGACGCGCACCGAGCGCGGCGAAATCGCTGCGCGTGAACAGTTGCTTGAGCTTCAGAACCAGATCTGGTCGCTGATCCGCAACGAGGCGATCGACGCCGAGCGCGAGGTGCAGCATGCTTGATCGCGCGCCGGCGACGGAGACATCTGCAAAGAGCGAAGCGACGCGGCGGGTCCGTTTTCGCGGCGCGGGCTTCGTGCCCGCGAGCAGCCGTTTTGGCGGCTGGATCGCGCTCGCGCTCGTGATCGCGGCCTGGCAGGCGGCCGGCAGCGCCGGCCTCGTCAATCCGTTGTTCCTGCCCGCACCGCTGGCGATCGTGCGTGCGATCTACCAGCTCGCGATCTCGGGCGCGCTCTGGCAGCATCTGTCGGCCTCGATCCTGCGTATCGGCGTCGGCTGGGTGCTGGGGACCGCGGCCGGCATCGCCGTCGGCTTTGCCATCGGCCTGTCGCGGCTTGCGCGCAGTGTCGGCATCACCTTCATCTCGGCGCTATTCCCGATCCCGAAGATCGCGCTGCTGCCGCTGCTGATCCTCTGGCTCGGCATCGGCGAAGAACCGAAGATCGCGACCATTGCGCTCGGGGTGTTCTTCTCGACCGCGATCTCGGTCTATAGCGGCGTCGACGCGGTGCCGCGCAACCTTATCCGCATGGCGCAGAGCTTCAATGTCCCCTTCGCCACCATCGTGCGCAAGGTGATCTGGCCTGGTGCGCTGCCGGCGATCCTCGCCGGCTTCCGCATCACGGCGTCTGTTGCGCTGCTGCTCGTCGTCAGCGCCGAGATGATCGGCGCGCAATACGGCATCGGCGCGTTCGTGCTCCAGGCCGGCAATCTGATGCAGACGGATCAGCTGCTCGCGGGCGTGGTGATCCTGTCGGTATTCGGGCTGGCGGTGGGCAAGGTGATCGGCTGGCTGGAAACGCGGTTGTTGCACTGGCGGTGAGGCATTCTCCGTCATTGCGAGCGTAGCGAAGCAATCCAGAATCTTTCCAGGTCGTCATGCCCGGGCTTGTCCCGGGCATCCACGTCCTGAGTCAGGCGCGGTGGCGCGTGGATGGCCGGGTCAAGCCCGGCCATGACGGAGGATAGATCGCCACTCACGCATTTCCGCGATCCTCGCGAAACAAATCCAGCTTCTGCTGCACCGGACGATCCGAGAAGCTGAACAGCACCGCGTCATCGTCGGCTTCGTGCGTCACCCATTGCCAGCTCGGCACCACGAACAGATCGCGCGGACCCCATTCGAAGACGGCGTCGCCAATGCGGCTGCGACCCTTGCCTTCGATCGGACAGAACACGGTCGCATCGGTCGAACGGTAACGCGCGGTCGTAAAACCCTTCGGCAGCAGCTGGATGAAGGTGCCGATGGTCGGCATCGCGAAATCGCCGGTCTCGGGGTTGCTGAATTTCAGCTTTAGCCCGTGGCAGGCGTCCCACTCCTGGCTCGTTCTGGCCTTCTCGAGCGCCTCGCGCGTATGCGCATAGGGATAGCTGAAGATCGGCGAGGTCTTGGACGAGCGCTTCACGTCCACCGGCAGCAGATTGTGGCCGTAGCGCGCAAAGCTGTCGCCGGCCGGCTTGGTGATTCTCTGCTGGTCCTCCTTGGACCCTTCCGCGAAGGAGCAGTCGAAGAATTGCACCAGCGGAATGTCGAGGCCATCGAGCCAGAACATCGGCTCATCGGTCTCGTTGGAATGATCGTGCCAGGTCATCGACGGCGTGATGATGAAATCGCCGGGCGCCATCGCGGTGCGCTCGCCGTCGACGGCGGTGTGGGCGCCCTTGCCTTCGAGCACGAAGCGCAGCGCCGATTGGCTGTGGCGATGGGCGGGCGCGACGTCGCCGGGCACCACCATCTGCACGCCGGCATAGAGCGAGGTCGTGATTTTGGACTGGCCGCGCAGGCCCGGGTTTTCCAGCACCAGCACGCGCCGCTCGGCCTCCTTGGCGGTGATGAGCTTGCCGGCCTCCGTCATGTAGTCGCGGATGACATCGAATTTCCACAAGTGCGGCCGGCATGCGCTTTTCGGCTCCGGCGTGATCAGATCGCTCATCACCGTCCAGAGTGCGGTAAGATTTTCGCCGTCGATCTTCCGGTAGAACGCCTCGCGCTCCGGCGTCTTGGTCACGGCTTCCATGGTGCGGCTCCCGTCGTTTTGTTGATTGACAGTATACTGACAGTCTAGGTAGCGTCAATGTGACGAACAAGAATGAGAGGGAGGCTTCCCATGAAGCTGCACGGCTATTTCCGCTCCAGCGCGGCTTACCGCGTGCGGATCGCGCTGAATCTCAAGGGTCTCGGAGCCGAGCATCTGCCGCATCATTTGCGCAAGGGCGAGCAGTGCGCGCCCGCCTATCTCGTCATCAACCCGCAAGGCCTGGTGCCGGCGCTGGAGGATGATGCGGGCGCAGTGCTGACCCAATCCCTGGCCATCATCGAATGGCTCGACGAAACCCACCCCAATCCGCCGTTGTTGCCGAACGATCCGCTGCGCCGCGCCAAGGTACGCGCATTTGCGCTGGCGATCGCCTGCGACACCCATCCGGTGCAGAATCTGAAGGTGCTGGCGCGGCTGCGCGAACTCGGTCTTGCGGAGGAGAAAGTCCAGGAATGGGCGGCGTGGGTCAATCGCGAGGGACTGTCGGCTTGCGAGACGCTGGTCAGCAGCGAGCCGGGCCCGTTCTGTTTCGGTGGTGCACCGACGCTCGCCGATCTCTGCCTGGTGCCACAGCTCGCCAATGCCCGCCGCTTCGGGGTCGACGTCTCGGCCTATCCGCGCCTGCTCAAGGCGGAAGGCGCGGCCAAGGCGCTGCCGGCCTTCGCCGAAGCCGCACCGGAGAAGCAACCGGATGCCGAGTAAGTCCACCGCTCCGATCACGATAGATGCGATCTATGCCGCGCCGGGCTATCTGTTCCGGCGCATGCAGCAGATCGCGGTCTCGATCTTCATGGAGGAATGCAAGCCATTTGATCTCACGCCGGTGCAGTACGCCGCGCTGATCGCGATCCACACCCATCCCGGCATCGACGCGACCCGGCTTTCGGCGGTGATCGCCTTCGACCGCTCCACGCTCGGCAGCGTGATCGAACGGCTGCAAGCCAAGGACTATATCGAGCGCAAGCCGGCGCCGGAGGACAAGCGGATCAAGCTGCTGTACCTGACGAAGTCAGGTGCAGCGATCCTGCGTGAGATCATCCCCGCCGTCGAACGCGCCCAGGCGCGGATGCTGGAGCCGCTCAAGCCCACTGAGCGCAAGGCGCTGATGGGACTGATGGCGCAGCTCGTCGATCTCAACAACGAGGCGTCACGCGTGCCGCTGCGGGCCGAGGATGCGCTGGAGCATCTGGGGAAAGTTGGGTGAGGGGGTGTGAGGCGACGTGAGATGGTGGCTGCGCTGTTGCCTTTATCTCCGCGGTCATTCCCCGCGAAAGCGGGGAATCCAGTACGCCGCGGCGTCTCGAATCAATCACAATCGCCTCTGGAATACTGGATCGCCCGGTCAAGCCGGGCGATGACAGCGGTAGTCACATCCTCAGCAACGCCTGCCGGTCAATCTTGCCCGTACCCGTCTTCGGCAGCTCGTCGATGAAGATCACCTCGCGCGGATATTTGTACGGCAGCAGCCTGCCCTTCACATAATCCTGGAGCCGCCGCGTCGCCTCGCTTTGGTCGGAGGCGCGGTTGTTCATCACCACCACCGCTTTCAGCGTCATCCGCCGGTCCGGCAGCTCGGCAGCGAAGACCGCGCATTCGCGGATATCGGGATGATCGGCGAGGCAGAGCTCGACCTCGAGCGGATAGACCCACTGGCCCGAGATCTTGATGAGATCGTCGGCGCGGCCGCGGAAGAAGTGGAAACCGTCGGCATCGCGGACGAAGCGGTCGCCGGTGTAGATCCAGCCGCCATCGCGAATGGTCTCGGCGGATTTGTCCGGCCGGTTCCAGTACAGCGGCGTGTTGGAATCGCCGCGCACCCATAAGATGCCTTCCTCGTTGTCGCCGACGTCGCGGCCGTCCTTGTCGCGCAGCGCGACCTCGTAGCCGGGCACGCGCAGGCCGGCGGCGCCGAGCTTTTTCTGATCAGGACGGTTCGAGAGATAGATGTGCAGCACCTCGGTGGAGCCGAGGCCTTCGACGATCTCGAGGCCGGTCAGCGTCTTCCAGCCGTTGAAGACCTCCGCCGACAAGACCTCGGCCGCAGAAAGCGACATGCGCAGAGACGAGAAGTCGGCCTTGTCCGCGCCCTCGGCCTTGGTCAGCGCGGTGTAGAGCGTCGGCAAGCCGAAGAACACCGTCGGCTTGTGTTGCGCGATCGCGGCAAAGGTCGAGGCGGGCTTCGGCTGTCCCGGCAGCAGCAGCGTCGCCGCGCCCGCCGAGAACGGGAAAGTGATCGAATTGCCAAAACCGTAGGCGAAGAAGATCTTCGGCACGGAGAAGCAGATGTCGCCGGGCGTCAGCTTCAGCACGTTCTGCGCAAACGCGGCCTCGCTATAGGCCATGTCGTGCTGGAGGTGCACGATGCCCTTGGGCCGGCCGGTCGAGCCGGAGGAGTACATCCAGAACGCCATCTCGTTGCGATGGGTCGGGGCTTCCGCAAGCTCGGCCGGGAATTGCGCGAGCCAGCTTGCGGCGGCGACGGCGTTCGGCGCGGCGTGATCGCCCACCGCGCCATTGACGACAATCAGCGTGTGCAGGCGCGTGCCCCTGCAGGCTTCGGCGTCGAAGCGCGCCGCGAACTCGGCATCCGCCACCGCGACACGCGCACCGGAATCGGCGAGATAGAATTGCAACAAGTCGGGCGGCGTCAGCGTGTTGATCAGCAGGGGCACGAAGCCGGCACGCACCGCGCCGAAGAAGGCGGCGGGATAGGCCGGCGTGTCGTCGAGGAACAGCAGCACGCGGTCGCCGCGCGTCAGACCGAGCGATGCGAGTCCGTTGCCCCAGCGGCAAGCCTCCGCGCAAAGCTCGGCATAGGTCCGCGTGCCCGCCGGCCCGATCAGCGCGAGCTTGTCGCCGCGCCCCTTGGCGAGATTGTCGAACAGCACGCGGCTGGCGTTGTAGTCTTGCGGAACGGCAAATCCGATCTCGCGTGCCCCCACGCTGTCGGCGGGCACCTGGTCGCGAATCTCATTGCTCATGCCGCGTCTCCACCGTTTCTGGCGGCCTCGTAGCGCGCCATGAAGGCCGGCGACATCGCACGCAGCCGGGAATCGTCGATGCGGCCGGAACGGGTGATGTAGCTATAGGCGAAGTCCATCAAGTCGAGCTGCATGTGCTCGGCGAAGTGCTCGTACCAGAAGGCGCTGGTTCGCGCGGCATTGACGAGTTTTTGCACCACCGGCTTGCGCGCGGCCTGGTAGCGATGCAGCGCGGTCGACAGATGCGCGTCCGACTCCAGTGCCTTGACCAGCGCGATGGCGTCCTCGATCGCGAGCCGCGTGCCCGACCCGATCGAGAAATGCGCCGAGTGCAGGGCATCGCCGATCAGCACCATGTGCTTGAACGACCAGTGCTCGTTCCAGACCCACGGAAAGTTGCGCCACACCGACTTGTTGGAGACCAGGCAGTGGCCGCCCAGCGTGTCGGCGAACACCTCCTCGCAGACGCCCTTGGACTGCTCGGCATCCTTGTAGGCGAAGCCATAGGCCTGCCATGTCGCGGGGTCGCACTCGACCAGGAATGTGCTCATGGTCGGGGAGTAGCGGTAGTGATGGGCGTTGAAGGTGCCGCGGTCGGTCTTCACGAAAGTCTGCGACAGCGTGTCGAAGCGTTTCGAGGTGCCGTACCAGACGAACTTGTTGGAGGAGTAGGACAGCGACGTCCCGAAATCACCTTCGAAGGCGCGGCGCACCAGGGAGTTCAGCCCGTCGGCGGCGACGATCAGATCATGGCCGCCCAGCTGGTCGATCGCGTGAATTGGCGTGTCGAAACGCGGCGTGACGCCGGCATCGAGGGCTCGCTGCTGCAGGAACTGCAGCAGCTCCAGCCTGCCGATCGAGGAGAAACCGACGCCGTCGATGGCGACGCTGCCACCGCCCAGGTTCAGCGTGATGTTTTCCCAGCTCTCCATATGCGGCGCGATCGCGTCGACCGTCTCCGGATCGTCGGCGCGCAGGAACTCCAGCGCCTGGTCGGAGAACACGACGCCAAAGCCCCAGGTCGCGTCGGCCGGGTTCTGTTCGAACAGGTCGACTTGATCCTCGGGGTGACGCTTCTTCCAGAGATAGGCGAAGTAGAGCCCACCGGGCCCCCCGCCAATCACGGCGATCCGCAACGTCTGCCTCCCTAATTGACAGTATACTTACTATCCAGGGCTAGACTAATGTGCTCCGGCTTCCCGCGCCAGCGGAATTATCGGCAGGCGCGCGGCACGCCGAAACCATCCCCGGACACACGTTTGACGCGTGTCCGAAGCAGTGACGCTGCGAACCATAGCCAAACGGCGACGGCTTGGCTATTCGCGCGTCAGACGCAGCGCTTCACGTAGACGCCGTTCACCAGCACCCTGGTGCAGCGGACCACTGGAACCGGCTTGCGGACCACGACGGCCGCGTTCGGCCCGGCACAGCCGGCGCGGTAGACGCCGCGGGCGCACACCACCGCGTTGGCGTCGGTGGCCTCGAAGGTCATGGTCGCCGCGAAGGAGAGGAGCGCCGAAGCAATGAGTAGGAATGCACGCATGTCTTCCTCCCGGTGTATCGTGATTGAAATCGATATCTGCAAAGGTTTGTCGTGGCGGGCGTGCGAGAATTCTTGCGCGCACGCCGTCTGTCATCGCCGCGCGCTTCGGCGCCTCATCATGCGCTGCCTTATCTTGCCGCGAACGGCGCCAGCACGTCCTTGCAGGCGGGCGACAACGAGGCTGCATTGCTTGCAATGCACTGCACGATACGGCCGCCGCCGGGCGCGACGCCGGCGCACAGCGTCCGGATATCGGCGCTGCAGGCTGAGCGAACGATGAACAATTCCTCGCGGGGCCGCAGCGGCCGCAGCGCGATGACGGTCGGTGCGGCCGCCGGAGCTGCCGCTGCAGGCGCCGCGCCCGCAGGCGCTGCCGTTGCGCCACCGCCGCCGGCCGCAGCGCTTATGGCCTTTTCGCAGGCCGGCGACACCTTGGCCTTGTTCTTCTCCAGGCATTCGAGCGCGGGGGCCCCGCCCGGCGGCACGCTGGCGCACACCTTGGGATAATCGGCGCGGCACGCGCTCTTGACCGCAGCAACCTGTGCGCTGCTCGGCTGCTTGGCCGCAGCAGCCTTCGGCGCCGGTGCGGCTGCCGGTTTTGCCGCCGGGGCGGAGTTAGCCCTTGGCGCAGCAGGCGCCGACTCCGCTTTGGGCGCAGCTTCGGTCTTGGGCGTTTCGATCTTGGGCGCTTCGGCCTTAGGCGCTGCGGTCTTCGGCGCGGCGGGCGCGGCTTCGGTCTTCGGAGTCGCCGCGGGCTCGACCGCGCGAACGGCGGTCTGGCATCCTGCCGAGAGGCTGGACATGTTCTTCTCCAGACATTGATAGGCCTCCACGCCGCCGGGCGTCACGCTTGCGCAGTGCGCCATGAAGTCCGAGCGGCAGGCCGAACGGATCGCGCTCTTCTGCGCATCGGTCGGAGCTTGTGCGAGGGCCGGTGCTGCAGTTGCGAAGATCACTGCCGCCAGCAGCGCCGTGCGCGTTGAGGCATGCTTCAACGTGTTGAACATCTGACTGTATTCCTGCCCTGTCGGTAACGCCGACAATTATGAAATGTGATGCAAGCGCAATCGTCGCGAGTGATACCTCGCGCGCGGCATCATTGGCCTCTTCGACCTCTACCGCAAGTAGATAATGCCTCGGCAATTGCGACGTAACTAGAGCATGATCCGGAAAAGTGTGCAGCGGTTCTCCGAAAAGATCATGCTCAAACAAACAATACGTCGTCAGAGCCTGACCATGCGCTTGCCGCGATTCTCGCCCGCGAGCAATCCGATCAGCGCCTTCGGCGTGTTCTGTAACCCGTCGATGATGTCCTCCTGCACCTTCAGCTTGCCGGATTTGACCCAGCCCTGAAGGTCAGTGAGCGCGCGCTGGCTGTCCTTCATGTAGTCCATCACGATGAAGCCTTGCATCACGAGCCGCTTCACCACGATCAGGCCGGGCACGCCGCGTGGGCCGTGCGCGGAGGGCGCGCCGTCATATTGCGAAATTGCGCCGCAGCAGGCGATGCGGCCGTAATTGTTCATCTGGGGCAGGCAGGCTTCGAGAATGTCGCCGCCGACATTGTCGAAATAGACGTCGATGCCTTTGGGCGCCGCCGCGCGCAATGCCTTGAACACGGCGCCGTCCTTGTAATCGACCGCGGCATCGAAGCCGAGCTCGGAGGTCAGCCAGCCGCACTTGTCGGCGCCGCCGGCAATGCCGATCACACGGCATCCCTTGATCTTCGCGATCTGCCCGACGATCGAGCCGACCGATCCGGCGGCTGCCGACACCACGACAGTCTCACCTTCCTTCGGCTTGCCGATTTCCAGCAGGCCGAAATAGGCGGTGAGGCCGGCGATGCCGAACACGCTGAGCAGATGCGTCATCGGCTCCAGCTTCGGCATTTTTGTCAGATGCTTCGCCGGCACGGCCGCAAACTCCTGCCAGCCGGTGTCGCCGAACACGATGTCGCCCGGCGCGAGCCCCGGCGCCTTCGAGCTGACGACCTCGGCGATGGCGCCGCCGGCCATCACACTGTTGGCCTCCACCGCTGAGCGATACGTCGCACCGTGCATCCAGGCGCGATTGGCGGCGTCGAGCGAGATGTAACGCACGTGCAGCAGGGCCTCGCCGACCTTCGGCTCCGGCATTGCGCCGTCGACCATCTTGAAATGTTCGGGGCCGAGTTTGCCGCTGGGTTTTTCCACCAGAAGAATCTGGCGATTGATGCCGTCGCTCATGGCGTTTCCTCTTCTCTTGTTTGACGATTATTGATGCAGCTGCCGCAAAGAAAACGTGCAAGCCGCATTCGTTGTGCGCTGCATGAAGGCTAGATCGCCGCGTTCCATTCCACAACGGGAACATCAGGCCAACGCGGCTACACGCAAAGCGTGTTGCGTCGCTACGATATCTGCGACATCATGAAGCGCCGGTGTACGTGGGGGTAAGCGATGGCGAACAGGTTTACGCAATACATTCTGGCCGCGATGGTGCTGGGCATCGTGATGGGCTCGGCGATCTACAATTTCCTGCCCGACACGCGCGCCGACTGGGCCTCCTCCATCAACCTGATCGCCATGATGTTCCTGCGGCTGATCAAGATGATCATCGCCCCCCTGGTGTTCGCGACCCTGGTCGGCGGCATCGCCCATATGGGCTCGGGCTCCAAGCTCGGCCGCATCTTCGCCAAGACCATGGGCTGGTTCGTCAGCGCCTCCTTCGTCTCGCTGCTGCTCGGCCTGATCATGGTCAATCTGCTTCAGCCCGGCGCGAACTTCCCGGGCACGCTGCCCGCCGCGGGGCAATCGACCGGCCTGCCGGTGTCGGCCTTCTCGATCGAGAAATTCCTCACCCATCTGATCCCGACCTCGATCGCGGACGCGATGGCGCAGAACGAGATCCTCCAGATCGTGATCTTCGCCGTGTTCTTCTCGGTGGCGATGGGCTCGATGCCCGAACGCTCCAAGCCGATCCTGGCGCTGATCGACGATATCGGCCACATCATGCTGAAGGTGACGAGCTATGTGATGCTGTTCGCGCCGATCGCGGTGTGGGCGGCCATCACGGCGACGGTCGCCAAGAACGGCCTGCTGGTGCTCTGGAAGCTCGTCGTCTTCATGGGCGGCTTCTATCTCTCGCTCGCCATCCTGTGGGGCATCCTGGTGGTCGTCGGCTTCATCGTGATCGGGCCACGCTACAGCCATCTCTTGAAGCTGGTCCGCGAGCCGCTGATGATCGCGTTCTCAACCGCGAGCTCGGAGGCTGCTTATCCGAAGACGCTGGAGGCGCTCAACCGCTTCGGCGCCTCGTCGCGGATCTCGAGCTTCGTGCTGCCGCTCGGCTATTCCTTCAACCTCGACGGCACGATGATGTACTGCACCTTTGCGGCCGTCTTCATTGCGCAGAGCTATCACATCGACATGCCGCTCGGCACCCAGCTCGCGATGCTGGCAACCCTGATGATCACCTCCAAGGGCGTCGCCGGCGTGCCGCGTGCCTCCCTCGTCGTGATCGCCTCGACGCTGTCGCAGTTCGGTATCCCCGAGGCGGGCCTGCTCATGATCATGGGCATCGACACCTTCCTCGACATGGGTCGCAGCGCCACCAACGTGATCGGCAACACGCTTGCGACCTCGGTCGTGGCGAAGTGGGAAGGCGAGCTCGGGCCCGAGCACGAGATGGGACCGAGCGATGCCGTGCCCGGCGATATGGTGCCGGGCGAAGTGCCTGCCATGGCCGGCCATGGTTAGGAGCGCATCATGGATAAGACACTGGCAAGGTCAGTGATCGGCGGCTGCCTGTGGTTCGCGGTATCGTTGCTCGCGACCACCGCGGCGTCCGCCCAGACCGGCGGCGAAGGGCTGAGCCCAACGCTGTCGGCCATCAAGAAGGCGCACACCGTGCGGCTCGGCTACCGCGAGAGCTCGCCGCCGTTCTCCTTCCTCGACCAGTCGGGACGCCCGATCGGTTACAGCCTCGAGCTCTGCGAGGCCATCGTCGAGGAGATCGGCGTCGAGGTCGACGATCCCAATCTGAGGATCGACTACGTCAAGGTGACCTCGGACGATCGCATCGACGCAGTGGTTCAGAACAGGATCGATCTGGAATGCGGCTCGACCACGGCCAATGCCGAGCGCGGCAAGCGCGTCGCGTTCTCGCCGCTGATGTTCGTCGCCGGCACCAAGCTGATGGTGCCGAAGGCTTCGAACGTCCAGTCGCTGACCGATCTGAAAGGCAAGACCATCGTGGTGACGAAGGGCACCACCAACGAGCAGGCGATCCAGGCGGCCGACAAGAAGTTCTCGCTCGGGCTGAACATCGCCGTCGGCGCCGATCACGAGCAGTCCTACCAGATGCTTGTCGACGGCAAGGCCGATGCGTTCGCGACGGACGACATCCTGCTCTCCGGCCTGATCGCGCGCCACAAGGCGCAGGACAAGTTCCGCGTCACCGGCGACTTTCTGTCCTACGATCCCTACGGGATCATGTTCCGCAAGGGCGAGCCGCAACTCACGGCCGTGGTCGATCGCACCTTCCGCAAGCTCGGCTCCAACCGCGACCTCGTCCCGCTCTACAATAAATGGTTCACCGCCCGGCTTCCGACCGGCGAACGGCTCAACGTGCCGATCTCGCTGCAACTGGAGGAAGCCTTCAAGGCGATGGACGATTCGGCCAGCGCGAATAATTGATGGCGGTCGCCCTTACCCTCCCCTGGAGGGGGAGGGTGCAGCGAGTTCGCGGCTGCTAATCTTTATCAAACACCCGGTCCAGCGCCGCATCATACGTCGCTTGCACCAGCTCCGGGTGCAGCTTCGCCAACGCCTCCATCATCACGCCGGAATTGATCTCGAGCACCTTCCACGCGCCATCGACGCGAACCAGGTCAATCGAGGCAAAGGCGATGCCGATGGCGTTCGCAGCATCGGTCGCGATCCTGACGCAGGCCGTTCGAACCTGACCGTCCTCCAGCAGCACCGGCTTTGCGCCGGCATCGAGATTGTGCCGCCAATCCGAGCCACGCTGCTTGCTGTAGACGACGAGTGGCACATCATCGAGCAGGATCACGCGCACCTCTTGCTCGATGGCGACATAGGGCGAGATCACGAGCCCCGCGCTCATCGAGAAGACTTCGCCGACCGCATGGTCGAGTTCCGCCTCCGTCGTCACCTTGAACACCGAACGCCCCGACGTCCCCTCGTTCGGCTTCACCACCACGCCTTGCGGATGGTCGTGAAGCAGCTCAAGCATTGCATTTCGCCAGGTCGGGCCAACGACATTCCTGCCCAGCTTTGGATTAAGGAAGAGGTGATGCGGAATGCAGGGCACGTCCTCAAGCGCCAACACCTCGGCGGTGGCCGATTTGTCGTTGGCGAGGCGGTGCGCGATGGCGCTGTTGAGGCCGATGTCGTAGCCGAACGCGAAGTGGCGCGCTTCGCCACGGCGCATCGCGAGCAGCCAGCCACCGGCGCGGACATCGAGCGTGATGCCGTGGGTCGCGCAATAGCGCTTGATCGCCCGAACGAAGGTCCGATCACCGGTCGCCATGTCTCTCAGTCGCTAGTTCCAGTGGCTCCTGGCGCCAAAAGCCGCAAAACTGCGGGAAACGGCGCCAAGCCGGGTGAAAATCAGAGCTATTCTTAATGAAATTCTCGCGAGCGCCACGGAAATTTAGTGCTGTATTCGAGCCCCGGAGGGGAAAGAAATTTCCGGCCGCATGCGCCAGACGGCAGATCCATTAATGATGTGACCATTTCCGCCGCAAATGCCGGTTTGACCGGCATCAATTGCATCCGCAATGAGGTTGATTATTGGCCTCAATGGCGTAGATCACACACGCGAAATCCTCCGCCATGGCAATGGTGTGCGCCCCGCTTTAAGGGCCGGGCTACGCTTTTGCCCTAAAACCCGCAGTTATTCGGAATATCGAAAATCATGAGCGCGTTTTACCGAGAGAAGGTTGTTTCCGTCCAGCACTGGACCGACACGCTGTTCAGCTTCCGCGCCACGCGCGATACCGGCTTCCGCTTTCAGAACGGCCAGTTCGCGATGATCGGCCTCGAGGTCGACGGCCGTCCGCTGCTGCGCGCCTACAGCATGGCGAGCGCCAACCACGAGGAAGAGCTCGAGTTCTTCTCGATCAAGGTTCAGGACGGCCCGCTCACCTCGCGTCTCCAGAAGATCAAGGAAGGCGACACCATCCTGGTCGGCCGCAAGGCGACCGGCACGCTGATCACCGACAATCTCATCCCCGGCAAGCGGCTGATGCTGCTGTCGACCGGGACGGGCCTTGCGCCGTTCGCCAGCCTGATCAAGGACCCCGAGGTCTATGACCAGTTCGACAGCATCGTGCTGGTGCACGGCTGCCGCCAGGTCTCCGAACTCGCTTATGGCGAGAAGCTCGTCGCTTCTCTGCGCGAGGACGAGCTGTTCGGCGAGCTGCTGGCGGACAAGCTGGTCTACTATCCGACCGTGACCCGCGAGCCGTTCCGCAACCGCGGCCGCATCACCGACCTCATCTCCTCGGAGCAGATCTTCAACGATATCGGCCAGGGCCCGCTCGACATCGAGACCGACCGCGTCATGATGTGCGGCAGCCCGGCGATGCTCGAAGAGCTGAAGGTGATGTTCGAGAGCCGCGACTTCATCGAAGGCTCCGGCAACAAGCCCGGTCACTTCGTGATCGAGAAGGCGTTCGTCGAGCGGTAAGTTCTGTTGACGCGATCTCGCGTCACACGCGACTCGTCGTCCCGGGTGGTAGCCATCAACTCACCTGTCGTCCCGGACAAGCGCGCCCAAAGCGCGCGCAGATCCGGGACCCATAACCACAGGACGTGGTCGGCGAAGGTTTGCAACCACCAGCTTCGTGCCGCAACTCCTTCCTGTGGTTATGGATCCCGGGTCTGCGCTTTCGCTTGCCCGGGGACGACGGCTGAGATTGCAGCGGCCCTCCGTATCTCATCCACACCCCTGCTGCACTGCAAAAATCTGCCCGTCGGGCTGATTGATGTCTCGGCCGAATTCGCTAGCCTGAAACAACCGCTACGTCATATCCGTATGACAGGCGCAGGCGTATCGTACCGCCTCATGCTGGCGAGAGGATCGGAATCGTGGCCGACAACAAAATACAGGAATCCCCCAAACGCCTGCCGCTGGCGGAAGAGGGGATCATGGAAACGCTGCTGCTTCCGTTCTCGCCGCGCTTCATCGTCCTGACCATCTGCGCGGTTGTCACTGCGCTCCTGATCGGCATCGGCATCGCCGACCGCAAGATCTTCGACATCCTGCTGATCCCGATTCTGATTTTTGGCGCGCTGACGCTGCTCGGCGTCCGCGATCTCATGCAGAAGGGCCACGCGGTCCTGCGCAATTACCCGATCTCGGCGCATATCCGCTTCCTGCTCGAAGAGATTCGTCCCGAGATGCGGCAGTATTTCTTCGAGAGCGAGAAGGACGGCATGCCGTTCTCCCGCGACATCCGGGCAGTGGTCTACCAGCGCGCCAAGATGCAGCTCGACAAGCGTCCGTTCGGCACCCAGGAGGACGTCTACCGCGAGGGCTACGAGTGGATGCATCACTCGGTGTCGCCGAAAGCGCACGCCGAGGAGAGATTCCGCGTCACCATCGGCGGGCCGGATTGTGCAAAGCCGTATTCGGCGTCGGTGTTCAACATCTCCGCCATGAGTTTCGGCGCGCTCAGCCCGAACGCCGTGCGCGCGCTCAATGCCGGCGCGAAGAAGGGCGGCTTCGCACACGACACCGGCGAGGGCGGGTTCAGCCCCTATCACGCAGAGATGGGCGGCGACATCATCTGGGAGATCGGCTCCGGCTATTTCGGCTGCCGTCATCCGGACGGCAGCTTCGATCCGGAGGCCTTCGCGCGCGTCGCCAGCCAGGACCAGATCAAGATGGTCGAGCTCAAGATCAGCCAGGGCGCCAAGCCCGGCCATGGCGGCGTGCTGCCGGCGGCAAAGGTCTCGGAAGAAATTTCAAAGATCCGTGGCGTCGCCATGGGCGAGGACTGCATCTCGCCGGCTTCGCACCGCGCCTTTTCCACGCCTGTTGGCATGATGCAGTTCATCGCGGAGATGCGAAGGCTGTCCGGGGGCAAGCCGGCCGGTTTCAAGCTGTGCATCGGCCATCCCTGGGAATTTCTTGCAATCTGCAAGGCGATGCTGGAGACCGGAATCTATCCCGACTTCATCGTCGTCGACGGCAATGAGGGTGGCACCGGCGCCGCGCCGCTGGAGTTCATGGATCATCTCGGCATGCCGATGCGCGAGGGCGTCAATTTCGTCCACAACGCGCTGATCGGCATCAATGCGCGCGACCGCATCTGGATCGGTGCGTCCGGCAAGATCGCAACCGCCTTCGATATGGCGCGGGCGATGGCGATCGGCGCCGACTGGTGCAATTCGGCGCGCGGCTTCATGTTCTCGCTCGGCTGCATCCAGTCGCTGAGCTGCCACACCGACCGCTGCCCGACCGGGGTTGCGACCCAGGACCCGACGCGTGCGCGTGCGCTCTATGTGCCGCTCAAGATCGACCGCGTGCACAATTATCACCATGCGACGCTGCACTCGTTGACCGAGCTGATCGCGGCGGCGGGCCTCGAACATCCGCAGCAACTGCGTCCGATCCACTTCAGCCAACGAACGTCGACGGCCCAGGTGCAATCCTTCGCACAGCTCTATCCGGCGCTGCGCCCGGGCGAACTGCTCGAAGGTACCGAAGACCCGCGCTTCCGCGATGCCTGGCGGATCGCCCGCCCCGAGACGTTCCAGCCGGCGCTGTAAGCGTCGCGCCGCCGTGGAATAAATTTATCGCGAGCGGGCGGGCACTTAACGTTTGTTTCAACTTTGGGTATAGGTTGTGCCCATGGACGAGCGGCGCGACAAGGCGAGACATCGCGTTCTGAAAGCCGGAACGATCGAGTTCGGCGGCGGTGCGATCGACTGCACCATCCGCAATTTCTCCGACACCGGCGCCGCCCTCGACGTCACCAGCCCCGTCGGCATCCCCGAACGCTTCACTCTGTTCATCCAGGCCGACGGAACGCATCTGACCTGCACAGTGATCTGGCGCAAGGAAAAGCGGATCGGGGTGAAGTTCGGGTGAGGTCCTGCGTTTGATGCGCGCTTGAGCCGCAAGCTCCGCTGTCGTCCCGGGGCGCGACGAAGTCGCGAGCCCGGGATCCATAACCACAGGGAGAAGTTGCGGCCCAAGCTGGCAATTCCGAGCCTTCGCCAATCCTCTCCCTGTGGTTATGGGTCCCGGATCGGAGCGCGCTTGGGGCGCGTTTGTCCGGGACGACACGTGGAGAGTTCAGCGCACCAACTCACGCCGCCGCCTGCTCGCTCCGCCGGCTCGCCAGGATCTTGTCGATCCTCCGGCCGTCGAGATCGACGACTTCGATGTGCCAGCCGGCGAAGTCGAAGGCATCGCCGACGTCGGGCAGCACGCTGAACTGTTGCAGCACCAGGCCCGCCACCGTGTTGTAGCGGTGCGGTGGCAGCTCGATGCCGAGCAGTTCGCCGAACTCGTCGACCGGCATCCAGCCGGCGACGAGCAGCGAGTCGTCTGCGCGCTTGACGTAAGCCGGCTCCGGCGGTCCCTCCTCGGAATGGAAGGCGCCGACGATCGATTCCAGAATGTCGGCCGTCGTCACGATGCCTTCGAAAGCGCCGTATTCATCGTAGACCAGGCCGACATGAACCGGAGCGGCCTTCAGGATCGTCAGCACATCGCGGGCATCGGCTGATGCCGGAATGCCAGGTGCTTCTCTCACGAGCGCTCGCAGGTCCGGCGCGCGCTCGTTCATGTAGGCGACCAGCAGATCCTTGGCCTGCAGCACGCCGATCGGCTTGTCGCGATCTCCGTCCGAGACCGGAAAGCGCGAATGCGGGCTCTCGGCGATGATCGCTTGAATCGCCTCCGGTGCATCGCGCAGGTCGATCTCGTTGACTTCGGTGCGGGGTGTCATGATCGCGCCGACCGGCCGGTCTCCGAGCCGCATCACGCCGGCGATCATCTCCTTTTCGCCCGACTCGAGCACGCCTGCGTTCTCGGCTTCGGTAACGAGATGGTGGATCTCGTCCTCCGAGACCTTCTCTTCGGATTTGCCTCCATGGCCGAGCAGCGTGAGGATCAGCTTGCCGGAGAGGTCGAGCAGGAAGACCAGCGGCAGCGAGACCTTCGCCAGCAGGTGCATCGCCGGCGCGACCCTGACCGCGATGCTTTCGGGGTCACGCAGCGCCACCTGTTTCGGCACCAGCTCGCCGACGATCAGGGTGGCGTAGGTGATGAGCGTGACGACGAGGCCGACGCCGACGATGTCGGCAATACCGGCCGACATCCCGAGCTCGAGCAGCCATTGCGTCAGCCGCTGTCCGAGCGTCGCGCCGGAGAACGCGCCCGAGAGCACGCCGACCAGCGTGATGCCGATCTGCACGGTCGAGAGGAATTTTCCGGGCTCGGCCGCCAGCGTCAGCGCCCGCTCGGCGCCGCGCACGCCCCTGGCGGCAAGCATCGACAGGCGCGCCGGGCGGGACGAGACCACGGCCAGCTCGGACATGGACAGCAAGCCGTTGATGACGATCAGGATGACGACGATGACGAGTTCGACCGAGAGCATTGACGTTCCGAGGTAAGTGAGTGTGGCGCGGAGGGCGGCACAAGGCTCGATATAGGTATTCCGGGAGGAAATGCCGACGGATCCCGTCGCAACCGGCACCGCGCGGGAACCTCGGGGCGACGTTGTTCCGGAGGACCCGCGACGCCGGCGCCCCGCGGAACTACGGGCATGCCGTTACTTAACGGGCTCTTAGTGGCGGCCGGCTAGGGTCTCGACATTTGCAGAATGTATTCGGGGGACCAGGGATGCGGATCGGGAAGCTTTTCGCGCTGTCGATGCTGACGGTGACGGTTTTTGCGGTCATCCTTGGCGCCGAGGTGCTGATACCCCAGACGCGCATCTTCACGAACCGCTCCGACGCGATCAAGACGGTCGAGGCTTTTGGCGCGACCTTGATGGTCAGCCAGCAGGTCGCCAGCCTTCGCGCGCCCTACATCGGACCCATCTTCCAGGAAGCCGCTGCAAAGCAGGCGCAGATCGAAGCCGCCGGCAAAGCGGCGAAAGCGGCCGATGCCGCCTTCGAGGGGGCAAGGCTCGCCCTCATGGTGCTCGACGACGCGGGCCCAATGATCGACAACCTGGACCGTGCCGCGCGGCGGCTGAAGGAAATCTACACCGCGGCCGATCGTGCGATGAGCGTTCCCCTGGCGGCGCGCGACGGCGCCGTGACCAAGGGCTTCCTGCCCGGCGTTGCCGAGGTCATCGGCCATATCGAACCGGTCATGAACCGGCTCGAAGCGAAGGTCATCAATGCCGATTCCTCGCTTGCGTCTCTGCTCAGCATGGCGCGAACGGCGCAGGATCTGCGCGTCTCGGCCGGCAGCCGCGCCGCCTCGCTGTCGCCGGCGCTGAGCGCACGTCGGCCGCTCACGGCGGCCGAATTCTCGCTGATGGATCGCATGCAGGGCCGCGTCGAGGCCGACCGCGAGCGCATCGAGGCCGGCATCGACCAGCTCGGAAGCCCGCCCCGCATCGCCACCGCGTTCAAGGCGGCGACGGAGTCCTATTTCGGAAAGGCCGCGGCTGCCGTGGACAAGGAGATGCCCGCGGCCCGCAGCGACGGCAAGTACGACATCAACGCCGAAGAGCTGGCGAGCGTCATCGTGCCGGCCATCCAGATGTTCTACGGCGTCCGTGACGCCGCGCTGGCGGAAGCGGCCGAGCGCGCCACGGCGGCGCGCGATGGCGCGCTGACGATGCTCGCCCTCGCCGGCGTGGCGGTGCTGGCGCTGCTGGGGACGCTCGGTGGCGTGACCGTGATGCTGCGCAGGCGCGTGGTGACGCCGCTGAGCCGACTCGCGGACGTGATCGCAGCGCTCGCTGCCGGGCAGCACGAGGTCGAGATTCCCGCGACGGGCCGCAATGACGAGATCGGCCAGGTGGCGGGCTCGCTCCGGCACTTCAAGGATTCGCTCTCCGCCAAGAAGGCCGCCGAGGAGGCGGCCGCGGTCGAAGCCGAGGCGAAGCTCCGGCGCAGCCAGCGCGTGGATCAGATCGCACGCGAGTTCGAGGCCATGATCGGCGAGGTGATCAACACCGTGTCGTCGGCATCCTCGGAGCTCGAAGCGTCGGCGGGAACGCTGACGAGCACGGCCGATCAATCGGAAAAGGTCACGGCGACCGTTGCGGCCGCCTCCGAACAAGCCTCCACCAACGTCCAGACCGTCGCCGCGGCGGCCGAGGAGATGGCCTCATCCGTCGACGAAATCAGCCGGCAGGTCCAGGACTCCGCGCGCATCGCCGGCGAGGCGGTGCAGCAGGCAGGACGGACCAACGACTATGTCGGCGAGCTCGCCAAGGCAGCCGGCCGGATCGGGGACGTGGTCGAGCTGATCAGCCAGATCGCGGGCCAGACCAATCTTCTTGCCCTCAACGCCACCATCGAGGCGGCGCGCGCCGGCGAGGCCGGGCGCGGCTTCGCCGTCGTCGCCTCCGAGGTCAAGGCGTTGGCCGAGCAGACCGCCAAGGCCACCGGCGAGATCAGCCAGCAGATCTCGGGGATTCAGGCCGCGACCGAGGATTCCGTCGGCGCCATCAAGGCGATCGGCGACACCATCGGCCGCATGTCCGAGATCGCATCGGCGATCGCCGCGGCGGTCGAGGAGCAGGGCGCCGCGACCCGGGAGATTTCCCGCAACGTGCAGCAGGCGGCACGCGGCACCCAGCAGGTCTCCGCCAGCATCGTCGACGTCCAGCGCGGCGCGAGCCAGACCGGATCGGCATCCGGTAACGTGCTCGCTTCGGCCAGGTCGCTGTCCGGCGAGAGCAGCCGCCTCAGGGTCGAGGTCGGAAAATTCCTCGACGCGATCCGCGCCGCGTAGAGCTCCATTGTGGGAGGACGCGGTTTCACCTAGGCTTGCAGCCCGGGGATGTCGCAGCCTCCCCGTGAAGTGGTGATCCCACGCAAGCGCTGCTCGCTGCTGCATGGAGCGAGCAATGGACGGGATCGCAATCGAGCTTCCGCTTTTTCTGTTGGCCACCTTCGCCGGCGCGTTCGTCGCCGGCCTGTCCGGCTTTGCCTTCGGTCTCGTCGCGGCATCGCTGTGGCTCTATGTGCTGACGCCGCTTCAGAGCGCCAGCCTGATCGTCGGCTTCGGCCTGCTGGTGCAGGGCTATTCGGTCTGGAAGCTGCGCAGCGCGCTCGACTGGCGCCGGCTGTGGCCTTTCATGGTTGGTGCCGTCGTGGGCGTGCCCGTGGGGGTCTCGCTTCTGACCTCGGCCGATCCGAACAGCGTCCGCATCGCGGTTGGGGCGGTCCTGATCGCCTACAGCCTCTATGCGTTGTTCCGGCCGCAGCTCAAGGTCGCGACCGTCCTGCCGCCGGCCGCCGACATCGCGGTGGGTTTCGTCAACGGCCTGCTTGGCGGGCTGACCGGCCTTGCCGGCATCATCATCACCATCTGGTGCAATCTGCGCGGCCTGCCCAAGGATGTTCAGCGCGCCACGTTCCAGCCCGTCGCGGTCGTGGTGTTCGCCACGGCGGCGCTCCTGCTGGGCGCCAAGGGATCGCTCACGCTCGAGACGGCAACGCTGTTCGCGCTCGGCCTGCCGTTTCTGTTCGCCGGCACGTGGCTTGGACTAAAACTGTTCGGCCGGATCGACGAGGCTGCGTTCCGCAAGATCGTGCTCGCGCTGCTGTTCGTCTCCGGCGTCGCGCTGTTGTTTTGAGCCGCGCTCAGAACTCGCCGTGCAGCCGTCCGGAGAACACCGACACCGGTCCGCGGTCGGCGTTGTAGGCGGGATTGACGATGAGCTGATAGTCGGCGGTGAGGGTGAGGTTCTTGTTCAGCGCGTAGGCATAATAGGTTTCGAGGATGCGCTCTTTGCGATAGTTGAGCGCACCGTCGCCGATCAGCACGCCGAGGCCGCCGGCGGCGAGGAAGTCGCGATAATCCTGTGAAATCGCGTTGATCGCGCCGCCGACGCCGATCACGTCGTCGGGCCGGCCCCACTTCGTGCCCTTGATCGACAATCCCGCGGACAGGCTGCGGTGAATGTCGGTGAAGGCCAGCGTCTCGGTCTTGCCGTCGTTCCAGCTCCAGCGGCCGAACAGCCCGAGATCGTCGGTGATGGCCTGCTCGAGGTTGAGCACGTAACCATACTTCAGACGACCGCGCCGGGTCTGCGCGATGTCGAGGTTGAGCGCGGGATTGGCCAGCGTCTCGCGGAAGCTGCCCATGTTGGCGCTGTCGAGCCAGCCGATGGTCCTGAGCTTGCCGGGTTGGCCAAGCAGCGAGAAGCGCGTTTCGAGCTCGAGCACGTACTGGCCGCGCTCGCCGACCCTGGTGTCGAAATGATTCGAATTGGACTCGGAGACCATCAGGAAATAGCCGCCGCGCAGCGCCCATTGCTTCTGGTTCAGCTCTGCGGTGACGCCGTAGGTGAGGCCGACCTTGTCGGCGGAATAGTCGAAGGCGCCCGGCGCCCACAGCGACCAGTTCATGAAGTCCCTGCGGGTGTCCTTGGCGTAGGCGTTGCCGTCGAACACGTCGACCACCGGGAATTTGCCGGCCTGAACCGTGAGCCTGGACACGTCGACCTTCTGTCCGAGCTGTAACTGGCCGCTCGCGAGCTCTTCCTGCTCGCCGCCAAAGCCGAACGTCTGGCGCACGAACAATCGTGATGTGTTGTAGTGCGGATAGGGGAAGTTCGACTTCTGCGCTTCGCCGTTGGGGAAACCGGCCGCGCCGACGGTGTCGTTCAGTCCAAATCCCTGAAGCAGTTCGGGATTGTAGTAGACCTCGCCGCCGTCCCACAGCCGCGCGTTCAGGAACAGGCTGTTGCTCCAGGTCGCCTTGGCCTGCGCTGTCGGGGAGAGCGAATTCGGCCCGGTATAGCGCGCGGGGAACGATGGATAGCCCTGCGGCAGATAAGTGCTCTGGCCGTGGATCTCCCAGCGATCCGATTCCGTGTCGACCAGGGAGCTCTTCGGACTGTAGCTCGGCATGCCCGGCCAATCGACCTTGCGGTTGAGGCCGAGCCTGACCGCCTGGAATTCGCGCGACGAGGAGCTGTATTGGGCGCCCGTGGAGAAGGCCACATTGGCACCGTCGAAGCGGCTGTAGAGATATTCGAGCCGCGCGCTCCAATGCGGTGCGAAGCCGTATTCGATGCCGGCACCCGCGATCCAACCGGGCCGCGTGTTGAGGATCTTCGGGACGTCGGCGCCGGAGGCCGGCGTGTCGAAATAGCGCTCGCCCATCCACGCAAAGCCGCCGGTGGCATAGACCAGCCACGGACCGCTGGTGTAGCCGACGCGGCCGCGCAGGCTGGCGGTGTAGTCCCATTGCTGCGTGACGGTGTTGGCAGGCGTTGCCAGGAAGGACACGATCGAGTTGGAGGTGATGTAGTTGGGAAACGAAAAATCGCCTTCGACGCCGACGAGCCAGCCGGAGTTGAGGCGGTAATTGTAGCCGGCCTGCACGCCACCGATCATGCCGCTGAAGACGCCGCTGTCGTTGATCCCTGTGCCGTCGTTCAACGCAAAGTGCGACGAACCGCGGCTGTAGCCGGCATGCGCACCGATATAGAGGCCCGTCCAGTCATAGACCGCTCTCAGCGCCGGCGCCTTCAGAGGGAGGTCGGCCGCCTGGCCGGCGGCGGGAAAAGCCAGCACGCCCGAGGTAATTGCCGCGGCCGTTCGCAAATACCGGTAACGGTGACCTCTCAACGTCAAAACGCACGCCCCCAAACGCAGATGTGTTCCACCCGCCGCGATACCCCAGCCGATTCGCGGCGCTTCTGTCACCAAGTCTTCGGAGTTGGCGCGATCGGACCAGAGCATGCTGATTCGGCGCGATTTCTTTCCAAGTCCCTGTGCCTGTTGCGAACCTTATTGCGATTAATTCGCAATAGCAACTGGTGCGGATTGCCGCAGACGATGGTTCGCACCTCGGTGTGACGGGACTGCAACATCGCCTGACGGCGCCTGGACTGCTTGGCTGAAGCCCGGCCCTCGCTGGGGACGATCCAAGGCCAGGACAAAGGCGGGTACGGCGGAATCGCGAAGGCCGGCGGTCGGTCGCCCGCTAACGCAAGCACCTAGCAGCCGCGGCAGATGCTCTTCATCTTCCTGTCGAGCAGGGCGTCATCCTTGTTCACCGGACTGTTCTTCGCCGGACTGCTATTCACCGAACTATTGCTCACCGGATTGTTGCTCGCCGCACTGTTCGTACCCCACCTCTGCTGCCAGAGCTTCTCGCCGATCGTGCAGAGAACCCGCGGCTCCTTACCCGCGGAGGGCGCCGTCCGTCGATCCGGCGTGCGGCCCGCGACCTCGAGAGCCAGCTTGGTCCGGATCGCCTGCTTGAAGTTTTCGCGATCGGTGACCGGCACAACAAAGGAACCTGGGCCGCCGATCACGCAATCCTCATAGTACCAATCGATATGGTCGATATGGTTGATGTCCGGCTGACCGGCGGGCGTTGCATTGATCATGACCGGCAGGCCGGTGATGACGATGCCCTGCTGCAACGCTGTGTCACGCGCAGTGGCGACAGGATCGCCGTTGTTGTTGGGACCATCGCCCGAAATGTCGATGATACGACGCGAGCCCCGGTACGGGTTCTGCCCGAACAGCGGCACCGCGAACTTGATCGCGCTCGAGATCGACGTGCGCGAACCGCGGCGAAGTGGCGCCTTCATGATCTCAGTCGCGACTGCTTCAGCCGACTCCGGTCCGTCGATCTGCCGCCAATGGACGATGATTTCCTGATCCTTGGTCGACGACCATTCGAAATAGGTCAGCGCGATCCTGCCAACAGGACCAGCCCGCAAGGCGCGAAGAAATTCCTGAGAGACAAAGGCCTTGGCATAGCCCTCGCGTTGGGCCGCCAGGTCATCCAGCTCCACCGAGTAGGAGACGTCCACCGCGATCACGAGCTCGACGTCCACGGCGGGGCGACTGTCGTCTTGGATCGCTGTTTGCGGCTGTGAGGCCGGCTCGGGAAATGCCTGTGTCGATGTCAGGATCGCAATCAGGATCGATCCAATTGAGACCCGCCAATTCACGCACGCCCTCCAGTTACCCATTTGCATTCTGACACGCGAAACGTGCAATCGGAAGGACAGTCTGGGCCATGCGGCCGCAGGGCGGTTCTGGCGGCAAACATGGTTGACCCCGCCCGGGGGGACATCCGGGCGGGGTCGGGGGCACGACACGGGGTGGATGAGGCGCCCGTGTCGGACGCAGGATCCACGTGAGATCGGCCTCAGGTACCTGGATCAGTAGCAGGTACGAACGCGGCCAACGTACTGGCCGAAGGCGTTGTACTGGGCGACCCAGCCGCAGCGGTGATAGCCGTGGTAATAGGGATCGTGGCTGGCGGCGATCGCGGAGCCGACGACGGCGGCGGTGGCGATGCCCACGCCGACACCGACGCCCCAGCCGAGCGGCTTGGCTTGCGCCTGCGAGGTGGTGGCCACGACGCTGCCAGTCAGGGTGAGCGCGGTGAGGGCAGCAGCGAAAATCTTGGTCTTGATCGACATGTGACAGTCCATCCGGGTTGAGGCGGTCCGTTGTGGCCCGCGTGCCCAGTTGGACGGAGGTTCCCCGCGTCCGGTTCGAACGCCCGAAACGCGTCCCGGGAGCGAGGCTCTTTCCTGAATGATTTGAATAGGATGGCCGCTAGCCGAGAGGCCCCTTGGCGAGCCTGTTCACGTCGAAGTTATCGACCTCGATCAGTAGCTCGCAGAAAGCCGTCGCGCCATGGTCGAGCAGTTGCTCGCCCTTCTCGGCCACGGCCAGGGTCGCATTGCCGACGGCCCCGCTGGCGTTGAGATCCTGCGCCTGCCAGGCGAACGGCGCGGGCCGCTGCGTCGACAGCCAGCGATATTGCTTTTCCATCGCGAGGCTGCTCGCGGGAAAATCCGCGATCGCATCCTTGCGCACCTGATCGGGATAGCGCGCCAGCATGATCGAGGTCTCGACCGCGCCGCCGTGAATGCCGTGGCGCACTTCATCGGCCGGGAACAATTTGTCCGCGCCCGACAGCCGCGACCACGACGTCGTCACCACAAACAGTTTTTGATGCGCGCGCAGATCCTGCGCGACCAGCATCATGGCCGCGCTGTTGCCGCCATGGCTGGTGATGATGACGAGCTTCTTCACGCCGCGCCGCGCGACCTCCTCGCCGATCCCTGTCCATTTCTTCAGCGCCACCTCAGTCGGCAGCGTTTGCGTGCCCGGATAGTCGATATGCTCGGTGGAAATCCCGACCGGTTCGACCGGCAGGAACGTCGCCGCAATGGTCGCGGGCAAGAGCTCGCGAACGCGCGTCAGATAGGCGTCAGCGATCAGCACGTCGGTCGCGAGGGGCAGATGCGGGCCGTGCTGCTCGGTCGCCGCCAGCGGCAGCACGGCAATCCAGCGCGACACGTCTGCAGGGCTCGCATGGGCCCAGTCGATGTCGTTCCAGTCGCGGGACGGTGTCATCGTGGTTTCTTTGCCCGAATTTGTCACGTAATTTGGGGTATGGAGGGGGACGCGGGCCTGGCGGCTCGCGTCCCCTGACGTCTTGCGGTTTTATCGTGTTGGCCAGGCATCGGCTAGAAGCGATCGACGGAGTACCATCATGAGCCCCTCTCATCTGCGGCGAGCGTTAACGGCGGGCTTGATGGCTGCTTTCGTCTCGGTGGTGCCGGCGCGGGCCGAGACGCTGGACAAGGTCAGCTTCGGCACCAACTGGGTCGCCGAGGCCGAGCATGGCGGCTTCTTCCAGGCGGTCGCCGACGGCACCTACAAGAAATACGGCCTCGACGTCACCATCGTTCCCGGTGGTCCCAACGAGAACAACCGGATGCTGCTGATCGCCGGCAAGATCGACTTCTTCATGGCCGCGAATACCCTGATGTCGTTCGACGCGGTGGCGAATAATGTCCCGGTCGTCACCATTGCCGCCGTATTCCAGAAGGATCCGCAGGTGATGCTGACGCAGCCCGATGCCAAGGTCGCCAAGATCGAGGACCTCAAGCCGCTGACGCTGTTCGTCTCCAAGGAGGGCATGACCAGCTACTTCCAGTGGCTGAAATCCGAATACGGTTTTAGCGAGAAGAACGTCCGGCCCTATAATTTCAATCCGCAGCCCTTCATCGCCAATCCCAAGAGCGCCATGCAGGGCTATGTGACGTCCGAGCCGTTCGCGGTCGAGAAGGCCGCCGGCTTCAAGCCCAACGTGCTGCTGCTTGCCGATTACGGCTTCAACACCTATTCGACCCTGATCGAGACCCGCCGCGACGTGGTCGAGAAGAAGCCGAACCTGGTGCAGCGCTTCGTCGATGCCTCCATGGTCGGCTGGTACAACTACATCTACCGCGACAATTCCGCCGGCAATGCCATGATCAAGAAGCTCAATCCGGAGATGACTGACGAGCTGCTGGCCTATTCCGTCGCCAGGATGAAGCAATACGGCATCGTCGATTCCGGCGACAGCTTGAAGAATGGCATCGGCGCGATGAGCGACGAGCGCTACACCTCCTTCTTCAACAAGATGGTGAAGGCGGGCGTCGTGAAGGCGGATCTCGACTTCCGCAAATCCTATACGCTGCGCTTCGTCAACAAGGGCGTCGGCGCCGAGCTGCGCCCGAATAAGCCGTAGCGCAAGGTCGATGTCGTCAGCCAAAACCTCGTCGGGGGTCGAGACCGGCCTGACGGCCCTGGCCGTCAGCCTGCGCGGCGTGACCAAGACCTATGACAATGGCGTGATGGCGCTCGGCCCGCTCGACCTCGCCGTGCGCAAGGGCGAGTTCATCTCGCTGCTGGGGCCGTCCGGCTGCGGCAAGTCGACGGCACTGCGCATCATCGCGGAGCTCAGTGCGCCGTCGTCAGGAATCGTGAGGCTGGCGCGCCGGGAGGGCGTGCCGCAGCCCGGCCACGGCATCGGCTTCGTGTTTCAGGAGCCTACATTGATGCCCTGGACCAGCGTGCGCGAGAACGTGCGATTGCCGCTGAAGCTCGCAGGCGTAGCGAAGGCGGACGCGCGCGCACGTGCCGATGAGGCGTTGGCGAGTGTCGGCCTTGCCGATTTCGCCGAGGCCTATCCGCGCGAACTGTCCGGCGGCATGAAGATGCGGGTGTCGCTGGCGCGCGCGCTCGTCACCGACCCTGATATCCTCCTGATGGACGAGCCGTTCGCCGCGCTCGACGAGATCACGCGCTTTCGCCTCAACAACGATCTGCTCGCGCTGTGGCGAGCGTTGGGCAAGACCGTCATCTTCGTCACCCATTCGGTGTTCGAATCCGTCTACCTGTCGCAACGGGTGGTGGTGATGACAGCGCGGCCCGGCCGCATCCAGGCCGACATCCGCATCGAGACCGTCGAGCCGCGGGCTGAGGAGTTTCGCACCTCCGCTGCCTATTCCGATTATTGCCGCAAGGTATCGGCCGCGCTGTCACCGTTCTATTCGGGGCAGTCGACGCTATGAGCGCGCAAGCTGCCGTTACCGCAAAGCCATCCGGCGCGCAAGGCGCGATGCGCTTCGTGCTTCCCGTTATCGTGTTCGCGGCGGGACTTCTGGCCTGGGAACTCGTGGTCCGCATCAAGGACATCCCGCCTTACGTGCTGCCGGCGCCCTCGGTCATTGTCCTGACCCTGATCAAGGACTGGGCGGTGCTGTCACAATCGCTCGCCGCGACGCTTCTGACCACGCTTGAAGGTTTTGTCGCGGCCAGCATCGGCGGCATCGCACTGGCGCTGCTGTTCAACCAGTCGAAATGGGTCGAATATTCGCTCTTCCCCTATGCCGTCGTGCTCCAGGTGACGCCGGTCATCGCCATCGCGCCGCTGCTGCTGATCTATCTGGAGCAGCAGACCGCGGTCGTGGTCTGCGCCTTCATCGTCGCCTTTTTCCCGGTCCTATCGAACACCACGCTCGGGCTGAATTCAGTCGATCGCAACCTTGCGGGCCTGTTTCAGCTCTATGGCGCCTCTCCGCCGCAAACCCTGCGCTTCCTGAAGCTGCCGGCGGCGCTGCCCTACATCCTTGGCGGTCTGCGCATCGCCGGTGGCTTGTCGCTGATCGGCGCGGTCGTCGCCGAGATCGCGGCCGGCACGGCCGGTGCGGGGTCCGGGCTTGCCTACAGGATCGCCGAATCCGGCTATCGGTTGAACATACCTCGCATGTTCGCGGCGCTGCTGCTGCTATCGCTGGCCGGGATTGTCATCTATGGGGTGCTGGCGCTAATTTCCCACCTCGTTTTACGGCGCTGGCACGAGAGCGCGCTTGGAAAGGACAACTGATGACTGCCGGTTCGATTTCGTCCGAAAAGATCGACCTTTTGATTTATGGACCGGTGCGGCCGATCCTCGAGAACGGGTTTTCCGATCATTTCGTCGTGCACAAGGCGGAGACGCGGGGCGACCTCGAGCGGCTGACACCGGCGATCCGCGAGAAGATCCGCGGCGTGGCGGTGACCTATCACACGGTGCGGGCCGACAAGAATTCGCTGTCGCAACTGCCCAAGATCGAGATGGTGGCGAGCTTCGGCGTCGGCTACGACCACGTCGACGCGAAATACGCGGCCGAGCACAACATCATCGTCACCAACACGCCCGACGTGCTGACCGAGGAAGTCGCCGACGTCGCGATGGGCCTGCTGATTTCCACCGTGCGTGAATTCATCAAGGCCGACCGCTACGTGCGCTCCGGCCTCTGGCAGACCCAGAACTATCCGCTCAGCGTCGGCTCGCTGCGCGACCGGAAGGTCGGCATCGTCGGCATGGGCCGGATCGGCCAGGCCATCGCGCGCCGGCTCGACGCCTCGCTGGTGCCGGTGGTCTACCACTCGCGCAATCCATCCAAGGACGTCGCCTACAAGCACTACCCCGACCTGATCGAGATGGCGAAAGCGGTGGACACGCTGATGGTGATCGTGCCCGGCGGCGCCGCGACCGAAAAGATGATCAACGCCGAGGTGCTCAAGGCACTCGGCCCGCGCGGCGTGCTGGTCAACGTGGCGCGCGGCTCGGTGGTCGACGAGGCCGCACTGGTCCAGGCGCTCAAGTCCGGCACCATCCTCGCCGCCGGTCTCGACGTGTTCGCGGCCGAGCCGAACGTGCCGGACGAGCTCAAGACCATGCAGAACGTCGTGCTGCTGCCGCATATCGGCTCGGCCTCGGTGGTGACGCGTAACGCGATGGACCAGCTCGTGGTCGACAACCTCAAGGCCTGGTTCGCCGGCAAGGCGCCGTTGACGCCGGTCGCGGAAACGCCGTTCAAGGGGCGCTGATGAGAGTTCTTCGGCTCGTTGCATTCGCCATCGCGGCATGCGTTGCCGCGATGGGCGCTGCGCATGCGCAGGATGCGACGAGCCTGAAGAAGGAGATGCCCGGACAATGGGAGCTCTCGACCACCGAGCGCAGCAAGACCTGCGTCGTCACGCTCAAGGCTGACGCCGCGGGGCAGGCCTTCAAGCTGGAATTGGAGCCGGCCTGCAAGACTGCGCTGCCCTTTACGAAGAACATCGTCGCCTGGAGCGTCAGGGGCCTCGACATCGTGCGCTTGCAGGACGCGACCGGTGAAGCCGTGATCGACTTCACCGAGGTCGAGGCCGGCATCTTCGAGGGCCTGCGGCAGGGCGAGGGCGTCTATATCCTGCAAGACCTCGCCGCCGCGCGCTCGATGGCCAAGTCGATGGACCAGATGATCGGCGACTGGTCGATGGTGCGCGGCAATGGCCAGCCGGTATGCGGGCTGACGCTGACCAATACCGAGGCAGGCCCGGACAATTTCCAGGTCTTCGTCAAGCCGAAATGCGACGCGGCGATTGCGCAATTCAATCCGACGCAATGGCGGCTCGAGCGCGGCCAGATCATCCTGATGTCGAAATCAGGTGACGTCTGGCAGTTCGAGACCGACGACAACGCGCAATGGCGACGCGTTCCCGACACCGCCGATCCCCTGATCATGCTGCGTCAGTAGGCCCGCCGCCGCCTATTGACGGCAAGCGAATGCGGAACCTGCCGACAGGGCATCCCGTTGACGGAAGAGGTGATTTCGTTGGGAGATCCGGTATGGCCAAGCGTGTCCTCGCGATCGGCATCGAACCCGGCAATGCGGATTACAGCGCATTCCCCCAGGTCACGCCTGAACGCGTTCGCAGCTACATTGAGGCTCAGCTCCTGCGCCTGCGCGGCCTCGGCTTTGAGGTCACGAGCTGTCTGATTGATCTCGATGCGACTGCGGAAGCCGCCGTGACGTCGGCGCTGCGCGACGAGAGCTTCGACTGCATCGTGATCGGCGCGGGCCTGCGCGAGCCGAAGGAGCGCCTGCTGCTGTTCGAGAAGGTGCTCAATCTCGTCCATCGCCTGGCGCCGAAGGCCGCGATCTGCTTCAACACCACGCCGGCCGACACCGCCGAGGCCGTGCAGCGCTGGGTCGATGCTTGAATGGCGCCGACCGGCGTTTGCGCCCGTAGGCGGAGCGGTTTGAGCCATCTTCGCGCTACGCTTCCGACGCCATCGCGAAGCGTCGCGAGTCGCAGCGCCGGCAATTTGTCTGGTCCGAATCCAGTTCCGGCGCTATGAGTGGCCCTGCCACAGGGAGGGCGAGAGCATGCTTCGAGGTCTTCGCATTGGAAATCTTGGAATGGCGGCGTGTCTGGCGGTCGCGATCGCGGTCCCTGTGGGTGAGGCGGCGGCGCAGGACGCCATTGGGGGTGCCATCCTCGGCGGCGTCGGTGGAGCGATCGTGGGTGGCGCCATCGGCGGTGGTCGCGGCGCCGCCATTGGCGCCGTTGTCGGCGCCGGCACGGGCGCTGCGATCGCCTCCGAGGGCGAACGCCGCCGCTCCGGCTACTACGCCTATCAGCGCGGCTGCTACATGCAGCGCCGGGACGGCTCCTACGTTCCGGTGGATCCGCGATATTGCTACTGAGGCCCGGACGGCAGGCCCGTTGTGCTTGGCGCCACCGGCCGCCCGTGCACGCGCTCGCGGGAGAACGCGTAGAGACCGGACAGCACGATGATTGTCGCCCCCGCCACCATCATGGCGTCGGGCCTGTCGCCGAACACCAGATAGCCGAACAGCATGGCCCATAGCAGCGCGGAATAGCGGAACGGTGCTACCGCTGAGACATCGCCGGTTCGCAGCGCCAGGATGATGCACTGATAACCGATCAGGAGCAGAACCGCGGCGAACGCCATCAGTGCGAGCGCGCGGCCGGATGGCGGCGTCCAGCCGCCGAGCGGAACAAGTATGCCGGCTCCGGCGATTGTAACGCTGACGGCGGTCAACAGGGTGACGAACAGCGATGGAATTGGCGCGGGTATCCGCGAGGTCGCGAGGTCGCGCACAGCGCAGAAAAAGACCGAGATCAGCACGAGCAACGAAAATTGGTTGAAGCCCTCGCCCCCCGGGCGAACGATGATGAGAACGCCGATAAAGCCGGCCGTGATCGCCAGCCAACGTCGCCAGCCGACGGGTTCGTCGAACGTCAAGGCTGCACCGAGTGAGATGGCGAGCGGCAGCACCTGAAGGATCGCCGTGGCATTCGCCAGAGGCAGGTGCGCGATCGCCGCCAGCAACAATATCGTTCCGCCGATTTCGCCGGCCACCCGCAGCATGACCATCTTCATAATCAGCACGCCCGGCGGCCACAGCGCCCGCTGATGCTTTGCAAGCGCCGCGATCAGCACGACCGCGAACAAGCCGCGCACCAGCATGATCTGACCGAAATTCATCTCGGCCGAGACAGCCTTGGTGATCGCGTCATTAATTGTGAAAGCGGCCATGGCCGAAGCCATCAGCAGGCTTCCGCGAATGTTCAGGGAAAGGGTCAAATCGGTCTTCCAGGTCGGATCACTTCGCGGCTGTCTCTCCAGACGACCGCCGTTAACGGTAACCCAGCTGAGGTCCTTCCTGCTAGAAAAGAATACGGTCGATCGTATTGACATGTAATTTTGTAGATCCTACGCTGGCATGTGAGTTCAACAATCTCCGGGAGAGCCGACCATGACGGCAACGACTGTGTTGAGAACCGCAGCCACCAAGTTGGACATCGCAGCGATCGCGGAGCGCTATGCTGCCGCCTGGATAGCCCACGATCCGGCTGCCATCCTCGCACTGCATGCGCCGCAATCCACGTTTCAGGCGCACGGCCGGACCGGCGCGATTCGTGGAATCGACGCATTGCGCACCGAGTTCACCAAAGTCTTCGAGCGCTACCCCGGTTTCGGCGTCGAGACGCATCGTCTCCTGCTCGGCGAACGGCACTGGACACTCGATTGGACGCTGACATTCGAACCACCCGGCAAGACTCGCCGCCAATTTCGCGCGCTCGACGTTGTCGAGGTGGACGATAACGGGCTCGTCACACGCAAGGACACGTTCTTCGATTTTGCCCAGGTCAAGGCAGCGCACGAAGCAGCATGATGGAGGCGAACATGACGAACGCAAACGCTCTCGGCGCCGTGCAGAAGAAGCCGCTGTTCGATCGGACGCTGATCGATGCGTTGCCGGTCGAGCATCTGTGCGATCTCAGCATCGACCTGGAGCTCGGCCAGGTGATCCCGACTCCCCTCGGCACTCGTTTGACCTATGTCGTGAAAGGCGGCCGCTTCGAAGGTCCGCGCTTCCGCGGCGAAATGCTTCCGGGCGGCGGCGACTGGGTCTCGCTCGGCGCCGACGGCACCAGTCGCATGGATGTTCGGGCAACCATGCGCACCCATGATGGAGTCCTGATCCGCTACGAGTCGCATGGCGTCCTCAGATTCCCGGGAGATGGCCGCCAACGTCTGGCCCGCGGCGAGCGGGTGTCCTTCGACGAAAGCTATGTGCGGCCGACGCCCAGGTTCGAGACCTCGGACGAGCGCTATGCGTGGCTTTGTGGAATCGTCACCGTCGGCTACGGCGAGTACGGTCCGGGCCGCATCGATCATCGGATGTTTAGCATCCTCTGAGCCTTGGAATGACGCGGCACGGTGCTTGGGCACATCGGCCTCGAATGTACCATTAGGAGATTTGTGCTAGAATTATGCAATGCGGGCGCCACGCTCACCAAAAGTCAAACCCATGCGCAGTCCATTGACGTTGAGCCCGGCCACCTCGGGCCAGCGGCCTGTCGACGAGACCATGGACAAGCGGCTGCTTCGCGGCGTGCGCTCGCGAAAGTTGGTGCTGGACCGCGCCGTCGATATCGCGTCCCTGGAAAACCTGGACGGCTTGAGTTTCGGGCGGCTTGCGACCGAAACCGGAATGAGCAAGGCCGGCATTCAGGCCCTGTTCGAAACCAAGCAGGCTCTTCAGAAAGATACCTTCGCCCATGCCCTCGATATGTTCCGCGACTTCGTCGTTCGTCCCGCCGAAGCTAAACCGCAAGGCGTAGCTAGATTTCGGGAGTTGATCGATCGATGGCTGCAATATGCCGAACGGCCCCTTTTCGCCGGCGGTTGTTTTTTTGCAGCCAATCTGACCCAATTCGACTCCCACCCGGGGCCGCTACGCGACCTGGTGGCCGGCGCTCAAAGAGCGTGGATCACTCGACTTTCCACCGAGTTGAAGCATGCGATCAAGCACGGGGACATCGTCAACTCCGATCCCGAGCTCTCCGCGTTCCAGATCGAAGCCGTGCTCCGTTCGGCGAACACCGCGTTGCGGCTCGGCGAGCCGGCCGTTACGCGGAAGGTGTGGCGCGTCGTTGATAGCTTCTTGACCGCCGCCGACAAGTAACGGGTTGTTCTGCGGTGCGCTGAATACCGGGCCGCCGATCTTCAGGACCTCGCTAGATCAACCGCATCCCGCGCAGGCTCGCATGCCCGCTCTTGCCGACGATGATGTGGTCGTGCACAGCGATGCCGAGCGGCTTGGCGATGTCGATGATCGCCTTGGTCATCTGGATATCGGCCTGCGAGGGCGAGGGATCGCCGCTGGGATGGTTGTGCACGAGGATCAGCGCGGTCGCGGATAATTCCAGCGCGCGCTTGATCACCTCGCGCGGATAGACCGGGGTGTGGTCGACGGTGCCGGTCTGCTGCACCTCGTCCGCGATCAGCTGGTTGCGCTTGTCGAGGAACAGCAGGCGGAACTGCTCCTTCTCGGCAAACGCCATGCTGGTGCGGCAATAGTCGATCACCTCATTCCAGGACGACAATGCGTTGCGGCTGTTGACCTCGCCCTTGGCGACGCGATGCGCCGCCGCGGCGATCAGCTTGAGCTGGTGGACTGCGGCCTCCCCGATGCCCTCGACCTCGCGCAACCGAGCCACCGGCGCGTGCACGACCTCGGCAAACGAGCCGAAAATCTTGATCAGCGTCTTTGCCAGCGGCTTGGTGTCGCGCCGCGGCAGCGCCGGAAACAGGGCCATCTCGAGCAACTCGTAATCGCTCAGCGCATCCGCCCCGGCGCTGTAGAAGCGCTCCCGCAGCCGCTCGCGATGGCCGAGATAGTGCGGCGCGTCCTCGGGCTTGTTCTTGTCGTGGTTGGCTTTGGCGGGCATCGGCCGCCAGCATTGCCGGGGAACCTCGGTTTTGCAACCGTCAATTGCGGCCGCAAATCCGGTTCTGGCAAGGCCGGGACCCCTGGAAAATCACCCGATCTGCTTCTCGCCGTGTCTTTCCGACAGCGTGAAAATCTCGACGCCCGTTGCAGTCACGCCGACCGAATGCTCGAACTGCGCCGACAGCGAGCGGTCGCGGGTCACCGCGGTCCAGCCGTCGGACAGGATCTTCACGTGCGGCTTGCCGAGATTGATCATCGGCTCGATGGTGAAGAACATGCCGGGCTTGAGCTGCACGCCTTCGCCAGGCCGGCCGATATGAATGATGTTCGGCTCGTCGTGGAACATGCGGCCGAGGCCATGGCCGCAGAAATCGCGCACCACGCTCATGGCTTGCGGCTCCACAAAACTCTGGATGGCGTGGCCGATGTCGCCGGTGGTGGCGCCGGGTTTTACGGCGGCGATGCCGCGCATCATCGCCTCATAGGTCACCTCGATCAGGCGCTCCGCCTTGCGGGCGATCGGGCCGACCGCATACATCCGGCTGGAATCGCCGTACCAGCCGTCGACGATGAAGGTGACGTCGATGTTGACGATGTCGCCCTCTTTCAGCGGACGGTCGCCGGGCATGCCGTGGCAGACCACGTGGTTGAGCGAGGTGCAGGTCGAATAGCGATAGCCGCGATACATCAGCGTCGCCGGATAGGCATTGTTGCTGAAGGCAAAATCGCGGACGAACTGGTCGATGCGCTCGGTCGGCACGCCGGGCCCGACGATGTCGGTGAGCTCGTCGAGGCACTTCGCCACCAGCGCGCCCGCCTTGCGCATGCCGGCAAAGGCGCTCGGCCCATGCAGCTTGATCTGTCCGGTCTTGCGCAGGGAGGTGTCGGAGGCTTCAACGTAGCTCATACGGGGCGCAATCTTCTAAGGGTGGCTCTACATCGCGGAAAGGCTTGATTTCAGGCCCAATTTAATGATTGCGGGCCTTCATGCAAGCCGAGGTGCCAGCCTTGCGCCCCAAAGCGGCCTAATTCGGGACTTCTACGGCGGTTTCCACCGGCAGGGCGCCGCCGCGGATGCGGATCTCGCGGACGGGATAGGGAACCCGGATGCCCTCGCGCTTGAAGGCGTCCCATAGCGCCAGCATGACGTCGCTCTTGACGGCATCCATGCCGTCGGGGTCTGCGATCCAGAAGGTCAGCGAGAACTTCATCCCGGCTTCTGCGAACTCGGTCAAAATGCTGTTCGGCGGCTTGCCCTTCTGCGCGCGGGGATGGGCGGCGGCGGTTTCGGCCGCGAGCCTGCAGACCAGCCGCGGGTCGGCGTCGTAATTGGTGCCGAAAGCGATCTTCACCAGCGTGTTCTTGTCGGTATAGGTCCAGTTGACGACCTTCTGCGTCACGAGATCCTCGTTCGGCACCAGGAATTCGCGGCCGTCGCCGGCAGCGACGGAAATATAGCGCGTCTTCATCGCGCTGATGCGTCCGGTGTTGTCGCCGATGGTGACGAGATCACCGGGCTTCACCGATTTGTCGGCGAGCAGGATGATCCCTGAGATGAAATTGGCGACGATCTTCTGCAGGCCGATACCGATGCCGACGCCGACCGCGCCGGAGAATACCGCAAGCGCCGAGAGATCGATGCCGACCGCGCCGAGCGCGATCACGATGGCGACCGCAAGCAGGCCGATGCGGATGATTTTCACCAGCAGCACCTGCACCGACGGCGTCAGATCGGTGGTCGAGTTGATCCGGCTCTCGGCGAAATTGCTGGCGATATTGGTGGCCCACAGCGCGATGAGCAGCAGCGCGCCGGCCTTGATCACCAGCAGCGGCGTCAGCCGCAGGCCGCCGAGCACGATGGCGAAGGAATCGAGCAGCTCCACCGTCGCATCGAGCTGGCCGAGGATGGACAACGCGGCGACGAACCAGGCCGTGATCGACACCAGCTTGACGATGAAGGCGTTGCGCAGCACCGAGGTCACGAGCCGGATCACGAGCCAGGCGAAGCCCAGCTTGGCAGCGACCATCAGAAGATAGGAGCGGCTCGGCCAGGTGGCGTGATACATCACCACGCGGGAGACGATTACGAGCAGCGTGAACACGGCCGTCGAGGCGCTGGAGACCATCACCCGGGCGAAGTGCCGGAGCGGCAGCGGCCAGCGTATCGCCAGCGACGTCATGTCGATGCGGTTGCGAACGGCGGCCTCCGCGGCATAGGCGATGCCGGCCGCGGCCAGGATCAGGCCGAATTGCAGGTAGAACCAGGGTGAGGAGATTTCCGCTCCGACGCTGCGCGCGGTCGTCTGCACGAACTCCATGAAATCTTTGAGGTCCATGTCCATCGGTCTCGTCGGGAAGCGGGCGGGAGCAATTGATTCGAAGGAGCCGCAGAATCCCACAAAGGCAGCGGCCCGGCCATCGATACACCGCGAAGTGAAGCGCGTTAAGGCCGCAAAACACGGCCAGATTGCCGCGAGCGGGAGAAAATGGGTTGGCGCGGGAGTCCGCCGACGATAAGGATGCGAATTCCAGCAATTTGTACCCGGAAGGTGGATGGCCTCCCTCGACTCTGTCAGCCTCGCCATATTGCTCGGCGCCGTCCTCGTCATGGCCGGTATCCTGTCGAGCCTGCTCGCGCTGCGCTTCGGCGCCCCCTTGCTGCTCGTCTTCCTCGTCATCGGCATGCTCGCGGGCGATTCCGGCCCCGGGCAGCTCCAGTTCGACGACGTCCGCACCACCTATCTGGTCGGTTCGGTGGCGCTCGCCCTGATCCTGTTCGACGGCGGCCTGAAGACGCGCTTTGCCAGCATCCGCACCGTGCTCGCGCCGTCCGTCGTTCTCGCCACCGTCGGCGTGCTGCTGACCGCGCTGATCACGGCGCCGTTCGCCAAATACGCGCTCGACCTCAACTGGACGGAGTCGCTGCTGGTCGGCGCCGTCGTGGCCTCGACCGACGCCGCCGCCGTGTTCCTGCTGGTGCACACCCAGGGCCTGCGCCTGCGGCCGCGCGTCGGCGCGACGCTGGAGGCCGAATCCGGCACCAACGATCCCTTCGCCATCTTCCTCACCTTGATGCTGGTCGAATACATCACGCTCGGATCGAGCTCGGCCGGACACGTGGCGATGGAGTTCATCCAGGAGGCGGTGCTGGGCGCGGTCGTCGGCGTGATCGGGGGGCGTCTCGTCGTCATCGCGCTCAACCAGGTTGCGCTGCCGCAGGGCCTGCATGCGCCGTTCGTGACCACGGGGGCGCTCGTGATCTTCGGCGGCTCGCAGATCATGCACGCCTCCGGCTTCCTCGCGGTCTATCTTGCCGGCATCATCATCGGCAACCGGCCGACGCGCGCGCATAATTCGGTGGTGGCGTTCCTCGATGCGGCGACCTGGCTGGCGCAGATCGTGATGTTCGTGCTGCTCGGCCTCCTGGTCTCGCCGAGCCGGCTCGGCGCCAGCGTGCTGCCGGCGGTCGGGATCGCATTCGTCCTGATGCTGGTGGCGCGGCCGATCGCCGTGTTCGTGTGCCTGGCGCCGTTCCGCTTCAACTGGCGCGAGAAGATCTTCATTGCCTGGACCGGCCTGCGCGGCGCGGTCGCGATCTTCCTGGCGTCGATCCCGATGCTGGTCGGGCTGTCGAAGGCCTATCTCTATTTCGACGTCGCCTTCGTCGTCGTCATCATCTCGCTTTTGCTGCAGGGCTGGACGCTGGCGCCCGCCGCGCGGAAGCTGCACGTCGCGCTGCCGCGCGCCGAGCGCGGCCCGCGCCGCGTCGAGCTCGATCTGCCCGGCCAGCTCGAGCAGCAGCTCGTCGGCTATCCGGTGCGGCCCAAGAGCCTGTATTTCCGGCGCGGCCTGATCCCGTCCTGGTCCAAGCCGACCCTGGTGATCCGCAACGAGAACATTTTGACGCCGGCGGAGGCCGATCCGGTCGCGCCGGGCGACTACATCTATTTGCTGGCGCCGCCGGAAAAGGCCGAGTCGCTCGACCGCTTCTTCGTCGACATGCAGCCGAGCACCGCGCCCGACCCGCATCTGCTCGGCGACTTCATGGTCTCCGGCGATCACACGCTGGCTGAGCTCGCCGAGATCTATGGCGTCAGGGTGAGCGAGGACGAGGGCAAGCTGACGCTCGCCGACTATTTCGACGTCCATCTCGATCGCGCGCCGAAGGAGGGTGCCGAGCTTGCGCTTGGCGAGATCGTGCTGGTCGCGCGCTCGATCTCCGGCGGCCGCGTCAACCTCGTCGGTCTGCGCCTGCCGGAAGACGAGGAGAAGCCCGCGCCGCTGACGCGCGGCCAAGCGCTGCGGCGCAAGCTGGCGGATTTGTGGACATCGGTGGCGGGTGTTTAGGCGCTGCGCTCGCGACAACGGAGTTTGTTGAAGCGCTATACCTCAAGAGCGCGAGCATGGCCCTCGGGAACGGAACAGCGGGCGCCAGACAACCGCCACCAAATCGCCGCAACCGCCGAAGATTTGCGCGGCTTCGTGACTTCTGCATTCGGAACGCTCCGCCGCGCTGCTCGTTTTCAGCCGCGTAATAGTCAACGCATCTGACAGGAGCAGCCCATGCGGAAACTCATCTTGCCCGCCATCGTCGCCATCGGCTTGGGATCGGCGGCGCCGGCCATGGCCTACGACACCGGTGATCAGATCTCGATGCAGGCCGCGCTCGACGTCGCGACCGATCTTGGTGTCGTCACGGTTTCGCACACGAACTTCCTTGGCGATGAATGGCAGATCGAGGGCCGTGACCGTGTCGGGCGCTGGATGGAAGTCGACGTCGACGCCCGAACCGGCGAAGTGCGCAACGTCGATCGCGGCTGGTAGCTCTGATGATCGCGTGATGGCCCGCTCACGTCAGCACCTTCACTCCGCCGAACGACGTCACCCGTCCCTGGCGCAGCATCACGATCTGCGTTGCGAGCTGCCGCAGCTCGGCGGCGTCGTGGCTGACATAGACCATCGGGACATTGGCCTCGTCCCGCAGCCGCACCAGATAGGGCAGGATCTCGAGCTTGCGGCCCTCGTCGAGGGCGCCGAGCGGCTCGTCGAGCAGCAACAGGCGCGGCCGGGACAGCAGCGCGCGCCCGAGCGCCACGCGTTGGCGCTCGCCGCCGGAGAGCTTTCCGGGGCGGCGGCCAAGCAGCGCGCCGATGTCGAGCAGGTCGATGACGCGCGAGTGCTGGGCGGGATCGGGCGCGAGGCCGTTCATCCGTCTTCCATAGTCGAGATTCTGCGCGACATTGAGATGCGGAAACAGTCGCGCGTCCTGGAACACATAGCCGATGCGGCGGCGCCAGGCCGGCACGTGGATGCCGGCCGCGGTGTCGTCGACCGTCTCGCCGTCGATCACGATGGTGCCGCGGTCGGGCCGCAAGAGCCCTGCGATCATGTTGACCAGCGAGGTCTTGCCGGCGCCCGAGGCGCCGAACAGGCCGATGACACGGCCCTCGCTGCTGAAGGACGCGGACAGCGAGAATTCGCCGAGCTGTTTTTCGACGTCAACCCGCAGCATGGTCAATTCCCGTGCAGGCGTTGCGTGGCGCGGCGGGCGAACCATTCGGCGGCGATCAGCGCGCCCAGCGCCAGCACGATTGAGACGATCACGAGCCGGCCCGCGGCGGCGTCGCCGTCGGGCGTCTGGATCAGCGAATAAATCGCCGAGGAAATCGTCTGGGTCTCGCCGGGAATGTTGGAGACGAAGGTGATGGTGGCGCCGAACTCGCCGATCGCCTTGGCAAAGCCGAGCACCATGCCGGCGAGCACGCCGGGCAGCGCCAGCGGCAGCGTCACCGTGACGAACACTTTCCACGGCGCGGCGCCGAGTGTCTCGGCCGCCTGCTCGAGCCGCCGGTCGATCGCCTCGATCGACAGTCGTATCGGCCGCACCAGCAGCGGAAACGACATGATGCCGCAGGCGAGCGCCGCGCCGGTCCATCGGAATGAGAAGACGATGCCGAGATGATCGGCGAGGAATCCGCCGACTAGGCCGCGGCGGCCGAAGCTGAGCAGCAGAAGATAGCCGGTGACGACCGGCGGCAGCACCAGCGGCAGATGCACCAGCGCGTCGAGCACCGACTTGCCCCAGAAGTCACGCCGCGCCAGCAGCCACGCCAGCGCGATGCCGAATGGCGCTGCCACCAGCGTTGCAACGACGGCGACCTTGAGCGAGAGCAGGATCGCGGTCCATTCGGCCGGAGAAACCTCGGACATCACGTTGCAAGCATCAAGTTGTCGGGCTGACCAGGAACTTGAAGCCGTGCTTTTCCAAAATGGTCTTGGCGGCGGTCGAGCGCAGGAAGGCGAGATAGTCGCCGGCTTCGGGCTTTGCGGTCGTGGTCGCGGCAACGGGATAGATGATCGCGGGATGGGAGTCCGCCGGGAAGGTGCCGACGATCTTCACGCCGGGCTCGACCCTGGCGTCGGTAGAATAGACGATACCGAGCGGGGCCTCGCCGCGGGTCACCAGCGTCAGCGCGGCGCGCACGCTCTCGGCCATGGCGAATTTCGGCTCGGCGGCCTGCCACGCACCCAGCTTCTCCAGCGCGGCCTTGGCATATTTGCCGGCCGGCACGGACTTCACGTCCCCGGTCGCGATCCTGCCATCACCGGCGAGCCTGGCGAGGTCAAAACCCTCCGCGATGGCGACGTTGTCGATCCTCGAATCCTTCGGCGCGATCAGCACAATGCTGTTGCCGAGCAGATTGACCCGGGTCGGCTCGTTGATGGTCTTCCTGGAGATCGCATAGTCCATCCAGTCGGTGTCGGCGGAGACGAACACGTCGGCCGGCGCGCCTTGCCCGATCTGCCTGGCGAGCACCGAGCTTGCGGCATAGCTGACGCTGAACTTGACGCCGGTCCTGGCGGTGTAGGCGCCATCGACCTCGTCCAGCGCGTTCTTCATCGAGGCAGCCGCGAACACGGTGATGCTCTTGTCCTCGGCGACGGCCGGCGAGAGCGCCGCGCTCGCGAGGAGGACGAACGCAGTGAAAAGTCCGGCGATACGAATCATGGATGCGCTCCGTGCGAGCTCGCGCGCACACATGCACGCGCAAATCTGGCGTTGGGTTAAGTCAGGCCTGCGACGGGCGGAAGCGCTGTTCCACGGGGCCTTGCGACGGCTTACGGCCGGCACGGCTATCGCAGCTGCGAAGATAGCAGGCCGGCGCTCCAGGTCAAAGGGCGACGCGTCAACGAGGTCGGAGCCCCCTCGTTCGTCATCCCGGACTCGCTTCGCGCCCCCGGGGACGACACTGGCCGGCAGGCGGCAGCACACCTTACGGCTTCGCGTCGCCTGCGTGCAGCACCACCTTGCAGGCGGCCGGCATCTGCGCCAGCGTCATCGGCGGTTTCGGCTTGGGCGGCTCCGGTGGCGGCTTCGGGTGCAGCACCGCATCGCTGAACCAGTAGGCGAGATCGGAATCCTTGCAGCCCTCGTCCTCGGACTGCGACGGCTGTCCCTCGCATTCGCTCGCACCCGTCGGGCAGTGCATGCGGATGTGGAAGTGATAGTCGTGGCCCCACCACGGCCGGATCTTCGACAGCCAGGAGCGGTCGCCCCTGGCCTCGCGGCACAGCGCCTTCTTGATCGCGGCGTTGACGAAGATGCGCTGCACCGCCGGCTCCTGCGCCGCATCGCGCAGCACCAGCACATGGCCAGGCGTGAACACTTTCGGATCGATGTCGAGCCGGTCCTGCCGCACCATCATCACCGCCGACATCTCCTCGCGCTCCTCGCGCGAGAGGCGATGATCCGGCATCGGCGTCAGCCAGATGTCCGCGTCGAGGCCGATCTGATGGCTGGCATGGCCCGACAGTGCCGGCCCGCCGCGCGGTTGCGCGATGTCGCCGACCAGGATACCCGGCCATCCCGCGTCCTTGTGCGCCCTGGCCGCAAGGCGCTTGATCAGCGCGATCATCGCGGGGTGACCGTAGCTGCGGTTGCGCGACAGCCGCATCACCTGCCAATTGTCGCCGTTGAGCGGCATCTGCACGGCGCCGCCGATGCAGCCCTTGGTGTAGGAGCCGACGACATGCGCCGTTCCCTTCGACGGCAGCAGTTTTCGTGCGAACAGCTCCTTGGCGCCGAGGCTGGGATCGTTGGGATTGGCGAGCGGCGGCAGCGCTTTTGGGGTGACGCTGCCCTTGTCCTGGGCCAGCACGCCGCCTGCGGACAGGAGCGTCACGAAAAGCAGGAGGGGGGCGATGCGGCGGCGACTCATGCTGATCTCCTTATAGCCCAACACCGCCTCAGGGGTAAGAATCAGGCTTTCATGGCGGCGCTACCTCGCGGCGTCTTGACAGGCCGTTGCCTCACGGGATCGGCCGCTTTCTTAACGGCGCGATAACCGTGTCCTGCGTTGACCAAAATTCGTGCGTGGAACGAGCTTCGTCTCCAGCCTGCATGCAATCGGACGCGTTTACGGAATTGATTCATGGGGAACGCGCGCTTTTGCATCGCCTTCGTTTCCGATTGCGCCACGACACCAGGTTTGCCGCGCCCTTTCAGGCCTCGGCGCCTCCCAAACGGGCAAAGCCATCCGGCTCACGGCCGCCGCAGGACGCAGCCTCGGCCGGCGAGACCACCAGGATTACTTTTTTTTCAGACACTTGCTCCAAAACTTGCGGTCCTGGGCACGGCTAGGACGAGTGAAGTTGAGTTTGGGGTCTCGAAGAACAACGAAGCGAAAACGAAGCGTGCTCGCCCGAGCCGGCCGACAGCCGCGCAAGCCGCGCTTCGCGAGCGCGCCTCATCCGGCCACCGAGCGCAACCAGCTCGTGCAGAGCCGTGCGGAAACCGAGGCGGCCGTCGCCGAGGCGCGCAAATCGCATGAGCGGCTGCGGCAGGCCGTCGACATGCTTCCGCAAGGCATCGTGATCCTCGATCCCGAGGGCCGCTACGTGCTCTGGAACAAGCAATATGCCGAGATCTACAGCAAGACCGCCGATCTGTTCGAAGAAGGCGCGCGGCTGGAAGACACGCTGCGCGTCGGCGTTGCGCGCGGCGACTATCCGGAATCCGCCGGCCATGAGGACGAGTGGATCGCCGAGCGGCTGAAGCGGCTGTACGAGCCGGGCAAGCGGCACGAGCAGAGGCTGTCGGACGGCCGCGTCATCCTGATCGAGGAACGCCGCACCGACGACGGCGGCGTGGTCGGCCTGCGCGTCGACATTACCGAGTTGAAGCAGCGCGAGGCCTCGTTCCGTCTGCTGTTCGACGGCAATCCCGTGCCCATGATCATCTGCGCGCTGGACGACGAGCGCATCCTCGGCGTCAACGATGCCGCGATCGCGCATTACGGCTATAGCCGCGCCGAATTCGAGCGACTGAAGATACGCTCGTTGCAGGCCTTCGACAGCGAGCCGCCCTGGACCATCGATCGGTCCAGCGACGAGCAGGCCGGGCGCACATGGAAGCACGTCAAGGCCGACGGCGCGCTGATCGACCTTGCGATCTATTCGCGCGAACTGACCTATGCCGATCGGCCCGCGGTGCTGCTGGCGCTGATGGACATCACCGAGCGCAAGCGCGCCGAGGCGCGGCTCGCCTTCATGGCCCAGCATGACGGGCTGACCGGCCTGCCCAACCGCAATCTGCTGCGCCAGCAGGTCGACGAGATGCTGCTGCACACGCGGCGCAGCTCCGACAAGGTCGCGCTGCTGATGCTGGGGCTGGACAATTTCAAGGCGGTCAACGACACGCTGGGGCACGCGGTCGGCGACAAGCTGCTGCGCGGCGTCGCCAAGCGGCTGCGCTCGACCTTGCGCGAGGACGACGCGCTGGCGCGACTCAATTCCGACGAGTTCGCCATCGTGCAGAGCGGCCTGGCACGTCCCGAGGACGCGGTGCTGCTGGCCAAACGCCTGCTGGAAGCCATCGCCGATCCCTATCTGCTCGACGGCCATTCCGTGGTGATCGGCGCCTCGATCGGCATTGCGATGGCGCCTGGCGACGGTGATGATTCCGAAAAGCTGCTCAAGAGCGCCGACATGGCGCTGTCGCGCGCCAAGCTGGACGCCCGCGGCACCTTCGCCTTCTTCGAGGCGGCGCTGGATGCGAAAGCGCAGAGCCGCCGCAAGATCGAGGTCGAGCTGCGCGACGCGATCCAGAACGACGTGCTGCGGCCCTATTACCAGCCGCTGGTCGACCTCCAGAGCGGCCGCATCACCGGCTTCGAGGCGCTGGTGCGCTGGCCGCATGCCGAGCGCGGTATGGTCTCGCCGGCCGAATTCATTCCGATCGCGGAGGAAACCGGCCTGATCAATCCGCTCGGCGGGTTGATGCTGCGCCGGGCCTGCCTGGACGCGGCGACCTGGCCGGACGACGTCCGCGTCGCCGTCAATCTGTCACCGCTCCAGTTCCGCAGCGGCAATCTGCTCTCGGTGGTGACGGACGCGTTGAAACATTCCGGCCTGCCGGCGCGGCGGCTCGAGCTCGAGATCACCGAGACGCTGCTGCTCGAGAAGAGCGCCCAGGTGCTGGCGACGCTGCACGCGCTGCGCGCGCTCGGCGTCCGTGTCTCGATGGACGATTTCGGCACCGGCTATTCCAGCCTCAGCTACTTGCGCAGCTTCCCGTTCGACAAGATCAAGATCGACCAGTCCTTCGTGCGCGATCTGGGGGCCAACCGCGAGGCCCAGGCGATCATCCGCTCCATCGTCAGCCTCGGCAAGGGCCTTGGCGTCACCATCACCGCCGAAGGCGTCGAGACCGAGGCCGAGCTGAGCTGCCTGCGGGCCGAAGGCTGCGATGAAGGCCAGGGGTTTCTGTTCAGCAAGGCCCGGCCGAATTTCGAGATCATCAGCCTGCTGAAGGCGCAGCGCGGCATCGACGGCGATGACGACGCCGCCGCACTGGTGGCCTAGGGTACGGATGCAGCTTGCGGCTTGAGTTGCGCACAGTCGAAAGCTCAGCGACCGACAAGTGTTACTTGCTCCTCGGCAGAAGCGTTCTCATTGGCCCGCACGAATACAAACCGGGATGCTGCGGGAATCTGTGCGTCGGCGCCGCCATCCTGGCCGATGAGAATGAGTCCCGCTCCGCCATTGGCTACATTCAAGATGACAGGGGCGCCCTGCCAGGTCCTGATTGGCTCCATTCCGATGATGAGAAATTCGCCGATCGGCTGGTCAAAGTATTGAAGCCTCAATTGTGGTCCGACTTCTGCCGCCGCCAGGCCGAAACCCAACTGTCTGGCGCGCGCATAAATGTCTGCCAGCAACGCATTATCGGTTTGAAAACCCAGTTCGGCTGCCGACACCGCAAGAAGCTCGACGCTTTTTTTCGTGGAGCTAAGGGTAAAGGCCGGTCGCGCGAGGATTTCGCCGGCCGAGCTTCCGATGCCGCAACCTGCCGCATGCAACGCGTTAGCGAGGGCGAAGAAATTTGCAAACGTCCCGATCTCGATCGTCTTCCACGTGGGGAGGTCGACGGCGGATTTGATCGGGATTGGCGCCCTGTCGGCGTGAGCTTGCTTGAGCTTCAGGTGATTCCGCAGGGCGTCTCGCGCCGAGCATTGGGCCACGGCTTCGCCCGCAAATAGCAGAGTGCATGCGGTGCAGATGATGGCAATCGTGAGAATGCCAGGATGGCGCCATCCCGGGGAATGACGCTGGATGGCAGGACAATTGACCTTTTTGCCAGCTGTTCGGCCCATAACGGACCTCCCTTGCGCAAATGCAGCGCGCTGAAATCAATCCTCAACTGTCACTTCACAATGGTCGGCTCGGTTCACAGCGGAAAAGCTGTCGTTCCTGTCGCTATAGAAATTGGTCCGGGAAAACCTGGAAAGGTTCAGCGACGATGACGCCGGATGCTGACCTCAATATAGGTCAGCGTGGGTGCACTTCTGGCAACTTGTCGACGTCAGCGATCCCCTGAAAGGATCATCTTGCCCAGATCCTCGTAATGCGTATCCCGCGCCTGGATCTGCTGCGCGATCGCGTGCATGTCGCGAAACCGCCGCTCGAACGGATGGCTGCGGAATACGGCTGTCGCGCCGGCCATGTGATAGGCGGTGTCGACCACGCGTGCCGATTGATGGATGGTCCAGGTCGCGGCGAGGCGCACTGCGCTCCGATGCGCCGCGCTGAACTCGCCGGTGGCGCTGAGATCGCGCCACATCGCATTCACTGTGGCATAGAGATAGGCGCGAGCGGCCCGCAAATCGCCCTCGGTGCGGCCGATCAGGCCCTGAATGGCGGCATTGTCGCGCATCGCGCCGGCCGCAAGCGACTGGTGCTTTGCGCGTGCCAGCGCGATCGCCGCTTCCAGCATGGCTCGCGCGACACCGAGCGACACCGCGGCAAAGCCAAGGCTGAAGGTCGAGCCGGTCCCGATCCTGTAGAGCGGACCCTTCTCGACCAGCGCCGACGGCACGTCTCGAAACGCCGTGAACCGCTCGGGGATGAAGAGGTCGCTGACTTCATACGAGTCCGTGCCGGTGCCCGCGAGCCCAATTGCCTGCCAGACGTCGTGCAGCACGGCCCTGTGGGCTGGAAACAGAATGGTGCGCACCTCCGGCGATCCGTCGGCAGTCTTGCGTGGCGTCCCGTCGGCATTAGTGATCCGCACATGCGCCTCGAGCCAGCTCGCCTCCCGCGAGCCCGAGGCAAAATCCCAGCGCGCGGTGACGCGATAGCCGCCCTCGACCGCGCGCGCCTCATGCGCAATCGCGCCCCAGGCGAGGATGCCGGGCGGCGTGTTGAAGATCTCATGCGCGGTGTCGTGACCGAGCGAGGCCGCAATCGTCGCGCAGACGCTGCATTGGCCAAGGCACCAGGCGGTCGAGGCATCGGCCTTGGCGATCTCCTCCAGCATCTGCATGAAGCTTTCGGGGGGAGCTTCCGTGCCGCCAAGACTTTGCGGCAGCAGCGCGCGGTAGAGCCCGTTCTCGATCAGCGCGGAGACGACGGCCGGCGTCAGCCGCCGCGTCCGCTCGATCTCGTCAGACTCGGCCGCAATCAGCGGTGCGATCGCGAGCGCTCGTTCGACCAAGCCAACTCCGGGGGTTGCGTTCATGCGCGTTTCCTCGCCCCTTCTGCCGTGAGCGGTAAGAGGGGGCGATGGTGGTCTATCCGGCGGAGAGGATCAAGATGCCTTCCCGACACTTCATCCGGGCCGGCTACTTGGGGGAATCGTGGAGCAATCGCTCCATGATGATCGTGCGCTCGTCACCGTGATAGCTGCCGCGAACGGCACTGAACCCAATCCCGACGTAGAACGTCTCGGCCGTGACCGAGGAAGAAAGGGTCAACCAGCGGATGTTGCGCTCGCGCGCGGTACGCTCGATCTCGGCCATCAGCAGCTTGCCGATGCCGCACGCCTGAACGTCGGGAGCGACGAAGACGGTGCGGACGACGTTTCCGTCCAGACTTGCGGTCGCAACGACGCGGCCGCGGATGGTGGCGACGAGGCGGTGCGTTGTCCGATCAGCTGCCGTACGGCATCCGGGCTGAAGCTATGCGCGATCCTTTCGATGATCTCGTCCGCATAGTCTCTCGCGTTCGTTTCCCGCAGCGGCCGCAAGATCACCGCGCTGATGTCATCGGCATCATCTGCGAGTGCGGGCCGGATTGCGCATTCCATGGGACGCTCCAGCCGTCGATGGGAACGAAGGCACATCGCCCTGAACCACCAATCTCTGCCAGGGGCGACACGTCGCAATGGAATGCTTCGTCAGCGAGTGCCGGCAAGTTCAATGGACCTGAAATGTCGACGTACGATTGGCATGGCTCAGTTGCATACTTCTCTCGTGCGGCCAGCCATCGGGGAGGTCTGATCGCTGACGGGTGCGGCCTCTACTCTGCATCCCTTGCCGACAGGACGGCAGCCGGCGGAATTACAGAATAGTTGGCCCGAGGCTTGCGGCTTGTTGGATGGTGCGGCTTCTATCGGTCTCCGCTCCCCGTCCCGCTTTCTTGTATCATCGCGCGTCGCAACAGGCTTCTTGTCAGGTATTCTCTCGCACTCGTTGCCATCGCTCAAACGATACCCCGCGCGGCAGGTTATCTTCACGCAGGCGTCACCGTCAGGCTTGGAACCGTGCTCGCAGACGAGCGGGCAGACGCGGTTTGGCTTGGCTCTGATCGCATCGAGCACGTCGAGGCTCGCCAGCTTCGCGTCGAATTTCGTCCCGGCATACTTGTTGAACAGCGTCAGCGAGCGTTCCGACGAAGCATTCCAATGGCGATCTGCCGAGATGGTCAGGCAGCCGACGCGGCGGAGCTCCGAGTGCACCAGCTTCGTCATCTCCTGAGGCGACATGGTCGGCAAGGTCGATGTGGGTGCGACAACGGCGACCTTCTGCTCCGTGTTGGCGGCTTGCTTCTCTGCAGCCTGCCTTCCAGCCGGTTCGGCAGTCGCCCTATCGTTCGCGGTCTTCTCGGCAAGCGCCTTCTCGGTGGCTTGTTTGTCGGTGATTGCCTTTGCGGCGGCCGCCTCAGCTTCCCTCCGCCGCTGCTCGGCTGCGGTCGCCTTGGCCTCCTCCATCTGCTTGGCTTTCTCCGCCGCCATCCGGGCGTCCTCGGCCGCCTTGGCAGCAACCGCCGCCTTCTCCTGCTCGATCTTCTTGGCTCGGTCAGCCACCAGCCGCGCCTTCTCCTCCTCGGCCTGGCGAGCCTTCTCGGCTGCGGCTGCCCGTGCCTCCTCGGCCGCGATCTTGCTCAACTGACCTTTGGCGAGATCGGCATAGAAGCCGCCGGGATATCGGTTGAGAAAGGCTGTCCATCCTTCACGCGTGCCGAGCTGAAGAGCCAATTCGTAGTCGCGTCGAATGTCGCTGTCGGGGTTTGGCTGCGGTCCGGTGACGACGGGCTTCGCAGGAACCAGAGGCACATCAGCGCCGCCCAGTGAGCCGTAAACATACGGCTCCTGCTTGTACCCGGTGTTCTTCAGGACATCGTCGCGTACAAAGCCGAAGGCCTTGCGAAGATCGAGGCCTGGCGTGGGGAGGCGATCGACAAGAGCCACCGCGAAGGGACTGTTTTTCGCGTCTCCGTCAAAAGCGGTAGAGCCCGCCTTCGCCGCGAAGGCGATCATGGTGTTTGGGCTGGTTAGCTCAACCTTGGCGAGCCCGCGACCGATCGCACGGGACGCCACGGTGCGCTTCATCGACTTTGCGAACGGATTGTCGCGGCAGGCGTCCAGAATGACGAGGCGCAGCTGCTTGGCCGGCTCAATGGCAAAAAGTACCCGGTCGAGCGGAAACGCCTCGTCGAGGACATCAGTATCCGTCTCCAGCGCAGCGTCGGTGGGAATCAGATAGTTGTTGCCATCCAGCTCGATGCCGTGGCCGGCGTAGTAAATGACGGCGACGTCGGCCTCGCGCGCCCTGGTGCCGAATTCGCGCAGCGCTTTGCGCATATCGACCACACTCAGATCAAGCTTCGTATCGACGACGTCGAAGCCGGCCTTCTTGAACATGCCGCCTACGAGCGTGGCATCGTTCGCGGGGTTGGCAAGCCGCGGCACGCTCTTGTAGCTGGAGTTTCCGATGACCAGCGCGACGCGGCGCTCGGCATGGGCCGAACCGCAGGCCAGGCCAAGGAAAAAGATCAATGAAAACCAGCGAAGCGCGCCCATCATAACCCCAGAATAACGTATGCGCAGCGTAGGCAGAGCCTGCCGAAAGGCAAGCGTCAGCTCTGTGATGCCGGTCACTCTGGACAACGACCAGTTCGGGCCGGGAAGCGATCTTGGAGGAGAGGCGCTTGACGATCGGTTTACGGCTCGAAGCCGCCGCAACCCGATCCTGCGGCGCTTGATCGCAACATGACCGAGTGCGGGCCGGGACATCCCATCCCCGTGTTCGGCTTAGCGGCCTCCAGCCCCTTATGGTCGAAAGAAGATGGTCCAGATCGCCACCAAGATGATCGCCGAGATCGCAAGGCTGGCAAGCAGCAATACGAGCACGCTTGGACCTGGCTCTGCTTGCCGCGCTTCGTTGGGAGTCTCCGCGACCGGCCTCTCGCGTGTGCTTGCCATTCCCTTCCTCCATCACAGCAAGCAAACCTCGGCGCCGGCGTTGGTTCCTTGGAAGGAACGGTCAGGAGCTCAACGCGTTTGAGGTAGCGGAAGGACAACTGCATGACCGGGAAATTCGATCCGGCACCGCCGGACAAGAACACGGAAGATCTCAAGCGCGGCATCCGGCGTGACGAGGCCAAGGATGACGAACTGGACAAGGGATTGAAGGACAGTTTCCCGGCGTCGGACCCGGTGAGCAGCACTCAGGCGTCCAAGGCAACGCCGGACGCATGACGGAGGACAAGAGATGGGCCTCGCAGCCTATGATGTTGTTGGCCGGGACGGCGCCTGGCACGTCGAACACGATGGCGCAATCCGGAACACCTACCAGACCAAGGAAGCCGCGTTCGAGGCGGCTGTGGCGGCGGCATCGCTCGCCATGCGGCAGGGTCACTCTGTCCGGCTGACGGTGCCCGAAAGCGAGAACGCCATCGGCGCGGGAAACTCGGGGTGATGACCTTGGAGGATATTCCGGTTCTACACGGCCGCCAGCAAATGGGCGGGCGCAAACGGCTTGCGCAAAAAGGTCGTATTGGGCGGCAGCGGGGCCATCACCGTCCCGGACATCAGCACGATGTTGAGCCCCGGATGGGTACTGTGCGCGTACTCTGCCAGCTCGAGCCCGGTCATTCTCCCCGCGAGATTGTGGTCGGTGATCAGCGCCCGCAATTCCTTGCCCGTCGAGGCGACGATGAGCTCCGCCGCTTCTGCGGTGGCACATTCGACGACTTCGAACCCTTCGTCCTTGAGAAGGTCGGATAGAACTTCGCGCTGGAGCGAGTCGTCCTCGACCAGCAGCATGACGAAATTCGACATGCGGTCATTCCCAACTTATCGATGTTAATGCGCTTCTTCGAAGATTGTTCGGAGGCGCCGAAGCGGGATTCGAGCAGGAGCGGCAATGGCAATCGTCTTCATCACGGGCAGCACGGACGGTTTGGGCCGCGCGGCCGCCCAGTCTCTCCTCGAACAGGGCCACCAGGTCGTCCTGCGCGCGATCGGCGGAACGTGCGGCGGCAGTCGCCGGGCTCGACACGCATTCCGCACGGATCGCGATTGGCGACCTCAAGAGCGCCGCCCAGACGAGAAGCGTGGCAGATCAGGTCAACGCCATCGGTCGCCTGGACGCGGTCATCCACAACGCCGGGGTCTATACGGAGCGCAGCCGGGGCCCGACGCCCGAAGGCCACGCCACCACGCTGGCGGTCAACACGCTCGCGCCCTACCTGCTCACCGCCCTGATGAAACGCCCCGATCGGCTGGTGTATCTCAGCAGCGGCCTTCACCGCGGCGGGGAGGGATCGCTAGTCGATCTCGACTGGACGAGGCGAACCTGGGATCCGGCCAAGGCGTACGCGGAGAGCAAGCTGCACATGATCGCACTGGCCTTTGCCTTGGCGCGGCGTTGGCCGCAGGTGCTGAGCAACGCCGTCGATCCCGGCTGGGCACGCACCAAGATGGGCGGTGCCGGAGCGCCGGTCGACGTGGGCACCGGACAACGGACGCAGACCTGGCTGGCGGTGAGTGATGATCCCGCCGCCTTGGTCAGCGGGCGTTACTGGCATGACCTCCGGCAACAAGAGCCGGCCCACGAAGCGACCGATCCCGATTTTCAGGACAGACTTCTCGGCAGATTGGCCGAATTGACCGGGGTCACGCTTTCACCGGCGTAGAAGCAGTTTCGCCTGAAGGGCAGGATGGGTAGAGCGGAAGACTTGCGGCTTGTTCATGCGCCACCTCGTCAGGCCGCCGCGCGGCCAAGGTCGAGCGTTTGCCGGCGTCTGGTCGGAAAACTCAGCGCCACCGCGACGGCGGCAAGCCCGATCGCGAAGGAGCCGGCGTGCAGCCAGGTGTATTGCTGGAAATTGTCGAACACGAGCCCGCCGGCCCAGGGCCCGAGCGCCATGCCGAGGCTGGCGAAGGCCGACACCGCGCCGAACACGGTCCCCATGATGCGCGCGCCGAAGAATTCGCGGACCAGCACCGCATAGAGTGGCATCACGCCGCCATAGGCGAGGCCGAACACGACCGAGAGCGCATAGAATTCGCCGAGCTGGCCCACCGCGAGATAGGTCGCGATGCACATCGCCTGAACAAGGAGGCCGCTGACCAGCACGGGTTTTGCGCCGATGCGATCGGCAGCCGCGCCCAGCAGCAGGCGTCCGCCGAGGCCTGACACTCCGGCGACGCCATAGACCGTCACCGCCGTGAGCGGGGCGATGCCGCAGACCATCGCGTAGGACACCATGTGAAAGATCGGACCGGAATGCGCGGCGCAGCAGGCGAAATGCGCGGCTGCAAGCGCGATGAATTGCGGCGTGCGCAGCGCCTGTGCTGCGGTCAGCTCGATCGCCGGCGCGGCGTCGGTGCTTGCCGGGCTGTCCGCGGCCGGCGCCGGCCGCACCAGGAAGCTGGCGGGGATCAGCAGCGCCCACGCGGCGATGCCGATCACCAGCATCGCGGTGCGCCAGTCATAGGCCGTGATCAGCCAGCTGGCGGTCGGTGCGATCGTCACCGGCGACACGCCCATGCCGGCGGAGACCAGCGCCACCGCGAGGCTGCGGTTCTTGTCGATCCAGGCGCTGGCGAGCGCCATCATCGGCGCGTAGAAGCTGCCGGCGGCAATGCCGATCAGCGTGCCAAAGAAAAGCTGGAATTGCCACAAGCTTGCCGCCTGGCTCGCGGCCACGAGACCGAGGCCCAGCAAAATGCTTCCTGAGAGGACGACGATGCGGGTGCCAAATCGGTCCGACAGCGTGCCCCAGAAGAACGCGGCAACGCCCATGCAGAGGAAATCCAGCGTCGCCGCCGCCGACACACCGGCGCGCGACCAGCCCATCGTTTCAGAGATCGGCTGCAGGAACACTGCAAGCGACAGCATGGTGCCGAAGCCGACACAGGTCATCAGCGCACCCGCGGCGACAACGACCCAGCCATAGTCGAAGGCTGATGGCTTGCTCATGCGTTTCCTCGCGCTTTTGGTCTTGTTAGCGGTGCGCGGCCGGGATGGTGGCCCATCTGGCGCGTGGGGGCAAGGCGGGCTGCTATGTCGTTTGCTTGCGCGGCAGAGAACTTGTCATTCCGGGCTCGCGCCAAGCGCCCCGAAATGACAGGGATACAGCCATCCACTTTCAGCGCGGCCGAAGCGGTCCTACGGTTACAATTTGCTCTCTCGCCCGCCCGTTTACGCGTGCAAACTCTTCCATGATGCGTCTGAACAATCCCGAATCAATGGACGTGATCACACCATGATCAGGCGCATCCAGATCGGGAAAGTAGTCCTTATGGATCGGAAGCGCGTGTGTCGATGAAGAACGCGGAGTTGTTCTTGTTCTGGCGCGCCCTGTCCAGTGGCACCTGAATAATCCCGATCGGCAGGTTGTCACCGAACTTCGTGACCCGAGACGAGGTGTAAACTGCGACGGCGGCGCCTACGCTGGCACCGGGCCCCGCGAGCCTGGAGGCGTCGATTGCAGAAAAGGCGCCGACGATTATCGCCGCATGTCGCGTCCGCGCCGGCATGTCGGGAGTCTCAGCGAAGGGAAAGTAACTCCAGACCATGTCGCCGCGTCGGAAAGGCGGAGCCATTCAGGCCTCACTGGAAAAGTGAGCGCCTGAATGTGTAGTCCTCATCGCTTTCGTCGGCGTCGCGATGGAGTTCATAATTCTCCAGCGAGAGCGGCGGCATCTTCGAAAAATCCTGCACCACCTCGACGTAATCGAGATGGCGGCGCATGACATCCTCGACGAGTTCCTTCACGCTCAGATGTCGGCCATGACAGGTTCCGGTGCCAAGACGGATGAATCTATCTGATTATATAACCGCTTCGCCGCCATATGAAAGGCGCCAGCCCCGTTGCCGGTGGTCAACGGCTGCCAAGGGGCCGTCGATCGCACGCGCCGGGATGATGGCATCATGCCCCTGTTTTGCCCGACAGGTCAAACGAATTTCGGTAAAACAAAAATTCTAATGCAAACAAGGCCCTGGCTACTGTGCATGGGGTTGTTTTCGCGTTCTTGTTGTTTGGTCCCAAACGTCTCAGACCGGCCCCATTGCGTCTTGCTTGCGGCCGCCCGCGCCTTAGCCTCAGCTATCCACCTTCAGCGCGGCGATGAAGGCTTCCTGCGGGATGTCGACCTTGCCGAACTGCCGCATCTTCTTCTTGCCTTCCTTCTGCTTCTCCAGAAGTTTGCGCTTACGGGTGATGTCGCCGCCGTAGCACTTTGCAGTGACGTCCTTGCGCAGCGCGCGCACCGTCTCGCGGGCGATCACCTTGCCGCCGATCGCTGCCTGGATCGGGATCTGGAACATGTGCGGCGGGATCAAATCCTTCATCTTCTCGACCATGGCACGGCCGCGGCCTTCGGCGCGGGTGCGATGCACCAGCATCGAGAGCGCGTCGACCGGTTCGTTGTTGACCAGGATCTGCATCTTGACGAGATCGGCCGGCTTGTAGTCGGTCAGATGATAGTCGAACGAGGCGTAGCCCTTGGAGACCGACTTGAGGCGATCGTAGAAGTCGAACACGACCTCGTTAAGCGGCAGATCGTATTTCACCATGGCGCGGGAGCCGACATAGGTCAGCTCCTTCTGCGAGCCGCGGCGGTCCTGGCACAGCTTCAGCACGCTGCCGAGATATTCGTCGGGGGTGAGGATCGTGGCCTCGATCCAGGGCTCCTGGATCTCCGCGATCTTGACCACGTCGGGCATGTCGATGGGATTGTGGATCTCGATCTCGGTGCCGTCGTTGAGCTTCATCTTGTAAATGACGCTCGGTGCGGTTGCGATCAGGTTGAGATCGAATTCGCGCGACAGTCGCTCCTGGATGATCTCCAGATGCAGCAGGCCGAGGAAGCCGCAGCGGAAGCCGAAGCCGAGGGCCGCGGAGGTCTCCATCTCGAACGAGAAGCTGGCGTCGTTCAGGCGAAGCTTGCCCATGGCCGCGCGCAGCGTCTCGAAGTCGTCGGCATCGACCGGGAACAGGCCGCAGAACACCACGGGGATGGCCGGCTTGAAGCCGGGCAGCATCTCGGTGACAGGCTTCCTGTCGTCGGTGATGGTGTCGCCGACGCGGGTGTCGGCCACTTCCTTGATCGCGGCGGTGATGAAGCCGATCTCGCCGGGACCGAGCTCGTCGACCTGCGTCATCTTCGGCGTGAAGAAGCCGACGCGCTCGATGTCGTAGGCCGCACCCGTGCCCATCATGCGGACGCGGCTGCCCTTCTTCATGACGCCGTCGACGACGCGAATGAGAACGACGACGCCGAGATAGACGTCGTACCAGCTGTCGACCAGCAGCGCCTTCAACGTCGCCTCGCGGTCGCCGTTCGGCGGCGGCAGGCGGGTGACGATGGCTTCGAGCACATCGGCGACGCCGAGGCCGGTCTTGGCCGAGATCATCACCGCGTCGGAGGCGTCGATGCCGATCACGTCCTCGATCTGCTGCTTGACCTTCTCGGGCTCGGCGGCGGGCAGATCGACCTTGTTCAGGACCGGGACGATCTCGTGATTGTTGTCGAGCGCCTGATAGACGTTGGCGAGCGTCTGCGCTTCGACGCCCTGGCTGGCGTCGACCACCAGCAGGGAACCCTCGCACGCCGCCAGCGACCGCGAGACTTCGTAGGCGAAGTCGACATGGCCGGGCGTGTCCATCAGGTTGAAGATGTAATCCTTGCCGTCCTTGGCGCGATAGGCGAGGCGGACCGTCTGCGCCTTGATCGTGATGCCGCGCTCGCGCTCGATGTCCATGGAATCGAGCACCTGCTCCTTGCCGGCCATTTCACGGTCGGTGAGGCCGCCGGTCATCTGGATCAGACGGTCGGCCAGCGTCGATTTGCCATGGTCGATATGGGCGACGATGGAGAAATTGCGGATGTTCGAAATGGGGACGGTCGTCATGGGCGCGGGATACCACTCACATCCCCGTGCGGCAACCATATTGCTGTAATTTCAGGGGCTTTCTTCAAGCCAAGCTGATTCCACGGCGGACCAAAACGCGCTACGCAACGGCCATGTCGACCACTTCGATCCCCTCCTCCAAAACACCCGCCAAGACACCCGCGAAGTCCCGGGTGAGTTATGACCGTTTCCGGGCCTGGCTGGTTGCCAGCGCGACCCGACCGCGGGCGCGCCTTTGGCTGGTGATCCAGTTCGCGATTCTGCATGCGGTGATCTGGACCCTCATCCTGATCAATCTCAAGGCGGCGCAGGACGTTCATATGGACGTCGCAGAAGCCTGGGGCTGGGGCCAGAAGTTCCTGTGGGGCTACGGCAAGCACCCGCCGCTGTCGGGCTGGGTCGCCGGCGTCTGGTTCAAGGTGTTCCCGGCCGCGGACTGGGCGACCTATGCGCTGGCAATGGCGACCGTCGGCGTCGGCATGGTGATCTGCTGGCTGGTTGCGCTACGCGTGGTGGACGCGCGGCGCGCGTTCCTGGTCGTGGTGATGATCGCGCTCTACCCGATCTTCAATTTCAAGGGTTTCAAGTATAATCCGGACCTGCTCCAGCTCGTCACGCTGCCGCTGCTCGTGCTCGCCTATCTCAACGCCTTCGAGAAGCGGAGCTGGCAGTCCGGCATCTGGTTCGGGCTCGCCGGCGCGCTGGCGCTGATGACCAAATACTGGGTGCTGACCATGATCGGCGCGATCGGCCTTGCCGCGCTGATCCATCCGGAGCGCGTGAAATTCCTGGTGTCACCGGCGCCATGGGTGGCGATCGCGACGATGGTGGTGGCGATGATCCCGCACATCGTCTGGCTGGCGGATGCGCATTTCGTGCCGCTGACCTATGCCGGTGACACCTACAGCCTTGAGGACGCCGGCCTCGTGCATCAGCTCGTCGCCGGCTATGCCCTGCATAATTTCGCGCTGCTGGCGCTGCCGGTGGCGCTCGCCGCGCTGGCGATGGCGCTGGTGCCGCATTGGCTCACGCTGCTCATGCGCGCGCCGTCGCGCATCGTCACGCGCGCCTGGGGGCGCGGCGCCAATCCTGGCGTCAACGTCTCGCAGGCGCTGAATGTCTGGATCATCCAGATCATCGTCGCGGTCGGACCGCCGCTGGGCGCGCTGGCCTTCAGCATCTACATGAAGACCGATTGGGGCATCTCGCTGTTCTTCTTGGTGCCCTTGGCGCTGGTTGCGATCCCCGCGCTGCGCGTGCAGAGCGCGGTGCTGTTCAACATCGCCGCGATCTGGCTCGTGCTCAGCGCCGCGACGCTTGCCGCCTCGCCCTGGATCGCCACGCGCGAGATGGCGGCCAATTCCGGCAACACGTCGACCTATGGCGCGCGCTCGGAGCTCGCACGCGAATTGACGCAGGCCTGGCACGCGCGCTTCGCCTCGCGCTGGGCAGTCGTCGCCGGCACGATGGAGTCGATCCAGCCGATCGTGTTCTACAGCCCGGATCATCCGGCCGCACTGATGCCGCTCGAAGCCTGGGATTCCGGGCTGACCTCGCGCGAGGACGCCAGGACATACGGTTTCATCGGCGTGTTCGATCCGACCGACGGCCGCCTACCGGCGTTCGAGAAATGGGTGTCCGAGACAGCACCGAACGCCGAGCGCATCGTGATGACGACGCGCCGCTTCACCCACGGCAAGGCCGGTCCGTCGATGAGCTGGAACGTCTACATCGCGCCGCCGGCGAAGTGAGCGCTAAATCCCCTCCTCGTTGAACTTGCTTTCAACGAGTTCGGTGATCGCCGCGAGCGCGGCTTCCGCTTCAGTGCCTGCGGCAGCGACCGTGATCGTCGTGCCCGGACCCGCCGCGAGCATCATCAGGCCCATGATCGAGGTGCCGCCGACGGTCTCACCACCGCGCGTCACCCAGACCTGTGCGTCGAAGCGCTCGACGGCCTGGACGAATTTTGCGGAAGCGCGGGCGTGCAGGCCGCGCTTGTTGATGATCAGGAGGTCTTTGGAGATCGCGCCCGCGGGCACGCCCGTCCCGGCTTGTGGCGCCTCGTCGCTCATTTGCCCGCGAGCACGCGACTGGCGATGGTGACGTATTTGCGGCCCGCTTCCTGGGCCATGGCGATCGCGTCGGGCAGCGGACGCTCCTCGCGCACCTTGGCAAGCTTCACCAGCATGGGCAGGTTGATGCCCGCGAGCACCTCGACCTTGGGCCGGCTCATGCAGGATATTGCCAGGTTCGACGGCGTGCCGCCGAACATGTCGGTGAGGATCGCAACGCCGTCGCCGGAATCGACGCGGTTAACCGCCTCGATGATGTCGCTTCGACAGAGATCGGAATCATCTTCAGCGCCGATCGTGATCGCTTCGATTTGCTTTTGTGGGCCCATGACATGCTCAAGCGCTGCCTTGAATTCGTCGGCAAGGCGCCCGTGGGTCACAAGTACTAGACCAATCATCGGAAAAACTCCTCGCGGGCGCTTTTGGTGCACCGCACGAACGCGCCACTTTGACCATCCAGAGCCCCCGCGCAAGGGGGGATGTTGCGTATCTCCCTGAACCTAGACGGATGGATAAGGGGAGCTGCGCCGGTCTATTCGGTCGCGATAGTGGGGTTCATATGGTTACCATTTCCCTTCAAACAATCGCCGGAAGGGTTAACCGAAGATGAACTCTTGGTAGTGGTCAAGGCCGCAACAACCAGTGGGAGGGGCGAATAGTCGCGGCTAACAGGGATTCGCGGTATTTCGACACCTAGAATGCTTGTTTTCAGAGATTCGGCCGGCGGCAGCCGTTCGGCGTCCGCGGCGTCCAGATCGACGACGAGACCGACGGTCGCATGCTCCACGAAGTCGCAGCGACGGATTCCGAGGCCCCGGATCTCGATCAGACCGGCGAGCACGGCCGCCGGGCGGACTTCAATTTCATCGCCGACTGTCGCCAGATGGACACGGTCGTCACCGACCAGAACGGCCCTTTCGATCACGCCTGAGCGTCCCGCCATGATCAAATCGAAGGCAAGGCGCGACTTGCCGGAGCCCGAGGGCCCTCGGATCAGCACGGCCTGAGTGCCGACCTTGACCGCGGAGGCGTGAACGCTGGGGCCGACGTCGCTCATAGCGCCGGCAGCCTCACCACGAAGCGTGCGCCGGCAACCGCCGGAACGCCTTCGTCGTCCGGTGGGCCTGTGCGGTTCTCGGCCCAGATGCGTCCGCCATGGGCGTCGACGATCTGCTTGGAGATCGAAAGTCCGAGGCCGGAGTTCTGGCCAAAACCCTGATGCGGACGGTCGGTGTAGAAGCGCTCGAAGATGCGCTCGAGCGCGTCGTCGCGGATGCCGGGGCCATCATCGTCGACCACGATCTCGATCTCGGAGCGGACGCGGCGGCAGGTGAGGCGCACCTTGCTGCCGGGCTCGGAGAAGGACTGCGCGTTGGAGAGCAGGTTGGAGACGATCTGCCCGAGCCGCGAATCGTGGCCGGTCACGGCGAACGTGTCGGTCGGGCTGCGGCCCTCGAAGCGGGTCTCGACCGCGACGTCGTGGCCGAGCTTGGTTTCATTGGCGACGGATACCAGCGTCGTCAGCAAGCGGCGCAGATCGACCGGCATCGCATCCTGGCGCTGCAGTTCGGCATCGAGGCGGCTGGCGTCGGAGATGTCCGAGATCAGCCGGTCGAGCCGCTTGACGTCGTGCTCGATCACCTCGAGCAGGCGGGCGCGGCTGTTTTCGTTTCGCGCCAGCGGCAGCGTTTCGACCGCGGAGCGCAGCGAGGTCAGCGGATTCTTCAGTTCGTGCGCGACATCGGCGGCGAACATCTCGATCGCCTCGATACGGCTGTAGAGCGCGCTGGTCATGTCGCGCAGCGCGCCCGAGAGGTGACCGATCTCGTCGCGGCGGCGGGTGAAGTCGGGGATCTCGATGCGGGCCTTGATGCGGCGCCGGACGCTCTCGGCGCCGTCGGCGAGCCGGCGCACGGGACCGGCGATCGTGCTCGCGAGCAGCAGCGACAGCATGATCATGACAGCGGCGGCGACGCCGCCGACCTTCAGGATGGCGAGGCGCTCTGCGGTGACCATCTGGTCGATGTCGTCGCCCTGGGTCGACAGCATCAGCGCGCCGTGGATGGCGCGCGAGCGCAGCACGGGCACTGCGACCGAGACGATCACCTCGCCGCGCGCATTGACCCGCACCATCGAACGCTTCTGGCCCTGGAGCGCGTCGGCGACTTCGGCATAGCCATTGCCATTCTCGCGGCCGAGCTCGCGATACAGCGGCAGGTCACCGCGGTTGATCCAGAGGCGCACCGCGGTCAAGCCGCGCTCGATCACGCCGGGCTGCTGCGATGGTGGCGGCAAGGGGAAGATCAGCACGTTCTCGAGGTCGCGGCTGTCGAGCAATACCGTCCCGTTAGGGTCGAAGATCCGCGCGCGGGTCTTGGTCGGCGAGATCAGCGTGCGCAGCACGGGGGCCACGCGCTCCGGGCTGATCGGGAAATTCAGCGCCGAATAATCGTCGGATTCGCCGTAGCTGTCGCCCAGTTTCAGATCGAGCAGCCGGTCCGGATCGACCGTGATCGCGTTGGTCTGCACGGTCGCCGACGCGCCGATCGCACCGGCGATGATCTCGGCCTGCACCAGCAGGCTCTGCGCTCGGGCGTCGATCAGGCCGGCGCGGAACTGCGAGAGGTAGAGAATGCTCGCGACCAGCGCGACGAGGCCGGCGAGGTTGAGCGAGACGATGCGGCGGGTCAGGCTCGAGAACGAGAGCGCGAAGAAATACTGACCGGCACGCGTCAGCCAGGACAGCGGCCGCCAGCGTTGCGTCGCCGGCTTGTCCTCGGCAACGTGCTCCGGAACGCCGTAGGGCGCGATAGCCCCGGCGTTCTGGTTCTCGTCAGGGTGCGTTCGGTCAAGCAATGCTCACGCCCGCGTTAGGACATCTCGTGCGAAGGATCCCCGCATCCTAGAGCCATCCCGGTCCCGATGGAACGAGAACCGGCGATGCTCCCAGTCTTTCGTGAAGGCGTCTGCCGCCTCAGGCTTCCTTGAAACGGTAGCCGACGCCGTAGAGCGTCTCGATCATTTCGAACTCGTTGTCGACCACCTTGAACTTCTTGCGCAGCCGCTTGATGTGGCTGTCGATGGTGCGATCGTCGACATAGACCTGGTCATCATAGGCGGCGTCCATCAGCGCGTTGCGGCTCTTGACCACGCCGGGCCGGGTCGCGAGCGCCTGGAGGATCAGGAATTCGGTGACGGTCAGCGTCACCGGCTCGTTCTTCCAGGTGCAGGTATGGCGCTCCGGATCCATGCGCAGCAGGCCGCGATCGAGCGCCTTGGCATCGTTTTCCTTCGGCGCGACGGTCGGGTCCTTCGGTGCCGAGCGGCGCAGCACGGCCTTGACGCGCTCGACCAGCAGGCGCTGCGAAAACGGTTTGCGGATGAAGTCGTCGGCGCCCATCTTGAGGCCGAACAGCTCGTCGATCTCTTCGTCCTTGGAGGTCAGGAAGATCACCGGCAGATCGGATTTCTGCCGCAGACGGCGCAGCGTCTCCATGCCGTCCATGCGCGGCATCTTGATGTCGAGAATGGCGAGGTCGGGTTGAGTGGTGCGGAAACCATCGAGCGCGGAGGCGCCGTCGGTGTACGTCATGATGCGATAGCCTTCGGCCTCCAGCGCGATCGAGACGGATGTGAGAATGTTGCGGTCGTCGTCGACCAAAGCGATTGTGGGCATGAGCCTCTGCTTTCTGCTTTCCGTTTGGGTCGTGGCTTGAAACGGCGAGCAATCCACTGATGCGCCGCATAGATGGGTGCCGAGTTGGCGTTCGAACCTTGTCACCGAGCAATGCAAGCTGGGCTGAAGTGTGACCAAGTTCCACGAAACGCGGCAGATTCGCCGCGTTTCGACCCATAACCTGACCCCCGTTTACCCGAAAAAAGGCCCTCCTTGCAACCACCTGACCCGAGAAAGCCGATGCAACCGACCCCTGACTTCGACCCCGGAAAGCTTGCCAAATCGCTGCTGAGGCGCTCGCGCCAGGGGGCGCTGGCGACGCTGATGGCCGGCAGCGGCAATCCCTATTGCTCCCTGGTCAATCTGACGAGCCACCCCGACGGCTCGCCAATCCTGCTGATCTCGGCCCTGGCCGTGCACACTAGGAATATCTTGGCCGACAGCCGGGTCTCGCTGATGCTGGACGAGCGGGCGGCCGGCGACCCCTTGGAGGGCGCCCGGATCATGCTGTCGGGACGGGCGGAACAGGCCGGCGCTGACAGGGAGCTGATCCAGCGGCGGTATCTCAGTGCCCATCCGTCGGCTGAAGCCTTTGTTTCTTTTAAGGATTTCTCCTTTTTTCGGCTCGTGCCCACGGGAACCCATCTGGTCGCCGGTTTTGGCCGCATCGTCGATCTCAAACCCGAGCAGTTCCTCACGGATCTCACCGGCGCCGAAGACCTGCTGGCGGCGGAGCAGGAGGCCGTCGATCACATGAATGCCGACCACCGCGACGCCATGGGACTCTATGCAACGAGGCTCCTGGGCGCAGCGGCGGGCGACTGGCGCTGCACCGGCTGCGATCCTGAGGGTCTCGACATGCAGGACGGCCAGACCGCGCTGCGGTTGGATTTCCCGCAGCGCGTGACGAACGGTACGGCGCTGCGCAAGATGCTGGTCCGCCTCGCTGGCGAAGCGCGCACGAAGGTGGACTGAAGCGCAACCATTTGAACGCTGCTCCCCATCGCCGCGACCCAACACCGTAATGGTTTGAGTCGGCAGCGAGAGGGTTCATGGCGCGTCGTCATTTGGCATTGGTTGCGGGTTTGGCGCTGGCGCTCACCGCATCGCTTGCCACGCCCGGTCTTGCCCAGAAGGGCGATGTCTCCGCGCAGAGCGCGCGGATCAACGCGCTCAGAAGCGCCGGCAAATATTCGGAAGCACTGCCGCTGGCGCAGGCCATGGTGGCGTCACTCGAGAAGACTACGAGCAATCGCGATCTCGCCGGCGCGCTCAACAACCTCGCGCAGATTTACGGGGATCAGGGCCACGACGACCAGGCCGAGCCGCTCTACAAGCGCGCCATCGCGCTGATGGAGAAGGGGACGGGTCTCGACAGCGTCGAGGTCGCGCCGGTGCTGAACAACCTTGCGGCGCTCTATCAGCGGCAGATGCGCTTCGCCGAGGCCGAGCCGCTGTTCAAGCGCGCGCTCGCCGTCCGCGAGAAGGCGCTGTCGCGCGAACATCCCGATGTCGGTCAGTCCCTCAACAATCTCGGCACGCTCTATGTCAAGCAGCAGCATTATGCGGACGCCGAGCCGATGTTTCAGCGGGCGCTTGCGATCTACCAGAAGGTCGGCGGCCCCGAGCATCCGGCGGTCGCGACGCTCCTGAACAATCTCGGCCAGGTCCATCGCGACCTCAATCGCGACGCGGATGCCGAGGCGCCGATCAAGCGCTCGCTCGCGATCCGCGAAAAGGTGCTGGGAGCTGATCATCCCGACGTCGCGCGCTCGCTGAACAATCTCGCCGGTCTGTACGAGCATCAGCAGCGCTATGCCGATGCCGAGCCGCTCTATCGCCGCGCGCTTGGCATCCGCGAACGCGCGCTCGGTCCCGACCATCCCGAGGTCGCGACCTCGACCAGCAATCTGGCCTATTTCCTCTACGTCTCCGGGCGGAACGCGGACGCGCTGCCGCTTGCGGAAAAGACGCTTCGGGGCGGCCGCGCGCAGCTGCGTGTCGTGCTGCCGGTCCTGTTCGCCGCACGACAGCAATATCTGCTGCCTGACGACAAGGCCGTGGACGAAGCGCTGGCCGCGATCCAGCGCGGCACCCAATCCTCCGCCGCCTCTGCCGTGAACAAGCTGGCCGTACGCCTCGCTGCCGGCAGCGACAGGCTCGCCGAGCTGGTGCGGCGGGATCAGGATCTCGCGGCCGAGTCCGAAGCGCTCGACAAGGCGATCATCACCGCGGTGTCGAAGCAGTCGGCCCAGCGTGATCTCGCATCCGAGCGGCGCAGCCGTTTGCGGATCGGGACGATTGCGAACCAGCGCGCGGAATTGCAGAAGACGCTCGCCATCGAATTCGCCGATTATGCCTCGCTTTCCAATCCGCTGCCGCTTGCCGCAAAGGACATCCAGCCGCTGCTGTCCGCGGACGAGGCGATGGTGATCTATTCCGTCGTCGACAAGCGGAGCTATGTCATCGCCATCACGCGCGAAGGCGTCGACTGGAAAGAGATTTCGCTCGGTGCGGACGCGCTGGCGCAGAAGGTGACTGCATTCCGCAAGGGGCTCGACGTCGGCAAGGTGCGCGATGCTTCCGGCAAATCCGGATTGTTCGATCTCGCGCTCGCCAATGAGCTTTATGTCGCCCTGCTCGGGCCGGTCGAGGCGCTGACAAAGGACAAGCGCAATCTGCTGGTGGTGCCCTCGGCGGCGCTGACGGCACTGCCGTTTCATCTGCTGGTCACGGAACAGCCGCAGGCGGCGATCCCGGATACGCTCGAAGGTTATCGCAGCGCCGCCTGGTTGCTGCGGCGCCAAGCCGTCTCTGTGCTGCCCTCCGTGGTCAGCCTGAAATCGCTGCGTGCGTTCGCGCGTCGGGATCGAGGCGCAAAGCCGATGACCGGCTTTGGCGATCCCGTGTTCAGCCCTGCGCTGGAAGGACCTGGCGATCGTCGCGCCGCCCGCGGCAAGGTGGCGGCGCGCAGCATTGCGACGATTGCCTATACCGACTTCTGGCGCGGTGCCGGCGTCGATCGCGCGCGGCTTGCGCAGGCGCTGCCGCAACTGCCCGATACCGCCGACGAGCTAAGCGCCGTGGCCAGGGACGTCGGCGCGACCGATGCCGATATCCATCTCGGCCGTGATGCCAGTGAAACGACGCTGAAGCGTGCAGCGCTTGCTCAATACAGCATCATCTATTTTGCCACTCACGGCCTCGTTGCCGGCGATATCAAGGGACTGGGGGAGCCATCGCTCGCGCTCTCCATTCCCGATCAGCCCACGGAGCTGGACGATGGACTGCTCACGGCAAGCGAAGTTGCCCAGCTCAAGCTCAATGCGGATTGGGTTGTGCTATCGGCCTGCAACACCATTGCGGGTGACAAGCCCGGCGCCGAGGCTCTGTCGGGCCTGGCGCGCTCATTCTTCTATGCCGGCGCTCGCGCGCTGCTGGTCTCGCATTGGGCGGTGGATTCGGAAGCTGCCACCCGCTTGACCACCGCCACCTTCGATCTGCTCAAAAACGAACCAAAAATCGGCCGTGCCGAAGCTTTGCGCCGCGCGATGCTAACGTATGTTGACGACACCTCGTCACCGCGCAACGCCTATCCAGCGATGTGGGGACCGTTCGCGCTGATTGGCGAAGGCGAGGGACGATAGCCCGTCTCGGGGATTGTGCGTCGCAATAACCCTTGGAAACGCTGAATCGCGCATTTGGTTGCGCGATCATTCGCGATTCTTTTGATGCGACTGCTCAGAGCTGACATGCGCGGCATTTGGCGCGGTCCTTGAATAACCAAATCCTGCGGGATCGGCTTGGCAACGCCAGCGTTCACCATTATTAGGTCGTCCAACCGAGGCCGACGGCCTGTAATTCACGGTGACTGCGACGGCGCCAAATCTTGGTCGCGCTGAGTGTCGCGGGTTCTAGGAGGGTTTTTCGTGCAAGAGACGGGCGTGCGCAACGGTGCCTTCGGCGCCGACAAATTCGGCCTCAAAAATCTCAAACAGGTTCACTGGAACTTCGGCGCGCCGCAACTCTATCAATACGCGCTCTCTGCGGGCGAGGCAGTGCTGTCCGCCGACGGCGCGCTCTGTGCCGACACCGGCGAGTTCACCGGCCGCAGTCCGAAGGACAAGTTCACGGTGCGTGACGCCACCACCGACAAGAAGATGTGGTGGGCCGGCAACCAGTCGATCACCGCCGAGCAGTTCGAGACGCTCTACCAGGACTTGCTCAAGCACGCCGAAGGCAAGAGCCTGTTCGCGCAGGATCTCTATGGCGGCGCCGATCCGGCCTACCGGATCAAGACCCGCGTCTTCACCGAGCTCGCCTGGCACTCGCTGTTCATCCGCACGCTCTTGATCCGCCCCGAGGCGGTCGAGCTGTCGAGCTTCACGCCCGAGCTCACCATCATCGACATGCCGAGCTTCCGCGCCGATCCGAAGCGCCATGGCTGCAAGTCGGAGAACGTTGTTGCGATCGACTTCGCCCGCAAAATCGTGCTGATCGGCGGCTCCTATTATGCCGGCGAGATGAAGAAGTCGGTCTTCACCACGCTCAACTACTACCTGCCCGAGCGCGGCGTGATGCCGATGCACTGCTCGGCCAATGTCGGCGCCAAGGGCGATACCGCGATCTTCTTCGGGCTATCAGGCACCGGCAAGACCACCCTGTCGGCCGACCCGAACCGCACGCTGATCGGTGACGACGAGCACGGCTGGGGCCCGAACGGCGTCTTCAATTTCGAAGGCGGCTGTTACGCCAAGTGCATCAAGCTCTCGCAGGAAGCCGAGCCCGAGATCTACGCGGCCTCCACGCGGTTCGGCGCGGTGCTCGAGAACTGCGTGCTCGACGAAGATACCCGCATTGTCGATTTCGACGACGGCTCCAAGACCGAGAACACGCGCTCGGCCTATCCGCTCGACTTCATCCCGAATGCTTCGCGCACCGGCCGCGCGCCGCAGCCGAAGAACGTGGTGATGCTCGCCGCCGACGCCTTCGGCGTGCTGCCGCCGATCGCAAAGCTCTCGCCGGCGCAGGCGATGTACCACTTCCTGTCCGGCTACACCGCCAAGGTCGCCGGTACCGAGCGCGGTCTCGGCAACGAGCCGCAGCCGGAATTCTCCACCTGCTTCGGCTCGCCCTTCCTGCCGCTCGATCCATCCGTCTACGGCAACATGCTGCGTGACCTGATCGCCCAGCACAATGTCGACTGCTGGCTGGTCAACACCGGGTGGACCGGCGGCAAGTACGGCACGGGCTCGCGCATGCCGATCAAGGTGACCCGCGCGCTGCTCACCGCCGCGCTCGACGGCAGCTTGCGCAACGTCGAATTCCGCACCGACAAATATTTCGGCTTCGCCGTCCCGACGGCGCTGCCCGGCGTGCCCGCCGAGATCCTCAACCCGGTCAACACCTGGAAGGATAAGGACGAGTTCGACAAGACGGCCCGCGCGCTGGTCGGCATGTTCCAGAAGAACTTTGCCAAATTCGAAGCCCAGGTCGACGCCGATGTCCGCGCCGCCGCGCCGGACGTGAAGCTCGCGGCGGAGTAATCTCCCGCAATGTCTTGAATGAAAAGGGCGGCCGAGAAGGCCGCCCTTTTTGTTTGTGGACGCCAGCGCGAACCACATACCGGTGTCGTCCCCGCGAACGCGCGGACCCATACCGCGTGATCTATCGAGAGAGTGTAGTGCGAGTACCGGCGAAGAAAAGATCACTCCGAATCTTCGCCAAACTTCTCCCTGTGGTTATGGGTCCCAGCGTTCGCGGGGACGACGTTGGGGAGAAAGCTCACGCCTTGAAATACGCGATCTGCGTGCTCGTCGCGAGCAGCCGTCCGTTCGGCGACCACAGTTCGGCGTTCTGGTCGCCATAGCTTTTGTGGAAGATCTTCGCATCCGCCGTCGCGAGCACGCGCGTGATGTCCTCGGCGGCGAGCTCTTCGCTGTCGGTGTGGAAATACGTCGTCAGCGACACCGTGCCAAACGGCACCAGCTCGCGCCGTACGTGGAAGATGCGGCCGAAGAAGGCGTCCGACATCGACATCAGCGACAGCATGTCGAGCTTGCGCGAGGTGCGGTCGCTGATCCAGATCTTCGAATAGGTGCTGGCAAGCTCGGCCTGCGGCGGGCCGATCCGCATCTCGCCCTCGACGAAACGGAATTCGTACTGGTTGGCCCAGGACGCCGAAATCTTCGGGAAAGGCATCGTCTCTTCGAACGGTTTTGCGTCTGGATATTGCGCCACCCTGTGCTCCCAGGACGGCCGCCGCTCGGCGAACACGGCGGTGGCGAGCGTTGCGACCTCGCCGCCGCCCTGCGACAGTTCGACGCTCCAGTGCTGGCTGGAGCGGTTGGCCTTCACCAGCCGCACGTCGAGATCGAACGGGCCCTTGGCGATCGGCGCGCAGTAATTGACGGTGAGCGCCAGCGGATCCCCGGCGCGCTCCGGATGCTCGATCAGCGCGCGCAGGATGGTGGCGGCGGTGACGCCGCCGAACGGGCCGACGAAGGCCCAGTAATCGTCGCTGGTATGCCCCTGCCAACTGCTGTCACCGGCAGTGATGCGGGTGGCGTCGTCGAACGGGTGCGGGAGCTTGGCGTGCATTGGACTAGACCTTCACTACGCTTCCGTCCCAAAGACGAAATTCCATCGTCTCATCGTCGGGACCATATTTTTGCGAGCCGGAGAGATCGTCCGCCGGATCGTCCGTGACCCAGACATCCGCCACCGAGCCATTTATGCGCTTCAGCGCAATGATGCTCTTGCCGCTGGTCAGATCGGCCACGAAGTCGTCGATGGCAGTTTCCTGGTCCTTCCCCGAAAGACTCGCAAGGATGCTGCCGTGCGTGTGCCAGGGGAAACCGTCGAAACCCAGCGTCCAGTCCCCGTCGGGACATATGACCAGCAATCGAAGCTGCCCATCCGGGCTGACATATTCGCCGATAGGCACGATCTTCTCCGGCCAGAAAAAGCTCAAGCCGCAATATGATGGTTATCCTGCCAAATCAATAACCTTGCAGGTAACCCCGATTTCACGTCGCGGAAAAATCAGCCCGCGACGTCGCGCAAGCCAGGCAGCAGCGGCGTGGTCGGATTGACCGGCACGTTCCAGATCTCCTCGGCATATTCGCGGATGGTGCGGTCCGAGGAGAACCACGCCATGCGCGCGACGTTGAGGATGGAAGCGCGTGTCCAGGCCGGCGCCACCTGCCAGCGCGCATCGACGCTGCGTTGCGCCGCGTAGTAGGAATCGAAATCGGCGCTGACCATGTAGTGGTCGAGATAACGCAGCGCGTGCGCGATGGATTCGAAGCGACCGGGATCGCCGGGCGAGAACTCGCCGGCACCGATCGCATTGATGGCGCGCTGGAGCTTCGGCGATCTGCGGATCACGTCGGAAGCATCCAGTCCCTGCTTGCGGCGGATCATCACGTCGCCGGCTTCCATGCCGAAGATCGCGATGTTCTCGTTGCCGACATGGTCGCGGATCTCGATGTTGGCGCCGTCGAGCGTGCCGATGGTGAGGGCGCCGTTCAGCGACAGTTTCATGTTGCCGGTGCCGGAAGCTTCCATGCCGGCGGTCGAAATCTGCTCGGACAAATCGGCCGCGGGAATGATGATTTCGGCGAGGCTGACATTGTAGTCGGGCAGGAAGACGACCTTGAGCTTGCCGCCGATCGCGGGGTCGTTGTTGACGACCTCCGCGACGTCGTTGATCAGCTTGATGATCAGTTTTGCGTAGCGATAGCTCGCTGCCGCCTTGCCGGCAAAGATCTTCACCCGCGGCACCCAATTGCCGCTCGGATCGTCCTTGATCGACTGGTACAGCGCGACGGTCTCGATGACGTTGAGGAGCTGGCGCTTGTACTCGTGGATCCGCTTGATCTGCACGTCGAACAGCGCGCTAGGGTCGACCTTGATGCCGAGCCGCTCGCCGATCAGCCGCGCCAGGGCCATCTTGTTGTGATGCTTGACGGCGCGGAACTTCTTCTGGAATTCGACGTCGCTGGCGCGCGCCTCGATGAGGCTGAGCTGGGTGGGATCGTCGAGCACGGCCTCGCCGCAGGTCTCGCGCAACAAATCGGTCAGCTTCGGATTGGCCAGCATCAGCCAGCGGCGGAAGGTGATGCCGTTGGTCTTGTTGGTGATGCGGCCGGGATAGAGATGGTTGAGATCGTGGAACACGGTCTCGCGCATCAGGTCCGAATGCATCGCCGAGACGCCGTTGATGCGGTGCGAGCCGACGAAGGCAAGCTGGCCCATGCGTACGCGGCGGCCGCTCCTCTCGTCGATCAGCGAGACCGAGGCGCGGAAATCGATGTCGCCGGGGGCGCGCGCTTCGGCCAGCGCGAGATGCTGGACGTTGATGCGGTAGATGATCTCCAGATGCCGCGGCAGCAGCCGCTCGAACAGCTCGACCGGCCAGGTCTCCAGCGCTTCCGGCAGCAGCGTGTGGTTGGTGTAGGAGAGGGTGGCAACCGTGATCTTCCAGGCCTCGTCCCAGCGGAAGTTATGCAGGTCGACCAGGATGCGCATCAGCTCGGTGACGGCGAGGCTCGGATGGGTGTCGTTGAGCTGCACCGCGACCTTGGACGACAGGCTGCGGAGCTGGCCATCGGACGACAGGTGCCGCTTGATGAGGTCCTGAAGCGAGGCCGAGACGAAGAAATATTCCTGGCGCAGGCGCAGCTCGCGGCCCGCCGGGCTCTCGTCGTTCGGATAGAGGAATTTGCAGATCGCTTCCGCGCGCGACTGCTCGGCGCTGGCGCTGACATAGTCGCCCTTGTTGAAAGCGTCGAGCTTCAGCGGATCGGGCGAACGCGCCGACCACAGCCGGAGCGCATTGACGTGCTGGCCCCGCCAGCCGACGATCGGCGTGTCATAGGCGATTGCCTGCACCGTCTCGCCGGGATGCCAGATCGCGCGGTCGCGGCCCTTGTCGTCGACATGCTCGACGCCGCCGCCGAAGTTGATGTCGTAGATCACCTCGGGCCGCTGCAATTCCCAGGGATTGCCGAAGCCGAGCCATTCGTCTGGATATTCCTGCTGCCAGCCCTGATTGATGATCTGGCGGAACAGGCCGTAATCGTAGCGGATGCCGTAGCCGATCGCGGGGATCGACAGCGTGGCCATGCTCTCCATGAAGCAGGCGGCAAGCCGTCCGAGGCCACCATTGCCGAGCGCCGCATCCGGCTCGCATTTGCGCAGCTCAGGCAGCGACACGCCGAGATCGCCGAGCGCGACCTCGAAGATCTTGAGCAGCCCCATATTGTTCAGCGCGTCGGTGAAGAGACGACCGATCAGGAATTCGAGCGAGAGATAATAGACGCGCTTGCGCCCGGCATCGTAGCTGTGCTTCTCGGCCGTGAGCCAGCGATGCACGATGCGATCGCGCAGCGCGAGCGCGGCGGCCTGATACCAGTCGTGCTTGGTCGCCATCCCGGCGTCCTTGCCGATGGCCAGGCGCAGCTTCGCCAGGATCGCGCCCTTGATCTCAGTCAGCGCGAGTTCGTCGATGGGCTGGCCGGGGGCCGGAAAATTTGGCTGGAACGATTGATCTTGCAAGGCCGTCACTTCCTGGTCGCGAGAACACCACTAACCCTACGCGTCTTGCCCTTGCACCGGAACCACCGCTGGTGCGGCCGTGCGCTGCGCTGGCGCGGATTTATGCAAGGAACGGGCCGATTTGGGAACCCGGAAGCCTACGGAGGGATGCGGATTTGGTGCTAGATTGACGGCAGATTCAGCCATCACTGTGGAGGAGACGCCCCATGAGACTGCTGATCGAGATCGCCGCGGCAGCCCTGTTCGTTGTCTGCATCACCGCCTCGAACGCCGCCTTTGCCGCCGGGAAGATGGGCCGCAGCGCCGATGGCCTCAGCTGCGGCTTCAGCGTCCCGCAAAATGCCTCACCCGCCGCGCGTTGCGCCGCCATCAAGCGCCAATGCGGCGGCAAGTTCTACGCGAATGCGTGTGGCGGCAGGCTGGTGTCGGCGGCGAATTGACGAGCAGGCCGCAGGCTTCGCTGCGCGTGATAGCGCGAGGCGCTATCTGACCACGCCCGATGTAAACCCGGCCTTGCGGCGGGGCGGCTTGATTTCCTTTTTCAGGAAGCAGCGCGCTTCACGCCCGGTGTAGCCGGGACGGGCATAGGTGAAGGCGCGGCACTTGTTGTCGGCCGTGCAGGCGGCCTTGCAGGCTTCCTCGCCTTCGCCCTGCTTGAGCTCGAAATTGCGCAAGTCTCCGCCGGGTCGGTCGATCGACGTTTCCACGCCCTCGACCCTCGGCTCGATAACACCGGCGCCGCGCACACCGGAGATGCAGCAATTGCCCGGAATGCGCGCCGGCACTGTGTTCTTGAGCCAGCACACCGCCGAACCGCCTTCGACGTCCGGATAGTTGAAGCTCCAGGAGCGGCAGCGGCGGTCGCGCTCGCAGAGCAGCGCACAATCCTCGGGGTCACCTGATGTGACCGGCGTGTTGAAATAGTCGCCGCCGGGTCGGTCGAATGCCGTCTGGGCGTGCGCGGGTGCGCTCGCAAACACGAGCGACAGCAGCACAGCGCAGGCCATAGCGGCCCCAGGCAGGCGGCCTTTCCCCATCGGAACAGCTTTCGAGTTATTGACGGCGCTCGGGTTTTTTCAGCCGGTCATTTGATCGCCGCAAACCTGTATGGGCGATGAACGGCTTAAGTCCTGCTCGTCGGTCTACCCAACTAGAACGCGTATTCCGCGTAGGCTGGTTCCACCGAGCCGTTCCAGGCGCCGTTGAACTTCTCCAGCATCTCCTCGGCCGGCGTCCGGCCGGAATCAACGATGCGATCCAGCGGCTCCAGATGCCGGCTCTCGTCGCGGCCGAGCTGGTCGATCCGGCCGCGCCGGCGCAGACCGGCATGTGCCAGAACGAGGCATTCCCTGGCGATCTCGAAGAGATAGCGGTCCTTGATCCGCGCCTTGAAGCCGAAGCGCGGCACGTCGTCGCGCAGGCCCTGGCGCTCATGCGCGGTCCAGTGCTTCACCAGATCCCACGCGGCGTCGAGCGACACATCATCGTAAAGCAGCCCGGCCCAGAACGCCGACAACGCCGGCAGACGGCCCCACGGGCCGCCGTCGGAGCCGCGCATCTCGAGATAACGCTTGAGCCGTACCTCCGGGAAGATCGTCGAAAGATGGTTGGCCCAGTCCGACAGCGTCGGGCGCTCGCCGGGCAGATTGTTATTGCGGCCATCGAAGAAGGCGCGGAACGAGGAGCCCGAGACGTCGATGTAGTCCTCGCCGCGCTTGACGAAATACATGGGCACGTCGAGCGCGTAATCGACATAGCGCTCGAAACCCATGCCGTCCTCGAATGCCCACGGCATCATGCCTGCGCGCGCATTGTCGGTGTCGCGCCAGATCTCGGAGCGGAAGGAGAGGAAGCCGTTCGGCTTGCCCTCGGTGAACGGCGAATTGGCGAACAGGGCGGTCGCGACCGGCTGAAGCGCAAGCGAGACACGCAGCTTCTTGACCATGTCGGCTTCGGAGGAGAAGTCGAGATTGGTCTGCACCGTGCAGGTCCGGTACATCATGTCGAGGCCGTATTGGCCGACCTTCGGCATGTAATTGGTCATGATCTTGTAGCGGCCCTTGGGCATCACCGGGATGTCGGCGCGCGACCAGGACGGCGTCATGCCGAGGCCAAGGAAGCCGATGCCGAGCGGGGTCGCGATCTCGCGTACCTGCGCAAGATGCGCCATCAGTTCGCTCTGGGTCTGGTGTACGTTCTCGACGGGGGCGCCCGAAAGCTCGAACTGTCCGCCGGGCTCGAGCGAGATCGCGCCGCCACCAGTGACGTCGTAGAGGCCGATGATGTTGCCCTTCTCCATGATCGGCTCCCAGCCGAGCAGGAGCTTCATGCCTTCGAGCAGCGCACCGATGCCGCGCGCGCCCTCGTAAGGCACCGGACGGTGGCCTTCCAGCGTGAAGGGCGTCTTCTCATGCTCGGTGCCCATGCGGAATTCGGACGGGGCCTTGCAGCCGGCCTCGAACCACGCGACGAGCTCATCGCGCGACTGCAGCGGCGTCATGTCGATCTGGTCTCGCGCCATATCAAACTCTAATCAAAAGGCGCTTCGACCGAACGCGCGCGGGTGAGGGGATGGTCCGCGAACCCACCGGGTGCACGGACGAACTGGTGTGCCGCGCGATCATCGCGACGGCGTGGATTCGCTGACGTGGACGGCGGGCGGCAGTTTCATCTCGCCGCACGAGCAGCCCAGGCGATCGAGCAGACCGCTGAGCTTGACGGCATCCGCATCCGAGAGCTTCGAGCCGACATACTTTTCGATCGCAGCCGAATAGGCGCCCCACATCCGTTTCTGCAACTCGCGGCCCGCTTCCGTGATCTCCACGAACTGGCCGCGCTTGTCGATCTTGCATTCACGGCGGGAGGCGAGCCCCTCGTCGACCAGACGGTCGATCAGCCGCGAGGTGGAGTATTGCGGGATCAACATCTGCCGCTCGAGTTCCACCGGTCGAAGCTCGCCGGAAGGTGCGCGCGACAGTTCGAGCAGTGCATCGTACCAGGCCAGCGGGGGGAAGCCGGCCTTCTTCAGGTCCTGCTCGACGCAGTCGAGCACACGGCTCTGCACCCGCATCAGGCGGATCCAGGCGGAAGTCGCCTCGGTCGATGGTTTGCGTTTCATGGTCCCGCTCAAAGTCGTCGCCAGCTCTTACCTCATTCGATGCAGCTGCATCAATCCCGACTATTCCATGCAAGCGCATGTAGTCGTTCTTTCACCCCGGCCAAGCGTCAAGAGGAGGAAATTCCATGAAGCTGTACTATTCGCCCGGCGCCTGCTCCCTGTCCCCCTATTGCACTCCTGGAAGCGGCCTGCCCTATGGGCTGGTCAAGGTCGATATCCGTGCCAAGAAGCTCGAAAATGGTGAGGATTATCTAAAAGCTAGATCCCAAGGGTCAGATTCTCCGCGCTGGGCCTCGACAGCGGCGAGATCGTGACCGAAGGCCCGGCCATTGTCCAGATGATCGCCGATCAGCTTCGGGCCAAGGCGACGGCCCGCGACAGTTCGGAGCGCTGCAGGAGGCGCGAAAGCGAACTCATCCCGCGCCGGATCATCGTACCTGTAATGAGACTTATGAACTATTGTTGGCTAAATGTAAGTGGTGCTGTCTTGTCAGTACCCGCAAAGCGGGCGAGCTTGGCGTGATTGTAGAGGATTATTTGGACTCTCATTGGAGTTGAAATTGTCGATTGCCTTCGTCCTGATCGTCGCAAGTGCGTTGGTCGGAATAGCGACAGGTTACGGCTTCAGGATCTGGGCGCTGGTATTGATCTCGCCGCCAATCGCAGTTTGCTCGGCGATAATTCTTCGCGTTTACGAATTCGGGATGATGGCGGGCGTGACCGTCATCGCGATCTGTCTTGCCGTCTGCCAGCTCGCCTACTTCGCCACAGCCTATCTGCTGCACGCCCGCGCGATCTCATCCCATGACGAACTCGACGGCGAGCCAAGCGAGACAAGCGAGCAAAAAATCCGCCGCCAGCACAAGTAGCGCCAAGCCGGCCCAAAGCACTGGTCCCTTGCGGCGCAGGCGTGCCGGCTTCTGTCGCAGCGAGAGGCGGGCCGTCGCGGGCGCAACAGCATATTTCGCGGTGAGATCGCGACCAAGCGCGGTCTTCCGCAGCACCAAAGAGCTCATCAAGGACACTTTCTTGTTCGTCTTCAACTTGCCGATGGGCCGGCAAGTGTCCCAACCGGGTTTGTGACCCTGACCCGGAGCAAGACTAGTGCCAAGGCCGAGCAAAAGAACGGCGCCGCTTTGACGCGCCTATGGCAATTGCGCGACCCGCGGGGGACTCTGACACGGTTCCTACGCGGATTCCGTGATTGGTTCCACAACCCCGGAACGTTCTGACGCAACCGTGATGAGGCCTGCAAAGGCGAAGGCCGGATCGATGATCCGGCCTCTGTTGTCTTCGGATGAGCGGGTAGCCGGATAGAGCGCAACTAGGCTGCCGCCTTCTTCGGTGCGAAGCGGCCGTAGAAGGTTTCGCCCTTTGCCGCCATCTCCTCGAGCAATTTCGGCGGCGTGAAGCGCGAGCCGTACTTCGCTTCCAGCTTGTGGCAGAGCTCGACGAACTTCTTCGTTCCCATGAAGTCGATGTAGGACAGCGTGCCGCCGGTGAACGGCGCGAAGCCGAAGCCGAGGATCGAGCCGACATCCGCCTCGCGCGGATCGGTGATGACGTGGTCCTCGACCGTGCGCGCGGCTTCCACCGCTTGCACCACCAGGAAGCGCTGCTTCAGCTCCTCGATGTCGAGCGTATCAGGGTCAAGCTGCTTCGGCTGCAGCGCCGAGAGGCCCGGCCACAGGCTCTTCTGACCCTTGCCCTTCTCGGGATAGTCGTAGAAGCCCTTGCTGTTCTTGCGGCCGAGGCGGCCCTGCTTCTCGACCATCTCCACCATCAGCTTCTTCTGATCGGGGTTGATGGCGTTGGGACCGAGATCGGCTTCGGTCGCCTTCATGATCTTGAGGCCGAGGTCGAGCGCGACTTCGTCCGAGAGCGAGAGCGGGCCGACCGGCATGCCGGCCATCTTGGCGCAGTTCTCGATCATTGCCGGCGGCACACCCTCGAGGAACATCTCGTTGCCTTCGGCGACGTAGCGGCCGACGCAGCGATTGGCGAAGAAGCCGCGGCTGTCGTTGACCACGATCGGCGTCTTGCCGATCTGCCGGACGTAATCGAGCGCGGTCGCGAGCGCGACATCGCCGGTGTTCTTGCCCTTGATGATCTCCACCAGCATCATCTTCTCGACCGGGGAGAAGAAGTGGATGCCGACGAACTTGCCCTGGTCCTTGAAGCTCTCGGCGAGCGAGGTGATCGGCAGCGTCGAGGTGTTGGAGGCGAAGATCACGCCCGGCTTCATGTGTTCCTGCGCCTTGGCGAAGGTGTCAGCCTTGACCTTGCGATCCTCGAACACAGCCTCGATGACCAGGTCGACGTCCTTCAGCGCGGCATAGTCGGCGGTCGGCGTGATGCGTGCGAGCAGGGCTTCGGCGTCATCAGGCTTGGCGCGGCCCTTTTTGATCTGCTCCTCGATCACCTTCTGCGCATGCGCCTTGCCCTTGTCGGCGCTCTCCTGGTCGCGGTCGATCAGGACGACGTCGAGGCCGGCCCGGGCCGAGACGTAGCCGACGCTCGCGCCCATGAAGCCGGCGCCGATCACGGCGATCTTCTTGACCTTGGTCGCCGGCACGTCCTTCGGCCGACGCGCGCCCTTGTTCAATTCCTGCATCGACAGGAACAGGCTGCGGATCATCGCGGCCGCTTCCTTCGAGCGCAGCACCGAGGTGAAATAGCGTGACTCCACCCGCAGCGCGGCGTCGATCGGCAGCTGGAGGCCTTCATAGACGCAGCTCATGATGGCGCGCGCCGCCGGATAGTTGTCGTAGGTCTCGCGGCGGTAGATCGCATTGCCCGCCGGGAACATCATCATGCCGGCCTTGGAGAAGACCGGACCACCGGGCAGCTTGAAACCCTTCTCGTCCCAGGGTGCGACGGCCTTGCCACCGCCCTTGATCCAGTCCTTCGCCGCCTTGATGAGCTCGGCTGCGGGGACGATGGCGTGGATCAGATTGAGCTGCTTGGCCTTGTCGACGGTAACGGAATCGCCCTTGAGCAGGATCGTCATCGCGTCCTGCGGCGGCACCAGGCGCGGCACGCGCTGCGTGCCGCCGGCGCCGGGGAACAGGCCAACCTTGACCTCGGGCAACCCGAGCCGCGTCTTGGGGTTTTCGGCCGCGACGCGATAATGGCAGCACAGCGTGATCTCGAAACCGCCGCCGAGCGCGAGGCCGTTGATCGCGGCTGCCCACGGTTTGCCTGACGTTTCGATCGAGCGCAGCACCTGCGAGAAGCGGCGGCTCTGCTCGAACAGCATCTGGTTCGCTGCGGTCTCGCCCTGCTCCTTGAAGACCTTGGCGTAGGCTTGATTCATGCCTTCGAGCATCGACAGGTCGGCGCCGGCGCAGAACGCTTCCTTGGCGGAGGTGATGACGACGCCCTTCACTGCGGCATCGGCCGTGGTTTGCTTGACGATCGCGTCGAGCTCGTTGGTCGAGGTCTCGTCGAGCACGTTCATCGAACGGGCCGGGATGTCCCAGGTGACGAGCGCGATGCCGTCGGCGTCGGTCTCAACCTTGAAATTCTTGTAAGCCATACTGGTTGCTCCCCTTAGACCCGCTCGATGATGGTGGCGGTGCCCATGCCGCCGCCGATGCACAACGTGACCAGGGCGGTGGACTTGTTGGTGCGCTCGAGCTCATCGAGCACGGTGCCGAGGATCATCGCGCCGGTGGCGCCGAGCGGGTGGCCGAGCGCGATGGCGCCGCCGTTGACGTTGATCCTGGCATTGTCGATGTCGAAGGCCTGGATGTAGCGCAGCACGACCGAGGCAAACGCCTCGTTGAGCTCGAACAGATCGATGTCCGACTTCGTCATGCCCGAACGCGCGAACAGTTTTTCGGTGACGTCGACCGGACCGGTCAGCATCATCGCGGGCTCGGAGCCGATGTTGGCGAAAGCGCGGATTTTGGCGCGCGGCTTCAGGCCATATTTGCTGCCCGCTTCCTTGCTGCCGAGCAGAACGGCGCCGGCGCCGTCGACGATGCCCGACGAATTGCCGGCGTGGTGCACGTAGTTGACGCGCTCGATCTCCGGATGCGACTGCACCGCGACGCCGTCGAAGCCACCCATCTGCGCCATCATGGTGAATGACGGCTGGAGCTGGGCCAGCGACTGCATCGTCGTCGAGGGACGCATGTGCTCGTCCTTGGCGAGGATGGTGAGGCCGTTGATGTCCTTCACCGGCACGACCGATTTGTTGAAACGGCCCTCGTCCCAGGCTTTGGCCGCACGCTGCTGGCTCTGCACCGCATAGGCGTCGACATCGTCGCGCGAGAAGCCGTATTTGGTGGCGATCAGGTCCGCCGAGACGCCCTGCGGCATGAAATAGGAAGGTACCGCCATGGACGGGTCCATCGGCCAGGCGCCCCCGGAGGCGCCGATGCCGACGCGGCTCATCGATTCGGCGCCGCCGCCGATCACGAGCTCGTGCTGGCCGCTCATCACCTGGGCTGCGGCAAAGTTCACGGCATCGAGGCCGGAGGCGCAGAAGCGGCTGATCTGTACGCCGGGCACGGCTTCGCCGAGACCTGCCTTGAGCGCCGCAAAGCGCGCGATGTCGCTGCCAGCTTCGCCGACGGGATCGACCACGCCGAGGATGACGTCGTCGACGGAATCTTCCGGCAGGTTGTTGCGGTCCTTCAGCGTCTTCAGCGGCACGGTGGCGAGCGCGAGCGCCGTAACTTCGTGCAGCGCGCCGTCCGCCTTGCCGCGGCCGCGCGGGGTGCGGACGTGATCGTAGATATAGGCATCTGCCATGGGAGCCTCCTGATTGCAGTTATTGGTGACGACCGCTGCGCGGTCGCGATCATTCGTGGGGCGAAATCCTCAGAAGGCTTCCGCCGGCAGTTCCATGATGGTGGCGCAGCCGGACTGGATGCGCGCAAGATTGGCCACGGTCTCCGGCAGCATGCGCTCCATGAAGAAGCGGCCGGTGACGAGCTTGGTCGAGAGATAGGGCGTCGCCCCGCCCTCGGCAATCTTGGCCTGGGTGACCTTGGCCATCTTCGCCCACATGTAGCCGAGCGCGACGAAGCCGAAGAGATGCAGGTAATCGGTTGCGGCGGCTCCGGCATTGTCCGGCTTCGCCATCGCGTTCTGCATCAGCCACGTCGTAGCCTGCTGGAGATGGCCGAGCGAGGCCGAGAGCGGCGCAATGAAAGGCTTCATCGCCTCGTCGCCGCCGTTCTCCTTGGCGAAGGCCATGACCTCGCCGAAGAAGGCCATGATGGCGCGGCCGCCGTCGCGCGGCAGCTTGCGGCCGACCAGATCGAGCGCCTGGATGCCGTTGGCGCCCTCATAGATCATGGCGATGCGGGCATCGCGCACGAACTGCTCCATGCCCTGCTCGGCGATATAGCCGTGGCCGCCATACATCTGCTGCGCCTGCACCGCGTTGGCGAAGCCGTAATCGGTGAGGAAGCCCTTCAGCACCGGCGTCATCAGGCCCATGTGGTCGTCGGCGGCCTGACGGTCCTTGGGATCCTCCGAGCGGTGGGCGACGTCGCTCTTCAGCGCAGTCCACATCACGAAGGCGCGCGCGGCCTCGTTGAAGGCGCGGATCGAGAGTAGCGTGCGGCGCACGTCGGGATGCACGATGATCGGATCGGCTTGCTTGTCCGGTGCCTTCGCGCCGGTGAGCGACCGACCCTGGATGCGGTCGCGGGCATAGGCGACGGCGTTCTGATAGGCGACTTCGGACTGCGCGAGACCCTGAACGGCGACGCCGAGGCGGGCCTCGTTCATCATCACGAACATGCCCTGCATGCCTTTGTTCTCTTCGCCGATCAGCCAGCCGGTGGCGTTGTCGTAGTTCATCACGCAGGTGGAATTGCCGTGGATGCCCATCTTGTGCTCGATCGAGCCGCAGACGACGCCGTTGCGTGCACCAACCGACCCGTCGGCATTCACCAGGAATTTCGGCACCACGAACAGCGAGACGCCCTTGATGCCGGCGGGTGCGCCCTCGACGCGGGCCAGCACGAGGTGAATGATGTTGGGGGCGAGGTCGTGCTCACCGGCCGAGATGAAGATCTTGGTCCCGGTGATCTTGAAGCTGCCGTCGGCCTGGCGGACGGCCTTGGTGCGGAGCATGCCGAGATCGGTGCCGCAATGCGGCTCGGTCAGGTTCATGGTGCCGGTCCACTCGCCGGCCACCATTTTCGGCACGTAGGTCTGCTTCTGCTCGGGCGAGCCGTGCACGATCAGCGCCGCGGTCGCGCCCATGGTGAGACCGCCATACATCGAGAATGCCATGTTGGCGGAGATCTGGAATTCGTTGACCGCCTGGGAGAGCGTCACCGGCAGGCCCTGGCCGCCGAACTCGGTTGGTGCCGACAGGCCGAGCCAGCCGCCCTCGGCGACCTGCTTGAACGCATCCTTGAAACCCTTCGGCGTGGTGACGCTGCCGTCGTCATTGCGCTTGCAGCCTTCGAGGTCGCCGATGCGATTGAGCGGCTGCAGCACTTCTTCGGCGAGCTTGGCGGCTTCGCCGAGAATGGCTTCGCGCACGTCGCTCGAGGCATCGGAGAAGCCGGGCAGATTGTCGTAGCGGTCGATCTGGAAGACGTCGTTGAGCAGGAAGTTCACGTCTTCGACGGGGGCTTTATAGATCGGCATGATGGTCTCCCGGCAAACCTTGAAGTGATATGGGCCTGAGGTGATGATGTTGGCTTATGATTGGCCGGCGGCAAGCTGCTCCGCCATCAGGCGATGCAGCATGTTGATCGCCTTGATCGGACGCACCAGCACCTTGAAATGCGTGATGCGTCCCTCGGTGTCGAAAGTGATGATGTCGACGCCGTTGATCTCGATGCCGTCGATGACGTTCTTGAATTCGAGCACGGCGCCATTGGCGCTCCGCCACTCGCCGACATAGGTGAAGCCGGGACCACCGAGCACCTTCTCGGCGCTGGACAGATATTTGAAGGTGATGTCGCGGCCGCGCTGGGGCGAATGCACCACAGGGCTTTCGAACACGGCGTCGGGATGCAGGAGGTCCCAGAGCGCGGCGCGGTCATGGGACTTCATATAGCCGTACCAGGACTCGAGGCCGGTCATCTCAGGTGCCTCCCTAGGGCAAGGGCAAAAACGCGAAAACAACCCCATGCACAGTAGCGAGAAGGTTGATTCCGCTAAATTTTTTCGGTCGGGTCGTTGGCCCGCCCGCAAGCCGCCTCATATGCGCATTGACGCATATGCGCCGATGCGCATAAAGTCAAGCGGATTGGTTAAGGTCGAAGAAGGGAGGCCGGTGCCATGGCGCTCGGCGACGCAATCCTCGCATGCCTGACGGAACGTCCGATGACGGGCTACGAGCTCGCCAAGACGTTCGACTCCTCGATCGGCTTCTTCTGGAAGGCCGACCACCAGCAGATTTACCGCGAGCTCTCCAAACTGCGCGACCGCGGCTACATTCAGGGCCGCGAGGTCGTGCAATCCGGCAAGCCCAATAAACTCATCTATACGCTCACTCCGGAGGGCCGAACAGCGCTGCGGCACTGGGCCGCGCGGCCCAGCACGCCGCCCTCGATCAAGGATGACCTCCTGGTGCGGCTGCATGCGCTCGACAGCATTGATATCGAGCCGATCCGCACCGACCTGATGGCCCGGCTGGAGCACCACCGCGACCGCCACGAGAACTATGAGCGCATCCTGAAGAAGCGTTTTCCGGACGGCACGGCGGAGGGCCGGCTCGACCTCGGAAACCTGCTGCTGCTCCGCCTCGGCGCCCGCCACGAGCAGATGGTGGCGGACTTCTGCGAGGAGACGCTCGAGGCGCTCTCGGCGATGAGCGGCAAGGGTACGGTGGTGCCGCTCGAGGAAGGCAAGCGCGAGGGCAAGGGCTGAGGTTCTCCCACGCGGCTTCGTCAGGCACGATAGCGGTGTCCCGCCGGGTTCCCGCCGCCCAACTTTAAGACACCGTCAACGGGTTCCTTAACCCGTTATTTACCGTAACAGACAAAAGTCGGTTTTCGAGGCAGACGACCCGCGCCAAATCCGATTGTCTTTGCAACCGGCACGCGAGGGGAGACTGGACGCGCCGGGTGGGGCGCCGGAGTCGGAACCGGACAGAGTCATGAATTCGCGCGTATCGTGGAGTGTTGACGGCATCGATCCATCCGTCCGGGAGCGGGCCGAAGCTGCTGCGCGCAGAGCCGGCATGTCACTCAACGATTGGCTGAACTCCACGCTCGGCGAGACTGCCCCGCCAAATTTTCGCGGACCTCACGATCAGCGTCTTGATCCGCGGCAGCATCCTGATCCGCGGCAGCAAATGCCGAGCCAGGAGAGCCGCGAAGTCGCCGACATCCACCAGCGGCTCGACGCGATCACCCAGCAGATCGAACGAATTTCGAAGCCCGCCCCGCGTCAGGACTCCTCGCGTGAAAAGGACTCCTCGCGTGAAAAAGACGTCTCGCGCGAGCAGGGCGTCGCGCGCCAGCTCAATGACGCCATTTCGCGGCTCGACGCGCGGCTGTCGCAGATCTCCCGTCCGCAATCGCAGCCGCCTCAGGCTCCGCGGCCCGCACCGGTTGAAACGCGCCAGCGCCAGGCCGATGCGGTCGAGCGCGCGGCCGCCCAGGTCTATCGCAGCTCACCGCCGCTAAGCCCCGCGTCGTTCGACGTGGCCGTCGCCGAGATCACGGCACGGCAGAGCGAGCTCGACGGCTTTGCGCCGCGGCAAATGCCGCCGCGCGCGGCGCCATCGATTGCACCCACCGCCGCGCCTTACACACCTGCGATGGCGCAGCCCGCGCCGGCCTCCGCTCCCCCGCCACCGCAGCCGGGGCCGGATTTCTCGTCGCTCGAGCGCCATTTGCTCAAGATCACCTGCCAGATCGAGTCGCTCCAGCGCCCCGACAACACCGAGCAGGCGATCAACGCTTTCCGCAGCGAGCTTGCCGAAATTCGCCACGCCATCACCGAGGCGATGCCGCGCCGCGCGATCGAATCGATCGAGAACGAAATCCGCTCGCTGCACCGGCGCATCGACGAGACCCGCTCGTCCGGCACTGACGGTCAGGTGCTGTCCGGCATCGAGCACGCGCTGTCCGACATCAAGCAGGTGCTGCGCACGCTGACGCCGGCCGAGCAGCTCACCGGGTATGACGAGGCGATCCGCAATCTCGGCGCCAAGCTCGACCTGATCCTGCGCGCCAATGACGATCCGTCGACGGTGCGGCAGCTCGAAGACGCGATCGCCGCGTTGCGCGGCATCGTTTCCAACGTCGCCTCCAACGAAGCACTGGCACGGCTTTCCGACGACGTGCAGCTGCTGTCTTCCAAGGTCGACCAGATCACCCGCTCCTCCGGGCCCGGCGACAGCTTCGCAGTTCTGGAGCAGCGCATCGCGGCGCTCACGGCCGCGCTGGAAGCGCGCGAGCGGCCGCAGCCTGCCGAGAGCAGCGAGCATCTCGAAGCCGCAATCCGTGCGCTGTCGGACCGTTTCGACCGCATGCAGGTCGGCAGTGATTCCGCGTCGACATTTGCGCATCTCGAACAGCGGGTCTCGTATTTGCTGGAGCGGATCGAAGCCGCCTCCGACCCGCGCAACGGCAATCTGAGCCGCGTCGAGGACGGACTGCACGACATCCTCAGGCATCTGGACCGGCAGCAGGCAACGTATTCTGCGCTGGCCGAGAGCCGCAATTCGGCGCCGCCTGCCGATTCCGGCGTGGTGGACGTCGTCAAGCGCGAACTGTCCGACATCCGCTTCAGCCAGGCCGAGACCAACCGCAGCACCCAGGATTCGCTCGAAGCGGTTCACAACGCGCTCGGTCACGTCGTCGATCGCCTCTCCATGATCGAAGGCGATCTGCGCGCGGTGCGCACCGCGCCGCCGGCTCCTGCGCCGCAGCCGATGCCCATGCCGGCGTCCATGGCGATGCCGATGGAGCCCGCACCGATGGCGCGCGAGCCGCGGCAGCAGCACGCACAGCAGCAGCCGAAATACGATCCGAAGCCCGAGCTGCCGAACCCGGCCGCCGCGCAACATCAACAGGCGCAGGCTGCCTTCGTCGCGGCGCCGCGCGAATTCCACGCCTCTGCGGCACCGGGCGCGCCGCCGCCGGTGCCGCCAGCCACGCCACCCCTGCCGCCGCGTGCGATCAGCGAGATCCTGGAGCCGCACACGGCACCGCCGCGCGCCGCGATGGCGCCAGGACTGCCGCCGGACCATCCGCTCGAGCCGGGCACACGGCCCGGCGGTCGCGTCGCCACGCCATCCGAGCGCATCGCCGCCTCCGAGAGCGCCATCAGCGAAATCCCCGCAGCGCCAAAGGAGCCGGTATCCTCGTCGAGCTTCATCGCCGCCGCGCGCCGCGCCGCGCAGGCCGCCGCCGCGCAGCCGCCCGAGAAGCCGGCCCGTGGCGCCAAGGCCGCAATCGCCCGCGCCAAAGACAAGGGCCAGGAAGGCGCCTCGACCATCACCTCGAAGATCCGCTCGCTGCTGGTCGGGGCGAGCGTGGTCGTGATCGTGCTCGGCACCTTCAAGATGGCGATGAACCTGCTCGATGGCGGCACCCCGCCGCCGGCGCCGCAGGCCATGGAGAATTCGTCGAGCGCGCCGGCACCGCAGGCCTCGCCCCCGCCGGCCGAGAGCAAGCCCGCCACGCCCGAGCAGGTTACGCCGTCGATGACCTCGCCGACTCCGATCGGCCGGCAGTCGCAGAACAGCGCCGCACCGGCCCCGGTGAACAATTCCGGCAGCACGGCTTCGGTCGAAATCCCGCCGGTTCCGGTAACGCCGCCCGCGGCGAGCAGCGACGTCACCGGCGCGCTGTCGGGCAGCGGCCGTGCCAAGCTCGGCCTCGTCCAGGTGCCGCCGAGCGAAAAACTGCCTGACGGCATCGGCGGTCCGGGCTTGCGCGCCGCCGCGATGAAGGGCGATCCGACCGCGGCCTACGAGATCGGCGTGCGCTTCGCCGAAGGCAAGGGTGTCGCTTCGAATTACGACGAAGCCGCCAAATGGTACGACCGCGCGGCGCAGGCCGGCGTGGTGCCCGCGACCTTCCGCCTCGGCACGCTCTACGAGAAGGGCTTGGGCGTAAAGAAGGACGCTGACATCGCCCGCCGCTACTACACGCAGGCCGCCGAGCGCGGCAACGCCAAGGCGATGCACAATCTCGCTGTGCTCGATGCCGATGGCGGCGGACGCGGCGCCAACTACAAGAGCGCGGCGCAGTGGTTCCGGAAAGCGGCCGATCGCGGCGTCGCCGACAGTCAGTTCAACCTCGGCATCCTCTATGCCCGCGGCATCGGCGTCGAGCAGAACCTCGCCGAGTCCTACAAATGGTTCACCCTCGCGGCCGGGCAGGGCGATGCGGATGCGGCGGGCAAGCGCGACGACGTCGCCAAGCGTCTCGACCCGCAGTCGCTCGCGGCCGCCAAGCTCGCGATCCAGACTTTTAGCGCCGAGCCGCAGCCCGACGACGCCGTCAATGTCCAGGCGCCCGCCGGCGGCTGGGACAGCGCGCCGCAGGCAAGCGTCAAGCCTGCACCGAAGGCAGTCGCCACCAAGCGCGCGGCCTCGGCGGTGCGTTGATCGGTCTAGTACAGTCTCCCTCCTCTTGTCGTCGCCCGGCTTGACCGGGCGACCCAGTATTCCAGAGGCCGGCGTTAGAGAGCTCGCTCTCACAACAACGGGGACGGCGTACTGGATGCCCCGGACAAGCCGGGGCATGACAGCGGGGAAGGTGGCAAGATCGCGCAATGAAGCAGCCATCTGATCCCTCTTCGCCCATTCACCACGCCCGAAATTCCTGGTCCCTCGCGGCTCCGAATTCCGCTATTGAAGGGCGCGGCAATCGTTTCGTTCCTCCCGCGAGCATTCCGCGCTAGTCGATTCGTCTCGCCGGTGCGTGATTCAATGCAGCTCTATCTTCCGATTGCCGATTTGCCGGTCAACGTCTTCCTGGTGCTCGCCATGGGCGCTGCGGTCGGCTTCGTCTCCGGCATGTTCGGGATCGGCGGCGGCTTTCTGATGACGCCGCTGCTGATCTTCATCGGGATCACGCCGGCGGTCGCGGTGGCGTCGGTTGCGAGCCACATCGCGGCCTCGTCCTTTTCCGGCGCGTTGTCCTATTGGCGGCGGCGTGCGATCGATCCGGCGCTGGCGAGCGTGTTGCTCTGCGGCGGCGTGACCGGCACGGCGCTGGGCGTGTGGACCTTCACGCAGCTGCGTGCGCTCGGGCAGCTCGATCTGATGATCGCGCTCTCCTACGTCGTGCTGCTCACCACGGTCGGCTGCCTGATGTTCTCCGAGGGACTGCGCGCCTTGATGCGGACCCGGCGCGGCGCGGTGCCGCCGCGGCGCACGCACAACTGGATCCACGGCCTGCCGCTGAAGATGCGGTTCAAGCGCTCGAAGATCTATCTCTCGGTGATTCCCGTGGTGGTCGTCGGCACCGTGATCGGCTTCATCGGCGCCATCATGGGCATCGGCGGCGGCTTCATCCTGGTGCCGATCATGATCTATCTGTTGCGGGTGCCGACCTCGACGGTGATCGGGACCTCGATGGTTCTCACCCTGGTCACGATGCTGTTCGCGACCATGCTGCATGCGGTGACAAATCACCTGGTCGACGCCGTGCTGGCGCTGATCCTGATGGTCGGCGGCGTCACCGGCGCGCAGTTCGGCGCCCGTGCCGGGCAGAAGATCCGCGGCGAGCAGCTAAGGCTGCTGCTCGGCCTGTTGATCCTCTCCGTCGGCGTCCGCTTCGCCATCGAGCTGGTGATCCGGCCCGATGATCTCTTCACCATCCGCGAGCTCGGGGTCAACGGATGATGCGCGCGCTCGCCATTCTCCCCTTCCTGTTGCTCGGCTCGGCCGCGCACGCCGAACGGCTGATCGTGTCGGTCTCGAACCACCGCGTCACGGTGACGCCGAACTATTCCGGCGAAGAGCTGGTGCTGTTCGGCTCGGTGGAGAAGGACGCCACGACGCCGGCCGACCGCACGGCTTACGATCTCGTCGTCACCGTGATGGGGCCGCGCGCCGACATGGTGACCCGGCGCAAGGAGCGCGTCTTCGGAATCTGGATCAACACCGACTACCGGCAATTCCTGGAAGTGCCGAGCTATCTGGCGCTGTTCGCCAACCGCCCCTTCGATGTCATCACCTCGCCCGAGATCGCACGGCGCCAGCAGGTAGGGCTCAACAACGTGCTGCTGACGCAGCGCGTCAGCGGCGACTATGCCGATGTGGTGCCGAACGACGCGTTCCGCTCGGCCTTCATCCGCCTGCGCACCCAGCGCGGTCTCTATCGCGAGGACTCGAGTGCGGTGACGTTCCTGACGCCGACGCTGTTCCGGACCGGCATTCCGCTGCCGGCTGAGGTGCCGATCGGCACCTATGAGGTCGAGATCAAATTGTTCGCCAACGGCGCGTTCATCGGCAAGACCGAGACCGCGTTCGAGATCGTCAAGGTCGGCTTCGAGCAGTTCGTCGCGACCAGCGCGCGGCAGAACGGCCTCATCTACGGCCTCGCCACCGCGGCCATGGCGCTGATGACGGGATGGATGGCCTCGATCGTGTTCCGGAAGGATTGAGGAGCTACGCTCTTTCCTCTCGTCGTCGCCCGGCTTGACCGGGCGACCCAGTATTCCAGAGGCCTGCGTTAAAGCGGGATGAGTTTAGTCTGAATCGATTTGGGATTCCCAAATCAGTGTATTTCTGATTCACCATGCTGGCTGG
>NZ_JASXTA010000014.1:0-241882 GCF_032290525.1 Bradyrhizobium cosmicum | reverse complement strand
TCGGTGGCCGGCTTTGCAGACCCTGACGCATGCTGCGAGTAACCGTGGTCCGCTTTATCCGCCGTTTCGACGCTCTCAGTTGCTTCCGCTGCCTTTGCAGACGTTGGGTGCCCCGCTTTGCTGTGTTCCGCGCCGCTCGGTTCTGCCGTGCTCGCCGACCCTGGAGGACCGTCCGAAGCCGGAGAAGGATGCTCCTTTTCATTGCCGGCGCCGTGGCCCGGGTTGGAGTTCGCTTCGGCCGCCTTTGCAGGCTCTGGCTCCGAAGCGTGTTGCGAGTTGCCGTGGTCCGCGCTACCGGCTGTCGTGACGCCTGGTTCGGTGGTCGTGGACAAAGCGCCAGAGCCCGCATTGATGGGCTCATTCTTCGATCCAAGTTTTTCAGCTTCCGGAACTGCCGCGCTATGGGCGAGCGCGATTGATGATGCGTGAGCCGGCTCGCCGGACGCACCAGCGCTCTCTTCCCTCGGATCCGCCGAACCGCTCGTGAAGGTTTCGGATCTCGTCGAGGCCCCCACCCCGGTCCGAGAGCGCCCGAATTGGAATCCCAAGCCGTCGTCGGCCAGAACGGTCCAGGCGCCAGCCCTCCCAATTGTGCTCTCGCCCTCATCGACAATCGCATGGATACTGTCTGTACTGAGAACAGTCTCATCGATTGCGGTCGCCGATATCAGCGCTACTTCGAGCTGCTCCAAGGTGGCCGCGACAACCGCGACGTCTGGCTCGGAGACGACATCCGTCTCCGCAATGGCGACAATCCCGTCCAGATGAATTTCCAGCAGGCTGCGATCCCCGATATCGAGGATACGATCGGTCGGATTCACATAGACGATCGTTTCATTGGTTGCGGAATTGTAGACCCAGGCGAGTGTATGTGGCGGTATGGACTTGGTCGCCGCTGTCATATGCAGCCAGGCAAGTGCTCCGAAAGCCGCAAGATTGATCCTGCCCGGCCCAGATGCGAAATCGAAGACAGAATCGGAAGACGTGGACTTGGAATCGATCGGAGAGCGATAGACAACGTTTTCGATGTTGCCAGCGGTCAGTTGACCGCGGCCAAGTCCGTCAATCCCGGCATCATGACCACTGCCATCGTGATCCAAGTCCAATGCGGCAAGAGGTTTTTCGAGGTTGTCACCCGCATCCCTTGCGCCCGTTTGGCCCCGAGCGCCGTCTTGCGCGGAGTTGTCGCTTGCGGTGGTGACAGCGGCGGAAGACAGACGGAAATCGTGAGACAGGACACCCGAGGCTGAATTGTCCGCATGATTGGCGTCAGCATGGGTTATCGCGGCCAGTTTTGTGGTCGCATTCGTTTCGGTGGCGGCCAGGAAGCTGTCGATCAATGCTTGGCGCGCGTCGTGCGATTGCGCGGCGAAATGAGGGTCTTGCAGCGCGTAGATCAACGCACCGGTGAGAACGGCGAAGCTGCCATACCCTCCGTGAATCAACGTCGGACTGGAAGCAAGCCGCGGGAATTGATGTTCTGGGGCCGGGTCACTTCCGATCTGTATGTCGTTTGTTCCTCGCACCAAAGGCGCAGGAAGATTGGGCGCACTCGATCCGACAGGACCGTCGTGTTTCCACGGCTTCGAGCCCACGGATTGCTCGGCGGCGCGCAATGCTTCCATTGCCGCCGCCGGGTTCGTGATTTGGCTGGCCTTGGCGAAAAAGTCTCTCTGGGTGAGCGTGGACGTCTCGCCGGATTCCCAGATGAGGTGCCGGAGGATCGCTTTTTTCCAGGGCTCATATTCGGCGTGCTCGCCCGCGTGGCCGATGCTGTTGTCGTCCGGAAAGATGTCGTTCGCTTCCGACGCCTTGAGTTCGTCCGCAATTGCGAGCGCCAGAAAGGCCAGCGAGAGCGTCCCGAAGCCGGAGGGACGTTGCAACAATGCGATGGTCGCGAGCACGGTTCTGTTGGTGATCTCAAGCTTCTGGAAGATATTGTAGAGGTGGACTTTGACCGTCCCGTGGGAAACGTTCAGCTGGCGCGCGATCTCCTTGTTCGACATTCCTTCCGACACGAGGCGCGCAATTTGACGTTCCCGGTCCGTCAATAGCTCCAGAATCTTTTCGACTTTGCCATCGCCGTCCGCTTCCTTGCCGGTTGGCGAGAGATCGGACTGCTGCAGCGACACACCGCTCTTCGTCATCAGCCTCAGTGATCGCAGCATAGTCGCAGGCGAGGCATATTTCGAAATTGCGCTGCAGGCGCCGGCGGCGATGGCTGCAGCCAGATCGTGGCCGATCTCGGCCTCGGTAAAGAACACCAGGCGCGTGGAAAGCTTCTCAGCCTTCACAACCGCGAGAATCTCGGAGACCGTCAGATCCGGCACCTTGTCGGCAAGAAACGCGAAGTCAGGCGTCAAATTCCGAATTGCTGCGAGGCAGCTTGTCCCATCGCTGGACGATGCGACAACATTGAAGTCCGGCTGTGTCCCGAGGATCGACTTCAATCCCTGTAGAACGATCGGCTGTGGATCGACGATCACAAGCCGGATGCGCTTGACTATGCCCTGCTTCGCAGCCCCGTCTAACATGGCCTCAGCCTCGGCCCGGTCATCTATGTCCTTCGCCATATGGCCTGGCCGGGTGAGGGCATTAAAATACAATTAATCGATCGGAGAAAGGGGCTTAGCGGGTTAAGCCGACCTAAATCTCAGCGACGGCAGCAGGTGACAAATATGTCCTTTGACCCGATGGCCCTCGCGGTTGATTGGCTCGATGCTTACCGCGCGGGCGATATCGAAGCGATCCTGGAACTCTATGCCGAAGATGCCATTGTGCACTGCGGCTGCTGTGGTATCCAAACCATTACCGGCCGCGAAGCACTTCGTGCCTATTGGCTCGATCGCCTCCGAAAATATCCGGCAGGCACGTTGGACGATCTCAATCCCTCGGACGACGGAACCATGATCTCTTATGTCACCAGTACTGGTATCATGAGGGCGCTTTTTGCCTTTGACGCCGCCGGAAGGATCAAGGAACTGGACTGCAGTCCCTCGCACTAGGCCGAGCGATCCACGCCTGCTGTGGGATCACAACTCGGATCAGCTCTTCTCTCCGCAGTGAACGCGATTGGCCCCTCAGCGCGAGCGCTTCGGCAACTTTGGAATCTTGGCGGGGTTGAACGCCGGTGTCTGTCCGGCTTGTTCAGGTGCGGGCGGCGGCTGTTCCGAGAGAATGAGCGTACCCTGGAGGATCATTCCCGGCACCTGCGCGGCCGTCGCCGTGTAGGTCGCGACCTTGCCGGGGCAGTTTCCCTCGATGTCCAGCGTGAGCTCATCGTCGACGCCGAAGACCGTTGCACGTCCGTCGGTGTGACGCTTCGTCGACACGGTGGCGGTAAAGCGATCTCCATCGACCTTGCAGGAGCCGTGATAGGTCATCAGGCTGTCGCAGCCCCAGATCTGTCCGTCTGCGACATGGACGATGCCGGTCCCCTGGTCGAGCGGCGTCTTGTACCACGCCGCGTAGGTGCCGTCCTTCAGCATGGGAGCAGTCTCCCCCTGGTATTCCCACACGGATAATCCGCACGATCAGCGCTAACAAAGCGTTAATCGCGCGGCCCGTGCCAATCCGGTCTTTCCCTGCGCAGCTCGGCTTCGAGGTCCTCGATGATGCCGTGAAGCAGACATGCGGCAAGCGGATCGGTCACCTCCCGCTCCAGGCGGCGATAGCGCGCGATCCGGAATTCCTGCTCTCTCAACTGGTGCTCTGTCATCGGACGGGCCCTCCGACAGATCGACGCAGAAACAGCCTGGCAGTTTCGTTAAACTTTTCGGATCATTTGCGATGGTTTACCGCCGGTTAAGACAGCGATTTCAGCGCAGGCTGCGGCGGGGTGGATTGTCGGAAGCCGGTTCTTCGCTATTCCAGTTTCACTTCGTCGCAATGTCGCTGTCGATTCTCTGGAGCCGCAAGAAAGCTGCCCAGGCTTTTTGATAGTCGCTGTCCTTGGGATCGATCATACGAAGCGCTCGACAAGCCTCTTTGATTTCCTCGGACGACGGACGCTTGGTGATATCTCCGGACAACTTCGCTTGCTCCCAGCGTTCCTCGACGTCTTTCGCCAAGGCCAGCGCTTCGGACGGGGTCCGTTTCCGGGTCGACTTCCCCAAAGGATGATCCGGAGGGAATGCGGGCCATGCGGCCGGCGGCTGATCGGCTTGCCTCTCGCTCTCCTTGCCGGCCCCACGCTTCACCGTAGGACCTGCTTGCTCTCCATTTGCCGAAGCGGGCGGGACAGTCCGTGCGGCCAACTCGCGGAGCTGATGCTCCATAGTTCCGCCGGCCGACGCTCCGCCCGCCGATGGCGCAAGCGTCGTCAGAGCTGATGCGGCCGACGTGTCGGCCTGCATCTTCTGGACGGTGTTCGCGACCGACAACAGACCGGACGTCGAGGCCGGCCGCTGCTGCGCGACCTTATCGAGTTCAGAGGGGCAGGATCTGTATCCCGAGCGCTGATTCGAGATCCGGCCGTCGTCATCGATGCGGGCAAAGTCAATCGCCACAGTGTAGACGAAAGCTGCGTCGACCAATTGGCCGGACTTATCTCTTGCTTTGACGGCGCCGCAAACGTATCTCGCTGCGTCGGCCTCGATTGAGCGCAATGCGCTGAATTTGGCCGAGTCGGGGTCAATCAGCGCATGCCGAACTGCTGCGCGAGCTTTCATATGGTCCGTTGAGAAGACGCTGATCACGACATCCGGACTGAACATGTCGGGCTGGTAGTACCACTTATACTCCACCGCAAGAAATGCTGCGCCAAGAGCCGCTGCGATCAGGAAAGCCGGTACATTCATGCAATTGATCCGGGCGATGGAACCCGGAATGGTTGTTATTTTTCGTAATGATTACTTGCAATGGAACGTCCTAACAATCGATTAATCGATTGAATGTCCGGAAGTCATCTACCAGCGGACGAGTTCCCGTTTGCTCGGTGAGTTCCGCCAAAGGGCCCAAGAATGGCACCGGCCTAGAACGTCACCCGCATTCCCGCATAGAACGCTCTTGGCCTTGCCGGGCTAAGCGAGCGCGGGTCGGTGAAATCGTTGCCGCCATTGGTGAAGTTGGGCACGGCTCCCGTGTCGAAGAACTGGCCGTAGGTGGCGTAGCGCTTGTCGAAGATGTTGTCGACCTTGCCGTAGAGCTGGATGTTCTTGGCCACCTGGTAGGAGGTGTGGAGGTTGAAGACCGTATAGGACGGCAGCTTCGCATATTGGTTGGACTCGTCGCCGACCAGATATTGGCTGGAGACGAACAGCGCGTTGCCGCCGACTTTCCAGACGTCGGTCACGGCATAGTCGATGCCGAGCTTGACGCGGTGGCGCGGGATGGCAGGGAGCTGGTTGCCGGGCGAGACCTGGATGTTGCCGTCGGCATCGGCAAACGGGCTGTTGGAGCCGATGGTCAACGCGTCGAGGAAACGCGCGTCAACGAAGGCGTAGCTTGCCTGGAATTGCAGCGTCGGCGACTTGATGTTGATTTCGGCCTCGAGCCCCTGCCGCCTGGTCCGGCCGACATTGGAGAAATAGCCGAAGCCGGTGCGGCCGGGAACGGGGATCGCGACGATGTCGTCATAATTGGTGGCGCGGAAGCCGCCGATTTTCCAGCCGAGCGTGCCGATGTTCAGCTCCCTGGTCCCGCGTAGGCCTGCTTCCACCGTCTTGGAGACGACCTGCTTCAGCGGCGGATCGGAGACGAGAAACGCGGCGATGAGACAGGGACGGGCCGGATCGGAGCAGCCGAGCTCGAGCGGCGTCGGCACGCGGTTCGCCTCGGAATAGCCCGCATAGGCCGTCAGTTCCGGCGTGATCTTGTAGGTGCCGCCGATCACCGGATTGAAGCGGGTGAAGGTGTGATCGCCGTTGAGGTCGGTGCCGAGCTGGTCTTCCAGCGTGATGCGCGCCACGTTGAAGCGGCCGCCGCCGGTGACGGCAAAGGCGTCGGTGACATTGAACGTGTCCATCGCGTAGAGACCGTTATATTGGTTGACGGTCCGCAGCGAGACGGGACCGGCAACGGTATCCGGTACGCCGGTCGGTCCCAGGAACAGGCCGCTGCCGCTGACGACGTAGTTTGCTCCGATCGAGCCGATTTCGGCGGTGGCGTTGTAGCGCGTGACACTGGCGTCGTAGGTCGCGCCCATCACGAAGCGGTTGTCGTGCCCGAACAATTGATCGGTGTTGGTGGCCTGCCCCGACACGCCGAAGGTGGTCGAGCGTATCGAGCTGCGATCAATCTCGCCGAGGATGGTCCCTGACGGATACGGATTGGCAAGCTGGGCGCCGTTCGTGCCGTTGGCCGGCGTCGTGTCGTCGCCGAAGCACAGCAGTCCCGCGATGGCGCATTCCTGCACGTCGGTCGGGTTGCCGTCGACGAGCTTCTGCTCGTAGCGGCGCACATGGGCGGTGCCTTCGAGCGTCCAGGTCGGCGTCGCATCAGCCTTTCCGGTCAGGTTGAGGTAGCCGACGCGGTTGCTCGTCGTCTGCGGCGTCGTGTAGGTCGCGCCCCAATATTTATCGAGCAGCTCGGCCGGAACGGTGGCGCTGGCGCCGAAATCGTTCTTGGCGATGCCCATGTTGGCGTGGAATTCACTGTCGCCGGCCTTGTAGCCGACATCGCCGTAGAAGCGCCGCACGGTCGATTGGGAAAAGTTGCGGAAACCGTTATCGCGCAGACCTTCGAGCGCGGCATAGACGCCGTAGTTCTTGTCGACGGTCTTGCCCCATTGCGCCGAGCCCTGGATGCGGCCGAACGAGCCGCCCATAAGATCGAGCTCCGCGCCCTGATAGGTGAAGCCGTCCTTCATCTGCAAATTGATCGCGCCGCCCAGCGCGTTCAGGCCGAAGGCGGGATTATTGGTAACGAGCGTCACCGACCTGATCGCGGCAGTCGGAATCAGGTCCCAGTTGACGGCGTCCGAGAAGGCCTCGTTGATGCGGACGCCGTTCTGATACACGGCCAAGCCTTGCGGCGTGCCCGTTACGGGCGAGGCGACAAAGCCGCGGAATTCGACATCCGGCTGAAACGGATTGCCGGTGACCTCGGTGATGTTGATTCCAGCAATGTTGTCGCGTAGCGCGTCGGTGATGTTCAGCGAGCCGGTCCGCTTGATCTGGCTGGCATCGACGGCGTTGATCGCCGAAGGGACCTTGTCGACCTCGAGACCGCGGCCGGTGCCCGGCGAAGTCGGATAAACATAAAGGCGTGTCCTGGGGCTGGCGGATGACGGCGCCCCCACGCGCGCAACCGGTCGCGGAGGCGTGCTACGCCTCGCCGTCGGCTGCGATGGCGCCGTCACCTCGACCGGAGGCAGGTTTTGCACGTTGGTCTGCTCGTCCTGCGCGGCGCCGGCGGGGCCCGCGAGGACCAACCCCGATATCACCCCTGCCGACACCGAGGCCATCAACCACCGACGCTTGAACCGAAGACTCTTGAAACGAAGACGCTTGCCCATTCCTGCCTTTCCATCCGTGACCACCGGCTGTTTTGATCGTCGCCGTTTGGTTGAGACGAGTGTAATCGGCAGTCGCAATCCCGCCAGCGACAAAAGGTCGGGCAATGTCCACACCCGCTTTCCCGACAAAATCGGGAATTCTTCCCGATGCGGTCAGGCCGCCGCCGTCGGAACCAGCGCCTCGACGGTCAGACCGCCGTCGCCGGAGATGACGTTGAGCGTGCCGCCCAGTGCCAGAATCCGCTCGCGCATGCCGACGAGGCCGAAGCCGAGCTTCTGGCCCGCCTCCATGCCGCGGCCGTTGTCGCTGACCCGCACCCGGGCGCAGCCGCGGCCGTCGCGCTCCGCCGGCTCCACGGGTTCGATGACGACATTGACCGACGTCGCGCCGGCGTGGCGGAATACGTTGGTGAGTGCCTCCTGCACGATGCGGTAGATGGTCAGGTCGGCGGTCTCGCCGGTGACCCCGAGCGACGGCGAAATCACGGTGTTTATCGCGACGTCGGGATGCGATTCCCGCCACAGCCGCGACAGCGATTCGAGCGCCTGGCGCAGGCCGAGTTCGGCGAGGCCCACGGGCCGGAGCCGCTCCAGCACGCGGCGATTGAACTGCTGGAGCGCGTTGATCTGCTCCAGCATGGCGGTGCCGTGCTTTCGCACGGCCTCCGCGCTCGGAGCGCGTCCATCCGCCTGCTTCGCCAGCGCGCTGGCATGCGCGCGTAGCGAGAACAGATACGGCCCGAACTCGTCGTGCAGCTCGCGCGCGATCTCCTTGCGCTCGACGTCCTGGAGCGACACCGTGCGCTCGGCGAGGCGCCGCTTGTCCTCCACCGCTTCGCCCAGCGTTGCCGCAAGGTGGTTGAGCTTGGTGCAGATCGCGGCGAGCTCCGGCGCGCCGCCCGGCGCGACGCGCGCCTGATAACGCCCGCCTTCGAGCTCGGCCATCGTATCCGCGAGGGACTGCAGCGGCGCCAACGCCCGGCCGACCACGTTCATCATGACCAGGAACAGCGCCAGCGCGATTGCCGAGCCGACCTCGAGCTGGGTCACGACGGCGTCCCAGATCTCGGCGATCTCGTCATCGGGATGCGCAGTGATCACCAGCGAACCCGGCCCGCCATGGATCGAAACAGGCACACTCACCGCGGTCTGCTCGGGATGAACCAGGCTGACGAACCAGGCCGGCGGCCCGCGCGTGTCGTCGGCTTCGGTCCGCGGCGGCGTCAGCGGGTTCCCGCCGGTATCCTTGAGGGCGATGCTGACATGGCGCAGGCGGCTGAGATCACGCGCGATCTGGTTCAGCCGGGCAGCCGGATCGGGCGCCTCGTTCAGATCCGCCACGATCATCTCGATGAATTCGCGCGCGAGCCGGATCACGCTCTGGTCCTCGGCCTGCACCCGCGGCCCGGCTTCCGCGACCTGCCGGCCGATATTGACCGCGAGCCCCAATGCCAGCAGCAGCGCCAGCAACAGATTGATGCGCGCGCGCAAGGATAGATTTTGCCACATTGGTGCCGCCTGTCGCCCCGCGAAGGTTGGCCCGCGTCTGCCCGATGACGTTGACAGAGGCGAAGCCCCCGATATCTAATCGAAAGCGTACAGTAATCCCGGCCGGGCGCGAAACAGGCCGATGCTGTCGCGAGGAACGCCTATGCGCATTCTGATCGTCGACGATCATCCCATCGTGGCTTCCGGCTGCCGTGCCGTGCTGGCCGACGAGGGCGAGATCGAGATCCTGGAGGCCGCCGACGCCGAGGACGGCGAATGCGTCTTCATCGTCGAACGCCCCGACCTCTCGATCATCGACATCAACCTGCCGACCGTGTCCGGCTTCGAGCTCGCGCGCCGCATCCTCGAGCGTGCGCCCGAGGCCCGCATCATCATGTTCAGCATGAACGACGATCCTGCTTTCGCCGCGCGCGCGATCGAATGCGGCGCCAAGGGCTACGTCTCCAAGACCGGCGACCCCGACGACCTCGTCGAGGCGATCCGCGCCGTCGGCAGCGGCGGCACTTATCTTCCGACCGCGATCGCACGCAGCATCGCCTTCGCGGGACCGGCGCTGGCGCAAAATCCGCTATCGAAGCTCAATGCGCGCGAGATGGAGATCCTGCGGCTGCTCAGCGCCGGAAAGAGCCTGTCCGAGATCGCCTGGCTGGTGCAATCGTCCTACAAGACGGTCGCCAACACCTCCTCGATCATGCGCCAGAAGCTTGGCGTGAAGACCTCGGTCGAGCTGGTGCGGCTGGCGATCGACAGCGGCGTCGCCTGACGCGCGGGCCGCCGCCACGAATTCGGTCACACAAGCGTTGCAATCCTGATGTGGTGAGATGCCACGGAGCATAACGGCATGACGATCCAGACTGTCTCGACCAACAAATCTTATGGCGGCGTGCAGGGCGTGTATCGCCATGCAAGCCAGGCGACCGGAACCGACATTGTGTTCTCGGTCTATGTTCCCCCGCATGCGCAGGGCGCCAAGCTTCCCGTGGTCTGGTATCTCTCCGGCCTCACCTGCACCCATGCCAACGTCACCGAGAAGGGCGAATTCCGCAAGGCATGCGCCGAGCTCGGCCTGATCTTCGTCGCGCCCGACACCTCACCGCGCGGGCCCGACGTCCCGGGCGACGCCAACAACGCCTATGATTTCGGCCTGGGCGCCGGCTTCTATGTCGACGCCACGCAAGCGCCGTTTTCGCGCAATTACCGCATGTGGAGCTATGTCGCCGACGAGCTGCCGAAGCTCGTGGCAGAGAATTTCCCGGTCGACGCCAAGCGGCAATCGATAATGGGCCATTCCATGGGCGGCCACGGCGCACTGACGGTCGCGCTGCGCAACCCGCACCGTTTTCGCGCGGCCAGTGCATTTGCGCCGATCGTCGCGCCGTCGCTTGTGCCCTGGGGCATCAAGGCGCTGACCGGCTATCTCGGCCCGAACAAGGATACCTGGCGCAGCCATGACACGGTAGCGTTGATCGAGGACGGCGCAAAATTCTCAGGCTTCCTCGTCGACGTCGGCGAGGCCGACAATTTCCTGAAGGAGCACCTCAAGCCGGAGCTGCTGCAAGCCGCCTGCACCAAGGCCAGCATCCCGCTGACGCTGCGGCGCCAGGCGGGCTACGACCACAGCTATTATTTCATCTCGACCTTCATGGGCGATCACCTGCACTGGCACGCGGAGAGATTGAAGGGGTGAGTTTCTCTTACCCTCCCCTGGAGGGGGAGCGTAAGACGCCCCTACTCCGGCCGCCCGTAATTCGGCGCCAGCAGGCGGTTGCGGATCAGATAGCTCATCGTGCGGGTCCAGGCTTCATCCGTGTTGCCGCGCATGTCGGCGCTGGCCGCCGTGATCATGTTGCCGGTCTTCACGTCGCGCAGATAGATGTTGAGGTTGATGATCAGGTTCGAGACCCTCTGCACCATGCCGGTGATCTCGAGGTCGGCACCGAGCTCCCCGGCGAGCTTGAGGGCGCAACCGCCGCAGGCCTGCAAGTTCGCGTGACGTGCGGCGTCCCTGACCGGCGTGATATCGAGCACCTGGAACCTGCCTGACTCAATCAGTGCCTTGCGGAGCTGCTCGCTGATGCGCAGGAGCCGTGCCTCTTCCGCCTTGGAGCCGTAGAACTCGCCGGGCAGGCTGGTGTCGATCAGCTCGAAATCGAACACCGCGAGCTTCGGCGGGTCGGCGAACGCGACCGAGCCCGTCAACAGCAAAGCCGCGAAACATAGCAGCGCTCGCATGATCGTGATTCCCGGCCTCGCGCGTGCGGAGACGAAATGCGGGGTTGCATGCCCTGACAAATCGGTCATGCTTTAACAGAGACAATTCTCCACCAGCGGTCAAGCCGGGGAGAACCTCTGGAGGAAACATGATCCGATGGTTGCTCGGCCTGATCGGCTTTGGTCTTGCGGCGACGAGCGCGCTCGCCGCGGACCCTGTCATGATCGGCGTCGGCTATCTCGGAATCGCCGGCACCAGATCGACGCTGTCGCTGGTCGAGCAGCCCGCGGAGAATGACGGCGTCGCCGGCGCGCGCCTCGCCATTGAGGACAACAACACCACCGGCAAATTCCTGGGTCAGCGTTTTACGCTGGAGGAGCGGCGTATCAAGGAGGGCGAGGATGCCGCACAGGCCGCGACCGATCTTGCCGCACGCAACGGCTTCATCATCTCCGACCTGCCGGCGGAGGCGCTGCTGAAGGTCTCAGACGCCCTGCGCGAGCGCGGCACGCTGCTGTTCAACGCAGGGGCGATTGACGAGCGGCTGCGCGAGGCCGATTGCCGCGCCAATGTCATCCACACCGCGCCGACGCGCGCCATGCTGGCGGACGCGCTCGGCCAGTATCTGGTGTGGAAGCAGTGGAAGCGCTGGCTGCTCGTGGTCGGCTCCCATGACGAGGACAAGCTGTTTGCCGATGCGCTGCGGCGCACAGCCACGCGGTTCGGTGCCAAGATCGTGCAGGAGCGCTCATTCGAGGACAACGGCGGGGCACGGCGCACCGACAGCGGCGTGACGCTGATCCAGCGGCAGATGCCGGTGTTCACGCAACAGGCGCCGGCTTACGACGTGCTGGTCGCCGCCGACGAGAGCGAAGTGTTCGGCGCCTATCTGCCCTATCGCACCTGGGACCCGCGGCCCGTCGCGGGCTCCGCCGGCCTCGTGCCGCGCAGCTGGGACGCATCGCAGGACCAGTGGGGTGCGATCCAGATGCAGAACCGCTTCGTCAAGCTGAACGCGCGGCGCATGACCGCGCTCGACATGCAGGCCTGGACCGCGGTGCGCATGCTCGGCGAGGCCACCTCGCGCACCAGCTCCGGCGATGTCAGGAAGGTCACCGACTTCATCAAAAGCCCGGACTTCTCGGTCGCCGCCTTCAAGGGCACGCGGCTGACCCTGCGCGACTGGAATCTCCAGCTGCGCCAGCCGATCCTGCTGGTCGACGGCCGCATGGTGGTGTCGGTGTCGCCGCAGGAAGGCTTCCTGCACCAGGTCTCCGAGCTCGACACGCTCGGCTACGATCGCCCGGAGAGCAAATGCAAGCTGAAGTGAGGATACGGATGTCGCGCATGTGGGGTGTGGGGTTGCTGTCCGGACTAGTGCTCGCCGCCGCGCCGGCGCATGCCTTCATCGCCTATGTCTCGAACGAGAAGAGCAACACGGTGTCGGTGATCGACACCGAGAGCTGGACCGTGACCAAGACCATCAAGGTCGGCCAGCGCCCGCGCGGCATCGACTTCACCCGCGACGGCAAGTTCGTGATGGTCGCGGTCGGGGACGACGACACCATCCAGGTGATCGATGCGAAGACGCAGGCCGTGGTGGACAGCCTGCCTTCCGGGCCGGATCCGGAACTGTTCGCCCAGGATGCGGCCGGCAAGATCCTCTACGTCGCCAACGAGAACGACAACACGGTGACCGTGATCGACCTCGAGAAGCGCGCCCGGCTCGGCGACATCCAGGTCGGCGTCGAGCCTGAGGGCATGACCATCAGCCCCGACGGCAAGATTCTGATCAACACGTCCGAGACGACCAACATGGCGCATTTCATCGACACGTCGTCGCGCCAGATCGTCGCCAACGTGCTGGTCGACGCGCGGCCGCGCTTTGCCGAGTTCAAGCACGACAGTTCAGAACTGTGGGTGTCATCGGAGATCGGCGGCACCGTCTCGATCATCGATCCGAAGAAGCACGAGGTGATCGGCAAGGTCAATTTCGAAATTCCGGGATTGAGGAAAGAGGCGATCCAGCCGGTAGGCATCGGCATGACCCGGGACGACAAGACCGCCTTCGTCGCGCTTGGTCCGGCCAACCGCATCGCCGTTGTCGACGTCGCGACCCGCAAGGTGACGAAATACCTGTTGGTCGGACAGCGGGTCTGGCACATGGCGTTCACGCCGGACGAAAAATATTTGCTCACCACCAACGGCGTGTCGAACGATGTCTCTGTCATCGACGTCGCCGCGCAAAAAGTGATCAAGACCATTCAGGTGGGCGAACTGCCCTGGGGCATCACGATCGCGCCATGACCAGCCCTGCCCCGATCGCCGAACCGCAGGAGACGCCGAGGCCCGATCCAGCGGCGGCGCTGTCGATCGACGGCGTCAGCCATGCTTACGGCCCGCGCCGGGCGCTGATGGACGTCTCCTTCAACGTGCAGCCCGCGAGTTTCACCGCGTTGCTCGGCCTCAACGGCGCGGGGAAGAGCACGCTGTTCTCGCTGATCACCCGCCTGTTCGGAATCCAGAGCGGCCGCGTCGGCATTTTCGGCTACGACGTCGGCAAGAGCCCCGGCGAGGCGCTGCGGCTGCTTGGCGTCGTGTTCCAGCCGCGCACGCTGGATCTTGACCTGTCGCTGACGCAGAACTTGCTCTATCACGCCGCGCTGCACGGCATCAGCCGCCGCGAGGCGGCTTCACGCAGCGCCGAACTGCTCGCTCGCATCGGGCTCGAAGAGCGCGCCGGCAGCAAGGTGCGCGATCTCTCGGGCGGCCAGATGCGGCGGCTGGAGATCGCACGGGCGCTGCTGCACCGGCCGCGCCTGCTGCTGCTGGACGAGCCGACCGTCGGGCTCGACGTCAAGGCACGCGCCGACATCATCAGCCATGTTCGCCAGCTCGTGACGGAGCAAGGCATCGGCGTGCTCTGGGCCACGCATCTGTTCGATGAGATCATGAACGGCGACGACCTCGTGGTGCTGCACCAGGGCAAGGTGCTGGCGCAGGGGCCGATGGGCAGCGTCATCGCTGAAGCGGGCGCACAGGACGTCAACACCGCCTTCATGCGCCTGACCGGCGCGCAAACCATGTCGGGAGGCGGCGCATGAGCAGCATCACGACGCGGGAGGCCGCGCGCGGTTTCTCGGCTGGCGAATACATGACCTGTCTCACCGGCATCGTCTGGCGCGAGGGCCTGCGCTTCCTGCATCAGCGGGAGCGCTTCGTCTCCGCGCTGGTGCGGCCGCTGGTGTGGCTGTTCATCTTCGCCGCCGGCTTCCGCCAGGTGCTCGGCATCTCCATCATCCCGCCCTACGAGACCTACATCCTCTATGAGGTCTATATCGCGCCCGGGCTGATGGCGATGATCCAGCTCTTCAACGGCATGCAATCGTCGCTCTCGATGGTTTACGACCGCGAGATGGGCAATATGCGCACGCTGCTGGTGAGCCCGCTGCCGCGCGGCTTCCTGCTGTTCTGCAAATTGCTGGCGGGCACCGCGGTGTCGCTGCTCCAGGTCTACGCGTTTCTCTTGATCGCCTGGTTCTGGGACATCACCCCGCCGCCGTCGGGCTATCTCACCGTGCTGCCGGCGCTGATCCTGTGCGGGCTGATGCTGGGCTCACTCGGCATGCTGATCTCCTCCGGCATCAAGCAGCTCGAGAATTTCGCCGGCGTGATGAATTTTGTCATTTTCCCGATGTTCTTCGCATCCTCCGCGCTCTATCCGCTCTGGCGGGTGCAGGAGGGCAGCCCCTATCTGTACTACCTCTGCGAGGCCAATCCGTTCACCCATGCGGTGGAGTTGATCCGTTTCGCGCTGTACGGACAGGTCAACTGGATCTCACTGGCGGTGGTCGCGACCTGCACAATCGTCTTCATGATCGGCGCGATTCTGGCCTATGATCCCTCGCGCGGGCTGGCGCGACGGGGCCCTGCGGGAGAAGGATGATGTCTCGGATCGTGGTCATTGCCGCTCTGGCGCTCGCAGTGGCGGGCACGGCCGCGCGCGCGGCCGATCCGCGCTATCCCGACTGGCCGTGCACACAAGCCAAGGTGCCCGTGATTTCGCTCGCCGCCGTCTGGGCCGGCCCGGAACTCGGTGACGCCGAGACCAAGTGGAAAGACGACACCAGGATCACCGCGCTGGTCGCAAAGCTATCAGCGCGCAAGACGCCGCTGGACGAAGCCGAAAAGTCCGTGAAGGAATTTCTGGCCGGCTCCGCCACGGACAAGGCCGCGAACGCCAAACTCCTGTTCGCCGGCCTGTTCGACACGCTCAATGCGCAGCGCTCCCAGGTCATGAGCGGGCTCGAACGGGTCAGCCGCAAGCAGCGCGAAGCCGCCGACAAGATCCGCGAGGAGACGCTCGCGCTTCAGGCGCTCCAGGGTGCAACGCCGCGCGACGAGGCCAAGGTCGAGGCGCTCAGCAACGAGCTGATCTGGAAGACGCGCATCTTCGAGGACCGCCACAAGGTGGTCCGATTCGTCTGCGAGGTTCCGACCACAATCGACCAGCGCCTTTTCGCCCTCGGCCGCGTGATCCAGCAGGAGATGGAATAGCGTCAGCCTTGCTGGCGGCTTTTGTTCCCGCGACATCAGCGTGATCGTTAACCTTTGCCGCGCTATCAGCCGGAACCAAAACGATCTAGGATGTCTTGTCGATGTGAATCTCGAATGCCGGGAGGCCTCGATGGGAACCACGAAATTCATCCTCGCAGGCGCTGCGGCGATCAGCATGCTCGCATCCAGCGCCTTTGCCGACGACATGACCGGAATGGTCACGCGGATTGATCGACTCAACAACACGATCTCGATCCAGCAGACGCAGAAGGGCACGGTCGGCGGCAGCGCTGGCGGCGCCGGTACGCTGCAGCAGTTCAAGGCCAAGGACGCCGCGATGCTCGAAGCCGTTCATGCCGGCGATCGGGTGACGTACTCCGCCACCGACAATAATGGTACCGGGACGCTGACGAAGCTGCAGAAGCAGTAGGCTCGCTTCGTACGTCACGGCGTCATGGCCGGGCTTGTCCCGGCCATCCACGGTTAGCCACGCGGCACGAAGAACGTAGATGCCCGGGACAAGCCCGGGGATGACGATCACTACTGCTCCGGCCGCGGCTCCGGCTGCGCTTGTTCGGTCGGAAGCTGTGCGCGCTCCCAGCCGTCGGTGCCGTCGGGATACCAGGCCAAGTTGGAGTAGCCGTAAGCCATCGCGCGCTTGGCCGCGTTCCAGGACATCCAGCAGTCGGCGAGGCAATAGATGACGAGCAGCGCGGCCTTGTTGCCGTGCGAGGCGCGCGCGAGGCCAAGCTGGAAATAATCGTCCATGGCCGGTGGCAGCGCGCCGTAGCCGGTATCGGGTAGCCAGAGGCTGCCCGGAATGTTTTTGCGCGGCATGTCGCGCCATACCGTGCCTTCGGGCAGGTTCTTTGGCTTCGGCGGACGCGGCAGCACGTCGACGAAAGCGCCGCTCTTGGCGCGCCAGATCGCCTCGGCCTCCGGCGTCGTCAGAACGCGCGCGCCGGCAAGCGTCGCCGGCACCGGCGCGCGGTAATTGTCGGTGCGATAGCCTTCAGGCTCGAACGGCTCCTGCTGCTGCGCCGATGCCGGGGCCAGCAGCACCGCGGCGACGAGCGCAGCGGCCAGCGGCCGCCTCATGGTGTCTTCTTGGCCGTCTCCGCGCCGAGCGGCCGATCGCTCTCGTCCAGCAGTGGCACACCGAAGTCGAGCAGGATTCTGTTGATCTCGCCCTGGTTGTCCTGGATCACCCTGTTGAGCTGCCGCTTCCAGTTCTGGTCGGCGGGACGCACGCCCATGCCGATGCGATAGACCAGCTTTGGTCCCGTGGTTTCCTTCACCAGCGGCGTGACGTGCATTGCGCCGGCTTTCTTCGCGTAGTATCCGGCCATCGGCCCCCACAGCACGCCGGCGTCGATCTTGCCGGCGGCAAGGTCGTCAACCATCGCCTGCGCCGAATTGTCGAAGCGCGTGTCGATCATCAGCGGATAGGGTTTTGCATCGCCCATCAGGCCGGCCAGCGCCATGTTGGTCGCCGGCGGCGTACCGGCGACGATGCCGACATGCTTGCCCTTCAGGCGCGCGTCCTCGAGCGTATCGACGCCCTCGAGCCCGCTGCCGTTCTTGGCGACCAGCGCATAGGTCGTGCGGTAATAGGGATTGGTGCCCTGCACCAGATCGTCGCCTTGCGGAAAGCCCATGATGACGTCGCAGCGATGCGCGCCCAGCGTCATCCGCACGAAGCCGGTGGCCTGCGGGAAGAACACGTAGTCGAGCTTCTTCTGGAGCTTGTCCGCGAGCAGCTCGGCGAGCTTGTTCTCGAACCCCTCGCCCTTTTCATTGGAGAAAGGCAGATTGCGTGGATCGGCGCAGACGCGCAGCACTTTGGGATCGACCAGCTCGAACGAGAGGTCGCCGGTCTCGCTCGTCTGCGCGATGGCGGCGTCACCGGACACGCAGGATGCGACCAGCACCCACAGTGAAAACAACCAGCAACGATGTCGTCCGGTCTCCGTCATCGTGCTTCCTCCACGTTTTGTTTGAATGTTATCCATGCAACGCATGACGCGCCATGTTTTGCCAAACTTTGTGCTGGCTTGATCTTGCTGCAGTGCAATGCACGCGACCCTTTGAACTGAGGCGGAAAAGTGTCTCGCATCGTTCTCGTGATCGCGGCCTTGTCCCTGCTGGGGCTTACGACGCTAGCACGTACAGAAGCGGCCGAATTGCCTGTGAGCGAAGTCGCGCCGGGAATCTTCGTACACTCCGGGGCCATCGCGCTCATGACCCGCGAGAATGAAGGCGACATCGCCAATGTCGGCTTCATCGTCGGCGAGGATGCGGTGGCCGTGATCGACACGGGGGGCAGCCTGCGCGAGGGCGAGGCGCTGCTGGCGGCCGTGCGGGCGCGCACCGGCAAGCCGATCCGCTACGTCATCAACACCCACGGCCATCCCGATCATGTCTTTGGCAATGCCGCCTTCGTTGCGGAGGGAACCGGATTCGTCGGCCACAGCAAGCTGCCGCAAGCGCTCGCGAGCCGCGGACCATATTATCTCGACAACTTTAGACGCATCATGGGCGACGAGCTGATCGCTCCCGTGAAGATCGTGCCGCCCACAACGCTCGTGTCAGATGCGCTGACGCTCGATCTCGGCTCGCGCCGCTTGATCTTGCAGACCTGGCCGGCCGGGCACAGCGACAGCGATCTGACCGTGTTCGACGAGACCAGCAAAACCCTGTTCGCGGGCGACCTTGTCTTTCTCCGCCACATTCCTGTCATGGACGGCAGCATCCGCGGCTGGCTCGACGCGCTGAAGGGACTGCAGGCCATCCCGGCGTTGCGCGTTATTCCCGGTCACGGACCCGTGAGCGAGTGGCCCGCCGCACTGGCCGATGAACGACGTTACCTGTCAACGCTGCTGTCGGACGTTCGCTCACTGAACAGGAGGGGTGCGCCGATCCGCACCGCAGCGGACAAGGCGGCCGCGTCGGAACGGCCGCAGTGGGAGCTGTTCGACGACTACAATGCCCGCAACGCAACCGCAGCATTTTCGGAAATTGAATGGGAGTGACGGGCGCGCTACGCTACACTGAGCAATGTTTCGTCCGCGCGGGATCATGACCATGCCGGGATGCACACGCCGTCTGCCGTTGATCGCCCTGCTCCTCGGCATCGCCTTCGCCATGCCGGCGCGGGCCGAAGAGGCCGACGACCCCTGGCCGGGCCTCGTACAGGACATATTCAGCAACCGGCCGATGAACGACGGCAACGATGTCATCGGCATCGAGATGCCCTATCGCGCCGAGGACGCGGCCATCGTGCCGGTGACCCTGCGCAGCAAGCTCTCGCCCGGCGACGCGCGGCGCATCCGCTCAATCACGCTGGTGATCGACCGCAACCCCGCGCCGATGGCGGCGAAGTTCGAGCTCGGACCGGATGCCAACGTCACCGAGATCTCCACGCGCGTGCGCGTCAACAATTATACCGATGTCCATGCGGTCGCCGAGCTCAGCGACGGCCAGCTCTATGTCTCGAAAGTTTACGTGAAGGCCTCCGGCGGCTGCTCGGCGCCGGCGGGAAAGAATATCGAGGAAGCCAGGAACCGGCTCGGCCAGATGCGCTACCGGCAATTCGCGCGCGAGGATGCGCCGGCGAGCCGCGTCCGCGAAGCGCAGATCATGATCGGCCATCCCAACAATTCCGGCCTGCAAATGGACCAGGTCACGCAGCTCTATATTCCCGCCTTCTTCGTCAACCAGCTCAAGCTGACACAGGACGACAGCCCCGTGCTGTCGATGGAAGGCGGCATCTCGATCTCGGAAGATCCCAATCTGCGCTTCACGTACGTGGCCAACGGCGCCAAGCGCTTTCGCGCGGAGGCAAAGGACACGGATGGGCACGTGTTCCGGAACGAGTGGGATGCGGAGAAGCCGGGGACTTAGGTCTCTCGGTCGTCATGGCCGGGCTTGTCCCGGCCATCCACGAACTTCGCGCCTACCGTAAGAACGTGGATGCCCGGGCCTTCGCCTCGCCGAAGCGGCTTCGGCGGCGCAGGCGGGACAAGCTCGGGCATGACGAATACGGTTGGCGTGCAGCTGCCGTCAGAAACACCTGACCTCCGCTTCCGCCTGCGCGCGCCTGAGGTCGTTCACGGCCGAATTCGCCTGCTCTGACGTGCGGAACTGGACACCGAGATTGCCGCGGACCTGGGACATGCTCAGCGCCGTCTCCGCGGTGACGTAGCGGTCGTAGGACACGATCGAGGCCACCACGTCGATCGAGCAGGAGCATTGCTCGATCGACTGCCGCGACTCGCCATTGGCCTTCATGCAGCCATAGACGTATTCCGCGCGCGCCGACGTTGGATAATCGTTGGCCTCTCCGGCCTGCGCCACGCACGCGGTCGCAGCCCACACTGCCAATGCGGCGACAATCGGTCGTAGCTGTGCCGCCAGATTCATGCGCGTCCTCCCGCTGGTTGCGACGAAACCTATGCTATGCGTATTGTCCTGAAAAGCATTCTATCTGAGGAAACGGCTCACAAGGTGATGAGAGTATTTGGTCTGAGGGCGCCTGGACGAACTTTTGCGCTCGCGGTAACGCTGGCGCTGACACTGGCGACGTCCGGCCGCGCCGCGGATACGATCCGCCTTGCAGTGCAGAAGACCGGAACATTCTCCTGGGAGCTGGCCGCGATCCGCGCGGGCGGGCTCGACAAGGAGGCCGACCTCACGCTCGACGTCACCGAGTTTGCGAGCCCTGAGGCCGGCAAGATCGCGCTGCGCGCCGGGAGTGCCGACATCATCCTATCGGACTGGCTGTGGGTGTCGCGCGAGCGCGCGCTCGGCGCCAAGTTGACCTTCTATCCCTATTCCAGCGCACTTGGCGCGGTGATGGTGGCTGCGGCCTCGCCGATCAAGACGCTCGCCGATTTGAAGGGCCGTAAGCTCGCGGTCGGCGGCGGTCCCATCGACAAGAGCTGGCTGCTGCTGCAGGCGCGGATGAAGCAGGACGGCATCGACCTGAAATCCGATGCCACGATCGTCTATGGTGCGCCACCGCTGATCGCAGCCAAGGCGCTCGACGGCGAGATGGATGCGAGCCTCAATTTCTGGAATTTCTGCGCACAGCTCGAGGCCAAGGGCTTTCGTCGCCTCGCCGGCATCGAGGACATCCTGCCGGAGCTCGGGGCCAAGGGCGCGGTCTCCGCGATCGGCTATGTGTTCGACGAGAGCTGGGCGGCGGGGCATCGCGATGCCGTGGCGCGCTTCATCGCGATGACCCGCAAGGCCAAGCGGTTGCTGGTGACGTCCGACACGGCCTGGGACAAGATCGCGCCGCTCACCGGCACCACCGATGCGGCGATGCTCAAGACCTACCGCGACCGCTATCGCGACGGCATCCCGCGCCGGAGCATCGTCGATGAGGAGGCGGATGCGCGCGTGCTCTACCGCGTGCTCGCCGAGGTCGGCGGGCGTGACCTCGTCGGCCCTGCGGCGGAACTCGATCCCGGCACCTTCTATCACGCAGTCCCCGGAGACTGAGGTGCTGCGTTTTCTCTCGTTTGCCCTGTTTCTCGCGGTCTGGTGGATCGCCGCGCTGTTCGTCGGCGGCGCAAAGCTGCCCTCCCCGACCGCCGTGCTCAATGTCATCATCGCGGAGGCGTCGAGCGGTGCGTTGTTCCTGCATCTCGGCGTCACGCTGGCGCGCGTGACCCTCGCCTTCGTGCTGGCGATGTCAGTCGGCAGTGCCATCGGTTATCTGATGGGGCGGGTCAAGCTCGCCGACCGGCTCGGTGACCCCTGGCTGATCCTGCTGCTCAATTTGCCCGCGCTGGTCGTGATCGTGCTGGCCTATATCTGGGCCGGCCTCACCGAGGCCGCCGCAATCGCGGCGATCGCCATCAACAAGTTGCCGACCGCCATCGTCACGTTGCGCGAGGGCACGCGCGCGCTCGACCGTTCGCTCGACGAAATGGCCAGCGTGTTCGCGATGCCGCGCTGGCGCGCCTTCCGCCACGTCGTGCTGCCGCAGCTTGCGCCCTATATCGCGGCCTCCGCCCGCTCCGGATTGTCGCTGGTCTGGAAGATCGTGCTGGTCGCCGAGCTGCTGGGACGGCCGAACGGCGTCGGCTTCGAGATCGGCGTCGCGTTTCAGCTGTTCGATACGCCGCGGCTGCTGGCCTATTCGTTGACCTTCGCCGCCGTCGTCCTCTTGATCGAAACCCTGCTGGTGCAGCCGTTCGAAGCCCGCGCAACACGGTGGCGGCCCCGTGCGGCTTGAGGTCGAGATCACGGGCAAGACGTTCAGAAGTGCCGCGGGCGAGACGCACGAGGTGCTGGCGCCGGTCAAATTCGCGCTTCAATCCGGCGAGGTCGGCGTGCTGATCGGCCCGTCCGGTTGCGGCAAGAGCACGATGCTGCGCATCATCCTCGGGCTCGATCACGAATTTCAGGGACGCATCGCGCGGCCGCCGGAGGCCCGCATCGGCATGGTGTTCCAGGAGCCGCGGCTGCTGCCATGGCGCTCGGTCGAACAGAACGTACGGCTGGCGGCGCCTGACGTCTCCGACGCAGAACTGTCCGCGCTGTTCAGGATTTTGGAGCTGGACGCGCATCGCAGCCACTTTCCCGGCGAATTGTCGCTGGGCCTTGCCCGGCGCGTCGCACTTGCCCGCGCCTTTGCGGTCGAGCCCGATCTGCTCGTGCTCGACGAGCCCCTCGCCTCGCTCGACGATGCGCTCGCCGGCCGCCTGCGCGACGAGATCGCGACGCTGGTCGCGAGCCGCCCGGTGATGACGCTGCTCGTCACCCACAGTCTCGACGATGCGATCCGTCTCGGCGACCGCCTGTTCTTGCTGTCGCCACGCCCGGCGCGCATTCTTGCCGAGGTACCCATCAGTATCCCACGCGCCGCACGCGGCGACGCAGAGATATTCGCGATCAAGGCAGACCTTGTGCGGCGGACCCAAGGCGAACTTGGCGGCGAACGCGCCGGGCGTGATGTCTCATAGGCAGCAGCGCCGGGCCCGTGCTAAATAAGCGCTCGGCGGAGTTGACCATGAAGCGAAGGATCGCCCTGACGACGCTTGGCCTCGCTCTTGTCGTGCTGGCGGCGCGAGCTCAGGACATGATGCGCGACGTCGACCTTTCATCGCCCGCCATGGTCTCCGCCGAAATGGGCCGGCAGGACGTCGAGGCCGTGCTCGCCAAGACCAGCGCTGCTACACCCGTAGATTTCACCGGCAAGCGCCTGTCGGGTCTCGACCTCTCCGGGCTCGATCTTTCCAACGCAATTCTGCGCGCGGCGCGGCTCAACAAGACGAGGCTTGTCGGCACGAAGCTTGATCATGCGATCCTCGATCAAGCGTGGCTGCTGGATGCGGATCTCACGGGCGCGAGCCTAAAGGGCGCCAACCTGTTCGCCTCGCAGATGGCACGTGCGCGTCTCGACGGCGCGAACCTGTCAGGAGCGCGCATTGCTGCTGACCTCACCGGCGCAAGCCTGGTCGGCGCCTCGATTGCGAACGCGCATCTTGGCGCCGATATGCGCAACCAGTCGATGGGGCTGATGCGTGCGGTATTGAGATCCGCCAATCTGGAACGGCTGAACGCGCGCAACGCCGATTTGTCACGCGTCGACCTCGAATTCGCGGTCCTCAGGGGCGCCGACCTGACCGGTGCATCACTGAAAAACGCCCAACTCGGTGGAGCCGATCTGACCGGCGCAACCGTCATCGACGCCGATTTCGACGGCGCCGATCTCGTCTCGGCGAAGCTGATCGCACCGAACGGCCTTGACCGCGCCAAAAATTTCGACAAGGCCAAGAACCGCGAGCGCCTGATCACGAAATGACAGCGCTGCTTTGGGGAGGAATAGCTGATGCGTCGGTGTCTGGTTTTGATCGCATTGTTGGTGTGCGGCGGCGAGGCCGCGGCGCAAGCCAAGGGCAAAGGAATCCGGCTGTGGAATCTGACGACGGAGACGATCTCCGGCTTCCAGCTCTCGCCCGCCGGCAAGACCGACTGGGGTCCGAACCAGTGCCTGAACGACAAGGACAAGGAGGTCGACCACGACGAGCGGCTGCGCATCACCGGTGCCGAGCCGGGCCGCTACGACGCCAAGGTCAGCTATCCCAATGCGCGACAATGCGTCGTTCGCGACATCGAGATCCGGGCCGATGCGGTGTTTTCGATCGCCGACAAGGACCTGAAGGACTGCACGAAGTAGCGAACGCGGATCACGCCTTGTCGTTCGGGTGCGGATATTCGCAGCGCCACCGTACCGCCTGCCACTTCGGATGGTCGCCAACCCACTGCGCGATATAGGGCGGCGCGGCCATCACACATTGCCTCGGCGACCCCGCAAAGTTGAACACCAGGTGCTGCTCCTCGCAGGTCGCAGGCGAGAGCACCGCACACACCGTCACCACTAGGTCGATCGCGTTCATGCCGGGTTCCTCGCGCAAGGGGCGATAGAGATTAGCACGAGAGGTTACGTCCGAAGGAGCTGGAAGTTTCAATCCGGGCGGGTCAAATGCGGGCTTCTAATCCCTCTCCCTCTTTGCGGGAAAAAGCGAACAGCACACCTAAAAGTTAACCCCGAACACCAGTCTTGCCTGGTGCCGCTCGAAATTGACGAGGTCGAGATTGCCGCCTGATCCGGCCGCGCGACCCCAGGCCTGCATGCTCCAGCTCATGGTCAACCGCGACCGCTCGGAGAGCTGGAAATAGGCGGTCGGACCGACGAACAGGGCCTGCCCTGAAAACTCGCCGAGGCCGATGCCATCATATTGCCGGAAGTAGCGCAGCTCGCCGCCGAGCAGCACGTTGGGACGCACGCGCACCATGCCGGCAAAGGCCGCGCCGATGGTCGAGCTTTTTTCGGACAAGCCGTTCACCTCGAAGCGCGCCCATTCGGGCTGATAGATCAGGTTGAGCGCGCCGATTGCGAAGTTCGGGATCAGCTCGCGGTCGAAGGCGAGCGTGAAATCGGTGCCGTACATCCGACCCTTCGCGCCGCTGGTCTCATCGATGCGAGCGCCATGAAGCTCGGCGGCGACGGTCAACCCGAATGGCGCGCGCTCGCGGTCGAGCAGGCGATAGCGCAGATCGAGCGAAGCGCCCTGAAAGTTGAACTGGCGGCGATCGTCGATGTCGGGGACGCCGGTGATGTCGTGCAACGTGGCCATGCCGCCGACCTCGATGCGGAGGTTCGGCAGCGGCACGATCTCGATCTCGACCTCCTGCTCAAGGGCGCGATAGGTGCCGCCGCCCTTGCCGAAGCGTCCCGTGGTCTCGGTCTGGAATTCGCGCTCACCGGGCGCGCCGACATCGGTGCCGATCATGAAGCCGAAGATGTGCTCGGTATCAAAGCCGTCTTCGGCGCTGACGCATGCCGGTGCAAGCGCGATTGTGCAGGCGGCAATGGTCCAGAATGTAGGGGCTCGCGCGCGCATCCCCGACACTACCACGGCTTCGACGGCGTTTGCCATCGAAGCCGCGGCAGGTTCGTCGGTCTTACTTGCGCGAAGCGCAGGCGTACATGTTGATTTCCATGCCGACCGGCACTTCCACGATCTTCGGAGCTTTCCAAGCCATTCGGGGTCTCCCCAAGATATTGAGCGCGACATCGCGCGGGGCAAAACCTAGGGCTGCGCCAGGCACAGCGCAAGCGTCGAATCGAACTGCGAACACCGCCAACTGCCGCATCGCGCTTGCAAATTTCCCTCTCGGGCAAACCGCCTTCGCTCCCAGTCAAGCGGAGCGTCTCTCACCGCAACAGACGCAGTAGCGCGCGGCCGGCGCGGGCGTTCAGCTCCTTCGCATCCAGCGTTCCATCCTTGTCGGGATTCGCTGCATTGAAGCGCTGCTCGACCACCGAGAGATATTCGTCGAGCGTCAGCGTCCCGTCGCGGTCCGGATCAGCAGCAGCGAGCTCTTTCGCCGTTAACCGTCCGCGCAGTTCGCGCGCGTCCAGCGTGCCGTCGCGATCGGGATCGAGCTTGGCGAACTGTGCCGTGGCGGCTTTCTTCACCTCGGCGAGGTCGAGCGTGCCGTCGTTGTCGGTGTCGAACATTTTGGCCGCGTTGCCGGATGCAGCCCAGGCCGGGCCGGACAGCGCTGCGATCGCAAGCGCAAGCGCAATTGAGCGATGTGAAATCATCGAAACCTCCTGACCAGGACCCCACGATTCGCGTGGGATCGAATGACATAAGTCCACAAGGCAGCCCCGGTTCAAGTCCGGAATTGCAATCTGCGCACCGCACAACTCGCAGGACTGGACTGTCCGAGGAGAGCATCCCAGCTGGCATCACTTCACGCCATGGAATTTTTCCAGCGTCTGCGCACAAGTAAAAATCGATTGTCAGGTTTCCGTCAGGTGACCGGCATCTGGCGTCCAACAAATCGGCAACGCGCTTACGACTTTCGTATTGACGCGTTTTGCATTCGGGCGGAGTGTTGCGTTTGCAGCGTCAAAAGACGCGCATATTTGGAGGGACGGATGAAACGCCTTGCGATGGCCGCGAGCCTCGTCATATCCGCATGCTCGGTCGCGAGCGCACAGACCACCGAGCAGCTGGTCAAAGGTGCGACCGATACATCGAACGTTCTCAACTACGGGATGGGCTATAATCTGCAGCGCTTCTCGACCCTGAACCAGATCAACAAGGACACGGTGAAAAACCTCGTCCCGGTCTGGAATTACTCCTTCAACGACGATCGCAGCGAGGAATCGCAGCCGCTGGTGTACCAGGGCGTGATCTACGTGACCTCGCACAACGCGACCATGGCGGTCGACGCCAAGACCGGCAAGCAGATCTGGAAATCCAAGATCGAATATCCCGCCGAGACACCGCGCATCGTCTGCTGCGGCATCATCAACCGCGGCGCCGCGCTGTATGACGGCAAGGTGATCCGCACCACGCTCGACGCCAACGTGATCGCGCTCGATGCCAAGACCGGCAAGGAGCTGTGGCGGCAGAAGGCCGCCGACATCAAGGAAGGCTATTCGATGACGGTGGCCCCGCTGGTCGCCGACGGTGTCGTCATCACCGGCATCTCCGGCGCCGAGTTCGGCACCCGCGGCTTCATCGACGGCTGGGATCCGGCGACGGGCAAGCATCTGTGGCGCACCCATTCGATCCCATCGCCGGACGAGCCCGGCGGCGATACGTGGAAGGGCGACACCTGGAAGCTCGGCGGCGGCTCGACCTGGATCACGGGCTCTTATGATCCGGAGCTGAACACGGTGTATTGGGGTATCGGCAATCCCGGCCCCTTCAACTCGGCGGTGCGCCCCGGCGACAATCTCTACACCTGCTCCGTGCTGGCGATGGACCCCAAGACCGGCAAGATCAAGTGGCACTACCAGTTCTCGCCGAACAATCCGTTCGACTATGACAGCGTGGCCGAGATGGTGCTCGCCGACATGAATGTCGAGGGCAAGCCGACCAAGGTGCTGATGGATGCCAACCGCAACGGCTTCTTCTACGTCCTCGACCGCACCAATGGAAAGCTGCTCGCGGCCAATCCTTACGTGAAGGTGAATTGGGCGACCGGCATCGACATGAAGACCGGCCGGCCGATCGAGACCGATGTCAGCAAGGACGCGCGCGAGGGCAAGAAGGTCGTTGTCTATCCGTCGCTGCTCGGGGGCAAGAACTGGGAGCCGATGTCCTTCAACCCGCAAACCGGGCTCGCCTACGCCAACACACTCGCCTTCGGCGGCAGGTACAAGACCGAGCCCGTCACCTTCAAGCAGGGTGAATGGTATCTCGGCATGGACCTCACCGATCTCTGGGAATGGGGTGATGGTCCGCGCGGTCATCTGAAGGCGATCGATCCGCTCACCGGCAAAGCCAAGTGGGAAGCACCCAGCGACATCCCGCGCTTCTCGGGCGTGCTGTCGACTGCGGGCGGCGTCGTGTTCACGGGCGCGCTGACCGGCGAGTTCGAGGCCTTCGACGCCGACAGCGGCAAGAAGCTCTGGCAGTTCCAGACCGGCTCGGGCATCGAGGGACAACCGGTGACCTGGCAGCAGGACGGCGTGCAGTACATTGCCGTCACCAGCGGCTATGGCGGCGTGTACTCGATCTTTTCCGGCGACGAACGGCTTGCCACGGTGCCGGCCGGCGGCTCGCTGTGGGTTTTTGCGGTCAAGCAATAGCCACGGCACGATGCTGAAGGACGTAACTCACAAGACGGTGGCGACCATCGCCACCGTCGCGGTGCTGGCGGTGGCGCTTGCGGCGACCGTCCGTGCCGCGGACGACGCAACCGGCAATCCGCTTCAGGCGCAGATCGACCATGGCAAGTCGACCTATGCTTCGAAATGCTCGCCCTGCCACGGCCCGAACCTGATGAATGCCGGCACCATCACGCCGGACCTGCGCGTCATCCCCGACGACAAGACGCGCTTCGTCACCACGGTGAAGAACGGCAAGAACAACAAGATGCCGCCCTGGGCTGACATTTTGAGCGATGACGAGATCGGGAATCTCTGGGCCTTCATCTCGAGCCGGAGGAAGCCGTGAGGCGCTGGCTCGCCGGCTGGAGCGTTGCTGCGATCCTCGCCACGATGTCCGCGGCTGCGGATGCCACTGATGATCCGCTGAAGATCTGCCTCGATGAGGACCGGCCGCCGCTCTCGATGCATCAGAAAGGCAAGCCGGACGCCGGCTTCGACGTGCTGCTGGCGCAGGCGATCGCGGAGCGAATGGGGCGATCGCTCAAAATCCAGTGGTTCGAGAGCAGGCTCGACGAGGATTCCAGCCCACAGCTCGAGGCCAACGCGCTACTCTCCGACGGGCGCTGCTCGCTGGTCGGCGGCTACGCATTGACGACGGATTCCCTCGTCAAGCCCGGCATGAAGACGGCGCGCTTGCCGGACTTTGCCGGCGCCACGCGCGATGACCGCCGCCGCCGCGTCGGGCTCGGCGTGCTCGCGCCGAGCCAGCCCTACGTCTATTCGCCGATGATTGTCGTGCTCGGGCCGAAGGCACGAGGCCGCAAGATCGCCGACATCGGCGACCTCGCCGGCCTTCGCCTCGCGATCGAGAGCGGCTCACTGGGCGATGCGATCCTGATGACTTTCGACAAGGGGCGCCTGATCGACGGCATCACCCATTTCGTCCCCGGCCGCGACGATCTGCTCGGCGCGCTCCAGCGCGGCGACTATGACGCGACGCTGATCGACCTCGGCCGCTTCGATGCCCATCGCGCCGCGCATCCCGACACGGCGGTCACCTCTTCCGGCTACCACTATCCGATCGGCGCCAATCGCGGCTATGTCGGGCTTGCCGGCGATGCCGCGCTGATCGAGGCCGTCAACAAGGCGCTGACGGAGCTTGCCGCGGAAGGCAAGATCGCAGAATTCGGCAAGCAGGCCGGCCTCACCTATTTACCGCCGCGCGAGCCCGCGATTTTGGGCGATGTCTGGATGAAGATCATCCAGCGGTGATACTCTCGTGTCCCGGACGCGGTGCGGCACGCAGTGACGCTCCGCAGAGCCGGGACCCAGGAGGCCACACAATTCGCTGCTACATGGGCCCCGGCTCTGCAGCGCACCGCTGAAGTAGCGCTGCGCCGCGTCCGGGGCACAAGCAACGCGTCATTTCGGGCGCCCGCAGGGCGAGTCTGGAATCCATTTCTCCGGATGACGGGAGAATCCGCGCAACCGGCCGTTCGAATGCGCCAATCTGTCTCGCCTGCCACCCATGGCAGCGGCGGCCTGATGCAGTACTTTTCGCAAAGATCAGGGAGAGAATCATGTCCGCCAAGCTCGATCGCCGCCGCTTCATCGCCGCTGGCACCAGTGCACTCGCGATGCCTTTCGTGGCGCCTGGCGCCTCGGCGCAAGGCACATGGCCGTCGCGGCAGATTCGCATGATTTGCAGCTATCCCGCCGGCGGACAGACCGATTTGCTCGCGCGCGCCTATGGCGAGTTCATCTCCAAGCAAGTCGGCAAGACGGTCGTCGTCGAGAACAAGCCCGGCGCCTCGGGCGCGATCGGCACGGCGGAGGTCGCCCGCGCCGAGCCCGACGGCCACACCATGCTGTGCTCGATCTCGACCACCTACATCATGAACCGGGTGGTGATGAAGAACCCCGGCTACGACATGGACAAGGATCTGACGCTCGTCAGCGTCATTCCGGGCGCGGGCCTTCTGCTGGTCGCGAACCCCAAGACCGGCGTCAAGACGCTGGAGGATTTCGTCGCCTTCGCGCGCAAGAGCGGCAAGGTGAATTTCGGCACCTACAGCGCGGGCTCGGCCCCGCACATGACGATCAACGAGCTCAACAAGCAGTATGGACTTAACATCGAGCCGATCCATTACCGCGGCGAGGCGCCGATGTGGACGGGGATGCTGGAAGGCACGCTCGACGCCGCGATGGGCAGCTACACGGCGGCGCAATCGGTCCTGCAAAGCGATCGCGGCACCGTGTTCGCCGTGCACTCGAAGAAGGTCGATGCGATCCCGGCCGTCAAGACTCTCCCCGAGCAGGGCGCGACGTCGAAATTCTTCACCGTGAGCGGCTTCACCGGCTGGGCGGTACCCAAGGCGACGCCGCAGCCGGTGGTCGATCGCCTGGCCGAGCTGTGCGTTGCCGCCAACAGCGATCCGAAGGTGAAGGAAGTTCTCGCAACCTTCGTGCTCGAACCCGCGATCGGCTTCAAGGAGACCAACGCGCTGTATCAGCGCGAGCTGCCGATCTGGATCGAGAGCGCAAAGTCGCTTGGCCTCGAGCCGGCCTGAACGCACGGCATGGCGCGGCACAGGGGCCGTCCTGTCGCCGCCCGGCGTCCGACCAAAGCCTAGTGTCGGAAACGCATTTTCACGCTATGATTGTGTGTTGCTGCCGGAAGCCCTCGCCGACGACGAGAAAGGCCGCTCGCATGACACCGGATGGCGTCGCCGTAGCCGTCATGATCATCCTGCTGTTTCCGATGGGCTATTTCACGCTGGCTTCGCCCGCTTTCTTGCTGGTAAAGCTGGACATCCAGCCCGTCGCCCAGTTGCTGCGCGGAATGTTCAATGCCCATTTTCTGGTGATGCGCGTTGCCGGAATCATCGGAGCAGCAGCGTTCCTGCTCGACGGTCGCCTGGTCGCCGCGATCGGCGTCGGCCTGATTGCGGCCATGGCGATCTGCGGACGCCGCTGGTTCATGCCGCGGATGGACGACCAGCTTAGCGCGAGTGACGCAGGCGATGCCGAAGCCCCGCGTCGGCTGCGGCGGCTGCATTGGAGCGGGATGCTGGGTAACGCGGTGCTGCTGGTCGCTCTCCTGGCCAGCATTCCCTACATCGCCATGTCGGTCTGAGAGCCATCGCCGCTTGGCCGGCGCAGCTGTGGCGCTCGCCTAGTGCTCGCCCGAGGCCGCCGCGCCCTGCTGGGCCTTGTGGATCGAGGACGGCACCACGCCAAAATATTTCCGGAACACGCGACTGAAATGCGATGAGCTGGAGAAGCCCCAGGAGAACGCGACGTCGGTGATGGTCTTGCCGCCGTGCGCCTCGAGCTCCTGGCGGCAGTTCTGCAGGCGCGCCTGCCAGATATAGTCGCTCACCGTGGTGCCGCGCTCGGAGAACAGCATGTGCAGATAGCGCTTGGAGCAGCCGAGCTCAGCGGAGATCTGATCGATGCACAGATCCGGGTCGCGCAGGTGCTCGCGGATGAAGAACTGCGCGCGCACATACATCGCCTCGGGCCCGACACGATCAAACCCCGTGTCCGCCTCGCGCAGCGGCAGCAGCAACAGATCGATCAGCGAATCGGCGACGCCGACCGCGCTGTTCGCCGACAGTTTCGCCGCCTCGTCGAAGGTGGCATGGACAAAATCATGGGCGATCCGCCCCGTACCCGTCTTCGCCGACAGCTTGCAGGCCGGCATCCGCTGCGAGGGGAATCCGCGGTCGCGCAGCAGCGCCTTGGGAACAATCACCACGTCGTGGCGGGTGAAGGCCGGGCTGATGATCGAATGCGGACAGGAAACGTCATAGGCGATGATATCGCCCGGGTTGATTTCGATGTGGCGGCCTTCCTGCTCGAAATAGGACACGCCATAGGTCTGGAAGTGGATCTTGATGTACGGGTGTTCGTTGGCCTTGGCGCGTGCCAGCGTGTGCGCGATGCGATGCTGGCTGACCTCGATCTGGCAGAGCTTCAGGCGCGAGACGCTGGTGTAGTCGATGCGGCCTTCGAGCGAGGACGCCTCGAGCGGATCGACGTCGAAATGCCCGCACAGGCTCGTCAGTCCGTCGATCCAGCTCTGGATCTGCCGCTTCGGCGTCATTCCGGTCGTCGAGAGCGTGTGAATTGTGTCGGACATTAATCCAGCCACTGGTTTCATCCAGAGATTCGACGCGAATCGCGACCAGCGCTGCTGGAGCCCTCAGCCATGATTGCGTGACGTTTACCTCGAATTTGAGCGGTCTTTTGCAACGAACGTGATCGTTCCAATGCCACCCTTGAAAGTTAATCCTCCGCCTTAGTTGCAGCGCCGTCAAGGGGAACCTGAGCGTCGAATGTCGCGCCGCACGGGCGTCGAAGCCGCTGAATTCGCTACTGCAAAATCAAAATCTTCGCGTCCGTGCGCTGTCGAGCAAAGCAGGTTCTCTCTTGGGCAAGTTTCCCGATGACGAAGCCGTTAGGAATTGCGGCAGGAACAACAAGAACGGGCCGCTGCCGCACGCGGACCCGTAGCTCTCATCCGGAGGAGGAAACAGCACAGCATCGTTTCTGGTCCCAATCGTGACCGCCCTGCACGAGCAGACGCCGGACGAGAAGCCCGGTGATTGAGCAATGCTTCGGAAAAAATAAACGAGACCAACGGAGGAATGACTATGCGCAAGGTGCTACTGGCGACCTATCTTGGCTCCGCGGCCGTACTCGCCGTCGGCAGCGCGTCAGCCAATGACGAGCTGATCAAGATGTCGCAGAACCCGAAAGACTGGGTGATGCCGGCGGGCGACTATGCCAATACCCGCTATTCCAAGCTGAACCAGATCAACGCACAAAACGTAGGCAAGCTCCAGGTCGCCTGGACTTTCTCCACCGGCGTGCTGCGCGGCCACGAAGGCGGCCCGCTGATCATCGGCAACATGATGTACGTCCACACGCCGTTCCCGAACAAGGTCTACGCTATTGACCTTTCCAACGAGAACAAGATCGTCTGGAAGTACGAGCCGAAGCAGGATCCGAACGTCATCCCGGTGATGTGCTGCGACACGGTCAACCGCGGCCTGTCCTACGGCGACGGCAAGATCATCCTGCATCAGGCCGACACCAACCTCGTTGCGCTCGACGCCAAGACCGGCAAGGTGGAGTGGTCGGCGACGAACGGCAATCCCGCGAAGGGCGAGACCGGCACGTCGGCCGCGCTTGTCGTCAAGGACAAGGTCCTGGTCGGCATCTCCGGCGGCGAGTTCGGCGTGCAGTGCCACGTCACCGCTTACGACCTCAAGACTGGCAAGCAAGCCTGGCGCGCCTTCTCCGAAGGCCCGGATGATCAGATCAAGGTCGATCCGGTCAAGACCACATCGCTCGGCAAGCCGGTCGGAGCCGACTCCTCGCTGAAGACCTGGCAAGGCGATCAGTGGAAGATCGGCGGCGGCTGCACCTGGGGCTGGATGTCCTACGATCCCGCCCTTAACCTCGTCTATTACGGCTCGGGCAACCCCTCGACCTGGAATCCGAAGCAGCGTCCGGGCGACAACAAATGGTCGATGACCATTTTCGCGCGTGACGCGGACAGCGGCATGGCCAAGTGGGTCTATCAGATGACGCCCCACGACGAGTGGGACTATGACGGCGTCAACGAGATGATCCTCTCGGATCAGCAGATCAACGGCCAGCCGCGCAAGCTCCTGACCCATTTCGACCGTAACGGCCTCGCCTACACGATGGACCGTGAGAACGGCGAGCTGCTGGTCGCCGAGAAGTACGATCCGAAGGTGAACTGGACCTCCGGCGTCGACATGGACAAGAACTCGCCGACCTATGGCCGTCCGAAGGTGCTCGACGCAGCTTCGACCGACAAGGCGGGCGAGGACCACAACGTGAAGGGCATCTGCCCGGCCGCGCTCGGTACCAAGGACGAGCAGCCGGCAGCCTACTCGCCGGACACGCAGCTGTTCTACGTTCCGACCAACCACGTCTGCATGGACTACGAGCCGTTCAAGGTGAGCTACACCGCGGGCCAGCCCTATGTGGGTGCGACGCTCTCGATGTATCCGCCGCAGGGTGAAACCCATATGGGCAATTTCATCGCCTGGGACAACAAGACCGGCAAGATCGTCTGGTCGAACAAGGAGCAGTTCTCGGTCTGGTCGGGTGCGCTCGCAACTGCCGGCGGCGTGGTGTTCTACGGCACGCTCGAAGGCTACCTGAAGGCGGTCGACGCCAAGTCCGGCAAGGAGCTCTACAAGTTCAAGACTCCCTCGGGCATCATCGGCAACGTCACCACCTATGAGAACGGCGGCAAGCAGTATGTCGCAGTGCTCTCCGGCGTGGGCGGCTGGGCCGGCATCGGTCTGGCGGCAGGCCTGACCGATCCGACCGCCGGTCTCGGCGCAGTCGGTGGCTACGCGGCTCTCAGCAACTACACGGCGCTCGGCGGTACGCTGACCGTGTTCTCGCTGCCGGCGAACTAGCCTCACCTTCGTGTCGCTCCGGCGCGTGGATCAACTCCACGCGCCGGCTCGCCTCCACCTGATGCCTTCGAGGATAATCTCTTGCGTAAAATCTGCTTCGTCATTGCCGCGATGATCTTCGTTGCTTCGGGGGGAATTGCTGTTGCCGAGGGTCCCGGCGACCCGACCGCCGTCAAGAAGGAAGACGACGGAAAATGGCTCGATAAGGAAGGAAACCCGACCTACAAGATCTCGGCCGACGGCACCGTGGACTGGTTCACCTATTCCGGATATCGCCGCTATCACTCCGACTGCCACGTTTGCCATGGCCCTGACGGCATGGGATCGACCTACGCACCGGCATTGAAGGATTCGGTCAAGACCATGAGCTATGGCGACTTCCTCGGCGTCATCGCCTCCGGCCGCAAGAACATCTCGACCGCGCAGGAGAACGTCATGCCTGCCTTCGGCGACAACCCGAACGTCGCCTGCTACATGGACGATCTCTACGTCTATCTCCGCGCCCGTTCCGACGAGGCATGGGGCCGGCAGCGCCCCTCCAAGAAGGAGGAGAAGAATGAGGCCTACACCAAGGCGGAAGACGCCTGCATGGGCAAGAAATGAAAGTTGCGAAGACTGCCGAGACTACCTGTTGGCGTCTTGCGAGAATTTGAGGAGTTTACGATGAAGACACGTGCCGCCGTCGCATTCGAAGCCAAGAAACCACTGGAGATCGTCGAACTCGATCTGGAAGGGCCGAAGGCCGGCGAAGTTCTGGTCGAGATCAAGGCGACGGGCATCTGCCATACCGACGCCTACACGCTCGACGGCTTCGACAGCGAGGGAATCTTCCCGTCGATCCTCGGCCATGAGGGCGCCGGCATCATCCGCGAGATCGGTCCCGGCGTAAGTTCGGTGAAGCCCGGCGACCACGTCATTCCGCTCTACACGCCGGAATGCCGGCAGTGCAAAAGCTGCCTCAGCCAGAAGACCAATCTCTGCACCGCCATCCGCGCCACGCAGGGCAAGGGCGTGATGCCCGACGGCACCAGCCGCTTCTCCTACAAGGGCAAGCCGGTCTACCACTATATGGGCTGCTCGACCTTCTCGAACTTCACTGTGCTGCCGGAGATCGCGGTCGCCAAGATCCGCGAGGACGCACCGTTCGACAAGAGCTGCTACATCGGCTGCGGCGTCACGACCGGCGTCGGCGCCGTCGTCAACACCGCGAAGGTCACGCCGGGCTCCAACGTGGTCGTGTTCGGCCTCGGCGGCATCGGCCTCAACGTGATCCAGGGCGCCAAGATGGCCGGCGCCGACAAGATCATCGGCGTCGACATCAACGACGCCAAGGAAGATTGGGGCCGCAGGTTCGGCATGACCGAGTTCGTCAATCCCAAGAAGATCACGGGCGACATCGTCCAGCATCTCGTTGGTCTTACCGACGGCGGTGCCGACTACACCTTCGACTGCACCGGCAACACCACCGTGATGCGCCAGGCGCTGGAAGCCTGCCATCGCGGCTGGGGCACCTCGATCATCATCGGCGTTGCCGAATCCGGCAAGGAGATCGCCACCCGTCCCTTCCAGCTCGTCACCGGCCGCAACTGGCGCGGCACGGCCTTTGGCGGCGCGCGCGGCCGCACCGACGTGCCCAAGATCGTCGACTGGTACATGAACGGAAAGATCCAGATCGATCCGATGATCACCCACGTGCTCAAGCTCGAGGAGATCAACAAGGGTTTTGACCTCATGCACGAGGGCAAATCCATCCGTTCAGTCGTCGTGTTCTAGCCCGAAAGCGTCACCCCCAAGGAGGATCGACCCATGACTGTTGCACTCCATCCCTCGATCGACAACGGCATCAAGCAAGGCAGCGGCAGCTTCGCCGGCGGCACGCTCGCCTGCAAATGCAAGGACCACCAGGTCAAGGTCGCCGTCAAGGGCGACGTCGCGCACAACCACGCCTGTGGCTGCACCAAGTGCTGGAAGCCGCAGGGCGCGACGTTCTCCGTTGTCGCCGTCGTGCCGCGCCAGAACGTCACCGTGCTCGAGAACGGCGACAAGCTCCAGATCGTCGATCCGTCGGCGGTGATCCAGCGTCACGCCTGCAAGGCCTGCGGCACGCACATGTACGGCCGCATCGAGAACAAGGACCACCCGTTCTACGGCCTCGACTTCATCCATCCCGAGCTGTTCCAGGAGCAGGGCTCGCAGGCGCCGCAATTCGCCGCCTTCGTCTCGTCGGTGATCGAATCGGGCGTGAAGCCGGAGCAGATGGGTGGAATTCGCGCTCGGTTCAAGGAGATCGGGCTCGAGCCCTATGACTGCCTGTCGCCGGCGCTGATGGACGCGATCGCGACCCACGTGGCGAAAGCCAAGGCTGCTTGAAACCGTGGCGGCCTGAGCAAGGCCGCCAGACTTCGCCACGCCCCGGCTCGTTGGTCCCGACCACCGCCAGCGAGCCGCACGGGCGCGGCTCTCAGGGTTTCGCGGGCGATGCCGACCCTAAGTAACTCTGCGTATGCGAGAGCCATTGGCTCCTCAGTCCTGGTCTCTGAATGACTGCGCAGCGCCGCTCGCTTCCTGGTTGAAGTCGGCGCCTCTGCGTTTCTCCCTCCCTCGACTGAGGCATCCTGCTTCGTCCGTGCAGTCCTTCTGCCGGACGAAGCTTTTTTTTCGTCGCAACCGCCATTTGCGAACGCGGAGCACGCGGCGCGGTGCCGCGCCCTGCTTTTGACAAATCATCGATGCAATCTTTTCCCGTCACGAACACTTGGCTGTGAATGCCGGGCTCGTGCGATCTCTGCTAGCTTCCGCCGTCACGATGCCGCGAAGTTCAATCAAGCAAGAACAACACGGGGAGGTATCGAGCACATCCAGACATCGCCATCGACGTTCCTGCCTCCCTCCGGGATTTGCCCGCGCGGGATGACGGCAGCCACGCGGCGAGACGACGAACCATCGCCGGCCGAAATCGGCGAATTTGAATTCGATATGCTTATGAAGAGCGAGGGACGATCATGATCAAGGTGAAGATCAACGGCCAGGAACAGAGCTGGGACGGCGACCCGGATCTCCCGCTACTCTGGTTCCTGCGCGACGAGGCCGGGCTCACCGGCACCAAGTTCGGCTGCGGCCAGGCCCTGTGCGGCGCCTGCACCGTCATCGTCGACAAGGAGGCCGTGCGCTCCTGCATCACGTCGATCAACGACGTCGCCGGACGCGAGGTGACCACGATCGAGGGGCTGCATCCGAACGGCGATCATCCGGTCCAGAAGGCCTGGCGCCAGGTCAACGTGCCGCAATGCGGCTTCTGCCAGGCGGGCCAGATCATGCAAGCCGCCGCGCTGCTGATGGAGAACCCCAAGCCGTCGCACGACCAGATCCGCGAGGCGATGGCCGGCAACATCTGCCGCTGCGGCTGCTACCAGCGCATCGAGAACGCGGTCCATCTCGCATCGACGGGAGTGTGACATGAATTTCATCGACAACCCCGGAAAGCTTCGAGGCTTCGAGAAGAACATCAAGGTCGAGAAGGTCTCGCGCCGCAGCATCCTGAAGGGGCTCGGCGTCACCGGCGGCTTCGTGCTCGCCGCCCCCGTGATGTCGCGTCAGGCATTCGCCTATGAGACCGGCGCCGGCAAGATGCCGCATGGCGTCGTGATCGATCCGCGCGTGTTCGTCGCGGTCGCGACCGACGGCACCGTTACCATCCTGGCCCACCGCGCCGAGATGGGCACCGGCGTGCGCACCAGCCTGCCGTTGATCGTTGCGGAAGAGATGGAGGCCGACTGGTCCAGGGTGAAGGTCGAGCAGGCCCATGGCGACGAGGTCAAGTTCGGCAATCAGGACACCGACGGCTCGCGCAGCACGCGGCATTATCTGATCCCGATGCGCCAGATCGGCGCCTCCGCCCGCACCATGCTGGAGCAGGCCGCGGCGAAGCGCTGGAACGTGCCGGCGACCGAGGTGAAAGCCGTCAATCACGAGGTCGTCCACAGCGCCAGCGGACGCAAGCTCGGTTTCGGCGAGCTCGCCGCCGATGCCGCCAAGGAATCGGTGCCGAGCATCGAAGGCCTCAAGCTGAAGGACCCCAAGGACTTCCGCTATCTCGGCAAGGGCCAGGTCGGCATCGTCGATCTCCACGACATCACCACCGGCAAGGCGCGTTACGGCGCCGACGTGCGTTTGCCCGGAATGAAATATGCCGTGATCGCGCGGCCGCCCGTGACCGGCGGCAAGCTCGTATCATTCGATCCGGCGGAGGCGATGAAGGTCGCCGGCGTCGAGAAGGTGATGGAGGTGCGCGGCTGGCCGTGGCCGTCGAAATTCCAGCCGCTCGGCGGCGTTGCCGTGATCGCGCGCAATACCGGCGCGGCGATCAAGGGCCGCGATGCGCTGAAGCTGACCTGGGACGACGGCGCCAACGGCAAATACGAGTCGGTCGCCTACCGCAAGGAGCTCGAGGCGGCCTCGCGCAAGCCCGGCCTCGTGCTGCGCAAGGAAGGCGACGCCGACGCCGCCCTGAAGGGCGCCGACAAGGTGATCGTCGGCGAGTACTACATTCCCCACCTCGCCCATGTCGCCATGGAGCCGCCGGTGGCGGTCGCCGACGTCAAGGGCGACAAGGCGGAGATCTGGGGGCCGGTACAGAGCCCCGGCGGCACCCGCGAGGACGTCGCCAAGACGCTCGGCATTCCCGAGCAGAACGTGACGGTCAACGTCACGCTGCTCGGCGGCGGGTTTGGCCGCAAATCGAAATGCGACTTCGCGCTCGAGGCCGCCCTGCTCTCCAAGGAGCTCGGCGCGCCGGTGAAGGTGCAGTGGACGCGCGAGGACGACATCCATAACGGCTTCCTGCACACCGTCTCGGTCGAGCGGATCGAGGCGGGCCTCGACAAGGACGGCAAGGTGATCGCCTGGCGCCATCGCAGCGTGGCGCCCAGCATCGCCTCGACGTTCGCCGCCGGAACCGTGCATCAGGCCCCGTTCGAGATCGGCATGGGTCTCGTCGACATGCCGTTCGAAATCGCCAACATCTCTTGCGAGAACCCGGAAGCGGCGGCGCATACCCGCATCGGCTGGTTCCGTTCGGTCTCGAACATCCCGCGCGCCTTCGCGGTGCAATCGATGGTCGGCGAGATCGCAGCTGCGACCGGCCGCGATCAGAAGGAGACGCTGCTCGCGCTGATCGGCAGTCCGCGTATCGTCAAGCCGGCGGTGAAGGACCTCTGGAACTATGGCGAGCCCTTTGACAGCTATCCGATCGACACTGCGCGGCTGCGCAAGGTGGTCGAGCTGGTCGCCGAAAAGGGCGGATGGGGGCGGCAGGTGCCGAAGGGGCACGGGCTCGGCATTGCCGTGCACCGCAGCTTCGTCAGCTACATCGCGACCATCGTCGAGGTCGTCGTCGACGACAAGGGCAAGCTGACGGTGCCGCGGGTCGACACCGCGATCGACTGCGGCACCTACGTCAATCCCGAGCGCATCGCCTCGCAGATCGAGGGCGCGGCGATCATGGGGCTGAGCCTCGCCAAATACGGCGAGATCACCTTCAAGGGCGGCAAGGTCGAGCAGAAGAACTTCGACGACTTCCAGGTCATCCGGATGGTTGAATCTCCTCTTGTAACCAACGTCTACATCGTCCCGCCCGGACCCGACACGCCGCCGAGCGGCGTTGGCGAGCCCGGCGTGCCACCGTTCGCACCTGCGCTGATGAACGCGATCTTCGCCGCGACCGGAAAGCGCATCCGCAACCTTCCGCTCGGCAAGCAATTGGAGGCTTAGCGGAACGTTCAGCACGGCTCGCTGTTTCCATCGATCTGACAGGAGCAGATCGATGACCAACATCTCAAGGGCGCTCGCAGTCTCGCTACTGTCGGGCGCCTCTCTTTTGACGACCGGCGATGCATTCGCCCAGAGCAACGCAACGCCGCCGACCACAGCGACGCGCCCCACCGCACCGGACCAGAACTCCCTCCCCAACGCCACCGCCCCTCCCGCCTCGACTACCCAGACCACCGGGCAGCACAATCCGGATCCGAAGGTCCGCGAAATGAATCAGAAGGAGAAGGACAAGGTGGATCGTCAGGGGAAGTAAGCCAGGGTCTCGCGCAACGCAAAATGCGGCGGACGTTGCCGTCCGCCGCATTTGCCCCCTGACGCTCCGCTTCTTTCGATCCGCCTGCGGAGCTTATTTCTTCAGCGCGAACACCCAGATCACGCCGCCCTGCGGCACGTTGGCTTCGATCCCGATGTTGTTGGTCACCAGCGCATCCTGGATGCGCTGTGCATCCACGCCCCAGCCCGACTGAATCGCGATGTACTGTGTGCCGTCGATCTCATAGGACACCGGCATGCCCATGATGCCGGAGTTGGTCTTCTGCTCCCACAGCAGCTCGCCGGTTTTGGCGTTGAAGGCGCGGAAGTTGCGGTCGTTGGTGCCGCCGACGAAGACGAGATCGCCTGCGGTCGCCGTCACCGAGCCGAACAATTGCGACTTCGGGAAATTGTGCTGCCACACCTTCTTGCCCGTGGCCGGATCCCAGGCCTGGAGCTCGCCGAAATGATCCGCGCCGGGCTTTGTCGTCAGGCCGATGTCCTCCGGCTTGGTGCCGAGCCAGAGCTCGCCGGGCTTGAGCGGGAGCTTCTCGCCCGTGAAGCCACCGCAGAAATTCTCGTTGGCCGGCACATAGACGAGGCCGGTCTTCTGGCTATAGGCGGCCGACGGCCAGTCCTTGCCGCCCCACAGTGACGGACAGAACTCGACGCGCTTGCCGACAACCGGCTTGTGCGCGGGATCGACGATCGGCTTGCCGCTCTCGGCATCGATGCCCTTCCAGACGTCGGTGAAGACGAACGGCCAGCCGGCAACATAGTTGATCTTGGTCGGCGTGCGCTCGAGCACCCAGAAGATCGCATCGCGTCCCGGATGGATCAGGCTCTTGATGGTACGGCCATCGCGTTCCAGATCGACCAGCATCGGCGCATCGACCTCGTCCCAGTCCCAGGAATCGTTCTGGTGATACTGGTGGTAGGTCTTGATCTTGCCGTTGCTGGGATCGAGCGCCAGCACCGAGGAGGTGTAGAGATTGTCGCCTGGGTGCATCTCGCCGGGCCACGGCGCGGCGTTGCCGACACCCCAATAGATCGTCTTGGTGTCCTTGTCGTAATTGCCGGTCATCCAGGCCGAGCCGCCGCCGTTCTTCCAATCGTCGCCCTGCCAGGTGTCGTGACCCGGCTCGCCTTCGCCGGGAATGGTGTAGGTCCGCCACAGCTCCTTGCCATCCTTGGCATCGAAGGCGGCAACGTAGCCTCGCACGCCGAACTCGCCGCCGGACCCGCCGACGATGACCTTGCCCTCGACGACCAGCGGCATCAGGGTCATGTACTGACCCTTCTTGTAGTCCTGCACCTTGGTATCCCACACCACCTTGCCGGTCTTGGCGTCCAGCGCGACGACGTGGTCGTCGGTGGTGGCGAGATAGAGCTTGTCCTCCCAGAGGCCGACGCCGCGGTTGGTCGGATGCAGCTGGAATAGATCGTCGGGGAGCTGCCGCTTGTAGCGCCAGTATTCGTCGCCGGTCTTCGCGTTCAGCGCGATCACCTGTCCCATGGGGGTCGTCACGAACATCACACCGTTGTTGACGATCGGCGGCGCCTCGTGGCCTTCGACCACACCGGTGGCGAAGGTCCAGACCGGCGTGAGATTCTTCACGTTCGAGGTGTTGATCTGGTCGAGCGGGCTGTAGCCCTGCCCGTCATAGGTGCGCCGGTAGAGCATCCAGTTGCCGGGTTCCGGACTCTCAAGCCGCTGCTGGGTGACTGGCGCATAGTTCTCGATCGGGCCGGCGGTCGCGGCGGTCGCGGCAAGACACGTGAAGGCGACGAAGCCGGACAGATACCATTGCTTCCTGGTCATGGACGTTCCCCAATTTTTCATTCGTTTGAATTCTTGTTTTGAATTCTTGTCGTTCGTCCCGTCGTCCGCCCGTCGGCGGATGCGGCCTCTCATGACGCGGGTGCTTCCGGCACCGTCCATCATCCTGGCTGCGCGCCACCTACCTTTCCGATGAAGTTGCCGGCGACGCTGAGCGAGCCGTCAGCCAGCGCCAGCGGCAGCGCGGCGAGCCGCCGCGGCGCCGGCCCGAACACGACCTGCGCGCCCTCGCGGGGGTCAAATTCGGAGTTGTGACACATGCACTTGAACACCTCCTTGTCGCCGACGTCGCTCTTAACCCAGGCGGTGACGGGACAGCCGGCATGCGAGCAGATCGCCGAATAGGCGATGATGCCGTCGACGGCACGCGTGCGGGTCCTCTCGTCGAGCTCGGCGGGGTCGAGCCGGATGATCAGGATCTCGTTAAGTCGCGAGCCGCTGCGCACGACAGATGTCTTGGGATCCTTCGGCCAGGCATGCACCGGCGGCCCGCCCTTCGGTATGTCAGCGGACGTGATCAGCTTTCCCTCCTGATCACCTTCGGAGAAGACGAGCTGGTCACCCTTCTGCGGCCGCTCGTCGGAGCCGGGCGGATCCTCGCCCGCGCGCGCCTGCGTGGAACAGCTGAGGCAGGCGGTGGTGGCGAGCGCAGCCATCAGCAGCGTTCGCCGTGTCGGCTCCGTACAGGCGTCAGCTTCGGAGTCCGCTGTGTTGTCGGAGAATGAAGAGGATGTGTTAAACGATGCACTCGACATGTCCGTAAGCAGGCGCTGGAACTCGGCCGAAAGAAAGGCAGAGATTCTTCGCCGCAATGCATCAACACTAATTTGCTCGCGTTGATTGAACGCAAACACGCGCATTCACGCGCATATTTCCAATTGCAACGTCACACGACGCGACCGGCATGATGATTTTGCAGATCAGATAAATGCTCTCAGCATTAGTGCAACGCGCCGACGACGGCGCGAATAGTCAGTGACATCAGTGCGGCTGCGTATTTCTCAGGCAGGCATTCTGTATTCTAGGAGCGGAGCACATGGCGCGGTGCAGCGATGCGCCCGGCGATAGTTGCCGACGCCATTTCAAAACTGTCGGCGATACGACGCGCCTTGTCGATGAAAAGCGCAGCCGCCGGCGGCGGGCAGACTTCGCGCGCGGTCTGCTCGAACAGATCGAGCCAGCGGTCGAAATGATCGCCGGTCAGGCTCAGCGGCATATGTGCCCGCATCGGCGAGCCGTGATAGCGGCCGCTCATCAGCACGACCGATGACCAGAAACCCTTGAGCTTCGTAAGATGCTCGTCCCAATTCTGTACGACCGCGAACACCGGCCCGAGCAACGCGTCCTCGCGCACGCGGCCGTAGAAGCGGGTGACGAGTTCCCCGATCATCTCCTCGGTGATCCCGGTGCGTTCGATCGCATCCAGGGTCAGCAGGTTCCGCCGCGCGGCCGCCGCCTCGCGCTCGGCCTTCAGTCGATCCGACATGTCCTTCGTTATCCGTGTTGTTGTTCCCGCAGGCGCCCGTTCGACATTGTCGGGCCAATTGCGCACGGCGTCTTTGTCGCAGCGCAAATTGCGGGATCAGGCAGCGGGCGTTGAACGCCCGCCGCCCGCGCCAATATCAGGCGCCGTAAGTGTAAAAGCCCTGCCCGGTCTTGCGGCCGAGATGGCCGGCATCGACCATTTCCCTCAGCAAGGGGGCCGGACGGTATTTAGGGTCGTTGAAGCCTTTGTAAAAGACCTCCATCACCGACAGCATGGTGTCGAGCCCGACCAGATCGGCCAGCGCCAGCGGTCCGATCGGGTGGTTGCAGCCGAGCTTCATCCCGGCGTCGATCTCTTCCGCGGTCGCGATGCCTTCTTGAAGCGCGAAGATCGCCTCGTTGATCATCGGGCACAGGATACGGTTGACGGCGAAGCCCGGGCTGTTCTTGGCGGTGATCGCCACCTTGCCGACACGCTTGGCGAAATCGAGCGCCTTGGCGTGAGTGTCGTCGGAAGTCTGCAAGCCGCGGATCAGCTCCAGCAGCGCCATCACGGGCACCGGGTTGAAGAAGTGCATGCCGATGAAGCGGTCGGGACGATCGGTCGCGGCGGCGAGCTTCGTGATCGAGATCGAGGACGTGTTGGTCGCAACCAGCGTGCGCGGCGACAGTATCGCACAAAGATCCTTCAGGATCTTGACCTTGAGCTCCTCGTTCTCGGTTGCGGCCTCGATGACGAGGTCGCAATCGGCGAGCTTGGCGCGGTCGGTGGTGCCGGTGATGCGCTTGAGCGTGGCGTCGCGATCGGCCGCCGACATCTTCTCCTTCTTGACCAGGCGCTCGAGGCTGCCGCCGACGGTCGAGATCCCGCGGTTCACCGCCGCATCGGAGATGTCGACCATCACGACCGAAAGACCGGCCGCGGCGCAAATCTGCGCGATGCCGTTCCCCATGGTCCCTGCCCCGATGATGCCAACGGTTTGGATCATTGCCTCACATCCTTCATCCTTGCGGGCGCGCCGACGTCGGCCTCGTCCCCTGTTCCTGTACCAAGGTCTAGCACCGCCCACCGGCGGGTGCGACCTAGTCCGACCCTTTCCTTAAAGCATCCGAGGCGGGAATAAAGCCGCCATTCGGTCCCGAAAGGGTATGATTTGGCGGCCTCACGCCGAGTTTCGCCCGACTTTTGCGTTTCCCCGGGGCCGGATTCATGCCCGGGCTTGGCCGTTTGGCCGCGTGCCATCCGGGCGCCCCGACATGATGATGGCCGCGGCAACCGCGTCCATCAACGCGGCGATCAGCAGCGGCTCTCGATAGCTTCCCAACCGATCATGCAGCAAACCATAGAAGCTTGGGCCGACGGCCGCGGCGAGTTGAATCACGCAAGATGCGGCCCCGAAAATCGGTCCGAATGAGGCCGCCCCGAACTCGCGGCGCACGATGATCGGCGGCAGGGTCGTCACGTTGCCGACCGTCAGGCCGAACAGCATGCACGCACCGATCAGCAGCGTTGGGGTCTCGGCCATCGCCAATACGCAAAAAGACATGGCGGCAACGAGGAGGACGATCGAGCTCGTAACCCTGGCGCTGATGCGATCTGCAAACGCCGCCAGAGCGAGGCGGCCAACGAGCGCGGACAGTGCAGTGGCGGAAACGGTGGCGGCAATCATTCTCGTCTGGAGAAACCGAGTAAGCAAGGTCACCTGATGGGTCAGCAGCCCGATTTGCATCGACATCGCAATGCCGAAGGCCATCATTGCCGTCACGAGTGCCGGGGTCCGCAATGCGTTGGAGCAAATCCATTTCGATTGAAGAGGCTCGTGGTCCTGCCACGCCCGGCCCCCACCGTCCGCCGACAATCCCATGTCTTCCGGTCGATGACGAATGACGAGCAGCGCAAGCGGCATGACAACGGCCAACGCGACGGCGGCCGCCGCCGATGTCGTTGCTGCAAATCCGACGAGATCCCTGCCAAGCAGAAGCAATGGCGGTCCCAGCATGCCGCCGGCGCTCGCCCCGAGGGATGCGATCGATACTGCGCGTCCCTGATACGTCTCGAACCAGGGCGCCAGCGTCGTGGCGACGGCCGTGGTCGAAAGACAGGCCCACCCGATCCCCATGAGCGCGAACAGGACGTAGACATGCCATGGCCTGTCCACGTGACCGATGCCAGCGACGCCTGCTGCCATCGCAAGACCGCCGGCCACAATGAACGGGCGCGGTCCAATGTGGCTGATCCCGCTGCCGACGGGAATCAGCAGAACTGCGCTCACGAGGTAGAACAGCGTGATCGCGCCCGACACGCTGCCTGTGGTCCATCCCGTGGTCTCGACAATCGCGCGAAGATAAACGCCGGCGCCGAACAGCCCGAGAGCGTTGCCGATGGCGGCCACCAACAAGCAGGCGCCGACGATCCACCAGCCGTAATATATCTGCTGAAGCATTCTCATCTGCGAGCGACGGCGGAAATAGACGTTCGGAAGTGATTGGACGCTGACCAACTATGCTCGGGGTCGACGGCCCATCGCTTCGATCGCGCTCGAACTGTCGCAAGCCCGCCTCGTCCCCACCGCGCGCGACCGCAACTTTGATTTGCAGTTGAATTCGGTTTCCAAACCGCTCCACGTGAGTATTGTGTGACGGGCCTGCCCCGGGGAAAGCCTCCCTGCGGCAGGCAGAGCCACAAAGCGCCTGCGGAACGCGAGGGCGCCGCTGCTTTGCACCAGGATACGCGCAGGGAATCATACGTGAAACGGCTCCACAGTCCCGGACGTGACGTACCCGAGGCATTCCGGCTGGCAGCGACGTTCAGGCACGGATGAACGACTTCGCGCGATCCATCGGCGCCGCCCTCACGCTGATCGGCGAAGCCGACGCCGAGCTGCTCGGCATCGTGGCATTGTCGGTCCGTGTCAGCCTGACTGCCAGCATTATCGCACTGCTGATCGGCGCGCCGATCGGGGCCCTGCTTGCGATCACCCGCTTCGGCGGCCGGCAGGTCATCATCGTGTTGACCAATGCGCTGCTCGGCCTTCCGCCGGTGGTGGTCGGGCTGGCGCTTTATCTTCTGCTGTCGCGGTCCGGCGCACTCGGCGCGGCCGGCCTGTTGTTCACGCCAGCGGCGATGGTGATCGCGCAGACGCTGCTCGCGACGCCCATCGTGGTCGCGCTGGTGCACCGGCCGGCGAGCCTGCTGTGGGCGGAGTATGCGGATCTCGCGCGGATCGACGGACTCTCGACGCTGCGCAGCATCGGCCTGTTGTTCGCGCTCGGCCGGACCTCGCTGCTGACGGCGTTTCTCGCGGCGTTCGGGCGTGCGATCGCCGAGGTCGGCGCCATCCTCATCGTCGGCGGCAACATCCGCGGTTTCACGCGCACGATGACGACCGCGATCACGCTGGAAACCAGCAAGGGCGACCTGCCGCTGGCGCTCGGGCTCGGACTGATCCTGCTCGCGCTCAGCGTCGCGGTGTCGACCGTCGCCTTCCTGCTAGTGGGACGCGTTGGGGAAAAATAGCTGCTCGCCGCCGATCTTGTAGCCGGCGATCGCGTCCTGCCCCTTCGGCGAGACCAGCCAGTCGATGAAGGCCTGCCCGTCCTTCGCCTTGACGTTCGAATGCGTGGCCGGATTCACCAGCATGACGCCATACTGGTTGAACAGCCGCTTGTCGCCCTCGGTCAGGATGGCGAGTTCGCCCCTGTTCTTGAACGATAGCCACGTGCCGCGGTCCGAGAGAAGATAGGCGTTCGACGACGACGCCATGTTCAGCGCCGGGCCCATGCCCTGGCCGATCTCGCGATACCAGGCGTCCTTGCCGGCTCCGATGTCGACGCCTGCCTCCTTCCACAATCTCAGCTCCGCGGCGTGCGTGCCGGACTTGTCCCCGCGGGAGATGAACGGCGCCTTCGCCGCCGCGATCTTGCGCAGCGCATCCCCGACGTCCTTGCCGCCGGCGATCTTCGCGGGATCGCTTCTGGGGCCGACGATGACGAAGTCGTTGTACATGACGTCGAAGCGCTTCACGCCCTGCCCTTCGGAGATGAACTTGTCCTCGGCAGGCCGGTCATGGACGAACACCACGTCGGCATCGCCGCGGCGCCCGATGTCGAGCGCCTGGCCGGTGCCGACGGCAACGACCTTCACCTCGATCCCCTCGGTCTTCGAGAACAAAGGCAGCAAATGGCCGAACAGCCCCGACTGTTCGGTCGAGGTCGTCGAGGCCACGGTGATGGTGCGATCTTGCGCGGATGCGCTTGCCGACCAGGCCAGAACCGCTGCGATGGCCGCAAGTTTCCTCATTGCGTCGTCCTCATAGTCGATATCGGGTGTTCCAAGTTAATTCAGGCGGACGGCGCAGGGAACCCCAAGGATCGATGCACCCAATCGTGCCGCAGCCGAGGAACGTCATCGCCGTGGTCCGGTTGTCGCAGAGGGAGCACCAGGGAGAATCCCATGAAGAAAATCATTTTAGCATCAGCCTGCATCATGGCTCTGGCAACCGGCGGCGCTTTCGCCCAGACACAACCCGCTCCGGGCGCATCCGGTCAAGGCGAGGTCGGGCAGTCCTCACGAGGCCCCGCGACCAAGGGTATGACGACTGGCAAATCGTCGAACATGCAGAACGAGGCCAGCGACAGCAAGGGCACACAGCCTCCATCAGGCGGCAGCAACACGAATAACATGGGCAGCCAGGCCGGCGGTGGTGCGGGCTCCGGCGGAGGTGCGGGCTCCGGGAAGTAGCCGAACCACCGAGAACTCCGAGGGGAATAGCCAGCCCGTTGCCAAGCCGGTCTCGTCGACGTCGCTCATCCCAGGCAAAGCGCCGTGGTGCAGCCGCCATTCGCGTTCGATGCCTGGATGTTCTGCAATTGGTCCCACCCACATTGACATAGATGTGACGACCGGGGCAGTTTTTCGCATTGCTGGCGAATCAGCGATTGCCTCACGCCGAGTACCTCTTGGACAACTCCCAGTGCTTTCGAGACTGATATCGCTGCTGCGCCGCATTCCCGCAGTGAAATGGGCGTTCACCCGGCTTCGGCCCTCGTCGCACGGCGGCAGCATCGACCACGTTGTGCGCGATGCCGACGACTCACCCGCTATCACGGAAGCCGCCCCGGCTCTCGACGGCGATATCAGCGCCGACCCATTGCACGCCGGCAACGAGGTCGCGGCTTCGGTCGCAGCGGATGACACCGGCATTGCCGTCGTCGCGAAAAGCCGGTCGGCTGCACCCGCTGACCTCAGCGCCAGCGACGATCCATACCGGGACACGCCGGCAGTCGCTGAACCGGTCGTCGCCGCAGAGGTTCCGGTCGCGCCGGTCGAGGTCGAGAACGAGCCCGTCGTTCCTGAGCCCGTCGTCGCAGAGGGGACGCCTGTCGCCCCGGTCGACATCGAAATCGCTCCGGTCGGTGCTCCGGTTCTCGTCGTCAACGACAATCCGTCCTCCGTCGTCGTCCCGGATGTCGATCCGGCCGTCATGGAGGACGCCTGCGTCGGGCTCGCCGCGAGCGATATCTCAACGGAAGAAGTTACCGAGAGCAGCATCGACAGCGCTCCGCTCCCCAGCGCCGCGATGGAGATCGAGCCGGTCCCCGATCCTGTCGTGGTCGCAGCGATCGCCGCGGAGGGTGCTTGCGCCGTCGCCCCGAACGTCGTCACGAATGCCGAACCGGAGCCGGTCCTTAAGTCTCCCGCTTCGGAAGTCCGTAGTGCGCCGAAGCCTCGCGCAAAGGCCACCGAACCCGTCGACCGCGCCACGCTGATCCGGCAGCGTTGGGCGGAGACCGGGATCAGGATGTGGAATCCGCGGCTTCACGGCGCCGGCAGTGCCACACTGAACATCCAGGGGCGCGTCGAGCTGCTGCCGCCCGCACTCGGCGAGACCATGCCGCGCTACGACAAGTTGGAATTTCGGATGTTGGGCGGACAGATCGTCTGCGAAGGCGTGATCGTCGAAGCGCCCGCGCCGGCGAGCCATCGCAGCTTTACGCAGCTAGCCGGACCACGGAACGGCGACCGGGCTCGCGAGCCGGTGCGGGAACGCCAGGCCGCGCCCGCCTGACCCTTTCTTCTGATCGGGCGCTAGGCCGTTCAGGGCAGGCTTGGCAGATCGAGAGCCTTGTCACGGGCGCAGTCGATCGCGGTGTCGTAGCCGGCATCGGCGTGGCGCATGACGCCGCTGGCGGGATCGTTCCAGAGCACGCGTGCGATCCGCTTTGCGGCCTCGGGCGTACCGTCGGCGACGACCACCATGCCGGCGTGCTGCGAATAGCCGATGCCGACGCCGCCGCCATGGTGCAGCGAGACCCAGGTCGCGCCGCTGGCACAATTGAGCAGCGCATTGAGCAGGGGCCAGTCGGACACCGCATCCGATCCGTCCTTCATCGCCTCGGTCTCGCGATTCGGGCTCGCCACCGAGCCGCTGTCGAGATGATCGCGGCCAATCACGATCGGCGCCCTCAATTCGCCGCGCGCCACCATCTCGTTGAAGGCAAGGCCGAGGCGATCGCGATCGCCGAGACCAACCCAGCAGATCCGCGCCGGCAAGCCCTGGAACTTGATGCGCTCCTTCGCCATGTCGAGCCAATTGTGCAGATGCTTGTCATCGGGCATCAGCTCCTTGACCTTGGCGTCGGTCTTGAAGATGTCCTCGGGATCGCCCGATAGCGCGGCCCAGCGGAACGGCCCGACGCCGCGGCAGAACAGAGGACGGATGTAGGCCGGCACGAAGCCGGGGAAATCGAAGGCGTTCTTCAGGCCCATGTCCCGCGCCATCTGGCGGATGTTGTTGCCGTAGTCGAGCGTCGGAATGCCCTGTGCATGGAAATCCAGCATGGCCTGGACATGCTCGACCATCGAAATCTTCGAGGCGCGCTCCACCGCCTTCGGATCGGTCGCGCGCTTGGTCTCCCAATCGGCCAGCGTCCAGCCCTTCGGCAAATAGCCGTTGATCGGATCGTGGGCGCTGGTCTGGTCGGTGACGATGTCGGGCCTGACGCCGCGCCGCACCAGTTCCGGGAATATCTCTGCGGCATTGCCGAGCAGGCCGACCGAGATAGCCTTCTTCGTCTGTGCTGCTTCCGCCATCATCGCCAGCGCTTCGTCGAGCGTTGCGGCCTGGCGATCGAGATAGCCGGTCCGCAAACGCATCTCGATCCGGCTCGGCTGGCATTCGACCGCGAGCATCGACGCACCGGCCATGGTCGCAGCCAGCGGCTGCGCCCCGCCCATGCCACCCAAGCCGGCGGTGAGGATCCATTTGCCGGCGAGGCTGCCGCCATAGTGCCGGCGACCGACCTCGACGAAGGTCTCGTAGGTGCCCTGCACGATGCCCTGGCTGCCGATATAGATCCAGGAGCCGGCCGTCATCTGGCCGTACATCATCAGGCCCTTCCGATCGAGCTCGTTGAAATGATCGAGCGTCGCCCAATGCGGCACGATGTTGGAGTTTGCGATCAGCACGCGCGGCGCATCGGCATGGGTGCGGAACACGCCGACTGGCTTGCCGGACTGGACCAGCAGGGTCTGGTCGCCTTCGAGCTTGCGCAGCGATGCCACGATCCGGTCAAAGCTCTCCCAGTCGCGCGCGGCGCGGCCGATGCCGCCATAGACGACGAGCTCGCTCGGACGCTCGGCGACGTCAGGATCGAGATTGTTCATCAGCATGCGCAGCGGCGCTTCCGTCAGCCAGCTCCTGGCGCTGATGTCGCTGCCGCGGGGAGCGCGGATGATGCGGTCGTTGTGCAGTCGGCGGTTCATGGGGAAGACCTCTCTGGTCGCGCCTTGTTCAGTCAAGCGTTGGAAAAGGATCGGATGGAAGCGCTGCGATCGCTGCGGCGGGCAGTGCGTCGGCTTCGACCAGCGCGGCCGCTCTGGCAAGGTCATCGGCCATGTAGCGGTCCGTGCCGAGTGCCGGCACCTGCTCGCGAAGTACGGCGATGACGGCGGCGAGCGGCGCGCTGGTCGCATGCGGGGCGCGTAGCGTGATGCCTTGAGCTGCGGCCAAAAGCTCGATGCCAAGGATGGCGGCGAGGTTGTCGGCCATGTCGGACAACCGCCGCGCGGCATGCGCGGCCATCGAGACATGGTCTTCCTGGTTGGCGCTGGTCGGCGTCGAATCGATCGAGCAGGCGGCCGCGCGCTGCTTGTTCTCGGCGTAGAGCGCGGCGGCCGTCACCTCCGCGATCATGAAGCCGGAATTGATGCCGGGGTCGGGCGTCAGGAACGGCGGCAGCCCGAAATTCAGCGCGGGATCGACCAGCGTCGCGATGCGCCGTTCGCTGATCGCGCCGATCTCGGACAGTGCGAGCGCGATCTGGTCGGCGGCAAAGGCCACGGGTTCAGCGTGGAAATTTCCGCCGGAGACGATCTCGCCGGTATCGACCAGCACGAGCGGATTGTCGGTGACGGCGTTGGCCTCGACGATCAAGGTGCGCGCGGCCTGGGTGATCAGGTCGAGCGCCGCGCCCGCGACCTGCGGCTGGCAGCGCAGGCAATAGGGATCCTGCACGCGCTCGTCGCCTTCGAGGTGCGACAGGCGGATGTCGCTGCCCTCAAGCAGCGCGGTCAGCGTCGCGGCCGCGGCGATCTGCCCGGGGTGGCCACGGAGCGCCTGGATTTCCGGGCGGAACGGCGCCGTTGAGGCCATCGCCGCGTCGACCGACAGCGCGCCGGTGACGAGCACGGCGCGGGCGAGGCGGAATGCGCGCAGCACGCCGGCGATGGCATAGGCCGTCGAGAACTGCGTGCCGTTGATCAGCGCCAGCCCTTCCTTGGGACCCAGCGTCAGCGGCGCGAGGCCGGCGGCGGCGAGCGCCTCGCCGCCGGGTACGGTCCTGCCTTCGACGATCGCCCGTCCCTCGCCGATCATCACTGCGGTCATGTGCGCAAGCGGCGCGAGATCCCCGGAGGCGCCGACCGATCCCTGCTGCGGCACCAGCGGATAAACGCCTCGCGCGAGCATCTCTTGCAACTGCTCGATCACCGCGCGGCGTACACCGGAAGCGCCACGGCCCAGCGAGACGATCTTCAGCGCCATCATCAGCCGGACGATCGACTCGGGCGTCGCCGGGCCGACGCCGCAGCAATGCGAGACGATGAGATTGCGCTGGAGCAGCGCGGTCTGGTCCGGGGGAATGCGCTTCGACGCCAGCTTCCCGAAGCCGGTGTTGATCCCATAGACGGGAGCGGCGGCCTGCGCCGCCTTCGCGACGATCTCCGCGGCCGCCTCCACACCCGGCCAGAACGCGGGATCGAGCACGACGGGTGCACCGTCGAGCGCGCAGGCGAGATCATCGAAGCTGACCGTCCCCGGTCTGACGACGATCGCCGTATCCTGTTTCGTCACTGCCCCCTCCATATCCGGCGGTGCAGCGGATTGAAGCCGATGCGATAGACGAGCTCGGCGGGCCGGTCGATGTCCCAGATCGCGAGGTCGCACCATTTGCCGGCCTCCAACGTGCCGGTCTCATCCAGCACGCCGAGCGCCCGCGCACCCTCGCGGGTGACGCCGGCGAGGCATTCGGCCACATTCATCCGGAACAACGTCGCGCCCATGTTCATCGCCAGCAGCAGCGAGGTCAGCGGCGAGCTGCCGGGATTGCAGTCGGTCGCGAGCGCCATGGACACGCCGTGCTTGCGGAACGCATCGACCGGGGGCTTCTGCGTCTCGCGAATGAAATAGAACGCGCCGGGCAGCAGCACGGCGACCGTTCCCGCCTTCGCCATCGCAGCCGCACCGGCGTCATCCGTGTGCTCGAGATGATCGGCCGACAGCGCGGAAAATCTTGCGGCAAGCGCGGCGCCGCCGAGGTTCGACAGTTGGTCGGCATGAAGCTTGACCGGCAGCCCGAGCTTCCGCGCCGTGTCGAACACCCGCGCGGTCTGCTCACCGGAAAACGCGATGCCTTCCATGAAGGCATCGACGGCGTCGGCAAGACCGGCCTTCGCAACGGCCGGCAGCATCTCGTTGCAAACGAGATCGATGTAGCGGTCCTTGTCGCCCCCTGCCTCGACCGGCAGCGCGTGTGCGCCGAGGAACGAGGTGCGGATCGCCACCGGCCGCTGGCGGCCGAGGCTGCGCGCAGCTGCGAGCTGCCGCATCTCGGTCTCGGTGTCGAGGCCGTAGCCGGACTTGATCTCGACCGTGGTGGCGCCCTCGCCGATCAGCGCATCGAGGCGCGGCAGCGCGCTTGCGACGAGCTCCGCCTCGCTCGCCTTGCGCGTCGCAGCGACCGTCGAGACGATGCCGCCGCCGGCGCGCGCGATCTCCTCGTAGCTTGCGCCCTTCAGGCGCAACTCGAATTCGTGCGCGCGGTTGCCGCCATAGACGAGATGGGTGTGGCAATCGACGAGGCCGGGCGTGATCCAGCGTCCTTCGCAGTCCGTCCGCTTGATCGCGTCGGCATCAACAGGGAAGTCCGCCGCTGCGCCCGCATAGACAATGCGGCTGCCGCGCGCGGCGATCACGCCGTGCTCGATCTCGCCGAGATCGCGATGGTCGGCCCGCATCGTGGCGAGCCGGGCGTTATGCCAGATCCGGTCGAAGCGCTCTGCCATAAGGGTATATCCCCTTCGCGGTGGGATGCTTGACTTATATGTCTAGACATATAATCGTGGGGCGGTTCTGTCCAGCCGGCGTGTAATCATGACCCGACTGCATTTCGCCTCCGCGCTCCTGCCCTCGGGCTGGGCAAATGACGTGCAGGTGGTGATCACCGCCGGCGAGATCGCCGAGGTGACGCCGGGCGTGGCGCCGGCCGCCGGCGATGAACGCCACCGCATCGCGCTTCCGGGGCTCGCGAGCCTGCACAGCCACGCCTTCCAGCGCGGCATGGCGGGACTGGCGGAGCTGCGCGGCGACAGCACCGACACCTTCTGGACCTGGCGCGAGACAATGTACCGCTTCGCGCTGGCAATGACGCCCGACGACGTCGCCGCAGTCGCGACACTGCTTTATGTCGAGATGCTGGAGCAGGGTTTTACCCGCGTCGGCGAATTCCACTACCTGCATCACGACCGCGACGGCGCGCCCTATGCCGACCGCGGTGAAATGGCCGCGCGCATTGCGCAGGCTGCCGAAGCCTCCGGCATTGGCCTGACGCTGCTGCCGAGTTTTTATGCGCATGGCTCCTTCGGCGGCGCGGCACCGCATGGCGGCCAGCGCCGCTTCATCTGCTCGGTCGATCAGTTCGCCGCGCTGATGTCGGCGTCGCGGAACGCGATCGCAAGACTACCGGGCGCCAATATCGGCATCGCGCCGCACAGTCTGCGTGCGGTGGCGCCGGACGAGCTCACGGCGATACTTCCGCTCGCGGAGGGTGGGCCGGTCCATATCCACGCCGCGGAACAGGTGAAGGAAGTCGAGGATTGCCTGGCCTGGTCGGGACGGCGACCGGTGCAATGGCTGCTGGAGCACGCCCCTCTCGACCGGCGCTGGTGCCTCATCCATGCCACCCACACGACAGACGAGGAAGTCGCCGCGTTCGCCAAGACCGGCGCGGTGGCGGGCCTGTGTCCCATCACCGAAGCGAGCCTCGGCGACGGCATCTTTCCGGCGCGCGAATTCCTCGATGCCGGCGGCGCATTCGGTGTCGGGACCGATTCCAATGTGCTGGTCGGCATCACCGACGAATTGCGCCAGCTCGAATACGGTCAGCGGCTGAAGCATCGCCAACGCAACGTGCTGTCTGGCGGCGCGGGCGCGTCGACGGGACGCACACTGTTCGATCATGCGCTCGCGGGCGGCGCTCGGGCACTGGCGCAGATGACGGTTGGCCTGGTAGCCGGTGCACGCGCCGACATTGTGACGCTGGACGGCACTCACCCGTCGCTGGCGGGACGTCAGCGCGACGCCGCCATCGACGGCTGGATCTTTGCCGCGGGCAGCGGCGCGATCGATTGCGTCTGGGCCGGCGGCCACAAGGTCGTCGAAGGCGGCAGGCACAGCCTCCGACAGGCCGCGCGCGAACGCTTCAATGCGTCCGTTCGGAGGCTCGTCGCATGAGCCTTGCCACCGATGCGGCCGACCAGCCGACGCTCTATAAGCGCATCCGCGCCGACATCGAGAAGCGCATCCTGACCGGCGAATGGCCGCCCGGGCATCGCATTCCGTTCGAGCACGAGCTGGTTGCCCGTTACGGCTGCTCGCGCATGACCGTGAACAAAGCGCTGTCGGAGCTCGCGCAAGCCGACCTGATCGAGCGGCGGCGGCGGGCCGGCTCCTTCGTGCGCCGGCCGCAACATCAGTCGGCGGTGCTCAAGATCGCCGACATGCGCGCCGAGATCACTGCGCTCGGCCGCGCGTACGGCTACGAGCTGATCGGTCGCAAGCAGCGTGCGGCGACCGCGGCCGACCGCGACCGTCTCGGCGTCAAGAAAGCCGGCAAGGTGGTCGCGATCGCCTGCCGGCACAGCGCCGACAATGTGCCCTTCGCCGTCGAGGACCGGCTGATCGATCTGTCGTCGGTGCCGGATGCGGCAACCGCGGACTTCTCGCGCGAGCCGCCGGGCTCGTGGCTGCTTCATCATGTCCCATGGACAGAAGCCGAGCACACGATCAGCGCCATCGTCGCGGATGATCGCACGGCGGAAGCGCTCGACATCGCCGTCGGCGCGCCCTGTCTCGTGATCGACCGCTATACCTGGCGCAGCGCGCGCACCATCACAGCAGTGCGCCTGCTCTATCCCGGTGACTCTCACCGCCTTGTCGCCCGATTCAAGGGAGGCTGAGAGGGTATGTCGGCACAAATCGTGCAACGCTTCGGGCAACGGTCCATTGGGGCCGACAGTGGTCAACAGGACGTCAATCCATCGATCGGCAAGAGGACGACAATCATGCGTAGTTCGAAAGTATTTGCGACAATCATTGCCCTCGCGACATCCACTCCCGCGCTCGCCGACGACGTCAAGGTCGGCGTCGGCATCTCCGGATGGACCGGCTTCGCACCGCTGACGCTGGCGAAGGAGGCCGGCATCTTCAAGAAGAACGGCCTCGACGTGACCATCAAGAAGATCCCGCAGAAGGACCGCCACCTCGCGATCGCCTCCGGCGACGTCCAGTGCGCGGCAACGACCGTCGAGACCTGGATCTCCTGGAACGCCAACGGCGTTGCGACCAAGCAGATCTTCCAGCTCGACAAGAGTTTTGGTGCCGACGGCATGGCCGTGCGCAATGACGTCACGTCGATCAAGGAGCTGAAGGGCAAGACCGTCGCGGCCTCCGCGCCCGGCACCTCGCCCTATTTCGCGCTGGCCTGGATGCTCAAGAAGAACGGCTTGTCGGTGAAGGACGTCACCGTCGTGAACCTCGAGCCGGCCGCGGCCGCGCAAGCCTTCGTCTCCGGCCAGAACGACGCCGCGATGACCTATGAGCCTTATCTCTCGACGGTTCGCGCCGCGCCCGATAAGGGCAAGATCATCGCGACCACGCTCGACTATCCCATGGTCATGGATACCTTCGGCTGCACGCCGAAATTCCTGACCGAGAATCCGAAGGCCGCCCAGGCGCTCGCCGACAGCTATTTCGAGGCGCTCGACATGATCGCCAAGGACCAGGCCAAGGCCTACGAGATCATGGGCGCCGACGTGAAGCAGAGCGGCGAGGCGTTCGGCAACTCGGCGAAATATCTGCGCTGGCAGGACAAGGCCGCGAACCAAAAATTCTTCGCCGGCGATTTCCTGACCTTCAACAAGGAGGCCGCCGACCTCCTGCTCGAGATCGGCATCATCAAGGCCGCGCCGAAGGTCGAGGACCTCTTCGACGCGAGCTACATCAAATAAACCGCTTAAGAGCCGCCGGCCCCGTCTCACAGCGGGGCCGGCAAACTCGTTCACCGCCGGATAGATCGTTGATGCGTCCCCTGGATCCCGTGACTTCGAAGCAGCGCGTGGCTTACGGCCTTGCGTTCTTCGTGCTGTTCGTTGCCCTCTGGTCCTGGGCGACGCTCGGCGGCCATGTGTCGAAAACCTTCCTCGCCAATCCGCTGACCATGATGCAGGAAGGTTACGACCTGCTGGCCAAGCAAGGGTTCCTGTACGACATCGGCATGACGATCTGGCGCGTCGTCGGCGGTTTTGTGCTGGCCGCGGTCATCGCAATACCACTCGGCGTATTGATGGGCGCCTACAAGCCGGTCGAAGCCTTCCTCGAACCGTTCGTCTCCTTTGCGCGCTATTTGCCCGCCTCCGCCTTCATTCCGCTTTTGATCCTGTGGGCCGGCATCGGCGAGTTGCAAAAGCTGCTCGTCATCTTCATCGGGTCGGTGTTCCAGATCATCCTGATGATCGCCGTGACGGTGGGTACGACGCGGCGCGACCTGGTCGAAGCAGCTTATACGTTGGGGGCCAGCGACCGCGGCATCATCCGCCGCGTGCTGCTGCCCTCCTCCGCGCCCGAGATCGCTGAAATCCTGCGGCTGGTGCTGGGCTGGGCCTGGACCTACGTCATCGTCGCCGAGCTGATCGGCTCGTCCTCCGGCATCGGCCACATGATCACCGACAGCCAGGCGCTGCTCAACACCGGCCAGATCATCTTCGGCATCATCGTGATCGGATTGATCGGCCTTCTCTCGGATTTCCTGTTCAAGGCGTTCAACGCCTGGCTGTTCCCGTGGAGGCTCGCATGACGATCCTCAAGGTCGAACAGGTCTCGCGAACCTTCCCCGCGCGCCACGGCAACGCGCCGACCAAGGCGCTGGAGCCGACCGACCTCACCATCGGCAACAACGATTTCGTCACCATCCTCGGCCCCTCCGGCTGCGGCAAGTCCACGCTGCTGCGCATCGTCGCGGGGCTCGATCGTCCGACCAGCGGACGCGTCACGCTCGACGGCCGCGAGGTCACCGGACCCGGCGCCGATCGCGGCATGGTGTTCCAGTCCTACACGCTGTTTCCGTGGCTGACCGTGCGCGAGAACATCGCGTTCGGTTTGCGCGAGCGCAGCGTGGCGCAGGACGAACGCAACAAGATCGCCGACGCCTTCATCCGCCAGGTCGGTCTGTCCGGCTTCGAGAACCATTGGCCAAAACAGCTCTCCGGCGGCATGCAGCAGCGCACGGCGATCGCCCGTGCGCTCGCCAATGATCCGAAGATCCTGCTGCTCGACGAGCCCTTCGGCGCGCTCGACAACCAGACCCGCGCCCTGATGCAGGAGATGCTGCTCGGGATCTGGGAACGCGACCAGAAGACCGTGCTGTTCGTCACCCACGACATCGAGGAGGCGATCTTCCTCGGCAGCCGCGTCATCGTCATGAGCGCGCGTCCGGGCCGGATCAAGGCCGAGATCAATGTGGACCTGCCGCATCCGCGCTCCTACAAGATCAAGACCACGCCCGAATTCGTCCAGCTCAAGGAGCGGCTGGTCGAGGAGATCCGCACCGAGGCGTTGAAGGTCGCCGAACATGCCTGACACTTTGTCGCGCGCAAATGGCGAGCGCGTTCTCGCCGACCTCAATGCACTTCGTGCCATCGGCGCCTACAAGACCGGCGTGCACAAGCCGACCTTCTCCGAACCGCACAGGCAATCGCTGGACTGGCTGGTGCGCAAGCTGCCCGAGGCCGGCCTCGCGGCCGAGATCGACGGCATCGGCAACGTCTTCGGCAGCAGCGCAACGCCGGGGCCGAAGCTGCTGGCGGGCTCGCATCTTGAGAGCCAGAACTACGCCGGCTGGCTCGATGGCCCGCTCGGCGTCGTCTATGCGCTCGAAGCCGCCCGCGTGCTCAATGCCGATCCCTCGCTCAAAGGCGCGGTCGAAGTCGCCGCCTGGTGCGACGAGGAAGGCCATTTCGGCCATTTCCTCGGCTCACGCTCTTACGTCCGCCAGGTGACCGAAGCCGACATCGACGCGGCGCGCGACCGCACCAGCGGCCGCACCATGCGCGACGCACTCGCCGACATGGGGCTCGCCGGACGCGCGCGCATCGGCGCCGAGCCGGGGCGGCATGTCGGATACCTGGAGGCCCATATCGAGCAGGGCGACACGCTCGAGAGCGGCGGCCTTGCGATCGGCGTCGTGACCTCGATCGTCGGCATCTGGCAATACCGGATCAATTTCGTCGGCGAGCAGAACCACGCCGGCACCACCCGCATGGCTGCACGCAAGGATGCCGGCCTTGCGCTGGCCAGGTTCTGCGTCGCGATCGACGAGCGCTTCCCGGCCGCGTGCGGTCCGCGCACGGTCTGGACCACAGGCAGCATCACGCTCGATCCGGGCGCGCCGAGCATCATTCCGGGTGGCGCCGAAATGCTGTTCCAGATTCGCGACGACGATCCGGCTGTCATCGCGCGGCTCGAGGAGCTGCTGCGCACGATGGCCGATGAGGCCGGCGCGACGGGCCCCTGCCGCGTCGCCGTGGAGAAGATTCGCACCGGCGCGCCCGCGATGATGGACGCTGGCTTTCAGGACGCGATCGAAGCTGCGAGCAAGGCGCTCGCCGGCGGACGATCCCTGCGAATGCCCAGCGGCGCCGGCCACGATGCGCAGATGCTCGCGACCGTCATGCCCGCGGGCATGCTGTTCGTGCCGTCGATCGGCGGCATCAGCCACCACTGGACCGAGAACACCGCCGACGCCGATATCGTCACCGGCGCGCAGGTGTTCGTCGATGCCTGCCGGCGGATACTCGGCGGCTAGAACGAGGTTCCGCCGCCGAACACGCAGGCGATCGTGACTGCGCATGACGGAACGCTTCATGCTCGACAACGAAACCAAAGGGCCTGCACATTCGCTTGCAGCTATCGAAGATTGCCTGCGACAATTCGAGCACGCTCCAGACATAAAGACGCGCCAATCATCAGGCCTGTCGATTCACTCCCGCACCTGCTTCCTCCGGAGTTCCCATGTCTTCTGCCGACCGGCCGGCGACGCGCCTTGCGACACGGCTAGCCTTTCTCGTCGCGGGCTTCGGCATCGCGTGCTGGGCGCCGCTGGTGCCGTTCGCGAAGATGCGGCTCGACGTCGACGACGGCGTGCTCGGACTGCTCCTGCTCAGCCTCGGCATCGGTTCGATCATCGCGATGCTTCTGACCGGAATCATGAGCGCGCGCTATGGCAGCAAGCCGATCATCATCGCGGGCGGGCTCGGTCTTGCGCTGGTGCTGCCGCTGCTGGCGATTGCAAGCTCGCCGGCGACGCTGGTGCTGGTGCTGTTCGCCTTCGGCGCTGCGCTGGGGTCCATCGACGTCGCCATGAATATCCATGCGGTCGAAGTGGAACGCGCCGCCGCACGTCCGCTGATGTCGGGCTTCCACGCGCTGTTCAGCATCGGCGGCTTCGCTGGATCGGCGCTGATGACGGCGCTGCTGTCGCTGCAACTCGGCGCGCTCGCCTGCACGCTGATCTGCTCGGCGCTGATGCTGATCGCGATGCTGGTCACCTGGCCGCGCCTGCTTCGCTCGATGCAGGTGCAGGACGGCCCGCTATTCGTGCTGCCGCACGGCTCGGTGCTCCTGCTCGCGCTGCTCGGCGCCATCACCTTCCTCGTCGAAGGCGCGATGCTCGATTGGAGCGCGCTGCTCGTCATCGGCGCGGGCCTCGTCCCCGAGGCGCAGGGCGGCATCGGCTATATCGTGTTCTCGATCGCGATGACGGTCGGGCGGCTCGGCGGCGACGCCGTCGTCGCACGCATCGGAGATCGCGCGACATTATTCTGGGGCAGCATCATTGCCATCGCGGGCTTCGCGGTGCTGCTCACGGCGCCGGTCGCGGCGGTCGCCGTGGGCGGCTTCCTGCTGATCGGCCTCGGCGCGTCGAATCTCGTGCCGGTGCTGTTCCGCCGGGCGGCGAGGCAGACGGTGATGCCGACCGGGCTCGCCGTCGCGGCGATCACGACCGCGGGATATGCCGGCATCCTCATTGGTCCCGCCGGTGTCGGCTTCGTCGCACATCTTGGCGGGCTGCCGACGGCGTTCTGGCTGCTGGCGGGGCTAATGGGTCTCGTCACGCTGTCGGCGCGCATTGTGACGCGAAAGAGCACCTGAGCGGCCTCACAGATGGCTCAGCCCGATCGACTTGATCACGGGCGCCAGGCTCGCCGTTGTCGCCTCGACAATGCGCTGGAATTTGTCCGGACTTGAATCGCTGTCCGGCTCCAGGCCCTGGGCGCGATAGCTCGCCAGAAGCGCCGGATCAGACATGGCCAGCCGCGTCGCCTGCGCGATCCGGCCAATGATCGCATCGTCGGTGTGCCTGGGCGCGAAGATCCCGAACCATCCCTCGTAGCGGAGATCCGGCAGGCCGGATTCGACCGCGGTCGGAATCTCCGGCGCGCCGCTCAGCCGCCGTTCGGTGGTAACCGCCAGCAGCCTGACTTTTCCGGCCTCGCTCAGTTCCTTCAATTGGACGGACATCACGCCAATGATGAGCGAGATCTGGCCGCTGACGAGGTCGTTGGCGGCCTGCGACATCCCCCGATAAGACACATGGACGATGTCCAGCGCGCCCGCCTGTTGCTTGAAGGATTCGCCGACCAGATGGTTTCCGGTGGCAATGCCGGGCGTCCCGTAGGAGAGCTTTCCCGGATTGGCCTTTGCGTAGGCGATCAACTCGCGCAGGTTTGCGACCGGCAGCGACGGATGCACGGCGAAAACCAGTGCAGAGCTGATCAGGCGGTAGATGGCGCGGAAATCGTCGACGGAATAGCCCGGATTTGCCGAGGTCAGGGGAATGATGACCTGCGTGCTGCCATTGCCGAGCAGCAACGAGTAACCGTCGGGCTCCTCGCGCGCGACCGCCGCGGTGCCGATCGCGCCGCCCGCACCGCCGATATATTCGACGAAGATCGGCCCGAGCAGCGACGACATCTTGTCGACCCAGGGACGCCCGATCTGGTCCCCCGCTCCGCCGGCTCCGTACGGATGCACGAGGCGAATGGGGCGAGACGGATAATCGGCCGCTAGTCCGCTGCGCGGAATGGCCGCCAGCGCCGCTGCGCCCGATATCGCATGGACCAACTGTCGGCGGGAGAAGGAAGGCATGATCGGATTCCAGAAGTCGGCAGTCACAGTCGAGGCGGGACCGGCTCCCGGATCACCTCATCGCAGCGAGCCGCGACCGCCGTCAATGCTCCGTCCGGACTGGAAGCGCGGAGCCATCGGCCGGAATGCTGCTCTAAGCTGTTCCTTTTAAAGTACTATTTCGGCGGATCGACCGACCCACGCCGCCTACGCAGGGCTGCCAACCATGCCCATCGCCTTTCGGCCGCTTTACTGTACGGCTCGTTCTGATAGACCAGAAAGTAATACCTTTTGACTCCCGTTGCGGGGGCAATGGCGCGTGCCAGATCGTAGCGAAGACTCGGCCATTTCCTTTGGGCCATTTCGACTGTTTCCGAAGTCCCGGCTCCTGGAGAAGGAGGGCTCGCCGCTTCATGTCGGCGGCCGTGCGCTCGATATCCTCATTTTCCTGGCCGAGCGCCCCGGCGAGGTCGTCGACAAGAGAGAGCTGGTCAAGCGAATCTGGGCCGACGTCAATGTTGACGAGGGCAGCCTGCGCTTCCACGTCGCAGCCCTGCGCAAGGCGCTCGGCGATACCGGCAAGTCGGCTCGTTATGTCGTCAACGTCCCCGGACGCGGCTATTGCTTTGTCGCCTCGTTCGCTCAAGCCGCCCCGCCCGCCGTACAGCCCACCATCGACATCCTGCCTTCCCGGCCCCTCCCCATGCCGCTCTCGAAGATGGTCGGACGCGAGGAGGTCGTGGAAAAGATATCGAACGGCCTTTCGCTGCATCGCTTCATGAGCGTGGTCGGTCCCGGCGGCATCGGCAAGACTGCGGTCGCCGTCACTGTCGGGCATCGTAGATCGGCGGATTTCGGCGGGCGCGTGTTCTTCGTCGATTTCGGTCCGCTGCGGGATGCGAGCCACATCGCGACCACCATCGCCTCCGCGCTCGGACTGACCATCAGCGCGGAGGATCCGACGCCGGCCCTGCTGACATTCTTGAAGGCCAGCCCAGCCCTGCTGATCTTCGACAGTTGCGAGCATGTGCTGGACGCGTTGGCTCCGCTCGTCGAGCGCATCGTACGCGAAGCTCCGCAGCTTCGCGTACTCGCGACCAGCCGCGAGTCGTTCCGGAGCGACGGCGAGCGCATCTTCCGGCTGTTCCCGCTGGAATGTCCGCCCGAGCGTGACGGCCTGGATGTCGCGGAGGTCCTTAACTATCCCGCGGCACAGCTGTTCGTCGAGCGCATCGCGCAGAGCTCGGGCCCGTTCCAGCTCAGCGCGGAGGAAGCACCGCTGGTCGCCAGCATTTGCCGGCGCCTCGACGGCATAGCGCTCGCGATCGAGCTCGCGGCGGGCCGCGTCAATGCCTACGGCATCGCCGGCACCGCATCGCTGCTCGACAGCCGCTTTTCGCTGCAATGGCGGGGGCGACGCACCGCCGTGCCGCGGCACCAGACGCTCGCCGCGGCGCTCGACTGGAGCTACGACCTGCTGCCTCCGGCGGAAAGCGCGACCCTGCGTCGGCTGTCGGTGTTCGCCGGCCCGTTTGCGCCGGAAGCGGCAGCCACGGTCGCGGCCGGCGACGGCCTCAACGCGTCGGAAACGCTGGAGGCGATCGACAGCCTGGTCACCAAATCGCTGATCTCTCCGTCCGGCTCGCGAACGCTGCGCTATCGCCTGCTCGACACCACGCGCACCTATGCGCATGGAAAGCTCAACGAGCTCGGCGAAACCGGCCAGTTCGCGCGGCGTCATGCAGCGCACTTTCGCGACTTCTTCGAGCGCGCGGACGCCGACACATCGACTCCGCTGCCGGAATGGCTGAGCATCTATGGCGCTGAGCTGGACAATGTACGCGCGGCATTGAACTGGGCCTTCGGGCCCGACGGCGACCCGACACTCGGGATCGCGCTGACGGCGGCGGCCGTCACGCTGTGGGTGCGGCTCTCATTGTTCGCCGAATGCCGCGAGCGCGCCAAAACGGCGCTCGCCGCGCTCGACGACGGCGGCGACGACCGCGTCCGCATGCAGCTCCTGGCGGCGCTCGGCTGGTCGCTGATGTATGGCGAGGGCCGCGCCCGCGAGGCGCGCCCGATCCTCGAGACGACCCTGGAGCTGGCCGACAGGCTTGACGACAAGGATTTCCGCCTGCGCGCGCTCTGGGGGCTGTGCATCGACCAGTTCAACAACGGACAGTTCGGCAAGGCCCGCGCACTGGCCGACCGCTTTGCGATGGCCGCCGCGAACTCGCCTGACAGGACCGATGTCATGCTCGGCGACCGCCTGACGGCGGTGGCGTTGCATTATCTCGGCGACCAGAACGACGCACGAACACGCATCGACCGTGTCAACGCTTCGCTGCACGTACTGGCGGAGAAGCCGAAGATCTTTCCGCTCGATCTCCGGATATCGACGCAATATTTCCGCGCCCGCATCCTGTGGCTCCAGGGCCTCGCCGATCAGGCCCAGGCGCTCGCGGCCCGAAACATCGAGGAAGGCCGCGCCAACGGCCACGCGCTGACCTTCTGTAGCGTGCTCGGACAGGCCAGCTGCCCGATTGCTTTCTGGTCCGGCGATTTCGAAGCCGCCGAGCGCCACGGCACCGAATTGCTCGAACACACCGAGCGCCATGCCATCCGGCTGTGGGGCCTGTGGGCGCGGGCCTTCAACGCAGCGGTCGTTGCCAAGCGCGGCGACATCGCGACAGGGTTGCCGCTGCTCCGCGAAGAGCTCAATCGCGCCGGGGACGCGCGTTTCCTGCCGCGGTTTCTTCCCCTGCTCGGCGAACTCGCCGCGTGTTTCCTTGAAGCCGACCAGATCGACCGCGGCCTCGACGTGATCGAGGACGTCCTGACCCGCTGCAACGACCGTCAGGAGCTCTGGTATCTGCCGGAGCTGATCCGCATCAAGGGCGAAATGATGCTTAGAAGTTCGCGGCATTCGGGCGATGCCGAGGCTCGCTTTCGCGAGGCCATGGCCATTACCGTCCGGCAGGGCGCGCGGTTCTGGGAGCTGCGCTGCGCGATCAGCCTCGCGCGGTTCTTGATCGGGGCAGGCCAGAACGCGGAGGCTCTGGCCGTTCTGGAGAATGTTTCCGCGTCGTTCACGGAAGGTGCCGACATCGCCGACATGCGCAGCGCCCGCGAATTGATGACGCAAGTGCGTGCCTGACGGCGCGAGCTAACCTCCGACAGCGGCCGCGCGCCGCGGCAGCTTCCAGTCGGCCCTGATGAAGTGGCAGGTGTAGCCGTCGGGATAGCGCTCGAGATAATCCTGATGCTCCGGCTCGGCTTCCCAGAACTCGCCGGCGGGCGCGACCTCGGTCACTACCTTGCCGGGCCAGAGACCTGACGCCTCGACGTCGGCAATGGTGTCTTCGGCGATCCGCTTCTGCTCGTCGCTCGTGTAAAAGATCGCCGAGCGGTAGCTGGTGCCCAGATCGTTGCCCTGACGGTTGAGCGTGGTCGGATCGTGGATCTGGAAGAAGAACTCCAGCATGGTCCGGAAGCTGGTCTTGGCGGGATTGAAGATAATCTCGATCGCCTCGGCGTGGCCTTCGTGGTTGCGATAGGTCGCGTTCTTGACGTGCCCGCCGGTGTAACCGACGCGGGTGGAGATCACGCCAGGCTGCTTGCGGATGAGATCCTGCATGCCCCAGAAACAGCCACCGGCCAAAACCGCTCGCTCTGTCGTCATCTGTCCGCTCCCAATTGGTTTATCCGCTCGGTATCTGTCGCATCATATATATGCTGTCGGCCGCCCCGCCGAAAGCCAGGCATTCATGTGTATCCATCCGGTTCCCAGAACCGGATGGACACATGTGAAAAGCTCGCCTTCAGCCCAGCTTGGCGTCGAGCGTGATCGCGGCATTGAGCACTTTTGACACCGGACAGTTCTTCTCGGCCTCGCCGGCGATTTTGGCGAAACCCGCGTCGTCAAGGTTCGGCACCTTGGCGCGCAGGGTCAGCGCGGACTTGCTGATCTTGAACCCCTTGCCTTCGGGCTCGAGCGTCACGGCTGCTTCCGTGGAGAGCTCGTCCGGCGTGAAACCTGCCATCTGAAGCCCGAAGGCCAGCGCCATCGTAAAGCAACCGGCATGGGCTGCTGCGATCAACTCCTCGGGATTGGTGCCCTTCTCGTTCTCGAAGCGGGTCTTGAACGAATAGGGCGTCCCGGCGAGCACGCCGGACTCACTCGACAAATGGCCCGTGCCATCGCGACCGGTGCCCCTCCAGACTGCTGTTGCCTTGCGGATCATTTCAGTTCTCCTTGTTTGGTTTCAAGCAGTGGCGCTCCGTACCCGTGAAAGGCGACATCGGCGTGACCCGCAGCCGCCTCTCCAACCGGTCGAACGTCGCCACGGTTCCATTAGCTACCGATCTGCCCGACGTGGAAGCCCAGCCGGTTCTCGACGTCGCCGGCGCGGTGGAAGCCACGCGCCATCAGCACCTTGATGCGGGTCTGGCTCGCGGGGCGGCCGAGCGCCGCCAAAAACGCGTCCCACTCCGGCTTGATCTCGACATCCGGCGGCAGGCTCGCGACATCGACGAGACGCTTGGTCTCGGCGATGGCCTGCTTGTCGAAGGACGCGATACGCATCGCCAGCGCGTCGACGAAGCCGTCGAGCTCGGCATCCGGCATCGACCGGTTGACGTAACCGTAACGCTCGGCGAGATCGCCGTGGATATCGTCGGCGCCGAGCAGCACTTCGAGCGCACGGCCGCGGCCCATCAGGCGCGGCAACCGGGCCATCGGCCCACCGCCCGGCACGAGCCCCGCGCCGACTTCCCATTGCGACAGGATCGCCTTCTCGCGGCTGGCAAAGCGCATGTCGCTGGCGAGCGCGAGCTCGCTGCCGACACCGGTCGCGCGGCCTCGGATCGAGGCGATCGACACGACAGGCGCACGGCTGAGGCGCACCAGCATGTCGGGCAGCGCCTGAAGGCCGGTCGGTCCGGGCGGGATGGCGAGGGAGTCTTCCAGCGGCGCGAGAAAGTCGTAATGGGTAATGAAGAAACCTTCGACGGCGCTGTCGAACACGACCACCTTCACGTCCGGATCGGTCTCGATCGCGGTGACGACGTCGTTGAGCAGTGGAAGCTGCTTTGGGCCAAAGATGTTGACCGGCGGCACGTCAAAGGTGACGCGCCAATAGGTCGGCAGGCGGCGCTCCAGGCGAATCTCGGCGGCCGTGAAGGTAGGTTCGGGACGGTTCATGATTGTGGCTCCTGAGGTTGGCGGCAGTGAGGGACAAGCGGAATCGCGTGTCCCCGCTCGTTTCAGATCGACTGGCGCAGCGGGCGAAACGCGGTGCGCATTTCCGCAGAGAACAGCGCGGGCTGCTCCCACGCTGCGAAATGGCCGCCCTTGTCGAGGCGGTTGTAGTGCATCAGCCTCGGATAGGCCTTCTCGGCCCAACTGCGCGGCGCAGCATAGATCTCGTCCGGAAAGACGCTGACAGCGACCGGGATCTTGATGTGCTTGGGCTCGAAGAACACCAGCTTGTTCTCCCAGTAGAGCCGAGCCGACGAGATCGCGGTGTTGGTGAGCCAGTAGAGCGTGATGTTGTCGACCACGTCGTCTCGCGACAGCCCTTCCGTCTTGCCGTCGAACACGCGCGCGATCATCGCGGCGCTGCGCGCATCGTGGTCGAGCATCCAGGAGGCGAGCCCCGCCGGCGAATCGACGAGCCCATAGAGCGTCTGCGGCCGGTTCGACATTTCGATCGCATAGCCGAGGCCATGCTTGTAGAAATCGTCGAGCTGGTCGTAGGCAATGCGCTCGTCGGCCGACAGACCCGACGGACGCGTACCGCCGGGCTGAAGCGCCTTGGCGATGTCATCGGGGACAGTGGCGGGCATGTTGGTGTGAATACCGAGCAATTCCGGCGGCGCGATCACCGCCATCTGCTCGGTCACCGCGTTGCCCCAGTCACCACCCTGGGCCACGTAGCGGTTGTAGCCGAGCCGCTGCATCAGCACGATCCAGGCACGCGCGATGCGCTGAGGATCCCAGCCAAGCTCCTTCGGCTTGCCGGAGAAGCCGTGGCCGGGCAGCGACGGAATCACGAGATCGAAGGCGTCCGCAGCCTTCGCGCCATGCGCGATCGGATCGGTCAGCGGACCGACGATCTTCATTTGCTCGATGATCGAACCAGGCCAGCCGTGCGTGACGATCATCGGCAGCGCGTTCTCTTGGCGCGAGCGGACGTGAATGAAGTGGATGTCGACGCCGTCGATCTCGGTCACGAATTGCGGCAGCGCGTTCAGCCGGGCCTCCATTTTTTGCCAATCGTAGTCGCTCTGCCAGTAGCGCACCAGCTGCTGCACGGTCTTCAGCTGCACGCCCTGCGATTGGTCGGCGACGATCTCGCGATCCGGCCAGCGCGTCGCAGCCAAGCGGCGGCGCAGATCGAGCAGATCCTCCTCGGGCACGCTGACGCGGAACGGGCGGATGGCACCGCTTGCCGCAGCCTTCGCCTGATGCAGCGGCAGCAGGCTCGTCACGCTGGCGGCAACTGCGGTCATCGCCGCCTGGCTCAGCAATTGACGGCGGTCGGGATTGAGGATGTCGGCTCGTGCTTGCTTGGTCATTGTGGATCTCCCTTGCTTTGGCCGGTGACGTCGACCGAGTTCGAAATCGACGCGTCGGTTCGTCATGCAGGAAGATTGGCGCAGGCCCGGTCCATTTGCTCGTTATGGGTTGTTAGACCGCGTTAGCCGTTGCGAGTCGACGCGACGCAGGAGATCGAGTCGAGATGACGATACGCGACGCGCAAAAGCGAGACGGCGCGCAACGAATTGAATGGTTGCGCGCCGTGTCCGGAGATAAGTTTTTGCGAGGCCTGCTCAGGACGGCAACTTCTGTCCTGCCTGCTCGCGGACGATGTAATCGGCATACCAGTCCGCCCAGTTCTCGTCGTGTCCGCCGCTGCGTTTCTCGTGCTCACCATGCGCGGCCGCCGCACGGCGCAGCGCCGCCGCCAGCTCGACCTGCGAAGCGAATGTCGTACCGTCGCCCGCGATGCGTCCCGGCAGTCGCGTGGTGACCTCCTGGAACAGCCAGCCATTGCCGTCGGCATCGTTGAACGAGGCAAACGAGCCGTAGCTACCGCGCTTCGGGTCGGCACCGCTGGCGCGAACGCTGCCGAACAGATATGGCTCGTCCAGTCCGGCGTGAACGTCGCCGGCACCATGGAATGGTTCGCTCACCTCGATGCCGCGATTGAGAAGATCCTGTCGTGCAGCCTCCAGATCGGAGACGATCAGATACAGGCCGCGCGCCGAACCGGGCGCTGCGGCCGTGACGTTCCTGCCGAAGATCACCGAACAGGCCGAGCCCGGCGGCGTGAACTGGATCACGCGCCATTCGTCACCCGAGGCGAAATCGGCGTCCAGCCGCCAGCCGAGTCGCGTGTAGAACGCCTTGGCCCGGTCGACATCCGATACCGGGATGACGACGACCTCGAGCTTCAGATCGACGCCGCGCGGTGCCGAAGGCTTGACCGCGGCGTCGCGGTCGATTTCGAGTGTGGTCATGTCGAACTCCCTGAGTTGAGATTGAAACGAGCTTCAAGCGACTTCCGGCATCACGATCGTCACCCGCGTGCCGCCCTGCCCGGCCTCGCCCTGCAACCGCGCGTGGATGCTGCGTGCGAGCCCTTCGAGGATGCGGCTGCCGGTCCCGTGAAGCGGACCGGTCGCGCCGACGCCGTTGTCAGCCACTGTGCAGAGCCAGGCGCCGTCGCGATTGGCCATCTCGATACGGATCAGTGCACCGTTCTTGTTCGCAAAGGCATGCTTTGCCGCATTCGTAACCAGCTCGGTCAGCATCAACGCGAGACGATGACATTGCGATGCCGCCAACGTGCCGCTCTCGATAGCAGCCTCGCAGCGGATGCCGGCCGGTTGCAGCACCGCCTCGCAGAGTGCTTCGCACAGGCTCTCGAAAAACGTCTCGACGGAGACGGCGGACAGATTGTCGCTGTCAGACAGGAGTCGATAGAGCCTGCCGAAGGCGACAATGCGCCGCTCGAACCGGTCTACCGCGCCCGACATGTCCCTGGTGCCCATCCGCGAGAAATCGCGGCGAACTGACGCACCCAAGAGGGTTAGCGTGTTCTTCATGCGATGGTGAGATTCCCGCAGCACGAGTTCCCAGTCACGCGACTGATCGTCAAGGCTGGCGACATGGTGAGATCGAACGAACTGATCGTTCGTCCCTGGGCCGATGGCAGACATGATAGCCTCCCCGTTGAACGCAGGACCTAACTCGAGGCTATAGTGGATGCATCGCGTGGGTTATGCTCGTTAGACCTTGCGAGATTCTGTTATGATCAAAGCATCACCATCAGTGGCGTCAGACCGTCCTCCCAACGGTCAAGCACGCTGACGAGCCGCCCCCGATCGCTTCGTAAGCCGCTCACGTTTAAGCAAAATTTGTGACGGATAATCCCCGTGCAACTGACAGAGCGCCACGCGATTTCGCCACTTTCGGCCAGTTTACTGATGGCCTCGTTCTGCTAGATCAGAGTGCAGACGACGGCCCTTTCACCGGGATCATTGGCGCGTGCCGGACACCAACGACCAGGATTCGGCGATTTCCTTCGGGCCATTCCGACTATTCCCCAAGTCGCGCCTGATCGAGAAGGACGGCGTTCCGCTTCACCTCGGCGGCCGCGCGCTCGACATCCTGATTTTTCTCGCCGGGCGCGCCGGTGAGGTCATCGACAAGCGTGAGCTGATCAAACGCGTCTGGGCCGACGTGACAGTCGACGAAGGCAGCCTGCGCTTCCACATCACGACGCTGCGCAAGGCGTTGGGCGATGCCGGCGAAGGCTCCCGTTATGTCATCAACGTGCCCGGCCGCGGCTATTGCTTCGCGGCCCCGCTGGTCCGGCCTGAATCGCCGGAGAAACGCGCAGGCCCGGCCGTTCCGTCGCCACATGTACTCCCCTCGCCACTTGCCAGAATGATCGGACGAGACGACGCGGTCGCGCGGATTTCCGCCGAGCTTGCGCAGCATCGCTTCGTCACGATTGTCGGTCCCGGCGGGATCGGCAAGACGTCCGTCGCTCTCGCTGTCGCACATGGCGAGCTCCAGGCGTTCGACGGACAGGTCAATTTCGTCGATTTCGGCGCGCTGACGGATGCCAGGCTCGTTCCCGCCACCATCGCCGCCGCGCTCGGGCTGACCGTCAGTTCCGAGGACCCGATGCCGGGCCTGCTGACGTTCCTGCGCAGCCGGCGGTCGCTGTTGGTCTTCGACAGCTGCGAGCACATCATCGACGAGCTCGCGCCCCTGGCCGAGCGCATCGTCCAGGACGCACCCAGGCTGCATATTCTGGCCACCAGCCGCGAGTCCTTTCGCACCGAAGGCGAACGCGTCCACCGGTTGTTTCCGCTGGACTGCCCGCCCCAGCGGGGCGGGCTCGGCATCGCGGATGTCCTTGCCTATCCCGCAAGCCAGCTCTTCGTGGAACGCATTGCCGAGAGCCTGGGCGAATTCGAACTGAGCGAGGAGGATGCGCCGCTCGTCGCCGAGATTTGCCGGCGGCTGGACGGGATTGCACTCGCGATCGAGCTCGCGGCCGGACGCGTGAATGCCTACGGCATTGCCGGGACCGCCTCGCTGCTCGACAGCCGATTTTCGCTGCGGTGGCGGGGGCGACGCACCGCGATTCCGCGGCACCAAACCCTGAGCGCCGCACTCGCCTGGAGCTACGATTTGCTGCCGGCAGCCGAAAGCGCAACGCTGCGCGGCTTATCGGTGTTCGTCGGGCCGTTCACGCTGGAGGCCGCGCTCGCCGTTGCATCCAGCCAGGGCATCGGCGAGCCCGAAGCGGTCGAGGCGGTCTCGAACCTGCTCTCCAAGTCGCTGATCGCGACCTCGCCCGCGGAGCGGCGGCTGCGCTATCGCCTGCTCGACACGACCCGCGCCTTCGTCGGCGACAAGCTGGCCGAGAACGGAGAAGCCAATCGCGTCGCACGGGCCCATGCGGAATATTTCCGCGACTTCCTGCGCGACATCGCGATCACGTCCACGGGCATGCAGAGCGCGGGCGGTTTCCTTCCCTATGCCGACCATTTGCCCAACGTCCGGGCCGCGCTGTCCTGGAGCTTTTCGGATCATGGCGACCGGGCCATCGGCGTGGAGCTGGCGGCCTCGGCCGCCCAGTTCTTCATCGAGCTGACCTTGCTGACGGAGTGTTTTCGCTGGACGCAGCAGGCGCTGGCCGCTTCCGATGCGAGCACATTGGACGGCCGTCAGGAGATGACGCTGCAGGCGGCGCTCGGCGTCTCCGTGATGTTCACCCAAGGAAATACCGAGGCGGTCCGGTCGGCCTTCATGCGCAGTCTTCAGCTAGCGCGGGAGCTCGAGGATCTGCACTGGCAGCTCTGGCTGCTGCGCGGATTGCACATCTACCTGACCAGGGTGGGAGACTTTCACGGCGCGCTCGGCACCGGCGAGCAGGGCGAGAGTGTTGCGCGCAGGTTGAACGATCCTGCCGCCACGCTGAACGTGGAGTGGATGCTCGGCGTCGCGCATCATTTGATCGGCAACCAGGACAAGGCCGTACAGTTCTGCGAGAGCGCGATGGTGCACAATCCCGGCTCGCAGCGGCTGAACATCGGTCATCTCGGCTATGACGACCGCATCGTCGCCCTGGTGGCGCTGGCGCGCGGGCTGTGGCTCACGGGCCGGCCCAATCGTGCGATCGAGGCGGCGCGATACACGGTACGCGAGGCCGAGCTGCTCGAACAGCCGCTCACGCTCGGCATCTCGCTGATCTGGACGATCTACGTATTCCTCTGGGTCGGCGACTGGGCCAACGCCGAAATCCTGATCGAGCGGCTGATCGACCATTCGGCACGGCACTTCCTCGGCCCCTATCATGCGGTCGGCATCGGCCAGAAGGGCGAGCTGCTGCTTCGCCGCGGCGACATCGCGGGCGGGATCGAGCTTCTTCGCCGCAGCCAGGCCACGCTGTACGCAACGCGGCACCGGATCATGACGACGGTGTTTGCGACGGCGTTGGCGGAGGGCCTCGCCTCACAGAACCAGCCCGACGAAGCCTTGCGCACGATCGATGGAGCCATCGCGGAGATCCCCGATCACGGCGAATCCTTCGACATGCCGGAAATGCTCCGGGTCAAGGCGGATATCCTCGCCCGGTCGGGCAAGGCCGCGGAAGCCGAAAACTGCTTCCGGACGTCGCTCGATCTGTCGCGCCGGCAATGCGCGCTCGGTTGGGAGCTGCGCGTGGCGATCGGCCTCGGCCACCTCTGGCACCAGACCGGAAAGGCCGGCGAAGCACGCGCCCTGCTCGCCCCGCTCGTCGCGCGCTACCAGGAAGGCCTCCAGACCCGCGATCTGATCGCCGCCAGGGAGCTCCTTGGCGCGCTGAATTGACAATATCTTCAACGGGATACTGCCAAGGTGCCTGCTCGCAAGTCCTAACAACTTCTAACACGCCAAGCCGCATCCGCCCCGCCATGGTGGGGACACTTCATGGTGGATATGGCGGGACATGGCGCTTCTTGACGATGTAATCGATGCCAGCGGCGGAATGGCTCGCTGGAACAGCTTGAACCGGTTCACGCTCCACCTTTCCATCAGCGGCTCACTGTTCTCCGGCGCCGGACACGCCACTGAATTCAAGGATGTGACCGCGGAGGGGTCGACCCGGACCCAGTCGGTCCGCTTCACCGGTATTACCGGCGGCGAATACTCCGGCTCGTTTCAGCCCGACGCGATCACGATCGAAAGCCTCGAAGGTGAGGTCCTGCGCACCTGGAATAATCCGAGCCTTGCATTCCCCGAGACCGGCTCCCCCGCGCTCGCGGACGAACTGCACCTCGTCTTCTTCTGCGGCGTCGCGATCTGGAATTATCTGACCAACCCCTTCCTGCTCGCCCATCCCGACGTCGTCACGGAGGAGCTCACCCCGTGGCGCGAAACCGCGGACACCTGGCGGCGGCTGCGGGCGCAATTTCCTCCGCACCTGATCACGCTCGCACCCGAGCAGATATTCTATTTCGACGAGAACGCGCTGCAACGGCGCACGGACCACGATCTCTTCGGAACGAAGGTCGCGCATTACTCCTGGGCCCATGACAGCTTCGGCGGCATCGTCGTGCCGACGCTGCGACGTGCGCAGACGCTGCGCCCTGACGGAACCGTGATCGCAAAACCCGTGCTGATGGACGTCGAGATCTTCGACGCCGTGTTCGAGTAGCGCCTGCGGGGCATGCGAGAGCGACGCCACCGATCACTGCTCTCAACGCCTAACAAGACATAACGAGCAAACATGCGGCCTCGAGTGCAAATTGGGGTCACGAGCAACGATCAATCGTCGTGCTCGAACGAAAGCGAGGCCGGCGTATCTTCCGCGAGGGAGTGCGTCATTGCAGCGAAAGCACTCAAGGAGATCGTCATGAAAATACTTATGGTTCTCACCTCCCACGACCAACTCGGCAACACCGGACGCAAGACGGGCTTCTGGCTCGAAGAGCTTGCCGCGCCCTACTACGTGTTCAAGGATTCGGGCGCCGAGATCACGCTGGCTTCGCCCAAGGGCGGTCGTCCGCCGCTCGACCCCAAAAGCAACGAGCCGGAATTCCGCACCGACCTGACCTTGCGCTTCGAGGCGGACGCGGCTGCGGGCGCGCAGCTCGACCAGACGGTTCGCCTCGACAACGTCAGGCAGGAGGATTTCGACACGGTGTTCTATCCCGGCGGTCACGGCCCGATGTGGGACCTCGCCGAAGACCCCAATTCGATCAAGCTGATCGAGGCGTTCTTTGCCGCCGGCAAGCATGTTGCGATCGTCTGCCATTCCACGGCAGCGCTGCGCCACGTCAAGACGCCGGACGGCAAGCCGATGGTGGAGGGCAAGGAGGTCACCGGCTTCACCAACGGTGAGGAGGAGGCAGTCGGCCTCACCAAGGTGGTGCCGTTCCTGGTCGAGGACGAGATGCTGCGGCTCGGCGCCGTCTTCTCGAAGAAGGCCAATTGGACTCCTCACGTCGTCAGCGACGGCCTCCTCATCACCGGCCAGAACCCGCACTCGTCGAGCCCGGCCGCAGAGGCGCTGCTCGCCGCCATCAAGGGCAAGCCGCTGGCAAGGGCTTCGTAAACTTCGAATGCGGCCACATCCCGAGAGGCGCCTGACGGCGCCTCCCGGCGCCGCGATATCCCTCGGAGACCACGACCATGAATTCACTGACCCTCGCCCTCTCGGCGGCCCTCGCCTGCGCGACCGTGCAGGCTTCGGCGCAGGACCTGCGGTCGAGCCGCCGCTCGATCAGCTATCACAGCGTCGATATCCAGGGCCTCAGCATCTTCTATCGCGAGGCCGGGCCCGCCGATGCACCGACCGTGCTGCTGCTGCACGGCTTTCCCTCTTCGTCGCGGATGTGGGAACCGTTGCTGCCGCTGCTCGCCGACAAATACCACCTGATCGCGCCGGACTATCCGGGCTTCGGCAACAGCAGCGCGCCGCCGCTGTCCGACTTCACCTATACGTTCGACAATATCGCCGGCGTGATGAGCGAACTCGCGAACAAACTTGGTCTCACCAGCTACGTCCTGTTCATGCAGGACTATGGCGGCCCGGTCGGCTTCCGCATGGCGCTGGCGCATCCCGAGCGCGTGCGTGCCGTCGTCGTCCAGAACGCGGTCTCGCATGAGCAAGGCTTGAGCCCGCTCTGGGAGGCACGCCGGAAATACTGGGCTGATCCGGCACACGAGCTGGAAGCGCTCAAGGCCAATTTCACCTCGCTGGAGGCGACACGCCAGCGCCACCTCGGCTCCAGCCCGCACGCCGAACGCTACGATCCCGACACCTGGACCGACGAGTACGCGTTTCTGACGCGACCCGGCCAGGCGGAGATCCAGACCACGCTGTTCCTCGACTATCGAACCAACGTCGCCTCGTATCCGAAGTGGCAGGATTGGCTGCGCACAACGCGGCCGCCGACGCTGGTGGTCTGGGGCAAGTACGATCCGTCCTTCGCCGTCGCCGGTGCGTCGGCCTATCGCGACGATGTGCCGGATGCGGAGATACACATCCTCGAAGCCGGGCATTTCGCGCTGGATGAGGCGACTGACGAGATCGCTACTCTCGTCCGCGGCTTCCTTGCGCGTCTTGATCGGCGCAAGAGTTGAACCGCGGCACACACGAGGTGGCGAAGGCCTTTTGCCCACCCAACGCCCGCCATGGCGGACGCTTGGGCGCTGAGACCGCCAACGGCGCTTCACAAGGCTTAACGAGCGGCCGTCTGCGTTCGGGACTATCTCCATTGGCGCAACAGCATCCATGCGAGAGGTGAAGGCCGGATGATCCCGCTGCTGGCAAATGCGATCGAGGCCCATGGCGGGCTCGGCCGATGGAACGCCCACAAGCGCCTCACCGTCACCATCGTGACGGGGGGCGATCTCTGGGTATTGAAGGGCGTCGATCAGGACCAGGCGCCGCGCACGTTGCGGATCGACCTGCATCGTGAGCGGGCATCCGTGGAGCCCTTCGGCAAGTCCGGTCAGCGCACCGACTTCAGCCCGGAGCGCATCGCCATCGTGGCTGCCGACGGCCGTATCGTCGCCGAGCGCAACAATCCGCGCGGCTCGTTCGCGCGGCACGATATGCGTACGCATTGGGACCCGCTGCATCGCGCCTATTTCAGCGGCTATGCGCTCTGGACCTACATGACCGCGCCGTTCCTGCTGGCGGCAGACGGGTTCGAGGTCCGGGAGATCGCACCCTGGCACGAGGGCACAGAGGTCTGGCGCGGGTTACGGGCGACGTTCCCTGCCGTGATCGCGAGCCATAGCACCGAGCAGGACTTCTATTTTGGTCCCGACATGCTCATCCGCCGGCATGACTACCGGGTCGAGATTGCCGGAAATTTTCCCGCAGCCCATTACATGTCAGATCCGGTCAGTGTTGACGGCTTCAGGCTCCCGACCCGCCGCCGCATCTATCTGCGTGGCGACGATCTGTTGCCGCTGCGGGATGAGCTGATGGTATCGATTGATCTCGCCGATTTCCGGTTTGACTGACCTCGTCAGCCGGATCGCTGGTCCAGCATGAGCCGCGCCGACTTCAGGTCCGCCGTTGCGAATCCTTCGGTGAAGCGCGCATAGGTCGCGGCGAGATCGTCGAGCGGTTTTTTTGTCCCCCGCTCACGCCGAAGCGCCGCAAGCGACATCGCGGTCCGCAATCGCCAGGACAATGCGCCCTGTTGCTCGGCCAGCGCGAGCGACGCGACAAAGCTCGCTTCGGCGGCATCGAGGTCACCGGCGCGCGCCTCGAGCTCGCCCCGCCGGCGAAGCAGTTCCGGCATGTCGAAACCACCGCCGCCCTGCTCGACGCGAGCGATCGTCTCGTGCAGGATCTGCAGCCCTTCCGCATATCGGCCCAGGGCCGCCAATCCTTGCGACATATCCGCGGCGAACGCCGAAGCGTAGAGCTCGTAGCGATCTGCATGCAGGCGCGGCAGCACGCTCCGCAACAGATCGATGCCGTCGGCCTCCTCGCCGCGGGCGATCATGATCTGCGCGCGAAGGCCGCTCGCTACGGCCTCATAGGGGGCGAGCCCATGCATGCTCGCATGGGCTGCCAGGCGCCCGGTCATCGTCTCGACAGAGGTCCAGTCTCCGACCCAGCCGAACACCGAGGACGACCAGCACAGCGCAATGCAATGCATCACTACGTCGCGCGGCGCCGCGGCGCCGACCAGCGGGCGGACGCAATCGAGCGCACGGTCGGGAAAGCCGCGCAGCCACAATACGCGCGAGAGGGGAATCTGGGGCGTGCGCGAATAGGCAAAATGCCCGGGCTCGGTCCTGCGTAGCGCGCCGTCGTCCCGCATGCCGTCGTCCAGATGGGCCTGCGCCGCGACCTGGTCTCCGGCGAGATGATAGGACACGCCGAAAAGCGCCTTGCTGCCTGCGATACCCGCGGTATCGCCGATCTGGCGGGCGACGCGCTCGGCCTGGAGTGCGGTTGGCACGAGATGCTTGTAGTCGCCGGTCCGGCGGTAGAACATGTTCAGCCGCGAGAGCAGCCTGAACGCGTTGGCGTGATCGTCAAGCGCTTCCGCAATGCTCAGCCCGCGCCGAAGTGCGGCCTCGGCCTGCTCGCTGTTCCGCTCCGTAAACATGAAGGCGTGCCCGAGCGCCGACTGGAGTTCGAGCTCCCATCTACCGCCCCGGTTGGATTCGTCGAGCATCGCGAGCGCGCGGCCCGACCAGATGCGCGCCTCGTTCAGCAGATTGAGCTCGACGAACAGCCGAGCAGCGCTGCCAGCGAGCGGCATGCGCAAGGCGGCACCGTCGTCGTTGGCAAAACTCCATTCCAACGCCGCACGGGCGTCGGCGAGCAGGCTCGCGCGCTCCTGTAGGCGGGAAGTCTGGTCGCCGCCCTGTTCCGCCATGCCAGCTTCGAGCGTGCGCTGAACATATACGGTGTGACGACGCGCGATCGGGTCCGCTTCTCCTGCGTCGACCAGCTTTTGCATGGCATAGGCGCGCGTGGCATCCAGCAGGCGATAGCGCCGCGATGCGCCGTCGGGCTGTGCAGACACCAGCGACTTGGCAACGAGCTGCTCCAGCGCATCGATGACAGGATCACCCGGTGCGCCCTCCTCCACCGCGACCGACATCGCGGCCTTCAGCGTGAAGGGGCCTGCGAAGATGGCGAGCCGCTGAAACACGGTCCGCTCGCTGTCGCCGATCAGGCCAAAGCTCCAGTCGAGTGTCGCGCCGAGCGTCTGCTGCCGCGGCGGCGCGGTTCGCCGTCCTCGCCATTCGAGCTTGAGCCGGGAGTCGAGCAGCGCCGCCATCTGGCGCAATCCGTAGACGCCGACGCGCACGGCGGCGAGCTCGATCGCGAGCGCAATGCCGTCGAGCTTGCCGCAGATCCCGGCGAGGACCTCGGCGTCCTCATCGGTGATGTCGCCGCGATGGCCTGCGGCCGCGGCCCGATCCATGAACAGCTGCGCCGCCGGATAATCCAGCACTTCGCCGGCACTGAGGCGGGCGCCTTGCGGCGGGCCGGGGAGCGGAACGAGCTCGAAGATCTGCTCGCCTTCCACCAGCAGGGACTCGCGGCTGGTGGCGAGAATGGCAACGCCCGGCGCCTCACGATAGATGCCTTCTGCCAGACGGGCGACCTCGTCGATCACGTGCTCGCAGCTGTCGAGAATGAGAAGCAGCCGCCGTCCGCGCAGGAAATTGATGATGCTGCCCGAGGGATCATCATGATGCACAACAAGGCCCAGACCGGCGGCAACCGTGCTCGCGACCAGCGCGGCGTCCTTCAACGCGCCGAATTCGAGGAAATGTACCTGGCCCTCGAATGTCTGCCACATGTCATGCGCGACCGCGGTTGCAACCGTAGTCTTGCCGATGCCACCGGGTCCTCGCAGCGTGACGAAGCGGTCGTTCAGCAGGCGCTCCGACAGCTCGGGCAGCACGTCGTCGCGACCGATCATCCGGTCCAGCCGATGTGGCAAGGCCGCCCTCGGTGTCGCGGGTTCGGATGCCTGCGGCCCGAGTGCCGGCGCAGCGTTGCGCTCACCACGCTGCACGGGCGCGACGAAGCAATAGCCCCGGCCCGGGACGTTGGTGATGTAGCGGGCTCCGTCCTTGCCGTCACCGAGCACCTTGCGCAGCTCGGCGACATGGACCCGCAGGCTGATCTCCTCGACCGCAAGGCCTGCCCATGCATAACGCAGAATCTCGTTCTTCGGCACCACTTCGCCGGCACGGCTGAGGAGCAGGCGCAGAATATCCATCGCGCGGCTGCCGAGCTTGACCGGCGCTCCGTTCCTCTCGAGCAACCGGGATCTCAGAGAAAACGGTCCGAACGAAACCGAATCGAAATCGAGACCCGCTCCGGCGCCATTGCTGGGAGAGCTGTGTCCTGCCCGCAGCTCGATCACTTCTGCCTCATCTCGACGGCCACTTCAGACGCGCGGCGACTATAGAGGCCATCGGTGCACGGTCCAGCAAGAGCACTGCGCCGGCTTCAGGGACGCAGCGATCGGCCCGCGACGTCCTAACACCGCACCGATCCGCGCAAATAATTGAAAAGCTGGATAAAATCAAACGTCCTGCGGCCAGCTGTCACAGCCCATGCATGCGCACAAAATCTAACATCTCCTAATCACCCCTAACGGGCTTCTTGCTCGGCTCCCGCCTATCCTCTGACCATGGAAAGCACTGAGAGTTGGCCGAGCGTCGCTAACGGCGGCGAGGCCAGGAGGGGATGCGACATGTGGACTGACCTGCAGGCGATGAATGCCCGAATCGATTTTCCCGCCAGCCGGGGCGAGGGCGAGATTGCGCACGAGACGCAGGCGATCGCCCGGGAAAGCGAGTGGCGCACTATCGGCCGAGGCCCAGACGCGAACATCACGATTTCGCGATGGGAGGACTCCGGGGACATCTCGTCGCATCAGGCGACGACACCGGGGGACCACTACTTCGTCGCCATCGCCCTGAAGACGACGCGCGCGAAGCTGACCCGCGACCAGAAGATCATTTTCGACGGCACGATGCCAGCAGGCACCCTGTATGTCAGCGCGCCGTCGAAGCCTCTCGGCGCGCAATTTCACGCTCCTTGCGCCTTCCTTCACTTCTACATCTCGACCGATCATTTTCCGGCGGAGTTGCTGTCGACCGAAGGCCTCAATGATCTCGTCATGCTGCGCGATCCGCTCGCCGCCGAGCTCGCCAGGGCCCTGACCGAGCATGGCGATGCCGCAGCCCCGCAGTTCGCGCGTTGCATCGGCCAGACCCTCGCGATGCACCTGACCCGGCTCGAACCACCGCGCGCGAAGGTCAACGCCTTGCCGAAATGGCGGCTGCGGCGCGTCGAGCAATATGTCGCCGATCATTTCGATCGCTCCATCAGCCTGTCCGAGCTCGCCAATGTCGCAGGCCTTTCAAGGATGCATTTCGCGGCACAGTTCCGCGCCGCGACCGGCTATCGTCCACGCGAATATCTGCTCAATCACCGCGTTGAGCATGCGAAGACGCTGCTCACGACGACCGAGCGGCCGCTGGCGGAGATCGCGCTTGCTGTCGGCTTCAGTACTCAGTCGCATTTTTCGACCGTGTTCAAGCGTATCAGCGGCCAGTCTCCGGCACGCTGGCGCCTGGCCGGCAAGGCTGCGCGGCCTGAGCTCGAAGCGCGTCCGCGGCGGCGGGCCGCTGCGGACAAGGACTGGATCGCGAGCGTGGCCGCGTAGCCCGTCGGCGTGCAATGCCTTTGCGCAAGGGCCCTGCCCTCTTGCGCCGGCTCGAGCCCTCTCCTCCCGGGTGTACGAGCCCCTCGGGCCGTCCTGCGCCCACACAGGGCGGCCCCTTTTTTTGCACCGCTTCGCTCCCAATGACGGAGCAAGAGGCGAGCGATCCCCTACACCGGATCGAACGCACGGATCGGCGGCAGATTGCCGGTGAACTTCTCCACCTCGATCGTCGTCAGCTGCCCTGTGCAGCCTTGCGCGAAGGACGAGGTGCCGACGTCGCGGGTGAGCACGTTCGGATTGCCGTGAACGCAGAGCGGCGTTTCTTCTTCGGCGTCGACGGGATCGTACCACGCTCCGGTCGGAAGCTGCACCACGCCGGGCGCGATGCCGTCGGTGACGTGGACTGCGGCAAGGCATGCGCCGCGCTCGTTGAACAGGCGGATGATGTCGCCGTCCTTGATGCCGCGAGCATCCGCATCGCGCGCGTTCATGCGTGCGACCTCGCGGCCGCGATGTTTTGCCCCCTGCGAATGGCCACCGAAATCGAGCTGGCTGTGCAGGCGCGTCACCGGCTGGTTGGCGACGAGGAAGCACGGCGCACCCGCCTTCGGTACGTCGGTCTTGTCGAGCCAGACCGGGTGGCCCGGACAATCCGCATCGCCATGGCCGGCGATCTTGGCCGAGTAGATCTCGATGCGGCCGCTCGGCGTCGGCAGCGCGTGATTGACCGGGTCGTCGCGGAAGCGGCGCAGCCGGCCGCCGTCGTCGGGCCGTTGCGGCACAATCAGGCTGCCGCGCTGCCAGAATTTTTCGAAGCTCGGGGCCTCCAAGCCGCGCGCCGCGAGCGAGGCGCGGGTCGGCTCGTAGAGATGCTCCAGCCACTGGCGCGACGTGCGGCCCTCGGTGAAGGGCTCGCGGGCGCCGAGACGTTCGGCCAGATCGGCAAAGATCTCGTAGTCGTCGCGCGCAAGACCGAACGGTTCGGCGATCCGGTGCATGGCGACCATCAAGGGATCGTTGCTGGAATAGCCGATGTCCTCGCGCTCGAGCGTCATCGTCGCGGGCAGCACGATGTCGGCGTGCCGCGCGGTGGCGGTCCAGCCGAGATCATGCACGACCAGCGTATCGACTTTCGCGAAAGCCTTGCGGAGGCGGTTGATGTCCTGGTGGTGATGGAACGGATTGCCGCCGGCCCAGTAGACGAGACGGATGTCCGGATAGGTGCGCGTCTCGCCATTGTAGCGATAGGTGGCGCCGGGCTTGAGCAGCATGTCGGCGATGCGCGCCACCGGGATGAAGTCACGGATGCCGTTGCGGCCCTGCCCCAGCGTCGGCCCCGGCACGTCGTTGACGCGGCGGCCGTAATAGCCGATCGCACCCAGCGAATAGGCGTAGCCGCCGCCGGCTAGGCCGATCTGGCCGAGCGCGGCCGCGAGCACCATGCCCATCCACACCGGCTGCTCGCCATGCTCGGCGCGCTGGAGCGAATGCGAGACGGTGATGAGCGCACGCTTTCCGGCGAGACGACGGGCCAGATTACGGATGGTATCCGCATCGACGCCCGAGATCGCGGCCGCCCATTCGGCGTGCTTGGCTTGCCCGTCGCTCTCACCCATGAGGTAGCGCAGGAACACCGGCCAGCCTTCGGTGTAGCGATCGAGGAAGGGCTGGTCGTGCAGGCCGTCACTCACCAGCGTGTGGACGATGCCGAGCATCAGCGCGGTATCGGTGCCGGGCAGGCAGGTGATCCATTCGGCGCCGGCCTCGACCGGAAGATCGTCGCGCAGCGGGCTGACCAGAATGAACTCGCAGCCGCGACGGCGCGCGGTCTCCATCGCGCCGCGCTCGACATGCTTGCTGATAGAGCCGCCGGCCACCATCGAGTTCTTCAGCGCCATGCCGCCGAACGCAAGCACGATGTCGGTCTCGGTCGCGATCTGCTCCCAGGTGACGTTGTGCTTGGTGATGTCCTCATAGCCCGCGAGGATCTGCGGCAGCAGCACCGAGGACGCGCCCGAGGAATAGGAATTGACGGATCGTACATAGCCGCCCATCGCGATGTTCAGGAAGCGATGCACCTGGCTTTGCGCGTGATGGAAGCGGCCCGCGCTCGACCAGCCATAGGAGCCGCCGAACACGGCGCCAGGCCCGCTTGTGTCGCGGATGCGGCCGAGCTCGTCGCCGAGCAGGTCGAGCGCCTTCTCCCAGCTGACGGAGACGAATTCGTCGCGGCCGCGGCGATCGTCCGGACCGGGGCCGCGCTCGAGCCAGCCGCGGCGGATCGCCGGCTGGGCGATGCGCGCCTGATGCCGCAGCGCGCCGGGGAAATTGTCGATGATACCGTTCGGATCGGGATCGCCCGCATAGGCCCTGACCTCGAGTCCGGCTTGGCTTTGACGGGCGGAAAACACGCCCCAATGCGAGGTGTGGGGCCTGAATCCGTCGGACAGGTCGAGGCCGGGGTCGGGGAAGCCAATCGTGTCGTCCATCGTCTGATCTGATCCTTGTTCCGATACGCGGTGGCAGTATACCGATCCGCATTCCGATGTCATCGAGATCAGGACTGACGCAAACGCCGGTCTCCCGTGCACCGTGGGGCGTGGCGAGCCCGGCGCTACCGAATGACGGGGACGAGACTCACGCCTGGGTGCGATGCTCGCGGAATGCGCTCGCCAATGCACCGAGGGCAGCGCGCGAGCGCCGATCCGTCAAGGACGAATGAAGCACCACCTCGGACGGCGGGAGCTTTGGAAGCCCGAAGGTCTGCCCGACATCGATGGTCCCGGCGGGCGCGATGCGATACGACAACGGCGCGACGGCGAGGCCCGCCACGACCGCGGCATGGACGGCCGAGGAGCCGCCTCCCAGGAACACCTCTGTCCATTTTATGCCGGCGGCGTCCAGCGCCTGCGTGGCGATGTTGCGGACGCCGCAGGTCGGAGCCAATGCGGCGAGGCGCAAGGGCTCTCCCGACCTGTGCTCGAATCCTTGCGCGGCGAACCAGCCGAAGCGCTCGTGCGCCAGCGTCTCGCCATCGCGACGATCGTCCTCGCGCTGGACGATGGCCGCATCGAGCCGCCCCTGGTCGAACAGATCGAGGAGGTTGCGCGAACTGTCGAGCTGGACCTCGATGGTCAAATTCGGATCGTGCGCGTGAAGCCGTGACAGCAGGGCCGGGACTTCCGGGCCTGCGACATGCGCCGCAATACCGAGCCCGAAGTGGCGCGGAGGCGCATTGAGTCCGGCGATCGCGCGTTCGTGAGCCGCGATGAAGTCCCGCGCGCCTTGCAGGAACGCCGTCCCCTGCGCAGACAGCCGCACCGATCGCGGCGTACGTTCGAGCAATCGATGCCCGACGCGGTCCTCGAGCCGCTTCAGCCTGACGCTGATCGCGCCTTGCGTGGTCCCCAAGGCCTTGGCGGCGCGCGTGAAGCTGTGGAGGTCCGCCACCGTCACAAACGCCCTGACGGCATCGACATCGAGCGAGAGCATTTCATCATCCGCCTTTGTTGTCTCTGAAATCTATATTGATCCGATTTTGTTGTGGTCAAGGGCCTCCTATGTTCGCGCAGCCCGACGCAAGCGGCGCAGCGGAAACCAACGTTGCTCGATCGACCGACGTCCCGCGTTTGCGTATTGGCAATCGGCATCGAACCCGGAGGTCACGGCTGTGACGGTCCCGACATCACGACGAAATGCGGTCGCCCTGGCCGCAGTGTGCCTCGCGTCTCTCATGTTCGGCCTGGAGATCTCCAGCGTGCCGACGATCCTGCCGACGCTGGAGACGGTGCTGCACGCAAACTTCCAGCAGCTTCAGTGGATCATGAACGCCTACACCATCGCAGTCACGACGGTGCTGATGGCGACGGGCGCGCTGGCGGATCGCTACGGCAGGAAGCGCGTGTTCATCGTCAGCATCGTCGTGTTCGGCCTTGCCTCCCTGATCTGCGGCCTTGCACAACACACCCTCGTCCTCATCGTGAGCCGCTTCCTTCAGGGCATGAGCGGCGGTGCAATGCTGATCTGCCAGGTCGCGGTTCTCTCCCATCAATTCCACGAGGGGCTTGAGCGCGCACGCGCCTTCGCCGCCTGGGGAATCATCTTCGGAATCGGTCTCGGCTTCGGCCCCATCATCGGCGCGGCGATCGTCGCGGTTTCCGGCTGGCAATGGGTCTTCCTGATCCACGCATTGATCGCCATCGCCACGACCACACTCGCGGTGACCGGCGTGCGAGAATCGCGCGATCCCGATGCAAAGCACCTCGACATCGCCGGCATCGCGACGCTCTCGACGTCGGTGTTCTGCGTCGCCTTCTATATCACGCAAGGGGCCGATTTCGGCTTCACTGGCCCGACCGGCCTTGCGATCGTCGCGACGGCCGTTCTGAGCCTTGTCGCGTTCGTGATCGCGGAGACGCGGAGCGCCCGTCCGATGTTCGACTTTTCGGTGCTCCGGATCCGCGCCTTTTCGGGCGCGCTGCTGGGATCGGCGGGCATGAACTTCAGCTTCTGGCCCTTCATGATCTACCTGCCGATCTTCTTCCGCAGCGCGCTCGGTTACGACAATGTCGCGGCGGGCCTGGCGCTGCTCGCCTACACGCTGCCGACACTCGTCGTTCCGCCGCTCGGCGAACGGCTGTTGCTGAGGTTCGGCGGCGGTATCGCGATTCCCGTTGGCCTGTTCGTGATCGGCCTCGGCTTCATGCTGATGTGGGCCGGCAGCGGCGCCGCCCACGTCACCTGGCTGACGCTGGCGCCGGGATGCCTGCTCGCCGGCATCGGCCTTGGCCTCACCAACACGCCGGTGACCAACGTCACCACCGCATCGGTGCCGAGCGCGCGCGCCGGCATGGCCTCCGGGATCGATATGAGCGCCCGCATGATTTCGCTGGCAATCAACATCGCCTTGATGGGCTTCATCCTGATCGCCGGCATTTCCGCCTGGCTGCGCAGCGCACTTCCCGGCACGCTCGATGCCGGCCGCCTGCAAGAGCTCGCCCAACGGATCGCAGCCGGCGCCGCCCGCGCGTCGGATTTCCCCGAGCTCGGCCCGCTGCCAGAGACCGCTCTGCAAGATGCGCTGGTCCATGGCTTCAGGCTGGTGATGCTTTACGGCGGGATTTCCGCCTGGATTCTGGCGCTGGCGAGCCTTGTGATCGCCGGCGAACGCCATGTGTGGCAGCGCCAGTCTCGAAGCGGGAATGAACCGTGCTGCGTCCCCCGCTCCTCGTCGTAATCGCAATGCGGCCCAGCCGCTGAACAGGGACCCGACTATCGAGACGAGCGAAGTGCGAGCCCTCGCATTGGTAGTGGGAATGTGCGATAGACCCACCCTCCTCACGGCAATATCGGTCTCATCATGATCAAGCGCGTCTCGCCCTATGAAGGTTTGCTCCACGAAGTGGTCGAGCATAATGGCGTGCTTTACATCGGCGGAATCGTCCCAGAGGACACGAACCTCGACATGTCGGGCCAGGCAAACGACGTCCTCGGACAGCTCGCACAGCTGCTGAAGACCCGCGGATCCGATTTGGCCAACGTCCTGCAGGTGACCATCTACATGACGAACCTGAACGAGAAGGCAGAGTTCAATGCGGCCTGGAAGGCGCGCTTTGCAGAAGCTCATCTGCCGGCGCGCGCCGCAGTCGGCGTGGCCGATCTCGGTCCGGGCGTCAAGCTCGAGATGACCGCCATCGCTGTTCGGCCGACCCAGGCTTGAGGGCCGCAGCGCTCGTCGGGATCGCGCGAGGCCATGCGTACGACATCGTCACTCACGCCCATCGCATCCTGCCAACCCGGATGTGAACCCATTCGGGCGCCATCGGCCCGTCATGGCCGGTAGCTGCGCATTCCGCGCCGTATTCGCCCTTGGAACCCGATGTGCGGGCGACGGTTGAGCCGACTGACGATGAGGAGACTCAAAATGGCAAGTTCCGTTGATCGCGATCCCCGCCATCATACGCAGAAGATGCAGAAGGCCCTCGAGGAACTTCGCACTCACCTGCGGGAAGACATCCGGAAGGTCGACGAGCCTCAGCTAAAGGCAATGTTCGAAACCGCCGCGGAGGTTCTGGGCGGCCTCGAAACGGCATTCAGGGACTACGAAAAGAAAAATGAAAGCGCTTGGCGATGATCGGTGGTCTTCGCACTGATTGGCCAGGCCGGCCTTGTTGAGAGGTTATCGCCTGCGGCAGGCCTTGCCTGCATGTGAAGGAATTTCTCCCGATGTCTTACGGACGCGAGCTCCGTTGCGCTGGAACGGATCAGGGCGCCGTTCATTGCACGCATCGGAAGCACGGAGCGCCGTCGTGGGAAAGCTGTTTGTCGCCATCATGCTGGTCGGCCTCGCCGTTCTAATCGGCGCCGCTGCGTACATCATCGCGCTGTAGGTTGTTTCTGCGGTGCCTGACCGGTCGCGGCTGCCGCAGAAAGCGAAGGCCCTCTATGGCAAGCTGACGCTCGGTACCCTCGCAGGCAGCGAGATGACGCTCAAGCCTGCTCCGCGCCGACCGCGCCTCCTCGTCGGTCAAGTTGGCCATCATGGCAAAGGTCCGCATGACATGGTCGACAACGTTCACGCTCGTTCTCCCTTTTCGGCAGAACGCAGGAGCAAATCGAGCGTTCCCTCGATCGCAACCCGATACAGGCACCCGCCTGTCCAATCCCTGAGAGCTCCGGCCGCTGCTAAGCTACGGGAACTTCAACCCAGCGCTGCGCTTCTGTCTTCAACTTCTCGTTCGGAGCTCTTCAAATGAATGCTCTCACCTGGCATGGCAACGCCGATATTCGCTGCGAGACGCTATCGGATCCGGAAATCAAGCTGGCGATGAAGCCGTCTGGCGCATGACACCCGGCAAATCGCGCTGGCTGGCGGCAGCCCAGCTCGGCCTTGTCAGCAGCACCTTCTCAACCCTGCTCAGCCAAGTGACCGCGGCCCAGCTTGGCCGCGACCCGCTGGTCGACTGGATGACGGTCGCAGCGATACCTGCCCGCGATGCGGTGCTGTCCAGCACTCCTGCTGCGAGCGCGGTCGCCATCGGCATCGCCTTTCACCAATGGGCGGACTTTTCGTGGGCGCTGGTGTTCTTTGGCCTGCTGGGCCGATGGACCGAGAAGCTACACCCCGCCGCCATCGCTGGCCTCGCCGTGCCCTGGGCGATCTTGACCTCGGGGGCGGAATGGTTGCTGCTCGTCCCGCTGTTTCCGTTCTGGCAGCCGATCTTCACCTTGCAGCAGCCCTATTGGATCGGCTTTCTGGTGCATCTCTCGTCAGCCCTGATGTATCCCCTGTTTGCGTGGCTGCGCTGGCCGGCCGGCCAAGCGCCGTCGACGAGCGCCGTGCGCTTCGCGCAGCGCTGGACCGTGGGGGCCGGCTGCGTCTTGGCCGTATCGGCGACGATCGGCCTTGTCGACGCGCTCGCCCTCCCCTTGCCTCTCATGAGCGGTGATCCAGACGGGGACCAGCGATACATTCGCCACATGACGACGCATCATCAGCAGGGCATTGAACTCGCGCAGCTCGCCGTCGCGAGGGCGCAAGCGCCGCATCTGCGCGCGCTGGCGGCCCTGATGATCGCATCGCAGTCGGGAGAGAAGCGCATTTTCGAACGTTGGTGGGACGGCTGGTTCAGCGAGCCAATGCCGGTCTGTACAGCCGAGGAACGCGGGACGATGCCGGGATATCTGACGCAGGCGCAAATGGCAGAAGCGAGCGAAGCAACGGATCACGAGTTTGACGCGGTCTTTGTCCGCCTGATGAGCCTGCATCATGCCGGCGCAGTCCAGATGGCGGACGCCGAATGGCATTCGGCCGGCGACCTGAGGCTGCGCCTCATGGCTCACGCCATACGTCATGCACAGCAGGGCGAGATTGCCTTGATGAACAACGTCGAGGGCATCGAGGCGGTGCGCAGGGCAACCCGCAACATGCTTGCGAACAATCTTTAGGTCTCAACAAAACGCGAAAACAACCCCATGCACAGTAAGCAAGTCATTGAAATTATGTGTGTTTTCCCACGTCGAATTTTGTCGTCATGGACCTGGCCGGCGATCTGCGAACCTCACGCCTCTTCGGCAAGGCCGCCACACGCGCCGCCGACACCAGCACCAGAGTCGCAGCGCCGATCAACACCATGAGCTTGCTGACCTCGGCCGCCGGCGGAAGTCCTTTGCGCGCCAGCCAGCCACCACTGGCGGACGTCCCCTGAGGGCCGGGCTCCACCATCGTCCCCTCGGTCTTTTCTGCCCGATGCGCCCGCGACAACAGCCAGCCAAACGCGAAACCCAGAAGACGCTCGGTTGGTCGGGGAGCGAGTGCAAACGCGAATTGACCCGCCCGGGCCGGCCAACCGACTGCGATCTCGCTTCGAGGTTGACGGACCAGGCTCAGGAAAGTCTCGGCAACGTCCTCGGGTTGATAGAGCAGCGGACCGGGATCGAGTCTGCGCCCCGACATGTTCGCGCCGTGGACGAAGCCGGGCGTGTCCACCATCGCTGGGAACACGCCACAGACGTGGATGTTGCGGTGTGCCGCGAGCTCCTGCCGCAAGCTTGACGTAAAGCCGCGCAGGCCGAACTTGCTGGCCGTATAGGCCGCGGCAAACGGCGTCGGCGTCCAGCCGCCGATGGAGATATTGTTGATCAGAATTCCTCGCTCTTGGCGCAGGAAAATCGGCAGAACAGCATGCGCTCCGTTCATGGCGCCGAACAGATTCACCTCCACGGTTCTGCGATGCAACGCGATATCGGCGTCCTGATAGGCGCCGAAGACGCCGGTGCCGGCGTTGTTGATCCAGACGTCGATCCCGCCAAAGGACTGATCCGCTGTGTCAGCAAGGCGCTTGACGGCTTCCGCATCGGTCACGTCGGTCGGCACCGCAAGCGCACGACCGCCAACGGATTCGCATTCGGATGCGAGGCGTTCGAGCACGTCTGCACGTCGGGCGGCGAGGACCACACTTGCACCCTTCTCGGCAAAGGCCAGCGCCGCCGCGCGACCGATGCCGCTGGAGGCGCCGGTGATGACGACGCGTGTGCCCGCGATGTCCCTTGGCCCGGCTACACGTCCTGGACTGCTCTGGGGAAGCAGCCAACGCAAGGAGTGGCGCAGACGCTCCGCTCCCCGGCCGTCAAACCAGTCGCCGTGCGCGAAAATCACCTTCTCCGGCGCGAAGCTCACCATTCTCCGCGCCGCCGCTTGTACAGAACAGCCGCCAAGGCGCAGCAGAAGACGCAGGTAGACCGGTGCCATTCCGTCCGGTCTGGTGATCCCCAGCAGACCGGCGACAGGTTTCGCCGCGCCTGGAAATATTCCTGGATCAATGTTCTGCACAATGTCCGTCAGGATCAGCGTTCGACTGCGCTTGTCGAACAGCTCGACCTCGCAGAAGAAGGGAGCGCTCACGAGGACAGTCTCGATGTCGTTCGCCCATTCATCAGGAGTTCCATCGCCGAGATCGCGGTCGATGCGGACGCCGGACCGACGAACCTGATTGCGGCTCGCCAGGCCCGGCACGGCGAACGTGACCGCGTCGGGCACGGCGGCTTGCCAGCCGCGCAAAAACATCCAGTGCGCGACATTGGGCGCGAGCAGGTACTTGATCGGTCCCAGGCGCTCCAAATGCGCGCGCAGGGCCGGTGAATATTTCACAGGGGAATGTAGCAGCAGATCGCCAGTCGAGAGTCTGACGACCGTCATGCGCAGGGGCATCGGAAGACCCGCCGCCTGAATCGGTGCAGCATCAAATATCCAAACATCGTTCGAAACCTGTGTCAGGCCGTCATGCTGGACGTTCTCGCGCATATGCTGCTCCGCACCGAACGGGCTATCGAGCCCAACCAGCAATCGCGTCTATGGTTCTTAGCACCGCGTGTTTCTTTGCTGTTGCTGCCCCTGAGGGTCCGCCGGTGCGGCGCTTTTCTAACTTGAGTTAGAGAACGCAGAGGCGACGCAGATTGCGCGCTGACGTCACGACGATCGCGGAATTTCTCGGCACATCGATCCTATAGGAACGCTTCCAGCTGCACTCGATTGGACGAGCATTACTAGCCATGAAGGAGCAACGAGATGCGTAAGACAATCCTGACGATATTCGTCACGGCGCTGCTGGCCGGCGCTTCAGTCGGTGGTGCGTTCGCACAGGGCGCGGGCGGTGCGGGCGGCGGCGCTGGTGGAGCAGGTGGCGGCGCTGGTGCTGGTGGCGGCGCGGGTGCAGGCGGTGGCGCTGGTGCAGGCGGTGGCGGCGCTGGTGACGGTGGCGGCGCCGGCTCGGGCAGTGGCGGAGCAGGCGCATCAGGCGGCGGTGGCATCACGCATGTGGAACGCGGCGGACAAGGCGCCTCCAGTCCTCGCGGCATGCGCAACGAAACGACTCCGCCATCCAGTGGCGTCGTTCCCCCGCGCTAGCCGATTTAGGGATCGCGTATCCAAAATCCGTTCGCCTGGATGATGCGCGGCTGAGGGCGGCCTCGGCGGATTCCTCCCCGCCGTCGAGGTCGCCTCTTCTGCAGGTCGATCCCTGCCCAACATTCAGCAGAACAACCGAGCACCTCAACCCCACGTTTATTGCGCCATTGCAAAGAACGACTGGCGCTATTGCGAAAGATTGAACTGCCCACGACGCATGCGGTGACGTGGGACCGTTTGCGAGCTCGCTTTCATTTGCGGAGGGCTTCGCGGTCTAGCATCCCTTGCAGATGCTCTTGATCTTCTGGTCGACGTGGGAGCCCTGCGAGCTCTCGGACCGAATTGCCGCATCGCCATCCATCGACGGGCCCGGGGTCACCGTCCCGTCGATACGACCGCTGCTCGTGCCTCCCGCAGGATTTCCTGGCAAGCCGACCGTGGTCGACCCGCGCGGGCCGGTACCCGTGGACTGAGCCGTTCCGGCGCTGTTGGTCCCCGGGGGCGTTGTGACCGATGACGTACGAGAAGGGTCAGCCGGGTTTGCCTGGTTTGGTGTCGTTGCAGCCGTGGGATTCGAGGCATTTCCCGTCGTGGAAGACTGACCCGCACCGGCGCCCGCGCCGGTCCCTCCGCTTGCACTGGCAGCCCCTCCTGCGGACCCGCCCGAACCGCCACCACCACCGCCGCCACCCTGGGCCAAAGCGGCTGGGATGGAGGCGCTTGCGAGCAACGCGATCAGGATGCTGCACGAAATTGTCTGCCGCATAGGCTATCTCCGTTGATTTTGCGGCGACAATCACCGGCGGAATTGAACGTTCCTGAGCTCTCCCGAGACTCATGTTTCTCAGTCCAGGATAAGGAAGTTGGAACTCAACGGGAACCGAAAAACCGGTACTTCGTTTTAAACCTAAAAGGGCATCTAAAAGGGCACCTGGGCATGTTGCACCGCCTCACCCTACAGGGCCGAACGACCGGAGAGCTTCGTCAGCTGGCATCCGAACGGCGCGCGATGGCTGGATCCAAGGAGGGGCACCTCAAAACGCTGCTGCTGAACGAGGCGAGCCTGCTTGAGTTCTATGCCGAATTGCGGACCTGGATGGAGTGCCCCCCGGCGCCCTTCGGCCAAAGAGGCGCTCAGATGGCGCCCCCTCCTGCACAACCGGTCGCGACCAATCTGTCTCCCTTGCTGACGGCCTTCGCACACCGAATGGCTCTGTCCGTGGCGGATCAGCAGGCGCTGGTTTCGATTGCGCAGGCGCGAAACTTCGCCAAGGGCGAACTGATCGTCGAAGAGGGATCTGAATCCGCCCCCTTGCTCATGCTGTACAGCGGCGTGGCTCGCGCCACCCGCACCTTGGAAGACGGCAGCCAGCAGATCGTCTCCATTTTCCTGCCCGGCGACCCGCTCAATCCCGGAGATTTCGTGCTGGGCCGCTGCGGCAATTCCATCAGCACCTTCTCGCCCGCACTGGTCTTGTCGATTCAGGGCGCCGAATTGTATCAACTGCTGGAACAGCGGCCGACGATCATGCGGGCGCTATGGCGCGAAACAGCATGGAAAGCGGCCATTCAGAGGGAGTGGCTGATCTGGCTCGGCCGCAAGCCGGCCGAGGCCCGCTTGGCTCATCTGCTGTGTGAAATCGCCTGTCGTTCACTGGCCGGCAGGAGCGGCTCCGACGATTTCGAATTCCCGTTAACCCAGCGTGAGCTTGGCGATATTCTGGGGTTGTCGACCGTTCACGTGAACAGGGTGTTGCAGCAGCTCCGCAACAGGAAGCTGGTCGACCTGAGCCGGGGTCGGCTCACCATCTTCGACAGAGAAGGGCTGTACGAGGCCGCCGAATTCGATTCGGAATATCTCGACCCGGCGGGGGCGCTGGATTCCAGCGACAATGCCGACAGCTAGTCCGGGATATCTCTCTCCTTACTTCAGGCGCTCGAGGTTTGCCCGGATCGCGCCAAATGTGGTGTTCATCTTTTTCAGCTCTTCGCCGATTTCAGCCTTGAGGCGCTTGCCGCGGGTCAATTGCTGCTGGTAGGAGCTGACGATCCCGATCCATTGATCCTGTCTCGCACGCGACCGCGACGGCTTCGGGCGAAGCACATCCGAGAACGGCACTTGCATCAAGGGCCGGCGTCGGGCGTCCAGGATTTCGACCGAATCGAGGTGGGGATCGCTGCGGATGCGAAGTTTTTCGAAAGAGATCTCCAGGGCGGACTGGCACGCATCGAGATATGCCTCCTCGAGCGAGGGGAATTCCGTCCCGACGTCATCGACCACAATCCTGCCGTCCGACCTGAAGTCGAAATAGAAACGCGGCATCGCGACGTCCTTTCCTGAAAGGCATCAATTCGCCCGCAACGCCGTCACCGCCTGCTCGTGTCGGGCATTTTCCAACTATTCCAATCATACTCCGGTCCGAGCCGATAGGTCCTACCGATTTGCAGATGTCGAGACGATACTCGCTGCCGACCGCGGGCCGGCACTTGCCCGCGTCTCGCCGCATCGCAGAACGATCCCGACGGTGCGGACGAGGAACCATCATTTGGAACTCACCTGGGTGGGATCCCGTTCTTGACACGGGCAGGTTTGCTGCGAGGGTAGCAGTGGTTGCCACCCAGCGGAGCTCGCCAATGCCCAGCAAGCACAGCCTGAACGTGTCCCTCACGGGCGAACTCTGCGACTTCATCTCTGCGCAAGTCGCCTCGGGCCGTTTCCGGACGTCGAGCGAGGTCGTCAGGGCGGCCCTGCGCCTGCTGGAGAAAGACGCTTCGCGATCGCAGCCTTCATCCTGGCCCGGCCTTACCAAGCGACCACTTTCCGGAGCCAAGGCCAACGGCGTCGCCGCACGGTCGCGGAGTTCACGAACGTGACTGACACAGCAGACTTTCCCATCATCTGCCTCGGCGCGTCAGCTGGCGGCGTCGAAGCGCTGGAAGGATTTTTTCGCGGTCTGCCTGCACAACCGGGGCTCGCGCTGGTCATCGTGACCCATCTCAGCCCGGACAGGGAAAGTGTGCTGCACGAAATCGTGAGTCGCTATACGGATCTACCAGTGCGGGTCGCCGCCGATTCCATGACCGTCGAAGTCGACAATATCTATGTGATGCCGGCCGATTCCATCCTTGGCATCGAGAACCGACAGCTGACGCTGCGCAAAAACAACACTCGCCGCGAGCGCAAGCCGATCGACATCTTCATGAGCGCGCTGGCCGTTGATATCGGCGAGCTCTCCGGCGGCGTCATTCTCTCCGGTGGGGATGCCGACGGCACACTTGGCGTCAAGGCCATCAAGGAGCGTGGCGGGATTACGTTCGCGCAGGTCGGCGACGGCTTCGGCCCCCAGCATCCGGACATGCCGGATGCCGCAATCTCGAGTGGCTTGATCGATTTTGCCATTCCGGTACAGGACATGGGGGCGAAGCTGGTCGAGTTTGCCCGCAGCAACCATCTGTTCGAACAGCTGACCGGCGGCGCGGCCGATCCCGCCGAGGATTCGACGGTCAGCCAGGCTTTGCCGGAGATCTACGGCATCCTCCGAAATCAGATCGGTCATGACTTCAGCGGCTACAAGACGAAAACCTTCATCCGTCGCGTTCAGCGCCGCATGCAGGTCACCCAACTCACGACGATCGAAGCCTATGTGGAGCTGTTGCGGCAGGAGCCGCCTGAAGTTGGCGCCCTGTTCCGCGATTTGCTCATCAATGTCACGAATTTCTTCCGTGACGAGGACGCCTTCGAGGCGCTCGCGACGTCGGTCATTCCCAAGCTTTTTGAAGGGCGCGGGGCCGACGACACGGTTCGGATCTGGATCCCGGGGTGTGCCACCGGAGAGGAGGTGTTTTCAATCGGAATCCTGGTGCGGGAGTATATGGACCGATTGACCGCGGTGCCGCGGGTGCAGATCTTTGCAACCGACATCGACGACCGGGCGCTCTCGGCGGCGCGGGCTGCCCGCTATCCGGGTGCCCTGCTGGATACCGTGTCGCCCGAGCGGCGCAGGCGCTTTTTTGTGTCGGATGCCGGCAGCTATGTCGTGTCCAAGGACGTGCGCGAGCTTTGCATTTTTTCGCCGCACAGCGTCATTCGCGATCCGCCGTTCTCGCGCATCGACATGGTGTCCTGCCGCAACTTGCTGATCTACTTCGGCGCCGACATGCAGAATCAGGTGATCCCGACATTCCACTATGCGCTGCGCCCGGAAGGCTATCTCTTTCTCGGTTCAGCCGAAAATGTCAGCCAATTTGCGGAATTATTTGTACCGGTCGAGAAGCGACATCGGATTTTTCGCCGGCGCGCCGACTCTGCCTCTCCCGCACGACTTCCCATTGCCCTGCACGGTCTGCGGCCGAGTACGGACCTCGTTCCGCGGCGGCAGCCGCTCGCCGGCCTCGCCTTGCGCCACGTCGTGGAGGAGCAGGTCGTCGAGCATTTCGCTCCTCCGCATGTCGTTGTGAACCACGACGGCGACGTCGTCTACTACTCGACACGGACCGGCAAATATCTGGAAGCGCCGGCGGGGGCGCCGACGCGGCAACTGCTGACGATGGCTCGCAAGGGCCTTCGGCTCGATCTGCGGACGCTGTTCCGCGAGACTGTCGAGACCGGACGAATGGCAACGCGCAACGGCATCTCGCTGGACAGCGAGGACGGCGGGGTCCAGATCGTCAATCTGACAATCGAGCCGCTGGGCGATAGCACCACCGGCGAGCCGCTCTTTCTGGTGCTCTTCTCCGATCAAGGACCGGTTCTCAGCCGGGAGGAGGCCCTGAACCGGGCTCAGATCAGTCATGACGGCGCGGCTGCGCACACCGAGCGCGAGCTGCGCGAGACCAGGGACCGTCTGCAATCCATGATCGAGGAGTACGAAACTGCGCTGGAAGAACTGAAGTCCTCGAATGAAGAGCTCGTCTCGGTCAACGAGGAAATGCAGTCGACCAACGAGGAACTCGAGGCTTCGAAGGAAGAGCTGCAATCGGTCAATGAGGAGCTTCATACGGTCAATGCCGAGCTCAACGGCAAGGTGGATGCGCTGGACCGGGCCAACAACGACCTGCAAAACCTGTTTGAAAGCACCGATGTCGCCACCATTTTTCTCGACAGAAAGCTCGCCATCCGCAGTTTTACCCCGGCGGTCTCCAAGGTGTTCAACATACTGCCGACCGACAAGGGACGGCCGATCACCGACCTTTCGAGCAGGCTGAACCTCACGGGCTTTGCAGACGACATCGCGCGGGTGTTCGCAGGCGCGGATCCGATCGAGAGAAGGGTCGACAGCGGACATGGCCCTCACTATTTGGTGCGGCTGGCGCCTTACCGCGACGGTGGCCAGAAGATCGAGGGCGTGGTCGTCACGTTCATCGATGTCACCAGCCTGACGCGTTCGGAAGCCCGACAACGCGTTCTCATCGCCGAACTTCAACATCGGACCCGCAATCTGTTGTCAGTCGTCCAATCGCTGGCTCAACAGACCCTCGGAAAAGGCGGCTCATTGCAAGCGTTCTCGACCCGGCTTGCGGCCCTCGGCCGCGTTCAGAGCCTCGTCAGCGGTGCCATGGACGGTCACATCGATCTTGGCGACATCATCCGGCTGGAACTGCAGGCCGTCGGCGCAGACGACGACAAGGTGTCGCTGTCCGGTCCGCCGGTCGCCCTGGATTTCGAGCTCGTCCAGACCATCGGACTTGCCCTGCACGAGCTCGCGACGAATGCGATCAAGTACGGGGCGCTTAGGGAGGACCAAGGAAAACTCGAGGTCTCCTGGAGCGTTCAAAGCAACGGCGAGAGCGTTCCGAGTCTGCTGCTGAACTGGAAGGAAAGCGGAGTTCCCAAGCTGTCCAAGCCATCGCACAAGGGCTTCGGGCGGGACCTCATCGAGCGGGCGCTCGCATATACTTTGCGCGCCAAGACCAAACTGTCGTTCGGCGAGGACGGGGTGCTCTGTCATGTTGAATTGCCGCTGCCGGCGACAGATGCCTCCGCAAGACAGGGAGCATTGAGTGCCGGGTGAATCCGCAACCCTTCGAGGCCGCCGGATCCTCGTCGTGGAGGACGATTACCTGCTCGCTCAGATTCTAAGCGATTTCCTGGAGGACGCTGAAGTCAACGTCATCGGACCGGTCGGCTCGGTCGATGAGGCGCTTGCCATGGTCGAGACCGCCCCCGAAAGTTTCGACGGCGCCATCCTCGACGTCAATCTTCATGGCAGCAAATCGTACCCTGTCGCCGATGCGCTCGCCGCGCGTTCGATTCCCTTCCTGTTTGCGACTGGATACAGCCGGAATGCGCTTGATGAGCGCTATCGAGATCATCCACGATGCGAAAAGCCGTTCGATCAGGTCACGCTCCTTTCCATGTTTGGCAGATTGTTCAACAATGATGCTGCCTAGGAGGATTTCTCCGCGTTCCTGAGGCTGGGCGGCACGGGGCACGCGGGCTCCCGACGACCCACCGCCCGCGCGTTCCATGCGACTTGGGAACCATGGCGCGGCGTTCGACGTTTCCATTCTGCAAAGCCAGAGCGAGTAGCGGAACATGGGCAACAGCGGCGTCGGAATGCTCCTTGGAGATATCTCGGTGACGGCACTTTGGATGCTGTTCATTGGCGCCTTCATTCTCGGTGGGGCGATCCTGTATGGCGTCATGAAGACCGGCCGGTTGCGCAGAAGCGAGCGTGCGCAACTCGATCGGAACACCGAGGCGGCCCAGCGCCGCGATGATCCCCAGAAGCGCGCCTTCTGAGAGGACTACGCTTCAAGCCTCCCCCAGCCGGCGCGCGCGATTGCTGAGATATCGCGCCTTGGTCTGCGGCTTGATGAAGAGCGTCACGACCGATGGATGATGCTCGCGTATCTGCGTTTCAATGGCCACGATGGCTTGCTCGATGTCATCGGCGCGTCTGTCATCGGAGAACTCGACGCTGAGAGCCGCGACGATTTCCGTCGGGGACATCTGAACCGTCAGCAAGCCGTTCGCCCGCAGCACACCCGGTGACTGCCTGGTCAGTTCCAGAATCGACCGTGCGAGTTCCGGGTCGGCCGGCTCTCCAATCAGGAGGCTTTTGCTTTCACGCGCCAGCACGACCGACGTCATTCCGAGGAGGACACCGATCAGAATAGACCCGGCGCCGTCCCACACCGGCTGCTTCAGCAAGACTGCCGCCGCCGTCGCGATGGCTGCGATGACGATGCCGACAAGAGCCGCACTGTCCTCGAGAAGAACCATGAATGCCGGAGGGTCCTTGCTCCGGATGAATGCCCTGTAATAGCCGAACCGCTCACCGTCTGCGCGAAAGCGGCGAAGGGCGATCAGCCAGGATGTGCCTTCAAAAACGAAAGACAGTCCGAGCACCACATAGCTGACGATGGGATCCTCGATGGGATCCGGACTGATCACGTGCACGACGCCCTGATAGAACGACACGCCCGCGCCGAGCGCGAAGATCAGCAATGCAACGATGAAACTCCAGAAATAGAGCTCGCGGCCGTATCCGAGCGGGTGGGACTCGTCCGGCGGCCGATTGGCACGACGATAGCCGTAAAGCAGCAGCGCCTCGTTGGTGGTATCGACGACCGAGTGGATGGCTTCGCTGGTCATCGCAGAACTTCCCGTCCAAAGCGCGGCGGCGATCTTCGTCAGCGCAACCATGGCGTTTCCAACCAATGCGGCATAGACGGCAGTTTTTGATGATCTTTCCTCCCCGCTCATCGCACTCTCTTCGCCAGGGTGGTGGGCAGACGGCCTACACGAGATGTCGCGGCAGGCTGTTATGGATTGCACATGCAGCCACCGCCGCGTGACCAAACGCAACGGAGATCTGATGAACGTCAGTGACGACGTCACCAATGCCATACAGGCCCTCTACGGAGGTGCGCTGATGATCATCAACACTGAGATATCCGTCTTTTGTATGTTTTGCACCCAGCGACACTGCGAGTTGCGAGCGGACCTCAGCTCCCATCGCCGGGTAGACGATATCGAATTCGATGATATCCCCTCTGTTGAAAGAGGCTTGAAGCCTGCGACCCCGGCGATTCAATTGCACATTGGGTGCATCGACGATTTCCACGCCGGCTGCGGCCAGCCGCGATCTTGCTTCGGCATCAGCAGGTTCGGTCGCGAGCACGGTCACGTCCCGAGAATAGCCGCGCAAGAACAAGGCTTTGCCTGCGGCATGAGCCGGCGGGCCTATGACGCCCATCCGGCGACCAATCGCTTCGTAGGCATCGCAAACAGGGCAGTAGCGCAAAAGGCCGTCGGCGATCGCAGTTCGCCACTCCTGGAAAGGCGGATGATGGTCCACGATCCCGCAGGCCAGCACGACGGCCCTGGCGTCGGTTTCGCCTCCGACCCAAGCGGCGTGGAATCCGTTCTGACTCCGCGTCAGGTGAGTGACCTCGGACGTGACTCGCCGCACCTGAAGGTCAGCGATTTGCGCTGACATCCGCGCAAGCAGGTCGGTGCCGGACAAGCCGTGCGCGAAGCCAGGAACATTATTGCTCTGCGGAATCAATTCAGCGCGGCTTGCACCGGCATCCACAACGCATACGCGGCGCCGAAACCGTGCAAGATAGATCGCGGCCAGCAACCCGGCCGGACCGCCCCCGATGATCAGGCAATCAAGCGGTGCTGCCTCGCTTGTTTCATGGTGGCGAGCCATAGCGCTGAACCCTGCCTTCGGCTTTCAAACCCGCGATGCGCGACCTTCGACCAACCCGGGTCGCAAGGCGCAGTTCCGCGCCATAGGAAGCAGAAGCGCGATCCGGTTTCGGACTAGCGGATGAAGGCGGCGGCGTGAGCGCCCTCGGCAGGCAGGTCGAATTGTGCGATTCGCCTGTCGAGGCGCCATAGCTCGATGCGATGGGTGAGCACAAGCGAAGCCGCCTCGCGTTTGGCCTCCTCGTCATCGCCACAGACGAGATTGATGCAGCCGAAAACATGGCCGTCCAAATCAATCTGGAAGGCGCGGTAATGCCTCATGCCGTGCATGGTCACTCGTCCGATCTCCTGTACCCGGGCGCGCTCAACCAATCCGTCAGGCTGGAGGCCACCTCGTTCTGCATCGCACGTTGCAGCAAGATATCTCGTGCCTTGCCCGGCGGCATGCGCTGCGCGTGCTCACGTGCCTTATCTGCCGATGTCAGCAGCCGCTGCTGGAGCGATTGCGTCTGTTTAGTTCGCTTGCGTGTGGCGGTCATGTGCGCTTCCACGGACTTACGAGGAAGGAAACGGCCCCGGCAGGAGGTATGGCGCCGGGGCCGATGCATGCCGGCCTGGGGCGGCCCAAGCGGCACTACCGTTAGCTTCAGGCGCAAGCCCTGTTCCCGCATTCGGATAGGTTAATCTCGCGCGAGATTTTCAAAAAATGGCAGACAAGCTCAGCGCCGAAGCGGGGCTGGAGACATCACGAAGTGTGTGCAGTCATAGCGCTCGCCAAAAAGGCGAGCCGCGGTGATTGCCTGTCAGGCCACAGCCATCCAGACCAGCGCTGCGACCATCATCAGAAAGCCGGCAACCGCAGTGCCCACAAAAAAGCGCTCTACGTGGTCCATCGCCACCGCAGCCCCCGTTCCACACCGAGAGTTTTGACGACGGCGACAGCATCGGCATTATAGAATGTGAATCGGCGGCCTGCGCTGCTGCGTATTTTTGAAGCCGCGCAGCACCTTGCGGGCTCGCCCTAGGACTTCGCTGTGCCGGGCGCAGCCATGTTGCGGTGCTGCCTGGCAAGCAGTTCGACAGCGATTTTTCAAGCCGCCATAGCAACTATCGCTTTTTGCTCGACTTAGATGCGTCAAGCTCAGGTTGGAGAAACCCATGAAAGCGCTCGTCTGGCATGGCAAGGAGGATATCCGGTGCGACACCGTGACCGATCCGGAGATCCAGGACCCGCGTGACGCCATCATCAAGGTCACAAGCTGCGCCATCTGCGGCTCGGACCTGCACCTGTTCCACAATTTCATTCCAGGGATGCTGCCCGGTGACATCATGGGACATGAGACCATGGGAGAAGTCGTCGAGGTCGGCTCCGGCGTCGATGGCAAGCTCAAGAAGGGCGATCGCATCGTGGTGCCCTTCACCATCATTTGCGGCGAATGCGATCAGTGCAAACGCGGTAATTTTTCGGTCTGCGAGACCACCAACCGCAAGCGGGAGCTCGGCGACAAGGTATTCGGGCACAGCACCGCCGGACTGTTCGGTTACACGCATCTGACCGGCGGCTATCCGGGCGGCCAGGCGGAATATTTGCGCGTGCCCTTTGCCGATGCCACGCACATCAAGGTTCCCGAGGGCATTCCGGACGAGCAGGTGCTGTTTCTCAGCGACATCTTTCCGACAGGCTGGCAGGCCGCCGTTCATTGCGACATAGAGCCGACTGACACCGTTGCGATCTGGGGCTGTGGGCCAGTCGGCCAGATGGCGATCCGCAGCGCTATCCTGCTCGGTGCCAATCAGGTCATCGCCATCGACTGCATCCCGGAACGGCTCAGCATGGCCGAGGCCGGCGGCGCCACGACGATCGACTTCGAGACCGAAAGCGTGCTCGAGCGGATCAAGGAGCTGACGGACGGCAGGGGTCCGGAAAAATGCATCGATGCGACCGGCATGGAAGCGCATGTGACGGCCTCGCAGCCGGACACGCTGCTCGACCGCGCCAAGCAGATGGTGATGCTCGAAAGCGATCGACCGCATGTGCTGCGTGAGATGATCTATGTCTGCCGCCCCGGCGGCATCATCTCCGTTGCGGGCGTCTACAGCGGCTTCTCCGACAAGATTCCGATGGGCGCTTTCATGAACAAGGGACTGACGATGCGATCGGGACAGACCCACGTCAACCGCTGGACCGACGACCTGCTCCGCCGGATCGAACAAGGCGAGATCGATCCGTCTTTCGTGATCACGCACACCGTCCCCCTGGAACGCGGCCCGGAGATGTACCAGGTGTTTCGCGACAAGCGGGACTCCTGCGTCAAGGTCGTATTGAAGCCCTGAAGCAAGCGAGCAAGACATGTTTCATTTCTCCAACATCGTGAGGACCAAGGGCGATCCGAGGATCGTGGACAGCGGAACCAGTCTCGCGCGGCCCGAAGATCGGCTGGCGCGTGCGCTCGGCTGGTTCAGCATCGGCCTCGGACTGGCCGAGCTTTTCGCACCGCGCCGGGTCACGCAGACGCTGGGGATGGAGGGGCAGGAAACGCTGGTGCGCGCGTTCGGTGCCCGGGAAATCGTCAGCGGGATCATGTCCCTCTCCGTCGACAAGAACGCCGGCCTGTGGGCGCGCGTCGGCGGCGACGGCCTGGATGCTGCCGCCCTCTTCTCGGCACTGACGCCGGACAATCCCAAGAAGGGCAACGTCGCATTGGCCCTTCTCATGATCGGCGGCATCGCAATGCTCGATTATCGCGCCGCGCAGGAGACCAGGCCGAAGCGTCCTTCGCCCGGAGCAAGGCGCCGGCTCTACCCGGACCGGAGCGGATTTCCAAGCGGGCTCGCGGCTGTCAGAGATCGGGCCAGGCAGTTGACGAACGGCGTCCGCTCTTGAGCATGTTGCGACGGTCAAGGCCGCAAGGCATGTCGTGAAGTCCCAAGCAATGTGACCGAGGATGCCGGCGAAATGTACTTTGCCCGCTGACTTAGCAAACGTTAATGTGACACTCCTCCAACCAAGGTCAAATACCACGCTGGCAACGTGTAACTGGACGCCTGATGCAAGCAGGATTCGCTTTCTCCAAGCTGGCAGACAGACTGTCGAGCCTCACCGATCTGACCACCCAGGACCTTGACTTGCTCGCGCACATGCCGAGCACCATCGTGCACGTTGGAGCTCATCAGACCGTGGTGCGACACCACGGTGAGACGGAGCATTGCTGCCTTCTGCTGCAAGGCTATCTTTGCTGGCACGTCGCGGCGGGACAGGACGGGCAGATCACGTCGATATATGTTCCCGGCGACGTTCCCGATCTGCCCACACTTTACCATCCTTCCGCCGGGGCCAATCTCGTCGCGCTCGGATCAGCCGTCATCGCTCTCGTGCCTCACGACTTCTTTCGGGAGCTGTCCGCGAACTCGCCCGCGATGTCCCGGGCGTTGCTTCTGATGATGCTGGCCGATCTGGCCATCCAGCGAAACTGGACCGTGACCCTGGGCAGCCGTGATGCCCTCTGCCGCGTGGCGCACCTTCTTTGCGAAATCAGGGAGCGCCTGCACGGCGTCGGTCTCGCGAAGGACTTCAGCTTTTCTTCACCCTTCACGCAATCGGACCTCGCGGCGGCGTGCGGTATCTCCCCAGTCCACGCAAATCGAACGATACAGGAACTGCGTCGGCGCAACCTCCTGCAATGGCATGGAAAGACCATGACCATCACGGACTGGCCGGGCCTGGTCCGTCTTGCAGGTTTCGATCCCGCCTATCTGCACACGCGTCCTCACGGCGGCGGAGCGCGGCCGCCGCAGCCGGCAGCAGTCTCGATGGGAGTGGAACTCGCCTGAAGCTTCATGCGGCCCGGTTTCCGCTCGGCGCGCGAGAGCAGCGCCTGCCGCACTTCATCGACAACGCCGTCCCATTGGCCTGACGTTTCCTGGTGGAAAAGCCGCAAGCTTGGATACCAGAAGGTATGTGCTTCCGAAGCAGGCCAACGCCAGTCGCAGTCGGCATGCAGCAACACCCAGGCTTCGCATCCCAGCGCTCCCGCCAGGTGCGCAACCATCGTGTCGACGCAAACGACGAGGTCGAGCTGACGGAGACGATGTCCGAGCGCGACGATGTCAGGCGTGCTGATGTCCCGTGCGCCCGTTTCCGCGAGACGATCGGCGCCCGCGCCGCGCTGGAGCGAGTATAGCGTTATGTTGTCATGCCCAAGACGTCGCAAAAGCTCCGCAGGAATGGCACGCCGCTTGTCCCAGGCGCCGACCTCCCAGACCAGGCCGACGGCCAAGCCGCTGGAGTGCTCCAGTGGTTCCGCACATGCGCCACCGTGCGGCAGCGTCAGGTACGGCGCTCGCATCTCGGCCGCGTCTCGCCCGACACGGAGGGCATGGGGGACTTCCATGATCTCGATATCCGTCTCGAATTCAACGCAGGGCGTCCCATCGTGAAGCGGAATAGCGAGGTCGACGCCTTCCGTTCGCTCGACCAGCGGCAACAGCTCGGCCTGGCACCAGACTGTCACGCTGCGGGCGACGGCTGCAAGCGCGGGCATAAAACGGAGAAACTGGATCGTGTCACCGAGTCCGTGATAGCAGCGGACAAGCACATGCTTGTCTGCGAGCTGCTCGCCTCGCCAGATCCGTTGGAGATGACGAGGCCCCGCATGCTTGGGAGGCAGCGCAAGCGTCGCCAGATCCCGATCTGTGATCGCCCAGGCCTGCAGGAACGCGCCCGCACGCATTGCTTCTGTCCAGCCGCCCTGCCCGCCCATGCGAGGCCACCGACTAGGATTTTACGAACTTGTGGAAACGGCTCAACTCACCGTCCTTGGTCCGATCCTGATGAAGGAACGCGATCCCGGCGTCATCGAACTTCTCGAAGAATTCGTCCCAGCCGATCCGCTTCAGACCTTCATCGGGAGGATCGAAATCGATCCGCAGGATACCGGCATGTCCGTTGTCCTCGGTTGCCTTGACGGTGGCGGGCTTTCCGCCGCGCTGATCCGCCCATTTCCGAATGACATCGTGGTCGGTGGTCTTCTGGGCTTCGCTGTCCTGAGCGGTCGAATGGTCTTGGGTCTTTGAATGGCTCGCTTTCATTGGGCACCTTCCTTGCTGGCGCGCTGGACTCCGACGTGCGGGTGAGGGCCCCGCTTTCCCGTCCAACGCCGGCCGGCAGCATTGGTTCTTTGGGCGCCGAAAGGCGGCAGCATCATCATCTTCTTCTTCCACCAGGAAGCTCTTCGTTCCCTCCAAGCGCCTGCAGATTCTAATCCAGGTTAAGCCTCTTGCATTTTGTGTGGCCTAAAGCGCTCTGGCCGCTCCGCAGCATGACCTGAGCAGGAACGAACATACCCGCCGCACGTTCGCCGATCTACTTACGTCGACGCCACTTGCGTCCTGGAGGGCCTCAATCCATGCATTCACGTCTTCAAGACAGGCGGCGCGTGCGCGTCGGCATCGTCGGTGTCGGCAATTGCGCAAGCTCTCTGGTCCAGGGGCTCACCTACTACCGGAGCGCCGAGTCGAACGAGCCGGTGCCCGGGCTGATGAATGTCGATCTCGGCGGCTATCACATCAGCGATATTCAGATCGCTTCGGCATTCGACGTCAACGCAACCAAGGTCGGATGCGATGTTGCCGAAGCGATCCTGGCCAAGCCGAACAACACGCACCGCTTTTGCGATGTTGCCGAAACCGGGGTGATCGTGCAGCGCGGGCCCGTCATGGACGGGGTCGGCCGCTACCTCCAGGACGACATCCCGATCGCCGACGTTCCGGAAGCCGATGTCGTGGAGGTCCTGTCGACATCGCGCACCGACGTTCTGGTATCGTATCTTCCCGTCGGGTCCCAGCAGGCGAGCGAATGGTACGCCGCACGTGCGATCGAGGCCGGCTGCGGCTACGTGAATTGCATCCCGGTCTTTATTGCCTCGAACCCCGATTGGCAGCGGCGGTTTGAGGACGCAGGCTTGCCGATCATCGGCGACGACATCAAGAGCCAGGTCGGCGCCACCATCGTTCACCGCGTGCTGGCCAATCTGTTTCGCGACCGCGGCGTCAGGCTCGACCGAACCTACCAACTCAACGTCGGCGGCAATACCGATTTCAAGAACATGCTCGAGCGGGAGCGGCTGACGTCCAAGAAGATATCCAAGACACAGGCCGTCACCAGCCAGTTCGAAGTTCCGATGGAAGCCGACAACATCCACGTCGGCCCCAGCGATCATGTGCCCTGGCTTACCGACCGTAAACTTGCTTTCATCCGGCTGGAAGGAACGACATTCGGCGGCGTTCCCCTGAGTGCGGAAGTCAAGCTGGAGGTTTGGGACTCCCCCAATTCGGCCGGTGTCGTGATCGACGCGGTCCGCTGCGCCAAACTTGCGATGGATCGCGGACAGGCCGGCGCGCTGACGGGCCCCTCGAGCTACTTCATGAAGTCGCCGCCGCGGCAGTTCACCGATGAGGAGGCCGGACGCCGGACACGGGCCTTCATCGCAGACAAGGCCTATACGTGATGGCGATGATCGTTCACCTCGTGCGTCACGGTCATCACGGCCTGCTGGGACGCACCCTATGCGGACGGATGAAGGGGATCTCGCTCGACAATCTCGGCTGTCAGGAGATGGCGCGTTGTGCCGACACCATCAGGCCGCGGCCGACCTTGATCCTGTCAAGCCCGCAGCGGCGCTGCATGCAGTCGGCCTGCATCGTGGCCGCTCGCTTCGGCCTCCCGGTCGAGATCGTGCCCGCCCTCGATGAACTGAATTACGGCGAATGGACCGGACGAACCTTCGAAGACCTCGGCCGCGATCCGCAATGGTCCAGTTGGAATACGCGGCGCGGAGCGAGCCGTCCGCCGAGCGGCGAATGCATGCGATCGCTCCAGCGCCGCGTCGTAGGCCATCTCGAGCAACTGCGAAGCGATCATCGCGACGACACCATTGTCGCTGTCAGCCACGCGGAGCCGATTCGGGCCGCGCTCCTGCATTATTCCCGAATTGAGCTCGATAACTTCCTCTCCATCGAGATTGATCCAGCCAGCATCAGTACGCTCAGCGTTGAAAACGGTGGGCTCACGATCACCGGCATCAACCAGCGGGTGTCTGCGTGAAGATCGTCATCTTCGGCCTGACCATCTCTTCCTCCTGGGGCAATGGCCATGCGACCCTGTGGCGTGGCCTCTGCAAGCATCTGGCGCGGCTCGGACACACAATCGTGTTCTTCGAGCGCGACGTGCCGTATTACGCCGGAGCCAGGGATCTTTACGAGTTGCCCGGTGGTCGTCTGACCCTGTTTTGGGATTGGGACAACGTACGTCCCACGGCGAGAAGCGACATTCGCGACGCGGACGTCGCAATCGTGACCTCGTATTGTCCGGACGCGATCGCGGCGACCGAACTGATCCTTGACGAGGGTCGCGGAGTTCTAGTGTTCTACGACCTGGACACGCCGGTCACTCTGGCGAAGCTCATGGCGGGAGAAGCGGTGAGCTATATCGGCCGGCGCGGCCTGAAGGACTTCGATCTGGTCCTGAGCTTCACCGGAGGACCACGGATCTCGGACGAGTTCCGCACCAGGCTCGGCGCACGTCATGTCGACGCGCTTTACGGTCATGTCGACACCGACATTCACAGGCCGGTATCGCCACAACCACATTATCGCGCAGACCTGTCCTACCTCGGCACGTATTCCGAGGATCGTCAGCAAACGCTCGAAACATTGTTCGTGAAGCCCGCGCAGGCGCGGCACGACCTTCGCTTCCTGATCGGAGGCGCCCAATATCCCGACACTTTCCCATGGTCGCCCAACATCTATTTCGTCCAGCACTTGCCGCCGTCTGAACATGCGCCGTTCTTTGCGTCGTCTCGTCTGACGCTCAATGTCACGCGCCCGGCAATGGCGGAGATGGGTTGGTGCCCGTCTGGCCGACTGTTCGAAGCCGCGGCTTGCGGGGCGCCACTCCTGAGCGACAACTGGCAAGGGATCGAGGCGTTCTTCGCTCCCGGCGACGAGATCCTGATCGCACGCGACGAGGCCGACACACTCGCGGCCTTGGCGATGCCCGATGCCGAGCTTCGACGCATTGCGCAAAGGGCGAGCGAGCGAACCATGGACAAGCACACATCGGACAAGCGGGCCCGCGAACTCATCTCGCTGCTGGAACGAGCCGCATGCGCTGGCACGCGCCATCAACAATCCGAGGAGACCTGACATGTGGGGCATCGTGCCGGCTGCTGGTCGCGGCAGCCGTATCCAGCCACTCGCCTTCTCGAAGGAATTGCTACCGGTCGGCCGCCGGGAAGATGACGGCACCGACCGTCCCTGCGCGGTCTCTGAATATCTTCTGGAGCGCCTGATCCTGGGCGGTGCAGACAAAATCTGCTTCGTGATCTCGCCCGGCAAGTCCGACATTCTCGAATATTTCGGTGACCATTATGGCAGCGCCCAGCTCGCCTATGTCGTGCAGCCGGAGCCATCCGGACTGTGCGACGCAGTGTTCCGAGCCGGCACGGTCGTCGGCAAGGACGAGGACGTCGTCGTCGGTCTTCCCGACACTGTCTGGTTTCCCAAGGCCGCGTTGCAGGCGCTGCCGAACGCCGACCTCTCCTTCCTCCTGTTTCCGGTGGAACACCCAGAGCTTTTCGACGCTGTGATGCTCGATGGCGACCAGGTGAAAGAGATTCAGGTGAAACAACCGGATCCCGCGTCAAAATGGATATGGGGAGCCTTCCGGATGTCCGCCCAAGGGTTCCGCCAGCTCCAGGCGCTCTGGAGCGAGCGCGATCGCCAAGACGAATATTTCGGCACGCTGGTTAATGCCTATCTCGCCGCCGGCGGTCGCGGTACTGGCGTGAAGGCGGGCGAATCCTATGTCGATGTCGGCACCATCGATGGCTATCGGACGGCGATGGCCCTGCTCGCTGGGAGCGCCACGGGAAACGGCCGCTCGCGATTGCGAGCCGGCGGATCCCCGGATACGGGGCGCGCGCCGGCCATCACGAACGACGGAGCGGTTGCATGACCCGAGGCGTCCTTTCCCGTGATGAAATTCGCCGGCGCATCGATGCGCTGGGTCCGTGGTTTCATAATCTCGATCTTGACGGCGTTCCGACCGCACCCACGCATTTCCTCGGCGACTACCCGAACGTCAAATGGCGACGGTTCTCCGGCGTCATTCCTGACCGGCTCGAAGGAAAGACCGTGCTGGATATCGGCTGCAACGCCGGCTTTTACGCGATGGAAATGAAGCGGCGCGGCGCCGAGCGTGTGCTCGGGCTCGATACCGACGAGGAGTATCTGGAACAAGCTCGCTTCGCCGCGGACGTCAAGGGGCTCAGGATCGAGTTTCGCAAGATGTCGGCCTATGACGTGGGCCAGCTCCACGAAAAGTTCGATCTCGTGATCTTCATGGGCGTGCTCTATCACCTTCGGCATCCCCTGCTCGCGCTGGACCTCATCCATGAGCACGTGGCTGGCGATCTGCTGCTGTTCCAATCGATGCAGCGCGGCGATAGCCAAGTCGATTTCGTGGATAGGAATTACGACTTCTGGACCACGGAGCATTTCGACTCGGCCGGCTATCCGAAGCTGCATTTCGTCGAGCACAAATACGCCGATGATCCCACCAATTGGTGGGTGCCCAACCGGGCCTGCGTGGAGGCCATGCTCCGCAGTTCTGGTTTCGCTATCACCGCACATCCGGAAGACGAGGTCTATCTCTGCAAGCGGACAGAGCGGCCGCAAGCTGACGGCCCCGTCTATCCCGTCCGGAGACCAGGCTGATGATCGAAGCTGCCAAGATCTGGAACGAACCGAACAACAAATCGCACTGGGACATCCTGATCGATCCCGACTGGGCAATGTTCGCAGACATGGTCACCGCCGCGGGCAAGGCGATCCGTACCGCGCATCCGGCGTTGCCGCGCGTGCTGGGCGGCATATCACCGATCGATCCATCCTTCGTCCGGAACATGCAGGTCCGGGGCGTTCTCGACCACGTCGATGCGGTGGCCGTGCACGGCTTTCCGCTGGACTGGAATCTGTGGAAAATCGGGGAATGGCCGAACAAGCTGGATGAAATAAGGGCGGTCACCTCGCTTCCGGTCTGGGTGACCGAAGTCGGCGTTTCGTCCTTCGGCGCCGAAGAGGTGCAGGCCTGGGGTCTGTCGCGCACGGCAGAACTCCTGATCGGCCATGCGCCACGTATTCACTGGTACAGCCTCTACGATCTCCCCTCCACCTGGGAAGCCACCACGCGGCACAAGGAGGCTGAGGGCTCCTCCTACTATCGCCATTTTCACATGGGGTTGCTGCGTGAGGATGGGACGCCGAAGGCCGCGCTCGACCTGTTTGGCCGCTACGCGCGCGACATGGGCCTGTGCCAGTGGTTTCACTTCGAGGATCATCGCCTGGATGATGCAGCGCGCTGGATGCAGCGCCTCGGCGTGGTGCATCTCAGGACGGGCTTGTCGTGGGCTGACAGCTTCCGTCCGAACGCCCTTGATTGGTTCGATCGTCAGATGGATGCCCTGGCAGGCTTTCAGGTTACCGTCACGTTCTGCTTCACGCCCGAACACAGGGGCATCGCCCCTCACCACACAAGTCCACCGCTTGACGTGAACGAATTCGCGGACTTCTGCGCGCAAATGGTCGAGCGTTACTGCGTGAGAACCGGCGTCTCGGCTCGCACCCCGCCTCCTGCGCCCGCCGATGAGGAGCGTGCATGCGTGCCCTGATCCTGGTAATGGATTCCGTGGGCATCGGTGGCGCCCCCGATGCCCGGCACTACGGCGATCAGGGCGCCGACACTGTCGGTCATATCGCCGACGCCTGCGCGCGGGGGCACGCCGATGGCGACGCGCGCGAGGGACCCTTGCGTCTTCCCAATCTCGTGGCAATGGGCCTGGGCCAAGCCTGCCGCCTCGCCACCGGGCGTATTCCTCCGGGTCTGGGCGGCGTCGCCGTCGAGCAATCCCAGTTCGGATGCGCGAGCGAGGTGTCGCGGGGCAAAGATACGCCATCGGGGCACTGGGAAATCGCCGGCGTTCCCGTCCCGTTCGAGTGGGGATATTTTCCAAGAACAACACCTTGCTTTCCTGGCGAACTGGTGGAGCGCCTGTGTGCGCAAGCGATGCTGCCCGGCATTCTCGGGAATTGTCACGCCTCCGGAACGGACATCATTGCCGAGTTCGGCGAGCGCCACATGCAAAGCGGGGAACCGATTTGCTACACCTCCGCCGACAGCGTTTTCCAGATCGCCGCACATGAAGAGGCCTTCGGGCTCGAACGCCTCTACGAGGTCTGTTCGATCGCACGCAAGCTGGTCAATTCCCTGAATATCGGCCGCGTTATTGCGCGGCCGTTCATCGGCACTTCCGGACGCGACTTCAAGCGGACCTCGCACCGCCGGGATTATTCCGTTCCCCCGCCGGGACGAACACTCCTCGATCTCGCCGAGAGCGACCATCGCGACGTCGTCTCGATCGGGAAGATCGACGACATCTTCGCCCACCGCGGCACCGGACGTAACACGCGAGGCGACGGCAATGATGCACTCTTCGACGCCACGCTCAAACAGCTGCATGGCCTTGCGGACGGCGGCCTGTTGTTCGCGAACTTCGTGGATTTCGACACGATCTACGGCCATCGCCGCGACGTGACGGGATACGCCGCGGCGCTCGAAGCCTTCGATGCACGCCTGCCGGAGTTGCTGGACGGCCTGCGAAGCGACGATCTTCTGATCATCACCGCGGACCACGGCTGCGATCCGTCCTGGAGCGGAACAGATCACACCCGCGAGCAGGTGCCGATCCTGGCCCTGAATGCGAGGCGAAGCTCACGGATCGGGCGGCGGACCGGCTTTGCCGACATCGGAGCGTCCGTCGCCGCGCATCTCGAGCTGCCGCCGCGCCTCCAGGGCACCAGCTTCTGACAGCACGCCTGCGATTCACTCAGGTTATTGATCCAGGTTAGGGAAATTTTCGTTTGTACATTCCGGAGGAACGAACATTCCTTGCACCGCTTCTAACTTCGAACGTGACTGGCGCGCGGGTCGCCCGACCAATTAGCAAAGCGCGCTTCCACTCTCATTCAGGCCGCTCTCGCAGGATCGGCCTCATGCGGCACGGAGCGGTGAATGACGCGAGTAATGATCACTGGGGGCGCGGGGTTCATCGGCTCCCATGCTGCGGATGTCCTCCTTGCGGCCGGCTACGAGGTGAGACTCCTCGACAATCTCTCGCCCCAGATTCACGGCGGCAATCGTCAACGCCCGGCCTATCTCGCCGAGGACGCTGAACTCGTCATCGGGGACGTCACCGATGCACTTGCCGTCGAACACGCTTTGCGCGGGGCCGACATGGTTCTCCATCTCGCCTCCGCCGTTGGCGTTGGCCAGAGCATGTACGACATCGAACCTTACGTCAGAACGAACGAGGTCGGCACAGCCGTGCTGTTGCAGGCGCTGTCGAAGCGGCCGGTCGAGCGGCTGGTCGTGGCATCGTCCATGAGCATCTATGGCGAGGGCCTCTATTGCGGCACCGACCGCGGGGTCGTTGCCTGCGAAGAGCGGCCGATCGAACAGCTTCGCCGCGGTGATTGGGAATTGCGCGACAAGGCCGGTCATCCCCTCGAACCCATTCCGACGCCCGAGACAAAGCAGCCATCGCTGAGCTCGATCTACGCGCTGAACAAATACGCGCAGGAGCGCATGTGCCTGATTACGGGCAAGGCCTATGGCATTCCCACGATAGCCCTGCGCTTCTTCAACGTGTTCGGTCCCCGCCAGGCCTTGTCCAACCCCTACACCGGCGTGCTCGCCATTTTTGCCGCGCGGCTGCTCAACGGACGCTCGCCACTGGTGTTCGAGGACGGCCTGCAGCGCCGCGACTTCGTCCATGTGCATGATGTCGCACGGGCATGCCGCATAGCGCTTGAGGCCGAACACGCCCAGGACGTCTTCAATGTCGGCTCCGGCCTCAGCCGAACCATCGTTTCGGTGGCGCGAGATCTGGCCGAAGTGATGGGCCGAACTCACATCGAACCTGAAATCACCGGAAAATACCGCGCGGGAGATATTCGGCACTGTTTCGCCGATATCGGCAAGTCGCGCGATCTGCTCGGCTTTGAGCCGCATGTTGCCTTCAAGGATGGCCTCGAAGAGCTCGCCGAATATCTCGCGGACCAGATTGCCGATGATCAGGCCGAGCGAGCCCACAGGGAGCTGCTGCAACGGGGATTGGTGGCGTGATGACCCAGACCAGCGACAACAAACCAGTCCTTATCACCGGCGGCTGCGGCTTCATCGGCTGCAATCTGGCCGATCGGCTTGCGGAGCGTGGCCAGAACGTTCTGGTGCTGGACAATCTGGCTCGCTTGGGGGTGCGCGAGAACGCGCAGTGGCTGAAGTCCAGGCATGGCGAGAAGATTGCCATCACGGTTGCCGATATCCGTGATCCTATACCGGTGATCGACGCCGTGCGCGAGGCTCGCGCCGTGCTGCACCTGGCAGCCCAGGTGGCGGTCACCGACAGCGTGAGCGATCCCGCCTCCGATTTCGAGATCAACGCGCGCGGTACGCTCAACGTTCTCGAAGCCGTCCGCCTGCACAACAAGCAGGCCCCCGTGATCTTCGCTTCGACCAACAAAGTCTATGGCCGCCTGATCGACGACAGCGCGATCCGGCTCTCCGGTCGCCGCTACCTGCCGAACGACGATGTCTTGGCCGGCGGTGTCTCCGAGAATGCGCCGCTCGATTTCTATAGCCCCTATGGCTGTTCCAAGGGCACGGCAGACCAATACGTTCACGACTACGCTCGTGTGTTCGGTCTCCGGACGGTGGTGATGCGGATGAGTTGCATCTACGGCCCCCGCCAGTTCGGGACGGAGGATCAGGGCTGGATCGCGCATTTTCTGTTGAGCGCAATCCGCGGAAATCCGCTCACGATCTACGGCGACGGCAAGCAGGTCCGTGATGCACTTCACGTCTCGGATGCGGTCACCGCCTGGCTTGCCGCGCTCGACGGCATGGACACGGTCCGCGGACGCGTGTTCAACCTCGGCGGTGGCCCCGCCAATGCGATCAGCCTGCTGGAATTGATCGACGGCATCGCCGATCTGACCGGTCGCAAGGTCGCATACAACTTCGCCGATTGGCGTCCCGGCGATCAGCCCTGGTACGTCACCGACACACGCGCGTTGTCCGTAGCGCTTGGTTGGGCTCCGCAGATTGCCGTCACGGAAGGCCTCCGCTCACTCCACACATGGCTCGACAGCCGCTTCGCATCCCCGCATGGCAGCCGCGAGGCTCTGGCATGACGCGCGTCGCTCTCATCAACCCCAACTGGGACTTCGGCGGCAGCATCTATTTCGGCTGCCGGTCCCCTCACCTGCCGCTCGAGCTCGGAATTTCCGATCACCATTTGAAGACCGCCGGGCACAAGACCCTGCTGCTCGACGCGCACATGTTCGATCTGTCCCTGATCGAGATCGAGGCCGAGCTGCGGGCATTCGGCCCCGACTTGATCATCATCACGACGGCGCCGACCTATCTGTTCTGGCGTTGCGCGCCGCCCGAGCTTCGGGTGCCACAGGAGCTGGCGCTGGCGATCCGCGACCTCGCTCCGGTCCTGGTCGCGATTGGCCCCCACGGCTCGACCACGCCGCGGGCGGCGCTGAAGAAGCTCGGCGTCGACATCGTCGTGATGGGAGAATGCGAGACCTCCCTGCTTCGGCTGGCCAATGGCGAGCGCGACTTCGCCGGCCTGTGCTTTACCGACGGAGCCTCGATCCGGGTCAATGGAGGCCCTCAGGCGGTCGACTTTAGGGATCAGCCGCCGCTGCGCTGGCCGGACGAAATGGTGCGGCGCCACCACCACCATCATCACCGCTTCGAGGCCGAGCCGCTCGCTCCGGGCGCTGAAGTCGAGGCGTCCCGGGGTTGCCCATACAGCTGCACGTTCTGCGCCAAGGACAATTTTCGCAACGGCTATCGCAAACGCCCTCCCGCGATCGTCCTGGATGAAATCGACGGGCTCCGCGAACAGGGCATCGAATATGTCTACTTCATCGATGAGATCTTTCTCCCGAACAGAGAGCTGCTCGAGGGACTGATCGCGCGCGGGCTGAAGTTTGGCGTGCAGACGCGGATCGACCTCTGGAAGCCGGACATGCTGGCCTTGCTCGGCGAGGCCGGCTGCGTCTCGATCGAGGCCGGTATCGAGAGCCTGACCGTGGAGGGGCGCGCCGCGCTCGCCAAGAACTGCAAGATGACCACCGACCAACTGGCCGAGCGGCTGGTCGAGGCACGCCGTCATGTTCCTTTCGTTCAGGCCAATTTGATCGAAGTGCCCGAGGACGATGATCCGGTCGTGCAGCGCTGGCGCCGGCAGATGCGAGATGCGGGAGTCTGGGCGAATGATCCGGTGCCGCTCTACCCCTATCCGGGCTCGCCGGATTACAGAAAGCTATGGGGTGAGCCCGACGATTTCGCCTGGGAACGCGCGCATCGGCACTATCTGGCGTTGTTCGATCAGTTCAGCGACGTACAGAACGATCGTCCCGTCCCCCTCGATAACCTCGAACTTCGGGTTGCGCCATGAGCCATCTCGCGGAGGTCAGGATCCTGATGACCACCGACACCGTGGGCGGGGTGTGGACCTATGGCTGCGGCCTCGCGACGGCGCTCGCCAAAGCCGGCGCCGAGGTCGACCTCGTGACATTGGGGCCCCGCGCGCGCGCAGATCAGCGGGCGATGCTGCATGGCTCTCGGGTGCGCCTGATCGAGACGGACCTGGCGCTTGAATGGCGGGATCCTGAAGGGCAGAACGTCTCGGACGCACGGCGCGTCCTTACCGGCCTCGAGGCCAAACTCAGGCCCGACCTTGTTCATCTCAACAGCTTTCGCGAAGCATCCTTCGGATGGCGCGCGCCGACCGTGCTCGCGGCACACTCCTGCGTTCGCTCCTGGGCGCGGGCCTGTCGGGACACGGCCTGGCTGGAGGAGCCACGATGGCGCCGCTACACCGAACGGGTTGCTGCAGCTCTCGACATCACCCAAGCCTGGGTGTGCCCGAGCCGGTCCTTCCACAGCGAGATCGTGGAGATCTACCGTCCCCGCACCCCTGGCGCCACGATCTGGAACGGGATCGCGCCCGGCAGTCCCGGCGGGCGAAAACAGAACCTGATCCTGGCGGCCGGTCGACTTTGGGACCGCGCCAAGAACCTCGAGGCTCTGACGGCCGCGGCGCCCGGACTGCCTTGGCCCATCGAGGTTGCGGGACCGGCCGACACAAGCCCGTCGGCTTCCGTGAGCTGGCTTGGACAATTGCCGCACGAGGTCCTGCGCGCACGCCTGCAACATGCCGGAATCTTCGTCACCCCGGCGCTCTACGAGCCGTTCGGGCTATCAGTTCTCGAGGCCGCGGCAGCGGGTTGCGCACTCGTCCTGTCCGACATTCCGACCTTCCGGGAATTGTGGAGCGGAGCTGCCCTGTTCGTCGATCCCGCCGACGGCCAGGCGCTGCATCGCGCGCTTGCGCATCTGTGCACCAATGAGCGTGAGCGCACCCGGCTGCAACGTGCCGCCTATGAGCATTCCCTGACCTATTCCCTGACACGGATGACGAACGCCTATCTGAAGCTCTACGAAGCGTTGCTCACATCGTGGCGCGCGCAGGCGCCGGACGGCCCCATCGAGGTGCGCGCATGAAATGCGTCCTGTTCTACCACGCGTTCAGTTCCTGCTGGAACAACGGCAATGCGCATTTTTTGCGAGGCTATTCGCGCGAGCTGCACTCGCTCGGTCACGAGGTCATTGTCTATGAACCCGTCGACGGCTGGAGCCGGTTGAATGCGATACGAGAGGGCGGCACTCAGGCGATGGACGACATTCCGGCGCTCTTCCCCGGGATCGACGTTCGCCGCTATGACGCATTGCTGGATCTTGATAGCGCGCTGCACGGCGCCGATCTCGTGATTGTTCACGAATGGAGTTCGCCCGATCTGATCGCCCAAATCGGGCGCAGGCGTGCGCGAGGCGCTTCGTTTGCGCTGCTGTTTCACGATACCCACCACCGGGCCGTCACTGCGCCGGAAGAACTTGCGCAGTTCGACCTCGATGGGTTCGACGGCGTGCTCGCCTTCGGTGAGGTGCTCCGCCAGATCTACCTGAAGCTCGGCTGGGCCAACCGGGCCTTCACGTGGCACGAGGCGGCGGACGTCGCCCTGTACCATCCGTTGCCGCACATCGAACGGACCGACGATTTGATCTGGATCGGCAACTGGGGCGACGGCGAGCGAGCCGCTGAACTCAACGAATTCCTGGTTGATCCGGTCGCCGAGCTGAAGCTCAGCGCGAGTGCCTACGGCGTCCGCTACTCGGATGCAGCGCTCGACACCATTCGGGCCGCAGGCATCCGGTATGGCGGCTGGCTGCCGGCCCATTGGGCTCCCGCCGCTTTCGCCAGCGCGCGCGCCACGGTGCATGTGCCGCGTGGCCCCTATGTCCGGTCTCTTCCCGGCATCCCGACCATTCGCGTGTTCGAGGCGATGGCGTGCGGCGTCCCACTGGTGTCGGCGCCCTGGGTTGATGCCGAAGGGCTGTTCCCGGAGGGCGCCTATCTCAGCGCCGCCAATGGCGCACAGATGAAGAGCGCCCTGCGCGCACTGCTGGATGACCGCGAGCTGTCTTTTGCAACGGTGCAAGCGGGGCTCCGGACGATCACGCAAAAGCACACCTGTCACCATCGCGTGCAACAGCTGCTCGCAATCGTCGAGGACATCCGGGCTCCGGACCAGCCGCAGCACCGGCCGTACATCGGAGCTGTCGCATGAAAATCTGCTTCTTCGGTTCGAGCCTCGTCTCGTCTTACTGGAACGGCGCAGCGACCTATTATCGTGGCATGCTGAAGGAAATCGCGGCACTCGGGCACGATATCACCTTCTTCGAGCCTGATGCCTTCGAGCGCCAGGCGCATCGCGATATCGCAGATCCCGACTGGGCAAGGGTGGTCGTCTATCCGGCAACGCCCGACGGCTGGCAACGCAGCATCGAGACGGCGGCGAACTCGGCCGACATGCTGATCAAGGCGAGCGGCGTCGGCGTGTTCGATCAGGAATTGGAAATCGCCGCGGCCAACGTTCCATCAAAGGCGATGCGCATCTACTGGGATGTCGACGCGCCTGCCACGCTGGAGTCGATGGCGGATGACCCTCATCATCATCTCCGCCGCGCAATCCGATCCTACGACATGGTGCTGACCTATGGCGGCGGCGAGCCGGTCGTCTCCGCCTATCGCGCCATCGGTGCGCGGGAGTGCGTACCGATCTACAATGCGCTCGACCCCGCAACGCACTATTCCGCCCCGCCGAATCCACGGTTCGGCTGCGATCTCAGCCTGCTGGCGAACCGCTTGCCCGACCGCGAGCAGCGCGTCGAAAGGTTCTTCATCGACGTTGCACGTTCGCTGCCGGCAAAGACGTTTGTGCTCGGCGGCTCCGGTTGGGACAACAAGGACACCCCTGCCAATCTGCGCAAGGTCGGGCACGTCGGAACGTCCGACCACAACGCATTCTTCGGCTCAGGCCTGGCCACACTGAATATCAATCGCGACAGCATGGCTCGATACGGGTTCTCGCCTCCGACACGTGTCTTTGAGGCCATCGGCGCCGGCGCCTGCCTGATCACCGATCAATGGGATGGCATCGATCATTTCCTCGAGCCCGGCCGCGAGGTCCTGGTGGCCTCGACAGGCGACGAGGTCGCGGACCACATCAGCGCCTTGAGCCCTGGTCGCGCACAGGCAATCGCCAGCCGCGCACGTGTGCGCATCCTTGGCCATCACACCTACCGCCATCGCGCGCGCCAGTTCAACGATCTATTTGTCGGAAGCAGTTCGCGAATCGAGGCAGCAGAATGAACCTCAACATTGTCGTCATCGGTCTTTCGGTCACATCATCCTGGGGCAACGGTCACGCCACGACCTACCGCGCCCTGATCGAGGCCCTGGCGCAACGTGGCCACCGCGTTACCTTTCTGGAGCGGGACGTCTCGTGGTACCGAAACCATCGCGATCTGGTGAAGCCTTCTGCATGGAACGTCGGTCTCTACGAGACTCTGAGTGACATTCCACGCCGCTTTGGACAGCTTATCCGTGGGGCCAATCTGGTTATCATCGGCTCCTTCGTCCCGGATGGCATCGCGATTTCCGAATGGGTCACGACCCACGCCCAGGGCGTCACGGCCTTCTACGATATCGATACGCCGGTCACGTTGTCCCGACTCGAACAAGGGCTCGATTACCTTTCCGCCGCGATGATCCCGCGTTTCGATCTCTATCTCTCCTTCTCCGGTGGTCCAGTCCCGCAGATGATCGAGGAGAAATACGGCAGCCCATTGGCAAGAGCCCTGTATTGCAGCGCCGATACGGAGCGATACACGCCTCAGCAGGCGGAGCTGAAATGGTCGCTCGGCTATCTCGGGACCTACAGCGACGACAGGCAACCGACGCTCGAACAACTGCTTCTCGCTCCCGCTCGCACGCTCCCGTTCGAGCAGTTCGTCGTCGCTGGAGCCCAATATCCGGAACACCTCACTTGGCCCGGAAACGTGTCCCGGATCGAGCATCTCACGCCACAACAGCACCCGATGTTCTACTCGGAGCAGCGCTTCACCCTCAACGCGACGCGAACCGACATGCGCGCTCTCGGCTTCTCGCCGAGCGTTCGGCTGTTTGAAGCCGCCGCTTGCGGAACACCGGTTATTTCAGACCAGTGGTCTGGAATCGAGACCATCTTCAAGCCGTCGCATGAAATTCTTCTCGTCTCGAACCCGCACGATGTCGTCGATATCCTTCGGGACATGACCGAGGAACGCCGTCGCACGATCGCGGACAATGCGAGACGGCGAGTGCTCGCGGATCACACCTCGTATCATAGGGCCGAGCAACTGGAGACTTACTATCTGGAAGCATCCGCGCGGCGGCGGCGCAAATCAAGAAAATTGTCCGAAATCCGGCCGGTGCAGGTCGCCGAATTCTGAAGGGAGAGTACCATGACGTTCCAGACCCGCATCAATGCGCCCCGTCGCTCCACCACCGTCCTGGTTACCGGCGGCGCCGGCTTCATCGGATCGCATCTCTGCGACGCCTTGCTACAGCGCGGCCACAGAGTGATCTGTGTCGACAATCTCTTTACCGGGACGACCGACAACGTCAGGCCTCTGCTCAACCATCCGAACTTTCGCTTCATCGAGCATGACGTGCGCGAGCCGCTCGACGTCGACGAAGACGTCAACCGGATCTACAGTCTGGCTTGCCCGGCCTCGCCGCGCCATTACCAGACGGATCCGATCGGCACGATGAAGACGTGCGTCATCGGGACCCTGAACATTCTCGAACTGGCGCATCAAAAGGGAGCACGCGTGCTTCAGGCCTCCACCAGCGAGGTCTACGGTGATCCCGAAATTCACCCTCAGCCCGAGTCTTACCTTGGCAACGTCAATCCGATCGGCCCACGAGCTTGCTATGACGAGGGCAAACGGGCCGCAGAGACCTTGATGTTCGACTATCACCGGATGCACGGCGTCGAAATCAAGATTGCGCGCATCTTCAATACCTACGGGCCGCGCATGCTCGAGAATGACGGCCGGGTCGTCTCGAACTTCATCGTGCAGGCATTGCGGGGAGAACCCATCACGATCTATGGACGCGGAACTCAGACCAGGAGCTTCTGCTTCGTTGAAGATCTCGTGCGGGGACTGCAGCTCCTGATGGAGAGCCCGGCCTCCGTCACCGGGCCATGCAATCTGGGAAACCCGCACGAGGTGACGATCGAAGCGGTTGCCCGTGAGGTTCTGTCATCCACGCGTTCGGAATCCCCTTTGCGCTTCGAGGAATTGCCAAAGGACGACCCTCAGCGTCGCAAGCCGGTTATTGATACCGCCGAAAGGTCATTGGGGTGGCGTCCACGCGTGGCGTTGAAAGAGGGTCTTCAGGCGACGATTGCCTATTTCGCTCTCCGCATGGCAACGGAGACGCCCGCACTGGTGCCGGCAATCGCGCCCCGGAAGGGCCGGATGGCACGCGCCCGGCTAACCGTAGCCGACCAACCTTAATGCCGTCGGCGAAGACGGCGCGTCATCATCCGGTGCAGGATCGACGCCGTGCGCCATGGCGCCGCGACCGTCCTCAATTCGCGACGGCCGTGGTGCACAAACAGCATTCCCAGTTGTTGCGCGATGGCCATGATGCCGCGAGCCTGGACGCAAAGGAACCTAACCCGCGAGAGCGGCTTGATGATTGAAACAGATAGCGAGCCGCAAGTCATTCATGAATGAAGCCACAGGCGATTGGTGGAAGTCCGCAGTCATCTACGAGTTGGCGCCGATCTCCTTCCAGGACTCCAATGGAGACGGCAAGGGAGACCTGCCCGGCCTTCTCTCGCGCATCGAGTATCTCACCTGGCTCGGCGTCGACGCGGTCTGGCTCACACCGATCTACAAAAGTCCCTTCCGCGATTTCGGCTACGACATTTCCGACTTTCAGACGATCGATCCCGCGTTCGGCAGCCTTGAGGACATGGATCGCCTGATCGCCAGGCTCCACGAGCTGGGCATCAAGCTCATTCTCGACCTCGTACCGAACCACTCGTCCGATGATCACGCCTGGTTCGTCGAGAGCCGTGCCTCCCGCGACAATCCGAAGGCAGATTGGTACGTCTGGGCCGAGCCGGCCGAGACCGGCGCTCCGCCTAACAATTGGCTGAGCCGCTTCGGCGGCAGCGCTTGGGAATGGTGCGAGGCGAGAGGCCAATACTACTACCATTCATTTCTGGCCGAGCAGCCCGACCTGAACTGGCGGAATCCCGATGTCCGGGCGGCAATCGCAGGCGTCATGCGGTTCTGGCTGGATCGCGGAGTGGATGGATTTCGTGTCGACGCCAGCGCCGTCCTGATCAAGGATCCTCTTCTCCGCGACAATCCGCCCGCTCCGGAAGGTCAAACCAAGCCGCCGCCGCAGCGCTTGATGCCGGTCTTCACCGACGATCGGCCGGAAACCATGCAGTGTATCGAGTTCATTCGCGAGGTGATCGATCGCTACGAAAGCAGGCTGCTATGCGGGGAAGTCCAGGGCAAGACGGACCGCATAGGCCATTTCTACGGCACCGAGCGGCCACGCCTTCATCTGCCGCTGAATTTCGCATTGCTCGATTGTCGCTGGGACGTGCTCGACCTGCAAGCAACGATCGATGCCTACTTGAACGCGCTGCCCGAGGGCGGCTGGCCGGTCTGGGTGATCGGAGGTCATGACAAGCAGCGCATCGCCAGCAAGATCGGGCAAGCGGCGATGCGCACCTTGGCGATGTTGTTGTTGACGATGAAAGGTACGCCGTTCTTCTTCATGGGCGACGAGATCGGTCGCGAACGCGTTCACATCCCGGGCGATCGAATTGACGACCCCTTCGAGAAGTTGGTGAAAGGATACGGCCTCTGCCGCGATCCCGAGCGCGCTCCGATGCGGTGGGACGACAGCCCGACGGGCGGCTTCACGACTGGCGAGCCCTGGTTGCCCCTGGAGGCCGACGGCGCCCGCAACGCCGACCATCAACGCAGCGACGAACGCTCTATCCTGCATCTATTCCGGAGCCTGATCTCGGTGCGGCGAGCATACCCGGCCCTGCAGCGTGGCGCATATCACCCGGTTCGCGCCCGTAACGACATCCTGGCCTACAGGCGTGCTCTGGACCAAAGCGAGTTGCTCATCGTGCTCAACATTGCGACTGAGCCCCGCAAGTTCGAATGGGATCGTCGTGGGAAGGTACTCCTGTCGACGCATTCGGGCCCACCTTTCCAGTCTGTCCAACCGATATCGGTCCTGCTTCGGGCGAACGAAGGCCTGATCATCGAGCTTGGAAGTGAATGAGCCGCGGCGCAAGCGTCATTCTCCTCTGCAAACTATTGGAACGACTGCTCGCTGCAGCCATTCCTCAGGACAGCCCGATGGAGACCACGACTCATGCTCGAAGATCTGCGCGCTCTCACTCAGCCGGGAGCGATGGTTGCCATTGCACTTGTTCTCCTGCTGATGGCAGTCGGCGCTGCGGCCATCACGGTCGCGGCCAAAGGATGGCCGGCGCTTTAGGCTTCTCCGAACCACGCACCCGCGAATAGGAACCTTTGTAACTGCCACCGGTTCCCAGCAGGCGGAGCGTCTGTAATCACCAATGTCGGCGTGGATGAGATCGGGTCTTGTGCTACTTGCGGCTTGGCCGCTCGGCGCCTGCGCTGGGCGACAATCTGCGCTGGACCCTCACGCGCTGCAATCCGCAGACATTCTCCGCATCTTTGTCGCCTTCCTGGTCGTCGCAGCGGTCGTCTGGATTGCCGTGGTGGTGGTGCTCGCCGTCGGGCTATGGCGCCAGCCCTCGCTGTCCCGGCATCCACTTGCGCTGCATCCGCCGTTTGAGAGACGCGCAGGCCAAATTGTCCTTGGCCTCGGGATAGCAACGGTCCTCATCGTGCTCGCGCTATCACTGGTCAGCTACGCCGGACAACGTAGCGTGTTCGCAAAGGACCCGAACGCGCTCACCCTGAAGATCACCGGGCATCAATGGTGGTGGGAAGTCAGCTACGAGGCAGATAGCCCGCATTTGAGCTTCGTCACGGCAAACGAGATTCGGATTCCGGTCGAGCAGCCCGTGAGGGTGCAACTGCAATCGGCCGACGTGATACACAGTTTCTGGATCCCGAGTCTCACGGGAAAAATGGACCTGATCACAGGCCAGCAGAACGAGATTCAGTTCACGGCGAAGAGGGCGGGCGTCTATCGCGGCCAATGCGCCGAGTTCTGCGGACTGCAGCACGCGCACATGGCATTCGCGGTGATCGCGCTGCCGCAAGACGAGTTCAAGCGCTGGCGCGATCACGAGAACCAGAGCGCAGGCAGCCCGGTCGACCCGCTGTCAAAACGGGGCGAGGAGCTATTTCGCGCGCGCGGCTGCGCGCTCTGTCACACCGTTCGCGGCACCCTGGCTGGCGGCCAGCTCGGGCCAGACCTGACCCATTTCGGCAGCCGAACCACGATTGCGGCGGGTACGTTGCCCCTCAATTCAGCAAGTCTGGGCGCATGGCTGGCCGACCCGCAACACATCAAGCCCGGAAATCTCATGCCGCAGATGGCGTTGCAGTCAGATGAACTCATCGCGATTCATCATTATCTGGAGCAGCTCAAGTGACCCTGGTCGCCCAGCACAGCGAATTGCACGACGATGCTCTGGACGGACTACAGCTCTCGACGCGGCTCGACAGAATCTGGCGAACCCCGTCCGGCCTGATCGGCGCACTTACCTCGGTCGATCACAAGGTCGTTGGACGGCGCTACATCCTGACGGCTTTTGTATTCCTGCTTCTCGGAGGCATTCTCGCGATCCTGATGCGCCTTCAGCTCGCGGGCGCCGAGAAGCACGTCCTGTCGGCAGACCTCTACAACCAGGTCTTCACGATGCACGGCTCGACCATGATGTTCCTGTTCGCCGTGCCCGTCATGGAAGCCTTTGCCGTCTATCTGGTGCCACTGATGGTCGGGACGCGGAATATCGCCTTTCCCCGCCTCAATGCCTTCAGCTACTGGATCTTCCTGTTCGGTGGTTGCTTTCTGTGGATTTCGTTTCTCTTCAACGTCGGTCCGGATGTCGGCTGGTTCGCTTACGTTCCTCTGTCGAACCTTCAGTTCACGCCCAGCAAACGCGCCGACGTCTGGGCGCAGATGATCACGTTTACCGAAGTCGCCGCGCTCGCAGTCGCCGTGGAGATCATCGTCACCGTCTTCAAACAGCGGGCGCCCGGGATGACGCTCGACCGCATCCCCATCTTCGTCTGGTCGATGCTGGTGACCGCCTTCCTCGTGATGTTCGCGATGCCCTCGGTCATGATCGCCTCGATGTCGCTGATCCTCGACCGGCTCGTCAACACGCATTTCTTCGATGCCGCGGCCGGCGGGAACGCGCTGCTGTGGCAGCATTTGTTCTGGTTCTTCGGACATCCCGAGGTCTACATCATCTTTCTGCCTGCGACCGGGATGGCATCCGCGATTCTCGCCACGTTTGCGCGCAGGCCGGTGATTGGCTATCCCGTGATCGTCCTGTCCCTGATTGCGACCGGCTTCCTCTCGTTCGGGCTGTGGGTGCACCATATGTTCGTGACGGGATTGCCGCAGCTTGGCGCCGCGCTGTTCACGGCCAACAGCATGCTGATCGCGGTCCCGAGCGGTCTGCAGATCTTCTGCTGGCTCGCCACGTTGTGGGATGGTCGGCCGATTTACCGCACACCCCTGTTGTTCGTGCTCGGCTTTGTCGTGGTGTTCGTGATCGGCGGCCTTTCCGGCGTGATGGTCGCCTCGGTGCCGATCGATACTCAGGTTCACGATACTTATTTCGTGGTGGCCCATTTTCATTATGTGCTGATCGGCGGAGCGGTGTTTCCGCTGATCGGGGCTGTCTACTACTGGTTCCCGAAGATCAGCGGCCGCATGTTGAGCGAGAGACTGGGGCGGTGGAATTTCTGGCTCGCATTCATTGGCTTCAATGTTGCGTTCTTCCCGATGCATATTCTCGGACTCATGGGCATGCCCCGCAGGGTCTACACCTACACGCCCGATATGGGCTGGGACCGGTTGAACCTCCTGTCGAGTTGCGGCGCGGCACTTTTCGCCGTCAGCTTCGTCCTGCTGATTGCAAACGTGGTCGTCAGCGTTCGAAGAGGCGCGCCGGCCGGCCGCAATCCCTGGGACGCCTCCACATTGGAGTGGGCGACGACGTCGCCGCCGCCGTCCTACAATTTCGATCGCATTCCCGCGGTCGATCATCGCGAGCCGCTGTGGTCTGATACCGAAAGCCTGCGCGTCGTGGCTGGCTTGAGCGTGGAGCGCCGGGAGGTGTTGCTGACCTCACTGGCTGAAGCCGATCCCCAGATCCGCGAAGCCTCGCCAGAGCCGAGCATCTGGCCACTGCTCACCGCGCTCGCCACCACGGTGTTTTTCATCTGCACGATCTTTACGCCCTGGGCCGTACTCTGGGGCACGCCCCCGATGGCGGTCGCCCTGATCGGCTGGTTCTGGCCGACCGGCAGCAGGGAGGACGAGGAGTGAATCAGCACATCGTTCAGAACGTCGGAGAGCTGCCGACCTATGGTTTCGGCCCCCGGAGCGGACCCTGGTGGGGCGCCATGGGATTCATAACGCTCGAAGGCATGGGCTTTGCTGTCGCCGTCGGTGCATACCTCTATCTGTATGCGGTGAACCCGACTTGGCCGATTGGAGCACCCCCGCCCGACCTTTGGCCGGGGAGCCTCGCGACCGCGCTGTATCTGCTCAGCGTCATCCCGAACCAATACACCAACCGCGTGGCGCATCGCCAAGATCTGCGGAAGGTCCGCGCCTGCCTGATCGTCATGTCGCTGATCGGAATCGTGCTGCTGGTCTTGCGCGGCTTCGAATTTGCGCATCTCAACACCAGGTGGGACAATTCGGCCTATGGCTCCATCGTCTGGCTCATTCTCGGTCTGCATACGACGCATCTGGCGACCGACCTTGCCGACACCGTCGTTCTGACGGTGCTGATGTTCACGTCGCACGCAAAGCCGCGCCGCTTCAGCGACGTCACCGACAACGTCTTCTACTGGAATTTCGTCGTGCTCGCATGGCTTCCTTTGTACGTCCTGCTCGATTGGGTGCCACGGCTATGACGGCTCCTGAGCCAAACTCGAGACTGCTCTATTGGGCTGGCGTCGCTCTCGGCCCCGCCGCCTGGGCTGTAAATTTGCAGGGCGTTTACAGCGTCGTACATTTTGCGTGCGAGAACACGGCCTTCAGCGGCTTGGTCATGGGGGCTATCTTGATTCTGGTCTCCCTGACCGGCTCCCTGCTGTCGGCGCGGGCGGTTTGTCGCAGTGCCGCAACAGAATGGGCCGAGGCGCGGGGCGCCGGCCCCAGAACGTTCATGGCCTGGTTGGGGGTCGGTAGCGGCATCCTGTTCGCGCTTGTGATCGCAAACCAGCTCATCGCCGCGTCCATGGTCAATTCATGCCTGCGCTGATTGCGCTTCTGCTGTTCGTCGCGTCGCTGCCGTCTTCTGCCGGCGCGCACGGGGTATCCGACGTCATCGATTCCTCGTCCTTATGGAGCTACGATCCTTGGTTGCTCATCCCGCTTTATGCCGTTGGCATCGCCTTTTACGTCGGGACACAACGGCTCTGGCGTAGCGCCGGCGGCGGTCGTGGGGTGAGCTACAATCGGGTTGCCGCCTTCTGGACCGGATGGCTGGTCGTTGCGCTCGCGGTCACATCGCCGCTTCACTGGATCGGCGAGCGCCTGTTCACCGCGCACATGGTCGAACATGAATTGCTGATGCTGGTCGCTGCCCCGCTGATGGCCTTGGCCAGGATTAACGGTCCGATGCTGTGGAGTCTGCCTTCAAAGCTGCGCGCCCCCGTCGGTCGCGTCCTCAGCACGGGGCCCTTGGCGACCGCCTGGAGCTTCGTCAGCCACCCCATCAGCGCGACTGCGCTACACGGGCTTGCCCTCTGGATCTGGCACGCACCGCCTCTCTACGCGTGGGCCGTGGAGAACGCCGCCGTCCATCGGCTCCAGCATGTCAGCTTCTTTGCTACGGCGCTTCTGTTCTGGTGGGTGCTTTTCTATGGCCGCGGTCCGGGACGCAGCGCGCGGCTCCGCGATGGGATCGGCATCGCCTGTCTCTTTGTAACCGTCCTGCATTCCGGCGTGCTCGGGGCTCTCTTGACGTTGTCGACACGGGTCTGGATCCCAGGCCAAGGCGTTCTGGCGGCGGATTTCGGTCTTTCAAAGCTGGAAGACCAGCAGCTTGCAGGCATCCTGATGTGGGTGCCGATGGGAGCCCTCTACACCGGCGTGGCGCTGGTCTTCGCCTATCGCTGGCTCGGCATGAACGAAAGGTCTTCTTCTCAGCCCTCCTATCGAATGCCCGGCATCGGCTAGGAACCGCCGCTTTCGCTCGGCGTTCGTCGCGCAGTGGTCAACGTCAGCACCGGTTATTGGAGGATGCATGAGCAGCCGACGCGCGATGGCAGGACTTGCGATTCTGATGATCTCGGGACTGGGTCCGACCGCAATGCAAGCGCAGGATCAGCCGAGTCCCCCAATGTCCTGTCCGGTCGATCACAATCAATTGGCCGATATCCTCAAGAAGAGCGTCAAGCCGTCGGGAGGTCCAAGCAACGGGGGATTCGACAACAATGAGTGGGCGGCTGTCGTGAACCGCCAAGGCATCGTCTGCGCCGTCGCTTACAGCGGCGACAAGGTGGACGACCAATGGCTCGGCAGCCGTGCCATCGCAGCAGAGAAGGCAAACACCGCCAACGCGTTCAGCCTGAAGGACAAGGCCATGGCAAGCGCAAACCTGTATGCGGGCTCCCAACCCGGCGGAATCCTGTTCGGTGCTGCGCTCAGCAATCCGCCATCGCCGGACGTCATCTATTCCGGCCGACCGGAAGACTTCGGCACCGCGCATGATCCGATGGTCGGCAAGCCTGTGGGCGGCGTGATCGTGTTCGGCGGCGGCCTTGCACTCTATGACGATCACGGCATCGCCGGCGCGATCGGGGTCAGCGGCGACAGCTCATGTGCGGATCACAATGTCGCCTGGCGCACGCGCCACTATCTCGGGCTCGACCACGTACCGGCAGGCGTCAGTCCCAATATGAAAGACGCCATCATCTACGATATCGGACCCGACGGCAAAAGCCCATCGGGGTTCGGGCACCCCAAATGCAACGGCCGGGAAGACCAGATCGCAATCGATCTCGGCGCGGGGATCTCGGGAAACGTGGTGAGATGAGCTTCTCAGGGTGTGTGGGTTAGGAACCAACAGCTGCGGCAACCTTTGTACGTTCGCAGTTGGCCCGCGGCACGGCGCGGACCACAGCCCGCCGTGGGGATACTTACATATGTTAGCTCGGGCCTCGAGACGTTTGCTGCTGGGAGTGCTGGGCGCCGTCTTGATCATTGCAATGTGGCTGTCCGCCGCTTCAGCTCAAACCGATCTGATCAGCCGCATGAAGGATCCCGCACAATGGCCGATGGCGGCGCGGGACTATGCAAATACCCGCTACAGCGAACTCGATCAGATCAATGCAGGCAACGTATCTCGCCTCCAGCTTGCCTGGACGTTCTCGCTTGGAGCCGATCGAGGACAGGAAGCGGCTCCAATCGTCGTCGATGGCACGATGTACGTGGTCGGCCCATATGCAGGCCCGTACCCCAACCGCGTGTTCGCGCTCGACGCGACGACGGGCGAGCTGAAATGGTCTTATGCGCCAAAGCCAGAGCCCGCTGCGGCCGGAGTCGCCTGCTGTGACGTGGTCAACCGGGGCCTCGCCTTCGACAACGGCAAGGTTTTTCTCAACACGCTCGACAACCACGCGGTTGCGATCGATGCCGGCAGCGGCAAGGAGCTCTGGCACACGAAGCTTGGAGAGATCAACAAGGGCGAAACCATCACCATGGCGCCGGTGATCGTGAACGGCAAGATCCTGGTCGGCAACAGCGGTGGCGAGATGGGCGTTCGCGGTTGGGTGACCGCGCTCGACGAAAACACCGGCGCTATTGTCTGGCGCGCCTATGCGACGGGGCCGGACAAGGACGTTCTGATTGGAGACGATTTCAAGCCTTTCTACGAGAATCTTAGGGGCCAAGACCTCGGCGTCAAGAGCTGGCCGGCCGACCGCTGGCAGGTTGGCGGCGGCACGGCGTGGGGCTGGATTTCATATGATCCGGAATTGAACCTGATCTACTACGGCACCGCGAACCCAAGTCCGTGGAACGCCAACCAGCGCAGCGGCGACAATCTCTGGAGCACCACGATCTTCGCGAGGGACCCCGACAGCGGTCGGGCCAAATGGGCTTATCAGGTCAATCCGCACGATCTGTTCGACCATGACGAGATCAACGAAAACGTTCTTGTCGAACTCGAAATCAACGGGCAGCCGCGCAAGGTCCTGATCCATCCCGGGCGCAACGGGTATATGTACGTGATGGATCGCGCGACCGGCGAGGTGATTTCGGCGGACGCCTACGAGTTCGTCAACGTTTACAAGGGCGTCGATCTCAAGACGGGGAAGATCATTCCCAACGATGAAAAGACGCCTCTGCTCGGCAAGACCATCGAAAACATCTGTCCCTCCGCGCCTGGTGCCAAGGATTGGCAGCCGAGCGCATGGTCTCCCCGGACCAAGCTGCTCTACGTCCCGCACCAGCATCTGTGCATGAACTTCAAGGCCTCTCAGGCCGGCTATATCGCCGGCACCCCGTATATCGGCGCTGACGTCGACATGTTTGCCGGCCCGGGCGGCTACCGTGGCGAGTTCATGGCGTGGGATCCGGTCGCGCGAAAAAAGGTATGGGAGCTTCACGAGAAGCTTCCGGTCTGGAGCGGTGCCCTGGTCACGGCGGGAGACGTTGCGTTCTACGGCACGATGGATCGCCTGTTCAAAGCCGTCGATGCCAAGGACGGACATCTGCTCTGGCAGTTCAGGGCGGGCTCCGGATTTATCGGCCAGCCCGTGTCGTATCGCGGCTCGGACGGCCAGCAATACGTCGCCATACTTTCAGGCGTCGGCGGTTGGCCGGGCGTGGTCGCAAATGCCGAGATCGATCCCCGCGTGCGTAATGGCGCGCTTGGATTCACAGGCGCTACCCAGGACTTGCCGTTCTATACCGCGGGCGGCAGCGAGCTGCTCGTCTTCAGGTTGGGCACGCCGGCGGCGCAGGACAACAATCATGCGCCGGCTCGGTAGCGGGGGGATTGTGGCCGTCGCAACCACGGTCGCGTTGACCAGCCATATCATGGCTGCGCCTGCTTCCGAGCTTCGGGTTTGCGCCGACCCAAACAACATGCCTTTTTCCAACAGCGCGCAGCTCGGATTTGAGAACCGGCTTGCGACCCTGATCGCGGACCATCTGGGCAAGCAGGTCTCCTACACCTGGTGGGCGCAGCGCCGGGGATTCATCCGAAACACCTTGAAGGCCGGCAAATGCGACGTCGTGATGGGCGTGTCCTCGACCTACGATCTGGTCGAGGCGACAATTCCCTATTATCGGTCGACTTACGTTTTCCTGTCGCGTCAGGATCAGCATCTTGACGTTACTTCCCTGCTCGATCCGAGGCTACGCAAGTTGAGGATCGGCGTGCACCTGATCGGCGATGACGGCAACAATACGCCACCCGCGCAGGCACTCGGCGAGCAGGGTATCGTCGACAACGTGCGTGGCTACTCGATCTATGGCGACTATCGCGAGGCAAATCCGCCGGCGCGTTTGCTCGAGGCGGTCGAAAGCCGCGAGATCGAACTTGCCGCTGCTTGGGGTCCCCTCGCCGGCTACTTCGCCAAGCTTTCGCCGGTTTCTCTGACGGTCACTCCGATCCAGGACGGAGACCGGTTTGCACCCCAGCAATTCCAGTTCTCCATCTCGATGGGCGTGCGCAAGGGCGATCACGATCTGCGCGATCAGCTCAACGCCTTCATCATCGGGCATCGGGCTGAAATCGCAACGCTCCTGCGTGACTACGGCGTTCCCGTGGTGGAGACATCGGAAACCGATTCCGGAGGACACTAGATGCTCCGACGTTCCTTCTGGATTGCCATCGCTCTGGTTATGGTCAGCGCCCGCGGACCATCGCTCGGCCAGCAAAGCCTGCCACAATCGCAGGAAGCCCAGGCACCAACGCTCGCGTCCCGCCCCGATTTTGGCGGGAGTGTAGGTAACGGCAGACCCGGCGTTTTCATGCGGGTGCCGGTCACCCACCTCTTCCCGGGCGCACAGCCCAGCAGCCCGATCATCAAGAACCCCGCTCAGGGAGACCCGAACGCACTCCAGCGAGGCATGACGTACTACATCAATTTCAATTGCGTCGGCTGTCATGCGCCGAATGGCGGCGGCGGCATGGGGCCCGCACTCAGCAATGGCCTTTTCACTTACGGCTCACAGCCGGAGAACATCTATCTCTCAATTTACCAAGGCCGCCCGAATGGTATGCCGGCTTGGGGCGCCGTGCTGCCAGATTCCGTGATCTGGGATCTCGTGACCTATATCGGCAAGATCAGCAACGAGCCAAGCCGTCAATGGGGCCGAACGTTCTCCGCGGCGCCATTGTCGCCGAATATCGAGCAGGTCCCGTCGGAGCAGGTTTCGACCAGCGATCCCTGGTCGAGTACGAAAGGGTTCAGCTCCGGCCAGCGACCATGAGCTCAATGGAGTGCCCGATGATTTGTCCATTTGCGCTCGCCAATTCTCGCCCGCCGAGCGTCCTGCTGCTCGGCTTCCTTCTCACGGCATGCGGCCAGGGCGAAGCTGCCGGCCCGGTCAATTTCGCCGGAGACGTCCGACGCGGCGCTCAGCTGATCGGGCAATACGGCTGCGGCGGTTGTCATGACATCCCCGGCATAGCGGGCGCAGATGGAAATGTCGGCCCGCCGCTGCACCGTATCGGCACGCGCACCTATATCGCAGGGTTCGTGCGAAATTCTCCGGAGAACATGACGTTCTGGCTCCGCGAGCCACAGAAGGTCTTGCCGGGTAATGCCATGCCGAGCATGGGCATTCCTCAGAACGATGCACAAGATATCACGGCCTACCTGTATACGCTGAAATAGCCGCTCCAGGCATGAGGGCGATCTTTCTCTCGATGCAGCGCCTCAGATGCAGGACCTCAGATGAACGGCTTCCCGCCGGTCACGGCGATCGTCGTGCCTGAGGTGTAGCTTGAAAGAGGGTCGGCCAGCATGACGTATGCGGTTGCGAGCTCGGCCGGCTGACCGGCGCGTTTCATTGGCACTTGTTGACCGAAATTCTTGACCGTCTCCTCCGGCATCGTGGATGGAATGAGAGGAGTCCAGATCGGACCCGGCGCAACCGCATTGGCGCGAATGCCTTTCTCCGCCAACATCTGGGCCAGTCCCCCAGTGAAGTTCTGGATCGCGCCCTTGGTCGTGGCATAGGCAAGCAAGGTAGGGTTCGGCATGTCGGAATTGACCGAAGCCGTGTTGATGATGGCGCTTCCCGGTTTCATGCAAGCCACGGCCGCCTTGGTCAAATAGAACATGGCGTGGATGTTCGTTTCGAAGGTCCGTTGCCATTCTTCGTCGCTGATGTCGCCGATGTCTTTGAAGGTGGCCTGATGCGCGGCATTGTTGACCAGGATATCGAGCCCGCCAAGCTCCTCTACAGTCCGGCGAATGATGCTGCGGCAATGTTCGGCGTTGCGAATGTCGCCCGGGATCAGAACGGCCTTGCGCCCCTCCCGCTCGACCAGAGCTTTGACCTCAGCGGCGTCCTCGTGCTCGTTCAGGTAGGCGATGACGACATCCGCCCCCTCGCGCGCATAGGCAATCGCAACCGCCCGCCCGATACCGCTGTCCCCGCCCGTGATGATGGCCTTCTTGCCGGCGAGACGGCCGGCGCCCTTGTACGTCGTCTCACCATGGTCGGGCCGAGGGTTCATCGCTTTGGTCGAACCCGGCATCGATTGCTTTTGCGGCGGGTATGGCGGCTCGGGGTAGTTGGGCATGTCAGTCTCCGACTATTCAGTCCGCTAACAGAAACGGTCCGGGAGACGTTCCTTCACTCTGACGTCGAATCTGCAGGAACGCTGGTCCGTCGCGGCTGCCGCAACAGGAAGGAGCCCCGCCTATCAGCCAATTGCCGGCAGTGAGGCGGTTGCTCGCGGCAAGTGCGCTGGAACTTTTTTCCCGAGATCTTGTTTTCGCGTTCGGGAGCGAGAGATGACCAAAGCGGATATTACCGGGTCTTTTTTAACAAGGTTAAGGGTCAGCACCGAGATCGACGAGGAGGACGAACGTGCGATTAAAAGTCTTCCGATATCGGTCAAACAGTTGGCCGGCGGCGAACCGATCGTATCCTTCGGGGACCGGCCGTCGGCATGTTGCCTGGTAATCGACGGCTTTGTTCTGCGGTCGAAGATCGTCGGGACCGGGCATCGTCAGGTGCTCGCATTTCATCAGCCAGGCGACATCCCCGATCTCCAGAGCCTGTTTCTTCACGTGATGGACCACGATGTCAGCGCGCTCGGCAATTCCGTCCTGGGCTTTATCCCCCATGCCCCGCTCCGCGAGCTCATCAAGCGCCGGCCGAGTGTTGCGCAGGCGCTTTGGCGCGATACCCTCACTGACGCTTCGGTATTTCGCGAGTGGATCTGCAACGTCGGCCAGCGGGATGCAACGAGCCGCGTGGCGCACCTCGTGCTCGAACTCTACACCAGACTGAAAGCGATCGGACGCACGGACGGCCTGTCCTTCAGCTTTCCGGCAACTCAAGCACTATTTGCCGATGCGGTGGGGACGAGCGTGGTCCATATGAACCGCGTGGTCCAGGACTTGCGCAGCAGGGGGCTGCTCGACTTTGACAGGGGGCGCATTTCCATACTGGACGAAGCCGGATTGAGAGAGATAGCCGATTTCGACGCGCTCTACCTTCATCTCGATCCCTCGCTCTGAACCATGCGCTATTATTTCGACATTCAGGATGACTTTCTTGCCGTTTCTGATGGCGAGGGAACCGAATATGCCAGCCTCGAGGCAGCGAGGAAGGAGGCCATCGTCACGGTGACCTCGGTAGCCAGGGACGTGTTCACTTCAAGAGGATCGCAGGTGACTGTGACCGTAAGAAGCGAGGACGGGCCATTATTTGAAATCACCGTAACGCTCGGCCGGAAAGAGTTTGGTCGAAGCCACCGGTGAAAAACGGAGGCCAGGTCGCTGCCGAACGAACATCAACGATGGCGCGCGCAGGGCACAACGACATGGGTGCGCCGGGGGCACCTTTCCCTGGACCAGAGAGCGAGAAGGCGATCAGGCCTCGATGGTCAGCTGCCGTTCGAAGTTCGCCGCCGTATCGGCGAAGCGGAGTCTCCTGAGGAGCTCTTCCTTCTCTTTCTCATCGGTCGCCGCATCTGCCTGTTTACGAACCTTCTCGGAAAATTCAGCGATTCGCTCTTGGAGAGAGGTCGTCTGCTTGAAGCGTCGTCGTTTCATCGCAGTTGTTCTCATGCTTACTACCACCGCAAAGCTACAACCCGATATTCTGGACGGCACCTACATAGGTTAATGCGTCAGCTATCGAGACTCTGCGGCGATGGCCTGAAGAGCTTATTCACAAAGGTTAAGCTACGGACGATCGACACAGGTCGGTCTATCCAAATGCTTGCAGCTGACTAGTGAGTCCGGGTTTCGACGTCGAAGGAAAACCTGACCTGCATCACCGGCCCGGCCTCGTCCCGGACTTCGATCGCCATGCGACGCCCGCCCCCAAGCAGAGGAGCGCCATGCACGGCGTCGCGGGCCATGTCGGCCAGGGATATCGCGGCCTCCGCTTGCACGGCACCAACGTTGGGCAATTCCAGTCCTTCTTCATCGATGGCGAGGTCGTCGCCGTCGCGCAGATCGAAATAGAAGCGCGGCATCACCGGGCATCTCCTCGCTCATCCGGTGAGCATAAGCGATGCCGGGGCATTCGTTCCTATGTCCGGTGCGAATATCGGACGCCCTGAAGGTACCAGCGCCAATTCTGAGGAGCGACGACGCTCGACAGCCGACCCCACGTCCTCCATTGGCAGGCCGGCTCAAGGCGCCCGGTCGAGTTCACAGGAACCTCTTATCAGCGCTTTCGTTGGCGCCCCATGCGAGACGACCTGACCTACAGAACGCCGCCGCCCGAAGGAATGAGCCCTGTTCTGGAGCGGAATATTCAGGCGCTTGTCGAGCGGCGCCGGCGCCAGCAGGAACAGGCAACGGCCGAGCAGAGGCTCGCCGATGCCATCACCGCCTTTGCGGGAAGCATGACGTTCGTCTATCTGCACCTGGCGGCATTCGGGTTCTGGATCGTGGCCAACCTCCGGTGGATTCCCGGGTTGACGGCATGGGATCCAAGTTTCGTGGTGCTTGCCATGGTCGCGTCCGTCGAAGCGATCTTCCTGTCGACGTTCGTGCTGATTTCTCAGAATCGAATGGCGCGCGAGGCCGACAAGAGAGCAGATCTCGATCTACAGATCAGCCTGTTGGCCGAGCACGAACTCACAAAGGTCGCGGACGTGCTCAATCAAATCGCCCACCACCTTCAAATCGAACCCAAGTCGCAGGCAGATCTCGACGAGGCGGCGCGCAGCATCGCTCCAGAGCGCGTGTTGGACAAGATCGAGGAAACGAGCAGACGTGGAAGCGGCGCAGCAACTTCGATGGCGCCCTGATACTACCGCCACATTGTCGGGGCATCCGAGAGTGCCTTTCGGGCGACGGCCTTCAGGCTTTCGACCGAGGCTTCGCCGCGGTTGGCGGATTCGAAGAGCTTCGAGGCCACATGGGCTCTGGTAGCATGGGCTCTGGTAGCGGCTTCGTTGCCGGAGATGGCTCCGCAAACCTCGTCGAGGATCGTCCGCAACAAGGCGGCCGTTTGGGCATCGAACATGGTGCACTCCCCCTATCGTCCGGCCGATTATGCACGAAACGGCAAGTTCCGGATTCGCACCCGGCCGAAAGCGGCGCCGGCTGCTCGAGCTGCTGCGAGGAACGGCCGCTATATCTGTCCGTTGCCATCGTTCAGTTGCGAAGATCGCAAAATCAGAAGGATGAGCCCACATGAGCAAGTCGACAGACGGCATCGCCGGAATCACGAAAGAGCTCGTTGGAGAAATCCTGGGCGATGGCCGCCTTGCCGCGGAAGGCGCCCACCAGAGAAACCAGCGAGCAGACCAAACGACGACTTCACCACCCGATCAGGGCATCACGCGAGCCGGACGCGGCGAGGAACAGCCGAAAGACAAGGAGCGCGCCCAATCTGCAAAGACACCGCCAGGTCACATGCCGCCCCAACCTATTCAGGAGGATGGTGAGGACGGCAAGAGGTGATGGGCAAGTTCTTTCTGGCGATCTTAGCTGGCAACGCAGCAACGACGGTCGGCGATACATGATGTTTGCCGTCTGACAGCATCCAACGAATAGATACACCGCGCGACTCGGCAGCGGCGAACTTGCCGGCTGCGGACCTGAGCGGGAGGTGACGCCTCAACGCGTGCCATTCCCCAACCCTTCCACCAGGTTGCTCAAGGCCGCATCCAACGGGGCCGATCCGACCTTCTCGGACACCAAGAGGCCATCGATCGCAAGCATGGTCATGCCGTGGATGAGCCCCCATCCGGCTGCGGCCTGACCTTCTATCGGCCGCTTGCGAATGCTCCCCGCGGCTTGGCCGCGCCGGAGGATTTCCAGGAGAACCTCGAATACCGCCAGCGCCCGCTCATTGAGATGTAGTCCCACCGCTTTCCCCTCCTCTGCGCTATACATCAGGCGGTAGAGAGCCGGGTTGTCCGTTCCGAACGCGACGTACGCACGAGCTATTGCCGTAATTTCGTCGCGCAGAGATTTGGGCGCCTTGGGCTTTGCGGCCGATAGCTGCTCCCGCAGCCGGTCGAAGCCAATCATGGCAAGTTCTGCAAGCAGCGCGGCTTTGTCGGGGAAGTGTTTGTAGGGTGCGCCGTGGCTTACGCCAGCCCGGCGAGCGACTTCCCGCAGCGTGAACTGCCAGCCCTTCTCCTCCCGAAGCATATCCAATGCCGTCTCGATCACCGCCCGACGGAGATCACCGTGATGATAGGGCCGGTTGGGTGCGTCCTGCATGGTACCTCAAAGTTTCTTATGTATACATTGTTGACAGTGACTACTTACGCGCCTATGTCAGGGGCGCAAGTTTCTCCTGTCTACATCGGAGTGAACCATGAACGCCACTGCAAAAGTCGTCGAGGCTGATCGGCTTGGCCATCTTCTCGCCCGCCAGCGTGCTGCCTTCCTGCGCGACGGAGCGCCTTCGCTGGCACAGCGACGCGCTGATCTGGCGAAGTTCAGGGCCACGATCATCGGGCACCGCAAAGCGATCGAGGATGCCATCAACGCCGATTTCGGGCATCGCTCGAAGTATGAGACGGCAATCATGGAGGTTGGCGGCGTCGCCGAAGGTATCAAATATCTGATCCGCAATCTTCGCAAATTCATGGCGCCGACCCGCCGCCACGTCGCGTTGCACATGCGGATGGGCAGCGCCCGCATCGAATACCAGCCGCTTGGCGTCGTCGGCGTCATGTCGCCGTGGAACTACCCGGTCAATCTGTCACTGATGCCGGTTGTCACGGCGATGGCCGCCGGAAACCGGGTCATGCTGAAGCCCTCAGAGTTCACGCCCGTCACCAATTCACTCCTCGCGCGGATGCTCGGCGAAGTTTTCCCCGAGGATCAGTTCGCGATGGTGACCGGTGATGCGGCAGCAGGGGCGGCGTTCTCAGCCTTGCCGTTCGACCACCTGGTCTTTACCGGCAGTACTTCGGTGGGGCGCGCCGTGATGAAAGCAGCCAGCGACAATCTCGTTCCGGTTACCCTTGAACTCGGGGGTAAGTCACCAAGCATCGTTGCCAAGGGCTATGGCCTCGACCAAGCGGCGGCCTCCATCGCTTTCGGCAAGCTGCTCAACGCGGGCCAGACCTGCATCGCTCCCGATTACGCACTCGTCCACGAAAGCGACGTCGACTCGTTCGTGGCAGCGTATGACCGGAAAGTGGCGTCCTTCTATGCGGACGGGCCAACGAGCGAACATTATACGTCCATCATCAACGAGCGGCACCACGCCCGCCTTCAGGGCCTGATCGAGGACGCCAGTGCCAAGGGAGCGCGGATCATCGAGGTCGGCAACCGGCCCGGCGATGCATTCCGACGTCCCAATACCCTTGCGCCAGCCGTGGTACTTGGCGTCACAGACACGATGCGCGTCGCTCAAGAGGAGATCTTCGGCCCGGTGCTGCCGATCTTTCCCTACCGCGACATCGTCGATGCGATTGCCTATGTGAACGCCCGGCCCCGCCCGCTCGCGCTGTACTATTTCGGTGCCGACGATGACGACCGACGCAGCGTGCTGAGCCGAACAATCTCAGGCAACGTCACCATCAACGGGACGATCATGCATATCGCCCAGGATGACTTGCCTTTCGGCGGCGTCGGTCCCAGCGGCATGGGCGCTTACCATGGCGTCGAGGGCTTCCGTACCTTCAGTCATGCCAAGGGGATCTATGAGCAGGGGCGTTGGAATCTCGCCAGCCTGCTCCACGCCCGTTCAGACAGCCGATCGATGCCATCCTCAACATGATGCTTCGGTGATCTGAATTCCGCTTCCCAATGCAACCCGAGGAGTATCAGCCTATGACCGCCGAGACATTGTTGCCACTGCGCGGCTCCTGCGACTGCGGCGCTTGCTCGTTCGAGCTGCATACGTCGCCGAAAGCCAGGTTCCGGTGCCACTGTCTGATCTGTCAGGCGTTCAACGGCAAACCGTTCGCGGATGTGGTCGCCGTTCGCGCCAAGCAAGTCGTGCTGAAGGACGCCGGCAACATCGTATTTCGGAAATACCGACCGCCGCCGAACTTCAATCGCGGGGCCTGCCGGACTTGCGGCAAGCCCGTTGTGGAGGTTGCGGGCGTTTGGCCGTTCAAGGTGATGTTCATCCCGGTCAGCACTTTCGAGCCCGAGGCCCGGCTGCCGCCGGTTCGGATGGATATATTCCATCACCGTCGTGTGCTGGACATGCCCGGCAGCTTACCCAGATACAGCGGGTATTTCCCGAGCTTGTTGGCGGTCGGGAAACTGATCATGAGCGGCCTGTGAATGGCGAGTCGACCTTCCGGCAAAGCGTAAACCGAAGATATCGATAGCGAGGAGACTCGTCCTTCAAGCTCGCGACGGCGTCGCAGGACGTAAAGGCGTATTGGTGCGGACCCTGACGTAGGGCTGACGCTTCCGTAGCGAGCCCCGTTCAGTCAGCCCATATTTATTTTGCAACTTGTTGCAAATGGCAAATTCCTGCGCTATCTTATTTTGCAACTGGTTGCGTAAAATCGCTACGGGTTTTTGGCTATCCCGAATTATCGCGCCTCTCGAATCCGGCTTCGCCGCGCCGAAACCCAGTTCTCACGTCAAACCGCAAATCGGCGAGGACTGCATCATGTTCAGAGACGGGCTTCTCACAGGGCGCAATATCCTGGTGACCGGCGGTGGCACCGGGCTTGGCAAGGCCATGGCAGCGAAATTTCTCAGCCTCGGCGCAGACATTCACATTTGCGGACGCCGCCAAGGCGTTTGCGAGGAGACCGCCGCCGAGTTGATGACACTTCATGGCGGCAAAGTGACCGCCCACAGCGTGGACATCCGCGACGCCGCGGCCGTCGAGGCCATGGTCGAATCCGCATTCAAGGACCGTCCCCTCACCGATCTCATCAACAACGCGGCCGGCAATTTCATTTCCCGCACGCAGGATGTCTCCCCGCGCGGGTTCGATGCCATCGCCAACATCGTGATGCACGGCACGTTCTACGTGACCCACGCCGTCGGCAAACGTTGGATCGCCAACGGACATCGCGGCAACGTCGTCTCCATTACCGTGACGTGGGTACGCAATGGCGGTCCGTACGTGGTGCCGTCGACCATGAGCAAATCCGCCATTCACGCCATGACCATGTCGTTGGCGACGGAATGGGGTCGGTACGGCATCCGCCTCAACACCATCGCGCCAGGAGAAATCCCGACCGAAGGCATGAGCAAGCGTATCAAGCCCGGCGACGAGGCCGGTGCGAGAACCGTCGCTGCGAATCCGATGGGCCGCCTTGGGGAAATGAGCGAGCTGCAAAATCTCGCGACGTTTCTGATCTCCGGCGGCTGCGACTGGATCAACGGCGAGACCATCGTGATGGACGGTGCCCAGGCGCTGGCGATGGGCGGTAACTTCTACGACGTGCGCGACTGGACGGATTCGGATTGGGCCGCAGCGCGCGGAGCCATCATGGCTCAGAACGAGAAGGACAAGGCGAAGCGTGGCGATCGGTCGAGTTGAACGCCGAGCGCGCCATCAAGCAGCGAACACGGCTGGCCGCATCCCCCTGAGCACGCGACCTGGAATTCCAAGGCGAGGAAATCACCATGACTGAACTCCCAAACCTTCATCCGGCCGCCGCAGCATCTCTGGAGAAGTGGCACGCCATGATCGCAGGCAAAGATCTTGGCGACCTCCCCTCGATCACGCATCCGGAAGTCGTCTTCCACATGCCGACCGCAATCAATCCCTACCATGGCATCGAACCTCTGGTTCTCACCATGAGCAACGCGGTTCAGATCTTCGAGGAATTCAGCTACCATCGTCAGGCCGCCACCGCCGATGGCAGGAATGTCGTTCTCGAATTCAGCGCCAAGGTTGGCGGCAAGATGGCCAAGGGAGTCGATTTCATTCGTTTTGACGGCGCCGGCAAGATCGTCGAGCTTGAAGTCATGATGCGGCCGCTCAGCGGCGCGCAGGCGCTTGCAACGGAAATGGCAAAGCGCATCTCCGGCGCACTCCCTGCTGAAAGCGAGGTGAAATGAGATGCGCGTTCATTTGGTCCATGCTCACCCTGAGCCGAACTCTTTTGTGAGCGCGATGCGCGATGTCGTCATCGACGAACTGAAGGCCGCAAGTGCGGTTATCACTATTTGCGATCTTTACCGCGACGATTTCAACCCTGTTCTCTCTGGAAATGATTTCATTTCACGAAGCCGACCCGATTACCTCGTATACACGCTCGAACAACGCCACGGCTACACGAACGCAACGCTGGCTTCCGATGTCGCCCGCGAAGCGGAAAATGTGCTGGCGGCGGACCTCATCGTCTTCACCTTCCCGATATTCTGGTTCAGCGTTCCGGCAATTCTCAAAGGCTGGATCGACCGCGTCTTGCTGTGCGGCCCGATGCATAGCGGCAACCGCGGATTCTACGATTTGGGCGGTCTCAGCGGCAGGAGAACATTTACGGCAATGGCTCTCGGTGGGCGCCGAAATATGTTCGGACCAGACTCCCTCCACGGAGAGCTCGAGACCGGGATGATGCGTCATTTCTTTCAGGGGACGCTGGGCTACGTCGGACTAACCGTACACAAGCCATTTGTCGCCTATCATGTTCCGTATATTACCGACCACGAGAGGCAGGAGCAGTTGCAGGATCTGCGGATCCATCTGCGTGACCTCGACCGCCAACCCACGCTCAAGTTTCCCGAGCTTGGAAATTTCGGCGATGTGCTTACACCAAAGCGCGACCGTGCTCGTTAGCAGCAAGTCCGGCCGATCGAGGCTCAGGATACTTTCAGGATCGAAATTGCCTGCTCGCAAACGGCGATACGCTGGGTCTCGAAGTCGATTCCGGCCATGAGCACAAGACGACGAAGCTTTTCATCCCGCGTCATCTTCTTGCGCGAGAAATCCCTGGCCTCGATTTCACGATAGACCTTGAGCTTGTCGCGGTGTTGTCCGGCAAGTCGCTCCAGCTCTTCGATCATGCGGGTGGGACCGATGACGGCTTCGGCCCGAAGCCGAACCATCAACTCATCGCGAATCGGAGACGGGGCCTGCCTCTCCGCAAGCCAGCGTCGCAGTTCCTTGAGTCCGGCGGGCAGCACAAGATAAGCCTTCTTGCCGCCTCGCGCGCCATCGACGAGAGAGCCTTGAACGAAGCCGGCGGCTTCGAGACGGGCAAGCTCCCGGTAAATCTGCTGATGAGTCGCCTGCCAAAAATGGCCGATGGAACGGTCGAAGCGTTCGGCCAGTTCGGATCCGGAACAGGGCCGTTCAATCAATGCGGTCAACAATGCGTGGGGCAAGGACATCGACGACAGAGTCTCAACATGGTTGTCGAGCTTGTCGCATCAGCGATGGACGAATTCAATGGCGAAGTGACCGCACTTCTCTGCAGTGATTGACCACCGCGCAGATCGATAGCTGGCCGATTGTTGACCAAGGCAGGCGACGAAAGCGGCGGGCGACTGCCGCTCTCGCCCTTAAGCGTTGTTCGTCAAGCAACAGCGCGCGCGGTCGCATTCGCGACAGCGCCGTCAAGGAATCCGGTCAACCGCTGCCGGATGATCTGCTCGGCTTCCGTCATGATGCGGTCGATCAGCTCCTTCACCGTCGGGATATCGTGGATCAGCCCGACCACCATGCCGCAACTCCAGGCGCCGGCGTCCATCTCGCCGTCGACCATCACCTTGGGATAGACGCCGGCCACCTGCTCGTGGATGTCCTCGATCTTGAGGCTCGCCCCCTTCTCGCGCTCGACTTCGAGCAGCTGATCGACACCCTTGTTCTTCAGCACGCGCTCGGTGTTTCGCAGCGCACGCATCACCAGCACGGTCTCGAGCTCGGTGGCGTGGACCAGGGCCTGCTTTACGTTGGCATGGACGGGAGCTTCCTTGGTTGCGATGAAGCGGGTGCCCATGTTCATGCCGGCAGCGCCCATCGCCAGCGCGGCGACGAGGCTGCGCGCGTCCGCCATGCCACCCGAGGCCACGAATGGAATCTTCAGCTCGTCCGCCGCGCGCGGCAGCAGGATCATGTTCGGGATGTCGTCCTCGCCGGGATGGCCGCCGCATTCGAAGCCATCGACGCTGACGGCGTCGCACCCGATCCTCTCGGCCTTCAGCGAATGCCGCACCGAGGTGCATTTGTGGATTACCTTGATGCCGGCCGCCTTCAGCGCGGGCATGTACGCTTCCGGGCTGCGGCCGGCGGTCTCCACCGCCTTGACGCCGCCTTCCCTGATGGCGGCGATATATTCCGGATAGGGCGGCGCGGTGAAGCTCGGCAGGAAGGTCAGGTTGACACCGAACGGCTTGTCGGTCATGTCGCGGCAACGCGCGATTTCCTTCGCCAGCAGCTCCGGCGTCCGCTGGGTCAGGCCGGTGATGATGCCGAGACCGCCGGCGTTCGATACCGCGGCGGCAAGCTCGGCAAAGCCGACATAATGCATGCCGCCCTGGATGATCGGATGCTGGATTCCGAACAGTTCAGTGATTGCTGTCTTCACGTGCGCTTCTCCGCTTTCCGATCAGTTGACGATTTCGAACAGGCCCGCCGCGCCCATGCCGCCGCCGATGCACATGGTCACCACGCCGTACTTTGCCTTGCGCCGCCGCCCCTCGATCAGGATGTGCCCCGCAAGCCGGCTGCCTGTCATGCCATAGGGATGGCCGATCGCGATCGAGCCGCCGTTGACGTTGAGTTTGTCCGGATCGATGCCGAGCTTGTCGCGGCAGTAGATCACCTGGACGGCATAGGCTTCATTCAGCTCCCACAGATCGATGTCATCGATCTTCAGGTCGTGCCGCTTGAGAAGGCGCGGGATCGCCGCGACCGGGCCGATGCCCATTTCGTCCGGCTCCACACCGGCGGCGACGAAGCCGCGGAAGATGCCGAGCGGCTTCAGGCCTTTCTTGGCGGCGATCTTGTCGCTCATGATCACGCAGGCCGATGCGCCGTCGGAGAGCTGGCTGGCATTGCCGGCCGTGATGGTCTTGCCCTCGAACACCGGCTTGATCTTCGCCAGTCCTTCCGCCGTGGTCTCGGGGCGCGGACCTTCATCCTTCGACAGCGTCACCTGCTGATAGGTGACCTCCTTCGTGTCCTTGTTGACGAGCGCCATCCTGGTCGTGATCGGGACGATCTCGTCATTGAAGCGTCCGGCCTGCATCGCGGCACCGATGCGGCGCTGGCATTCCAGGCTGTATTCGTCCTGCCGGTCGCGGCCGATCTTGTAACGCTCGGCGACGATTTCCGCGGTGTCGAGCATCGACATGTACATCTCCGGCTTCATCGCCATCAGCTCGTCGTCGACCGCATGGAATCTGTTCATGTGCTCGTTCTGCACCAGGCTGATCGATTCGATGCCGCCTCCGATTGCGACCTCGACGCCATCCAGAATGATCGAGCGTGCCGCGACCGCGATCGCCTGCAGGCCCGATGCGCACTGCCGATCGATCGTGGTGCCGGCGACGGTGACCGGCAGGCCGGCACGAATCGCCGCCTTGCGCGCCACGTTCATCACCATGGTGCCCTGCTGCATCGCGCAGCCCATAACCACGTCCTCGACCTCGCCCGGATCGATGCCCGCGCGCCTCACCGCTTCAGCCATCACATGGCCGGCCATGGTCGGGCCCTCGGTGTTGTTCAGCGCACCGCGATAGGCCTTGCCGACGCCGGTGCGGGCCGTGGAAACGATAACTGCCTCTGTCGTCATGCTTGCCTCTTTTGCTACGCAGCCGCGTCGAGCTGCACATAGCGCAGCAAGTGGTGAGCGGGATCGCCGAACTGGATATTGATGGAGGAGATTCGCTTGAAGTAATGGCCGACATTCAATTCGTCGGTCATGCCCATGCCGCCGTGCAGCTGCACCGCCTGGTCGGCGATGAACTTGCCGGCATAGCCGACCTTCGACTTGGCGCCGGAGGCCAGGCGCGAGATGCCGCTCTCGCCAGCGCCGAGGCTGAGATTGAGATGCTGCATCAGGGAAAGCGCCTCCTGATGGGCGATGAACATGTCGACCATCCGGTGCTGCAGCACCTGGAAGTTGCCGATGGTGACGCCGAACTGCTTTCGAGCCTTGGAGTATTCCAGCGTCGCGGAGTTCAATTCGGCCATCGCGCCGACCGCCTCGGCGCAGAGCGCGCCGATGGCCCTGTCACGGCAAGCTTCCAGCAGGGCGACGCCTTCACCCTCGCTGCCGAGCAACTCGCCGCGAACGTCGCGGAAGGTGATTTCCGCAGCGCGGCGGCCGTCGATGGTCTTGAAGCTCCGCAGGTCGAGATTGGCCGCCCGTGCGTCGACGACGAACAGGCTGACGCCGGCGCGATCGTCGCGCCCGCCGTGGGTGCGGGCAGAAACCATCAGATGGTCCGCCCATGGCGCCGCGATAACGGCAGTTTTTTCACCACTGAGCGTGTAGTCCTTGCCCTCGCGCCGCGCCGCGGTCGCGACATTGGCGAGGTCGAAGCGCGAGCCTTTTTCGGTCCAGGCCAGCGCCCAGATCTTCTGTCCGGCGATGATATCGGGAATGAAAGCCTGTTTCTGCTCTTTGGTCCCCGCCTGCTCGATCAAGCCGCCGGCCAGCACGACCGTTTCGACGTACGGCTCCACGACAAGGTGACGCCCGAACTCCTGGGCAACGATCATGGTGGACAGCGGGCCGCCACCGAGTCCGCCGCTCTCCTCGGAGAACGGCGCGGCGAGCAGGCCGAGCTCCGCAAAAGCGCCCCATTGCCTGCGGCTCCAGCCTTCTTCGCTGGCCACGATCTTGCGGCGCGCCTCGAAACTGTACTGGTCTCGTAGCATGCGCTGTACGCTGGAGCGCAACAGTTCCTGCTCTTCCGTGAACTGGATATCCATCCGATCCTCTTGTTGCGCTGTTGCTAGAGACCGAGCACCGCTTTGGCGATGATGTTGCGCTGGATTTCGTTCGATCCGCCGTAGATGCTGAGCTTGCGCGCGTTCAGGTACTTTTCCGACGCGGTGTGGCCGTAATCGGGACCTGGCATGAACTGGTTCGCGCTCAACGTTTGCTCGCGAAGCGCCAGTCCGTAACTGCCGATGGCGCGATGCGTCAGCTCGGTAATTCCCTGGAAGATCTCGGTGCCTCGGATCTTGAACAGCGAGGCCGCGGGCCCCGGATCGATGCCGCGCGCCATCTGGGCAATGACGCGCAACTCGGTGGCCTCGAGCGCAAGCACATCGAGCTCGATCCGGCCGATCTCCTTGCAAAATTCAAGATGCGCCGGATCGTCCTCAGGAATCTCCGCTTTCACGATCTTCTTCAACCGGTCGATGTAGCGCGTCGACCGGCCGATCCCGGCCATGCTGGTGCGCTCGTTGCCGAGCAGGAATTTTGCGTAGGTCCAGCCCTTGTTCTCCTCGCCGATGAGGTTCTCGACGGGGACGCGGACGTCTTCGAGGAAGACGTCATTGACCTCGTGCGAACCGTCGATCGTGATGATCGGACGCACCGTGACGCCGGGCGATTTCATGTCGATCAGGAGGAACGAGATGCCGGCCTGAGGCTTGGCCGAAGCATCCGTCCGCACCAGACAGAAGATCCAGTCGGCGTGCTGCGCCAACGTCGTCCAGGTCTTGTGGCCGTTGACGATGTAGTGGTCGCCGTCGCGCACCGCCTTGGTCCGGACCGTGGCAAGGTCCGAACCCGAGCCCGGCTCGGAATAACCTTGGCACCACCAGTCTTCTCCCGAAAGGATCCGCGGCAAGAACTTCTTTTTTTGCGCGTCGTTGCCGAACGTGTAGATGACCGGACCAACCATGGTGACGCTGAACGCCAACGGCGGCAGCGTCCCGGCCCGGCTGGTTTCCTGCTCGAAGATGAAACGCCGGGTGATCGACCAGCCGGGGCCGCCATATTCCTTGGGCCAGAGCGGCGCGATCCAGCCCTTCTTGTAGAGAATGCGGTGCCAGAGCAACGACTGCTCTTTGGTCAGGTCGGTCTCCGGATTGGGGACGCGCATTTGCTTCGGATAGTTTTCGGCGATGAAAGCGCGCACCTCATCACGGAAGGCCGCGTCTTCTGGAGATAGTGCGAGTTCCATCGGGCGCGTCCTACCACTTCTCACCGAAGGGCCGGATTTCCATCTCGAAGGTCCAGGCACTCTTCGGCTGCTGATAGAGCTGCCAATAGGACGTCGCGACCGAGGCCGGCGGCATCAGCAGATCTGGATCGTCGAGCGCATTGGGCCCGAGCGCTTCCAGGCGCCGCTGGCGGACCCACTCGGTGTCGACGCCGGAATCGATAATGAGGTGGGCGACGTGGATATTCTTCGGGCCGAGCTCGCGCGCCATCGCCTGCGCCACAGCGCGCAGTCCGAATTTGGCGCTGGCAAAGGCGGCATAGCCGCTGCCGCCGCGCAAGGAAGCAGTCGCGCCGGTGAAGAAAATGTTGCCTTGGCCGCGCGGCAGCATCAGCCGGGCCGCCTCGCGCCCGGCAAGGAAGCCGGAGTAGCAGGCCATCTCCCAGACCTTGCGGAACACGCGCTCGGTCGTGTCGAGAATCGGGAAGTTGACGTTGGCGCCGATGTTGAAGATGCAAACATCCAGCGGCGCGTGCTTGTCGGCGTCATTCAGGAAGGAGACGATCTCCTCCTCCTTGCGCGCGTCGAGTGAGCGTGCCTGGATCTCGCCGTCGGCGGCCTCGATCTCCTTGACCAGCGGCGCCAGCTTGTCGCCGTTGCGGCGGCCGGCGAAGACGGTAAAGCCCTCGGAGGCAAACTTCTTGGCGATCTCGCCGCCGATGAAATCGCCCGCGCCGATCACGGCGACGGTTGCATTTCTTTTTTTCAAGGCTCTTCTCCCGGTTAGGTTAGGCTCGCTGTGTGCGAAGCTGTTCTGTCGGTCCTGGAAGTGGACCGCAATTTCGGCCGACAATGATGCGCTGGCCCGCTCTCGCCGCGCCAGCGCGCTGACCGAAATTACGATGGTCGGAGGCGCAGTCCTCGGCCGGCGCGGCTCGATCGGGGACTTTGGTAGGTTGGCGGCGAGTAGATTGATCGATGCCGCTCGGTAATCCGATAGCGGTCTCATCAAGACCGAGCGTTTGCGACAGTTTCGCCACGACCAACCGCCTCCCGACTGCAGAACATCGACGCCCTTCTAGCGTTGCGCCTCGCCGCGAAACATGCGTTCTTTTTTAGAACCCGTCAATCGCTATTTCATCGTCCCGTCTGGATCGGAAATGGCAAGCTCACTGCCATATTGATAGATGCTCGAGGACTCGGTTTACAACGCGGCTTTCAGCCGCTACCGATAGCGTACCAAATAAGAACTTACAGGGAGGCGAGTATGGGAGAAAGTCGCGGAGTCGCGATGCTGGTCGGCGCGGGCGATGCCATCGGCGCTGCCGTTGCGCGGCGGTTTGCCAGCGGAGGCTACACTGTTTGCGTCTGCAGGCGCGATGCGGCCAAATCCCAAGCGCTTGTCGACGAGCTCAGGGCGAAAGGCCACAGCATTCACGCCTTCAGCGTCGATGCTCGCCAGGAAGCGGAGATCCAGAAACTGTTCGCGGACGTCGAGCGCGACATAGGGCCGATCGAGATCTGCCTGTTCAATGCCGGATCGAACGTCAACAAGCCCCTGCTGGACACCACCGGGAAGCTGTTCTTCAAGGCCTGGGAGCTGGCCTGCTACGCCGGCTTCCTGGTCGGGCGCGAAGCCACGCGCGTCATGCTGCCGCGCGGGCGCGGCACCATCTTTTTCACCGGCGCGACCGCAAGCATCCGCGGCAGCAAGGGGTTTGCCGCGTTCTCATCGGCAAAATTCGGCCTCCGCGCGCTGGCCCAGGCCATGGCGCGCGAGCTCGGACCCAAGAACATTCACGTCGTCCATCTCATCATCGACGCCGGCGTCGATAGCGAAGCCATTCATCAGCGCATGAAGGCGGCCAGAGGGATCGACGCCAGCGAGATCCCTCCCGACAGCCTGACCAAGACCTCCTCGATTGCCGAAGCGTATTGGTTCGCCCATCAGCAAAGCCGCGACGGCTGGACCCATGAACTCGATCTTCGCCCCGCTGTAGAGAAGTGGTGACATGAGCGACAATCCAGATCTCACTCTGTGGGGCGTCGGGACAAGCCGCACCATTCGACCACACTGGGCGATGCACGAGCTGGGCCTGGCCTACAAGACCAAGCCGATCGGCCCGCGGACCGGTGAGACCAAGACCGCCGAATATACCAGGCTCAATCCGCGCCAGAAGATCCCGCTGCTGCAGGACGGCGACTTCCGCATCGGCGAAAGTGCGGCGATCGTCGCCTATGTGTCGCGCATGTACTCCACGCCGGAGCGTGCGTTGATTCCGGAATCCACCCGCGACTATGCCGCGTGGCTGGAATGGTGCTTCTTTATCGTCACCGAGCTCGACTCCACCAGCCTGTACGTGATGCGCCGTCACCGCGCCGATGCGCTCGGCCCGATTTACGGCGTCGCGCCGGAGGTCGTAGCTCAAGCCGCGGAATACTTTCGGGCGCAGTTGCGCCATGTCGAAGTCGCGCTGGCAGACGGCCGGCATTTCCTCATGGGCGAGCGCTTCAGCAGCGCCGATATCCTGCTGACGACGTGCCTGGAATGGGCGGTCGCATACGGTGTCGGCATTTGCGACAATGCCCAGCCCTATCTCGAGCGTATGCGAAGCCGGGAGGCTTACCAGCGCGCGGTTGCGGCGAATGTTCCGGCAGCACCGATTACACCGGTGCCTAGCGAGGCTTGAGAGCCGATCGCGCGAGGCGCTTCGGCCTACACGGCCACGCGCAATGTGCGCGCGGCTACCATCTCGTCGATCGCGTCATCCTCGTAACCCAGCTCGCGCAGCACCTCGCGCGAGTGCTCGCCGACGCGTGGGGCCGGTCCGCCGATGGCAGACTGGTTGACCTCGAAGCGGGCCGCAGGATTCGGCTGGCGCACTCGGCCGACCTTCGGCTGGTCGAATTCCGCGATGATCCCGCGCGCCACCACCTGCTCATTGTGAATGATCTCGCCGCGCCGCAGGATCGGTGCGCAAGGGACATCCGCAGCGTCCAGACGCTCCAGCCATTCGGCGGTCGTGTGCTGGCCGATATACTCCGCCATCTTGTTGATGCGCGCCGTCGCGTTGACCGAACGTGCCGAGGGGGTCGCAAACCTGGGATCGTTGGCAAGCTCGGGATCGCCGGACGCCCGGCAGAAGCCCTGCCATTCGGAATCGGAGATGGTGCCGGCCGTGATGTAGCCGTCGCTGGTCTTGAACACGAGGTCCGGCCGGTCATTGGGATCGGCAGCCGCGGCTTCGGCTCCGACCACGGTGTACTGCATCATGCCTTCCGGCCAGAGATAGGAGATCATGGCATCCAGCATCGCGACCTGGATATGGTCCCCCTGCCCGGTCTTCTCACGCGCGTAGAGCGCCGCCGCCACCGCCTGCGCGGTGAACACGGCGGTGGTCTTGTCGCATACGATGGTGCGGATCATCTGCGGGCGATTGGTGACCGGCTGCGACTGGATATCGGCAAAGCCCGACAGGCCCTGAATGATCGGATCGTAGACGCGCTTCTTCACATAGGGCCCGGTCTCGCCGACGCCGCTGATCGAGACGTAGATCAGGCGCGGATGACGCCGGCGCAGCTCTTCGACGCCGAGGCCGAGGCGCTCCATGGTGCCGGGCCGGAAGTTCTGCACCAGCACATCGGCCTGCGCGACCAGTTTGGCCAGCACCTCGCGCCCGGCCGGGCTCTTGACGTCGATCGAGAGCGAACGCTTGCCGCGGTTTGACGAGATGAACAGCGCGGAGAACTCGCCGTCCTTGTCGATGGTGGCGCGGCTGCGACGGGTGATATCGCCGCCGATCGGCTCGATCTTGATCACGTCAGCGCCCTGATCCGCCAGAAACATGGTCGCAAACGGGCCCGACACCACGCCGGTCAGATCGAGGACACGAACGCCGCCAAGCGGACCAGCCATTTCACTCTCCCTGGATCTTTTTTTCTGCCAACGGGCTGAGGCAAACTCTAGCTTCCCGCTGGCCCTCTCGTCACGATCGCCCGGACCGCAAGTCGGTAGCTAGCCGGTCTTGGAGACGGGCTGCCGGGTCTGTTCGACGATCGATTCCTCGACGTCCCGGAGTTGATCCTTGCCGAAAAACATCTCCTTGCCGACGAAGAATGTCGGCGAACCGAAGGCACCGCGGCTGACGGCGTCATTGGTGAGGTCGATCAGCTTCTTCTTGACGTCATCCTGCTGCGCGCGCGCGACCAGCCTGTCGATGTCGATCCCCGAGGACGCAAATGCGCTCCGGAACACTTCGGGATCGTCCATCTTCTTGGGCTCTTCCCACATATGATGATAGGCGGCGCGGAAATAGGGTTCGAACACGCCCTCGAACTGGGCCGCGACGGCGCCGCGCATCAACATCAAGGTGTTGACCGGAAAAAAGGAGTTCTGGCGAAATTTCGTGACGTTGTGGCGCCGGATGAACCGCTGGGTCTCGAGCGCCTGGTATTCCGGCTTGTTCTTGATCCCGCGAAGCGAGTCGAACGGCGACATGTTGCCCGTGGCCTTGTAGATGCCGCCGAGCAGAACCGGGACGTACTCGAATTTCGCGCCGGTCCGCCGCTCGATCCCGGGAATGGCGACTTCCGCCAGATAGGCGTTCGGACTGCCGAAATCGAACTGGAATTCAACCTTGGGGGTCATAACCGCTTCTCCCGCAGAGCGACTTGGATGGTCAAGGACCGGCGATCCAATCGCGTTGGCTTGCTTGATCTCGTCTTTACAGTTCTAAAATTGAACTGTCAAATTCGGCCGGTTTCGTGCTGGTTTAGCCTAAGGACCGGGGTATTGTTTGGAATTCAGTACCTATCTAGAATGCAAGGAAATAGGACGGCCTCAGCGACGATTCGAGGCGCTCATGCCGGGACGACTGGAGAGTACGGATGAAGTGGAAGGAACTCGAGGAAGAGCCGTGTTCGATGGCCCGAACCATTGGCGTGATCGGCGACCGCTGGACCCTTCTGATCCTGCGCGAATGCTTTCTGCGCACCCGCCGCTTCGAAGGATTTCAGTCGGCGCTCGGAATTACCCGCCATCTGCTTGCTGAACGGCTGAAGAAGCTGGTTCGGCTGGGCATCCTGCGCCGCATTCCCTACCAGGAAGCGCCCAAACGGCACGAATATATCCTGACCCAGAAGGGCCTCGATCTTTATCCGATCATGATGGCGCTCGTGCATTGGGGCGACACTCACATGGTCGACGAGCGCGGCCGGCCGTTGCTGCACCAGCACCGCACGTGCGGAAAGGACTTCGACCCGGTCATAGTGTGCTCTGAATGCGGCGAACCGCTCCTGGCCAAGGAGGTTCATACCCATCCAGGCCCAGGCGCCCAAAGCCCGCTGACGGTAGCGGCACCTGACAAGCCGAAGGCCAAGGCGCGCCGCAGCGCCGCTTGAGCCGGCCACCGGCATCACGCACTGAACGCATCCTCAGACTCGAATCACAGTCGCGTCGGGTTCGTTGCAGTGGAGACGGTCCGCCTGTTCAGCCCGGTGTTTGAGCACAGCACGTTGATTGACGTAGGCCTTGTCGGTGATTTCTCCGGCGGCCAATGAGGGCGGATCCTTCAGCAAGGTGAATGAGCAGATTCTCTCGCTGCTCCCAACGGCCTCATTATATTCCCGCAAACGATGCCTCAGGAATTCGATCACCTGAGGATCGCAGGTCAAATCAGCAGCCGGCGCCTGCGAAATCCGCGCCACCTCGGTCGGGTTCAGCCAGCACAGCAGAGCGCAGGCTTCACGGTTTTCTCCCGCAACGACAATGTCCAGCAGTACGCCGCGCGTTGCGGCCAGGATGGCGGCACGCATCGTTCCGATCGCAACCCAGGTGCCGTTCGCGAGCTTGAAGTTCTCGGAAATTCTGCCCGTGAAACGCAGGCCGAGCTCCGGCTTCTCGGGGTCGATAAACGACACAGTGTCGCCGATGCGATAGAACCCTTCCTCGTCGAAGGCCTTCTCCGTCAGATCGGCCCTCCCGAGGTAACCGGGGGTGACGTTGGGGCCCTTCACCCTGGCCTCGTACGTGTCGGAAACAGGGATCAGTTTCAGCTGCACGCCCGGCGCGGGAAGGCCAATCTCGCCCGGCCGATCCGTTGCCCAATGCGTCGTGCTGATTGTCGGCGCCGTTTCGGTCGTCCCGTAGCCCGACATCACCGGAATCCGCCGGCCCGTGATCGACGAGGTCAGCCGATAGAGTTTCTCGAGGGTACCTTGCGAAATGGCAGCCCCCGCGTAGCTCAATCGATCCAGTCGCTTGAAGATGCTCGCGCCGAGGGCGACGTCGTTCTCGATGGCATCGCACAACAGGTTATAGCCGGCGGGAACGTTGAACATCGCCGTCGGCGAGATCTCCTTGAGGTTCGCCACCGACTTGTGAAAGAGCTGAGGCAGTGGCCGGCCGTCATCGATGTAGAGCGTGCCGCCGTTCTTGAGGATGCCGTGAAGAATGACGTTGCTGCCCATCGTATGGTGCCACGGCAGCCACTCGACCTGAACCGGCGCCTCCGGAGGCGACACGAGCAGGCTCCCCATTTGCAGGGAGCTCGCCATCATGCGGTGCGTGTTCAGCACGCCCTTTGGCAAGCCGGTCGAACCGGAGGTGAAGAGAACTTTCGCAACGGCATCGCAAGAGACCCCACCCGATGCACGCGTGAATCCTTCCCACTCTGTTCGATCCGTCAGGACGCGGAAGGGCGTCGTCTCCGGCGCGCCATCGACGCTGATCCAGGCTGCGTCTGCCAATTCGGGAATGGAACGGGCCGCGGAAAAGTCGCGTCCACTCTGAACGAAAACGAAGTTCGGACGCAGCACCTGCGCGATGTCCTTGAGGCGCGCAAGGCCGCCGGGCATCAGCGTGTAATTCGGCGATATTGGCGCCAGAATGACGCCTATCGACATCGCCGCAAAGGAGATCACCGCGTTCTCGATGGAGTTGCCCGAAAGCACGGCCAGCCTGTCAGCCGGCTTTGCGCCCATGTCGATCAGGCTCTGGCCGACCGCCTGGACCTGCGACCATACCTCGCCATAGGTGATCTCGTCCCAACCTCCTTTGGCATTGCGTTGCGCGAGGAATATTCTGTCCGGAACCGCACTTGCCCAGCGCGGCAGAAAATCGGTGACGCGCCAGTCGCATGGTCCCAATTCGAGCGGCGACCTCAAGACCAGCGTGCCGTCGGTCCGGCGCTCGACGGAGAGCTCCCTTGGCGCAAACGTCAATGGCTTCGTCGACATCGAAAACGATCTCCTGAATTACCGCGGATGGATAGAACGGGCGGGCTGCGCCAGAGTCACTCGGACCTGGCGTCCAGGACGTCTCCGAAGGCTTGCCACGTCGTACCGGTCCAGCGCTGCAGCCGCATCTGCGTCCAGATCATGTTCTCGGTCTCGCTGGTGTTGACCTTGATCCCGGGCAGCACGGTCGGAACGACGACGTCTTTCAGGTTCTTCGCCTGCGCCAGAATATTCTTCCGCGACAGATCATCACCGCATTGCTTGAGGATCTGCTCGAGCAGGACGCCTTGCTGATAACCGGTCAGATAGCTGCCGTTGGTGATGTCGGCGCCCTGCAGATACTTGTCGAAAAATGCCCGGTAGGCCTGCATGCCCGGGTCGTCTTTCCATGTCTCGTCCAGGACATCCTTGTTGGTCGTCCCGACCATGACGCCGACCGATTTGTCGAGGCCGGCCGGTGCAAGCGTGCCTCCGACCGACCCGGACGGGAAATTGATGATCACGGTCGCCTTCCAGCCGATCACGGAGGCTTGCCGGATGGCCTGCGCCGCGAACTTCGGCGTCCCGGCGATCACCAGGGCCTCGGCACCCGAGCTCTTCAGATTGGTAATCTGCGAATCAATGGTCGGTTCGGTGACCTCGTAGGACGCACTGACGACCTTGCGGTCGAAATCCTTGCCGAGAAACGCCTTGAAGGCAGCGACGTAATCTTTGCCGAGATCGTCGTTCTGATAGAGGATGGCATACTTGGCGTTCGGCAGCGTCTTCGTCAGGTATTTGGCGTAGATTCTTCCTTCGGTGTCGTAGCTGACAAGACCCGTGGTGATCAGCGGGTAATTGGCGACGTCCGTGAACTTGGACGAGCCACTGACGATGGCGACACTCGGTACCCCCTTGGCCTTCAGGTATTTTGCTGTGGCCGAGATGCCGGGCGTGCCGAGCTGGCCGAACATGAACGACACCTCGTCGCTCTCAACGAGCTTGCGGACGTGCTCCACCGCCTTGGGAGGACTATATCCGTCGTCATAGGCGATGTAGTTGATCTTGCGGCCGTTAACGCCGCCGCGGTCGTTCAAGGCCTGAATGTAGGCCATGAGCCCCTTGCCCACGAGACCGATCGATGATGCCGGTCCGCTGAAGGGAAAGACCCCGCCGATCTTGATCTCTGTGGCAGAGATTCCCGGCTCGTCGGCGGCGAATGCGGGGCCGCTCAGGAATAGAGCCAGAGCCGCGACGATCTTCCATCTCACCAACATTGCTCGTCCTCCCAAACGTGCACCCTTTTCGGGTACGTGGCTTTGTTTTGTTGCGCCGGTGGCTGCTCGTCGCGCGCGATTGCGAAGACGCATCGCGCTTAACGGGTGCAGCATCATCCGGCACGTCGCGGCCGTTGTGTCGGCCATCTTCCTTGCAGCCTACAGTTCTTTTTTTGAACCCGTCAAGCGATTAGATGATGATGTGCCGATCCGGCACGCCTGGCCTGCTCTGGTGCGCGGCAAGTTTGTGGCTTCGGATTTGCGCCAAGCTATGAGATTCTGGGCCGTCTTCGCGCAGAGGCTACGGGCGCACTTGCCCCGCTGTTTGCGATACTTTTTAAAGTTCGATTTTTGAACGAAAGATGCTCAGCTCGCGCGAGGCGACGTTAGCTCTCGCCTGACCCCAATCAAACGCCCAATATGAGGATGCAGGACATCGTCGCCGAACCGTTGGAGAAGCGGGCTCACGCGCAAAATACACCGGCGCCTGCTGCCGCCAGCAGGAGGATGAAGAACAAGGTGACGGTCCGTTCGCGAACGTCAATCGCGGAAAGATTGAGGTTCATCTGCTAACTTACAATTGGTTCGGCGACAGCTTCCTCGAGGCCAGCTGCTGCTTGCGCGGCAAGCCCACGCGCGGCTTCCTGTGAATCCTGAAATTCCTCGAGGGCATGGACTTTGCCCCATCGCAGAGTGAACACGTGAAGACCGCGGTTGACGTACGAGCCGTCGCCGTCGAGCAGCGTTGCGGTACCGTCCCACTCCACAAAGACAGTGGTGTTCCAGGGCCAGCCCGTCACCCGGACGTTGTTGACCGTCAGACGGAGCGTGGGCAGGACGCGTCCGAGCCGTTCGAACCACCGGCGCAGGGCCTCCTTGTCATGGCGCTCGCCACCAAGCGCGTGGGCACCGGAAACACGGTGATGCACATGCGGCGCGACTGCCTTCACCGCTTCGTTCCAGCGGTGGTTGTTGACATGATCGAAGGTCTTTCGGATTTCTTGCTCGACGATGTAGCTGTACAGCATGCGGCTTCTCCAACGGCCAGCGCGGAAAGATCCAGATTCTTCAGTTGCTCCGGCTTTCAGCGGCGGTCCTGACGCGGGTGCCGTCCTGCAGGACGAGCGGCCGAGCAAAACGGTCGCATCGCCGTTTTTTCATCCCTGCGCCTCAGGCCGGATAGATTGCGCTCGAGCTCTATATCGGATAATAGATGTCGAGCGCAATCTAAACTTGGAGGTCCCGACGATGCGCGTGAGTCGCATTCAGGCTGAGGAAAACCGGCAAAACGTCATCAATGTCGCAAGCCGCCTGTTTCGATCGCACGGATTTGACGGCATCGGCCTCAAGGACCTGATGGAGGCCGCCGGGCTGACCCAAGGCGCCTTCTACAAGCAGTTCGCGTCAAAGGAGGACCTGGCCGCGCAGGCGTCGGCGCGCGCGCTGGAGAGCGCCACGCTGCGATGGTCGGCCGCCATCGCCGCAGAACCCGAGGATTCGCTTGGCGCAATCATGGCGTTCTACCTGAGCACGGATCATCGCGACGAAAAGATGGACGGCTGCCCGATCGTGGCGCTCGGCTCGGATGCGGCCAGACAGAGCAGCGACGTGAAAGCGTCGTTCGAAGCCGGGATCAAAGTGCATCTCGATATTCTCGGCCGTTTGATTACCGAGACTGATGACGAGCAGATCAAGGGCAAGGCCATGGCCATTCTCTCGACGATGGTCGGTGCGGTGACGCTCTCACGCGTGGTCAACGATCCCGATCTGGCTCAGGCCTTTCTGGACACGGCTTCCCGACAGATTCGCGACGCCGTCGCCGCTTGAAGATCGGCGCTTGATAGCTCACAGGGAGAACGAAATGCGCAAAGCGGGGATACACAATTTTCCGGCAATCGATCGCGTCGTCTACGGCAAGGCCGCCTCTGACGCGGTGAACGACGAAGCGGTGCGCTTGGACGCCAAACGCGTCTTCCTGATCGTCAGTCGAACCTTGAACACCAGGACCGACGAGATCGAGAAGATCCGGCGTGCGCTCGGAGCCAGGCATGTCGCGACCTTCGATGGGATTGCAGAGCACACCACGCGCAAGCAGGCTGCCGAGGTTGCCTGTCAAGCCAACGACGCACGAGCCGATCTGGTCGTCGCGGTCGGCGGAGGCTCGGCGATCGACCTTGCCAAGATCGTCATCATGGCTATGGAACACGACATCCGCGATGAAGCCGGTTTCGATCCATTCCCCATGGGGCCTGGGGTCACCGTCTCTCCGTTCCGATCGCCCAAAGTCCGACAGATCGCGGTGCCATCCACGCTGAATGGCGGCGAATACAATGCAGCAGCACTCGTCACCGATGAACGCAGCAGGCTGAAGCAGATATTCTTCCATCCCCTGATGATGCCGGTGGCGATCATTCTCGATCCTGCCCTCACCGTTCATACGCCTTCCAAGCTCTGGATGGGATCGGGAACGCGCTCGATGGATCACGGCATCGAAGCATTGTGCTCGCCCGCCGGCACCCCGCTCGCCGACGAGGTCGTCCTGGCAGGCATCCGCGCCCTGCGCGAGGGAATGCTCCGGACCTTGCAGCACCCCGATGATCTGGAGGCGCGTCGACTGTCTCAATACGGCGCGTGGCTCGCCGCTTTCGGCCTCCAGGCGCGGGTGCCGATGGGAGCCAGTCACGGCATTGGCCATGTGCTTGGCGGGACCTTCGGCGTTCCGCACTACTATTGCACACCGGTCATCATGCCGAGCCTGCTTCGCTACAACAAGCCGTTCACCGAGGATGCGCAACAGCGCCTTGCGACGGCCCTTGGCGAGCCGGCTATGGAAGCCGCCGCCGCCTTCGCACAATTCACCAATAGACTTGGATTGCCTGGCCGTCTTGCCGACGTCGGGATTGGCGAAGACAAGTTCGATCAGATCAGCAAGATTGCGATCAATCATCGCTTCGTCCAGGCCAATCCGCGGCCTTTTAAAAGCGAAGCCGACATCGTCGATCTGTTGCGAATGGCCGCCTAGCCGGATTCGCACAGGAAATCCAGCCACGACCATCAGCTCCGTTGCCGGCGCCTCTCTACGATTTCCAACTCTGCGCCACAGTACGACAAGGTCGAAGAAGGTCTTGGGAACAACGGCTCCAGCATCCATGGCGCTTGCGGCTGCGCGGACACTGGAGCCGCTGATGATCTCGGCGCACGGGGAGCGCGCCGGGTATCGCCCGCCAGCCTAATCCTGTGAGTCGAAAACGTGCGCCTTCCCAGATGGAGTACCCCGATCGGTCGTTGTCGAGGTCTTTCATGCATCAGCAACTGTATTTCAAGGCTTGTTGTCAGCATTTGTCGTTAGTCGCGACCGCAGCGCAGGGTGTGGCGCGGAGCTACATTCGGTCATTTGCGTAAGCAACACTCCGTCGGCGAGGTGATCCCAGTACTCCGCCTCGGCGAGCAGTCTCCGGCTTTCATCAGGACGGTATGCGGCGGTCTGCCGGCAAAGCGAAGCCATCGCGCGTATACGACGTATCGTTTCCATTCCCGAACCTCCCGTTGGTCGTTCCCACTCTTCATTTCTTTTGTGTTCTGAGCAGGTTCATCCACCTATGACGTTTGTGGCGATAGCCGCCAACCTCGTGATCGCGCCCGATCGGTTAGCTCCGACCTCGAGATGCGCCTGTTATTCACAGGCAATCCAGTAAACCCGCGACCGCTGGCGTTGACAATCTAAAAAACTTACGGGCGTGAGTCGTAAACCGAACCGACATGCATCGCGTGAATGGGCACAGCTGTGCCCGGCGCGGCGTTGCGCTTTCGGGAGGGACACCGGCCGGTTTGGAAGAAGCGATAGTTTCGAGCGTCAACCCGCGCGGCGCTTTCCGTTTTCCCGTCCCGCAAAATCTGGGAGAAGGCGACGCGGGAGTGATCATCAATACAACGCGCAAGAATTCCCCAGCCGATGCCACGGCCGTTGCTCTGGCCGGTGCGGTCATCAACAATGCGATGGCTGGTTCCGTCGAAACGACCGAGCTTCTCGATGTGGATGATCTCAGTCGGTTTCTCGCGCTCGTAACGGCGCATCGCGAACTTATCGAATTGGTGGCGTGTGCTGAGCCGAGACTACCGCTCGCTTGGCAGCGGCCCCGCCAACGCGAATACAACATGGCGAGGCCGCCTACGCTACGGGCCGCGGCGCCTGAGCCTGAGCCCGTAGGCCGTCAGATTCTACGCCGAACGGATGAGAATAAGGACTGCTCGAAAGAGGCACCCAGTTCGCAGCGTTGAAGTCAGTGAGACCAGCCATCCAACTCCGGACAGCACCTCTTCTGAAGCGGATACCCTGAAGAAACCGTTCCACGTCATGACCGATTCCAATGCGCCCGGAAAGCGGCTCCGAGTCGAGCCGACTCTGCGGGTTAGCGAGCTTCCCGACTGCGCGACGCCGCGTCAAGGACCCGACCTCGAGAGTTGCAATACCCGCGGAATCATATCCGCGATATTCAAGCCGCCGTAGCGCATCCAGAAGAAGAGCAGAGGCAGGGCCCTGCCCGACGACGCCAACAATTCCGCACATGGCCTGCCTCCGCAGCATCTACCCACGCCCGCACGAATCGCAACAGCAATTGCGGGTAACTTCCCAAGAGCCGACGCCGATCAGCACCTAACGACGCGTTGAGCGTTCGGGACGCTGCTCGATCCGATCGGTTTTCCGCAGTTCATTCGAGAGCTCAGCTGCGATGCGATTCAGTTGATGAAGCGGCGGCGGACGTTGCGTTAGCCGGTGCGTATTGAACGCGAGATGATCTTTCCGAAACATCGAAAACAGTGTGATCCCCGCCGAATTTGTTGCCACTGCGTAATCCACGACAAATGCGGCGGCGACCTCGATGGGGGCTCCCCGGTATCCCATCTCGTGGAGGCCATTTAGTATGCCGTTCTTCGCATTTATGCTCGCAATAACCGAATCGAGGCTCGCAAATGATCCGTAGGTAATAAACGTCCTGCTACGCGCAGACTTACCTAATCTCTGAAGATTCGGCTCGATCGGATTATTTGCGATCTGCATCAGCCGATATGGCAGCGATTCATCGAGGCTATCAATGTCGAGGTCGATATTGCCTGCGATTGAAATCGTACGGGCCTTCCCGTCCTGAACGATGCGCTCGATCGCTCGAAGGATGTCTTCACGAACCGCCTCTTCTCGAGTGGGACGGTGGAGAGCGAGCACATCGACATAATCCGTGCGAAGGCGTCTCAGGCTGTCTTCGATGCTTGTTCTTATCAACTCGGCTGTCAACGCCACTTTGAATGGCTTTGGCCTCATGTCGGGAAAATATGGTTGAATTCCGGGAAACACCGCAAGAGAAGCGCGCGCTATCGGCTTCAAGACGCGCACGGCCGCCGAGGTATCGGGTGGAAGCATTCCCACCTTTGTGCAGACATAGATGCTGCCGCGTTTCTTGGATGCGAATTGGCCGCAAATCGATTCCGCCATCCCGTCGCCGTACGAAGGCGCAACGTCGTACCAGGTGATTCCGGCGTGGTATGCGCGCTCGAGTGCCTCGATCCCCCTGCGAGCCCCAACGCGTCCTCCGAGCGACGCACAGCCGAAACCAATGATCGAGGCGTTCGCGCCCAGAGCATCGACATACACCGTTCTCATCGCGAGCTACTTCCTATGCGGCTGCGCCCAAGTCGCTGATGTCGATCGTTCGACAGCGCGCCCACCGTTGTGCCCGCCCCCGCCGCTGAGCCACTCTGCAGGTTTCCGCAGCTTCATCCTCATGCAAATGGAGGATGACTGAGATGTTTGCACCTTCTACGCTGCGCCCTCTAGGTTTGCCGCAGTCGCGAGGGATGCGCGGAGTAATCCGTTCGGGTGTTCAGTTTCAGCCGGCTCCGCGCAATCGTCGCATGCGCCCATTTGCGTAACAGCGAAGTGGCCGGGTCGGCGGTTACTTCCTGCGATCAATCGCGTCTTGCCAGCAGCTTGAAAATCGGTCTGATTTGGATAGCGAATGTCATTGCGCACAAAGTCAGTTGCCGACGACGTTCTGGTGACGGGAGCGGCCGGCTTCATCGGTTTTCATGTTGCGCGTCGGCTGCTCGATGACGGGCGCCGAGTCGTTGGATTGGACAACATCAACTCCTACTATGATCCCGCCTTGAAGCGCGCTCGTCTCGGCATTTTGCGCGGGGATCCGCGCTTCTACTTCGAGCAGATCGACCTCGCAGACCGGTCTGCGACCGCTGACTTGTTCGCAAAGCATCGATTTTCCAGGGTGATCCATCTTGCGGCGCAAGCCGGCGTTCGGCATTCCATCGATCAGCCGCAGGCCTATGTCGACGCCAATCTCCAGGGATTTCTGAACGTCTTGGATGGCTGCAGGCATTACGGATGCGGGCATTTGGTCTACGCGTCATCGTCGTCCGTCTACGGCGCCAATACCGAGTTGCCATTCTCGACGCGGCATATAACCGACCACCCGATCAGCTTCTATGCCGCCACCAAGAAAGCCAATGAGCTAATGGCCCACTCTTACAGCCACCTTTACCGGGTTCCGGTAACCGGCTTGCGCTTTTTTACGATCTACGGTCCGTGGGGACGGCCGGATATGGCAATGTTCCTGTTCACGGATGCGATCGTAACGGGCAAGCCAATCAAGCTTTTCAACCATGGCAGGATGCGGCGCGACTTTACCTATATCGACGACGTTACTCGTATCGTGTCGCGGCTGATCGATCGCGCCCCCGAGGAGCGCGCTGATGCGACGGATGCACCGGCCAAGATCTATAACGTCGGCAACAGCTGTCCAGAAGCACTAATGCACGTCGTCGATTTGCTCGAGAAGGAGCTCGGACGAACGGCCGCCAAGACGATGCTGCCGATGCAGCCAGGAGATGTTCCGGAAACGTTTGCGGACGTCGACGATCTAATGCGGGATACCGGCTTTTTGCCGTGCACACCGATCGAAACGGGCGTGCGCAATTTCGTTCGGTGGTACCGCGACTACTACGGGATATGACGTTTCGGAGATGACGTCTCCCCGAAAGCGTCGTCATTCGCAGCTTCCTGTCGTCACCCGCCGAATCGAAGTATCGGATTGCACCACGGCGGCGGTCCGTGGCGGAGACCAGGCGAGACCTGCGAAAGGATCGCGGCCCCGGCGGGACTGGGGATTCGCAGGGCCGGGGCCGCAACACTGCACCGAAGTGGGCTCCGTCGGTGCAACCTGCACCGTAGCCCTCGAGGAACCACAATCCATTCTGAATTCCGCGATCATGAAGGTCCACGTCGAGGTACCCATCAATGATGGCGGGTTCTCCTAGAAAGTCGGCTTGCTGTGCGCCCTAGTGTGGTGCGATCACCCCATCGTGGCGCCTAGCGCTCGCCGCAGTCATCGGAATGCTCAAGTTGTCCGGAGACATCAATGCCGCGGTATTTTTTTCATATCCACCACGGCCATTCGGTCCTCGATGATGTCGGGTTGGATCTGCCCGACATTGTCGCTGCACGGACCACGGCAATTGAACTGAGCGGCGAGATCCTCAAGCACGACGTGACAGATCCGCTCCTGCGCCATATTTGCTGGCAGGTAGAAGTGAGCGACAGCCCCGAACTTGGCGGCCGCTCGCTATTCGTTCTTCAGTTCTCTGTGGTCCAATGAGCCACGGACGCGCGGGTTTGCAGGCATCTGCGAACCTGGGTATTTGTTCGGCGCGCTTTGGCGAAATGCTCGCATACTGCTTTGCAACAGCGCGAGATGATGTCTCTAGCGGTCCTCAGTTGTCCGATCCGATCCCACATGCGTCACTTTGTCTTGCGCCGAATTAGCGCGGTCATCCTGCGAGATGACGAGGGCAGCAAGCTCCGTGCGATTGCCTATTTCAAGCTTCTGAAAAATGTGGTGGAGGTGCACCTTGATGGTGCCGTCTGCTATGTTGAGCCGGCGACCAATTTCCTTGTTGGACAGACCGCCAGAGACCAGCCGCATGATCTGCCGCTCGCGCTCGGTGAGCACCGCAAGCGCATTTTCGGGATTCGTAGTCGGCTCGGGAGGCGCGGCCTGATCCGTCGGTGGTGACGGAACCACGTTTCGGCCGTCGATAATTTCTCGCAAGCATTGCACCAAAGCTTGTCCCGTCATCTCCTTCAGAAGGATGCTGTGCCCCGCGGCACCGCCCGGCAAAAGAAGATCGCAATCTTCGCCGGTTGCGAAGAACACCAAGCGCGTCGATCGATTGTCCGAACGACCGAGCAAGTTGTTCATCGGCGGGGTGAGCTCCGGTATTGATGCATCCATGATCGCAATGTCGGGTGCGAGCTTCAAAATTGCAGTGATGCAGCTCGCAGCATCGCTGCAGGACGCGACGATCTCAAAATCGGATTCTGGTCCGAGTAAATTTGCCATACCATGCAAAACTACCGGCTGTCGGTCCGCAATAACTACAGTCGCACGACGCATCGGACGCTCCCTGGCCTGCCGCTCCCAATTTCGGCGATTGAAGTCCCGCCCTTTTCGCTCCAACACTTCCAACAACTCTCAAAAGCACTCCTCGAAGGTGTCGTTCGGTGGAGCGGAATCCGAGGCAGATGCCGCTCCAGTCCGAGGGTGCAATATACAACGACCTTGCGGGGTTGAAGTGCCGTATGAATCCGGGGTCAAAGCCTGAAGTCGCTGGCGAGCAACCCATCTACTTGGCTATTGCGACACATCGACATCCACCAAGGCGTTCGCGAACAGTCCACCAGTCCAATCTCACAACCAACGTTTAGAGGTTGAATGAGCTTTTGCGCTCGCTTCTAGGTCATCCTCAAACAGCGGCAGCGCTGCTTCATTCGGCCGCCGCCTAGCCGGCTGGTGTATAACGAAAGATATATAGGAAAAACTGGAAAAAGCGATCTAACCTTTAGCAGTTATTAACGAAACGCCGGTCTTCGGGCAATCGAAAGTATCGAGACTTTGGTTTTTTTGCTTCCTACGCGTGGTTCATTCTTCATTGTGTCGTTGCGTTGGTGCGGAGGGTAGTATGAGGAGGCGGCATTCCGGCAAAGTCGTTTTGATCGGACGAAACATCTTACTCAGAGAGGGAATTTCCCGAATACTGGATGCGGCAGATTTCCATATCGCACTATCCGCGTCGAGCACCGATGAACTGCCGAACACATTCCAAGCACACCAGCTCCTGTTTGTGATCGTCCACAACACCGACGAATTCGATCTGGCCCTGAAGCACATCGGATTTGTAAGGGAGCACTATCCGGACGCCCGCCTGGCGATTGTTTCGGACCACTCCCGGCCGGACGAGCTGATTTCGGCCTACAAGGCCGGCGCCTGTGGCTATTTCGTCGACGTCAGTTCATGTGACACCTTCATCAAATCCATCGAGCTCGTGATGATGGGCGAGACCGTGTTTCCACCGGCATTTCTGTCATTCGTGCTTGACAGCGGTCCCCACTGCAGGCCTCAGCTGCAGCCAACGAGCGAGGAACGAGAAAATCTGCTCGTTGCGGCTGAGCAGCAGATTGCGCCTCACCTGTCACCGCGAGAGCGGGCGATTCTCTCCTATTTGATCGAGGGCAATTCCAACAAGAGCATTGCGCGAAAGATCGATATTGCCGAGGCTACAGTGAAGGTTCATGTCAAAGCTATCCTGCGAAAGATACGGGTCCAGAATAGGACGCAGGCCGCAATTTGGGGAATGAACAACGGATCACTGGTGCGGATCTCGAATGGACACGCGCTGGCGTTGTCAATCGATCGGGAAAATCTTCCCAGCCTCGCGCCAAGTGACCGCGGACCTCACGAAGCCAACCTCATCCGGTCGGATTAACCAGCTGACCGGTTCTGATGCGCATCAAGCCTGTCGGAAGTACCCGGCGGTCCCCGTACTCGCCCCGCAACGAACCGCGCCGAATGATCTATCGATCGAGAGGACCGGAATTTGTTCGTGGATCGCCGACGTACCGCGAGGCGTCTCCTGCATTCACATGATGCGCGCTGAAAGCATTGTCGAACAATATCCCTCGTCGCCGCAGCAGCGTGGTGGCCCGGATCCCTTGCGTGTTATGGAGCGTGATACGGATGTCTCCTCCGTCCCTCTACACTCGAGTTGGCTTGGCTGGCGCTGCGGTCGTCCTTCTCGCGTTGGCAGGCATCGCCGTCGCACAGACGCTGACAAAGGCGAACCTTGCTTTAGCCAGCAGCCTGAACTTGCCTGACTACCTCGTTCCGGTCACCGACCCGGACACCGGCGCCACGATCGTCCGGATAACGACCCCAGGGCCCCTGGGCGCCGGCTTGGCCTGTCAACGGGCCTATTGCACCCACCGATATTCGAGTGCACAGGCGTGGAACGCCGACCAAACTCTACTCCTGATCGCCAACGGCTGTAACGGATTCTGCTTTCTTGACGGGCGGACATACGCCCCATTGTTCCGCCGGCAACGCGAAGACGAGTGCGAATGGCACCCGCTGGACCCTGAGCGCATGATATGCGTGATCGGGCGCAAGATCTCGCTCTGGACGCCGCGAACCAATGCCGAAGAGATCATGTTGATGGCCGAGGGCTATCGGGGCCTTCAGTTCGGACCAGGGAAGGGGAATCCTTCTCGGGACGGCCGGCGCGTCGCCGTGCGGGGCACACGTGCAGATGGCATGATCGTCGCATTCGCGTATGATCTCGTGACCCGACAGAAGTTTCCGGACATCGAGGTGGGAAAACTGCCCGGACGAGACGGCGTTTGCGAGATATCTTCCTTGGGCAGCTACATCAGATGCAGCCGATGGGTCGACGGAAAGGATGAGGCATTCATCTTCACGGTCGCAGGAGACCTGGTGCAGAGCTGGACCGAACATCATCGGCCGAGCCATGGCGACATGACCGTGGACACTGATGGGCGCGAGATATATGTCGGGATCAGCAAATCTGATCCCGACATATACCAGGTGATCAAGCGCCGGCTGGATGACGGTATGGTTACCGCCCTTGCCCCGCGTGGAGAGGCCTCACATGCGTCCACGCGCGCAATCCACCGGCCGGGCTGGGTTATACTAAGCTATGGCGGCGATCCATCCGAGATCGCCCAGCTACCAACATTTGCACCCTTCGCTCGGGAAGTCATCGCGCTACGAGTCGACGGCAGTGGCGAATTCCGGCGCATTGCGCACACACGTAACGTCCCGCACAACTACTGGAGCGAGACCCACGCTTCGCCGTCGCCGGATGGATCGCAAGTCATATGGTCAAGCAATTGGGGCGTACCGGGCGGTCCCGTCTTCGACTTTGTAACACGTCTCGATTACGCTGATCAGACCAGCTCCTTGTCCCGATAGAGGCCAGCGGCGGCGCCCGTCAGGTCCGGCCCAATCAAACTAGCGAGCTGGTTGCCGGTGTCCGCGTTCGCGCCCGTATCGCCTTGCTTGCCGCCTTGATAACCGAGGGACGCAGGATTTGGAGCGCGTCCCTGATCGTCGTCCCCCAGGGTTGACAGCGAAACCTTCCGGGCAGTCTTGCAACCCGCAATGCACGTACCACCGCTTCGGGCTCTGGAAGTCCCTGCTTATCCTCGATAAGACTCCAGGTCAGATGTTTTAGATCAAGCGTTTCCCGGTCGATCTGAGGAAATGATCCGTCTGCGGTAATGCTCGCGTGGTCGGTCATGTCGTAATAGATCAGACCCTCGCTTATCGCCACCACGTCCCCGTGACAGGCGAGGTCGACGAAGAACAACTGGTCCACTCCCCACGCGATGGACTTGTAATTTCGCATCAGACAGCCGGCCTGTATGACGTTGCTGTTGATCAGAAGGGTCGACGGAACAATTCCAAGCGCTCTGGTCTTGCCGACCAAATAGAGATCAGCCAAGCATCGTTGGCTCGAATACAGCGTGACCTGCCCTCCCCGCCGATATTTTATTCGACCGTTCTGGACCAGATGAGACGTGGACGTCATGAACGCAGCGGTGGGATACCTCCGTGCCAATTCTGCAAAAGTCGCGAGCGATCCAGGCGCGAGCCAGTCATCATCATGCAGCACTTTGATCCACTGGCCGCGACATGTCAGCATCGCGTTGTTCGTATTCTCGACCTGGCCTTGACCTCGGTTGTTCTCGACTACTCGGATACGCGGATCGCTCCGCGCATATTCGGACAGGATATTCCAACTCACGCCTTCCGGGCCTTCGTCGTCGCTGATCACCATTTCCCAATCGGAGTACTCCTGCTGCAGCACGCTTTCGATCGTGCGTCGCACCGTGTCCGGTCGGCGAAAAGTCGGTATGGCTACCGAGATCGAGGGATGGACGTCTGACCTTCGAATGCTGCTGGATCCGTCAAGCTGTAACAAGCTCATCGCATTTCCTCAGGCTCAATTCGTCAAAGCGGCGGCTCTGAGAATCCCATGATGCCCTTTCGGCCGTGCGGAACGCCTAATCGCATCGCGTGGCACCGCCTCCGCCTTTTGCAGGCCCGGTGATCCCTTCTCAACAGCAACCGAACTGCGCTGGGCGAACGCTATGCAGCCGAGGGTCCTTGGTCATCGTTCATTCGCATGACGATGATCATCACGAGCCGCGACGTTTCGAAGCGGTCAGCTCTGGCTACAGCCTACAATCGAAGTCGCCAAGCTGAACAATCGCGGCGATCGATGATCATCATGCAAATGAAGGATGGCTCCCCGCGCCCGCCAGCCTACGATCCGCCGGAAAGCGAGCACCCGTGAAAAGCGAGCACCCGTGAAGAGCCATTTGCACAGATTGCATCATCTGCTTACCCGAATCCGGGAGGAGCCTGACAAGGCGCGGTTTCTGTTATCTCGCGCACTGTGGGTGACAGGGTTGTGCCAGCTCATCACCTTTGGGTTCCCTGCCGGATACAGAATGCGCTTTTACCCGAGCTCCGTGTCCGCGGGACTCTGGCGAAAGCGGGATTTTCGCGCCGAAGACGCCGACTTCGTCGGAGCCTACCTTCAACCTGGGGAAACCTTCGTCGATGTCGGTGCGAATGTAGGACAGCTGAGCCTCGCCGCAGCGGTGCGAGTTACCCGATCTGGACGAGTCATAGCCATCGAAGCACATCCCCGCATCTGCAGATACCTGCTGGGCAACGTTCGCCTCAACGGATTGACGATCGAGGTCCATAACACTGCGATCGGCAGCACGGATGGCGAGCTTGTCTTCACCGACTTTCGCAGTGACGACATGAACTTCGCATGCGCTACTCCCCCGCCCGGCTGTGCCGCGCTCCGAGTTCCAGTTCGAACCCTTGATTCGATCGTCGGGAGCCGGCGCCCCGATTTGCTGAAGGTCGACGTTGAAGGTTTTGAAGTCGATCTTCTCAAAGGCGCGGCGCAAGCCATTTCCAATTGCCGGTGTCTCTACATAGAGGATTCTGAGCTCAACCTGCGGCGGGCCGGCACCTCGCGTGCGGAGCTATATGATCGGCTGATCAGTCACGGGTTTGAGCTCTTCCATCTCAGGGCGGGACGACTCGAGCCGGCGTCTGCTGACATACCAGGACCGGATGATGACAACCTGATCGCCGTCAGACCATCCTCCTTGTCGGATCTGCTCGCGCGGACGGGTCTGCGACTTGCACAGCCCGCGTTCCAGTTGCCGGTAGATGGGCCTATTCCGTCTGCCCGGCCTGCCTGAGGATCCATCTCTCTCGCGCGCGAGCCAAGCTCAACATCACGGGTTTCCCGCCGGCGTCAATTACGGCGGGCTTCGCGTATGCTGACATTTCGCAAGCACAAGCTGTTCACGCGAGCTGTCTTCCGGCTCCCGCGATCGCTCAACCAGCGTCATGTGAATGAATGATGGAGTGCGCCGCGTTCCATCCTACGATCAGACAAAGTACATCGCGAAGGCGTTCGATCTTGCCTCATTCTGAATGAATTCTGGACCGAGGAAGCATCTCATGGCCGCAAAAACGGCTACCGGCGTGCTAGGGACAGGAGCCCTTGTTCGTGCGGCGGCCGGCGTCTCTGCCCTCGCACTGACCGGCCAGCTCGCGCTTGTCGCGGCCATTCCTATCCTCACCCGCCTCTATTCGCCGGAAGATTTTGGAATTTTCACGATTTATCTCTCAATCGTAAACATCCTCGGCGCGATAGCCGGGCTCCGCTTCAGCACGTCTCTGTACGTCGTTGAGGACAGGCCCCATGCGCTGGTCGCGGTTAAGCTCACGCTCCTCGCGATCTGTGTTACGACCTGCGTTGTGCTTACCGCGGGATACCTTTTGTCCGACCTGCTGCCAAAGCGGTTGCAACATCTTGCCTACCTCGTACCGATCGGGATGGCCGCGGTCGGCGTTGCCGACACAATGAACTGCTGGTGCTTGCGATTCAATCATATTGGTGACTTCGGCATGGGCCGCCTAATTCTGCCTGCGACCATGGCACTGCTCCAGGTGGGCTTCGGCCTCGCTCATTTCGGAGGCGATGCGATGGTCGGTGCTCATATCCTGAGTCAGGCTGTACTGGTCGCGTTTCTCAGCGCCCGGCTCCTGAGGTGGGAGGACATCCGCCGTATTGCGCAAGCCTCATGGGGATCCGTCGCAGCGACGGCGCGGCGAGAGTACAAGTTTCCTCTGTTTGAGCTGCCCTCGGCCTTCGCGGGATTTGCGATCATCAATCTCCCCGCAATCTTTATCGGATCGCTATTTGGCACTGCATTTGCGGGGCATTTCGGCGTCGCCGTCCGTCTCGTGGCCGGTCCGGTCACCCTCGTCGCCTTACCGCTCAGCAACGTCTTCGTCGCCGAGGCCAGCAAAGGCTTTGATCGTCGGCATCTGCTCGGCACCGCATGCGGCCTGTTGGTCGTTGCGGCCGGCCTGATCGCCTTGCCGGTACTTGGCCTTGGATTGATCTCCCCCCACGTTGTCGGTCCGCTACTGGGGCCATCTTGGATGCCTGCGGGCCAGATCATGGCTGCGCTGGCGCTCATGTGCGCCGCGCAGGCCTTGTCGACCCCCATCCAAGAAGTTCCGACTCTTTTTCGTCGTCAGGAGCTGCGGCTGCTGGTCGACCTGGTGCGGGCCCTACTTGTATTTGCTCCACTACTCATCGGTGCTCACCTCGGCCACGACCCGTTGCAGGTGATTTACATGATGGCTGCCGGAGGAGCTACCGGCTACGCCTTGGGAATTGCCGTGGCGCTGTTTCTCTTGAACGGTCCAGACGGCGAGTGGAAGTCGCGGGCGCCGACGGACCAAACTGAGCCAGAACGCTGAGCGAGCAGGCTCCATGCTTCGCGACGGGTTGAGGAGACGGACATGGATGCACTCGCTTTGACCAGATCCAAAGCAAGGCAACCAATTTCTCTCAGCGCGACCATATGCTTCATGCAAATGAATGATGAGCGGATTTTCCACGTCTTCATACTGGATCTTTGACGGTTAACCGGCTGCACTTAAATGAAACTACAGCCATTGCGCGATATGGGTTCTGACCCGGTGTTTCCGCCTCCTCGGATAACCGAGACGGCGCTACCTGTGCTTTTCCTGCTGCCCGGCTCCCTTGGTTACGGAGCCAGCCTTGCATCTCTAACCGCCTCGTTGCGCGAAATTGCACATGTCGTTCCCATCCGCTACCCGGATCTCGACTTGATGTTGCTGGGTCAAGACAGGGTTTGCGATATGGCCGTTGCTGCGCTGGAGCAGATCAATCGCGTCCAGCCGCAGGGCCACATAAGGCTTCTCGGTCATTCGCTAGGTGGGGCGGTCGCCTTCGAGGTCGCGACGCGACTGTTTGCCTCGGGACGGTCGGTGAAGTTCTTCGGAATTCTCGACACCAGCCTCATGGGCGAGCGGAGTTCTGCGTGGGAGACCTTGGGCCGTACGATCCGCCGAATCCGTAACAACCGGGTCACCGCGTCTCGGATCATCTGCCGGGCCCTCGCCAAACTGACCGCCGCGATAGGCCGGGAGGCTGCCCTTGCCCGCATGATCGATCACCGCACGAAGCGGCAGTTCGACCTTACGTCTTTCCGGCTCAAGCAGGAATTGCAGGAAGTCTTGCGCGCGAGGGCCTACTTCCGCTGGTTGGCGGAGCCGAAATCAATGCTGCCGATTTCTGCTGTTTTGTTTCGATGCAAGCGGAAGAAGATGCCGCAAACTCTCGGGTGGGACCGCGCGTTTGCCAAGGTCGACGTTGTCCCAAGCGCAGGCACCCACACTGACCTCGTCATGCAACCTTATCTGGCTGTGAACCTGCACCTCGTTCAGAAAGCGCTGTCGCAAACCTATTCACCAGGCGAATTTTCCCGAGAGACAAGTGGATTGTTCACGTGACCGAGCAAGCGGCTCAAGGCCGGATCGAACGAGCGTTCAGTCACGACGCGCTGATCCTGAACGCACCAGTGGAAGTCGCGCGCATTGTCGCCTTCTTGCGCGACCGGGTTCTTGGCGTGCTCGGCCGACGTGGGGCCATTGTCGGACTTTCCGGCGGCATCGACAGCTCCGTGGTGGCAGCACTATGTGCGCGCGCATTTGGTAGCACGAAGGTTCTCGGCCTGCTCATGCCCGAGCGGGATTCGTCCGCCGATTCACTGAGGCTCGGCCAGGCGGTCGCCGCTCAGCTGCGCCTCACAACGATAGTCGAAGAGATCACGCCGGCTCTGGAAGCATTGGGCGCATACCGCCGGCAGCGAGAGGCGATCCAAACCGTCGTACCCGGGTACGGACCCGACTGGAAATGCAAGCTAATACTTGGCTCGGTTCTGGAGCGCGAAGGCATCAATATCACCCGTTTAACCGTACAGGACCCGAACGGCAAAACCTCTACCGTACGTCTTCCGCCGGAGGTCTACCTCCAGATAGTCGCTGCAACCAACTACAAGCAACGTGTTCGCAAGATGACTGAGTACTATCACGCCGATCGTCTAAAGTACGCCGTGATAGGTACGCCAAACCGGCTCGAGCATGATCAGGGCTTCTTCGTGAAGCAGGGTGATGGTGACGCCGATGTCATGCCGATTGCGCATCTTTACAAGACCCAGGTCTACCAACTAGCCGAATACCTCGGCATCGACGAGGAAATCAGACAGCGTCCCCCGACGTCCGACACGTTCTCAATGCCTCAGGACCAGGAAGAGTTCTATTTCGCTGCCCCCTATCGACTGGTCGACGCTTGCATGTACGCGATCGGCCACGGCATCTCCGCCGACAACGTGGCCGAGGCCGTCGGTTTAGCCGCAACGCAGGTGCAAAAGGTATTCAAGGACATCACTTCCAAGCGTCGAGCGACGCGCTACCTTCACACGCGGCCTTTGCTTGTCGATGCCGCGATTGAGGACTAAGCAGCATGTGCGGCATCGCTGGCATCGTGACGCTGAGCGCAAACGCTCCGAGTCCTTCGCGGAACGCACTTTTACGGATGATCGGGGCGCTCGCGCATCGTGGTCCCGACGAGCGGGGCCTCTACCGGGACCAACGCGCTGGTCTCGCGCACACGCGGCTCTCGATCATCGACATAGCGAGCGGACAACAACCTCTTACCGATCTCAGCGGGTCCGCCTGGATTGTGTTCAATGGCGAGATCTTCAACTATGTCGAATTGCGCGAAGAGCTGATCTCGCTCGGCCATCGCTTTCGCACCCGCAGTGACACGGAGGTTGTCATTCAGGCCTATCGCACCTGGGGCGAGGCGGCGTTCGAAAGGATGAACGGGCAATGGGCCCTTGCGATATGGGACGCCCGCGCTCACCGCCTCGTCCTGTCCCGTGACCGGACCGGAATCTGCCCGCTTTTTATCTGCAATCATCGAGGTCGGCTTTACTTCGCCAGTGAGATCAAGGCCATTTTTGCAGCAGATTCGGCAATTCCTCGGGCGTTCGATCCGGCAGGCATCGCCCAGACCTTTACCTTCTGGAGTGTCGCACCGCCACAAAGCGTGTTTCACGGGATCACGGAGCTTGAACCGGGACACGTCCGCACTTATGAGCGCGGCGAGGTTCGAGACCGCGCCTTCTGGACCCCGCGCTATCCCATCCGATCGGATGAGCCGTTTATTTCCTCGGTCGCTTGCAGCGACGATGTGATCGATGCTGTGCGTAGTGCCCTGGAATCGGCTACTGCGCTTCGAATGGTGCGGTCCGACGTGCCGGTGGGAAGCTATCTCTCGGGCGGGCTCGACAGTTCGCTCGTTGCGGCACTTGGGAGCCAACTCGCAGGCGGGCGCTTCCAGACGTTTTCCGTACGCTTCGCCGACACCGAGTATGACGAGACATCCTATCAGCGCCTGATGGCGCGGGCGATCGCGAGCGAGCACCACGAGCTCATGGTCTCGCGCCAGGACATCGCCGAAGCATTTCCCAGGGTCATCTATCACACCGAGCGTCCCATCCTGAGGACCGCTCCCGTACCGCTGTTCCTGCTTTCAAAGCTCGTGCGCAAGTGCGGCATCAAGGTTGTCCTGACCGGCGAAGGGGCCGATGAAATGTTCGCCGGCTACGATCTGTTCCGCGAGGGCAAAATTCGCCGCTTTTGGGGCCGCCAGCCGGCCTCGACGCGGCGAGCCGCCCTCCTGAAGCGGCTCTACCCCTACATCTCGCGATCCCCAGTCCATATGCAGGCCGTCGCGCTCAAGTTCTTCGGACACGGCATTTCCGCGACGGATGTGCCAGGTTTTGCTCATCACCCGCGTTGGCGCAGTACAAGCGCGATCAAACGCCTGTTCTCCGAAGACATGCGTGTTGCGTCTTCGCGCGCGGACCCGGTAACCGAATTGCTAGACCGTTTGCCGCCGGCTTTTTCCCGCTGGACGCCGCTCGCGCAGGATCAGTACCTCGAGACAAAAACGCTTCTTGCCGGATATTTGCTCTCGTCCCAGGGAGACAGGATGCTGACGGCACACTCGGTCGAGGGACGCTTTCCATTCCTTGACAACGATGTCGTCGAGCTTGCGAACTCGCTTCCCGACGCCGCCAAACTTCGCATCCTGGACGAGAAGCACGTCCTTAAACGTGTGGCGCGGTCGCAAGTCCCCCCCGAGATCATCGCGCGCCAGAAGCAGCCGTACCGGGCTCCCAATGCGCTTTGCTTCGTCGGCGGGGGTGGACCTGCTTATGTCGACGAAGCGCTCTCGAATGCGAGCATTCGCGCTGCCAACATCTTCGATCCGGCGGCGGTCGAACGGCTGCGCACGAAGTGCCAGGCGCATGCGCAAGGCGGCGACGGCGACTTGTCCAATTTCGACAACATGGCGCTCGTCGGCGTGTTATCCACCCAGCTCCTGTTCCAGCAGTTCGTAGCAACACGCCCAGAGGAAGGACCCCGCCTCGAGCTCCGAGTGGACGTCGATCACCAGCATGTATCGGGAGCTTACGCCTGATGCACGGTTCTGTGCCCCTCCTGCACGATTATCTGATCCGCTCGGCGCGCTGCAAAGGCACGAAGGTCGCAGTGGTATGCGAGGGTCACCGCGTCACCTACGACCAGCTCGAGGCGTGGTCGAACGCGGTTGCACACCACCTGGTCGAAGCCGGTGTCGAGCGCGGCGACCGTGTGATGATCTTTGCCGACAACACCGTCGAGGCCGTCGTCAGCTTCTGGGCCGCGCTTAAGGCAAATGGGGTCGTGTGCCTCATCAATCCTCTCACGAAACCAGAGAAGCTCAGCTATCTCCTTAATGACTGTCAGCCGGCTGCGCTTATCACGCAAGCGCGCCTCTACGCCACGTTCCGCGAACCGGCACGATCATGCCTGTCCCTGCGCCGCGTGATCATCGCCGGCGCCATTGACGATGCCGACCTGAAGGCACTGCCACATGCCGTGCCATGGAGCACAGCCGCTGCGACCGAACACACGGCAGCGCCTGCGCGCGGCTGCATTGATATCGATCTGGCCGCCATCGTCTACACCTCGGGCTCGACCGGCGAGCCCAAAGGGGTGATGCTGACGCACAGGAACATGATGACGGCGTGTACGTCGGTTGCGTCATATCTTGCTGTCCGCGATGACGACGTCATCCTCAACGCTTTGCCGCTCGCGTTCGACTACGGCCTGTATCAGATGATCATGTCAGTGCGCGCCGGAGCGCGCCTTGTTCTCGAGCGCTCGTTTGCCTTTCCAGCTGCGGTGCTTCAGCGTATCGCGAACGAGAGGGTAACGGGCTTTCCTGGCGTGCCCACGATGTTCTCGACTTTGCTGCAGCTCGATTCGCTGAAGAGTTACGATCTTTCCAGCATCCGCTATGTGACCAGCACCGGCGCCGCACTACCGGTCCAGCACCTTCTCCAGCTGAGAAACGCGTTCGCCGGCGCACGCATTTACTCCATGTACGGCCTTACCGAGTGCAAGCGCTGCAGCTATCTCCCGCCGGAGGATCTCGATCGGAAACCGTCGAGCGTAGGGATCGCTATCCCGAACACCGAAATGTGGATCGTCGACGAGCGCGGTCGACGCGTCGGCCCCGGTGTTGCTGGACAGCTCGTTATTCGCGGCGCGACGGTCATGAAGGGCTACTGGCGCAAACCGGAAGCTACTGCGAAAAAGCTCAAGCCTGGACCGGTTCCCGGTGAGCAGGTGCTGTACACCGGCGACTATTGTCAGATGGACGCGGAAGGATATCTCTACTTCATCAGCCGGAGCGACGAGGTCATCAAGTCACGCGGCGAGAAGGTCGCGCCCAAGGAGGTGGAGAGCGCGTTGCTGGACATTCCGGGCGTACTCGAAGCGGCGGTCATTGGCGTTCCCGACGAACTGCTCGGCCACGCGGTAAAGGCATTCGTGGTGCTCGATCAGGGACAGTCCATTGATGAGCAGAAGATCCAACGCGAGTGTCAAAAGCGCCTCGAGAGTTGGATGGTCCCCAAGCATATCGTTATCGTGCCGGAGCTGGCGCGAACGGAGACGGGCAAGATCAACAAGAGAGAGCTCATTACCGGATAATACGTGGGCCAGACCGATCGACTCACCGCGTTTAACAGGGAGCACGAATGAATGACGCTCATCTTGGCACTGGACCGATGCAAGGAGCAAATCCGCTCTTTCCTGGCATCGAACTTCTATATTAGCGATACCGCAAAGCTGAACGATGATGATTCCCTGCTCGACCAGGGAATCATTGATTCGACCGGAGTGCTCGAGGTCGTCGGGTTTATCGAGGCGAACTTCGGGATCGCCGTCGACGACAGCGAAATCCTGCCGGAGAATCTTGATTCCATTCAGGGCATGGCACATTACATCGTTCGCAAGATGAGCTCGACCGCCGATGCCTGATATGTTGGGCCCGGCAAACACAGAGCCGGGCTCTCCAATGGACCGATAGAGGCTTGCGCCCGGGCTTCAATCGGAATCCTGGAGCAGCCCTTTCCGCTGTCGCGAACGGCTTGCCCTGCACGACTCCCGTAATCCAACCAGTCTGCGCAGCGTCTTCCAAAAGGGGTACGCCCGAGTTGCGCGACCCCGTGCACAATCGGCTGATATTTCTCCCGCGACCAGGCAGATTGCACGGTTCTCATGCAAACGCACGAAGACGCAGGCGCGTTTCGCTCCTAGCTTTTGCCGACGACGCGCAACTCGATTTCTTAGCGAATTATTTTTTGAGTAACTGAGTAACAGGGAGGTTCAGATGAAAGCTGTGGTTCAGTGCGGCGGCAAAGGAACTCGACTTCGTCCGCATACGTCCATTCTGCCGAAACCCCTCATGCCAATCGGCGCGCGTCCGGTACTTGAACTCGTTCTCAAATGGCTGAGGCGAAATGGGATCAGGGATGTTTTCGTCACCACCGGATATCTGGGCCACCTCATTCGCAGCGTCTGCGGTGACGGCAGCCAGTGGAATATGCGGATTACCTACACCCAGGAGCTCGAGCCCCTCGGCACGATCGGTCCATTGTCGTTGCTGCGAGAGCAGCTCAACGAACCGTTCCTGGTCCTCAACGGCGACGTTTTGACGGACCTCAACCTGAACCAGCTCATCCACAATCACCGAAACAGCGATGCCAGCGTTACCATCGCCACTTCCGTCCGCAGCACGAAGATGGACTTCGGCGTGATCGATGAAGCGAATGGACGAGTGACCGGCTTTCGCGAGAAGCCGGAGTTAACGAACCTCGTTAGCATGGGAATCTATTGCATGAATCCCACCGTCTTCGAGCGTATCCCGTCGGGTGTCCCGTTCGGATTCGACGACCTGATGTTCCAAATGCTCGAGGAGGACGTCCGCGTCAACGTCTTCAAGCACACCAGCTTGTGGCTCGACATTGGGCGGGTCGAGGACTTCCTCAAAGCCCAGGACATTGCGTGGGACGAGCAGTCGTCCGCATTCGCAATTGCCGCCGCCTGACGCAACGTCGTCCTTCGCATATGAACCGGAAGAGGAACACATGCTGCTGGTATCAGAACCGGTCCTGGGGGTTGAAGAAAAGGAAGCTCTTGCTGCCGTGATCGACAGCGGCTGGATCACAATGGGAGACCGAGTGCGGGAGTTCGAGCAAACGTTCGCACGCATGCATGGTGCCGATGAATCGATTGCCGTGGGCTCGTGCACGGCCGCACTCCACCTCATCCTACTTGGGCTCGGGATCGGTCCCGGCGATGAGGTCCTCGTTCCGTCTCTCACGTTCGTTGCCACCGCAAACGCCGTGCTCTACGTCGGAGCCCGACCAGTGTTCGTCGATATCGAGTCCGGGGCAGTTCCCTTGATGTCCGCGGCCGACGCGAAGCGAAAGTGCACTTCGCGAACGAAAGCCGTAATCGTCATGCATTTTGGGGGCTATCTCGCGGAACGCGAGGAGTGGCAGGCTTTCGCTCGCAGCAAGGGGCTGCTCCTGATCGAGGACGCCGCGCATGCGCCCGGCATCAAAGGGGTCGGCACGTTTGGCGACGCAGCCGCGTTTTCCTTCTACGGCAACAAGAACATGACGACTGCCGAAGGCGGTGCAATCATAACACGCCATCGGATTCTTAGCGATATGATCAAGCGCGCCAGGTCGCATGGCATGACCAGCAACACGCGCCAGCGTCTCGTCAGCCGCAGCCCCGAATACGACGTGACGCTTCTCGGATTCAATTACCGCATGGACGAGTTGCGCGCCGCGATCGGCGTCGTGCAGCTGCGAAAATTGCCGGGCTGGAACGATACCAGGCGGCAGCTGTCGCTGCGCTATCGCCGGCGCCTCGCCGAACGCTGCCCGTCGGTGTTGGTGCCCTTCAGTGCGTCGTGGGTCTCGGCCCATCATCTGCTGCCAGTGGTCCTCCCCACGGCAAGCGCTCGGCAGCCCCTGATCGAGCATCTCAGCAAGCGCGGCGTTCAGACGACCATTCACTATCCCCCGGTGCATCGATTGACGTTCTACCAGACTCTGTACTCGGGGATCAGCCTGCCTAACACAGAGGATTTCTGCGGACGCGAGCTCACCTTGCCGCTGCATCCCGCAATGACCCCAGCCGATGTCGATCAGGTAGCGGACAGCCTCGCGGAGGGACTTCGGGCAAGTTATCCGGCGGAGGTCGTACAAGCATGAGCGAGATGGTGAATCCGGGATGCGCGCGGGCAACAGCTCCGGCCGTGCGGCTGCGGCGCCTGGTCGATGTACTCTGTGCCGGGTCGGCAATGATCTTCTTGCTGCCCGTGCTGCTAATCATCGCGCTCGCAATCTGGATCGAAGGTGGCCGGCCAATACTATACTCGCAACTTCGTCTGGGACTGAACGGATCGGCGTTCCGCATGTACAAGTTCAGGAAATTCGGAGCCGATTGCGACGATCGCGGAAGTCCACTCACGATGGTGAATGATGGTCGCATGACCAGGATCGGCCGCATCCTTGCTGGCTTCAAGCTGGATGAGCTGCCGCAGCTCTGGAACATCCTGCGCGGCGACATGTCATTCGTCGGCCCAAGACCCGAAACGCTCGTATTTGCCGACTGTTTCCGAAATGGATTCGAAAAGCTGCTCGAATACAAGCCAGGCCTCATCGGACCATGCCAAGTTCTGTTCCGACATGAAAACACACTGTTCCCTCAGGACGGCAATGTGGCGGATTTCTATCGGGAGGTTTTGTTTCCTGCTAAGGCGAAAATCGACCTGGCATATTTCTCGAACCGAACCGTCGCATCGGATCTCTACTGGGTCGCTCATGCCGGCTGGATCGTCGTAGGGGAGCCGCTGCTCAGTCGCATGCGAAGGCGGCGACCAAGCAGCCAAAGCGGCATAGAGCTAGGGGGCGATTCAATCGCCGCGAAGATTTTTCAAAAGTAAATGGGTGCTCAAATGGCAACGAAAGAGCGAACTGTGCTGCTGGTAGGTGGTGCTGGTTACGTCGGCTCGGTGATCACGGGCCATCTCTTGAGGGCGGGTTGGCGCGTTCGTTGCCTGGATCAGCTCATCTACAAAAACGAGAGCTGTGCCTGGCCTTATCTGAGCGATCCGCATTACGAGTTTATACACGGCGACATTCGTGATCCGCGTTTCGTCAATCAAGCTTTGAAGGGCGTGGACGACGTTGTTATTCTGGCAGGCCTCGTCGGCGATCCGATCACGAGCAAGTATCCCGACGAAAGCCACGCCATCAATCGGAATGGCGTCGGATCCTTCATCGACGCCGCCCGACATCACCCCATCGAGCGGCTGATCTTTGTGTCCACCTGCTCCAACTATGGGCTTGTGGAAGAAGACAAGGCCGTCGATGAGAACTACCCGCTGTCCCCACTTTCCCTTTACGCCAAACACAAGGTGGAGATGGAGCAGAAGATCCTCGCTCTCAAAGGACAGGTCGGATTCCATCCAACGGTTCTTCGCTTTGCGACGGCTTTTGGCCTTTCCTCGAGAATGCGCTTCGATCTCACGGTGAACGAGTTTGTGCGCGAGCTCCACTTGGGAAATGAACTGCTCGTTTTTGATCCTAAGACCTGGCGTCCTTATTGCCATGTTCGTGATTTTGCCCGCGCTATCGAGGAAGTGCTTCGCGCGTCCACCAACAAGGTCGCTTTCGAAGTCTTCAACGTGGGATGCGATGAGAACAACTTCACCAAGTTGATGGTCGTTGAGGAGATCCTGAAGCACATTCCGCGATCGAAGGTGACTTATCAGGAGCGCGGCACCGATCCCCGCAATTACAGGGTAAATTTCGACAAGATCCACCGGGTGTTGAACTTCACCCCTCAAATCAGCGTTCAGCGGGGGATCAGCGAAATCCTCGCAGCGTTGAGGCAGGGCCTGTTCGATCGCGTCGAAGAGCAGAGACATTTCTTCGGAAACTACGAGGTCTTTCTTCCAGCCGCCCCCATTCCAGATTTGAAGATGGCCGTCTGAGAAGCACCGCGATCAGCATCGCCGATCGCGGATCGGGAGGTCTCGATTGCGTTGGGAGTTTGCCGATGAAGAGCAAGAAGCAAGGCGAGGCCTCTGCCGTCCTCCCGATGGGTTCCTGGGCGGCGATTCTGTTTCTCGCGACAGGTGGGCTATCCCTCGCGGCTCCATACAAGCTCGCACCGGGCGACACCATCGAAATTTCGATCGGCGGGCTCGCCGATCTACGCAACCGCACGCAGATCCAGATTGACGGAACCATTCCCCTTCCCGGAGGGGGAACGGTAGAAGTTGCAGGCCTGACTCCAGCGCAGATGCAGAGCCGCGTCGAGACACTGCTGCAAGCAAGGATCCTGCGCCAACGCCTGACCGACGGACGCGATCAGGCATTCGTGGTCAAGCCCGGCGACGTCATGGCAAGCGTCACGGAATACCGGCCGGTTTATGTTTCCGGCGATGTGCTCACGCCTGGGCAGCAGGCTTATCGGGCTTCGATGACCGTGCGCCAGGCCGTGGCAGTTGCCGGCGGTTTCAGCCTATTGCGATCGCGCGGCATGCAACCCGGCGCCACCGATCCCGCGGATCTTGTACGAGATTACCAGTCTCTCGCCACGGAATACACCAAGGAGTATTTCCATATCGTCCGAACCAGCGCGGAGCTTGATGGCCGCGACACGTTTGACGCTACGCCTCCCAGCGACATTTCGCTACCCGCGGGCGTGATCGGTTCCGTCGTTCAGGCTGAGAGGGACTCTCTCAAGACCTCGCAAAGCGACTACCGCACCGAAAAACGCTTTCTGGAGGATGCGGTCAAGCAAACGGACGCGCAATTCGCTACGCTCAAAAAGCAACAGGAAGGTGAAGAGAAGGGCGTGCAGGCCGACGAGGAGGAACTCGAGCGGGTCATGAAGGCGTTCGGATCCGGACTGCTGGCAAGCCCTCGTGTTAGCGAGAGCCGACGCGCCCTGCTGCTATCCTCGACCCGGCGTCTGCAGACGAGCGTCGAACTGATGCGGCTCCAGCGTCAGCGCGAGGACTTCCTGCGGCAAGCGGAACGCGTTACCAGCCAGCGCACGATCAATCTGCTCAGGGAGCAGAAAGACTCGAACGTTCGATTGGCGGACCTGCGCGTGAGAATGCAGGCACTTAGTCAGAAACTGCAGCCTATCGGTGGCACCGGCGCCATCCCCGTCAATTCAGGTGAGCTCAACCCCGACGTGGTCGTGGTGCGGCGGCTTGGTCAGCAGTGGGACAGATTAACCACATCCGTTGACTTCGACGTAGAGCCCGGTGACGTGATCGAAGTCACGTTACGCCCGGCGGCGGCTGGACTCTCGAACTGACCGCGAAAGGGGTACTCCCTCAAGGGGTAGCCTTCACGCGTTTCCTTACTTGATCAAGGTCACGCCGGTAGGCGCAGGACCGACTTTCGGTCGATCCCTGCCACCGGGAGTACTCCCCATTCAATGTTTACACGCTCGGGAGAAGGTTGGAATCTGCTTGGCAAGTTGGCTCCAATTGGAAATTGCGGCTGGGGAATAACATGTTGAACTTAAGCCAAGCATTGCCAAACGTTGCTTTGCAGCGTCACTCCACTGAATCGTCATTCAATATTTCAAACTCGGTTCCGACCGTTCATTCTGAAGCCAATAGCCACAAGCACGATGGCTTGCGCGGCGTGCTCGCGCGCATCGGCTGCGGACAGGTGCTTCTCAGATGCGGCCGGGTCGTCGAACTCAGCCCGGCCGGCCGCGCAATATTGGAACGCGAATCGCGCGCCAATGCGAGCCACGAAACGCTCTATGGTGCCGTTAAGGAGCTCGTTAGCCGCGCAGGCGCGCAGTTCCCGGCCGGCTCGACATCCTGGCTGGCGACATCTACCAAGGAGGGGTTCACCGCTCTGATCAACCAAGTCGCGAACGCATGGTCGGACGAGACGATCGCGTTGATCCTGCTGGATCTCGACGCCCATCCGGAGCCTTCGCCGCGAACACTACAGCGGCTGTTTGGATTCACCGCGGCAGAAACTCAGCTTGCTATCGAGCTGGCGCGAGGCAACAACCTGATCGACATTGCTCGTGCGCGACGATTAAGTCGAACGACAGTGCGCTCCCAGTTAGCTTCACTGTTTGTCAAAACACAGACACGCCGGCAGGCGGACCTGATCGCGTTGCTGGGACGCCTCGCTATCTTGCCCTAGATGGGCACGGTGTACCGTGTCGTCTTTTGGTCTCGAATAGAGTTTCTGGAGCTATTCGCGGCCCGATCGAAAGGCATGCTTGCTGCGCTGTCCCTTCCCATACGAGTTCTGCTCGAACATGTGCGCGGCCCCTTCCCAGCGCTGTCATTCGAATGAATGAAGACAGCTCTCGAACACCTCCTAAGCTATTCCTTTCCGGCTCTTCGCCGGGAAGCGGCTGCAGACTAAGAGCTTGTTGAGCTTGCGCAAAAGGCCAAGAGGACGCAACATGACGCTGCACTTGCTCTGCGTAGGAGGCGAGGATCACGCGCTGCGAATCCCGTTCCTGCTGGCGCTGCAGAACCGCGGCTTGCGAGTGAGTGCGGCGGGCACCGGTGAAGTCTCTGCGTTCGCAAAGAATGGCATTCAGTATCATCAATATCGGTTCGACAGATTTGGCATGGGCTTTTCTGATAAAGCCGCCATGGGTCAACTGACGCAGCTTGTGAAGCGCGCTCGTCCCGACGTGATCCAGACGTTTGATACCAAGCCAAACCTGTTTGCACCGTTAGCACTTCGCGGCTCCGTACCCGTTGTACGCACCATCAACGGAATGGGATGGGTATTCTCCTCGACAGAACTGAAAGCCCTGGCGTTTCGCCCCGTGTATCTGGCCATGCAACGCCTGGCTGCGCGCTGGACCGCAGCCACGGTATTCCAGAACAAGGCCGATAAAACCTTCTTCCACCGACGCCATCTTCTTGGAAAGAGCTTGTCAGTCGTTATTGGAAGCTCGGGGATCGATGTCGGCGCGTTCGAGACGGCGCAAGCGCAAGTGGCCTCGCCTGCCGAGCTACGGGCCGAACTCGGGCTGGACGATGATGAGATCGTCCTCACAGTAAGCCGATTGACCGTACAAAAGGGCATTGCCACGCTCCTTGAAGCAGCGAGGATCGTTCATCAGGTACGTCCGAAGGCACGCTTCCTGCTCGTCGGCCCGCGCGAAAGCGAAGGTCCGTTCGCTGTAGACCAGGCGCTGATCGAACGCCACGCGCCATATGTGATTGCGACCGGTGCCAGGTCGGACATTCCCGCGCTTCTGAGCATCGCCGACATCTTTGCCTTTCCAACCGAATACCGCGAAGGCATTCCGCGTGTTCTACTTGAGGCCGGATTGGCCGGCGTGCCGATTGTCGCCTCCCGCATGCCGGGGTGCGATGATGTGGTCGTCGAGGACTGGAACGGCCACCTTGTACCGCCACGCGACCCACGCGCGCTCGCGGCCGCAATTCTTGACCTCCTTCAGGATTCCGCTCGTGCAAGGACGATGGGGCAGCGCTCAATTGCGGCGGTGCGTCAGGAGTTTGACCTAAACGTCGTGGCTGATCGCTATGCGGAGCTTTACAGCCAGCTGCATTCCCACAGCCATTCGAGCGATGGGCGGGCGGCATACAGCATCAGGGCAATACAATGATCAGGAGTGCCCTTCTCGCGCTTGGCCTCGTACTTGGCACGGCTTCGCAGCTGCGCCTTCCCGGGGTCCCATTAGGGGTCGGTGAGGCCTGCCTCGTCGTCTGGCTCGGTTTGGCATCAATGCATCTGTTGGCTTGCTCAAAAATTTACAACCCCCAGGCGCTGCTCTGGCTTCTTGCATTCTGGGTCTGTTTCATCTTCATCCAGAGTTTCGGGGGGGTCCTGGCATTGCTGCGCCCGGAGATCGTCGACCCCGAGCTCGTTGTGCACGACATCTTCGCATATCTCCTCGTGGCGGCCCTCACCTGCCTCGCCGCTGCGACTCTGAAACCGGAAAGTACTCTGCGCCAATCGCTTTGGTTTCTGCTTGGATTCTGGATCATCGCCATGGCCGTGCAGCTTGCATTGGGCTGGGGCTACTTCGCCATAGCCTCGGTCAACCCATGGTATTGGGATCGATTTCGCGGATGGTCGGAGAATCCAAACCAGCTTGCAATCTACTGTGCTGTTTTGACACCACTGTCGCTTCATATGGCCCTGACGGCCAAGCGGTTTGGTCGTCTCGTCGCCGTGTTGAGCTGCATCGCAACGTTCGTTGTCGGCCGGCTGACCAAGAGCGACACCTTCCTTATTTCGATGTCGCTCTCGATTCTCTTGTTCGTTGCGTTGCGCCTGCGAAGCTGGCTGATGTCACCTGAGCACCGATTGAGTCTGCGTTTTGCAGCTGCAACAATCGTCGTTGTGGCCATAATTCCCCTTTCGCTGTCGCTGCTTCCCTATGGCGCAGCAACGGCCAATGACGTCGAGGGGCTAGCTGCCGGCATGATGAAGGATCGTGGCGGTGAGGCAACGAAGGCAACCGCTAGTCTGCGGCTCAGCCTTTGGCAGGACGCGTTGCATGTCGGACTGGAGTCCGGCTCGCTTGGCCTTGGACCCGGGCCGCATTTAGAGAAACCAACCGGCGTCACAGACAAGGGTGTACCACTTCCGCTGGAAGCTCACAGCACCCTCCTCGACGTGTTCACCCAAAGCGGGCTGCTTGGCGTGATCGCCATTTCCAGTCTGTTCGCGGGCACGCTTGCGCTCCTGCTTCGCGCGCGGCTTGACGCCCTGGCCGTCCTGATCCTTGCGCTCGCCATTTTCAGCATCAGCCATTTCATTCTGCGGCATCCGTCCGTGTGGTTTGCCGTTGCCCTTTGCCTCATCCTAGGCTCCGATCGGCGATCATCGGTGCATGCGCGCGTTGGAAGTTGAGCCATGTGTGGAATTACCGGGATACTTCAGACGCAGCATGCCTCTCGAAGCACCGACTTGGCGGCGATCGGGCCAATGACGGCTCGCCTGCACCACCGCGGTCCCGATGCGGACGGATTCTGGATTGATCGGGAGGCCGGAGTTGCGTTCGGACATCGCAGGCTCTCCGTCATCGATCTTTCTGATGCCGGCCGACAGCCAATGCTTTCGAGCGAGGGCCGCTTCGTCGTTACATTCAACGGCGAGATCTACAACTATAAGCTATTGCGGCAAGAACTCGAGCGCGAAGGCAAGCGCTTCGCCGGCAACAGCGACACGGAGGTGTTACTGGACCTGATCGATAGATGGGGGCTGGAGAAGGCCCTTCAGCGCAGCAATGGCATGTTTGCGATCGGCCTGTGGGATCGCCGGAACCGGACACTGCATCTGGCCCGCGATCGAATGGGAAAAAAGCCGCTCTACGTCGCGCGGACACCGGGTGCGGTCGTGTTCGCGTCGGAGCTGAAGGCAATCGCTGAGTTCCCTGACTTTCATCGAGAGGTCGACCCACGCGCCGTCGCGGAGTTTCTTGCTCGCGGATGGTTGCCGGAGGACCAGTGTATATGGCGCGGCGTCTTCAAGCTGGCTCCCGGTGGCATCCTGTCCCTGCGTGCCGAGGACCTATCAGTGTGCCGGGACGCCGCAACGCTGCGCGGGCGCACGCGCTCCTGGTGGTCGTTGGCCGATGTCGCGCGCGCGGGTCGCGCGGCGCTAGCCCCCGCGGACGACCAACAGCTCGTCTCCCACGCTTGCGGCCTGCTTGAGGCCTCGGTCGCCGACCGAATGGTTGCGGACGTGCCGGTCGGATTGTTCCTGTCGGGCGGAATAGACAGTTCGACCATCGCGGCCCTGATGCAGGCCCAATCGAGCCGGCCGGTGCGGACGTACACCATCGGATTTGGTGAGCGCGCCTTTGATGAGACGGCCAACGCCGCGGCCGTGGCGCGGCATCTCGGCACCAGCCACACCGAGCTACGTCTCACCTCCGCAGAAGCCAGAGAGGTCATTCCCGAACTCCCAACCATCTGGGACGAGCCGTTCGCCGATGAATCGCAGATTCCGACGTTGCTTCTATCTCGGCTCGCACGGCGGGAAGTTACCGTCGCGCTGTCGGGTGACGGTGGTGACGAGTGCTTCGCCGGTTATTCCAGGCACGTACTGTCCGCCCGTTTGGCGCCTCTGCTGAACTCCAGGCGATCATTGCGGACGATGGCCGCAACCGGCGTGGCGCTGCTCGGGCGCGGCATGCGCGAAAGCGTCGTGGACGCGCTCGGCCTCCCAGGATGGTTGCAGCGGTTGACCCACGGCGACCGGATCAACCGCCTGGCAGACCTCATTGGTAGCAATGACGTCCGCGAGATGTATCGTCGATCGACGCGGCTCTCGGAACTGCAGTTAGCGCGGGCGCAAGCGGGCGCCGGTTGCGATTCGATCTCCCCGCTCAACGATCTTCTGTCGGATTTTATCGTCCGCGATATGCTTGGATATCTTCCGAGCGATATTCTCGTGAAACTCGATCGCGCCAGCATGGCGGCGAGTCTGGAAGCTCGCTGCCCGCTTCTCGACCATCGCGTTGTCGAGTTCAGCTGGACGCTGCCGAACTCCGCGAAGGTGCGTCATGGTCAGGGGAAATGGCTCCTGCGCCAAGTCCTTGGCCGCCACCTGCCCCGTCACCTCTTCGAGCGACCCAAACAGGGCTTTGACGTACCCATCGGCAGCTGGCTCAAGGGGCCTCTTCGTTCATGGGCGTCAGACCTCATTTCCGCGTCGCGTCTTCGCAACCAGCATCTCCTGGACGCCGACCGCGTGCAGGACTGCTGGCTCCAACATCTTCGCGGCAGCCGCGATTTCTCACGGCCGCTATGGGCTGTCCTAATGCTGCAGTCTTGGCTCGACACATCAATTGCCTCCGGGACCTCCCAAGCAACGCACGTCATGGAACCGGCGCAGTAGAGGAGCACGCGATGGACGCGTTTGCGGGTAAACGGATTCTGCCGGTCACTGTTCTATCGCAGGCACGGTCGAGGGCGGATGAGCCTCCTCCCAATGACGCGGTCGTGGTATTCAAGCATGTCTTCGAGAGCATCAGGCAGTACAAGCGCTTTATCATTGGAATGATCGGCGTAGGCGCGCTGCTCGCCGCGACGGGCAGTCTTTTGATGTCCCCCTCCTATCTCGCGACGGCTCAGCTTGTGGTTAGCGCCCGGGGCGCAGGAGGAACCGACAGTGTCGGCCAACCCGGCAATTTATCGGCACCGACTGGCGGTTCGGACGATCCGACTATCGACACGCACGTGACGGTTATGTCGTCCGATGCCTATCTGCGGCGGCTCCTACCGGCGTTGAGGGTGCTCGACAGCTCGGCGCACGGGAAAGCGAACGATACGCTGTTCCGCTCCGCATGGTCGAAGATGAAGGGATTTCTCTCTTTCCGGAAAGACCAACCGAGCGATGGCGCGGCAGTGGCGGCATTGAAAGGGCGTGTGAGGGTCAGTCAGGAGCGCCGGTCCAGAGTTATCAGCGTAATTGCCAGCGATCCCAATCCGCAACGGGCAGCGGACGTTGCAAACCTGGTTGCCCGATCGTACGCTGACGAGCTAGCGCGGCAGAAGCGGACTGTGGAGCTCCAGGTTCTGGACGCCATCGCAGCACAATCTGCCAACGTTCAGCGCGACCTGTCGATGGCAAAGGCAGAATGGGAAGCCAGTCACTCGGGTCAGGCCTCGTCATCGCAAAGCGCTGCACTAGAGTGGAGAATCACCACCTTGGCGCAGCAGTATGAGACGCTGATACGTAAACGGCAGGACCTCACTACCAAGGGGGTCGTCGCTGAGCCAGACGTAACCGTAATTGCGGATGCTTCTCCACCGGACCTCCCCGGTTCCTTGAATCCGTTCCTCCTCGTCCCTCCGATCACCATTGTCTTCGCTCTCCTGGCGTGTCTCCTCGCCGTTGTCCTCAAACGTCTCGATCGAAGTCTGCACACCGAGGCCGAAGCTGCTGAGGCATTGGGGATTCCCTGTGTCGGGTTGATACGCTCAATCCCGCTGGAGTTGAGCACATCGCCGCGGCGTTTCGTAGAGGAATGGGCTATCCCGCACAACAGGGCCGTTCGCTCGACCGTAGTATCTCTCATGGCGGGGGATCCAAACTCGGCACGACCGCACCATGTTGTCCTCGTGACATCCAGCTTGCGCGGTGAAGGCAAGAGCGCGATCGCGTGGAGTTTCGGCTTTTGCGCCGCGCAGCTTGGACAACGCGTCCTTTTCCTGGATTTCGCCCCACTGCCCCGGCGCGCCGGCGGCGAGGCTGCAGATCTCTTCCGGCTTCTGACGCACGACGGAGCGCCGGCCAAGGCCGTGCAGCACATTTCGGAACTCGGAATCGACTACATATTGTCAAGATTGTCCGAGGGCAGCCGCCTGGGGCCATTAACGGGCCCGAACGTGGCTACGTTGTTCGATCATTTCAGAAACACCTACGATCTGGTCGTCATCAACGCTCCCTCGCTGGATGATGCACCGGAGGTCAGACTCCTCGCCTCCTGGGCGGATCATGTCCTGCTTGCCGTCCGCGCCGGAAGTACGAGCCGAGATATCGTCCGGAGCACGTTGAGTCGGTTCGGTCGGACATCGGATCTGGATACCGGTCTCAAGCTCTGGTGCGTTCTGACGCAGGGAATGCCGGGGGAGCTCGCGCCATCGGAAATGGAGCAGCCATCAATGTCGATCTTCAGACTCTACTGCCGTCGGCTCAAACACGCGGTGGCACGATGGTTAAACGTTGCAGTGGCCATTACTGCTCCCGACAACGACGAACCAGGTTGGAGACCGCGGAAATGACCGCGGGGCGGCTCGGGTGAATGTTGATCACTCGCCTTTTTGATTTGGCAAGAAGCTAATCGGTCAGGCGGTGGCCAGGTGTGCGAACCATCTCCTGGATCAGATGCCGCGTCGTGCTGGCGGTTCACAATCGGAAATGCAACCGCATCCTTCATTTGAAGTATGCATGCCCCGGCCGGAATAACATACGTTGGGGCAGGAAAATGACGGGTACGGTGATGCAGCTTCAGATAATTAGCGCTACACATCCGTCCGATCGCTCATGCGACGCTCTCGACGCGCCTCTGCATTCGACCGTTCAGCAACTTCCCGCGACCCTGCGCTGGCTCAGCCCTTTGGAAGTGCCGCTCGATCTGCACGGACCGATTGATGTATCATTCGATCCCTTGGGAGCCGACTTCGCGGGCGTCTCCGCGATCGAGCACTTGATTGCGATAACGAAGAAGTTTGCCAACAAGGTCGCAGTCAGCGACGGCAAGCACTGCTTCACTTACTCACAGCTGCTGTCCCGGATCTTGACCTTGGCCCACGCGATCGAGGCTTTGGTCCCGGAGGGAGAGGCCGTCGGATGGCTGTTGCGCGGCTCGGCCTGGCAACCGATCGCCATGCTGGCGTGCATGGCGGCCGGGCGAATCCTCGTCCCACTCAATCCCCGCGATCCAGTTGATCGGCTCATGTCCATCGCCACGGCCGCGCGGATTTCCGTGCTGATCGGGCAGGACGACAGCGACTCTTACGTGTGGACCAAGCAGCACGGCCTGCTCTGGCTGGACGTTGCGAGCGCCAGCAAACCTTCAGCAGCGACCTCGAAGATCGCGCATGTTTCAGTCGATGCACCTGCCGTAGTCCTCTATACCTCGGGCAGCACCGGAGCGCCAAAGGGTGTCGTCAACAGCCAGCGCAACCTGCTCCAGCGCGTCCAGCAATATGTGGACGCATGTCACATAGGCGCGGCTGACGTCTTCATGCCTCTGAGCGGCCCGACCACCATTGCCGGTTGCCGGGAGATGTTGTCGGCCGTGTTGACAGGTGCAAGACTGCACATTGTGGACGTCGAGGCGCTCGGGTTGCGCGGCGCTCTTCGCCAGATCACCACGCAACGGGTGACGATTACATACGTAGTGCCGGCGCTGCTGCGTGCATTGATCAACGCCAGCCGGCAAGGCGATCTCGATACACTTCGCATGATTCGCATCGGCGGAGAGAAGGTCCTGTGGACCGATATAGCGCTCGTTCGAAGAGCAGTGCAGCCTGAATGCTTCATCCAGGTCAGCTATCTTTCCACGGAAACAACCGGCAGCCAGTGGTTTCTTCCCAAGGAATGGCGGGAGGACGGCGTCGGCGTTCCAGTTGGCTATCTACTTCCCGGCATATCGTATGCCGTGGTCGACGAAAGTGGGAAGTCCGTCGCGTGCGGTGAAGTCGGCGAACTGGTCGTCAAGAGCAGGTACGTGATGCTCGGATATTGGCAGGACGGACAGCTTTCGCCGGCACTGCCCGCCCCGGAAGACCCGAAGTCTCGCATCTACCAGACCGGCGACCTGGTCGTTGTGGATACGCATGGACTGATGCGGATCGTGGGGCGGAAAGGACGCCAGCTCAAAGTCAATGGTCAGCGTGTCGAGCCGGCCGAGCTCGAGAGTGCGCTGCGCACACTCGCCTACGTAAAGGACGCCGTCGCCATCGTGACGGATGCGAACGAACTGGTGCTGTTTGCATCGCCGTCCAACCCGCTAAGACCGCATTTCCAGACTGATGTTCGCAATATGATCCGGCGAACTCTTCCCTCGGCGTTACATCCGACCAGGCTGCACGAGATATCGGAGATTCCGCGCCTACCGGGAGGAAAGATCGATCACGCCCAGTTGAAACTGCTCGACTTGGACAGCAAGAAGTCCTTGCCCGTGCCTATGCCGGCGGCGCAAGGAATGGCCGCGGCCAACAAAGTCGTCCAACAGGTGTGGAGCAGCATCCTCGGCACGCCGGAAGCTGTCGGACGTTGGGACGAGTCTGGCGGCGATTCCCTAAAGCTGCTTCGCTGCGTAATGGATCTCGAAGACCTGATCGACCGCGAACTTAATATGGAAGCGTTCACCGTCGATATGAGTGCTGAAGACATGGTCCAGGCTGTCGCCATGGCACCTCGGCTGGTGCGGCAGCAAGTAGACGGCCACGTCCTCCCAAGTCTCATAATACTGCCGGGCTCAATGGGGTATGGCCCGAGCATGGCAGCCTTTGGCGCTCAGCTCAGCAAGGTGGCGCGGGTGATCCCGATTCGCTATCCAGACCTGAGCTCGAGCCTCGCAGGACATGGTTCGGTCCAGGAGATGGCCGCGCTGGCAATCGAACAGATCAACGCGGCTCAACCGCGCGGCGATATCCGAATGATCGGCTATTCACTTGGCGGCGGTGTCGCCTTCGAAGTCGCAAGGCTATTGATCCAACAAGGCCGTGCAGTCAAATTCCTGGGCATCCTCGATACCAACGTTGGTATCCGCAGAGCAAATCACCGCGAAGCCTTGTCTCGCACGCTACAGCGGATTCGATCCCATCGCGTCACGATCTACCGCATGCTTTGTCGGTCCATAGCGAAGTTCGCCGCTCGCCTGGGCCAAGAGGTTCAATTCTGCAGCCTCGTCGAAACCATGACATGGAATCGTCTAGCAAACACGCGCTTCATGCTCAGGCTCGAGCTCGAGGAACTCCTCCGGATGCGTGCGTTCGGGCGCTGGGTTGCGGATACCAAACCTCGGCTGCCCATCAAGGGAACTGTCTTCGCCTGCCATCGGCCAGGCGTCACGCCGCACCTCGGATGGGACTTTCTCTTTGAAGAACTCGACGTGATTCCGATTGCCGGTGGTCATCTTGATCTGGTCATCGAGCCGCACCTCTCGATCAATCGACCCGTCATCGAGCGTGCGATCGCGGCGTCCTGCTCGTGATCCACAAATGACGCGCTTTTTGAGGTGCCGGTCCTGGCAGCCGCAGGGCGATCTCGATAACTCCTGCCGGTCGCGGCTCAGACCAAGTTCGAAGGCGCCGTTGCACTCGCAAGAGCGTGGAGTACAACCGTCACGGCCGAAGATAGCTCCAGCCCTGTTCCTGAAGCTCCATCAGGCGGACAACGCCGGATTTGGTGATCTTCGCTTGCGAGATGAGAGGAATATCTCGGCCTTCGGTCTTCGTCATGTTCTCGCGCGTATTCCCACAGGCCGAGAACGTAAGCTCGGGCGTGGCTTCGCTCATCGCCTTGATCCGCGCTTTTACGGGAGACGTATCATCCCGCAGCATGTGCAGTCCCGGCCCGTAGGTAACCAATTCTATTTCCACTTTTTGACCCAGCTCGCCGTAGTGCTGAACGATGTTGCTGACGTTGTTGAGAGCGAGATTCATGACAGCCGGATCGTTGACGTCGACATGGATGGCAAGCCGATGCGGACCCTGCGTCCGCGACGTTGCATTGGTCATCTTGGCATTTGCATTCCTGGCCAAGGCGCCCGGATGATTCCTTGTGGAGACCGTGGATTGCGCAGAACCGTGGGTTTCGATGCCGCTGACGAGCAGCAGTGCGACAGACGCCACGCCGACCAAACTGGCAAATGATCTGCTCATGCTGTGATTCCCGCGTGTGTGATGAGCGTGCAGTGACACAAGTGCACCTCTCAGGCTATTCACGCCCGCCCGTGCGGGTCAACAAAGTTCGAGTAATGGGCCGTCCCATCTACTTAATTGCCAAATCGGCGCCTGTACCCCGTTCTGACTACCACGACTGCCACATCGACATCGCGCGGATGAAAGCGGTGTCATGAACGAAATGTCATATCCCGACGTAGCATTTGGGTCGTCGCAATGGGGGTGCATAGATACGAGTTGTCGCAAGCAAGTCGTGAGGCACCGACCGCTGCGCGCTGGCCTCGGGATCGCGAACCTCCGTTCCGCGAACGTCGATCGTTCATCGCTGCCAGTCCGCGCGCTTGCGCAAGAGCCGGTACGTTCATGCTGGTTCTGGGCGCTTGTTTTTCGCCGCTTCTGACCCGAGCCGCCGACGCCACATCTCAGGACAACAGCAGTCGTGGCGCTTACTTCGCCACAAAGGCGAAGCTCGATCAGTCGGATTTTGCGCGCCAAAGAGAGCAGATCGAGGGCATCGAACGGAGGCTGATCCTGGCTCAACGTGCGGACAAGGCCCAGCCTGCCGAGCCGCGGCCGGCTGGCAAGCCACCCGCGGCCGGGTTGAAGGAGCCGATGACCGGGAATGAGCAGCAACGCCCCGCCTCCAATGTTCCTTCGCACGGAACGACCCTTTCAGTGCCCCCAGAGTCAAACGCGGCTCAAGCCGCTTCCGAGGCGGAGCGGGTCAGCCAGAGGCTCTTGCTGGATCAGGCGCGGCAACGAGGGGACAGGTTTGCGCGCGAATTGGCTGCGGCTCAAGCGGAGGTCGACGCGGCGCGGCGAACCCAGACGCATACGGTCCGCGCCATCGAGATTGGAATTCAACAGACGCAGGCGCTCGAACAGGAGCGGGAAAAGACGAGTAATCTGTCGCGTGAGATCTCCTTCCTAAGGGCGGAGCTCGAGGTCGCACGCGTCGCGGCTTCAAAAGCCATGCAGGCGTCGGAAGCCGAGCTCAAGCAGGAGCGCCCGCTCAACCCGCAGAATGGGGCCAAACGCCTTGCTCTCCAGCTCGCCTCGCTCCGCTCGGAGCTCGAGGCTGCGCGGAGCGCAGAATCCGAAGCGACGAAATCCGCTGCTGCAGAGGCTGCACAAAGGCAGGCTCTCGAGCGAGAGCTAAAGCAGGAACAGGACAAGACAGAGGCCCTGATCAGCGAGCTGGGCACGCTCCGGCTGGCGGCCTCCAAGACCGCGACGGTCAACGCTGCAGACGTCGACCGAATGCAGGCGTTGACGCGCGAGCTCGAGAAACATCGAGACAGGTCGGAGAGCGCGGCCCGTCAGTTGAACTCGGTCCAAGCCGAACTCGGTGCAGCGCAGACCGCCATCTCCGAATTGGCTGCTAACCACGCCACAAGCGACGAGCACAAACGGGCGTTGGAGCGAGAGCTCGAACAGCAGCGCGGCCGCACAGACGCTCTCGCGCGCGAGGCGGCGTCGCTGAAGAATGAGCGCGACGCGGCGCGAGCTGAAACGTCGGAGGTCGTACGAACGGCCGAGGCCGCCGCAAAGGCCGAAGCCAAGCGCGAAAAAGAGCAACCAGGCAGCGGCGAGGCGCAGCCCCCGACGTTCGCGTCCGTCCGGGATCATCTGGCTGCATGGAATGCTTCCGCCGTAGTGACGTCCCCCTCGAGCGGCGTCCCTGGCCGCGCACCGAGCCAGAGCAGTCTGGGGCCCAGCGCTTCGCCTCGGCCCTCAGCCCCGGCGCCGCCTGCTGCGCAGGTCACGACGGGCGCTGCCCTGCCCGTTCCCGCTTCGAAGCTCATTGTAGCAACAGAACGCTCCTCTGCTGCGAGCGCATTACCGCGTCCGCCTGCCGACGAGCAGAGGCTGCTCGCCCGCGCCAGTGCATTGCTGCGGCAAGCGGACATCAACGGTGCCCGCAGATTGCTGGAATACATTCTTGGATATGGCAGCGCGCAAGCCGCCTTCATGCTGGCCGAAACTTACGATCCTCACGTGCTGCAATCGTGGGACGCCCGAGGCGTCGCCAGCGACTCGGCAAAGGCACGCGACCTGTATGAGCGAGCACAGGCTGGCGGCATTCACGATGCGGAAGGACGAATCAAGGGACTCAAATAGATGCTGGAGCGAGCCTCGGCAGCCAGCCCAAGTGGAGAGACCCATGTCTTTGAGCAAACTCGCATTCGCGATCGCATTGGCGATGCTCGGCCTGCAGCCAGATGCCAACGCCCAAGCTCGCCCGCCACGCGAGGCGCCGGCACCGACTGTGACACGAAACGCCGATACGTCCGCGAAGGAACGTATCAATGCATGGACCGTCGGGCTCGCCGGAGGCCTCATCGAGGGGGCGCCGCTTCGGCTCGCCGCAGAAATCGCCCGCGTCGTCAATGAAGAGGACAGGCTTCACGTCATTCCGATCGTGACGACAGGCGCCACCGATAATGTCAACTCGCTACTCTACCTCAAGGGCGTCGATGCCGCGATCGTCAACACTGATGCCCTTGACGAGTACAAGGCCCAGGTTCCGTCGATCGAACGGCGCATCGTGTATATTCTCAATCTCTTCCCGGCCGAACTGCACGTCTTCGTCCGCCCCGAGATCAAGACGCTCGACGACCTCAAGGGAAAGAAAGTCAACTTCAACACTCAGGGTACTGCGGCCGCGTATTCTGGTCCGCTGATTTTCAGCCGGCTGGGGTTGAATGTCGAAAAGATGTTCATTCCCCACCAGGTCGCGTTGCAGCAGATGAAGAGCGGGGAAATCGCAGCGGTCGTCTTCATCACATCGAAGCCTGTCGACGCCTTCTTGAAGGGACGTTGGGAGGATGGCTTCAAGTTTCTGCCCATCGAGTACGATCGCAGATTCGAAGACTACTATCTTCCGTCATCCCTCGACTCGAAGGATTACCCGAACCTCGTGCCGACGGGAGAGCGAATCGCGACGATCGCCGTTCCTACGATTCTTGCCGCCTACAATTGGCAGCCGCAGACTGATCGCTATCGGCGCATGGCGCGCTTCGTGGAGCACCTGTTCGGGCGGCTCGACCGGCTTCAGTCCGCCGGCTTCGATGCGAAGTGGAAGGACGTGAATCTCCGCGCCAGCATCCCCACTCTTTCCCGGTTTGGTCCGGCGCAAGAATGGCTCGATCGCTCGCCGAGCGCGACGGTCGGACTATCGCGATGAAGCAATTCGGTACCCTTGCGGCCTCGGTGCTCGCGGGTATCGGTCATCTGAGCTGCGCGCAGGCCGGCGACTCGCTCGATCGCTTGACCGAATGCCCGCAATTCCAGGGAATTGAAGGCATGAAATGCATCGGCGAGCAGGTCACGGAAGCACGTGAGCTATCGGCCCACGCGCCGCCGCCAAGTCCTAACTGGATCATGAGCGAAACGACATCACCGGTGGACTACAAGCCGCAGATCGCCGCGCAGACGACTGCACGAACTGGCTCGAATGACGGCCCCTCCTCGCTCGGTATCCATTGTCGCACCAATCGAACGGAGCTAACTCTTTCCACGGCGGGCTCTTGGACTAACGCGCCGGCCGCCGAGATTAGGGTCGTATTCCAGATCAATGATCAACCGCCTGTCGACCAGCGCTGGAGCGTCGCTGATGGCGGAAGACGCCTTGCTTTTCCTGGCGACGCCGTCCGCCTCATACGGTCTATGCCCGAGGCAGGCCGATTCCTGGTCAAAGTGTATACTGGACCGGCTCCGCCCCACGAGGAAACATTTGAACTGACTGGTCTAGATGCCGTTCGCCGGCGATTTGCGAAGGTCTGCACCTGGCCGTCGCACTGAATAGCCACTTGGCTGGGCTGAACGGTTGGCGAGACTGCTTCACGCGCGAGGTCTGAATGCGATGAGCGAAACGACCAATGTAGCCGAGGCTTACGAGAGAGGGCGTACCCTGTTCATGGGAATCGAACTGCTGGTTACTCCTGGGGCGTTAGTACCCCGGCGGGAGACAGAGTTGCTTGGCAGGACCGCGGTTGAGACCCTGCGCCGAATGAGCCTTCCCGCACCGCGGATCGTCGATATGTGCTGCGGCGCTGGCAATCTGGCATGTGCGATCTCGCTCGAAATCCCCGGCGCTCGCGTCTTGGCGAGCGATGTGACTGACGGATGTGTCGAACTCGCCCGGCGCAATGCTGCCTATCATGGACTTGATTCTTGCGTCGCCGTGCTCCAGGGAGATTTGTTCGATGCTCTCTCGGGCCTGCAACTCGAGCGGACGATCGATATGATCGTCTGCAACCCACCCTACATCTCAGACTCCCGGCTCCGAGGCGATCGCGCTTCCCTGCTCATAGACGAGCCGCGCGAGGCATTCGCCGCCGGGCCTTACGGCCTGAGCATTCATATGCGCGTCGCGAAAGACGCACCTCGCTACTTGCGACCGGGAGGACTGCTGTTGTTCGAGGTGGGCCTCGGACAGGAACGGCAAGTGGCAATCCTTCTCGAACGCAACGCCGCTTACGAGAATGTACAAGTGGTCACGGACGAGTCGGGCGCCGGCCGCGTCGTTGTGGCGTACGCGAAGGGATAGCGGGTCGCCCTTCGCCCAATGGCGGTCGTCGTCATGTACCACTCCGGATGCCACAACCCTCGCGCGGCCGGCCGGTGGAGGCCAGGGTGTCCTCAGCTCTCCCGCATGCCGCGCCGGATCGCGTCCGTGATCGGCTGGGTCAGATACGCAAGAACCGTGCGTTCACCCGTTGCGATCAGGACGTCGGCCATCATGCCCGGCTTGAGCTTTTCACGGACTTTATCGGGGAACTGCGTCACCTGGACCGAGACCTTTACCTCGTAATAGGGTTGATGCGTGACATCATCGCGAGTGGCGTCCGCGGCGATCGAAAGAACCTCCCCGATAGCAATCGGCGTGGAGCGCGCCTTGAACGAGGGAAGCCGCACCTCGGTGGGCAAACCGACCTGGATGTGATTGATGTCGAGCGACGACACCTTTGCAGCCACCACGAGAACGTCGTTGTCAGGCACGATTTCCATCAACACGTCGCCGGCCTTGATCACGGCACCTATCGTGTGGACCTTGAGGTTGACGATCCGCCCCGCGCGCGGCGCGCGTACTTCCATTCGCGCCAGGACATCGACTGCGACGCGCAGCTTCTCACGCGCATCTGCAAGCTGCGCGCGCGTGTCGGCTAGTTTTCCGGTGGCCTCTTCCAAAACCTTCTGACCGACCTGGTCGATCTGTAGCCGTGACTCGTCGATGACGCGCCCGTAGCGGGCGATATCCGCCTCGTAAGCGCCGATTTTACCTTCGAGCTCGGCCTTGGAGCGCTCCAGCGTCGCAATGCGCGCGAAAGGCACGATGCCCTGGTCGGCGAGCGGCTTGAGCTTGGTGTACTCCTGGCTCATGCTATCGAACTGCGCGCGCGATGCCTTGCTTTGCGCGGCGTTCCCCTGGATCTGGCGCTGCGCTTGCCCGATGCGTTCCTCGAGAATCGAGATCTCGATCTTTCGGGCGCCGCGACGTTCATCGAAGCGCCGCTTCTGGTCACCCATCGCGCGTATCGCCGTTGGATCAGAGGCCTTCTGGAGCAATTCGGCGGGGAATGTGATGCCGTCTTTTCCTTCAGCTTCGGCCTGCAGACGCGCCTCCTCGGCGATTGCCGAATACACCGCCGAGCGGGAGATCTCCTCCTTGGCTCGCTCCTGTGTCGGATCGAGGCGCAGCAGCACCTGACCCTCCGCGACATGGGCATCGCCCGTCACCAACAGGTTCTGGACGATTCCACCCTCGAGGTGCTGCACCACCTTGCGGTCGCTCTCGACAACCACGGAGCCTGTCGCCACGACGGCACCATCAATCGATGCAAGGGCCGTCCAGCCGCCAAATACACCGAAGGTAAGGAATACGACCAGGAAACCTCGCCGCGCAGGTGTCTGCCAATCGCCCGACGGACCGTCATCGTCGCGCCCGGCCCCTCGGCCCAACAGAATTGGAAGTCTGGTCTTTGCAACGCTGAGCAGCGACCTTGCCAACGTTCCCGCCTTCGCAACCAGTCTGCTCGGAATTTGCGGCGCGCGCTCAACTTTCCCGGTCCTGTTGAACTGCATCAGAAGCCTCGCCAGTTCGTCGTTAAGAGCGTCCGGTCCCCGTCGCAACATCTCGTCCATTATTGCCTCGTCGCGTGCGCGGTACGCACCTGGTTTGAAAACTGCACATGGCCTTGAGCGCCATCAGCACGGTGGTGGCCGTCGGCACGGTTATGACCGTCGGCACGATGATGCTCCGCCGGCGCGCGCACGTCGCGCCGCATCGGCGCGACGGTCCGTCCAAGCAGCGCAGGGAGCATTTCCTCGCGCGTGCCGATTTGCCCGAGCCGCCCTTCGTGCATGAACACGATCTTGTCGACCGCAGCCAGCAGGTTCGGCCGGTGATTGATGATCACGATGGTCACCTTATGCTGCCGCAGTCGCTGGATCGCATCGGCAAGCGCTCGATCGCCATCGCCGTCGAGATTTGCATTCGGCTCGTCGAGTACGACCAGCACCGGCTTGCCGAACAGTGCGCGCGCAAGCCCGATGCGCTGGCGCTGGCCGCCGGAAAGGCCGGCGCCGTTGTCCCCGATGACGGTGTCATAGCCCTTCGGAAGGCGCTGGATCATCGCGTGCGCCGATGCCAGTTCCGCCGCCTCGATCACCGCCTCGTCAGAAGCGTCGTCGCGGAAGCGGGCAATGTTGTCGCGTACGGTACCGGCGAACAGTTCGACGTCCTGCGGAAGGTAGCCGAGGTTCTGGCCGAGGAAATTGGGATCGAAATGCCTGACGTCGTTGCCGTCGATGCGCACGCAGCCGTGCACCAGCGGCCAGGCACCGACCAGGGCCCGCGCCAACGACGATTTTCCGGAGCCGGACTGGCCAACCACGGCGACGACTTCGCCGGCGCCCAGCCGGAACGAGACGTCAGCGATGGCCGGCAATTGCGATCCGGGGACGAGCACAGTCGCGGCCTCGACGGAAATTTCGCCGACCAGGGGCGGCAGCTTTGTCGGGCGTCCCTCAGTCGCACGGGTCGCAAGCGCACGGTCCAGCCGCGCATATGACGTGCGCGCTGCAACCAGCGCCTTCCATTGCGACACCGCGGCCTCCACCGGCGCGAGCGCGCGTCCCATGATCAGCGAAGCGGCGAACAGAACGCCCCCCGAAATCTCCTGCTGGATGGCGAGATAGGCGCCCACTCCCATGATGGCCACCTGAATCGCCATGCGCAGGAATTTGGAGATGGCAAGCAACGTCCCGCCGCGTTCTCCGGCCGTTGCGCCTTCCAGCAGCGCCTGACCATGGGTTACCGCCCAGGCCGCGCGGACCGCGGGTCCCATTCCAAGCGCCCGGATGGCTTCTGCGTTGCGTAGCGATGAGGTCAGCCGGTCCAGCGCATGAAGATTCTTCGATGCGGCTGCATTCAGCGGCGCCTTCGTAAGACGCTCGTTGAGGAAGGCGAGCGTCAGGATGATAATCGCGCCAATCAAGGCGACCAAGCCGATCAGCGGATGGAGCAGGAAGCACATTGCGAGAAAGATCGGCGTCCACGGCACGTCCATCAGCGACGTAATGACGCCCCCGGACAAGACCTCACGCAAGGTGTCGACGTCTCGCAGCAGCTGAACGTGATGCGAGCTGCTCGTGCTCAGCGCCTGTCCGAGCGCGGTCTCGAATGTCTCGCCCGAGAGGAGCCGGTCGAAGCGCAATCCGGTTTGCACGAGAACACGGCTGCGAAAATGCTCCAGCGTCGCGTAGCTGATGAAGAGCACGAGCGCGATCAGCGAGAGCAGCAACAGTGTCATGCCGTTTCGGCTCGTCAGCACCCGATCATAGATCTGCATCGTGTACAGCGGCGAAACGAAGACGAGCAGATTGATGAAAATGGACAGTCCGGCGGCGGCAAGCAGGCCGGGACGTATCCGATGGAACGCGTCTGCGAGCGCAGACCGTTTGGCCGAAGCATACATGTGCATATCCGGGCCGCCCTTTGTCGGGCGGCGGTAAGCGGTTGAAAATGGCATGCGATCGAGCGTCACGACGCCCGCATTTCAACATTCCGCGTTGCGCGGAATGGCACCCCGCCTCTCGACCGCCCCTGTGGTCGCGAGGAACTCCCCAGATTAGACACACGCGCGGCGCACCGCGCGTGTGTCCTTGTTGATGTAGACGATTTACGAGCTTACGAGTGCCACGCGGAATGATCGTTGTGGTGAGTCACAAGATCAGCCAGATGCGCTGCGAACCAGCCTGTGTCCAACGTCGCCGCCTGCTCCGAATCTGCATCCGCAGTCGTGGTCGACGTCGCAGCCTGGCTCCGCCACCAGCAATGATCTCCGGACGCCGGCGACGTGCTGCCATTGGTCCACTGCGAGAAATCGAGCCCACTGCCATGGTGATTGAGCCAGCCAGTATCGGTCGTACCGCCGGTCGACGTATCCGTCGTTCCGCCCGAACCTGACTCCGGAGTGATGCTTCCGGTCGAGCCACCGACGGTCGTGCTACCGCCAGCATCGGCAACCGGCGTCGTGGTGCCGTCCGTGCCGGCGCTACCGCCAGCGTCCACAACCGGCGTCGTGGTGCCGTCCGTGCCGGTGCTACCGCCAGCGTCCGCAACCGGCGTCGTGGTGCCGTCCGTGCCGGTGCTACCGCCAGCGTCCGCAACCGGCGTGTCGATTACCGGATCGGTCACGGGAGGAACGGGCGTGCCACCCGTCGACGTGCTCTCGCTCGTATTATGTGCAAGAAACACCTGCTGCAGTTCTGGCGAACTCTCGAGCGCAGTATCGCCATTCTGCGAGCCCCACGCGTAAGCGTAGTCAAAGGCCGGATTGGGCACGAGGTCCGCCCAATGATCGATCATTGCCTGCTCTTGCGCTGCGGTCGGCATAACGACCTGGCTGCCGGTTTCGGTGGACCAGCCGCCGCCTCCGAACGCCTGATAAACCGGAACGATGGAGTCGAGCGGGATTCCAGCCTGCTCAGCAGCAGAGACGTATTTGTCGATCGTGCTGAGATCGACGTCCAGACGGTCCGACCACACCGGATACCAATCGAGACCGAAGTAGTCGATGTGGGTATTCTCGGCGTTGTAGGTGTTCATGTAGTTCGGATCGTCCGACGACCCCGTGTTCATCAGGACTGTGAACGTCTTGGCCCCGGGATCGTTCTGATGAATCCAGTCGGATTCGGCCATTAGATCCGCGGCGCTGGCCTGCGGTCCCCACTCTCCGGTCAGATCGGGCTCATCTACAAGGTAGAAGCCGAACACTTTCGGGTTGTTGAGGAACGGCGTCACCTGGTCGATGAACTCCTGAGTCACGCCTTGGTACTGATCGAGCCAGACCAGACCCTGCACGCCATCTGGCAGTGCGTTCACCTGATCGACGTACTGGACATCCGCGAGATTGAAGCCTGCTTCCGCTGGCGCGAAGTTACCTTGCGAGTCCAGTCCACCGCCCGCCGCGTAGTGTAAAGTTGCCAATGCTATTCCCCTGCTGTGTTGAAAACCCCCAGTGACCTGTAGGTCTGAGCGCTCGACAACCGATCGTGCGTCCCACCGCGGCTAACGTATGTTTACATTTGAGGCAGGAATCTCCGTTCCATCAGGCGGAACCAAGGGATTATTGTGCCCAAATCTTGGACCCCAACTCACGGGCGCTGTCTTCGCCAAATTTCAACGAAGCAGGCGATTTCAATCGCTTGCGGCTGATTTGGGCTAGAGGTGCATTGGTAGCCAGCGGCAAAAGGCGGGCGGAATCGCTCAATGTGGCAAGCGTACGATCGGCTGAGGTGGACAACCTTGATCCGAATCTCGCGGGGTACCTCTGACGGAGGATGTTTTCATCGAAGCCTTTCCGGTACTCAGTGAGGGACGCCTTTTGGCGGACGGGAAGAATTTTGTGATAAGAGCGCGCTGATCGGGGCTCTCTCGCGTCCCCTCCGACTTCTTTTTTCACCGGAAGCGATGCGAGGTATTTTTCCCGAATGTGCGCTATTGAATTGCCGCCTAACTGCGCACCTATCCTTGGCTCAACGAGCCGCTAGAGAACTCCTCGCTTAGAGTTGGCTTACTCGCCGTCGGGGAAACGATGTCAGGATCGGCCCAAACCAACATCAACTTCCCGCCGGGCTCACGCATTCAGGTGAAACCCACAGCCGGCCCTCGCTTGGCCGGAAGGACAGGGACTGTGATCGGGGCCGGACAATATTCGAAGAGTCTCCGCGTGATTTTGGACGGATCGAAGAGACCAATCACTCTTCACATGGACTACGTGGCCATGATCGACAGCTGAAGCGGGCGCCCCCCACTGTTGCACGCAAAGGCATTCCTCAACCGATCGGCGCGTTGCGAGTTACCCCTGAAGGATAGTCGGCCTCGAATCCAGGATTCGGCCGCCCTTTAAACCCATTTCAGCCAAGTGTGGCCGGTTGTTCTGTGGCCCGGGGCGGATCATCAAATCCGGAGTCCTGCGGTGTTAAAACAATCCTTTTGTGCGTGTTGCTTCGTTGTAATCACTTCAGCCTCTTCGGAGGCACGAACGTATCGTATGGATCACGCCACCGAATGCAATGTCACGATGCCATGCGACTTCTCGTCCTACTCGCGAGCGCCGACCCAGCGAAACTTGCAACGTTCGTTGAGAACGCACCAGTCAACTCAAGTCGTCGCTGCCGCAAGAGGAGCGCCGCTTGATGTTGCTGCCAGCGCAAAGGTCGTTGGCGGCCGACCGGCGGGTTGCCCTTCCTCGTTCTGCGGTTGTGCCGCGGCGTTGCACGTGTTCGGTCGCATCGTGCCCGAATTAAATCTCGCGGCCAATTGGCTACGCTTTCCCCGGACGCCGCCAGGCCCGGGAATGGTCGCGGCAAGACGCGGGCACGTTTTTGTTCTTGAACACCATATCGGAGGCGACGTCTGGATGACGTATGATGGCAACTCCGGCGGGCGCGCAACGAGAATACACGCGCGTTCATTGAGGGGGTACACAATTGTCAACCCGCGCGGTGCGTTGATTTGAAAATTCACCTTCATCGAACCGGCGCCGAGCACCTGCGAGCGTCACCGGGACGAAGCGCAAGAATCGTAAGTCGCGTCTTGCAGCCCCAAGCAGTTATCACAGCGGCCCTGTGAAATGCTCAGAAGCCGTCGGGAAGCTTGGTCAAAAGATGCTGATCGACGGCAGCCAGTTCGGCCAATGCGCGGGCGGAGTTTGGAGGTTGGCGACCGCCACGTTACGATCGGACAGAGTTGATATCTGGGGTCGCGCCGCCGATCGTGCGGGACGACGGAGGTAGGCCGCAGGTGTCGCAAATTGCGATTCCTTGGCACCGTTCATACCCCACTCCGCGCAGGAACGTTTCGGTCCAGGGCGCGTCCTAGAACAGACCCTGTTGCTGGTGGGGCCGCCGATGGACAAAGCAATCGCCTATGCGATCTCGGCATTCATCGTCGTTTTCGGAGTCGGAATTCTTGTTGCCGGCCTCAGCTCGAGTTCGCCTGTTACATGGATTTGCGTTGCGATCATCTTCATTACGATCGGGATCGTGAGCGCTTTTGGCCCTGTTTAGGATGGGGAAAACGGCCGGTAGGTCAGCAAATCTGCATTTTCCGAATCGACTCTCCGTGCTCCCTCTGGGCTGCAAATCCACGTTGTGCGGTTCACCAGTGAGCCATTTCGTCGCTATTCTTCTGCTTGCCCTGGCCCTGACCCTAACCTTGTGCTTCGGGGTGGCTGCCTGGCGCCTGTCGGCTGAGAAAGACGTCGACATCACCGCAAGGACTTCCCATCAGGAATACGGCTGGATAGCGAAGCCTACCAACTGAAGGTTTGCGACCGTGGTGACGAGGCTAGGAGCATGTCCATGAGTGCGATCGGCAACGCACGACTATGATCGCACGGCCATCGGTGCGGCTCTGCTCGCGATCGCATTCGCGGGGTGTTCGACGATCATCTCGGCCTCCCCTTCTGCAGCTCGAGATGGCAAAGCAGCGACGCTTTCTGGACGATTTGCGCCTGCGCTCACGTCTGCTTCCAGCAGTTGGCACCGCGGGCCAACCGCAATCAGAAGCTTCGAACAGAGCTGCGCGGTCGCGCCTCGTGGCGAAAGCCGTGCCATTTGGGCACCGCGACTTCAAGGACGGGTGACTTGCCTCCAGGCGCTCGCGGCACGTCGTTTGCTCGGTCCTTGGACGCGGCTGCAGTTCGGTCGGACAACGATAAAGGTGCGGACGGAGAATTGCCAGCGACGGCTCGGGACGGGCGCTCGGTTCAGCAGGCGGTGTGGCGCCCGCGCAAGAAGAACGACATCTCTGCGAACCTTAAGGGTCGTCACGCGCGGAGAATTGTCATGCGGGTACAGATATACGCCTGCGATTACAGCAATGACCGTCGGTGGAGCGACACGGCGAAGTTCACCGACGATGGCCGAACAGCCGCTGACCACTTGTCGCAATGGCTCTCTTGCGAGGTCGCCAAGCTATTCAAAAGCTTGGTGGGCGCACCAGGGCTCGAACCTGGGACCCGCTGATTAAGAGTCAGCTGCTCTACCAACTGAGCTATGCGCCCGAAAGGCGGTCAATGCCTTGCGAGGCCGGTCGTTTAGCAAAGCGATCCGGGTATGGCAAGCGATGCAATGAAGGTTTTTCAGCAGTCCCCAAAAAGCGAAAAGCCGCTGGATTCCAGCGGCTTCGCCAAGGTTAATCCAAGGGTGAATCCCCGCAGAACCCCCGATGGCTCAGAGCCGGCCCTCGCGGTCCGGGTCCGGGCCGCCGTCGCGGTCGAAACGGTCGCGGTGGAAGTGCTCCATGCCGCGCTCCATCATGCGGTCCATGCCCCGTTCCATGAAGTGGCGGGGCGGGCCGTCCTCACCGCCGCCGAACGGGCCGCGGTGGCGGGTCAGCACGGCAAGGCGCCGCTTCTGGCCGTCGTCGAGCGTCTTGTAGAGCGGATCGGCGGCATCGGCGATCTTCTTCAGGGCGGCGGAGGTCGCGCCCATGTCCTCGGCGCGCTGGCGCAGCCGGGCGACCGGATCCTCCGGCTTGTCGGCGTCCTTGTTGGCATCGCCCGGGCCGGCGTTCATACGCGCATTGGCGCGGTCGATCCGCAGCTTGGCGAACTCGCGCACGGCGGCCTCGACCGGCGGCCACAGCTTCTCCTGGTCGGCGTTGAGCTTCAGCCCGGCATGGACGGCGGCGATCCGCGCGTCGAGGAAGGCGGCGCGGTCTTCCGGGTTCATGCGAACGTGGCGGAAGTGCTCCATCCACGGGCGATGATATTGGGCATAGACCGCACCCGAGCCGGCGATGCTGAGCACGGCGATGGCGGCGATGGTGAACTTCCTCATGACGAGCCTCCTCTGGAAGGATGCGCTGAAGATGAGGGGCGCAAGGCTGACGCGCAACTTACAACTTGGACAGGAAGAGCGTTCTTGCCAGGATGTCACCCGCCTGAATGTGTGTTCAGGTTCATTCGGAAATCATTCGCAACAAAGCGGCTTCCGTGCAGCCTGCACGGAAGCGCTCCATTCATGCGTCGTCGAGACTAGTTCGTCGTGCTCTTCGCTTCCTTCTGGAACTCGTCGATCAGCGGCTGCCCGACGCGGCTTGCGGCGTCCTTGTAGACCGGCTCCATCGCCTTGCGCATCGCCTCGTCCTGCTCCGCCGTGAGCTTGATGATCTCGCTCTTGCCGCTCTTCCGGATCTCGGCCAGCGCGTCGTCGTTCTCCTTCTGCGACTGCGCGTTGGTGAAGTCGGTCGCTTCCTTCATCGCCTTCGACAGCTGGTCGCGGATGTCGGCCGGCAGATCGTCCCAGAACTTCTTGTTCACGATCACGACGTAGCCGATATAGCCGTGATTGGTCTCGGTGATGTACTTCTGCACCTCGTGCATCTTCTGGGTATAGATGTTCGACCAGGTGTTCTCCTGCCCGTCCACGACGCCGGTCTGGAGCGCCTGGTAGACTTCCGAGAACGCCATCACCTGCGGCAGCGAGCTGAGCGCCTTGAACTGGGCCTGCAGCACGCGCGAGGACTGGATGCGGAATTTGACGCCCTGATAGTCCGCCGGCGTCACCAGCTTCTTGTTGGCGCTCATCTGCTTGAAGCCGTTGTCCCAATAGGCAAGGCCGGTGATGCCCTTGGAGTCCAGCAGCTTGAGCAGGCGGAGGCCGAGCGGGCCTTCCGTCACCCTTCGCAGCGTCTTCAGGTCGGGAAGGATGTAGGGCAGATCGAACACCTCGAACTCGCGGATACCGAGCGGGCCGAACTTGGAGTTTGACGGCGCCAGCATCTGCACGCTGCCGAGCTGGAGCGCCTCGAGCTCTTCCTTGTCCTTGTAGAGCGTCGAGTTCGGATAGATCTCGACCTTGACCTTGCCGCCGGCGTACTTCTCGGCGAGTTCCTTGAATTTCTCGGCCCCCTTGCCCTTCGGCGTATCGGTGGCCACCACGTGGCTGAACTTGATGATGATCGGCGATTGGGCCGATGCCGGACCGGTCAAGCCAAAGTTCAAGCCAAGTGCCAGGACCGCGATGGACGCGGCGATCGCGAAGGTGCGCATAATCTCTCCCTGTTGTTATTTGGGCCGCCCGACCTCGCGGGTGGCCGATCCTTATGCCGGCTGCATCAATAGCGGCTGGGAGGCAGAGCCGCTATTGGCCCTTAGCAGGGCAGCTATTCATCATGAATGCCGCTGCGCTCCCTCGCCCGCTTGCGGGAGAGGGTTGGGGAGAGGTGTCTCCGCATCGGGACATTCCCGGTGTGGAGACAGCCCTCACCGCCACGCCCAGGACGATGCTTCGCATCGCCAACGGCGCGTCGGCCTCTCCCGCGAGCGGGAGAGGCGAAATCATCGCGTCAGCTTGCCGCCGCCGTCGTCACCGTGTCGCGCTGGCGCTTCATGACGATCTTGTTGAGCGCGCCGAGATAGGCCTTGGCCGAGGCCACCAGCGTATCCGGATCCGCCGCGCGCGCGGTCATCGCACGTCCCTCTTGCGACAGCCGCACCGAGACTTCGGCCTGCGCGTCGGTGCCCTGGGTCACCGCGTGGACCTGGTACAGCTCGAGCTTGGCCTCGTGCGGCACCAGGCGCTTGATGCAGTTGAACACCGCGTCCACCGGACCATTGCCCTCGGCCTCCTCGATCTTGATCTGGCCGTCGACGTCGAGCTTCATGGTCGCGCGCTGCGGACCATGGGTGCCGGCGATCACGGTCAGCGACGTCAGCTTGATGCGGTCGTGCGACGCCGCCATCTCTTCGTCGACCAGTGCCTCGATGTCCTCGTCGTAGATGTCCTTCTTGCGGTCGGCCAGCGCCTTCATCCGCGTGAACGCATCTTCGAGCTGGTTCGGACCGAGCTTGTAGCCCATCTCTTCCAGCTTGTGCACGAAAGCATGGCGGCCGGAGTGCTTGCCCAGCACCAGCGAGGACTGCTTCAGGCCGACCATCTCGGGCCGCATGATCTCGTAGGTGGAGGCATCCTTCAGCACGCCGTCCTGATGGATGCCGCTCTCATGCGCGAAGGCATTCCGGCCGACGATCGCCTTGTTGTACTGCACCGGGAACGAGGTCGCCGCCGAAACCACCTTCGAGGCACGGGTGAGCTGCGTCGTGTCGATCTTGTTCCAGAACGGGAATTTGTCGTTACGGACGTTGATCGCCATCACGATCTCTTCGAGCGCGGCGTTGCCGGCGCGCTCGCCGATGCCGTTGATGGTGCATTCGACCTGGCGCGCGCCGCCGACGACGCCGGCCAGCGAGTTCGCCACGGCCATGCCGAGGTCGTTATGGCAGTGCACGGAGAACACGGCCTTGTCGGAGTTCGGCACGCGCTCGATCAGCGTCTTCATGAAGTGGGTGTATTCGTCGGGCGTGGTGTAGCCGACGGTGTCCGGAATGTTCACCGTGGTGGCACCGGCCTTGATGACGGCCTCGACGATGCGGCAGAGATACTCCATCTCGCTGCGGGTGCCGTCCTCGGCCGACCATTCGACGTCGTCGATCTGGTTGCGGGCGCGGGCGACCATGGCGACCGAGGTCTCGATCACCTGCTCCGGGGTCTTGTTCAGCTTCACCCGCATGTGCAGCGGCGAGGTCGCGATCACGGTGTGGACGCGGCCGCGTTTTGCAAACTTCACCGCCTCGGCGCAGCGGTCGATGTCGGCCGGATGCGCACGGGACAGGCCGGCAATCACGGCGTTCTTGGAGCGGCGGGCGATCTCGCTCACCGCCTGGAAGTCGCCTTCGGAGGTGATCGGGAAGCCGGCTTCGATGACGTCCACGCCCATATCGTCCAGCATCTCGGCGACCTCGAGCTTCTCCTCGAAGGTCATGGTGGCGCCGGGGCACTGCTCGCCGTCGCGCAGCGTGGTGTCGAATATGATGACGCGGTCCTTGTCGGACTTGTTCACGGGGGCCATTTCAAATTTCCTTTTGAGCTTTCGCGCCGGTCATTCCTGAGGCGCTGTCGGGGTCCGCTGATCTCGTACATCCCCTGAGCGCCCAGGCGCATGGCGCCCAGCCGGCCCTCAGGGGCAGGTAAGAAGAAGCCCGCCAATAAGGAGGGTGGGCAGCAGCGCGGCCGGGATCGCGGCGGCGGCCAGAGCCACCTCCCCCGAAATCCCATCGTTTTGGCCGCGAATCAGCATTGCCAGACCCTGTTGAGCCCTCAAATCCTCGGTCAAAACCGTTGACGGTTGGTTGCCGGGAGGCTCGATGCGTCCGTTTCTAGACGAGAAACGGCGTCAACTGCAACGCCAAAAGATGGTCAGGGCAGCTGACCTGATTGAGGCTCCCGCCTCGATTTCCCATACGTGGAGCTATACCGCGCGGCGGGCGCGGGCCCGGTTTTCCCAGCGGTCCAGCATCTGGCCGAGTTCGCCAGTGGCCGGCGCAATCCCGTCGGTGCGCGCGATTTCATTGGTGTTGGCCGGTGCGTTGGCATTGAGCCAAGCCGGATCAGTGTACCCCCGCCAGCGGCGCGCCGCCTCCCGCCTTTTGCGAGAGGCGTAGTCCCGGGTGAAATAGCCGGCCGCAAATGCAATCCCGAGAAGCAAAACCAGTACAGCTACAGCGACTGCCACAATGAACTCCGACTTACGCCCCGAGCAAGGTTCTGCCAGCATCGCGCGGGAGGTCAAGGCTTGACACGCTCCACAGCTTGGCAATGCCCCAAATCCAGTTCCGGTCAAGCCGTCGCGCGCGGGACGAATTTGTCGTTTCCATGTTCGATATTCCAGCGCTTTTGCCACCCCGCCATCACGCGGAGGATGCGTGTCTCCCCCTCGCAACTATCATCGGACCGGACTAACCTTCGCCCGCTCGGCCGGATCAACCGGCCAGCCGAACAAGACCGGGAGGACGCGATGACACGCCAGGAGGCTCGTGACCACGAGCCGCGTGACCAGGATGCTGCGCTTTCACGACGAACACTTGTCCGGGGGCTCGCGCTCGGCGCTGCCGCCACAATGGCCGGCCCCGCGCTGGCCCAGACCGGACCTGTCGCGCCGCCGACGACGATCACCATGCCGCCGCGCGATTTCGGCCCCAACGGCGCGCCGACGACTTATTTCTGGGACCCCGACATCATCGCGGTCGATCCGTCCTTCAACGACCTCGCGCAGCCCAACACCGCGATCAAGCGTCTCTACACGGGTCTGCTGTGGGCCGAAGGTCCGGCCTGGAGCGCGCAGGGCCGCTACCTCTTGTGGAGCGACATTCCGAACAACCGGCAGATGCGATGGAGCGAGGACGACGGCCGCGTCAGCGTGTTTCGCTCGCCCTCCAACAACTCGAACGGCAACTCGTTCGATTTCCAGGGCCGCCAGCTCTCCTGCGAGCACCTGACGCGGCGGGTGACGCGCTACGAGCACGACGGCACCGCCACGGTGCTGGCCGACTCCTATCAGGGCAAGCGGCTGAATTCGCCAAACGATATCGCCGCGCACCCCGACGGCAGCTACTGGTTCACCGATCCGCCCTATGGCGGCCAGCTCTATGAAGGCGAACCCGACGTCGCGGGCGGCCCGAGCAATGCGCCCGGCAAGCTCAATCCGCGGATCGGACAACCGGCGGGCTTCGTGCCGGGCAAGCGCGAGCTGCCGACCAACTGCTACCGCATCGATCCTAGCGGCCGCATTGACCTCGTCGTCACCGAGGAGCAGGTGCCCGATCCGAACGGCCTGTGCTTCTCGCCCGACTACAAGAAGCTCTACGTCGCCTCGACCGGCAAGGGACCGGGCGATACCGGCCCCGGCGGCAAGGGCGAGATCTTCGTGTTCGATGTTGGGACCGACAACAAGCTCTCCAACCCCAAAAGGTTCAGCGATTGCGTGATCGATGGCGTCAAGTGCGGGCCCGACGGCGTGCGCTGCGACGTCAACGGCAATGTCTGGGCTTCCAGCAATGCCGGGCGCGCGGTCGGCTATAGCGGAGTGACGGTGTGGTCGCCGGAAAGCAAGCTGCTCGGCCGCATCCGCCTGCCGGAAGTCTGCGGCAACGTCTGCTTCGGCGGCCCCAAGCGCAACCGCCTGTTCATGGCCGCGAGCCAATCGCTCTATGCCGTGTACACGGCGACGCAAGGCGCAGGACCGGGCTGACGGGGCAGACACGAAATTGCAACACGGCGCCGGCGAGGAACGCCGGCGCCGTGTTCTCTTGAGGAGCTTCTCGCTGGGTGAGATCTGGCAACAAGGGTAGCTCCCGCGCAGAGCGCGTGACAGTTGAGCCATGGCAGACAGAATTCGCGTCGTTGTTCTCTATGGTGACAATCTGGTGAGCCGCAGCGAGCGGTGAGTTTCTTCTTTTTCCTTCGCAGATGCGTCGTGTGGCGCGGCCGTCGCGGTTCGACCTTGGGCGATGTTGACTTTCCGCCGTCCCGCTCCCCATACTTCTCAAAAATCGACCAATCATAAGACGCTTCAGAGGGAGGACACGTGATGCCGACTTCACGCAGGCAGCTGCTGAAGAGCTCGGCGGCTGCCGCCGCCGCACTCAGCCTCGATTGGACCCGAGCCCAGGCGCAAACCGAGAATTTGCGGATCGGGCTGATCTACGACCTCACCGGACCATTCGCCGCCGGCGGCTCCGTCGCCTCCTCGGTCGGCGCGCAGATCGCCATCGACCTCGTCAACGAGAAGGGCGGTATCGGCGGCAAGACCAAGATCGTGCCGGTTGCGGCGGACTCCCAGAGCAAGCCCGATGTCGCGATCAACGAGGCCGAACGCCTGATCAACCAGGAGAAGATCGACATCCTCAATGGCGTCTATGCGAGCTCGCACGCCGTGCCGCTCGCCGCCAGGGTGGAGCAGCAGAAGAAGATCCTCTGGATCACGACCGCGGTCTCGACCGCCGTGTTCAAGGACAAGAACCTGCAATACGTGTTTCGCGCGCAGATCCATTCCGACCAATACGGCCAGGCCTTTGCAAGCTTCATCAACGAGCATGCGAATGCCAAGCTCGGCATGGAGCCGAAGGACGTCAAGGTCGCGCTGATCCATGAGGACGGCCCCTATGGCGTCGGCGTTGCCGCCGCCGACGAGGCCTATGCCAAGCAGGCGGGCATCCAGGTGGTGCTGCGCGAGGGCTATTCGGCCTCCGCGCCGGACCTCTCGGTGCTGGTCACCAAGCTCAAGCGCGCCAAGGCCGACGTGATCTCGCATGCCGGCTACAACCCGGATATCACCCTGTTCCTGCGCCAGGCCCGCGAGAGCGGCCTGCGCTTCAAGATGCTGTTCGGCGCCGGCGCCGGCTACAGCCAGCTCGACAAGCTGCGTGCCACCTTCGGGCCCGACATCGACAATTTCTGCAACATCGACCCGGTGCCGGCGCAACTGCTCGATCCCGCCAAGCTCGCGCCGGGGATGGGCGAGCTGATCAAGACCATGGTCTCGCGCTACCAGGCCAAGACCGGCGCTACCGACGTGCCGCCGCACTGCTCGATGGGTTTCAACCAGACCTGGGTGCTGCTTAACAACGTGCTGCCGGTCGCCAGGGAGAAGTACGGCAGCTTCGAGCCCGAGGCCATTCGCAAGGCCGCGCTCGACGTCGACATCCCCGCCGGCGGCACCATCCAGGGCTACGGCGTCAAGTTCTTCCCGCCGGGCACGCCGCTCTCCGGTCAGAACGAACGCTCGACCCCGGTCGTGATGCAGAACGCCGGCGAGCACGTCTCGGTTGTGTGGCCGACGAACATTCGCACCCAGGACCCGGTATTTCCGTTGCCCAAGGGATCGACATACGGGGCGTGAGCTGCGCGCTGCGGCGATTCGCTTCTTACCCTCCCCCTCCAGGGCAGGGTACGCCACGCCTACAACACCACCCTTCGTCCCTCCTCCGCGGCCCAGTATCCGGCGTAGTTCACCTTGATCGTCTCGTAGGCCAGCGCCAGGTCCGACAGCGGCTGGCGTCCCGTCGCCGCGCATTCCATGAAATCCTGGATCTCCTGCAAATAGCCGCGCGTCCATTCTTCCTCGAGGCAGACATACTGCCAGCCGGTTTTGCGATCGACCTTTTCGGTGATGTAGACGCTCGCGAGCTTTTCTTCGCTGGTCTGGTAGCTCATCAGATGCGTGTTCGGCGTGATGTTGGCGAACAGCGAACCGGCGGACGTATACGTCTCGATCAGGTTGCGCACGCCGCCCATGATCATGTCGCCGGAGAATACCGTCGCCTTGGTGCCGTCGGAGAAGGTCGCGGTCAGCGTGCCCCAGTCCTCGACGTCGACCGGATTCGCCTTGATGTAGGTGCGCTCCTCCGGCTTCAGGCCGGCGGTGACATTGCCGACATCACCGGTGACACTGGCGACACGGATGGTCTCGCCGCGCGCCTTCGCCTCGACCTGTTTCAGATAAAGCACGGCCGAAAGCGGGTGACAGCCCATGCGGATCAGCGCGCCGCCGCCGGTCATCGCCCATTGCGCGGCATGCGCTGCGTGCGAACCGGAATGGCTCTCCTCGCCTTTCATGAACAGGATCTTGTCCTTTGTCGCCTTGAGGATCTCCGCGGTCTTGGTCACCGCCGGCGCGTAGATCCAGTCCTCGGCATACATGAACAGTTTTCCGGTGCGCTCGATCGCGGCCCGCGTCGCGTCCATCTCCGCCAGCACGCGTTCGTACATCAGCGCCTTCGGCACGTGCTTGCCGATCGGCTGCGCGTCGCCCTCCCGGCCGAAATAGCCGGCGAACGGCTTTTCGCAGATCACGTGCTTGCCGGCCTGCATCGCCGTGACAATCATCTCGGCGTGAAGGTTGGGCGGCGTGCAGATGTCGACGACATCGATATGCGCGTCCGCGATCAGCTCGGCGAAGCTGCGATAGACCCGCGATATCCCGTGGCGCCGCGCGAACTCGACGACATGGTCGCCGCGCGCGGCCACCGCCGCGACCTCGACATCGACGCCGTAGACGCGCCGGAACGCATACATGTGCAGCTCCGACACGAAGCCGCAGCCGACTAATCCCACCCTGATTTTGGCCATAGCGCCCCCCTGCTGTGGGCGGCACTATAGCGCCCCGGCAGGCCTATTCCACCGAGACACGCACCACGCCTGCGCTCATCATGCCGAGCGCTTTGGCAGCCGGCACCGAGAGATCGACGATCCGGCCGCGGATGAAGGGGCCGCGATCATTGACGCGGCATTGGATCGAGCGGCTGCCATAAGACACCCTCAGCACGCTGCCGAAGGGCCGCGTGCGGTGAGCGCAGGTCAGCTCGCCGCCTTTGCCGGCCTTTCCGTATCCGTAATAGGAGGCAAGCCCGCTTTCAGCATGCGCGACAGAAACAGCAGAAAGCGAAAAAGTGGCAAGGCAAGAGACTAGCGTGGTCTGCGCTCGCACGGCACCGCTCCGGGTTGCCCTGCCCGCGGCGCAAACGTTTGTTGGTTCCCGTAAGTTCCAGCCACTGCCGGGCCATGCCCGGCCATCACACTTTGTTACTGTTTGTGGAACACGAGTGTGCGGACCTCGATGCTCTCGCGCGGCGCAGCATCGGCCGGCGTGGTCGGATCGATGAACGCCGTGTGCGGCCCGAAGCGGGTACGGCCGTCGGTTGCCGAATCATAGCATTTGAGCAGCAGCGCTTCATCCGGGGTCATCTCGGGGAAATAGAACCAGCGGTGGTCCGGATTGTATTTCACCGAATAGGTCTCGCCGCGGCGATTGGGATAGATCAGATCGGATGGGACGAGATCGTCGGACGCCACGGTCGTGCCGTCGGCCATCGCCAGCGGTGAATCACGCAGGAGACCGCGGATCGGCCGCCACAGATTGATCACCTGCACGCGGCCTTTGAGCAACTCGTCGGCCTCGTCAGGCAGATGCTCGCGCACGCGGTTGGCGCCGGAGGTCGCGGTCTGGTCGACATGGACGCGCGTCGCAGGCTGGCGCGGGCCACCGCCGCGAATGTCGGCGGCACCATCGACGCGCTTGCGCACGGTGTGATCGAAGATGACGACGCGGTCGGCCTTGAGCGTCGCACGCAGGAACGCCTCGACCGCCGGATAATAGACCGCCCTCACCTCGTCGTCGTTGTAGAAGTCCTTTACCCGCGTCGGATGGCGCACCAGCGCAAAGCCCTCGCGATCGAGCGAGATGCTATTTGCGATCAGCCGCGCATCGAAGATCGGAACCTGGTGCGGCTCGGGCAGCGATGTGCTCTTGGGCTCGCCCGGCGGCGGATCAAAGGCGTAAGTGCGCGGCTTGCCCGAAACGGGCGCGAGATAGTTGAGTTCGGCAGTGACGAAGGGAAGCGATTCGATTTTTGTTTCTTGCAGGCCCATGGCCGGTCTCCCGATGTGGTCGTCTGGTTGATTTTTGCGGGAGTGCACCGTGCCGCAAGAGGCGCGATGCAAATAGCAATGAGGGTGTCGTCGTCAGCGCGAAATGCAGAAGGAATGTTTCGAGCAAGGCGATTGCGCGAAAAGCGTCGTTCTCGTTTCACGGATGCTTGAGGTGCGCGTGAATTCTCGTGCCCCGGACGCGGCGCATCACGCAGTGGTGCGCCGCAGAGCCGGGGCCCATCTCACCGAGAGCGATCGTGCGTGGCATGGGTCCCGGTTCAGCGCAGCAGCGTTGCACGCTGCAGCGCGTCCGGGACACCCGGCTCGCTACAATCCCGCCTTCGCAATCGCGTCCGAGAACGAGCGATCGACGATCTCGGCGGCATCGAGCTTCTGCTTGATCAGGCCCCAGCGGAAATAGAGATCGATCGTGCTCTGCTCGTCGGCGACCACACCGTCGTCGATCGGCGCGATGCGGATTTTTGCGCGCGAGAGCCAGTTCTGCGGCACGGCGGTCGGGATGTTCATCAGCCTGCCCCAGGTCGCCGCATAGCTATCGATGTTGTGCAGCGACCACGCCCGCGCCGCTGTGAGGCGCCGGACGAAGTCGGTCAGCTCGGTGCGTTTGTCGCGAATGGCGTCGGGACGCGCGACCTGAAAGCTCAGGCCCGGCGTCAGGCCTTCGGAGGTGATGACGCGGCGCGACTTGAACAGCACCTCCTCCTGGCTCACATACGGCTCCCAGGTCGACCAGGCATCGACCGAGCCTTGCGTGTAGGCGATCTTGGCATCGGACGGCGCGAGGAACGCGATCTGTACGTCGCTCGCACTCCAGCCGTTCTTCTCCAACGCGGCAAGGATCAATTGATGCCCGATCGAGCCGCGGCCGGTCGCGATCTTCTTGCCGTGCAGATCGGCGAAGCTCTTGATCGGCGAAGTCTCGGGCACGAGGATGGCGAGCCCCTCGCGCGTCTGCCGGATCGCGGCGATCGCCTTCACCGGCGCGCCGGAGGCGGCAGCGAACGTGAACGGCGCATCCCCAACGAGCCCGGTCTCGATCGCGCCGGCGCTGAGTGCCTCCAGCAGCGGTGCTGCCGCCGGAAATTCCTTCCATTCGATCCTGTAGGGCACATCCTTGAGAACGCCGGCCGCTTCCATCACGGCCTGCGAATTGCCCTTCTGGTCGCCGACGCGCAAGGTGGTTTGGGCGCTGGCGAGATCAGCGCCCGCAAAAGCGAGCGCCGCAGCAACGATGAACCGGATCATTCCGCCGCGATCCCCCGTTGCTGGTCGCGCTCGGCGATCAGCCTGCGCGTCAGCGGGATCAGCTCGCGGCCATAGTCGATGGCATCGGGAAGCGGATCGAAGCCGCGGATCAGAAAGTGGCTGACGCCGAGGTCGTAATAATCGGCAAAAACCTCGGCGACCTGCTCGGGCGTGCCGACCAGCGCGGTGGTGTTGCTGTTGGCCCCAGTGAGCTTTGCGATCTCGGTCCACAGTCGCTTATCGATCCGGCTGCCCTGGTCGGCCAGCGCCAGCAACCGCTTGGCGCCATCGGTCGCATGATTGGGCCGGCGATAGCCGGTCTGGTCTTGCAGTGCTGTGGCACGTTCTAGGATCCCGTCGGCCTTCTGCCAGGCCTTCTCCTCGGTATCCGCGAGGATCGGCCGCACCGACAGGCTGAAGCGCGGGCTTGGCCGGCCGTAGCGCGCTGCCGCCGCGCGCACGCGCGCGGTGACGTCACGCACCTGCGCATAGGATTCGCCCCACAGGGCAAAGGTGTCGGCATGCTTGCCGGACACCTCGATCGCGGCATCTGAGCCGCCGCCGACGAAGGTGTAGATGCCGCCCTGCTGCAGCGGCTTCACCTGCGAAAAGCCGTTCTCGACGGTGTAGTACTTGCCGCTGTAGTTGAACGGCTTCTCGCTGGTCCATTCCAGCCGAACGATGTCGAGAAACTCGCTGGTGCGGGCGTAGCGCTCGTCCTTGTCGTCCAGCGTGTTGCCGTCCTGGCGCAGCTCGATCGCGTTGCCGCCGGTGATGACGTGCAGCGAGACGCGGCCGTCATAGAGCTGGTCGAGCGTCGCGAGCTGGCGCGCCAAGAGCGTCGGCGCCGTAAAGCCCGGCCGTTGCGCGATCATCACCTTGAGCTTTTTGGTGATGGTCAGCACATGCTGCGCGATCTGCAGCGCATCCGGCGTGGTCGAATGGAACGCGAGCAGCGCACGGTCGAAACCCGCGAGCTCGTGCGCCTTCGCGACCGTCTCGATATAGGCGGGATCGAGCACCGGCCCCTGGCGGACGATGGTCTCCGAAGCATTGCTGTTTGCGATAAAGCCGATGAACTCGATCGACATGACCGGTCTCCCTGATTGTTTTGCGGAAAGCTAAAGGCCCAATGCGGCACGGCCGAGGCCGCTGCGCGTCGAATCGTCCTGCGGCGTGTGCACGCGTCCGCACAGGACGTCGCGATAATGCCGCTCCAGCGGGTTCGTGCGGGACAGGCCGTGATTGCCGGTGAGCGACAAGGCATCCTCGACCACGGCGACGGCATTGTTGGTCACCGTCAGCTTGATGACATTGGATTCGCCGGGCGAAAGATCGACACCGTCGTCGAAGTCGCGGGCGAACGTCTCGATCAGCCGCGCATTGACCGCGAGCCGCGCCTCGATGGCCCCGAGGATCTCCTGCGCGCGCGGCAAGGTCGCGAGCGGCGCGCCGAGGCTGGCGGGAACGCGCTGCTTCAGGAACGAGATCAACCAGTCGCGCGCCGCGCGGCCGACGCCATCATAGATCGCGGCGACGAACACCGTGTGGACGGTCGCTTGCGCGATGTCGGGCCTGCGCCACTCCGAAGGCTTGCGGACGTCGACCTCGGCATCGAGCGGGATTACGACGTCGTCGAATATGACGTCGTGGCTGCCGCTCGCCCGCAGGCCGTGATGATCCCAGGTCTCGACGATGCGCGTGCCCGGCAGGCCCGCCGGCACCAGGAATTGTCCGACGCGCGGCTCTGGCTCGTCAGTCCGCGCCCAGACCAGATACCATTTCAGGATCGGCGAGCCCGTCGAGTAGATCTTGTGGCCGGTCAGGCGCCAGCCGGTCTCGGTGCGGCGCGCGATTGTCGCCGGCAGCCCGCCGCGCGCGGGCGAGCCGAGCTCCGGCTCGACGCGCAGCGCGTTGACCAGCGCAGGGCCCTCGACGCTCTCGCGGGCGAGCTTGCGCGACAATCGCGCCGGCCAGGTCGGGCTCCGCGCTATCACCAGATGATTGATGTAGTGCATCGACAGCACCAGCGCGGTCGACGGATCGGCTTTGCCGATGATTCCGACGACCCGCGCGCTGTAGCGTGCGCCGGCGCCGCCGCCGTCATGGACGGCCGGCACCGTCAGCGACAGCAGGCCCGCCTCGGACAGTTCGCGAAAGTTCTCGAAGGGGAAACTGCCGGTGCGATCGTGCTCGGCCGCGCGCGCCGCAAAACCTTCGGCCAGCGCCTCGGCACGCGCGATGTAATCGGGCTCGCTATGGACCGCCCGACCCTGGGCTGCTGATATCACCATGTGGCATCCAACCCCAACAGGCCGAGGATCTGGCGGCGCAGATCGGCCAGATACGGATCGCCGCGATGGCGCGGATAGGGCCGGTCGACGCGGATGTCGGCCTTCACGCGCGCGGGACGGTCGCTGAAGACGATGACGCGGTTGGCGAGCACCAACGCCTCCTCGGCGTCATGCGTCACCAGCAACGTGGTAAAGCCCTTGCGCTGCCAGAGCGAGACGAGCTCGGCTTGCATGGTGATACGGGTCAGCGAGTCCAGTTTGCCGAGCGGCTCATCGAGAACCAGGATCTTGGGATCGTTGACCAGCGCCCGCGCCAGCGCGACGCGCTGCGCCATGCCGCCGGAGAGCTGGTGCGGATAGGCGGTGCGGAAGTCCGACAGTCCGACGAGATCGAGCGCGTTGTCGACGCGGTGACGCTGGCTTTTCAAAATGCCCTGGGCTTCCAGCCCCAACGCGACGTTGTCCCAGACCGTGCGCCACGGAAACAGCGTCGGATCCTGGAATACGACCACGCGGGATGGATGCGGCCGCGTGATGCGCGCCTCGTCCTCACGCAGCGTTCTGGACCTCGGCTTGTCGAGGCCGGCGACCAGCCGCAGCAAGGTCGACTTGCCGCAGCCGGAAGGGCCGAGCAGCGCGACGAACTCGCCTGATACGACGGAGATGCTGACATCGCTCAGCACCGGCAGTTCAGTGCCGTCGATGTCGAAGGCGTGGCTGACCTGCTCGATGTCGAGCGCGGCGCCGGCGGCCGTATGAGCGGGGATTTCGGCCAGTGCGGCTGCGGCTACCATTTCACGGTCCCTTTCTGCCAGACCAGCAGGCGGTCGCGGATCGAAAACAGCAGGGTGATTGCGCCGGAGCAGAGCAGCGACATCACGATCAGCGCAGCATACATGTTGGCGTAGGCGGCCCAGCCCTGCGCCCATTGCAGGTACCAGCCGAGGCCGGCCTTGACGCCGATCATCTCGGCCACGACCAGCACGGCAAAGGACGAGCCGAGCCCCATGAACAGCCCGACGAAGACGTGCGGCAACGCCGCGGGGATCGCGACCTTCAGCACCAGAAAGGACGGCTTTGCGCCCAGCGTGCGCGCGACGTCGTAATAGGCGTTGCTGACGCTTGCGACACCCGACCAGGTCAGCACCGTGACCGGGAATCCGGTCGCCAGCGCGATCAGGAAGGTCGAGGCGCTCCAGCTCGATGGGAAGGTGAAGAAGGCGATCGGCAGCCACGCCGTCGCCGGCAGCGGACCGATGAAGCGCAGCACCGGATGCACCCAATAGCCGACCGCACGCGACCAGCCGATCGAGACGCCGGTGAGGAAGCCAACCGTGGCGCCGATCAGATAGCCGCCGAGCTGCAGCTTGACCGAGGCGAACACGCTGTCGAGCAGTTTTGGCAGATCGTCGGTATAGACTTCGATGATCGACTGCGGCGGCGGAAAGAACGGCAGCGGCAACCAGGCGAATTTCGCAGTGGCAACTTCCCACAGCGTCAGGAACGCCGCCAGCGCGACGAGCCAGGGCGCGCGCTGGCGCAAGGCCCTTCCCGCCGATCCCAGATAATCGGCGCCGACGGTGCCGAACAGGGCGATTGCGGCAACGATGAAGGCGGCAATGCCAAGCGAGTGCGTCCGCGACCAGTCGCCGACATCCTGCCACCACAGGCAGGACAGGCCGAAGGCGATCCAGGCGACGCTGGCGAGAACGCCGCCGCCGGAGTCCCGCACCCAGCTCGCAAGGACCGGCGCGCGCGAGAGGCGCGGCGCGCCCGAGGCGAGGCCGTCAGACAGCGAATACGTCGACATAGATGCGCTCCGCGAATTTGGCCGTGTCGGTGCTCTGCTTGAAGACCTGCACGCTCTTGAGATCGTCGGCATAGGCCTTGAGCTCGCGCTTCAGGATCTCGCCGACGGGGTGATGATGGTGGGTGTGGTAGCGCACCATGCCTTCGATATCGGCGAGCGACGCCGTCTTCGGCGCGTAAGGCTGGAACGATTTTGCCGTGACGGACGGGTTCTGCGCGGTGAACATCGCGGCATCGAGCAGCGCCTGCGCGAGAGCGCGCGCGACCTGCGGCTCCTCCCGCACCAGGCTGCCGCGCAGGCCGAGGATGCAGCAGCTCTTGTCGCGATATTCGCCGTCGAGATTGGAAGCGACTTCCTTATACTGGCTGTCCTTGAGCCAGAGATAGCCCAGCGGGTCGGACGACAGGAACGCCTGCACCTCGCCCTTCTCGACGGCGACGTTGAGAAGGTTGCCGGGATAGGCGCGCCAGTCGACGTCCTTGTTGGGATCGATCCCGAGCTTGGCGAGCTGGATCGAGAAGAAGTTCTTGTCCGGGCCGCCGAGGTCGCCGACCGCGACGATTTTGCCCTTGAGGTCGGCGAGCTTGCTCACATTGGAGTCGGCACGGGTCAGCACGCGCATGCAGCCGCCATGGGTGCCGGCGGCGATCTTGACGTCAAAGCCCTGCTCCAGCGGCTTCAGCCAGCGCAGCGCCATGCCGAGCCCGGCATCGCTCTTGCCGGTCGCGATCGCTTCAAGCAGCTGGTCGGTCGAGCCGGAATAGTTGATGAGCTCGATGTCGAGATTGTGCTTCTGGAAGAAGCCGTGCTCGATGGCGACCGGCACCGGCGCAAGGCACACCGCGCCGGCGTTCCAGGACAGCTTTAGCTTGCGCGGGGCACCGGCGAGCGCGGGCGCATCGGATGCCGTCCGGCACAGCGGAAACTCCGAGAGATCGACGCCGGGCGCGATCCCGCGCGGCGCAAACGCCTGTGCCGCACCGAGAGCACCGAGCGGCGCGGCGAACGCCGCAGCTAACCCCGCCTGGAGCAGATGGCGCCGGTCGAGGCCCGAACCGCCGCGTTTGTTGTCGTTGTCCATCGGTCCCCGCTCCTGCGCTGGCACGGCTCCGCCATCTGCGCAACGGTTCGCGTTGCGCATGTTCCGTGCGGAGCTGCGTTGAGAGAAAATTCTTCGCTGGCGCTTCCTGCGCCGCGTTGATGCGATGCGCAAATCATGCGGCGCGTTCGCGGTATCGTCAATGAAATGGAATTTCGAATGTTGCGCGACGCAAGGTCATTCTCTCCATCGGCATGCGCATGCGCGATGAAACGATTTCCGCCGATGCAGCGGCCCGCACTGGGTATCACGACTCCGGCATCTGCATCATTGCTGCGCAGTTTTACGCGATCGGCGCGTCGCTTTCTCCAAAGCACTCGTTGCTTGAAACGTCCTTGTCTTGCGCGACCGCAATACGGACGGCCATTTCATTGACTGCGCATCGCGTACTCATAGACTTGATCACCTCGCTGCATCGCTGGCTCACGCGTCGTGAGCCAAGCAACAAGACAGGCCACATGAGCATCAACTCCGACGATCATTCCATCACCCGCCGGCTCGCCGCATCGCTGCTCGCCGCCGCCATCACGTTATCGACCGCCGCCGCCTCGTTTGCGGCCGACACCGTCGTGCTGCGTGTCGGCGACCAGAAGGGCGGCAACCGCTCGCTGCTCGAGATCTCCGGCTATGCCAAGGACCTGCCCTACAAGATCGAATGGTCGGAATTCCCGGCGGCAGCGCCGATCCTGGAGGCGCTCAACGCCGGCGCGCTCGACGTCGGCTACACGGGCGATCTCTCCTTCCTCTCGGTCTATGCGGCCGGCGCGCCGATCAAGGCGATCGGCGGCACCAGGTCGGACGCGAAAACGCAAGCGATCCTCGTGCGCCAGGATTCGCCAATCAAGTCGGCCGCTGATCTCAAGGGCAAGCGTCTCGCCGGCACCCGCGGCGGCTGGGGCCAGTTCCTGATCGACGCGACGCTGGAGAAGGCGCAGATCAGGCTGGAGGATGCGACCTTCGCACCGCTCGGCCCGGTCGATGCCAAGATCGCGCTCCTCGCCGGCTCGATCGATGCCTGGGCGGTGTGGGAGCCCTACGTTTCGTTCGCGATGTTGAAGGACAAGGCCCGCGTGATCGCCGACGGCGAAGGCCTGACGCCGACCATCACCTTCATCGTGGCCTCCGACAACGCCATCGCCAGCAAGCGCGCGGCGGTGCAGGACCTCGTGCAGCGGCTGAACAAAGCGCGGCTGTGGTCGCTGGATCACTTACCCGAGTACGCGAAGAACACAGCCGAGCTGACCAGGCTGCCGGAGGACGTGCTGCTCTCGGCCTACACCGCGCAGCGCACCAGCCCGATCGTGATCGACGAAGACGTGGTGAAGGAGGTGCAGGAAGCGTCGGACCGCTCGAGGCGCTACGCCATCCTGCCGAAGAAGCTCGACGTCAGCAAAGCCGTCGACCGCAGCTTCACCGCTGCGGCCGCCGGATCGAACTAGGCCGGGTCGGCGGGATGCGCGGGCTTCGCCTCAGCGCCGGCCCGCTGCATCTTGCCGCGATCGTGCTCGCGCATTTCGCCTGCATGAGCCTGATCGTCTGGCTCTCGCTCTAGACGCGATCACCAATAGCCGCGGTAATAGGACCGGTAATACGGCCGGTAGTAGCCGTAGCGAGGGCCGTAATACGCACGGTACGGCCGATAATACCGCGGATAGGCGTAGGCCGGCCCATAGCCGTAATAGGCCGGCGCGTACCCGTAACCATAGCCCGGATATCCGTAACCGCCGTAATACGGGCCGCCGCCGTAATAGCCGTAGCCATAAGGAGCGCTGCTGGCGATCGCGCCCCCGATGATCGCGCCGGCAAGGAGGCCGCCTGCGCCCCATCCCCAGCCGCCGCCGCGCCAATGCACCTGCGCGATATCGTCACCAACAGCAGCCTTCATGGTGGCAACATTGGTCGGCAGCGGGGCTGCCGCCGCCTGCTCGATTTGGCCGGCCATCACCGCAGCCGCCAGCGAACAGGCAATTGCCGCTTTCCAGATACTCATCGACTTGCTCCCTGTCTGACGTTTCGTTTGGAAAGGATCGCATGGCCATGATCGGACTTCCGTGCGCGAATTCAAAGCCTCGATTTTTGCGTGCGGCGCACAAGAGAGCCGGCGCATGCCTCGATTCTGAACAAGCCCGCACGGCACGCCGCGCGATATGACGCCGATACGACGGCGCTGGAGGCCGCGAACCGCGGCAAAGCATTAAGCTTCCGGCGCATTCGCAACCAACAACCACCTTCCCGATTTACTATTCGTACCATTAGTATCGGTTCCAATGTGCGCGGCCGGGAGGCTCTCGCCGAGCGCCGGAGTTGTGGGAGGATGACATGAGTGCCGCGAGACCCGAGCCGCTCGCCCGTCAGGCGCTGGCCTTCGTCCTGGCCGGCGGCCGCGGCAGCCGGCTTCTGGAGCTGACCGACCGGCGCGCCAAGCCGGCCGTCTATTTCGGCGGCAAGTCCCGCATCATCGATTTCGCACTGTCGAACGCCGTCAACTCCGGCATTCGCCGCATCGCGGTCGCGACCCAGTACAAGGCGCACAGCCTGATCCGGCATCTGCAGATGGGCTGGAACTTCTTCCGCCCCGAGCGCAACGAGAGCTTTGATATTCTTCCCGCCAGCCAGCGCGTGTCGGAGACCATGTGGTATGTCGGCACGGCGGATGCCGTCTACCAGAACATCGACATCATCGAGTCCCACGCCTGCCGCTTCATTGTCGTGCTCGCCGGCGATCACATCTACAAGATGGATTACGAGGTGATGCTGCGCCAGCATGTCGACAGCGGCGCCGACGTCACCGTCGGCTGCCTCGAAATGCCGCGGACCGAATCCTTGGGCTTCGGCATCATGCACATCGACGAGAACGGCTGGATCAAGGAGTTCCTGGAGAAACCCGCCGATCCGCCGCCGATGCCGGGCAAGCCGGACGTCTCGCTCGCCAGCATGGGCATCTATGTGTTCAACGCCAAATTCCTGTTCGACGAGCTCAAGCGCGACGCCGAGGATCCTCACTCGAACCACGATTTCGGCAAGGACATCATTCCCTACCTCGTCAAGAACGGCCGTGCCATGGCGCACCAGTACTCCACCTCCTGCGTCCGGTCCGGCAGCGACCCCCGCGCCTATTGGCGCGACGTCGGCACGGTCGACGCCTATTGGGCCGCCAATATCGATCTCACCGACGTGGTGCCCGAGCTCGATCTGTTCGACAGCGCCTGGCCGATCTGGACCTATTCGGAAATCACGCCGCCCGCGAAGTTCGTCCATGACGAGGAGAACCGGCGCGGCCAGGCCGTGAGCTCACTTGTCTCGGGCGGCTGCATCATCTCCGGCGCGGCGCTGCGCCGCTCGCTGCTGTTCACCGGCGTTCGCATCAACTCTTATGCCAATGTCGAGAACGCCGTGATCATGCCCTATGTGAACGTCGGGCGCGGCGCGCGTTTGAAGAACGTCGTGATCGACCGCGGCGTCGAGATCCCCGAAGGCCTCGTCATCGGAGAGGACCCCGAATTCGACGCGAAGCGCTTCCGCACCACCGAGCAGGGCATTTCGCTCATCACCCAGCCGATGATCGACAGGCTCAATACATGACGCCTGTTCGCGTCCTCGCGGTCGCCTCTGAAGTCTACCCTATCGTCAAGACCGGCGGCCTCGCGGATGTCGCCGGCGCGCTGCCGCTTGCATTGAAGGCGCACGGGGTCGAGATGCGCACGCTGATGCCGGGCTATCCCGACGTGATGCGGCTGCTCCCCGGCGCCGACGAAATCCGGCGCTGGCCGGACTATTTCGGCGGCCCCGGACGCCTGCTCGCGGGCTCGCATGACGGGCTCGATCTGTTCGTGCTCGACGTGCCGCATCTCTACGCGCGGCCGGGTAACCCGTACGTCACCGCCGAGGGCGTCGACTGGCCCGACAACGGCGTCCGCTTCGCCGCGCTGTCGCGCATCGCCGCCGATATCGGCCACGGCCTCGTTCCGGCGTTCGTTCCCGATGTCGTGCACGCCCACGATTGGCAGGCCGGTCTCGCGCCGGCCTATCTGCACTATGACAACCGCCCACGGCCCGGCACCGTGATGACCATCCACAACATGGCCTATCAGGGCAGATTCGCTCCCGAGCTGATCGGATCGATCGGTCTGCCCTGGAGCTCTTTCAACGTCAACGATCTCGAATATTTCGGCGGCATCAGTTTTCTGAAGGCGGGCCTGCAATTCGCCGATCGCATCACCACGGTGTCGCCGACCTATGCGCAGGAGATCCAGAGCGACGAAGGCGGCATGGGGTTTGGCGGCTTGCTGCGCGCCCGCGCGAATGTGCTGAGCGGCATCCTCAACGGCATCGACATCGACGTGTGGAATCCGAAAACCGATCCGCACATCGCCTACCGCTTCGGCGCAGAGGACCTCACGTTCCGGGCCGCCAACAAGGCCGTGCTTCAGCAGCAATTCAATCTCGATTCCTCGGACGAAGCCCCCCTGCTCGGCGTCATCAGCCGCCTGTCCTGGCAGAAGGGGCTCGATCTCCTGCTCGAGACCATTCCGACCATTTTGCGCGAAGGCATGCAGCTCGCGCTGCTCGGCAGCGGCGACCGCGATCTCCAGGATCGCTTTCAGGCCGTCGCGCGCGCGAACCCCGGCCGGATCGGGGTCCTGGTCGGCTATGACGAGGTTGTGGCGCATCTGATTCAGGCCGGCTCGGATGCGCTGATCGTGCCGTCGCGCTTCGAGCCGTGCGGCCTGACGCAGCTCTGCGCGCTGCGCTACGGCGCCGTCCCGATCGTGTCGCGCGTCGGCGGCCTCGAAGATACCATCGTCGATATCGGCGAGGCCGACGCCTCGGACCGCGACGCCACCGGATTCAAGTTTGCACCCGTCACCGCGGATGCTCTCGTCGGCACGCTGCGCAAGGCCAACACCGCCTTCCATGACAAAGTGACCTGGCGCCGGCTGCAAAGAAGCGGCCTTGCGACCGACGTCTCCTGGCGCAACCGCGCCGGCGACTATGCCGCGCTCTATCGCGATCTCATGGCACGACGCACCTGAGGCGGGACCATCGTCGAATCCATGCTATAGAGCCGGCATGGAACCTCTCGCGATCAAGCTGATCGGCTTTGCCGCCGCAACGTGCACCACCGTCGCCTACGCGCCGCAGTTCATCAAGGTCTGGAAGACCCGCTCGGCCCGCGACATCTCGCTCGGCATGTTTCTGGTCATGGTGCTGGGCCTTGCGCTCTGGCTGCTCTACGGCCTGCTCAGCGGCGACGCCCCACTGGTCGCCGCCAACGCCATCACCATGGTGCTCGCCGGCGGCATCCTGGTGATGAAGCTGCGATACGGCTGAGCCCGAGTCTCTTCACCCGCCGAACACATACGACGCCATCGCAACGCTTGCGACCTCATCGACGAAGACGCGCTTGCCGACATCGCTGCCGGCAGCTCCTGCCGCGACCATCAACGGCAGCAGATGGTCCTCGCGGGGATGCGCGAGGCGTGCGCCAGGCGCATTCTCCCAATCCACCAGCATCGCGTCGCGGCGCGCCGCATCCGGATGGCTGATCGCCTCGTTCAGATAGGCTTCGAAATCATACGAGACAGGCTTCGACTCCGGCCGGTTGAAGCCGCGCATGTTGTGATAGGTCAGCCCGCTGCCGACGATCAGGATGCCCTCATCGCGCAGCGACGCGATCGCCTCCCCCGCCTTGATGTGCTCGGCTGCGTCGTAACTCGACTTCAACGACAGCAGCACGATCGGCATGTCGGCGTTCGGATACATCAGGCCGAGCGGCACGAACGTGCCGTGATCGAAACCCTGATTGGGATCCTCCCGGCAATCGAGGCCCGCGCGCGTGAGCAGCGTCTTCACCTCCGCTGCGAGCTCGGGCTTTCCCGGCGCCGGATATTTCAGCTGGTAGGTGTGCTCGGGGAAACCGTAATAGTCGTATACCATCGGCGGATGCGCCGAGGTCGAGACTGTGAAGGCGTCGGCCTCCCAATGACCGGTGATGACGAGCACGGCCCTGGGCTTCTCGGGAAGAAGCTGCGGCAGCCGGCCGAACTCCTCGGCGGTCCTGGCATATTGCACCCGGCGGTCCTCCATGAACGGCCAGGGCCCGCCGCCGTGCGACAAGAAGAGGGTTGGAAGTCGCGTCATGGCTGCGAGCTCGTCTCGTTGGCAACATGCGCGTGCAACAGCCGCGCGAACGGCCGCGAGCATAGGCAAACCGGTATGGTTAGCAAGCCGTTAACGATTTGCCGCCCACAATCCCGGCCGTGGCCGAAGGACTCGGCTTGAAGACAAGCGAGACGTGAGATGAAGAAGTTTGCGCTGGGGGATGTCGTCAACAGTGACAAGGGCCGCCGCGGCGTCGTGCGTGCCGCCTACCGGTCGAAGGAAGGCCAGCAGTTCTACGCCGTCGAGAAGGACGGCGCGATGGACTATCTCGAGGAACATCGGCTGAGCCCAGCCCCGCGCGTCGAGCTCGCGGCCTAACTCCAACTCATTTTTTGCTGTCGCCTGCGAGCCGGTCGAGACGCTCCGTCCAGGGGTCGTCTCCGCTCGCGATGCGGTCGTTCGTGATCAGCAGCAGGCGATCGCGGTCTGCGGCCGCGTCCCATCGTGGCAGGTCAGGCCCGTTGGGATCGCCGCTCCTTGCAAAGTTGATCCAGTAACTGCGGATGCGGCTCGCGACCTCGCGATCCCCTCGCGAGAATATTCCCGCACCGGGCACGCCTTCCGCACCGAAGATGAACTGCAACTCGCGCCCGTGCCCTTCGTCGGGATTTGTGCGCCGCGCCTCGGACACGTAGCCGAAGCGATAGCGGAACGTGGGCGCGCCGGTTGCCGCATGGAGGCGGGCGAGCAGTCTGACCGGCTCGGAGAAGACCTTGTCGGTATAGAATCTGGCTGCGCGCTCGGATGGCCCGGCGACGTCAGGATAGAGCTTGCGCAGCGCATCGCCGCTCTCGCCCGATGACGCCAGCACCTCCTTGATTTCCGCCTCGCCGTCGAAGCGCGTCTCGTCATCGTTTGAGCCGATGATGAGGGGGATGCGGTTTTCATGTCCCGCCGCAAATCCCGTGGCCACGTCTTCGCTCACCAGGATTCCGTCTATCGCAGGCGCGAAGCTGCGCCCGCCGCTTGCGAGCAGGTCTTGTTCGGCAGCAAGCAGCCGCGCCGGCGCGACGACGCGCAAATCCGCAGTCTTGCCAAGCGCCGCCACGAATTGCCGGCCCAGCGCCTCCGCCTCCTGCGCCGAGCGCAGATGCGCGCGGCCGGGTAGCGATTGCAGAATGGCTTTCTGGAACAGATCGCGCGATTGCGCACACAGCATCAGAAGCGCGATCGACGTCGCGCCTGCACCGCTGCCGAACAGGGTTACATTATTGGGATCCCCGCCGAAGGCCGCGATGTTGTCATGCACCCAATGCAGCGCCGCGATCTGGTCCATCAGGCCGTAATTGCCGGAGCCGTCCTCCGACAGCGCCGGATGGCTCAACCAGCCGAGCACGCCGAGGCGATAGTTGACGGTGACCGCGATGAGGCCCGCCTGCGCGAGCTTTGCACCGTCGAACAGCAGATCGTTCGCGGTGCCGCTGACGAAGTCGCCGCTATGGATGAACACCATCACCGGCAGCGGACCGTCGACCCCGAAGGGGCGGAACACGTTGAGCGTGAGGCAATCCTCGCGCGCGCCCGGCAGCGACGGCTGAAGGCAGGGTGCGCCGTACTCGTAGGCGGTGCGCATCTCGGAGTTCTCGGCCGTTGCCTGCGGCGGGCGCCAGCGCAGCGGGCCGACCGGCGCCGCGGCGTAGGCCAGCGCCTTGAATGACGCCACCTCGCCCTCGACGGCGCCGAGCAGCTGCCCCTCACGCGTCAGCGCGAACGGGAACTGTCCCACCGCCTGGGCGACGGCCGCACTGTCGCAGCGGAGCAGCGAGCAGGCCACGGCAAGAGCAAACAGGGGTCGCATCTTGGAAGGATCTCGATGCGCGACAAGGTTCCCGACAGGTTACGTCTGCGGCCTGCGGCGAGGCAAGCTCCGTGGCGCCAGGCTAATTGCCCTTGGCGATGATGTCCGCCAGCGCGCGGCGGGCGACGATGCCGAGCTCGCCAAGCGTGGAATGGCCCGACTGCGCCGCCTCGATCAGGCGCTCGGCGATAAACCTGCGGCTGTCGTGATCGCCGCCATGCGGCAATTGCCGGCACGTCTCCTCCAGCACGACGTCCATGTTCGCTTTCGTTCGCTCACTCAACTCTGTCATGACGCCCGGGTCGGTCCGCGTGGCTTGTAACCGCAAGCATACACAGAAGGATGCGGCATGATTACCCCGGAGAATCCCGGCGATTGTGCATCGCGATGCGTGTATCGCCGCGACCTTCGCGCGGCCAATGAGCCGCAAGCGACTACCGAAGATTGCACTTGTTCTGATGACAAGCCGAGCCCGCGGCGATAGCCTGCCGGCAAAACAAGATACACGGGAGGAATGCCATGCCTGACGCAATGGTTGCCGCACGTGAGTTCAAGGCGGCGAGTGGAACAGCCCACCAGGTCGACGTCGCCGTGGTCGGTGCCGGATTTGCCGGCCTCTATCTGCTTCATCGCCTGCGCAAGGCCGGCCTTACAGCAGTCGCTCTCGACGAGGCCGGCGATGTCGGCGGCACCTGGTACTGGAACCGCTATCCCGGCGCGCGATGCGACATCCAGACCATCGACTACAGCTACACCTTCGATCCGGAGCTCGACAAAGCCTGGACCTGGTCGGAGAAATACGCGACCCAGCCCGAGATCCTGCGCTATCTCGGCTTCGTCGCGGATCGCTATGATCTGCGCCGCGACATCCGCTTCAGGACCAAAGTCACCGAAGCGAGGTGGGATGACACGGCCGAGTGCTGGCAGCTCACCACCGACAACGGAGCGCCGGTCTCCTGCCGCCATTACATCATGGCGACCGGCTGCCTCTCCGCGCCAAAGCCGCCGGAGATCGACGGCGTCAAGGATTTTGAGGGTAAAGTCTATTTCACCGGCCGCTGGCCGCATGACGGTGTTGATCTCGCCGGCAAGCGCGTCGCCGTGATCGGCACAGGCTCATCGGCGATCCAGTCGATCCCGCTGATCGCCGAGCAGGCTGCGCATCTGACCGTATTCCAGCGTACGCCGAATTTCGCATTGCCAGCGCATAACGGCCCCGCGCCGTCCGATCGCATGGACCTGTTCCAGAGCGACCGCGCCGCCTATCGCGAGCAGGCGCGCCAGTCGATGGCCGGCGTGCCCTATCCGCAGCAGACCGTCGTGAGCTGGCAATTGAGCGATGCCGAGCGTCGCGAGCGGTTCGAACGTGCCTGGGCAGCCGGCGACCTTGTCCACATCCTGACGCAGCTCTGGGCCGACCAGGCCGTCGACCTCGACGGCAACAAGATCGTCCAGGACCTGATCCGCGAGAAGATCCGTGCCGCCGTCAAGGATCCCGAGACCGCTGCGGCGCTCACGCCGCACGACCATCCCTTCGGCGCCAAGCGTCCCTGCCTCGATACCAATTATTATGCGACCTACAACCGGCCGAACGTCACGCTGGTCAATCTGCGCCAGGAGCCGATCAAGGCGATCACCGCTGGCGGCATCACCACGGCCAAGCGCAGCATCGACGTCGATGTCATCGTGTTCGCGACCGGCTTCGACGCCATGACCGGCGCGATCCGGGCCGTGCACCCGATCACGGGCCGCAGCGGCAAGTCGCTCACCGATGTCTGGGCGCAGGGACCGCAGAGCTATCTCGGGCTCACGGTCGAAGGCTTCCCGAACTTCTTCATGATCACCGGTCCGGGCAGCCCGTCCGTGCTGTCGAACATGGCGGTGTCGATCGAGCAGCATGTCGACTGGGTCGTCGACCGTCTTGCCGCCCTGCGCGACGCCGGCTTCACCACGATCGAGCCGACCGAGACGGCGCAGGCCGGCTGGAACAGGCACATGGCCGACTGCGCGACGCTGACGCTGCACCGGCTCGCCAACACCTGGTACACCGGCGCCAACGTGCCCGGCAAGGTGCAGGGCCTGATGCCTTACACGGGCGGCGTCGGCCCCTATCGCAGCATTTGCGACGAGGTCACGAGCCGCGGCATGCTCGGCTTCAAGCTGACCGGCCCCAATGGCGCCGCGCAATGCAATGACGGCGAGGTGGTGCGGCTGCAACCCGATGTGCGGCTGGTGCTCAACCTGCTCGCGTCACTGAATCTGCCGCCGATCGAATCGATGGGCGCGATCGGCGCGCGCGCCTTCGTCAACGAGTTCAACAGGGGCCGTCCCGCCGGACGGCCGATCGGCGACATCGTCGACGGCACCCTGCCCGGCACCGACGGCCCGCTGCCCTATCGCGTCTACAAGCCGGCGACATCAGGTCCGCATCCGGTCGTGGTCTATTTCCACGGCGGCGGCTGGGTGCTCGGCGACGAGCAATCGGACGAGCCGTTCTGCCGCGACATGGTGCGGCGGACCGGCATGATGTTCGTCAGTGTCGGCTATCGTCACGCGCCGGAGCATCGCTTCCCGACCGCGGCCGAGGACGGCTATGCGGCGACGCGCTGGATCGCCGACCACGTGGCCGAGCTCGGCGGCAAGCCGGGCCCGGTCCTGGTTGCCGGCTGGAGCGCCGGCGGCAACATCGCCGCCGTCACCTGCCAGCTCGCGCGCGACCGCGGCGGGCCAGAGATCGCCGGCCAGCTTCTGGTGTGCCCGGTCACCGACTGCAGCTTCGATCGTCCCTCCTATAATGACAACGCGGCCGGTTATTTCCTGACGCGCTCGCTGATGTACTGGTTCTGGGACCTCTACTGCTCGCCGGCCGACCGCACCGATCCGCGGGTCTCGCCGCTGCGCGGCAAGGTCGCCGGTCTGCCGCCGGCCTTCGTCGTCACCTGCGAGTTCGACCCGTTGCGCGACGAGGGCGTCGCCTATGCGGAGGCGCTTGCCGCCGCCGGCGTCCCGGTCGAGCAGCTCAAGGCGCGCGGCCATTTCCACTCGTCCTTTGCAATGGTGGACGTGGTGATCACTGGCGGCGCCGGGCGGATGCAGATGGCCGAAGCCTTGCGGCGCTTTGCCGGGCTTCCGCCCGAGGTCAGCCGCGGCGACGAGACCAGCCACGGTGATGCCAACCCGGGGCACAGAATCGCGGCGGCCGCGAGCTGACGGCGACAGGCGGCCGGGAACCTTTTGCCGGCGGCCACGTTGAGTGCGCGTGGCATTGAGATGCAGCGACAGGTGTAAGCCCCGGCATGCAGATCCGCGTGCTGGGGCAATTTTTGCGTGAGGCGCGGCGATGGGGGACGTGGTTGCGGAGTCAAAGGTCGATTTCAGTGCGCTTGCGGCCCTGCATAAATGGCCGTCGCTTGCCAACCAGCGCCGACCGGACCGGGATGCCTACCAGATAAGCCAGGGCACTCTCGACGAGTGCATCTCGGCGTTCATGGAGAAGCCGGCGGCAACCAGGCACCTCTATGAAATCCGCACAGCGGCGCAACCCCCGCTGGTCACGGACATCCTCTCGCCCGAGCACATCATCGAGCTATCGCGCCTGAGAGAATTTCTCTAACGGCGCATCACCAGCACTCGCGCAGGAACCTTCTTCCGGTTTTTCCCGTTGACGGAGATCGGAAGCCAAGAACTGGAAGCCAAGACGTGAGTGCATCACATGCTTGAATCCGGCCTACAATCCCCCGTCGTGCCCTATGGCGCAGACCAGACCCTGTTCGTGGTGATCGACCGCCGCGCCAACGCGACCGAAATCCCCATTGAGCGGAGCGATCTCGAAGCCACGATCGGCGAGCTCGTCGCCGGCTGCTTCAACGATCCCATCAAGGTGATTTCGTTCAACACGCTCGAACATTGGATGAAGGACATCTCGACCGAAATCGCCGGCGAGATCCGGGCGCGCTGCGATATCGACGGCGTGGAATTGCCCGACTATCTCAGCGACTTCGTCGAGAGCCACACCTGATCATGCGCGCCGGTACTTGCCGGCAATGACCTCGACCTCGCGGCGCCGCTCGCCGGCGAAGGTCAGGAGCTTTTCGATCGTCAGCGTATCCGTGATCCGTTTGGCGAGGCGCTCGGCGCGTGCGGCCTGGTCTTCGAGATACTGGATCGTGTTCAAACGCCGCCTCCCCCAAAAAGCCCCGAATTGTTTGGGCAGCCATGGTGCGTGAGAAGCGGCTAACAGCCGGTTAAGCGGCGGCGTTCGCGCTCGATGAATCGCGAGGTCTATCGCACCACGTCGAGCCGGACATTGGTGATGCCCTTGTCGACCATGCCGAGGGCCTCGGCCGCGGAAGGCGAAATGTCGACGACGCGTCCGCGAACATAGGGTCCGCGATCGTTGACCCTGACCGTTACGAAGCGGCCGGAGGAGACCTCGGTGACGCGCAAGCGTGTGCCGAACGGCAGGCTGGGATGAGCTGCCGTCAATTCGTTCTTGTCGAACTTCTCGCCGCTGGCGGTCTCCGTATCGGAATAGAAGCTGGCGACGCCGTGCAAGGCGGCTTGCTTCGCATCGCCGTCGGGGACACGTGCCCGGCTGATCGGCCGCGGATGCAACGCGGCCACCCTGTGCGGCCGTTCCACTGCAGCCTGCCGAGTGGTTCCGGCAAGATCCGCTTTCTGGCGGCCGACCGGCGATTGCGCGCACGCCGCAAGCGACGCGGCACCGACGATGGCGAGCAGCAACCGGCCCGAGGCTGCCAGCGAGATCCGGTCAGTTTCGGCATTTGCAAAGCGAGACATGATGCGCCCTCCGAACGACCCCAAGTTTCGGTGGGCAATCAGGGCAGAACCTTGGCTGAAGCAAAGCGGGGTTGGGGCCACAGCCGTTTCGCGCCGGCTGTGACGATTCCACCACAGTGCAATGCGCCGAAAAGGGACAGGCTACCTCAGTACTGCGGCTCGTACATCTGGGACCGGACCAGCCCATTCACGTCGTTGGGCGCCGGTCCGTCCGCGAGGCCACGCTGATAGGCAACGTCGGCGACGGCGGCAGCGATCCGGGCCGAGACCTCGCGAATACGAGGGAGAGCCGGATAGAGGCTGCCCTGCGCAAGATCGTCCTTGCCGACGCAATCGGCGAGCGTATGGGCCGCCGCCATGAACATCTCGTCGGTGACGAGGCGCGAACGGCTGGCGATGACGCCGAGACCGACGCCGGGGAAGATGTAGGAGTTGTTGCCCTGGCGCGGCACGAAGGTGCGGCCGTTGAGCGTGACCGGGTCATACGGGCTGCCGCAGGCGAACAGCGCGCGGCCCTCGGTATAGCGGTAGGCGTCCTCCGCCGAGCACTCGGCCTTCGAGGTCGGATTGGAGAGCGCGAACACGATCGGCTGCTTGTTGAGCTCGGCCATCGCCTTGAGCACGTCAGGCGTGAAGGCACCTCCGACCGCGGCGACGCCGATGATCGCCGTCGGCTTCAGCGTCTTGATTGCGGTGAGGAAGTCGGCAATCGGCGCCTGGCCCGTATGGGCATAGCGCAGCTTGTGGCCGGAGAGGCCGTCACGGCTGCCGACGACGAGGCCGCGGGAATCCACCAGCCAGTTGCGCCGGAGTGCTTCCGCCTCCGAGGCGCCCTCCGCCATCATGGCGGAGACGACGAGATCGGCGATGCCGGTCGCCGCCTCGCCGGCCCCCAGGAACAGAATGCGCTGATCCCTCAGCTTGCCGCCATTGACGCGCAAGGCCGAGAACAGGCCGGCGAGCGCGACCGCCGCGGTGCCCTGGATGTCGTCGTTGAAGACGCAGGCTTCATCGCGATATTTGTGCAGCAGCTTGAACGCCGAATGATTGGCGAAATCCTCGAACTGGATCAGCACGTCCGGGAAGGTTTTTCGCGCAGCAGTCATGAATTCGTCGACGAAGCTGTCATAGGCCTCGCCGGTGAGCCGGCGCTCGCGCAGGCCGAGATAATAGGGATCGCCCAGAAGTTCTTCGTTGTTGGTGCCGACGTCGAGCACAACAGGCAGGCAGTGCTCGGGATGCACGCCCGCGCAGGCCGAATAGAGCGAGAGCTTGCCGACCGGAATGCCCATGCCGTTGGCGCCGAGATCGCCGAGACCAAGGATGCGCTCGCCGTCGGTCACGACGATGAGTTTTGCGGGGTTGGGCCAATTCTTCAGAATGTCCGCGATCTGGCCGCGATCGTGCGAGGAGATGAACATCCCGCGTGGTCGCTGATAGATCAGGCCAAACTTCTGGCAGGCGAGCCCGACGGTCGGCGTGTAGATGATCGGCTGGATCTCGTCGATATTGTCGACGACGACGCGGAAGAACAGCGCCTCGTTGCGGTCATGCAGCGCGTTCAGCGCGACATATTTTTCCAGATCCGTCGGCAGGGTGCGCAGATTGACGAGCACGCGCTCGGCCTGGGTCTCCATCGTCAGCACGCAGGGCGGCAGCAGGCCGCGCAGGCCGAGCGCTTCGCGCTCCGCTTCCGTGAAGGCGGTGCCCTTGTTGAGCAAGGGATCGCGCAGCAGCGTCATGCCATGCGCAGAATCGGACGATGTCGGCTGGGCAACGACCCGGGCAGGTCTATTCACGAATTCCCCCAAGGATTTTCTTATTGAACCAAAGGCATTGTCGGCCACCGCTCCCCCGATATCAAGGACGCAGCGACCCGCGCATCGATTGTGATCTCGCACCGCAGCGAGATTTGCGCGCACGACAAAGGTTAACGTCGCGAGGTTCTCGATCCTCATGGTGAGGAGCGCGTCTTCGCGCGTCTCGAACCATGAAGGCCCTGCTCTCACCCGCGGCAGATCCTTCGAGACGCCCGCTTTCGCGGGCTCCTCAGGATGCGGGCGTGTTATGAGGAGGCAGCGTTATTCCGGCTTGATGTCGGCGGCCTTCACGATCGGCCACCATTTGTCGGTCTCGGCCTTCTGAAAGGCTGCCAGCGCCGCAGGCGTCTGCTGCGCCAGCGGTGGAATCTCCTGCCCCAATTCGCCAAAGCGCTGCTTCACGGACGCGTCGGCCAGCACGGCGACGATGGCCGCATTGAGCTTCGTGACGATATCCTGGGGCGTGTTCTTCGGTGCCCAGATGCCGTGCCAGTAGGAATATAGAGGCCGGGCAGGCCCGCTTCGTCGACGGTCGGAATGTCGGGCACCGATGCTAGTCGTGTCGGCGAAGTCACCGCAAACGCCTTGATCGCGCCGTTCTTGTATTGCGGCAGCGAGTTCGCGGCCTGGTCGAACATGATATCGATCTGGCCTGCGACGAGATCGATCATGGCGGGGCCGGCGCCGCGATAGGGCACGAACTGAAAGTCGGTTCCGGTCCTTTCCTTGAAGAAGACGCCGGCGACATGGGCGCCCGTACCCGCACCGGACGTGCCGGCAGTCGCCTTGCCCGGGTTGGCCTTCAGCCACCCGATCATTTCCTTCAGATTGTTCGCCTCGAGCGACTTCCGGCCGACGATGAGCTGCGTCCCCATCGCGATCGTCGCCACCGGCTCGAAATCGGCGAGCACGTCGTAAGGCAGCTTGAGAACCGCGCCGTTCAGTACATGCGTGCCCCAATGGCCGATCGTGATCGTCGTGCCGTCAGGGGCTGCGCGCGCGACGCGGGCGCCGGCGATGCTGCCGGAGGCGCCGGCGACGTTCTCGACCACGATCGTGGTGCGCAGCTCGGCGGCGATCCGCTCGGACAGGATCCGCGCCAGCGTGTCGGTCGGGCCGCCCGCCGCGAACGGCACGATGAGCGTGATCGGGCGCGATGGAAACGGCTGCGCGCTCGCCGGCGCAGTCCACACCGCACATCCAATCAACGCACACCCGATAATCAGATGACCGCGCAAACCGGCCCACAGCCCCCGCATCGTTCTCTCCCACCCATTTTGCCGCCCGCATGTCGTCCGCGGGCTGGAGCCGAAGTGAACGCTGCCGGGCCGGCAGAGGCAAGCTGGAAATGATGCCGGATCGCTTGGGATATGTATTCATAAGCTCGCGCTGCACTTCGTGTGAGGTCCGCTCTGCCTCCGATACCGGCCGTGTTGGCGCACCTCACCCTAGGTCCGAGTTGGGCCAACACCAGACTCATGCAGCGCAGCGGAGCCTTACTCGATCACTTCGTCGGCCCGCATCAGCAACGAGGTTGGCACGGTGAGACCCAGCGCTTTGGCCGTCTTCACGTTGATTATGAGGACGAATTTCGTTGGCCTTTGTACCGGGAGGTCCACAGGTTTGGCACCCCTGAGGATTTTGTCTACATAGTCGCCCGCATGACGGAATAGATCGGCAGTGTCAGCCCCGTATACCGATAATCCCCCATCGGCATAATGTCGGAATAAGTAGTTTGCTGGTAGGTGATACTTAGCCGCGAGCGCGATAATCCGCTGCGCCTGGGCATAAGTGAGCGCATCTCCGAAATCAATGATCGCATCGGCGTGTTGGGCGGCGGCCGAGGCAAAGGCGATGTCGAGTTCTTCTGGCTTGGTCGCCGGAACGAGAGGCAAAGCCACGCCGAGTTGCCGGGCTATGCGGGGGATCTCTTCCGCAAAGTACAGCCTTTGCAGGGGATTGTCTGGATTGGTCAAAACTGCAATCTTAGATGCGCCGGGAACAAGTTCTCGAAGAATTTCTAGACGTTTTGCGAAGAAGTCGTCGGGGACGTTGGTCGTCACGCCCGTCATGTTACCACCGGGTCGCGACAAGCTTTGTACCAGGCCGAGGTGCACGGGATCAGCGACACCCACGAATACGATGGGAATAGTACCGGTCGCGGATTTGAGCGCTATGGCTGCTTGCGGTCCCGGAGCGATCAGGATGTCGGGGCCGAGGGCTATCAGCTCGGCGACGGAATCGGTTAGTCGATCTGCGGGTTGAGAAAACCGGTACTCTATGGCGAGGCTTTTTCCCTCTACCCAGCCTAGGCTTCGCAGCGCATCAAAGAACGCAAGCTCGGCTTGATTAAGGGCCTTCCCGCTTCCATCGCCTATGGCGAGAAAGCCGAGCCGACGACGCTTACCCTGCCCGTGCGAAGGGCGTGGCGAAATGAGCAGCGCCGTAGCTCCCGCAATGAACTCTCGTCGCTTCATTGCATCCTCGTAGTAGCCTGAGGACAAGGACCAAACACATGATACCACGTCTCAACGATCAGTGCGGGTCACTTTCTGACCTCGACCACAAACGTCATCACGGCTGCTATGGGTCACAAGCAGCCCTCGACCGGATGCGCACGGCAGGTCGGGTACGGGCCATAACCAGACCTCAGGTTACGAAAGCGCATCTGATGCGGGCCCCTGCGGCCGTGAAGCAAGGTCCCACACCAGTTCGGTCTAAGTGGGAACTGCCTCAATGACTTGGAAGTGCGAGCCCGCGCGAGCTGTGCCGCGCATCTCAAATCCGGCCGTTCGGCATAGCGCAGAATACTCTTCGTAGCTCCGTTCCAGCGCGCCGAGCATGACGAGCATATTCAGGTCACTGAATTTCGAGATTAGTCCCTCGTTCGGCGGCTCCACCACACGTTCAACAAGGAGCAATCTGGCATCAGGAGTCATAGCGCGGCGGCAGGTCTTCAGGATAGAAATCGCTTCCTTATCGTCCCAATCGTGGATAATCGCCCGCATCACATAGGCGTCCGCCCCCTCCGGGATGGTTTCAAAGAAACTGCCTCCAACGATTTCGCATCTGTCTGCGACACCATGTTGGTTCAGAACTTCAGCCGCCTTGCCAACCACGTGCGGCTGATCAAACAGCGTTCCGCGCAGGCCCTTGTTTGCGGCGAGAATTCCCGCCAGCAGTTGACCTTGGCCACCCCCGATATCCGCGACGTGACGAAAACGGCTGAAATCGTAGGCGGCGATTGTGGCCTCGATGGCGCCACGAGAATTGGCCGTCATGGCTCGGTTGAAGATCGCATTCTCATCTGGACGGGTGCTGCGATACTCCCATACGCCCTGACCATTGAGATGCCGAAAGGCATTCTCGCCGGTGCG
>NZ_JASXTA010000013.1:0-246934 GCF_032290525.1 Bradyrhizobium cosmicum | reverse complement strand
CATGGACGGACGACCGACCGCTTCGCAGATGGCTTCCGCATCGTTCTGGTCGTTTTTGTTCGACTTGACGTATGGTGTCACGAACTGAGGGCTGATTAGTCGGACCTGATGGCCAAGCTCCGTGAGCACGCGAGCCCAATAGTGTGCCCCGTTGGAAGCCTCCATGCCGACCAGGCAGGCCGGTAAATTGGCGAAAAAGCCGGCCACCGCATCGCGACGTAACCTCTTTCGCACAACGACTTTCCCGTGGTTGTCGACGCCGTGAACTTCGAAGACATACTTCGCCAGTGTCAAACGCCATCCGGAACTGCCCCCTTTGCGTCATGAAGAACTGCCCCCCACCATCGGGATTATGATTTCGGTTGAAGGTTGTTTCCGCCGGTGACGGGCCGGAGGGAGGCGGAGCCGACCGGAGGGCCGTCACCGGCGGTCGGCGTCTTGATGAGGCCGCTCTTGCGCTTGGCTCGGAGCCGGTAGCTGTCGCCGCGGATCGTCAGCACGTGGCTGTGGTGCAAGAGCCGGTCGAGGATCGCGGTGGCGACCACGGGATCAGCGAACACGGTGCCCCATTCGGCAACACTGCGGTTCGAGGTGATCAGCATGGCGCCAGTTTCGTAGCGCCGGCTGACCAGTTGGAAGAACAGATGTGCCGCGTCAGGTTCCAGCGGCAGGTAGCCGAGCTCGTCGACGATCAGCAGCTTTGGCTTCGATAGCGCGAGCAGTTTCTCGTCCAGACGCCGTTCGCCATGGGCCTTGGCAAGGCCTGCGACCAGCGTCGTCGCCGTGGTGAACTGCACCGTGTACCCGGCCAGGATCGCCTCTCGCCCCAGCGAGATCGACAAGTGCGTCTTGCCGACTCCGGGTGGCCCGAGCAACAGCACGTTCTCTCCGTTGGCGATCCAACGTGACGCGGCAAGGTCACGGATCTGTTTGGGATCGATCGACGGCTGCGCCTCGAAGTCGAAGCCCGCCAGTTCCTTGACGGCTGGGAAGTGTGCGAGCTTCAGCGCCATCTCGATGCGGCGATGATCCTTGCGTGCGATCTCGCGCTCGCACAGCAGGATCAGCGTCTCACGCGCCGACAGGTTCGCGCGCGCCGCCTCGTCGAGCAGGCTGTCGAGCTGATCGCGGATGCAGGAGAGCTGCAATCGCGCCAGCATGGCATCGAGCGGATCGATCGTTTCTTCCATTATCTTCTTTCCCCACGCCATCAGAAGCCTCCTCCGACCACAGCTTCGTATTCGGCAAGAGAGCGTAACAACGACGGCGGTGGAGACGGATCCAGCACTGCCGCGATCTCCTGGCGGACCGCGCCATTGCGCCCAGCGACACCATCGAGATGGGCGGCGTCGACGATCCGCAGCCGGCGTCCCTCGGACTGCTTGTGCACTGCTACCTGGTGCAATCCATGGCGGATCCGGACTTCGCCGGCCGCGATCGTTACCGCCACGCGCTCGCCAATAAGGCGCCAGGGCACCGAGTAGCTGTTCGTGTCGATTTCGACGGCGCAATCATTGCCGACGACGCGGGTCAGTTCACGCAACGATCCGAACGACGGCTGCCCCCCGAGCGGCTTCAACCGATGTATCTCCTCACGCGCGAAGCGGATGATCGGCGCCTCGCCGGTCGTGCCGTGGATACGAACGTTCGCAACCTCACGCTCCCATCTGTCGAGATGCGCCTCGAATGCTTCCCAACTTGAGAAGGAATGACCGGCGATCGCATTCTTCTTCACGTAGCCGACGCCGTTCTCCGTCTTGCCCTTCGTGCGCGCCCGATATGGCGCGCAGGCGCGAGGAGGGAAGCCCCAATGCTTTGCGAAGGCTATAAGCTTGTCGTTGAACTGAACCGACCGGCTCACCGCGTCGTGGCGCACGACAAGCGCGCGTGGATTGTCCATCAGCACTTCCTCCGGCACACCGCTGAAGGTCGTGAATGTGCTCTCGAGCCCGGCGAACCAATGCTCCTGCCTCTCGGCCCGGAACGCACGCACATGGAGCCGTCGCGAGTGCCCGAGCGTCGCCACGAACACGAATGCCTTGACTTTCGTCCCTCCGATCTCGACCAGGCGCTCCCCGAAGTCGATCTGCAGCTGCCGACCCGGTGGCGTCTCAAACCGCGTCGTCGCCAGCGCCTCCGCCTTCAGCGCCTGGCGATAGGGCTGCACGGCGCGTTGCAGCGTCCGCCGGCTGACTGCCACGCCTTTCTCGGCCAACAGGTCTTGGCGCACCACATCGGCATTGCCGCGATGCCGAATGAGCCTCTCGCGCAGCCAGCCCTCAAGGCCGTCGAGCTGCTTCTTCCGCTCAGGCGACTTGAACGGCTTCACACCGCCCGCCGCAACGTAATCTTTCACAGTGTGATGGCTGCAGCCCAGCTGCCGCGCAATCCGCTTCACACCCCATCCGCACGCCCTCAGGCGCATCATCTCCGCCACGTCATCCGGCGTCTTCATCACCTGCCCCCGTGGATCATTCCACGGCGAGCCTTCAGTGATTCGTTCCCGCTTCATTCACTCTCTCCTCAGCTATTCGAGGAGGGGCAATTCCTCGTGACGCAGAGGGGGCAGTTTTCCACGGCGCGCGACATCGCCAGATTTAGACCTATCCGAACGACCTGCATAACATCCTCCTTCGCTGCAGTTGACGCTTGAGATTCCACCGCGGCAAGGGCGGGGTCCATACCATTGGCCCCCGACTTGCAAGGATTGGCTTCGGCAGCATGCTCGGATCGCTTGCGCTCATATGTCCGGCCTACGATTGGGTCTGCGACCACTGGCCAAGATGGGCTTCGCGAACAGTGAAATCCAAACACGAGAACGGCATTTGCTGCCGGTGAACCGATCGGAAACTCTCCCTGTTCGGCTTGCGCCGATCACACCACCTCTTCCTATCCTGCAAGTTCCAGCCTTAGCGTCATACCTGCGGTGCTGACGCCAAACTTTGCATTTCGTTCATGCCTATATCGGTGTTGCCATTGGAACTGCGTTGCCAATGGGTCGATAGCGCTCCCCGCTGATCATCAATTTCCAAGCGATCCGAGCCATCTTGTTGGGCCAATGCTACCGCGACGAGTTTTGGTGGCTTCCGCGCGATTAAAGCTTTTAACCAAGGCCACATCCTACTGCCGCCCCGGCGTAGGTCGCCGATGACCGCGGTAGCGCCCGCGACTAAGACGCTTCTTAGCATCTCATCGCCGGCGCGCGTGATAACACCGAGCCGGTTCTTGCCAGCCGTCGAGTGGTTTTTTGGCGTCAAGCCGAGCCAGGCCGCAAAGTTTCTTGCCGACTCGAAGCCGCGCGCGTCTACGACCTTTATTGATAGCAACGTCGCGCCGATCGGACCAACTCCTGGAATAGCCGCTAGTCGTCGGCTCATCTCGTTACCCCGATGGAGTTGCATGAGCTTCTTGTCGAGCGCGGCGATCTGATCATCAACACGCGCCAGTTCGGTCGCCAACGCCTCCACCAACTCCATAGCCAATTCGGGGACTGTCGCGTCGGCCCGAATATCGATCAGCAGTTGCTGAAGCCGCGAAAGCCCCTTGGGCGCGGTAAAGCCGAACTCTGCGGCGTAACCGCGGATCGAATTGGCGAGCTGGGTGCGCCTACCGATGAACTGGGTACGCACGCGCGTCAGCATCTGTGCGCCCTATTGCTCGGGACTCTTGATCGGCACAAAGTTCTTGCGCAGTTTGGGTCGACTCGCCGCCTCGCAAATCGCCTCGGCGTCCGCAGCGTCGGATTTCCCGCGCTGTACGTACGGTTTGACATATTGTGGCGGGATCATCGCCACCTCATGCCCCAGCGATCGCAGCTCCCGCGCCCAGTAGTGCGATGCTCCGCAAGCCTCCATCGCGACAAACGCAGGCGGCAAACGACCGAAGAACGCCAGAACCTGACTGCGTTTCAACTTACGTCGCAAGACCGGCTGCTCCATCCGGTCAACGCCATGCAACTGAAATACGCTCTTTGACGTGTCCAAACCGATGCGAACAATTGTTTCCATGGGCGGCTCCTTCCTTTGAGGTCATCTACGACCCCCTCCTGCCACGCAGACCGGCGGAAGGGGGCCGTCCACCCCAACACGAGAGCCCGGTCCGGCGGCAGCCGCACGCGCTCGGGCCCAGAGAACTCCGCCAAGACTTGAATCAGCGGATCTAGATTTCCTCGCGCGCGTGCGTCTGCGCGTCATAGATCCTGATCTGAAGCATTGGAAAACGCTTCTTGAGTTCTTCGCCCCCTGCCCTGGCGCCGTCTCTGGTTGCAAATTCAGCTTTGAGCCGGCCGTCCACTTCAAGGGCGTAACCAGAGGCCGGCAATTCACGGGTGGCTGCAACCATTTCATTCCCATTGTGTAGCGAGGTGGCTGGGAATGAGGGTAGCGTGAGTCGCCCAAACCGCGCTTCGTCACAGCCGCCGCCGTTTCTCGTCGTAACGACTGCCCTCGTTCTTGATTGGCGCTCTGCTTGCAAGCTTCATGCTTGCATCCAACTCAACAACGCAAATTCATTTCATCGACATCAGCGCGACTGCAGACGTAGAGTCTCGCTTGCAGCTCCCAATGCACGCGGATCTCACAAATGAGCGAACGACGGCAGCTTTCCCTCAACTTCTTCATCTATCCAGACGGCCATCACGAGGCTGCCCGGCGCCACAGGAGTTCGGCAGCCAATCGCATTCTCGACGTCACCTACTATCAGGAGCTGGCGCAGCGCGCCGAAGCGCACAAGTTCGACGCGGTCTTCTTCGCCGATGGTCCGGCGCTGGCGGACAATGTCCGCTATGCGCAGCGGTTCCGGCTCGAGCCGATCACCCTGCTTACCGCGATCGCTTCCGCCACCAGTCGGATCGGCCTGATCGCGACTGCGTCGACGACTTATACCGAACCATATAACCTGGCGCGACTGTTTGCCTCGCTGGATCATATCAGTGGTGGCCGCGCCGGTTGGAACATCGTGATGACGAGCTCGCCGCAGGCCGCGCAGAACTTTGGCTTGCCCGAGCATCCTCCGCATCACGAACGCTACGAGCGGGCGCGGGAGTATCTGGACGTCATCACGCGGCTTTGGGACAGCTGGGAAGACGACGCGCTCGTCAACGATCCCAGATCGGGTGTTTTTGCCGACACCGGCAAGATTCACGCAATCAATCACATCGGAAAGCATTTCCGCGTGCGTGGGCCGCTCAACATCTCAAGGACGCCGCAGGGACGACCGGTCTATGTCCAGGCCGGCTCTTCCGACGACGGACGTGCCTTTGCGGCGCGATTCGCCGAGGCGATCTTTACCGCGCATCAGACACTGGCGAGCGCTCAGGAATTCTATGCCGACATCAAGCATCAGGCGCGCGCCTTCGACCGCAGTCCCGATCAAATCAAGATTCTCCCCGGCGTCAGTCCCTTCATCGCCAGCACACAGAGCGAGGCCGATCGGGTGCAGGACGAGTTCAACGAGCTGATCCAGCCCGAGTATTCGCTGACCCAGCTGCGCCAGATGATCGGTCTCGACCTCTCCGGGTTTGACCTCGATGGCCCCTTTCCCCGCCATCTGATCGATACCGAGGGCGCCCACGGCGTTGCCAGCCGCTTCAAGCTGGTGATCGACATCGTCGATCGCGAGAAGCCGACGATTCGTCAGCTCGTACAGCGCCTGGCCGGCGCCCGCGGCCATTGGGTGATTGCCGGACCGCCGGAAAAGATCGCCGACAACATTCAGACCTGGTTCGAGAACGGCGCAGCCGATGGTTTCAACGTCATGCCACCCTGGCTGCCCGGTGGGTTCGACATCTTCGCCGAGCAGGTCGTGCCCATTCTGCGCAAGCGCGGCCTGTTCCGTCACGACTACACGGGCACAACGCTGCGCGATCACTACGGCCTGAGCCGGCCGGCCAGCATCTTCTCCAACGCCATTCAAGCGATCGCATAATTCGCCTGACAACACTGATTTGACGACGTCGCAACAGAAGCCTAACGGGTTGCTTTCATTGGGTTGTCGGACGGCTAAGGCGTAAGTGGGGGGAGATTTATCTATGCTCCTCATAGCAAGCCGTGGTCTGAGCGAGGTTCACTGCCGGTGAACCAGGTTTTCACGGCTTCGGCGAATAGATCTGTCCTTCCGCGGCCGTGCATTCCAGACATCTTATGGTTAGTTGTCGCGCCGGGTTTAGCCGGCGGGCGATCAAGTCTCTACGGCAAGGAAGAATGACTCGGGGCCGGAAGGCGGGATAGATGTGCCTGGTCCGACGGGGCTACCCGTACGTTTTCGATCGCTTCCGCTTTCACATGACCCGAACCGATCGCGCTCCCGCCGATAGTACGGCAGGAGTTGGATGCGGTCTTCGCTCCCTGTTCCTCGACGATTAGAGGGCTGGATGGTCGGACGGCCGACGATCGAAAGTAACCGGTATGAGCTCCCACGTCCGCAGGATTAGCGGGCGCGTGCGTAGCGGATGGGCATCCAGTGCTGGCGCAGGGCCTCGACGACGGCCGGGATATCGAGGTAGGCGTTACGGAGGAAATCCTCGGTCTCGCGGCCGCTTCGCGGCGACCCGAGCAGCGGACGGCCCTGATCGTCGCGACAGTGCAGCAGGATGGGCAGCAGCAGGCCGTGATTGACGTTTCTGGCGTCCAGCAACGGCGCCCACACCGACAGCCTGAGCCGTATCGCGGCATAGAAGCCCTGGCACCATGGACGCGCATCGATATTGCCATTGGCTTCACGCCGGTGCATCGGCGCGAACTGGCGAGGCGTGGTCGAAAGGATCTGGCTGATCTCGTTATGACGCAGCACAACGGCGGAAATCGCCGCGAACTCCGGGGTGCCGCCGTGGTTGAAAGCATCAGCATCGATGGCGAGCAGCGGGCAGATCCAGTCGAGTGGGCTCATTGACACCGGTCCAGCCACGATCGCGGCGACGTAGCCATCGAGCATGGGAATGCTGGTGGCGGCAGGATGCCAATCGACGCGAGCCTGCAGCCACCGCTCGAGTTCCTCAAGCGGCATCGCGGCGGCCGCCATCGACGGCGCGGCCTTATGGCGGCGCGAGCTCATGCCACGGCCTGTGCGGTACGCTGGCGCGCCGCCTTCCAGTTCCAGGCCAGCAGCTCGTGCAGCTGATGGCTCTTGGTTCGCCCGGACACGATGCGCTCCAGCACGTCGGCCAGGTAGGCCTGCGGATCGAGCTCATGAAGTTTTGCCGTGTTCACGATCGAGGCCAGGATTGCCCAGCTCTCGGCACCGCCCTCGCTGCCGCTGAACAATGAGTTGCGTCTTCCCATGGCAATCGGGCGCATGGAACGCTCGACCGCATTGCTGTCGACCTCGACGCGGCCGTCGCGGAGAAACAGCGTCAACCCGTCCCAATGGTTAAGCGCATAGTTGATCGCCTCTGTCAGCTTCGACTGCGAGAAGAGCTGGTCGACCATGGCGATCAGCCGCGCCCTGAGCGCCTCCATCAACGGAGCGGCCTTGGTGCGGCGGGCGGCCAGCCGCTGCTCCGCACTGCTGCCGCGGATCCCTGCCTCGATGGCATAGACCGCTTGCAGCCGTTCGATCACCTCGCGCGCGAACGGCGACTGCGTCGTTTTGAATACCTCGACGAATTTGCGTCGGGCATGGGCGAGACAAAAGGCGAGCTGGATCGCGCCGCCGTGACCGCGGGCGAGCGCCTTGTAGGCGGCATAACCGTCCACCTGCAGAATGCCGGAAAAGCCCGTCAATTGTCTGGCGATCTCCTCGGTGCCGCGGCCGTCGGCGAACACATAGGCAACCGCCGGCGGCGAGGGCCCGCCCCAGGGGCGGTCATCCATGGCATGCGCCCAGAACTGGCAGATGCGGGGGCGATGTCGTCCGGGATCGAGCACCGGCATCGGTGTCTCGTCGCAGAATACCCGCGTCGCGGCCTGGATCATCCGCAGCTGCAGCTCATAGAGGCTTTTGAGCCACCAGGCGGCGCGCTTCACCCAGCCGGCGAGCGTCGCACGGTCCAGCTGGATGCCCTGGCCGGCAAGGATCTGCACCTGCCGGTACAGCGGCAAATACCAGGCGAACTTCGAGACCACCACGTGGGTCACCAGCGCCGTCGACGCCATGCCGCCCTCGATCAGGCGCGGCAGCACCTTCGCCTGGACCACGCCATCGGTGCAGCCGCGGCAGCCGTATTTGGGACGGATCGTGCGCAGCACCCGCAGGATCGCTGGAATCACGTCCAACACCTCGCTGATGTCCTCGCCGATCTTGTGCAGCTGGCCCTGGCAGCACGGGCACGCACTCGTCTCCGGCTCCAGCACCTGCTCACAGCGTGGCAGGTGCTTAGGCAGCGCCCCAATATTGCGGCGCGCCTTCTTGCGCGGCTTATCAGACGGCTTCGCCGCAGGCGCATCGTCGTTGGCAGCGGCAGGCGGGGTGGCGCCGGTCTCAAGGTCATCAAGCTCAAGCGCGAGTTGCTCGGCCACGAGCGTGGCAAGCCGCTCCGAGCGCTTCCCAAAGATCATCTCCTTGAGCGTCCGCATCGCCACGCGCAGCTTCTCGTTCTCGGCGTCAAGCGCGAGCACCATCTCGGTCAGAGCCGCCGTATCGCTCGGGAGGGCATCGGGGCGAATCGCCATGAATAGACGATACATCCGCGCGCCACATGCTCCAGCGAAATCCTCGCTTCTCAGCCAACAACCGCCGGCTGCTTCACCGGCTTGGGTGAGACACGCGTCCACTCGAGTCCGTCGAGCAGCATCGCGAGCTGTGTCGCACTCAGATGCGCCACGCCATCGCGGATCGGCGGCCAAGTGAAACGCCCTTGGTGCAACCACTTCGTCACCAGCACCATGCCGCTGCCGTCCCACGCCAGAAGCTTCACTCTGTCCATGCGCTTGCTGCGGAACACAAAGACGTCGCCACAATACGGGTTCGCGCGCAGTGCTTCGCTCACCAGCGCCGACAGCGTGTGGACCGACTTGCGAAAGTCGACCGGCTGCGTCGCAAGCACCACCTTGAGGTCGGAGCGTAGTGCAATCACCGGATACCCCGAAGCGCCGACAGTACCGTCGAAAGTGTCGCCAGCTCCACGCCCGGCTCGACCCGGATGCGCGCCCCACTCAGCTCGATCTCGATCACCCCGCAGGCCTTGGTCGGCGAGGCGGTGATCTCCAAAGGCCTCGTCTGTGCCGGCGAAATGCGCTTGGACTCGTCGGCCGTCTCGCCTTCGCTCTCGGCACCAATTTGGATCGGCACGAAGCTCGGCGCCTTGCCGGCCACCACCGCCGCAACCTGGCGGCGCCACACCGTGAGCAGCCCGCGGGAAACGCCATTGCGTCGCGCCACCTCGGAGATGTTCGCACCTTCTTCAAAGCTCTCCGCCGCGATCCGGGCCTTCTCCTCGCCCGTCCATCGTCGCCGCCGGCGCTCCCCGGTGATTACCTCGACGCGACGATAGGAATCGCCTTCATGCCTGGCATCAAGCATGGCATTTGCCATCGTTCCACCTCCAAACGAACCGCTCATGCCAGGCTGTATCGCGCGCAAGCCGAGGGATGGCTAGGTGGGGGCGTCACGCCGGTTACGATCGAAATCCTCTAGCTTGTCGGGCGGCAACACCCGTTCGTGGGTGGCAATACACGAGATGCAACGCAGCGATGGCGCTTGAATCCGGCGTTTGGGCGATCGTTTTTGATGATTTCCACCGCATCGATTGTGCAAAGTTGCCATTCGTTAAGCGCGGAGCTGCCCCACTTTATAAAAGTCATTCGCGCCCGTTGCCCGGATCCGAGAACGGTCTTCCCGCATTTGGGGCAGCCTGTGCCGGAGCGTAAGTGATGTAGTCTCGCGCCGATGTGGGACACACGAATCGAGGTCTTTTTGAACGTGCCTCTCGGCGAGCCTACTATCTTTGGTGAAGCCAATAGGTTGGCAAGCAGTAGCCGCCGACATTTAGGCCGGGGGTCTCGCCGGGAGTCACATAGTCGGGCCACTTCTCGGCATTCACCAATTGTCGACGGAAGTGAGCACGTGAGGACCAACAAATTGTCCCTAACTTGAACCTTCTCAGCGCGAACGAGCTTTGAATAGGGTCCTAACATTCGGCGGCACCGCATTTGGCTAAGCAAGCAACGCGAGGGGGAAATGGCTCTGCTGAGAGTCAGGAGCTGGTACGGCGATTAACGTTGGAGATCAGATCCCTCAACGTCTGTCTGGAGGATTTTCTTCACGTCCGAGCCAAGGCACTTGGCATTAGTGGAACACAATTGGCGATCTTGATGGCGGTGATGGACTTAGACAAGGATGGCGGTGCTCCGGCCGGCGTTGTCGCAAAACTGATGAAAGTCGACCCGTCCTTCATCACGCTGCATTCGAAGGCGCTGGAGAAAATCGGATTTGTGCGGCGCAAGACCGGTATCAGGGATGCTCGGGTCGTCCAGCTCTCGCTAACGGACAAAGCCCGTAAGCGTCTCGCGAACATCGCTGCACAACAGGAGCAACTGGATCAATTCGTTTTCGGTGAGCTTAGCATTGAGGAATCGACGAGACTGTCGAGCCGACTTGCAGCGCTCAGGATGCGGCTCGAGAGAGCTCGCCTGAAAGCCGAACTGGACACCGGCGCGGCGTCAGCCCGAGGGAGGGGCCGACGTTAGAAGGGAGGCGCTTTGGATCAACAACGGTGGTTTGAATGCGAGGGCCGCATGCCCTCATGTGAAGCACCGTCGTCATGAGGAGCACATCGGCTCCTCGCGCCGGTCGGGCCAGTCGCAGCGGCGACATACTAGAGTTACCATTTTGTGGATCGGGAGCTAATCGATTGGGCCGACCAATACGGATTCGGTATGAGGCCAGAGTTCTCCGCGGAGCTCCAGATTTCTGGCGTCCCCAACCTGTTACACCCGGCCAGCCGCTAAGACTTTGTGGAATAGCAAAATTCTTGCAGATCGCGACGAAGTCCGTCGGCCAAACCATCTACGAAGCGATTTGCCATTGACCAAAATCAAAACATCAATTCTAGATTTTCTATCCTCTCACGTCTGAACGGAGGCTAAAGGTCTCATGCGCAACCTTCTCTTTATCTGTGTGCTTGCACTTTCCATACTCGTCGGCTTTGGATCGCCATTGACCGCCGCTCCGCGGGGTCGTTCTTTCATTCCACCGGCTCGGCAGGACGTTTATTGCCTCCAGGGACGTATCTGGGGATATCCGGGCAATTGCCAGTTCTCGACCTATGACCAGTGCATGACCACTGCCTCCGGCACCCTAGCCTATTGAGGGGATGAATCCGATCTATGCATTCCGGCAACAAGGAGGGCACCTGCGCTGATGCGTGATGGCCAACTGTGGTCGAGACATCCGTCTTTGCTCATATAATTGGACCCGCCGTGCTGGTTAAGCGTTGGGCTTCCGCCTGGTTGGACGTCCCCGCTCGCGCACGCTCCGGCACCGGCCTCAATCCCCCATCAAATCCGACCGCCGATTTCGGGGCATCCTGTCGCGGCAAGTGTTGCCAGGCTCTCGCAGGCGCCAAGAACCACATGGTCGTCATGCCGCACGCCGACATGGACCACGCGGCGATGGCTCTGCTGGCGAACGCTGCATGGCGATTTCGGTGGCGGTGCCAATCGGAGATACCACGGCCGAGCGGCTGACCGAACAGCTGGCGCCTAAGGTCCGCGCCCTGAACATCGGTCCTGACACTGGTCCCGATGACGAAATGGGGCCATTAGCAACAAAGGCAGATCTCGATAAGGTCTGAGGCGACATCGACGTGGGCGTACAAGTAGGTGCAAAGCTGATCGTCGACGGACGCGAACTTCGGCGTCAAGGCTATGAAGGTGGATGTTTCATCGGTGGAAGTCTATTTGCTCGCGTGACCACCGACATGACAATTTGCCGCGAAGAGATCTTCGCTCCCGTCCTCGCGGTGGCTCATCTATCAGGCGGTCACGCTCGAGGCGCGACTTTCCGACGGATGACAAGGGCAAGGTGATCATGGGCTGCACCGCCATCCGATCCTGGACGGCGTCGCGATCTACGTCGGTGAGACGATCCTTGCTCGAATCACCATCGGCCGCGGATCGACCATCGGCGGCAATATCTGGCTGATCCGTGACGTGCCGCCGAACAGCATGGTGAGGGCAGGCCACCGCGCGGAACGTTCCGAGCGGCTGTGCAGGTTAAGAGTTGGGCTTCCGCCCGGTTGGACGTCCCCGGACAAGGCAAGATGAGCAAGATCGCGGCTGAGCATCCCGCCCGTCAGGCCGTCCTCTACATGCGTCGATCAGCTGATCAGGTGGCCAGCAATCTGGAAAGCGAGCGCGTCAATATGGATTTGCAGATCGGGCGCGGCAGCGCGGCTGGAGCAATGTCGCCTTCATCGATGACGGTCTTGGCCGCTCTGGCGATGGCTTTGCCTGGCCCGGCTTCGAGAAGCTGCTGCCTACCATCCCTCGACGGGCGTGGCGCCGTTGTCCATATCGCGGCGTCACGCCGCCCTCGGCGAGGTGAGCGTGATCGACGATGGCAAAGGCTTAAGAACACTCCGAGCAGGGACGGATAGCACATGGCGTGTCGGCAGACTCGACTTCCCCCAACATATGTTTTCAGGGGGCTAGAACTCAAATTCTCACAGGAGCTTGCGACCTGCGCGCTATCGTTAATGGAGCCTTCAGTGACTGAATCGAATTGCAGCACCGAAAAACCCAACGAGCCAGCAGCGTGCTCGGCATCATGAACCCTGGTTTTCCGTTGAGGGCAGACCCATTAAGAATGGGGCCCAAGGCAGGAAAAACCAAAATACATAGAGAGGTACGATCGCGCTATCGGGTGCAATCGAGCAAACCTGGTTCCTTGAGGACCCGGCCACAGCACGCTTGTTGGTCCTGTAAGCTGTGAAGTCGATGATTGTCGCCGAACTGTCTGTCACTTGATGCTTCGATACCATCCTGAACCTACTCAGCCAATGCCCTTGTCGCTTTTGCGTTCTCTGCCGCAATTGCTCGAGTGTCTTGAGCCAAGTGCAGCCAGCAAAGCCAGATGTGATCGGCCTCCCGCCGGGCTTTGAAGCGGCCAACGCATTTCTTAGAGCAAAGTGCCGTCCGCCAGGAATAATGGCGGATCAGCCCGAACTTTCCGCCGCACATCGCGCAGCACCTTGACTGATCGCGGTGAGAGCTATGGGAGCTGTTGCGCATTCTCGCCTCCTGTCGGCGTTCCGTGGACACCTCGGGCATTTTCGTGGCCGCAGCACCACGCCGCGCGCAAAGTGGGCGGCGCCAAGTTTCGCGATGCGTACGGGACATCTGGCGCAAGTGTGAGACTGATGTGCGCGCGGGCTCCATCTGACTGCTTCGGCTACACTGACGAATGTAGCAAGTATCCAATCTCGATTAATGCAATGAGTCGGCGACTCGCGACACAATCCTGCGCTTTCGCGGGCTTTGTTTGATGGATTTCAGCCGGCACGGCTCAAGAGGCGCCTAACAGCACTCCAAGGCTGGTAAGCGCCACCGCTGTGCGTTCGCATGGGTAAACTTGGTACCTGACTTCCTTCGCGACGTTTTGAACACGCATGATCACTGCGGGCGGTTGAGACGCAGAGTTGTGACTGCAAGGCCAGGCTGAGGTGCGGTGCTTGGGTTTCCCAGAGAAGGCGCGGCAAGCGACACTTCAGGTCAGCGCAGCGGCACATCCGTGATGCTGCCGTAGATTTCGTCAAGATCTGACGCTGTGACACAATACGGAGGCATCACGTAGATCGTGTTCCCGAGCGGCCGCAGCAGCAGATTTCGCTGCTTAAAGAAGGCCTGAAGCTTCGGACCGAGTTCCGCAAGATAGCCTTCATCGCTCGCTTTCAGATCGAGTGCTGCGATGGTGCCAGTCCGGCGGACGTTTTCGAAGCGCGGATCGGCGCGGAGGACCTCAAGCGCCTCTTCTTGCATCGTGCCGACCGACGCCACGCGCTGGTGAGTTTCCGGATCGTGCCAGAGATCCAGGTTGGCCTTTGCGGCGGCGCAGGCCACGGGGTTCGCTGTATAAGAACTCGAATGAAAGAAGGTCCGTGTACGATCCGTTGAATAGTGCGCGTCGAAAATATCCGCCCGGCACAGTGTCACCGCGAGCGGAAGCGTCCCTCCCGTGAGGCCTTTGGAGTAGCAGACGATATCGGGAATGACATTGGCCTGCTCGCAGGCGAATAAGCTTCCAGTGCGGCCCCAGCCCGTCATGACCTCGTCCGCAATGAAGAAGACGTCAGAGGCCTCGCAGATCCGCTTCATCTCTCTTAGCACCCACGCCGGGTACATCAGCATCCCACCTGCCCCCAAAATCAGAGGCTCCACAATGAACGCGGCGGGCATGTCGTTTTGACAAGCCGACTCCAGCGCATCCAGTGTCGCCTGCTCACGACCGCTCACAGGAAACGGGATTGAGGTCACGTCGAACAGCAGGGGCGCGTAAGGCGCGTTGAACACGCCTCTGGCACCGACCGACATCGCACCAATTGTGTCCCCGTGGTAGGAATGTTGCATCACGACAATGCATTGTCGCGGTTTGCCGATGTTGTGCCAGTAGCCGACCGCCATTTTTAGCGCCACTTCCACGCTGGCCGAGCCACTGTCCGAGAAGAAGACATGCTCGAGGCCATCGGGTACGAGCTTCAAGAGTTGCGCAGCAAGCTCCTCCGCCGGTTCGTGAGTGTAGCCTGCGAAGATGATCTGGTTGAGCTTGCCTGCCTGTTCCTGGATGGCGCTCACGATATGTGGATGGCAATGGCCGTGGGTCACCACCCACCAGGATGATATAGCATCGATAATTCGGCGCCCATCAGCGGTGTGGAGATAGGCGCCATCTCCCCGCACAATTTTGGTTATCTTCTCTTGGAGCGCATGTTGTGTGAACGGATGCCAGATCGGCGACTTCGGCTTCGTCGTCATTGCCTGAATTGATCGGCACGGAACGAGGTTTTGAAGGCGGCCTGCAGCGTGTCTGCCGCGAGGGGAGACAGCCACGGCAATCGCCCTAACCAACGCGCCCGCCCAATCTCGCGAATTGCGATCTGGGTCGTAGCATTTGGTTCCCCAATGAAGGCAATCCCAAGAATAGGGATCCGGCGCGTTCGCAGAGCCTCTATCGACAGCAGCGAATGATTAATGGTGCCCAGTGCCGTGCTCGCGCAAAGCACGATTGGAAGCCGCCATCGCTCGAACACATCAATGTAGAGCGTATCGCCCCTCAGCGGCACCATTAGGCCGCCAGCGCCCTCAATCACCAACGGTCGCTCCCCGGTGTCTGGCACATTGAGCGATTCTGGCTCGATGCGAACTCCGTCAATTTCAGCGGCCTGGTGGGGCGAAACGGGGGTGCGAAGCCGGTAAAGCTCCGGAATGATGCGATCGGGCGAGAGACTGCCCAGCCGTGCGACGAGCTCGGCATCAGTCTCTCCTTCGAGACCGGCCTGAATCGGTTTCCAATAGTTCGCGCCGAGGAGATCGGCGAGTCCGGCGGAAAACACCGTTTTTCCGATTCCGGTGTCTGTGCCTGTCACGACAATCCGCTGACTCATCGAGCTTCACCTCTCGTCTCAATAAACACGTCGAGCACCGAACGCACCTTGTCCTCTTGGTCGGCCGGAAGCTTTCATCTTTGCGCCCATTATTGCCGGGGCGCTCGGCCGAATTTCTCTAATGCTGGGCCGTTCGTTGCCGAATTCCGCAGCTAGTCAGGAGAATTACAAAGCTTTTATGTCACAACTGTCGAGGCCTGCGGGTGTACTTAATCTATGCACGAGCGCGTTCTAATCTTTGCAACGCCTTCACTGCCTAACCGTGGACCAGTTCCACCGGCTCTCCTTCGAGGCGGCCTGAATCGGTTTGCAATAGGATGGGACCGGGAGATAGGCCTCCGTACCGGTCACCACGAACCTGTTTAGCTCATCGAGCTCCACCTCTTGTCTCCTCGAACAGAGCATCGAGCATTGCACGCACGTCATCCTCCACCACGTTAAGCGTCAGTGAAATTCGCAGACGAGCTGTTCCCGCCGGAACAGTTGGCGGCCGGATTGCGCGGATATCGAAGCCGCGCGCCTGCAGTCTCGATGCGAGCCGCATCGCACGCCCGTTGTCGCCCAGAATATAGGGCACGATCTGCGAGTCCGAGGGACTTCGCCCACGCCGCGCGCCGATCTCTCGATGCGTGAACGCGACCAGCTTGGCCAAACGCTGCTGTCGCTCCGGCTCCTCCCGCAGGATGATAAGTGCCTCCCGCACGGCGACGGCCATCAATGGTGAGGGCGCGGTGGCGAAGATGAATGGACGGCAGCGATTGACCATGAAGTCGCGCAGCACGCCTGACGCCGTGACCAGCGCCCCGGCCGCTCCCAGTGCTTTGCCGCAGGTATGGACAACCAAGAGGTTCTCGCGCCTTTCATAAGGCGCGGTGAGGCCTCGACCTTGTTCGCCGTAAACGCCCGTGGCATGTGCCTCATCCACCACGACAAACGCATCATATCGATCCGCCATCGCGATCAGCTCTTTGAGCGGGGCGAAATCGCCATCCATGCTGTAGAGACTTTCAACCACGATCCAGACGCGGCCCATTCCGCCCCTGGCCCGCCAGTCACAAATCGTGTTTTCGACCGCCTGCGGATCATTATGGGCGCTTAGACGAAACTCGGCCCGGCCAGCACGCGCTCCTTCATGAACGCTTGCGTGCACAAGAGAATCGAGAACAAGCAAATCGCCCAGCTGGGGCAGCGTTGTCAGAACTGCAAAATTTGCGACATAGCCGCCCGGGAAGAAAAGCGCCGCCTCCGCCCCAAAGAACTGGGCTGCGTCCGCCTCGAGACATTCGTGTTCGTCGCAATTGCCACGCAGGAGCCGCGACCCGCCGGCCCCGACCGGGGTGCCGGCCTCGAGCGCAGCCGTGATAGCCGTTTTCATGCGCGGCGCGCTCGCCAGCGCCAGATAATCGTTCGATGTGAAATCGACCCCACTGCGCGGCTTGAGGCTGCGCAGCCGGTCGTCCTCGTTCAGCGCCTGCAACGCCGCGACATAACCGGCAACTTTGACCGCAAGGCTTAACGTCACTGTTCAACTCCCAGGATCGCGCAAGAACAGTCTGTTGGCCGCCTAGAACGAGCCCAAACAACGGCCTCTTGGCTTCGACTGCAGAATGCAATTTTCTCGATCAACGAGCACAACGTGCGGCTTGAAAGTTCTTGCTTCCGTCTCGTCAAAGGAGTCATCGGCTTCCACCACATAGATCGCCAAGTGCGCCCGGTTTCGATGTTGTAGGTCTCGACGCGTTCGTGAATCAGGAGTCCTGCCGCATCAGCACACGATCATTCGAAACCGAGCCGTCACTGTCGAGATCGGCTCCACACCGGGGCGCGATTGAGTTTGCCCTTCATCAAGATAATCTGCATTGTCACTTACGCTGAAGTTTGCGGCACAGGGTGCGCGCTTGCGTCTTTCATTTCGTAAGCCCGCACCTGATCCCGAGCCGATCCAGCAAGTTCGCATCACGGCCGCGCTGCGGGTTCTTAGTCGTCAACAGCACGTCGCCGATGAAGATTGAGTTTGCGCCGGCCAGAAAGCATAGGGCCTGCAGTTCATCGCTCATGTATTGCCGTCCAGCGGACAACCGCACGACGCTCTTCGGCATCATAATCCGGGCCGTCGCTACCAGTCGCACCAGTGCGATCGGATCGGGCCGCTCTGCGGTGTCATTGACCGGCACACCTTCGACCGCGTTCCAGAGGTTAATTGGAACGCTCTCCGGGTGCTTCGGGAGATTGGCGAGCAGGACAAGCATCGCGATGCGGTCCTCGACACGCTCGCCCAAGCCGATAATGCCACCGCAGCAGACCTTGATGCCGGCAGCTCGCACATGTTCGAGAGTGTCGATCCGATCCTGCAAGGTGCGGGTGGTGATGATCTTGTCGTAGAACTCCGGTGAGCTGTCGACGTTGTGGTTGTAGAAGTCGAGCCCGGCTGAGGCGAGCCGAGCGGCCTGCCTCGACGTCAGCATGCCAAGCGTAGCGCAGGTTTGCATGCCAAGCGCCTTGACCGCAGTGATCATCTCACAGACCGAATCGACGTCGCGGTCCTTTGGGCTGCGCCACGCCGCAGCCATGCAGAAGCGAGTGGCCCCAGCATCGTTAGCGCGTTGCGCGGCGGCGGCAACATCGACGCAATCCATCATGCGGGTCGCTTTCAGGCCGGTGTGGTAATGCGCGCTTTGCGAGCAATAGCCGCAGTCTTCCGGACAACCGCCTGTCTTGATGCTGAGCAGGCTTGCAGTCTCGACGTGGTTTGGGTCGAAGTTGTCCCGATGAGCGCGCTGCGCGCGAAACATCAGCTCGGCAAACGGCAAAGCATAAAGCGCTTCCGCTTCGGCACGCGCCCAGTCACCGCGGAGCGGCGCGCTATTTCCGCCACCGTGCCGCTCCATCTTCACCGCAGCAATCATCAAACTTGCCTTAGCATTCTATCATAGATAATGAGCGAAACTATCTATGAACCGTAGATCTGGAGTGATGCTAACCCATGCGACCTGCTCATGCACCCCGTTTTGCGGTAGATAATCTATGATTATTCCCGACCCAAACGCGACGACTGCGGCGCGCATTGCCGAAGAGATCGGCAAGCGCATTATCAGCGGCGAGCTGCAGCCGGAGACCCCGCTCCGGCAGGATCATGTCGCGCGGGAATTCAATTCAAGCCACGTCCCGGTGCGCGAGGCGTTTCGGCAGCTGGAGGCCCAACATCTTGTCGTAGCACAGCCCCGTCGCGGGGTACGGGTTGCGCCGCTCGATACCAAGTCATTGAAGGAGATTGCCGAAATGCGTGCGGCGCTCGAAGTGGTCGCGTTGCGCAATGCGGCTCCAAAGCTCACCTCTCAGCATTTGGCACGGATCGAACGCGTCCTGATTGAAGGAGACGACGCCCAGACGATTGAGGAGTCTGAGATGGCCAACCGTGCGTTTCACCGCGCGCTGGTCGCGCCATGCGCGATGCCGCGCTTGCTCGCGAGTGTCGACGGATTGCAGCTTGCGAATTCTCGACTGGTGTTCGCTATGGCACGAAGCGCCGGCTGGCGCCCGCGGTCGAATCAGGATCATCGCCAGATCCTGCAGGCGCTGCGAGGGCGCAACGTCGAGCACGCCTGCAACCTGCTTGCACGCCACATCCAAACGATCGAGCGCCTTGCCCTTCCCGCGTCCGCCGCAGGATGAGATCTGGCGAGTTCGGTGCTGAGCACGACCCATCGCAACATTGGCGGCAGCCCGGTCTTGCGCGTGGCATGAGGAGTGGTTGCGCCAAGCTCCATCGCAGGCTAGTTATGCGATCAATCTAGCGATATCGCTCACTGCGGCACCCATGATTCGTCACATCGTCTTGTTTAGCGCCAAGGATCAGGCCCATGTCGACCGGATCATCGAAAGCCTAAGGGTTCTCACCACAATCCCACATGCACGCCGGCTCGAGGTCGCTCCCAACCGCAAGGCCGACCAGCTCGGCAACGACATCGATGTCGTGGTCTATGGTGAGTTCGATAACGAGACGGAGCTCGCAGCCTACAAAGCGCATGATCTCTACCAGGAATCGATCAGACGGGTACGACCACTCAGGGAGTTGCGGTTCGCGGCCGACTACGATGTACCAACAGATGAGCGTTGCGTGTCAACGGTAGCAATAAGTTCGAAGGCTCTGCGCATTGAGTCCACAGGCGAGGATTAATGTGACAGTCGATCTCAGGACTTTGCGGGCCCGAGATGAGCTCGCTCTCGGTGGGGCGGGGTCACAATCGAAAGCGCGCCTCCGAGCGCGCCGGCCGTCCGGTGACTGACGGGGCGATGAACGTCCGCGAACTGCAGTGGATCGAGCCCGTCATTGCGATGCAACGTCTGGCGCATCGATCGCACCTTACGTTTTTCGACAGCGCAGCAAGCCATCAGTTACTGGGGCGCTATTCATATCTGACCTGCGATCCTTTCAGCACTTATACGGTCGTTGACGGACAGGCGAGTTGCAATGGAGAGGCTCTCGATGACGATCCATGGGAAGCTCTTCGCACCCTGCTGGCCAGGTTTCACCAAGAGCATCGCCCCGATCTCCCGCCGTTCCAGGGAGGCGCGGCCGGCTTCTTGGGTTACGATCTGAACAGGACGCTGGAGCGATTACCGGCGCCGGCAGCTCCTGGTCAGCAGTTGCCCCAATCTATCCTGCATCTTTATGACGTGATCATCAGCTTCGATCATCGCGACGACCGATGCTGGCTCGTTTCTACTGGATGGCCGGAGCAGGATCCTGTGCGGCGAAGCGAGCGCGCACACCGGCGAGCCGATGAGTTTGCAGCCCTGCTTGCCGGCCCAAAAGCGCCGCGGAATAACTCCCTGGCCACATCGGGCAGATGGCATTCGAACTTCAGTCGTGAGGATTATATTGCGGCGGTACAGCGTGTTATCGATTTGATTCTGGCCGGCGACGTCTTCCAAGCCAACATTGCGCAGCGCTTCAGCGCTGAGATCTCGACTTCATTCGATCCCATCTCTTTCTACTGCCGGCTGCGATCATTAAACCCAGCCCCCTTTGCAGCCTTGCTGCGCTACGGCAGGCTCACCATTGCGTCGAGCTCGCCGGAACGGCTTCTGAAGCTTGACGGACGGCAGGCCGAAACGCGACCCATCAAAGGTACGATCGCGCGGTCCGCGGATTCCAAGGAAGACCAGCGCCGCGCTCATATGCTAGTCGCATCCGAAAAAGACCGCGCAGAGAACACTATGATCGTCGACCTGTTGCGGAACGATTTATCCCGCGTTTGCACTGTGGATTCGATCGGTGTTCCAGCCTTGTGCAAGCTCGAATCGTATGCCTCAGTGCACCACCTCGTGTCAGTCGTCACGGGTGAACTTGCAGAGCTCCAAGACGCCGTTTCCTTACTTCGAGCTTGCTTTCCCGGCGGCTCCATTACAGGGGCACCGAAGGTCCGCGCGATGGAAATTATTACGGAGATCGAGGGTGTGGCGCGAGAGGTCTATTGCGGGGCGATCGGCTTCATCGGTTTCGACGGACACATGGATACGAACATTGCGATCCGCACTGTCACGATCAATCGCGGGTCAGCGGTGTTTCACGCCGGTAGCGGTATAACCGCGATGTCGGAGCCAGAGGCCGAATACGAGGAGACGCTCGCCAAGGCGCGGCGCATCTTTGATGCATTTGGTGCTGAAACGCCCGGTGCATTGTGATCGTCATCATTGACAATTACGACTCCTTCGTCTTCAACATCGCGCGCTATTTCCGCGGGCTCGGGCAAGCAACGGAGGTGTTCCGAAACGACGCGGTCCGCGTAAGCGACCTTGTTGGCCTCAAGCCGCGCGCAATCGTTATCTCCCCCGGCCCATGCACTCCTATGGAAGCCGGAATATCTACCGCCGTCATTCGCGAACTTTCCGGGCGGCTCCCAATTCTGGGCATCTGCCTCGGACACCAATGTATTGGCAGCGTTTTCGGCGGACGCGTCGCGCGTGCACGTCGCCCTTTGCACGGCCGGTCCTCGTACGTAACGCATGACGGCCTTGGACTATTCAAGGACCTCCCGTTTCCACTTTGCGTCGGGCGCTACCATTCTCTCGTTGTCGAGCTCGATGAGGCCTGCGCGCCGCAGCTCACGGTGGTCGCGCGTTCGGACGAAGGCGAGATCATGGCCATTGCACATCGCTATCAACCAACCTATGGCGTGCAGTTCCATCCGGAATCGATACTTACACAGCAAGGGCACGTCTTGCTCATGAACTTTCTGCGACTTGCAGAGACTTCCTGAGCGTGGCGATCGGATAGCAGGAACGATCGTTCCTTGCTCGTGGTGAGGTCCTCACTGGGATGAGGCGGCACGAAATGGAGGAAGCCGCTGGCCCGTGGCAGTGGAGACGCCAGGGATAGCCGGATCGCATTAGCGGCATCGTCGGAACGGCCGCGGACGCGCTGATCAACTAGCCTCGGGTGGAAGTTGTACTTGCCCCCGGCGACGGGATCGCCGCGGAAAACGGCAAGCGCCGGCTACATCTTGACTAGCGATTTCGTGCGGCAGGCGAGCAACTATGAACCTGCCCCGAAAGAGATGGATGAACGCGTTCAGCGGTTCAGGATCACATTGTCGATGAGCCGGGTCCGGCCGACATACCCTGCGACGCAAATAGCGGCGGGGCCAGTGAGGGGACTTGCGGCTGACCTGAGTGTATGGGCATGGACAATTTCCAGGTACTGCAGGTGATCGATTGACAGCAGATGCCACTCGGCAGTCCGTACCAGTTTCTCGGGGTCACGCTCACCTGCCCGAAATGCCGCCTGAGCTGCGAGCAGGGCTCGGTTGATTGCAAGGGCGCGTTGACGTTCCTCAGCGTTGAGATAGCGATTCCGACTGCTCATTGCGAGCCCGTCTTGTTCTCGAACTGTTGGCACGATGACGATCTCGATCGGAAGATCGAGATCAACTGTCATCCGACGAACGACCGCACATTGCTGCAGATCTTTCTGCCCGAAGAAGGCGACGTTGGGCTGCACCATGTTGAATAGCTTGCAGACGACAGTCGCGACACCACGAAAGTGCCCAGGCCTGAAGGCTCCGCATAATGGCCGCGCCAATTCGCCCGGTTCAACGAAGGTGTCAAACTCAGGTGGATAGACCTCCCGTGCATCCGGGGCGAAGAGGAAATCTGTCCCGGCCTCTGAGCACAGCCTTTGGTCCCGGGAGAAATCACGCGGGTAGACACTTAGATCCTCGTTTGGCCCGAACTGAGTGGGATTGACGAAGATGCTCACCACAGTCACGGCACACCGAGCCCGGCTCGCCTTAACCAGGGCCAGGTGACCCTCATGCAGGTAACCCATCGTCGGGACGAATCCGATGCGTCTGTCGTTCTTGCGGGAGTCTGCGAGAGCGCGGCGGAGCTCAGCGGCCGTTGTGATTGTCTGCATGTTCTGAACCATCAGGGAGAGATCGAGGCGCCCAATTTGCGATCACGCCGCAAAGACCTTCAGGCAGCTGATAAGCCTCCTGTGGTCCCGGAAAAGTGCCGAGACGAACGTCAGCAGCCCAGCGCGATAGCGCCTCCTGCATGACTTGAAAACCGTCTGCATACGCGCGAACGAATTTCGGCCGGCGGCCCTCGGCCAATCCGAGCACATCATGCAAGACGAGCACTTGCCCTGAACATCCGGGACCGGCGCCGATTCCGATGGTTGGTATGGCTAGCGACTCGGCCGCCCGCGCGGCAAGTTCGGCCGGGATTCCCTCCAGGACGAGAGCGAAACATCCGGCTTCCTGCAGACGGTGCGCGTCATCAAGCAGGCGCAATGCATCATCCGCGTTCCGGCCCTGCACCTTGAATCCGCCCATGACGTTGACACTTTGCGGTGTCAGGCCAAGATGGCCCATAACAGGGATCTCACAACGGACCAAGGCGCGAACCATGCCGACACGGCTGGCACCTCCCTCGAGTTTCACGGCATCGGCACCGCGCTGCAGAAAGCCCCCGGCATTGCGGATTGTCTCCTCGGCGCTGAGGTGAAAGCTAAGAAAGGGCATATCGGCTATCAGGAGAGCACGGGGCCCGGTGCGCGCGACCGCCTCTAAGTGATGGTTCATCATCGCCATGGTGACCGGAAGGGTGCTGTCAAATCCGAGACAGACATTCCCGACACTGTCGCCCACAAGAATAATGTCCACGATCGGATCGGCGATGCGGCGGTAATTGCGTCGTAGGCAGTTGTCATTGTGATGCGACGCCCTTCCCGCCTCCATTTCTGCAGGGCGGGAATAGTAACGCGCTCGATAGGCGCTTTCAAAACGTCGCTCATTTTCGATCCTGATCCATCCTGCCCGGGCACTGCTGCCGGATTCCACGGTCGGCGTTTGCTACTAGCGGCGCGAGAAAGCGGTCAATACTGGCGCGAAGAAAGCAACGTTCCTCTCCAAACGTTAGGTGCGGCACGCCAGAACTTCTCATGATCGCGCGATCATTGGGTCAAGACGTCTCCGTCTGGCCCCGGGTATCTGCGTCGCCATGTGCCCGAACCCACCTGCTGCCTCCATCGATTTCGGCAAGGATAAACCGATGCGGATATGGGGGGCGTAAGGCCCCGCACAATCCGATCTGGCGAGAGGCTTCCCAGGCGTGGACGAGTTCGCTATCCCCCCTTCAGCTCCGGCCTGAACCGCTTCCACAGCGCGCCGGCGAGACCGGCGAGCGCGGAGAATTTTGTCTTGCTCCGGTCTCGGCTCGTGCCTTTCAGGAGCCGAAGGTTCAGCGGCAATACCTTCTCGTCTCTTCAGCCAGCGCATCCAGCATCGATGTCGCGTCCCTCTCGTTGACGTTCAGCGTCAGCGAAATTCGCAGACGGGCCGTACCCGCCGGCACCATTGGCGGCCGAATCCCGCGAACATCGAAGCCTCGCTTCCGCATGGCGGAGGCGAGCCCGTTCGTATGTGCATTATCGCCCACAATGTAGGGTATGATCTGTGAGTTAGATGAGCGTGGGAGGCCACGCGCTTTCATCTCGCGATGCGTGAATGAGATCAGCTTTTCGAGACGTTCCCGGCGCTCAGGTTCTTGCTGTAGGATTAATAAAGCCTCCCGGACAGCAACAGCGATTAGCGGTGATGGTGCGGTAGCGTACATGAACGGGCGACAGCGGTTGATGATGAAGCCGCAAACTGCGCTGGACGCAGTAACGAGTGCCCCCGTGGCCCCGAGCGCCTTTCCGCACGTATGAATGACAACTACATTGTCACGCCCCGCGTAGGGCGCGGCGAGCCCTCGTCCCTGCTCACCGTACACGCCCGTAGCGTGGCCCTCGCAAAGCATCAGGAACGCGCCGTACAGGGCCGCCAATGCGACGAGCTCTTCCAGCGGAGCGAAATCGCCATCCATCCCGTAGAGGCTCTCGGTCACGATCCACACGCGCCCCATTCCGCCTTGAGCCCTCCAGTCACGGATTGTATTTTCCACCGAGTGGGGATCGTTGTGGGCGCTTATCCGAAAGTCGGCCCGGCCCGCTCGCGTCCCGTCATGGATACTCGCATGAACGAGCGAATCGACAACAACTAGATCGCCTCGCTGCGGCAGGGTTGTCAAAACCGAGAAATTGGCGGCATAACCACCGTCGAAAAAAAGGGCCCTCTCTGCTCCAAAGAACTGAGCCGCTTCCGCCTCGAGCCGCTCGTGTTCCTGGCAATTGCCCCGCAGGAGCCGCGGGCCGCCCGCCCCGATTGGGGTGCCGGCCTCTATCGCACGGGAGACAGCCTGTCTCATGCGTGGCGCACTCGCGAGCGCCAGGTAATCGTAAGATGCGAAATCAATTCCTGTGCACGGCTCAGGGCCCCGCGGCCCGCTGTTTTCCTCCCGGGTATGCAAAGCAGGCCCACAGTCGGCCTTCTTGGCGGAACGCCTCGAATCCACTCGTTCGCTCACGACTGAACCAGCGATCTCAAAGCAAGCCTTATCTCTCCGTCTTGAGCAAAAGGGGCTAGCATTCGCAGCCCGCGTTCCAGCCTTGCACGATACGATTGTTGCGGTCGACCCGCACAACGCGCGATCTGAAAAGCTTCGCTTCTGCTTCGTCAGATGAGGCATATGCAACGATGCTAATTTTGTCGCCGGGCATTGCCAATCGGGCCGTTGCACCAGTCAGGTCGATGGCGCCGGACTCTGGAGGCGCTTCAATGATGTACGTAGAAAATCGCGCCCCGTTATCGAGATTGTAGATCTCGACGCGTTCGTTGATCAAGAATCCCGCCGCATCGAGCAACGCACGATCAACGGATATCGATCCTCCCCCGTTCAGATCGGTTTCAGTTACCGAAGCTCGATCAATTTTGCCTTTCATAAAAGTGATTCTCATTTTCCGTCCAGCTCAAGGAGTCGCGGCAATGCCGATCCAATTAGGTGTCATCCGAGGCCGAGCCAAATCGAGTCATAAAGCGGCTTGGGCGTTGATCAGCGATTGTTGCGTGCAGACAAACCAAATCACCCGTGGCCCTCGTAAGGCCACACCGATGTGATGTGCGAGCCGTAGCCGCAAGTTTCCGGAAAGCCGCTAGACTTGATAAGCTGGTTTGCGAGTTGTACACGGCTCGCATCGAAGCTCTCGCGGTGGACCGCGCTTGAAGTCAGCCCCACCAAACAGGTCATGCAAGGCGCGGGCCTCGGCACGACGCCGTTCTCCGCGAAAAGGTGCGCTCTTCCGGAGGTCGTTCGCTTCCGCGCCAGTCTGCATTGGACGCACCGTTGATCACATCATCTTGCAGGGCGCCGCCCACGCCTGAAACTGTACGTCCCTCCCGGAGCAGAAAATCGCCTACTTCTGCTCGAGTGCGCACATATCAAGCGGCTATTCCTGCATCAACGCAGGTCTTCCTCGCAGAAGCCGATGCCGTGGTGGTTCGTAAGCTCGGCATAGCGAGTTGCTCCCGCTCGGAGCCCCCTTAGGGCGCCTCGCACATGCCCCCGCGCGCCCGCGAAGGCCGCCGTAACCGGCCGGCTGCCAAGGACATCGATGCGCGTTGGACAACGAATAACAAATGGCGGCTTACAATGCACGTCACGGGTACGAACAGGCCGTGGGCGGCAGCGGGACCGCGCTCTTCATACGTAGTCTCAAATCCGATCGGCAACTTGCGAGCAGGCGGCGAGCTATGATGAAACTTGTTGAAGTCGATCCTTTTGGTCCTCGCACAGTTCTGTCGGTCGGGCTGACGCTTCCGATCGTCACGATCAGGACGGATTGAATAAGAACGGCCCGAGGCCAGCTTAAGAAGGATGCGAGCGGGTCGCTTTCCCGCAATTGATGCAGCTTGTGAATTTGACCGTCTGCCGAACCGATCGAAGATGCCGCCGAGGGCCGCAACTCGACGCGCAGGCATCACCCGCCGGCTGGCCCGGACAGGCGGGGCTTCATCGAGAAGCGGGGCCTCCGACTTGTCGGAGATTTCAGAGAAGGCGTGACATCGCCGGCATAGCGGCTAGTCTACAAAAAGCACGCCGCCGCGATGCTTCTCTGCATTCCTGAAAGTCGAAACCGTGTTGCTTCTCAACCATAGCATTGGGCACCGCCATTGGATGTCTCGGATGCCAATCTGCTAAGTTGCGAAGCCGCGCGCGAAGTGGAGCGGTTTCTTAGACGCCGCGATGGTTACAAGGTGACGCCGCTGATTTCCCTACCGTGCCTTGCTCGCGAGATCGGGGTGGGCGCGATCCAGCTGAAGGACGAGGGTCATCGATTCGGACTTGGCAGTTTCAAGGCGTTAGGAGGGTCCTATGCCGTGATCCGCCTTGTGTTAGAGGAAGCAACTCGGCGTTTCGGCCGAACTATCGACATCGCCGAGATTCACAGACCTGAGGTGAAGGCGCTAGCAGAGGCGGTCACGGTGTCCTGCGCAACGGATGGCAACCATGGTAGGTCAGTAGCGCAGGGCGCCCACCTCGTTGGGGCGAACTGCGCCATATTCGTTCACTCGGGCGTCAGTGAGGAGCGTATTGCCGCCATCGCCCGGTTTGGCGCGCGGATACTCCGCGTCGATGGCAACTATGATGACTCCGTGGCCGAAGCTGCGCGAGTTGCCGCGAACAATGGTTGGACGACCGTATCCGATACGTCCTGGCCAGGCTACGAGCGTATCCCCGGTTTGGTGATGCAGGGGTACACGGCTCTCGTGAGCGAAGCCTTAAGGCAGTTGCCCGAGCCTCCGACCCACGTCTTTGTCCAGGCAGGCGTTGGTGGAGTGGCCGCAGTCCTCGCCGGACACTTATCGGCTTTATTGGGGGACTATCGTCCGTTTCTTCACGGTCGTCGAACCCTCACGCGCAGCGTGCCTTTTTGAAAGCGCTCGAGCCGAACATTCGGTTAAGATTGCTCATGGGCAGCCGACCGTAATGGCGATGCTCGAATGCTACGAGCCTTCGCTCATTGCTTGGCGCATCCTTTCGCGCGCGGCCGACGCGTTTATGACTGTCGATGACCAGGACGCAATCAGCGCTATGAATCTTTTGGCCAATCCTGAGGACAGCGACCCCGCTGTCGTTGCGGGTGAAAGTGGCGGGGTTGGTCTGGCGGGGTTGCTGCGGGTTGCTGCCACACCGCGGGCGGCGCTTGCAGCGCTTTCGGACGACCGGTTTGCGCGGCCTTAGACTGGGTATATCGGGGAAGTTACAGGACAATTCGGTCGTGAGACGCGACCATAAATGTGCGTTTACAGAAATGGCATCAGGAGCGACGAGCTCACTTCACGTGAAGACGAGGGCGAGCAGACTGGAGCAGAGCAGCGCAACTCCAACTGCCGACAGGGCCAGGAAGCTGCCGGAGACAAGATCAAGAGTGCCCATGATGACCTCAATTCCGGCGAGGAGTAGAGAGCAAAGGCCGCTCCGCTCGTCGGTCAATTACCAAAGAATAGATCAATGCAGTGCATAATTGCTGCTGCTGTATCGGGCGGAACGCTCGTTTTCAGCGCGAGCAGGCGGCAGTTCGCGGCGTTTCGGCGGGGACTCTCGTTTCGGCCATGCCAGCTTCTGGAGCAATTGTGCTGCATGCGTTATCTCGTCAGATGGACTCTGCGCCAGCTGTTAATGTAGCTCAGTTGGCGTTACCTCAGTGCAGAGAGATAGGAGAACTCTCGCCGACATCATTGTAATTAAGGGCCCCGTTCCGCGACAGTGGTCCCGACGAGGAATGAAAGCTATATTTCATCAGCGGAGGCTGGCCCTTGGTGTCGTCCGGCCGCGGCCGCAACTGTCAGGCTGATATTGGGTTGCAATGATGCGCGCCTGGCACGGCCCGTTGATCGGACTGCAGGCATATCCGCCGGGTAACTACACCGACGTGCTTGATACCGCTTCCGACGGTGGAAGCACCTCGATAGAGCGGTTGCAATCGCCGTCTCGCCGAACGACACGTCACGGGACGGAGTAAACGCTCATCGCTCGTGCGTGCCACCAGGAAACCGGCGAAACGACACACGCCGCCTGTGGAGATCGAGGGTGACGTTTCAGGGATGAAAGGCGAGCCTTCTCAGTTCTCTTCACCCCTTCGCACACGAGGTGCCACGGGTCGGCTGGGGGCCAGCGATTGCATCGGCCTTGCCGTCGACTCCGCAGCGACGGAGCGTGCTTCGATAAAGTCGAGAATGGCGCGTCCTTTTGTCGTAATGCGCCAGCCACCCTCAATCCGCTGAACGAGTTGTTGCGAAAAGACATTTAGCTCCGCACGCAAGCTCCCAACCTCTTGGTGCGCTCGGCCCACTCCGGTCCGCAGGTCGCTAGGATCCCCATATCCCGCTTTAGGTCGGCCATTGAGGCGAAACCGTCTGGATAGCTCACCAGGATCTTGAGGACTGTATCTGGAAATTCACCTGACTGACAAATCACTACTTGGTCGCGGAGCTAGCGCCACATCGTGGGCGCCTTCGAAAGAGCTTCGCGCCCTACCTCTTCGAGGCGTTCCTTCGAACTCTCGCCGTTGCTGGCTGCCTCCAGAATCTTTGAGGCCAGATGGGCTCGGACACCGGTTGCGCATGGCGGGAGGCTTTTGCATACCTCGTCAAGCACCCTCCGCACGAGGGCGGCAGTCCTGGCATCCAACATCCGAGCCCTCGCGCATCCCGCTCCTGAGAGAAGATAATGCGGATTTCCGATTCGGAAATTGAAATGTGTTAAAATTAGCGGAGAAGCGCGCTTGCGATGTCGATGGTCGCTAACGCCAAGTGCGGAGCGTTGCCCAGACGGCCCGGCTAAGGGAGCTTCGGAAACACCCAGCAAACTGCTGTGGATACGTAGTTCAGCGCGCCGAATGGGGAGCAGGGATCGGGTGCATTGTTCAACACGACCCTGCTCCCAGACTGAATAGCGTTAATAGACATTGAGACTGAACCTCCTCGATGTCACCGCCCCATAGTGGTTTTGCATCGCTTGGCACAGCCCTCGCCTCGCCTTAAATTTATCGCCAAACGTAATGCACTATTGCTGCTATTCTCGTGAGAGCGTGCATTTTTTCGTCCGGACCAGGACCAACCTCGCCGTCTTACCGCAAGAAGAGATGATATCGAGTTGGAGCTTTTCCAGCCGACGACAGCAGGACCTATCTCAGTTCGGTCGGACTTGGCTTTGGGGGACCCGATGTGAACTGTTCTATATTCAATGTAGTGCTTTGAGGAAAATGCGCGGTATCTCACCTGTCTTTGGGGCGCCAGTTCGTATGGCGGCACCGGTCAGTGTCTCGTGGCTTTGCAGGCCGCTCAACATCTTCGGTGTAAGCGGGTCTACGTGCCTCAATCGAGACTGCCGCTGCGGTAGCGAATGTCGTACCCGATTGTTGGAAGCATTGACGTCGTTCACAGACAATGCCGTCGGGTCTTTGGGTCGTGCATCCCGGAGAAAACTTCGGAAGGTCTCTTATAAAGCGGCGATACCGATCGCTTCTTGATTGTAACAGGCGTTCAAACGCCGGAGCGGCGACCTACCCGATCATGGCAAGATGTGGAGCAGCTTGATGGAACGTTTCAGGGGCAAGGTCGCAGTTGTAACCGGCGGCGGCGGTGGAATCGGAGCCGCCGTCTCTAGGCGATTGGCTCGTGAAGGTGCGGCGGTGGTCGCTGCCGACATGTCCGCTCCAGCTTTGCAGTCAGTCGTTGCCGACATTGTTGCTGGTGGCGGAGCGGCGGAAGCTGCCATCATCGATCTTCGTGATGAGAGCGCGAGCCGCCTCATGATTGAAGGCATCCTCACAAGACATCAGCGCATTGATGTGTTGGTAAACAACGCCGGCATTTTCCGCGGTGGCAACCTACTGTCTTTGTCGGAGGATGATTGGCGGCTGAGTTTTTCAGTCAATCTCGATGCAATATTCCATCTTTGCCGAGCCGTTCTGCCGGGGATGATCGAGCGCCGCGCGGGGGCGATCGTCAATATCTCGTCGCAATGGGCTCTAAGCCCCGCCCCCAACTCCATCGCCTATAACGTGACCAAAGCAGCAGTTGCATCGTTTACCCAGAACCTTGCCAGGGACTATGCGCCTGACGGGATACGCGTCAATGCAGTCTGCCCCGGTGAGATTCATACCCCTATGCTAGAGGAGGGTCTAAAGCGAGCGGGCCGAACGGTAGAACAACTAAATAAATTAGTCCCATTTGGGCGAATTGGTACTTCGGAGGAAGTGGCGGCGCTTGTGGCGTTTCTGGCCTCGAACGAAGCACCCTTTATGTGCGGGTCGTTGGTCGAGATCACTGGTGCACAGGCAGTTGCCTGACCAACAGCGAATGGTAGGCAGGTGGCGATGACCATGTCGCGGGCATGCCGCCAGCCACCGAGAGGATCTGGCGTCAGTCTCACCCCGAGCGCTCACGGGAGCCTTGTGCATATAGAAGGAGGTTGGACGTGATAAAAAATCCGATTCCTTGGCCGAACGGCGCACGGTGCGCAGTGGCCTTCACATGGGACGTCGACGCAGACAGCGCCGTTCACGCTGCCCGCCCAGACAGCGCCGACAACCATGTCGCGACACTCTCCTTTATGCGGTACGACCCGGAAATTGCCGTTCCTCGGATTATCGATTTGTTCAGGCGCTATAACATCCCCCTGACGTTCTTCGTACCTGGTTGGACGATAGAAAACTACCCGGCCGCAGTGGATCTCATGCTCAAGAATTCGCATGAGATTGCTCATCACGGCTACCTCCACCACGACAATAACGCGATGTCGCGTCAGCAGGAAATGGAGGTACTTTGGCAGGGCATTGAGATAATCACTCGCGTGTCAGGTCGCAGACCGCTCGGCTATAGAACACCAATGATATCTTCGAATGGTGTTTCGAGGCATACGATCGACCTTCTGATCGAGCAAGGCTTTCTATATGACACGTCGTTGTACGGCGATGATATTCCTTACGTGCTTCACAACGACAAGGGATCCGTAATTGAGATACCTTGCATCCAAGGATTAGGAGATTGGTATCACTACATGAGTTGGTGCGATTTTGGCTATAGTGCAGCCATCAAATCTCCCATGCATGCAGCTGACGTCTTCAAGGCAGAATTTGATGCCGCGTGGGAATACAAGGGAATGTGGATGTGTGTGTGGCATCCGTCCGTGAGCGGGCGACTGGCGCGATGTACAGCCATTGAGCCGTTGATCAAGTACATGATTGAAAAAGGCGATGTCTGGTTTGCGTCCATGTCTGAGATCGCTTTGCACGTCAGAGAGGTCATATCGTCCGGCACGTGGAGACCACGCATCGATCAGGTTCCCTATTACGCCAGCCCCGCCCCGGACGCCGCCGCCAGGGAACGCTAGCGCTTGCGACAGCGCCAGCCCTGTAGCGAGCAATTCGGGCCTTCTGAGCGCCGTCGCCTGTTCTGAGAGTCAACCTCAAAGCGACGTAATGCTAACGCGTGGCCCGTCTCAACGCGTAATCGGGCGCAAGTCGCGGCTTCCGACCTTGAGCTGCTCGCCCCCTCGCTGCTTGGGGTTTTTGCGCCTTGACGCGCGTGAGACAAGGAGGGGAACCGAGGCTGCGCGCATCACGACCGCCCGCTGTGGAGTGATCATTGGTAGACTGTGTGAGGCGATTATCCCAGATCGCAACATCGCCGTCCCTCCACTTCCAGCGCACGCTGTTATGCGGCGCCCTGATGTACGAATGGAACAGGTCAAGCAGCTTTTGACCAGTATGTGTCTGCAGGCCAACAAAACTGCACACGGAACTGCCAAGCATGAGCATGCGCTCGCCGGTTTGCGGATGAGTGAGAACCACCGGAAGCGTCGTTTCGTAGATCGTTCCGGTGAGCATCTCCTCGAATTGCGCTTCTTTCACCTCGGTTGAATGCTCTTCCAAGCCGTGTCGATCGCCGTTGGCGTGAACTGCCCAGAGTTCGTCAGCGAGCATGCGCATCGATAGCGGAAGATCGTCATAAGCGGCCGCCTTATTCGACCAAACCATGGCACCGCCATAAGGCGTAGCCATTACGGCGCGCAGCACAGCGATATTTCGTACTTCGTCAGATCTGACATCCGCACGCCCTTGGGTGCTGCGACCAATGTCGTTCGAAGATGGCGCCAGAATGCAAGGTGTTTGGTCGGCCGCACTGAGTTGAGGGCGCGAGATCAGCCTATCTAATCGAACAGAAAGGCGCTCCTGTTCGGCATCATCAAAATGGTGTTGATCACGGAAGAAGATCACCTTGTGCTCCAGTATAGACCGGCCGATCGCCCGCAACACATCGTCAGACAAGTCTCCCGATAGCCTGATATTGCAAACCTCGGCGCCAAGTCGCGCTGCGCGGTTGATGGCGACTGGCCCCGGTGTGACACTATCTATGTTCGTCGTACTGCTCATGGCTGCCTTCTAAAGCGCGACCTTAGAACGAAGCTCCACCATTCGCCTGCCGCGGGAGCGAGGACGGAGAATATGCACGGTCAGCAGAGTCTCGGCCGCAGATTGTCGTTGAATGACCTCGCGTTGACATCCGAAAATGTAAGCGCAAACGATGCGCGGTCAATGAAACGAAATCGGCGTTATTCTTGGCTCCGAGTAACAATTGCATTGCGTTCGAGGGAGTTGCTGGAATATGCGCACGATAGCGCTGAGCCGATCTTCACACGCTCGCAACACAGCGGGCTACTCGACACCGCGCGAAGCGTTACGCCTGCCAAGGATGTGTGCGCATATCATTCATCGACGATCCGTCTCCAGGAATTTGCTGTCGTTCCGCGCACTGCCGCCCGCTTAGGCGTCCGCTACTGAATAGAGCCTGACGCAATTTAACTGACATTCCATGCTGTCCGCCGTGTCAAAGATTCGATTTACCGAAGCTCAGTATCGACGAACTTTTACGGCGTCATGACGAGCGCGCAAAAGCGGTGGCGGATCACTAGAAGGTTACATCGGAGCTAGTGAGATCTGCCGAAACGAGCTCGGTTCAGGCTAACAAATGCGACCCGCCTAGCAAGGAACTGCGAGAAGTGGCAGCCGGAGTGAGTATTGTTTTGTGCGCTAGCTCACGATCCACGCGCGCATGACGCATCAGGACTCAAAGCCATGCGGCATCATTGAACTCGCCAACATAGGCTCAGCTGCTTGGAAGATCTTGCAGACTTGGCATGGGCCTCGGCTCCGCAGTAGGAACGGCCGAGGGTCCGGCGCGAAACGCGCAATGAGGTCGCATGGCAGCGGTATCACTAAGGAAAGTTGCCGACGACTGTTGGCGCGGCTCATGGTCGCAATTCATACTGCGATCTATCGCAGTTGAATCATGCAATCTGTCGCGCTTCAGCGCTCCGTTTACCCTTAAGCAATCTGATCGATGGATATCATTCTGCCGATCCTGCTCCGAGTAGACGGCCGCGTCTTCGCTGCCCGGCTCGAAAATGGTCTTTTCACCGTCACAACCGGCTCAGCGGCTGAAATCCGGCGACGACCGCCTCTAAATGCGGGATTTAAGCGTGAGCGAGGAAATGATTGCACTATATGGTACCGAGACATCGTTACTGTCCAGATGGACCAGGAGGATTGCGGTTTCGCGCGCCTCGGCCAGCGGGTAAAGGGCAGGAGATAGGCGAGAAGCGGCAGGCGGCTAGGCCGCATGCAACACGGTTGGCCGGCGTACAGCTTGCAACGATCCGCGGCGAACCTGTCGATCCATTGAGCCCGCTTCCGGTTGAAGCTCATGCCGCTTTCCGCCGCGCCCGACAGTGTCTTATGAATGGCCGTTCGGACACGATCGGCTATGATGTCTTGGTAGAGAAGGAGCTATGTCATGAGGCCGACTGGAGACGGAATTCCATTTGCAAAGGAGGAATTTGCGCGTCGCTTGGCGTCAGTCAAGCAGGAGATGGAACGCCGAGAGATGGATACGCTGCTCATCAGCGAGCCATCAAACATCTATTATCTCACAGGATACGAGGCTTACTCCTATTACGTGTTTCAAATGCTGGTTGTCCATCGCGAGCTTGATGAACCCGTCTGGATTGGCCGGTTCATGGATGCGGTGTCCGCTCGGCGAATGACGCATCTTCCAGAGACGGCCATACACCCCTATACCGACGAATATGTGCAATCGTCAGAACGGGATCCAGTCGATTTCCTCGTCGCAAAACTCAGAGAGATTTGCCCGACCCTGAAAGCTATCGGCACTGAGACGGGCTCATTCTACTACACAGCAAGGGCCCATACCAAGCTGCTTGGCTCTCTCCCGAACGTGCGCTTCGTTGATGCCGAACTCCTGATCAATTGGATCCGCATTCGCAAAAGCCCCGCCGAGCTCGCGATCATGCGGGAGGCTGGCAAGATTTCAAATGCGATGATTGCCGATGCTATCGAGGCGGCAAAGCCTGGCATGCGCGAGTGCGATCTGGCGTCAGTGATCTACCAGCGCATGATCGCCGGCACGCCGGAATACGGCGGTGTTCTACCGTCGAGCCCGGCCTATTTGCTGACGGGCTCACGATCAGGCGAACCGCATGCGCCCTGGTCGGATCGTCTAATTGGCACAAACGTTCCCGTGAATGTGGAGACCTCTGGCTGCCGCCGACGCTATCACGCCCCTATTAGTCGCACGATATTCCTTGGCTCGCCACCGGACTCGTATCTGCGGCTCTCCAACGCTGTGGTTGAAGGTATCGAAGCAGCATTGGCGGAGGTGAAACCTGGCGTCACTTGCGCGGATATAGAACGCACCTGGCAAGCGACGATTGCCCGGCACGGCTTCCACAAGGAAGCCAGACTTGGTTACTCGATAGGAATTGGTTTCTCGCCGACTTGGGGGGAACGGACCGCGAGTCTCCGCAGTACTGATCTCACTGTTCTAGAGCCAGGCATGGCGTTTCACATGATGCCAGGACTATGGCTCGGCGACAACGGGGTCACCATTACTCAATCGTTCATTGTGACTGAAGCTGGCCGGGAGGACTTGACAACGTTCCCGAGACAATTGGTCATAAAATAGAACGCCTTCACTGAAAGCTGCACATCTAGGCGGAGGCGGTTCTCGCCGCCGCCGTGGAGCACGATTTGCTGCGAGTTCGCCGTACACTTGTCGGGCGGGGCTTTGTCCGGCATCCTTGCACTGCTCTCAGCATTCCCGTCGGCGCATTCGCCCAAGCCATAAGGGGACCAAGTCTTAGATGGCGAGGTCCGGAGCATTCGCTGCCTGACAGGCATTTGCGAGCCATCGCGAACGCCACAAGCCTCGGCTGCAACGGCCCTCGCGAAGTGAGCGGATAAACGGGCCGGGACAGCGTTTGGGGCGGCGCGGCGCTTCAAGGGGCATCGGCGCGCCCGCTCGAGGGCGACGATCCGCACACCACTGTCGGGCGTGCGGGATGTCCCTCTTCTTCCACACCCTCACTCGCGAGCCTGACGAAAGCTCTCAAATGGCCTCTATTCGGCACGGCTCGTAAAGGTATAAGTGAATCGGTCCGCGCGCGTCACGTTCTGCCCTGCCAAAATCGGCCGGCCGTCCGCGGCGCTAGGAAAGTAGCGCACGACTAGCAGTGGATAACCCGACACCACATCCAGGACCTGCGCCTGAGCTTCCGTCGCGGTCGTAGCCTCTATTTGATATCTCGTGTGGTCGACGATGATCCCGTATTGCGGCAGAAGGGGGATGATGAATTCGCCCTGCAAATGTTCCTTCAGCTTATCGGCCAGAACCCTCGGCAGCCAAAGCGTATCGAGCCCTACCACCTTGCCGTCTGCGAGCAGTAAGCGTTCCAAGCGATAGAGTGACGCATGAGACGAAACGAGGCCCTTGAGGAACACCTCGTCCGTAGGAGGCACGACTGAGATGCCTCGATCGTAGAGGCTAGCCTTGATGCCGGAGGCACGCATATCCTCGTCAAGGGCCGAAAGCTTGCCTCCATCTATCGTACGAACGATCCGCTTGTCGTCAGCCACAAAAACGCCGAGGCCCTGGCGGCCAACCAACAGCCCTTCAAGCGTAAGATCGCGAATGGCCCGCCTCACCGTGATGCTGCTCACCGTCAGTTCGGTCGCCAGCTCGTCCACGCTCGGAATTCGCTCGCCGCGTGGATATGCGCCAGATGCAATCCGCGAACGCAGTGTGTCGGTCACGGTCTGATACAGGAATCGGCCGCCGCCCGGCGACGGTACTCGCTTTGATGACGGGTTCATTGGAAGTCTTGGTTGGCCACAAAAATGGAGCGAGGGCTCGACGTCCACCTCAATTACATAGCCTACCCAGCTTGACCAGACCGTTCGGGAGAAGTCACGAGAAACCTGCAGTTCTCAATCTGAAGTGTCTTGACAAACGCGCTTTTGTCGCCTCAGTATACTAACTATAATGAGCGCCGTGACAAAGCGGAAGATGGGACGGCGGCGCGACAGTGGATGGTGGCAACGGATGTTGCGTGCCCCTTCGCCTCGACTGACATCCGCGCAATTGAGTTCAGGGAGGGGCGACATGCATCGCCGAAAGTTTTTGACTGCCGTTGCGGGCATGATCGCTGCCCCTGGAGTCGTGCGAGCCAAGCAGCAATTTGATGGGACGGTACTCAACATCAATGGATACGGCGGCGACTACGATCGGCTGCTGAATGAGTACGTCGCGAAGCCACTACGCGAACGTACCGGCCTGCAGGTCAAATATCAGCCCGGTCAGGCATCGGCAGCTGTCGCAAAGCTGATCGCGTCCAAGGACAACCCGCCCTTCGACCTCATCATGGCCGACAGTCCGAACATGCCGGACATCATCGCCAACGATCTCGTCGAGAAGATCACAGAGGCAGAGGTCAAGAACATTGCCAAGCTGAAGCCATCGGTGAGAGAGTTTGGCGACTACGGCGTGCCGTATCTCACCAACGCAATCATCCTTGCCTGCAATTCGAAATACGTGAAGCGGCCGCTGAGCTCTTACAACGACCTCGCTCGTGCTGATCTCAAGGGCAAGCTTGCCCTGATCAGTCCCGAGAACACCCGTGGCCTCCTCACCCTTCTCGGCATCGGTGCCGCAACCGGCGGCGACGTCAACAATCTCGCCCCGGCATTCTCCTTCCTGAGCTCGATCAAGGCGAACATCGCGACGATTTCACCCGCGGCAACAAACCTCGCCCAGCTTTACCAGCAGGAAGAAGTGTGGGCGGGCCCGTTCTGGGACGGGCGCACCTATTCGATCCGCTAGGGCGGTACCCCCCTTGCGACCGTTCTGCCCAAGGAAGGCGTGTTTGGCCTGCTGAACTATGTGGGCCTCGTGAAGAATTCGAAGAACCGCGAAGCTGCGCTCGCCTACATCGATCAGACGCTGTCCGACGAAGCGATCGGTCCGCTGGTCGAATTCTTCCGCTACTCACCGGTGACGAAGATCTCCGTGTCAGACGCGGTCGCCAGGGATCTCGTCTTCAAAGGTGACACCCTCGATGGCTTCAAGAAGGTCGATTGGGAGAAAGTCGCCAAATCGCGCAGCCTGTGGTCCGAGGAATTCAACAAGGCGATGCGCTGACGCCGCCCGATTTGAATCAGGACAGACACTCAATGAGCCGGCGGGCGTCCACCTTGCTGATGGTCGTGCCGATGATTCTGGTCATCGGCCTCTTCCTGATCATCCCCCTGCTGGGACTTCTGGAAGCCAGCTTCAAGGGCACTGGGACCGTCGGCTTTCCGTCGCTGGAGCACTATGATCGTGCCCTGCTCGACCCATTTTATTTGCGGATCTTCGAGACGATCGGCTACGGGCTGCTCTGCACGTTCATCAGCATCTTTCTCGGCTTTCCCGTCGGCTATGCCATGGGCCGCATGAGCCCCAACAAGCGGCGCTGGTACGTCATCCTGGTCATATTACCTCTCACGCTCAGCCTCATCGTCATCGTGTTCGGCTGGCTGGTGCTGCTGGGACGCAACGGCGTTGTCAACTCGCTGCTGCTGACGATGGGTATCATCGACACACCCAAGACGCTCCTCTTCAACGGACCCGCGGTCATCGTCGTCCTAGTCATGCAGTTCCTGCCGTTCATGATCTTGTCCATCATGAGCGTCGTCGTTCAGATCGATCCGGCACTGGAGCTCGCATCAGCCAATTTGAAGGCGACGCGATGGGTGACGCTGCGCCGGGTGGTCTTGCCGCTGTCCATGCCGGGAATCATCGCGGGCTCGAGTCTCGTCTTCACGGCCAGCGTGTCCGCTTTCGTGACGCCAAGATTGATCGGCGGACAGCGTGTGCAGATGATCGGCAGCATCATCTACGACCAGATCCTGACCTACCTGAACTGGGGCTTCGGCTCGGCCCTCGCGTTCATTCTGCTGGCACTGACAATCGTGGTGACGGCGGCATCAAGGATCCGGATCAAGCGGGAGCAAGACGCGGGGTCGGCCCATGCATAAATCGTTGGGCGACTATTTTCTGACGACCGGTGGCTTCGTCGTGCGAGCCGCCGTCTACTCGGGCTGCTGGCGCCGGTGGTCATCGTAATCGCCTCGTCCCTGACGGCCGGCCGGGTGCTTCGTTTTCCCCCGGATGGATTGTCGCTTCGCTGGTACTACGCCGCGGTGACGGACGATGCCTTTATGAACGCGTTCTGGGTCAGCACCAAGCTGGCGACGATCGCAACGATCATTTCGCTTGTCATCGGTTTGGCCGCCTCATTCGCCGTCGCCCGTCGAGACATTCCGGGCAAGACGCTTCTCCTCGGCCTCGCACTCTCTCCGCTGGTGATTCCAATGGTCGTGATCGGCCTCGGTCTGCTGCAGTCGCTGGCCTGGCTCCGTCTCAACCAGAGCATACTCGGATTGGTCCTCGGTCACGTGCTGATCACGCTGCCCTACGTCGTACGAACGCTACTTGCCGGCCTCGTTCACTTTGACCAGAACCTCGAATTCGCCGCCATGAACCTCAGGGCATCACCGCCGCGCGTCCTGAGTCGGATCACGCTGCCGATCCTCGCCCCGACGGTGATGTCGGCTGCGGTCTTCGCCTTCGTAACGTCGTTCGGAAACATCACCCTGTCGATCTTCCTCGGCAACGGCGGACAGACAACCCTTCCGGTCCAGATCTTCACCTATGTCGAGCAGAGCTTCGAGCCCATCATCGCGGCGGTGTCCTCGCTCGTTGTGTTTGGAACCGTCGGGCTTCTCCTGGTCGTCGAGTGGTTGTTCGGCATGAGCAAGACCGTATGACCCATATCGTCGCCACGGCACGCAACGCGCAAGAGACCACCTTGGCCCAGAACACACCCTCGATCGTCGAGATCCGGAATCTGCGCAAGGAATTCGGCAACGCGGTGGCAGTCGACGACCTGACGCTGTCGGTTCGGAAGGGCGAAGTCCTTTGCCTCCTCGGGCCCTCGGGCTGCGGCAAGACCACCACGCTGCGGATGATCGCCGGCTTCATGGAGCCGGAGGCGGGATCGATCCTTATTGATGGCCGCGAAGCCACGGGCCTGCCCCCTATCGCCGCGACACCGGCATGGTCTTTCAGGGCTACGCGTTATTTCCGCATATGACCGTCGAACAGAACGTCGCTTTCGGGTTGGTCAACATCAACGTTCCGCGCAAGGAGCGCGACGCACGCGTGGCGGAGATGCTCGAGCTGGTCGAATTGTCCCATCTCGCAAAGCGATACCCGAGGCAATTGTCCGGCGGCCAGCAACAACGTGTCGCCCTGGCGCGCGCCCTCGCCATACGGCCCGCCGTCCTGCTTCTGGACGAACCGTTCTCGAACCTCGATACGCAGTTGCGGGTTCGTCTGCGCGACGAGTTGAAGCGCCTCATCGTCAAGATCGACGTCACGACCGTACTCGTGACCCATGATCAGGAAGAGGCGATCGTGTTTTCCGACCGCATCGCGGTTATGAACGCGGGCCGGTTGGCCCAGTTGGGAACCCCGTCGGAGATCTATGAAAAGCCCGCGAGCGCGTTCGTGGCCAATTTCGTCGGTGAATGCACGCTCATCGAAGGGCAGATTGAGAACGACATTTTTACGTCGAAGCGAGGGCTCTCCCTACCTGTTCCGGGCAAAAGCGGCGGAGCCACGCTGATGATCAGGCCCGAGCATGTGAGCATCGGTGACGGTCCCGGCAGCATACGGGCCTGTGTGGCGAGTGCCGTCTTTACGGGCGGTGTGACCCGGCTGGTCCTCAAATGTTCGGGGAGGAGCTGCTCATGCAGTCGTTCTTCCGGCATTCCAAGGTCCCTGTGCAGGGCGATGAGGTGAACGTGTGGGTCGACACGTCCTGCCTTCACAGACTTGACTAAAGGCAAGAGCGAAATGGCATCCAACGTGAACAAAACCAAACGGCAGGCATTGCTCGCGAAAATCGAGGAGGATCGCGAGGCGATCGCCAAATTCGTGAGAGACCTCGTCAGGGCAAAATCGCCGAACCCTCCCGGCGACACGCGCTCCTCCATGCAGTGCGTCCGTGACTTCCTCGACGCACGGGACGTCCCCTACCGCATGGAAAACCGTGACGAAACGATGCCAAATCTCGTCGCGACGACGACCTTCGGCCGGCATGACAAGCACCTCGTCCTTAATGGGCATATTGACGTGTTTCCGGTGCCCGATCCGGCGCAATGGAGCATTGATCCCTGGGCGGCGCAGGAGCGCGACGGCGCGATTTACGGGCGCGGCGTGGGCGACATGAAGGTCGGAACGGTGGCATCGATCGTCACGTACACTTACGCGCGTTCGATGGCCGACGGGCAGCTCGATGGACGCCTGACCCTGGCCGTCGTCTCCGACGAAGAAACGTTCGGGCCCAATGGCACCCGTCACCTTTTCGACGTCTGCCCGGAGGAGATCACAGGAACCGCCGTCCTCGTCGGCGAGCCGAGCAGCCGCCATACGGTGCGCCTCGGTGAGAAGGGGATGTTGTGGCTGCGTTTCAAGGTTGAAACGCACGGCGGACATGGCGCCTACGTACACATGGGCCCGAGTGCGGTGGATCAGGCCTCGACCGTCATTGCAGATCTACGCAAGTTTGCGGAATTCGACTTCCAGGAGCCGCCCAGCATCGTCGCGGCCTTGACCGAGGCCGGGGAAACATACGACCGCGCTTTCGGCCGGGGGGCTTCCGAGAACGCGCGACGCGTGACGATGAACGTGGGTCGGATCAATGCCGGCACCAACGTCAACATGATCGCTTCCCAATGCACGTTCGAAGTCGACTTTCGTCTCCCGATGGGCGTGGTCATCAAGGATGCGTTGGATCACATTGAAAAGCTCCGCGAAACGCACTGCTTCAGCTACGACATCATGATGTCCAGCGAGCCAAACTGGACTGAACCCAACCATGAGTTCGTCGAAATTGTTGCCAAAAACGCCGAAACGATCGCCGGGGCACCGCCGCAGCTTATACCGGGGCTTGGCAGCACCGATGCGCGGCTGTGGCGCAACCGCGGGATCCCCGCCGTCGTCTACGGTCCGGCCCCGCGCGGAATGGGTGCAACCGATGAACATGTTCCCGTCGAGGAGATATTCGACGTCGTCCGCTGCCATCTCCTTTCAGCGTTCGACTATCTCTCAAGGAACGACAAATAGAGTCGTGATCACACCCACTTGCAGTCCGACTCTCCGCGTCGCGATAGGATGGCTGCCGAGTGGCATCCAAATCGAGGCGGACGAGCCCGTTGCTTGGCCCGAGCAAGATCGACTCGCGATTGCCGTTGGGTTCCAGACCACATCCGCGGATCGGTTAACCCCGTGGTCCCGAAAGCTCACACAGCTTCTCAGGAACACGCCACACTGAAGGTCCACTTCTATCGACCTTTGGCTCGTGGAGCTCTTATGAGCACCAGCATATTTCATCAGGCCCTGGGACACCTCGTTGAGCGGTCGGAAGGAGCGCGCGCTTGAGAGCCCTTCCCAGGCTCCTGTTCCAGAATGGGCGCGAGTCGTTCAAGCCGCCCTCTTAGGCGTCCCCAATTAGGCGCAAGTTGTACGTGCTAATAGCAATGTCAAGCACGTCTCCGTGCTGCGGATGACGTCCAAAGGGAAAACGCTCCTGCATTATGAGTTGTTCTCCATTGACATCAAGTACAACGCGTGTTGCGCCTCCCAGATAGTGAGAATGGAGGACGCGCGCCTGCTGCCTTTGGCCGGGAGCGCCATCGGCCGACAACTTAAGTTGTTCCGGCCGGATCACCACTGTAGCAGGGCCAGCACTCCACTTGCCGATGATGCGAAGGCCAGCAGTCGACGTGAAAGCGCCCGCATCGTCGACCGTCCCCTTCAGCAGCGAACACCAGCCGATGAACTTGGCGACGAATGGCGTGGCGGGCGTTTCGTAGATTTCGCCGGGCGTTCCAATCTGCTCAACCTTCCCGGCATTCATGACGACAATCCGATCTGACATTGTCAACGCCTCCTCTTGGTCGTGAGTTACGAACAAGGTGGTGACGTTGACGGATCTGACTACCTCCTGGAGTTCTTCCCGCATTCGAACTCGTAGCTGCGCGTCCAAATTCGAGAATGGTTCGTCGAGCAGGAGCACCGCTGGTTTAATTGCTAGCGCGCGAGCTAAAGCGATGCGTTGCTGTTGACCGCCCGACAACTGGCTCGGCAAGCGCTGAGCGAAATGAGGTAACTCGACAAGTTCGAGCATTTCTTCAACACGCTTGTCGCGCTTCTCACGCGGCCACCTCAGATTCTCCAGACCAAACGCGACGTTTTCAGCAACCGTCATATGCGGAAAAAGCGCGTAACTCTGGAACACCATGCCGGTATCGCGTCGATAAGGCGGTTGATGCGTCATATCGATGTTGTTAATGTGTATACTGCCGGAGGATGGCTCCACAAATCCCGCGACCATGCGAAGAGTCGTTGTTTTGCCGCACCCCGATGGGCCAAGCAGGCAGAGAAGTTCCCCTCGCCGAGCCTTGAGCGAAATGTCTGCTACCGCAGCCGCATCGCCGTAGAGCTTAGAAACAGAGCGCAATTCCACGACAAAGTCGTTCCTTTCGGACACGGCGTCTTCTTTTCCTTCCGACAAGGCGAGCATCTCTCCTCCGACTACGCGACCCGGCCGGCGCCGATCAAGCGCTCGATCACCAGGATAATGACTAGTGTTATCACGATCATTAGGCTGGATACCGCGGCAACCAGCGGGTCATAGCTGGTGTCGACGTAGGTGAATATCTGTACTGGTAAGGTGACGTGGCCACCGTAAGTCAAGAATGCGGAAACTGTAACGTTTCCGAATGATGTAACGAAGGCAAAGATCGCAGCCGACAAAAGGCCAGGCAGGATGAGAGGCAGAGTGATGCGCCGAATGACCTTCAAAGGCGAGGCGCGTAGATTCATCGCTGCCTCCTCGAGTACGCGATTATGCAAGCTTAGACTCGCAAGGATGGTGCGCATCACGTAGGGGATGGCAAGTACCAGATGGCCTAGCAGCAAGGGATATATCGTTTGGGTAAGGTTCAACTTGGCGAAGAGCTGCAACAGACCGATCCCGAGCACGACTGCCGGAATAATCAGGGGTGAGAAGGCGAGCGCTTGCAGGAACCCTTTGCCAGGAAATGCGAAACGATTGATTGCAAATGCGGCAGCAAAGCCGATCGCTAGTGCCATCGTGGAAACAAGCACGGCAATGTACGTGCTCGTCCAGAGCGCAGTCATAAACAATTCGTTCTGCCACGCCTCTCGGTACCAGCGCATGGAAAAGCCGGTGGGCGGAAACTTCAATGAGTCACCGCTGGTAAATGAACAAACAATCACCAGAAGTGCTGGCAGCGCAAGCATCGTGTACACGATCGCGCGGACGGCCGCCCCGGACGCCGCCATTGCCCGGTCGATAAGATCAACGCGCATAGCGCCCTCCTTTCGTAACCAGACGAGACGCAGCGAGGGCATTCAGCGCCGCTGTGACCCCAAGTCCGCTCACGAGCAGAATGAACGCCATTGCCGCGCCGGAGGGCCAATTCAGTTCTGCCATGATGCGCTCATAGATGAGGCTACCGAGCATCGCGACGCGGTTTCCGCCGATAAGCCGGGGAGTAATGAACGCCGAGATCGAGAGCACGAAAACGAGGTTAAAGCCGGCAAATATGCCCGGAAGCGCGAGCGGAATGACAACTTTGCGGAAGGTCGCGAATCGGTTGGCGCGTAGATTGGCGGCGGCGTGCTCAAGCACTGGATCTATTTGAGTGACCACACTCATGACGGACAAGATCATGAATGGAAGGAATTGTTGCACCAGGACAGTTATCACCGCTGGCCGGCTAAACAGAAGCTGCTTCGGCGAAGAAGCAATGCCGGAACTTAAGAGGAGTGCGTTGATCACTCCATTACGTCCAAGAATGATCAACCATCCAAATACAATGACCACAAGGCTAAGCGTTAGCGGCATGATGACGATAATGATGCGCCACCGCCTTGCCAGAGGCGAAAGCCGCGCAAGCGAGTACCCGGTGGGGAATCCAATTGCCAAGCAAACCAGGCTGACGATAATCCCGTCGACAAACGTTTCGAATAGCACCGAAGAGTAATAGGAGTCGGAAAAGAAGCGGATATATTGCTTCAGACTAAAGCCGCTTCCATCGAGAAGGTGACTCTCAGACAGAAAACTGGCCCTCAGCAATCCGAACGTGGGCACGATCAAGAATATCACGAGCAGCAAGATCATTGGAGCTAGCAGGAGCGCAGGGGTTAGGACCCGGCGACTGGCAAGAGGCTCCTCCATATGAAACCCTTCGGGATTGGTAACAACTCATTCATGACGCCGCGGTATCGACGAACCCCGGAAACATCACAGCGATTCCAGGCAGCTAGCTTCGGATGATCTTGTTCAGCTCCTCGGTCCACGCACTGCGGTTCGCGATAAGCTTCTCCCAATCAACTTTCTTTTTCAAAGCAATGCGTGCCTGCGAATTGAACAACAGGTCCTGGCGAAGCTCTTCTGGCAGAGTAACGTCGGTTGTTACTCCGTACCGGAGCGCCCGAGGTACACCGAGGACGCCCTCATCGGACAACAACTGCTCGGCATAGGCGTATGCGGCTTCAGGGTATTTAATACCCTTGACCACGTTGATGTAGGTGGTGACCGAGTAAACTCCCTTAGGCGGGACAACGGTCACAATGGGAAGGCCCTTGGTCCTTAGTTCGTGAGCGCGACCATCCCAGAATATGCCAGCATACACCTCTTCGTTTTGAAACATCTGGATCTCGGCGACATTTGTCTGCGCGAGTGCGACAATATTGCGCTTCGCGGCGCTCATCACTTTGAACGCGGGCTCTACGTTTTCGATCGAGCCGCCATTTTCGTCGGCCAAGCCGAGAAGGGTCAGAAGGCTGCCGTATGTGGCGGAAGCCATAACAACCGCGCGCCCCACCAGATCAGGTCGCGCAATATCCGAATACGAGGCAATCGGCTGCTTGATGTACTTTGAATTGTAGACTGGGATAATCGAAGCGACGCTGAATGGCACCCCATAATGGCCAAATTCGCGAAAGTCCGGGAGAATCCGTTTGACGTTCGGGACCTCCGACGCCCTGATCTCCTCGATCATGCCTGCCTTGGTGAGTTCAACCATGTTCGGGCTATCACCCATAAACAGGTCATAAGGCGGATTGTCTCTATTGGCGATCAGTTTGACAAAGTCGGCTGATGTCGTGCCGGCGATGAATTGAATCTTGAGCCCGTATCTCTCCTCAAGGGGCGCGGCCACACTCTTTTTGAGGGCTTCGTCGTAAAGCCCGCCATATCCGTTTACGCGCAACGTGATGCCGGAAAATTTCTTCGACTCAGCGTGGACATAGGGCGCAGCTAGCGCCCCGGCTGTGGCCGTGGCTGCCACTTTCAGGAATGTTCGCCTCTTTATCATGTCCAACCTCTTCCGTTTCAGCTCAAGCGAAATCGACTGTTCTGGTTACCCGGTCCAAGGAGCGACACATTCGGGGAGCCGCGGAATGGCCCCGAGTAGGTTGCAAATCCGGGGCGCGTACGGCTGTCCAACGATCGCGCCGAACCTGGTCCCGTTCGTTCGCCGACCAGCACGTTTCCTCGCCACGACCGGCAAAGCGACGTCGAGTTTCCTGGGCAGCTCGACCGAAAACACCCTGGTCGGATAATCGGCGGGCAACCGTCTGGGCACCGTTTCGGCGACTTTGCAACCTTCCGCCCTCCGCCACTGTTAAACCGCGCGGAATTCCCGCTCGTCACGGAATAGTACGGACTTCCCGGACGAGTATTCAGCAATGACGAGCTTGTGGCAGCTGAAATCCTGCGTCTAACGGACAGATACAGCGTCTTTGCGTTATTGTAGGCGGCAACTGAGCTGTCATCCCATTCCGCACATCGTGCGATGGTCCTTTCGACCGTCACGCGATCGAAGCTCGATTTCGAAGAAGGTTTGAGTGTTCGTTCGACATCTGCCAGGTAGCCAGCATCGCTCGGTTTCAGATCAAGCGCCCTGGTCGTTCTCGCCCTGCGAAGGCTTGCAACGCGGGACAGGTTGCTGCGGAACGGCCCAATTGCGTGCTCTTGGACAGCAGCAATTGAGCGCCACCGTCGGCGGGTTTCCGAGATCACGCCAAATGTCCCGGCTCGCTTTCCGGGCCAGTCGAGTAGCGACAATAGAAGGGTCCGGCCCGGCAAAGCGTCATCGCGAGCGGAAGCGAAACGGTCGCGACTTCCGCAGAGTGATGCGGCGAAGTCGGCGTAGGCAGACCGTAATGCTCGGGTACGATCAGATCAGCCGAGAGTTCACCAACACAACGCACTCAGCGCCAATCTCCGCTTCGAGGCCCGACTGTATTGGTCTCACTAGTTCGTGCCGAGATGTGCGACACACGCCTTGGCGGGAAAAGACAGTTTTCATACGGATATCCGTTTGGGCACCACGATTCGCTGGCTCAAGATCGCGTTTTGCCCTGCAGTTCTTCGATGACCTATCAAGCTCGTCAGCTCCAAAGGACAACGTGATCAGGGAAAGAGACCTCTGGTTCGCTTTGCTCCTTGCACCACGTCAATTCCGATGGCCGTTGCTGCCATTCGATTTGAGATCCGATCGCGTTTCGCGCGCGTTGTGGTTTGCTGGAACGAGCGTTCGAGGATCCGGTACAGACGATCGAATACCTCCGCCTGCTCCCAGAACCGTCGCTGGAGGTCCTGCACCCATTCGAAATAGCTGACGATGACTCCCCCCGAATTGCAAAGGATATCTGGCAAAACGAAAATCTCGTCGCCTCGTGTGTGCAGGATTGCATCGGCCTCAGGCGTCGTTGGACCATTTGCTCCTTCGGCTAGAATTCGGCACTTGAGCTGTCCGGCATTCCGGCCCGTAATGACCTGCTCGATTGCAGCCGGTATGAGGACATCGCACTTCTGAACGAGCAACTCCGAGGGGGCAATGAGGCTCTGAGAGGAAAAGCCGGCAAGGTGGCCGTGCTCGGAAGTATGGCTGTGTAGGGCGGCAAGGTCGAGACCGCCGGGATCAAAGTATGCGGCCGTGTGATCGCTAACGCCGATGATCTTTAGACCTTTTTCAGCCAGGGCGTAGGCTGCTATGGCCCCAACGTTGCCAAACCCTTGCACAATGGCCGTTGCCCCATCGGCGCGAATGCCGAGAATTTCAAGCACGCGACCGTACCAGATAGGCTACGCCGCGTCCTGTTGCCTCGCGGCGACCGAGTGTACCTCCAGCCGATACGGGCTTTCCGGTGACGATCTCGTTGACCGTCTGCCCCTGATACATCGAATAGGTATCCATAAACCACGCCATGACTTGCTCGTTAGTGCCCATATCGGGGGCCATGACATCGGTATGCGGACCGACGAAAGGGATCATCTCCTGCATATACCGTCGCGATAGAGCTTCCAGTTCGCGCGGCGACAACGCATAAGGATCAACGGTAATCCCCCCTTTTGCTCCGCCGGAAGGCCCGCTAACGCGCATTTCCAGCTCATCCAAACAGCTAGAGCGGCGACCTCGCCGATGTCCACCGAGGGCGCGAATCGCGTTCCACCCTTGGTCGGCCCGAGCGTCAGGTGATGTTGGACCGGGTAGCCTTGAAAGACTTCTGTACGGCCATCGTCCCTGTGAATTGGGCACGATACGGCGATTGCGCGCTTCGGGTAGAGTAGTCGATCTCTGTCCATTTCCGGTATTTGCAGGTGATCGGCAACATGCACGAATTGCTGCTTGGCCATTTCGAATACGGGGCCGGCATAGATGGAGCTGTTCATGGGCACTCTCAAAGTGGATCCGGCATGACGCCGATGGATATCTCAGGTGGCGATAGGAAAAGCGGCCGCCCCAATAAAGGGGAGGCCAGTACCTCCGCCGCGAGGACGACAACGAACGTGTTCGGAAGGTGTAAGGTCGTGTCGCCTCGCGCAGGGCCGAGTTGCGGCCACAAGCAGCTTCAGACGTCATTCCAGAGCTTGAGCGCCCTCACATGGCTGAAGCCGTAAGCGCCTCAACTTCATTTCGTGTTGGTAGGCCAGCGGACTTCGATGAAGACGAGGACGGAGCCGCTCCTCCATGCACCGGTGAGTCGGGCGATAAGTCGGCAGATCAGGCATGGGGTGCCCTCGCATGCGGCATGGGTAATCGCGCGCACTTCAACCGGAAGACGTCTTGCCTCGGCATTCGGTGCGACCGATCTCAGGTATCCAGCAAATCTAGAATGTATTTGACGGCAAGTTCCGTCGCCGGAATGATGAGCTCATCCGAGGCTCCGAAAGTCGGCGTATGTACGGGCGATCCGTTGACCGCCGAGCGGCTACCGAACCAAAAATAGATCGAAGGTACGCACGCCGAGTAGAACCCGAAATCGTCACTACCTGTGACCTCCTTGCTGGCATTGAAGCCATCAGGGCCGGCCGTGTCATGAACGATTTGGCGGAAGCGCCTCACCATCTCCGCATCGTTGACGACAGGGGGTTCACCCGAGCGGATGACGCACTCCGCTTGGCCACGGTGCATCGCCGCGGCGCCTTCGGCCACTTCCCGCACGCGCTGGCACAGCTGCCCCCTACGTTCTGGGCTGCGAGTTCTGATCGTCCCTTCCATAACGACGGAAGGGCAAATGATATTGGTCGCCTCGCCGCCGTGAATGGTACCGATTGTGACCACCGCCCCGTCATCGGGTGGCATTTCGCGCGAGACCACTTTTTGTACCTCGTTCACGAAGGCAGCGGCGATTGCGATCGCGTCGACGCCCTTATGAGGCGCCGCGCCATGGGCCATCTTACCCGTAATGGTAAGTCTGAACTGATCGGCCGACTTGGTTACAGCACCCTCGCGCGCGCCAAACTTGCCAGCGGGAATCTCGGGAGCGACGTGAAAGCCGACGGCGTGGTCGAAGCCTTCCAGCAGTTTCTCGTCCTGCACAGTGCGTCCCCCCAGCGGCTCGGCCTCCTCGGCCGGCTGGAAGAAGACGCGCACTTTACCTGCGAAGTTGTCGCGCATTCGATGGAAGGCGAGTGCAGCCCCGAGCGCGATCGAGCCGTGCATGTCATGGCCGCAGGCATGCATAACACCCTTGACCTGTGATTGATAAGGGAGGTCATCGCGTGTCTCCTGGATCGGCAGTGCGTCGATATCGCCGCGTACCGCGATCGAGCGCTTTGGGCCGGAGGCCGTGCCTTCAATATCGATGTAGAGGCCGGTCGTGTGGAAAGTATTGGTCCGGTTGAGACCAAATTGCTGGAGCACGCTCCGAATCCGCTCCTGTGTTTTCCATTCGGCATTTGAGAGTTCAGGCTCACGATGCATCGCATGCCTTAACTCGATCACTGCATCGCGCTCGGACTCCGATAGAAAGCTGGTGGTGCGCGCTCTCATCCGTCTACTCTCTTATTCGCACTTTCGGGCCCGTAAGTTCTCAGAAGAAAAATCTAGCGCGTTGCGACGAAGGAAATCGACCAGTTTTAGCTCGGTCGCGCATGTTTCGGCCGATCTCGCCAGATTTCACGTTGAATTTCGCTAGGCAAGCTGCCGAACCGGCTATGCAACCCCGCCGGGCATTCCGGACAGATCATCTCTGGGCGCATACTGGCGAAAACTCTTTTGGGCGCAGCGCTTCTTTGGGGTTGAGGTCGCATCGGTTGCAAGGCAAAGATGTATACGAGCGGCAGTCTCGCAATATGCAAAGCTTAGCGCTCCCGCAAGGATCGCAGGTATATCAAAGGGCGTGTTTTCCACGGAGACCGCGAGAGACTATGACCTGCGATCTGTATGGCTTATTCCGAATAGCATCAAGGGCGACCGTAGAGACTGTTCAAGGCAGCTACGGCCTCAAGGAACGGACGCCATCATCTGCCGGCAGAGACCAACGACGTCGTAGACGGGCAGCCTCGCAACACGACGAATTGCCGGAGCAACGATCGGGAATGCAGCACATTCGAATAGAATGACCGCGATCTGCGGGTGTGCGTCGCGAAGTCGCGCGACGCAATTGGCCACATCCACCTCCATGGCAGCTACATCGGTTGGCGGCGCTGGACGCTTTAGCTCGTCGTGCCAGAACTTGCCGCCTTCAATCCCACCAATCACGACGCTTGCCCGCTGGTCCGGATCGTCGAGTCCAAGCAGGTCTTCGCTGCAAAAGTTGGAGTCGTAGGTTAGAACAGCAAGCTTGGCCAGCGGCGGCAACTGCCGAAGCAAAGCTGGCAGCAACAGCAGGCTAGACATCCCGACAGGAACATTTACCGCGGCCGCGACTGCGGCCTGGTGACGGATAGAGAAACCGCAAGTCGAACTGATCGCGACTGCACCCCGCTCCAACAGACGCCGCGCGGCGGCGATGAAAGCCGGCTCGAGCGAAGGATCCCCGCGTACGACGTTCTCGACCCAAGCCCCCTCGACCGTTTCGTAGACGACCGGAAAGTCGAAGCTGGCGGGATTCAGCATCGAGCCACACGGCGGAGTCGATGGCGTCGCGCCGGGTGGCACCCCGCGCTCGAGCTTGAGAATTCCCAACGCATGTGGAGTTTCTGCTGTCATTGCTTAAGCTAAACCCGGTTCCGACGCAACTTTCCACTTCAGACTCCGGCCTTGCAGCCGAAATTCTGCGAAAACGCGTCCAGCGCGAACCGTCCCTGCGACTAGCGGCACGCCGTCTTAATCGAGCGGCCGTTGAAAGCCTTGGCTATGTGGATCGGATCAACTTAACTTAACTAGGCTATCGGCGCAAACGTGAGAACGAGCCCACCCCTCCTCAGCATGTGGCGGGCGAAGTTGAGTTCGTTCCTCGCCGAGATGGCCACCGCTCTTCGGGCGATTAGGTCGCAACCAGATCACACCATGTTTCAGGTGGGCACGCGCTTTTTCGGCAGGACTTTCTTTCGCTCAGATTCTTCCATTTCACATACCTCCGAGATGCTTACACCCGGCGGATCAATTGGTAGTAGCCACCAGCAGAGAGCATCAGCATCAAGTTGTGATTTTCGGGCGAGCCGAATTCTGCCGCGTACTGTCCTTGCAAGGCGGCGGATATCGATCCAAATCGACATAAGACAACGAGCCTCCCGTTCCGAGTACCTGTCTCACCATACCGACGCTTCTGCTGTGGTCAGATTCATGTGATCGATCTGGCGCGAAATTCGAGTCCATGCGAGCTATTTTCGTGCAAAGGCGCTGTCTCTCTCTTTCTGCGCCGTCGCATCAATCGCAGTGCGACAACGTCGGCATTGACAACTAGGCTGCTCGCGCTCTTAACCAACGCCGCGACAATTCTACCCAGTATGTCGATCCCACCGAGAGTATCTCGTCATTGAAGTCGTAACTGGTATTGTGAAGAGCGCAGGGACCCGGCCCGTGGCCCTCCTCACGGTGCTCCCCATCCCCGGCCCCCAGAAATGCGAAGGCGCCAGGGCGCGCCTGTAGCATGTATGCGAAATCCTCGGAGCCCATTGTCGGCACAACGTCCGCGTCCACTTTCGCCTCGTCAACAATCGATTTCATTACTTCCCCCGCCAAGCGTGTTTCAGCCGACGTGTTCACCGTGGGCGGGTAGCGTTTGATTATGAGCTCGGCCCTACATTCATACGCCGCGGAAATATTTTGGACGATCGTCTGCATCCTGGACTCGATTAGATCCAATGTCTTCTCGTTGAAAGCTCTTATCGTGCCGGCAAGTGTGGCTGTATCTGGGACGATGTTTCTTGCCTCGCCCCCATTGAACTGAGTGACAGATAGTACCGCTGCATCCATTGGATTCTTGTTGCGGGTGATGATGCTCTGGAGCGCCGTGGCGATTTGTGAACCCGTCAAGATGGGATCCTTTCCATCATGCGGAAACGCGGCGTGCGCGCCGACGCCAATGATCCGAATGTCGAAGTTGGTGCATCCCGCCAAAATCGGACCAGGCCTAATCCCGAAGCTATTTACGGGCAGGCCTGGCCAATTATGCAAACCGAAGACTGCGTCGACCGGAAACTGTCTGAAGATCCCCTCATCCACCATAACCTTCGCGCCCGACCCATTTTCCTCCGCTGGGGAGAAGATGAATACGATTGTGCCATCGAAATCTCGTGCACGTGCCAAATGGCGAGCAGCGCCCAACAACATCGCCATGTGCCCGTCATGACCGCAGGCATGCATCTTTCCGGGATACTGCGACCGATGCTCAAACCCGTTGAGTTCCAGCATCGGCAGGGCATCCATATCCGCGCGTAATCCAATCGAGCGTTTCCCGTCACCAACGCGCAGCACGCCAACCACCCCCGTGCGACCGAGGCCACGGTGCACCTCGATGCCATATTCTTTCAATGTCTTGGCAATGAGATCCGACGTTTCGGTCTCCTCGAAAGCCAACTCCGGATGAGCATGGAACCAGCGTCGCAAAGCCCTCGTCTCTTCTTCCGCGGCCTTTATCTCTGGGATGGTTCGCATTGTGAGGCTCCGGTGGACGTATCTGCGCTTGTCGCCTGACAGGCATGGTTTTCATTTACGACGTTCAACTTCGAGCAGCGGTCGGGGCGCGCACTGACTTCGGCTGAGAAACAGCTCTGTTGACGTGGACCAGTAGCGAAGTCATGGCTAAATGTAGCGAACGACGAAAGACTGATTTGTGCGATAAATCGCATGCCGGCGCTCTAATCCAGCCTCAAGGCGTACCTGTTGGGCGGATTTCTGCCAAGCTGTGGCTGACCAGGTGATCGATGATCGCTGCACAGCGATTAAGGGAGAAGTGAAGCCGCAGGACCAAGCCTATCTTCAATTCCTCATGCTCTCAGGTTCTTGCCGTAGTGCGGCGATCGATACACTTCCGCTCAGAACAGAGAATGCAGCCACGTTACGTGATGGGCGGCGGCAACTCGGGATTCTGTCCGCGGCTATTCTTCGATTCCTGACCACAGCGCCACGACCAGACCGACGACTGTGTCTGCGGTCGGACCACTGCCGGTCGCGAGACAGGAGCGTTCACAGCACTTTCCCCGGGTTCATGATGCCAAGCCGATCGAGCATCGCCTTGAGCTGTCGCATCAGCTCGATCGCGGTCTTGTCCTTTACGTCGGGCAGCTCGTCGCGCTTGAGCACGCCGATGCCGTGCTCGGCCGAGATCGAGCCGCCCATGCGCAGCACGATGGCGAACACGACTGCGTTCATCTCGTGCCAGCACGCCAGATAGTCCGCGGTGTTGGCGCCGATGGGCTGGCTGACATTGTAGTGCAGATTGCCGTCGCCGAGATGGCCGAACGGCACCGGCCGCGCGCCGGGAATCAGCTTCACCACGGCTTCATTGGCCTCGGCGATGAAGGCCGGCACGGTGGCCACCGGCACGGAGATGTCGTGTTTGATCGAGCCGCCCTCCGGCTTTTGTGCTGACGACATTTCGTCGCGCAGCTTCCAGAAGCCGGCGCGCTGGGTGAGATTGGCCGCGATCACCGCGTCGTCGACGATCTCGTCCTCCATGGCGCGGCCGAGGATCGTTTCCAGCGGCGTCCGGGCGTCGGCGCCGGGCGACGACAATTCCATCAGCACGTACCAGGCATGCTTTTGCGCGAGCGGATCGCGCACGTCGATGCCGTGGCGGATCGAGAAATCGACTGCCATCTCCGACAGCAGCTCGAAGCTCGTCAGCGCATTGGCGGCCTCGCTCTGCGCGATCGCCAGCAGTTTCAGCGCGGCCTCCGGCGACTTCAGCCCGACGAAGGCGGTCTCGATCGAGCGCGGCTTCGGAAACAGCTTCAGCGTCGCCGCCGTGATGATGCCGAGCGTGCCTTCGGCGCCGATGAACAGGTTGTGCAGATTGTATCCGGTGTTGTCCTTCTTCAGCTTCGACAGCACGCCCAGCACGCGCCCGTCCGCCAGCACCACCTCGAGCCCCAGCGCCATCTCGCGCGCGACGCCATAGGCGAGCGCGGCCGTGCCGCCGGCATTGGTCGAGAGATTGCCCCCGATGGTGCAGCTCCCTTCCGCGCCCAGCGAGAGCGGAAACAGCCGGTCCATTTCGGCGGCCTTCTGCTGCGCGATCTGCAGCACCACGCCGGCCTCGCAGGTCATGGTGTTGGAGGCGGTGTCGATCTCGCGGATCTTGTCGAGCCGCCGCAGCGACACCACCAGCTCGCCATGATGCGGCGTCTGGCCGCCGACGAGCCCGGTGTTGCCGCCCTGCGGCACCAGCGCGATCCTGTGCTCGGAGGCCAGCTTGCAGATTGCGGCGACCTCGGCGGTCGAGCCGGGGCGCAGCACCAACGGCGAGCGGCCGTGGAACAGATTGCGCTCCTCGGTGACATAGGCCTCGATGTCGGCCGCATCGGTGATGGCGTGCCTCTCGCCGACGATCCTGCGGAATTGTTCGATCAGCTCGAGCGCAAGCGGCGCTGCGGGAGACCTGCTGATAATCACGACCGTTACCTTCGAAGCGGCACCGACATTACAGTTGTCGGCAATGCAAATTGCGGAACAAACAATGATTCCGACCGCCTTTGCCACTGCACGATAAAGTAGAGCACTGGGATATTCTGGCCTGACTGTCCGCTTAGGCCACTCCGATGCTCAATGCTGGCGGACGAGCTTGCCTAGCGGCAGCAGCGTACGCTTCGCACGCACAGCCACTGAAATCGGACGGCTCAACAGTCGGGTTGCACCGCTTCTCCTCATCCAGCGTCCCTTAATAGCCGCGCCTCATGTCCACGGCGTTCCTCATCGGCTCGTTCTTCAGGAAGTGGCCAATGTTGTCGCCAAAGATGGAGAACACCCGCTCTGTATAATTCGTTGGACTTCCCGCCACATGAGGCGTCGCAATCACGTTTGGCATATCCCATAGCGGGCTGTCCTGGGACAGCGGTTCGTGCTCGAAGACGTCGAGCATCGCTCCGGCGATTTCTCGCGTCTGAAGAGCCCTGATCAGGTCTGCCTCCACCACGACGTTACCTCGGGCGATGTTAACGAGAAAGGCATCACCTCGCATGCACGCGAACTCCGCTGCGCCTATGAGCCCGATTGTGTCTACGGTCGCGGGCACAGCCAGAACCACAAAGTCGCACAGCGGAAGCAACTCTGCGAGCCTGTCGGAGGCAAACAGGTGGTCGACACCCTCGACTGCTATGGAAATATTTCGTTTTGAGCCTACGACTGTCATTCCAGCGCTCTTGGCGCGGCGCGCGATCGTCGCTCCGATGGAGCCCAGTCCGACTACTCCGAGCGTCTTCTCAGCCAGGGGCGCCACATAGCGCGGGTTCCACTTTCGTTCGGCCTGCTCTTGCAAGAACCTACGGAAATCCCAGTGCAGCATCGTTACACCGGCCATCACAAAGTCCGTGATGATGTCACCGTGAATCCCGCGTGCATTGGTGACGGTGATGTGACCCGCTCGATCGCGAATGGGCAAGATGGAATCAACACCGGCGTTAGTGCATTGAAACCAGCGCAATTTCTTCGCCTTATTGAACAGCTCCACGGGGAAGCGAGACGCGAGCAGTGCATCTGCCTCACCTATGTAATGCTCCAGCCGTTCGGGATCTGGCGCGCTGATTGCGCGAACCTGCGGGAAACGCTCACCTATGAGTCCTGCGTATGTTTCGGCAGCAGGATGGTTGAGGAGCACAGTAAGTGCTGGAACTTGATCGGCCATATTGTTCTCCGAAACGCGACACTTTTAGCCGGCTGCCGCACGTTTGTTGTCGCTTGTCACGCAGTGTTCAGGGTACTCGGGGGGCGACGCCACGCATTTCTAGTCGACCTCGCAAAGCGACGTTGACAAGCTACTCCTTCAGAACGCTTGCGTCGTTCGCGACCCAAGAGGCGACACACGCATCGCCGATCCCGGGCAGTGTTTCAGCTGAGACGTTGAGCACCTTCGAGGTCAACTGCAATCCATACTCCGTGCGAAATTCGACGATGGTCGCATCACCAATGAATGTCATGTCGATAATACGCCCCTGAACTCCACGTGCATGTCCGACGGCTTTGTCGAGGCGCAAATGTTCGGGTCGCACACAAAGCGTGGCATCCATGTCCGCCTCGGGCCGATGCGCGGCAGCCAAGTCCTCACCGCCAGGCCCCTGAAGGACGCCAGACCTGAGCCTGACGGGGATGAGATTTACCTCACCCACAAAACTGGCCACAAACAAATCGGCGGGTCTGCGATAGATGTCCTGCGGTGCGGAAACCTGCCGTATCCGCCCCTCATGCATGACCGCTATCCGATCGGACATGGCAAGAGCCTCATCCTGATCATGGGTGACATAGATCATCGTCTTGCCGACTTCCTTATGCAAGGTCTTGATCTCGTTCCTGAGATGCTGGCGCAACTTTCTATCCAGCGCGCCGAGAGGCTCGTCGAGAAGCAGGACAGGTGGTTCGAAAACCATTGCTCTGGCAATCGCCACTCTCTGCTGTTGACCGCCAGACATTTGGTGAGGGTATCGTGAGGCCAGGGCAGTTAGGTGCACCTGGTCAAGGACGCGATGCACGCGGGTTTCGATCTCCGCTTTAGGCATACGTCGCATCCGAAGCGGATATGCGACATTCTCGGCGACCGTCATATGCGGGAATAGGGCATAGTTCTGGAAGATCACGCCGAGTTCGCGACGGTGGGGCGGCAGTCGCGTGATATCCTTGTCATCCAACAAGATCTGACCGCTGTCCGGCAACTCGAAACCAGCGATCATCATCAGAGTTGTCGTCTTTCCCGATCCGCTCGGGCCCAGCAATGAGACGAACTCTCCGGGCGATATCGTAAGGCTGACACTATCAACGGCTGTTGCGCGGCCGTACCGTTTGTTCAGGCTATGCAGCACAATCCCACCGGTCTTCACATCAGCGCTGGTCAACCCGGCTTTCATCAGCATTTGGGCTCCAATTGGTGCTCTGTTCGCCTGTTAGCGTGCTCTTGTACCTCAGACACTTTTTCTGCGCCGCAGCCAGGCACTCACGATGATGACAGCCGCGGCCAGCAACACCTGCAGAGTGGCCACCGCCGAAATGGCGGGGTCGACGCCTTGCGAGATGCTTTGCCACATAAGCATAGGCAGAGTGGTGATCACTCCGATGCCCAGGAACAGCACGTACACGACATCATCGAAGGAGTGCAGAAAAGCAAAAAATGCGGCCACGATAAAGGCTGGCGTAATCAGTGGAATAGTGATCGTGCGGAATGTGGCCCCGGGCCCTGCGCCAAGGCTGCGAGCCGCCCGCTCATACGCCGGGTTAAGGTCACGAAGATTAGCGACAATAAGGACCACTACGTAGGGGATCGAGTAGACGGCTTCGCCAAGCGCCAGCCCGAACTCGGTGCCCTGAAGGCCTACCCGAGCCAGCACGAAATAAGTGGCAATCGCCACCACGATGGTCGGCAGGATGATAGGGGAAAGCACGAGAGCAACCATTGCTCCGCGACCGGCTATGCGGCCGCGCGCAAGACCGAAAGCAAGCGTCGCCCCGAGCACCATTGCCATGGAGGTCGCCATCAGTGCGACGCGTATGCTTGTAAATGTCGCATTTAACCAACCAGCATCGGAGATGTACGCTTGATAGTTGTGGAGCGAATAACCAGGCGCGGGGAACTCGAAAAAGGCGGACGAACTGAACGAGAGATATGCCACGACCAGTATCGGTAGGAGAAGAATCGTTCCTAGGAGGGACGAAACGATGGATATACCATAGCCGCGCAGAGAGGGCAGCCAGCGGTCAAGAACGTTAGCCGCGGACCCAAGCTGCATCAGCCACTGCTTTCGCGTGCGGGGGCTGGCAACGGCATCCTGACCGGTTTTCTCGTCGGACAATCCCAAAAGCTGATTGATTGGAAAGAAGCGGGATCCAATCCACAGCGTCGCCAGCACCGAGACCAGAAGTACGATGGACAGCGCGGATCCGGAGCCCCAGTTAAGATGATCAACCACCTCGCTATAGATCTGCATCGTGATCGTGAAATCGGACAAGCTGCCGAGCAGTGCCGGCGTGATGTAAAAGCCAAGGCAGTTGACAAACACGAGCAGCACTGCGGCCATGACGCCCGGCAAGCTGAGCGGCAGGAATACCGTCAGAAACGCCGCAATCGGGCTCGCACCGTTGGCTCTGGCGGCACGCAGAAGCTGTTCATCAATGCTCGACATGACCGTGTACATAGGAAGGATCATGAGTGGCAAGACTATCTGGGTCATGCCAATGATCACGCTTGCGCGGTTGTAGAGCATTGAAATCGGCTGGGAGATGAGGCCTAATTTGAGCAGGAGATCATTGATAATCCCGCCGCGTCCCAGGAGAACGATCCACGCGAACGTGCGCACCAATACGCTGGTGAAGTACGGCAACACAACTGCGATGAGAAGGAATGTCCGCAGGCTCGATGATTTGCTCGTCGTCAACGAGTAGGCCATGGGGTAGCCAAGCACCAAGGCGAGCGCGGTGACTGATACGCTTATCTGCAACGTGGTGCCCAATACGGCCCGGTAGACCGGATCCCCACCGATTCTTACAAAGCGCGCGAACGACCAATTGGGCATTCCGAGCGAAAGCATCAGGAGCCCGGCGAGCGGCACGAGAAAGAGCAGCGCAAGGAAGATACCGCCCGGCAGCAGGAGCCAAGCCCATGGCGTGGGCCCGGCCGGGTGCGCGACCGCCGACGAGTCTGACGCGACGTTGCCTGTCGGCAGGATCACTGTACGCGCCATGCCAGCCACCGGTCTCCGATGTGCTCGAGATTGGTTTTGCCGTCGGGACGCTTGGCCGCAAGCCAAGCAGAATCCTCGTGGATCACCTTGGAGGAATTTTCAGGATTAATGCTGAGCAACGGGACCTGATCAGAAGGCAAATGGTCGAGCTGATTTATGTTCGGGCCGGGATACCCGGTTCCTGTGGTGAAGTCGGCAGCAACTGCCGCTCGATTTACGAATGCAATCAGCTTCTGCGCGTTTTCGCTGTTCGGGCCCCCCTTCAGAACTGTCCAATAGGTGTAGTTCACGTATGCCCCATCCCAAATCATCTGAATAGGGGCACCCTGACGAATTGCGCTGATCGCGCGGCCGTCGAAGCAACTCGACATTGCGATCTCACGATTGAGAAGCAATTGAGGCGCCTCGCTCCCCGCACTCCACCATTTGCTGATGTGCGGCCGGATTCCGTCGAACTTCTTAAGGGCCCTGTCGATCTTATCGTCGGTGAGCGGCCAGATGTCAGATTTCGGCACTCCATCGGCCAGCAACGCGAACACGATGTTGTTTTTTGCATTTGCCGGCAACTGAGTGAGACCGCGGGGGCCAGGAAACGCCTTGACGTTCCAGAAATCGCCCCAGCTTTTTGGACCATTGTTTCCAAGTGCGCGCTTATCATAGGCCAACGTCATGGCCGATGCGATCACCGGGACTGCGCTTTTGAGACGAACCGATTGCTCAGTCCCCTTTATGGATTCAGCGTCCCAAAGGCTATAATTGATGGGGACGAACATGCCAGCTTCGTCCATCGATGGAAGGGTCGACGCCTGTATGAAGGCCGTATCCCAATCAACACGGCCGGCTTGGTTCATCGCCTTAACCTGAGGCTCGGCAACATCGGCAACGACGTCGACTACCTTGATGCCGGTTGCTTCGGTAAAAGGCTCGTAGACATATTTCCGAATGCCTTTAGTAAACAGACCGCCCCAGGAGAACGCGATGACTTGACCATTACCGGCAAGTTTGTCCTGCGCAAAGGCAACTGTCGATCGCGCGAGCGCGGGAATAGCCATTGCGGCGGCGGCAGCACGAAGCATACTCCGGCGGCTAAAGCCGGACGGTTGATGTTTAAATAAGTCGCTCATAGCTTCCCCTTCCTGGTCTCGTTCCATGAACGCCGCGACGAGGCAACAGTCCGCGCGCGGAGAGAACCTAACGTCGGTCGAAGTGGGCTCCGAAAGCGCTTGCCTAGTCCTGTAAGGGCGAATAACGCCGGAAACACACGTGGTGATTGAATCGACTGTAGGGTAGTGGTCGACTTGCGAAGGATGCCCATTGCCTACGTCCACCGATGGTGCAGCATATGCTAAAGTTCTGTTCAGGATAGGGGAAGGTCGGCACGAAAACCTGCGATGAAACGGTTCTGGAGGCTTAAATACTGCACGAACAAACCGCGCGGCGATGTTTTCATGCGGATTCGTGCGGCGTGAAGCAATCAAAGGCGTCCACATCGCAAGGGAGCCGCGAAGTGGGAAAGGGCTGCCACGCGACCGAAAACAAGCGCATCACGTTGCGAACTAACGAGGTCTGTGATTCGCTGCGCGCCTTCGGCTGGTGCTCTTGTCTGGGGGCCTGTCGGTACGTTTCTCCAATTAGTGACCAAGAACGTGTGAACTGATCTGCGGCAGATCGTTTGGTTGTGCTGGCAGAGCTGCACTGAACGCGAGCTTCTGGTTTAACCAACCGAAGATGCAATCGTCGGAAGTCACGAAGTTTTCGATGGATCCACCTGAGCTTTTGATCATCCGGGGCATGGTCAGATCCAGATCAATGCGCTCCTCAATACATTCGGTCTGTAGTTTTATCGCTTCCGAGACGCTAACAGCGCCCCGCCCTCCCGTAACTACCAGAACTGGGCATCTCAATCGTCGGATCAATTGCGTGCGCTGTGCCGTGACGCTCCCCTCCTCCCGCGCGTCTGCAGCTCTAGTCATCCAGACGACACAGGCCTGCATGCGCGCCCAATTCCAAAGGCCGCCATCGCAAACTGCCGCAACTAGGCGGCGGTCAGAGGCCGCGAAGTCAGTAGCCAAAGCAGCCGAAAGTCCCTCTCCATAGACGCCGATCCGAGCGGCGTCGACGTCGGGGCGACCAGAGAGGTAGTCCAAGCAGGATGACAACAAGGTTTGCGAAAGGCCCCGCGCGGGATGGGAGACATCTCGGTGAGATAGGACCAGGAGCGACATGCCTCGATCGGTCACCGCGGGCAGAAGTCTTGCAAGCAACGTGGCTTCTGATTCATCTTCCATGCTGATGCAAATGACGGCGGGTGCAGGTAGGGCATGATTACCCGCAGGAACATAATAGGCCGGAAGTTCGGTACAGCCCCAGCTTTCAATTGTTACTCGCTCGACTTTCGCCAGGACCACTTCAAGGCATTGAATTCCAGCCTCAATCCTCGCTGTCACTTCCCCGCATTGAGGATCGTTCTCATGAAGCAGTCGCCTGGCCACTTCAAATGCTGTTAACGCACAAAGCCGCGCCTCGGCCGCTTCGTTGCTGTCGCCTTGGCTTGCCTGCAAATCACCGATGATACATTGTTCATCGCCGAGTGTCGTCCACTTGGTAATCCAGCTCTGGCGAGTCGTACATCCCTGGTCTTGCGCTCCAGTTACGTTGTCTAGAAAGGCTGCGGCACGTCGCCTTACTGACGAAAGATCCCCCCCTTTATGACAGCGAGTAGTGTACTCCATGCAATCGGTCCCCCTCGGAGCTGGGCCCCACTCGCGCGAGGTTCGTCAGCTATTTGACTCCATTTGGAGAGGACAGGAGCCGCAGCAACTGCATTGGCAAAGAAGTCAACTTTGGCTTCTGCTCATCCTAATTTTAAAAAATATTACGGGACCACTAAAGTCGAAGTTCCGCGATCTAGCCCTTGGCAAACTCGAAATTCTGCGCCTGATAGCGATAACCTGCATATTTTCGCAGGGTGCTTTCGCCGAGTGGCGCCGGCTGAGTTTAAGAGCTTACCGATATGTGGTAGCGAGGGGAACGAGCTTCGTCATGAACGCGAACCGCGCGAGTGCCTCAGCAAGAACAACACTGATGGCGTAACGCGCATGCCTATGTGACGCTGGCCGACCTGCCTGTCCAAGAACGAACAAACAGCGAGGCTCCACATAAGAGCACATTTTCTAGTTGCGAGCCGGCTTACTTCGCGAGCTCATCCATCACTTGCTTGGTAGCCTTGTAAGCCAGATCAACGATCTCATCGATTTCAGCTTCAGATACCACCAGAGGAGGAGCAAATCCAAGGATGTCTCCGTGTGGCATAGCTCGTGCAATGAGCCCTCGATCGCGAGCAGCCTTGGAGATCCGCGCTCCCACCTTGAGTTCTGGATCAAATCGGCGCTTTGTCTGACGGTCGGCAACAAACTCTACCGCGCCGAGCAAGCCTACACCGCGAACTTCGCCTACGATCTCCAGCTGTGCAAATTTTTCCTTGAGCCGCTTCTGGAAATGCGCGCCGACGGTCTTGGCGCGGTCGCTGAGACGCTCCCGCTCGACGATATCAAGGACCGCATTGGCAGCCGCCGCCGCAATCGGATGGCCGGAATAGGTGTAGCCGTGAGAAAATGCTCCGACCCGATCCGCCGCCTCCTCCATGACGGCATATACTTTCTCGCCAATAATGGCAGCCGAGAGCGGGACGTAGCCGGACGTCAGGCCTTTTGCGACCGTGACCAGATCCGGTTCCATCTCGTAAAGCGTGCTGCCGAAATCAGCGCCGGTTCGACCGAAACCGCAAATAACCTCATCTGCGATCAGAAGAACATCATAGCGCCTAAGGACGGCCTGAACCTCGCGCCAGTACCCGGCGGGCGGGGGCGTGATCCCTCCCGTACCAAGCACGGGCTCGGCAATAAACGCGCCGATCGTTTCTGGACCTTCCCTAACGATTAGCTCTTCAAGCTCCGCCGCCCGCCGACGAGAAAACGACTCTTCCGTCTCGCCCGGCTCGGCTCCCCAGTAGTGGTGCGGCGCGCCCGTATGCACAATACCCGGAAAGGGAAGATCCATATGATCGTGGTAAAACGACATGCCGGTCATTGAGCCAGAGATAACTGAGCAACCGTGATAGCCCCGCTCGCGTGAGATGATCTTTTTCTTCTTAGGCTGGCCACGAAGGTTGTTGTAATACCAGACAAGCTTCGCCTGGGTTTCGTTCGCATCCGATCCCGACAGACCGTAGAATACCTTGCTGGGCTTACCGGGGGCCATTCGCACGAGACGGTGCGACAAAGTGGCGAGCTCCTCGGTGGTGTGCGCCGCATACGTATGGTAGTAGGCGAGTTGGTAAGCCTGTCGCGCAATGGCTTCAGCCACTTCGGTCCGGCCGTATCCGATATTTACGCAGTAGAGTCCCGCAAAGCCGTCGATATAACTGTGTCCCTGCGCATCTTCGATGCGGATACCTTTTCCTCCAGTGATGATCGTCGGATCACCAATCTTGCCGGTGGCGAAGTCTTTGAGCTGAGTGAAAGGATGGAGAACAGTCGAGCGATCTTGTTCAGCGATAGTCTTTATCTTGTTCATTCATTTCCTCCTAAGCCGCCAAGTCGCCGAAGCACACGTACTTCAGTTCCATGTATTCCGATAGACCGTGCCGAGAGCCTTCGCGTCCCAGTCCTGACTGCTTCCATCCACCGAACGGAATGGGCGGACCTGTAAAGGAAGCAGTGTTGATACCGAGCATGCCGCACTCGATTCTCTCAGAGAGCCGGAGCGCTCGACGCAGGTTGTCGGTGTACACGTACCCGGCCAAGCCCATTTCGCCCGAATTGGCTCGAGTGATGACCTCTTCTTCCGAGTCGAAAGGTAATACCGCAGCTACCGGCCCAAACGTTTCTTCACGCGCGATGAGCATGTCGTCGGTGACTTGAGTGAGCAGAGTTGGAAGAACGAAGTTCGGGCCCAAACTGTCATCTTTCTTCGCGGTGATGACTTGCGCCCCCTTTACGACCGCATCGACGATTTGCGCCCGGCACTTCTCGGCCACCGAAAGCTTCGTCATTGGCCCGATATCGGTACCAGGATTCAAGCCGTGACCGACCTTGAGCTTAGCCATTGCCGCGCTAAGCGTTTCCACGAACGGATCGTGGATACCCCTTTGTACGTAAATGCGATTTGCCGCGAGACAGTCTTGACCCGAAGTCGCGAACTTCGCCGCCATCACACCTTTCACGGCCTTCTCGAGGTCGACGTCATCAAAGATCAGGAAGGGAGCATGTCCTCCGAGCTCGAGCGAGACTTTCTTGATGGTCTGGGCCGCCCCCTCCAGAAGCAAGCGGCCGACCTGGGTAGATCCCGTAAACGAGAGGGCTCGTATTCTGGTGTCGCGCAACAGAGGCGTTGATAGCTCGATGGGCTCGCCCACTAGCGTTTGAAACACGCCGACGGGAAGGCCGGCCTCCTCCGCCAATCTGGCCAGGGCAATAGCGGACAGCGGCGTCTCCGGCGCCGGCTTCACGATGATCGTACAGCCTGCCGCAAGAGCGGCGCCCGCCTTCCGTGTGATCATTGCGATGGGGAAGTTCCACGGAGTTACCGCTGCCGCGATCCCGATCGGCTGCATCCGCACCTGAAGCAGACTGTCAACCTTATGACTCGGAATCGTCTCTCCGTATGCACGCTCCCCTTCTGCGGCGAACCACTCGAGGAATGCAGCACCGTACTCAACCTCGTAACGCGCTTCCGCCAGCGGCTTGCCCTGCTCGCTTGCCACCAACGTGGCAAGGTCTTCTGAATGGTCGCGCATCAATGACGCCCAACCTCTGAGAACAGCTCCGCGCTTTGCCGGCAATAAGCTTCGCCAAGCCGGAAAGGCCCGTTCAGCCGCGTCAATTGCGAGCGTCATGTCCGCGGCACTGCAACGAGCAACGTCCGCAATAACCTCGCCCGTAGCGGGATCCATCACGACGTCTCTTTGGTTGCCCGTAATCCAGCGACCATCAACGAGCGCGGCCCCCGCAACAAAGTCGCGGCGACGCAGCCTCCGAAGGCATGTTGCAGCGATCCCGACCATCTCCGGATGAATGGTCCGGGCAGCTTGAAAGGCCATCTGTTAAAGTCCTGCGCGGTCGCTTGTTGAAATCCACCAAGCATTCAGGATACTAATGTTGCCAACCGATTTGCATCGCATTTTGCCGGGGATCGTTGTGTTTCCTGCACCGCCGCGGCATTCTGCGACGAAATTCACCCGGAGCCGCGATAATGCAATACGACAGAACGGACGCCCGCATCCTTGAGATCGTTCAAAAAAATAATCGTCTGACCTCAGAGGTGATCGGCGAAATGGCTGGTCTTTCTGCTACCGCGTGTCAACGACGACTGAAGAGACTTCGTTCGGAAGGTGTCATCGAGGCCGATGTGTCGATCGTTTCGGCGAAAGCGGTGGGAAGGCCCATACAGATGCTGGTTATGGTGACTTTAGAACGCGAGCGCTCGGACATCATCGACAAGTTCAAGAAGGCCATCAAAGGCTCGGCTGAAGTCGTCAATGGATTTTACATCACTGGCGACGCCGATTTCGTCCTATACGTCACCGCGCGCACGATGGAAGATTACGAGCAGTTCACCCGCCGCTTCTTCTATGAGAACTCGGATATCAAAGGGTTTAAGACGATGGTGGTGATAGACCGCGTGAAGTCGGGTTTTGCGATTCCTGTAGAAATTCCCGACGAGGAGTGACAGGACAAGCTCTGGTGCCTCTCGACCATCACCCACATCTGCGCTAGTTCTCTTGGTTCACTCGCATAGAACGCGACAAATTCGATTCTCGTTCCACCACTCTTTTTGGCTATCATTGTTTGGAGCTCGAACAAAAATCAAAGCCGCGAGCCGCTTCGCTGACGTTCGCCTGCGACCTTCCTGGCCGCTCTGTGATTGACGCGCTATGGTTCACGGAGGGATCACTCGATGGCGCGGGCGTTCGGACTTGCATCGAGAAGTTTCTTCTGCCGGCGCTTCGGCCCGGCGATATCGTGGTGACGGACACTCTGGGCAGCCGAAAAGCAAAGTCGGGCGCCAGCTCATGCGGTCCGCCGACGCCAAACTGTTTTTCCTGCCAAACTACTCGCCCAACCAGAACACCCCGATTGAACGGGTCTTCCCAAGCTTAAACATCTGCTCCGAGGAGCGCCGCCCGAACTGTCGATGCGGTCTACGCCGCCGTCGATGAACCCATGACAGCATTCCCCCCGAAGAATGCGCGAACTAGCTCGGAAATGCAGGCATCGACCCCAATGCCTTCACGCTGTAGTCGGAACAGGGCTGAAATCGCTGTCCCAATTGTCAGAGATCAAGCTTCGAGAATCGCGACGATCGATCGTCGCAGGCAACGAGGGACCGATGGACTAAGCCATCCAGGCGGAGAATTCGGCGTCAAGGGTATCATCGCTCCGCTGCGCTATTGCACGTTCCCGCGCATCGAGCTGGTAAGCGTTTTGTCGAAATGTTGGCATTTCGATCCAAGGTGCAATGTTGACCTGCGCTATGATGAAGATGTCGGTGCGTTTGGAAGTTGTATGACCGCCGTACTGTACCGCTGAATGCTCGCCCGATCTCCTTTTGCGCGCGGTAGCTTTTGACTGCGCTCGATCCCTTCGATCTTACCACGTCGGATTTGTTGCTAATTTTTGATCTACCCCCTGAGTTCACAAACGAAGTGCAACACTTCCATCTGGAGGTGTTGCCATGGGGCGGACTTACAAACAGCTCTCCCTTGACGATCGATGCGAGATTGCCCGCCTTTCGGCCAATGGCGGCTCGGTCGGGCAAATCGCGGCAGCTTTGGATCGGCCGCCATCAACGATCTCTCGGGAGCTGAGGCGGAACCGTGGCAGGCAAGTCGGCTACAAGCCAAGCTATGCTCAGCAGCAGACCCGGGCGCGGCGCTGGAAGGGCTCTCGCCTCGAGCGGGACGCCAGCTTGCGCCGCGAGGTCTTGGCAGGCTTGAGCCGCGGTTGGTCACCCGAACAGGTCGCAGGCAGGCTGGCCCGGGAACGTGGCCGTAGGGTGATCTCCTACGAGAGCATCTACCGCTTCATCTACGCCCAGATCACACGCACGACGGACTTCACCTGGCGGCGCTATCTGCCTCGGGGCAAGAGCAAGCGAGGCCACCGCGGCAAACGAGGCGGGAGCCCCGCAAGCTTCATCGAAGGCCGTGTTTCGCTGGCAGAACGGCCTGCCGAGGTCGCCGATCGCAAAGTCCCGGGCCACTGGGAAGCCGATCTGATGATGTTCTCCAAATACCGGCAGGCCATCCTGGCCGTCCACGAGCGAACCTCGCGCCTGCTGCTCGCCGTTCCCATCGAACGCAAGTTCGCTGCCGGTGTCGCTGGCCATCTCGTACGCCTGTTCAAAGCCGTACCGGAGGCACTGCGCCGTACCGTCACCTTCGACAACGGCACCGAGTTCGCCGCTCACCTTTCCTTGCAGAGCCTCTTGATGAAGACCTTCTTCTGCGACCCGCACGCGCCGTGGCAAAAGGGCGGCATCGAGAACGCCATCGGCCGCTTGCGCCGCTTCATCCCCCGAAAGACCGACCTCGAAAAGCTCCCAACCAAGCGCTTCCGTCAGTCCATTGCCGCCTACAACAACACCCCGCGCAAATGCCTTGACTTCAGAACCCCGGCAGAGGCCTTCTCCTCTCAACTGTTGCACTTCGAGTGTGAATCCACCACCCTCGCGTCCGAGTGGCACTGATAACTCCGGGCCGGCTTTATTCGGTCGGGGAACAAATGTCTCGATGGCGCTCAATGCTTCGTTGGCAATCTCGCCCCAGTTTTTTCTCGGGATGAGAAGCAAAGGGCAATTGGTGTTCGTCGACCGCTCCGCTCATTCTATTGGCACGGCCGACACAAGGACACGCGGATGCGACATCGGGGTCCTCCGCTCCAGTGCGCCCGATGCTGGCGACGTGAAGAGGATGACCGTGGCTGTTGTGGTCCCAATGAGTGCCGCCAGCCGAATAGTGATCGCATCCTCACTCGCCGAGTCTGCGTTCGCGCTCTTTTTCATCGCTTACTTGCACATAACGCGCACAATCGCCGCTTTCATCTGCTTATTCTCTTTTGCAGTCGATATTTGAGGCGAGAAAGTGCTTATCCGACCATTCGTCGAAACAAGACCGAGACAACGAACCTTCTATCGTTCGGTCGCGCGAATTTTGCTCTCTGGCGAGACGAGCCGATGTGCGGTGACTCCGGTCTCAGGAGGTTCGTCTGAGGGTTGGCTGAAGAACCCCACCTCGTCTGACATCATTCAATATCGACGCGGTACGTGACCGGTATCAGTTGCTGAATCATCGCCGGTGAGCGAGTTATGTCAGATATCACAGCGGTGAATTCTAATCAGGCGATTCGAGCCCCCGCGTCCGATCGACTGAGTGACGCTTCTACCTCTATCAAGATACTAAGGCGCGGCGGATCGCCGCCTTTTGGCCCGCTGGTCCGAGAAGCGGCGCTTCGCGCACGCGCTAGGAATAAGTCAATTCCCGGTACATCTCGAAAAGCCAGCATCGACGATTTAGACTGTGCGCGGGGCAGACGCGTTTGAAAACGCTCTTCACCACAGGCGTCCGGACGCTGGGAGTTAGTGAGTCATTTTGGTCTGGACGCCTAGGAGGTAAGCCAAAAACGATATGACGGACATGCCCAAGCCCCGGACGTTCGACGCCGACGGTATCACCGCGCCATTCCGACATGCCACCTTCCGTCGTATTTGGCTCGCAAGTTTGCTGTCCAATCTTGGCGCTTTGATCCGGGGAGTCGGCGCAGCTTGGGCGATGATGCAGATGACATCGTCAGCGGACATGGTGGCACTTGTACAGACTGCGCTGATGCTGCCGGTTATGCTAATCTCGATGCCGGCCGGAGCGATTGCCGACATGTATGACCGGCGCAGGATTATCCTATATTCGCTTGGGATCGCGTTGACGGGCGCGACTGCGTTGACAACGCTCGCCTGGCTCGATCTCGTGACGCCAAATCTCTTGCTGGCACTGTGCTTTCTGGTAGGTACCGCTGTGGCGCTATTGGACCCCGCTTGGCAGTCCTCCGTAAGCGAGCAAGTCCCCTCTGACGCTTTGCCTGCGGCGATAGCATTAAACGGCATCAGCTACAACCTCGCGCGAAGCGTTGGACCTGCGCTCGGAGGGATTGTCGTGGCAGCCGCCGGCATAGTGGCCGCATTTGCTATTAACGCCCTGTTGTATCTGCCATTGATGTTTGCTCTATTTCTGTGGAAGCGCGCCCCCGAGCCATCGCGTGTGCCACCCGAAAGCCTCCATCGCGCTATCGTTTCGGGCGTTCGCTACATCATGAATGCGCCATCGATTAAGATTGTGTTGATTCGCGCCATGGCCATGGGCTTGTTCGGGGGCGCAATCATTGCTCTGATGCCGCTGGTCGCCCGCGATCTCCTGCACGGAGGTGCCGAAACCTATGGCATTATTCTCAGTGCCTTCGGTCTGGGCGCCGTGATCGGTGCGCTCAGCGTCACAGAGGTACGCAAGCGTATGACGGGGGAGGCCGCCATTCGGGCCTGCGCTCTTTCGATGGGCGGTGCTCTTGTGGCGGTAGCGATAAGCCGCGAACCACTTCTGACGGCCGTCGCGCTGGTTTTGGCTGGGGCGGTATGGATGATGGCGTGGGTACTTTTCAGCATTGGCGTGCAATTGTCAGCGCCGCGCTGGGTGACAGGGCGAGCGCTTGCGGCCTACCAGGCGGCCAGTTCCGGCGGGATCGCGGTCGGAAGCTGGGCGTGGGGCCATGTGACTGACATCGCCGGAGTAAATGTTGCGCTCCTATTGGCGGCCGCTTTGCTGGCTGTCTCTCCGCTGCTCGGGTTTTGGCTGCCCATGCCACGCGTCAGCGCACGGGGCGAAGAACCAGAGATGCTCGACGATCCGAAAGTGCGTCTGGCACTGAGCGGACGCAGTGGACCGCTCGTCGTAGAGATAGAATATCGGGTCGGGCAGGAGAACGCCCGCTCTTTCCATAATTTGATGCAAGACATTCAACTCTTCCGCCAGCGTAACGGAGCCTATGGCTGGTCGATCGCCCGAGATATTGCAGATCCGGAACTGTGGACAGAGCGTTATCACTGTCCAACGTGGCTCGACTATTTGCGCCAGCGCAACCGCGCGACTAAATCGGAGCGCGCGCTGGATCAGCGGGCAACGGCCTTCCACATCGGTCCAGAGCCTGTGCGTGTGCGGCGCATGCTCGAGCGCCCGTTCGGATCCGTACGCTGGAAGGAAGACGCGCCCGATCGCGCTGCGGCCAAGGACTTAGAGAGCAAGCACGAGCACGGCGTATTGAGCTAATTGCAGGTAAGATGTCGGCCCCGCTGCAGAGATGGCATCAGCCCAGTTCCGACCTGCTCGGGACACATACCACGAACTCCCGCAGGAGCCAGGCGGCCCGGTAGCTGAAAAGAGCAAAGGATGAACTTACCAGAAGCGCCCCGCCGACGGCGGCGCTTTTTCTCAGCCGGTCGAGGCGCTCGATTGCGCTTCCTGGCTCTAGTCAACTTCTCCTGCCGAATCGCACATGGTTCTGAAAAAGGGGCCACCCCCGAAGGAGTGGCCCGCCAAGTCAGGGAGGAAATGCCCCCATGGGAGGCCTCGGGGATCAGGCCGCAGCCTGATCGATCGGTGAGTATGGCAGGCCAAGACTTTCGGCGACGGCCTTGTAAGTTAGCCGGCCACGATAGACGTTGAGGCCCGCTCGCAGATGCTGGTTCTCGAGGACGGCTGTAAATCCCTTGTTGGCGAGAGCCAGTCCAAACGGCAGTGTAGCGTTATTCAGAGCGTGGCTGGAGGTGAGCGGGACAGCCCCGGGCATGTTGGCGACGCAGTAATGAATTATTCCATCTAGCTCATAGGTTGGTTCGGCGTGTGTCGTCGGACGAGATGTCTCGAAGCATCCACCCTGATCGATCGCAACGTCAACGATGACGGCCCCCTTTCGCATCGAGCTCAACATCTTGCGAGTAACCAGCCTAGGCGCACTCGCTCCAGGAACGAGCACCGCCCCGACCACGACGTCCGCGGCAAATACCTCTTCCTCAACAGCATCTATCGTCGAAAACCTGGTACGAACCCTGCCACCGAACAGCTCATCCAGCACGCGCAGGCGAGCAATCGACCGGTCAAGCATTGTAACCTCGGCTCCCAAACCAACGGCGATGCGGGCGGCATGGGTACCGACAACGCCGCCTCCGATCACCACGATGCGCGCCGGCTGCACACCCGGCACACCGCCGATCAACAGCCCCCGACCACCTGCATACCGCTTCAGGGCTGCACCGGCTGCTTCAATCGAAAGCCTACCTGCAACCTCACTCATCGGCGCAAGTAGTGGAAGTCCGCCATATACATCTGTCACCGTTTCGTAGGCGATTGCGGTACATCCGGATTTCAAAAGCCCCTTGGCCTGCTCAGCGTCCGGCGCCAAGTGCAAGTACGTGAACAGAATCTGATTCTCTCGAAGCTGGGTCCATTCGGAAGGCTGGGGCTCCTTGACCTTTACGATCATCTCGCTTGACCCGAATACCTCGCTAGCGGAGCCCAGGAGTATTGCACCAGCTTTGCGATAGTCTTCGTCGGTGGCGCCAATGCCAGCCCCTGCATTGGTCTCGATCGCTACACTGTGGCCGGCGGCGACATACTCGCGGACGGCTCCGGGCGTCAGGCCCACGCGATATTCGTGGGTCTTGATTTCCTTGGGAACACCGACCTTCATTTGCCATCTCCTTCGTGAGCGGCTCTTTTAGTCGGAAGAGCGGTGCAAACCTGCAACCCGGAACGCCAAACAGCGCAGTAATCCGGCAATCTTCTCGGCTCGTTTGCAGGATTTCGAACAATGGCCGCGGGGACAGCTCGATCGCCAGGCATACCAGAGTGGCCGCCGGGATCTCGGCTAATCACACCGCTAGTCAGAGGCACTCGCAATCCACATTGATCTCCGCTCGAATGCGCCGACTTCTTCGTTGTTTTGCCTCATTCGCAGCGATGCTCGGTTCAATGCTGCGAATAGCGCTTTCAGGGAGGCCCTCGGGTTCGTCAACGATGGATCGGGTTTTTCAAAGTTTGCTGAGCGATTGAGCGAATGCTCACACCCAAATGAAGCTCAGCAGTATGGCCGATGTCACCGCGGCGCTGAGATTGTCTTGTTTCGCATATCTTGCTTTAGCCAGCAGGTCCGGCGACGCCCCGAACGTAATCTCGGCGTATCCATCTTCCTGGATCGCTCTTTATCTGCAGCGTGGGTACGACTCTGTCCATCCGGTGGTACGCCGGGCGATCCGCCAGCCTAAACCGTTTCGATGGGGCCTTGGAATCGAGGTAAAATCGGTCGGATTCAGAACGCACGTTGTTCGAAGAGGCCGCCAAATTTGCAATTCGCTGCGGATTACATTCCCAATCCACGATGGCCAGACGCGATCGCCGCGTTGAGCTTCGCGACGGACGAGCATCGGATGGCTTTCGACCGCTCGTTAATCGAGCACACCCAAACCCTGCGGCTCATTGCGTGGTTTTTCCATGCACACGCGAAGCGGTTTTGGACGATTGATCGCATGGTCGGGGGTGGTGCTCTCTCCTCGCGAGTACGAATGTCTCGAATGGTCCGCGCGCGGTAAATCTGCCGCAGAGATCGGGATCATTCTCGGTATAGCCGAGCGAACGGCGGGATTTCACCTGGACAACGCCCGTCGAAGCTCGGGGTCAGCCGCTTCCATCGTGCTGCTAACCGAATCAAAATCTCGAAAATAAAGCGCCGGCCGCTATAGACACCTGTGCAACTGCACAGGTGCGCTTGCGTTGCCCCCATTGCTTATCTGCCCAAGCAAAGCAGGGAGTCCGGTATGATTCAGCTTAGCACCGCCGAGTACTACGGCGAGTGCGTTCACGATGTTGCCCAGATGCACCGGCTGCGGTAACGCGTTTTCAAGCAGCGCCTTGACTGGAGCGTCGAGATCAGCGGCGACATGAAAGTCGACGAGTTTGATGTCGTTCGACCGGTGCATCGACTGACCCGCTCTCTGGCCGGACGTGTTCAGGGTTGGTCCGGCTTCTACCATCGACCGGCTCACCCATGCTGAGGGACATCTTTCCGATTCTTCTCGACGGGCAGCCGGCGCCCCGAAGTTGTCAGATATGGGAGAGTAGCCGATTCGCGCTGGATGATCCTCCGGATGCGCCGAAAGCGAGTGGCGGACTATCTGCCGCCGCTTACGAGCTGTTCACTGGCATGATTGAGTTCGGCCTTTCTATTGAATTGACCGAAATCGTCACTGTCACCGATGCGCGGACGGAGCGCGTTCTTCGGCGTGCGGGCTGGCCCCTCCGCCCGATCGGAAAAGCTCATCCTGTGGGAAACACCGCAGCGATAGCAGGATACCTGGAGATATCGACCGACATCCCTTGGAGCGCATCCGCAAGATGGGGCGGATCGCGGGCCCGGTGCTTTGGGCGCCGGTGATCCGAGCGGCCGCATAGGCCTTTCGAAGTAAGATCAGTTGCGGCATCGCTCCCTATCGGGATCTCCGATTGAGCATTAAAAATGCACAATTTCCTTCGATCAAGACCTTCTCTTCAGGCCGGCCACGCGCTTGAACTGAAACATCTGAGATCGGCCGTTACTGCGGCCGATTGCGGCGGCTTTCGTGGAGCCGCGGAGTTACTCAGGTCGCAACAGTCGAATGTTAGCCGGAGAATCGCCGAGATAGAACACCACTTGGGTGTTGCCCTTTTAGCGGCATAGCGGAGGTGTGCGTCCAACCCGCGCCGGCTGTGACGTTCTTCGTCTGGCGAGGAGTATTTCGGAGGAATTCTACGCAGTCATAGCAACCGCGAGATCCGTTCAAAACAGCGAACTAGGTCGGCTGAGTGTCGGCTTCTGCACTGCGCTTCGCCAGGCACTCTGAAAGCCCCGCTCCTAGAGTTCAAACAGGCAGTTCCGCAGATCGAACTTGTGACAGCCGAGCGATCACGGACTCGCCTCGCAGCGACACATCGCAATGGCATTCTCGATGTCCTGATCGTCACAGGGGACCTGCCGTTGCTCGACAACAAAACGATATCGTTACGGAGCGAGCGTGTTCTGGTCGCCTTACCCCATGATCATCCCATCGCCGCGCGCGACACTATCTACTGGCTGGCGTGGCGAGACGGTGCTGCTGAGCCATGACGAACCCGGAAAGGACTTGGAAAACCTGTTGAATTCCAGACTCGTGTCGCCTGAAGATCGTCCTAAAATCGAGCGCCATGAAGTCAGCCGCGGCATGATCAAGGGCCTCATCAGCATGAACACAGGAATCAGCCTGGTGCTAGAATCCGAGATGGGCATCAACTATTCCGGCCTCATCTACCGCGAGCTCCTCACTCTCCAGTCGGACGCTGAAGCGCCCGCCGAGCCTTCCCGAAGCTCCTGTCAGCGGCCATGTACCGCTCCAACATGGGTGCGATAAACAGTATCCGTAAGCCCACTCGACGGTCGGTCGATCCCCAATCGCCCATTGGATTGAGCATCACCTCGATGATTGCCGGATCTTCCGAATATCCTGCGATGGCGGGCGCCAGCGCGGTACGCAGCATACGCGCTCCGCGCAAGTTCGCTTCTGAATCAAAAGGAATGGATCGCCACGATTGCCCCACGCTGCTGAGGCTACTTCGGCGCCATCTAGAGGCAAATAAAAGGCAGGTCCCGTATTACCGCAACAAAGGAATATGCCGTTTCGTAGCCTAGCGTAGAAGAAGAAGCATTTGAAAAGAGCTGGCTCAACGCGCCGACCCGCCGACGGCGAGGCGAGAAATCAGCAATGACCAATGATCCAGCATTTACTGTTTTTACGCCTCTCGCGGTAGCGATGTTTCTGCTCAGGCTCCGTCGCTTCTCCTGAAGCACTGTCGTTCGCCCACGTGGGCACGATTGAGATCCCGCATTTTTTGAAGAATCTCAGCTCCGGGATAGTGTACCCGCCAGCCGGCGGGCTGCCGCAAACACCAATCCGAAAGGCTGGTCTGGTACACCACCCCGAGTGTCGCGCCCCCTGCAGGATCATTCCTTCCAAATCAGGCCGGCCGACTACTGCGCGACAATTGCCAACGCAAAATGCAGGAGAAGAGTGCTTTCTAGTCCGCGATTGCAGCGAGTTCTGGAAATCTCAACACCTTTAGCTGGCGCTCCCGAACAGGATTGAACTGCGACTTTTGCTGACCCGCAGCATTACGTTGGCGACGGTATCGGCCGTCGCCGGGCCGAGCTGAGCTCGCACATCTACTTGAGCTGCGCGTGTAGTAAGTCATGATCGAGTTCGCCTTCCCACCAGGATACAAACACCGCGGCAATGCCGTTTCCGATGATGTTCGTAAGCGCGCGCACCTCGCTCATGAACTTATCGATCGAGAATACGATCGCAATGCCCGGCACAAGCTCAGGACTTACCACCGTCAACGTTGCGGCCAACGTGACGAAGCCAGCACCAGTAACACCGCTTGCGCCCTTCGAGGTGAGCATCGCCACAACCAGAATGGTGAGCTGCTGGCCGAAGTTGAGATCCACCCCGAGCGCCTGTGCGATGAATAAGGTCGCCAACGTCATGTAAATGTTGGTCCCATCCAAATTGAAAGAGTATCCGGTCGGCACCACTAGGCCCACCACCGGCTTGGAACAGCCCAGCCGTTCGAGTTTTTCCATCAACTGCGGCAGCGCGCTTTCGGACGACGACGTTCCGAGCACGATCAGCAGCTCATCCTTAATGTAGACGATGAACTTTAAAATAGAAAAGCCGACCAAGCGCGCGATCAGGCCAAGCACAATGATCACGAAGAGCCCGGCTGTCACATAGAACAGCGCAACTAATCCGACGAGTTTACCGAGCGCGGAGGGTCCGAATTCGCCGATGGTGTAGGCCATCGCGCCGAACGCTCCGATTGGCGCTGCCTTCATTACGATCCTAATGACACCAAACACCGCGTGTGCAGCATCGTCAACCAGGCCGCGCATCCGCTCACCCCGCTCCCCAAGCGCCATCAGCGAGAACCCGAATAGGATGGCAAACAGCAGCACCTGTAGCACGTCGCCTCGGGCCAGGGCACCAACTACGCTGTCGGGAATGATATTGAGGAGGAAATCGACGGCCTTCTGGCCTTCCGCCGTCTTGACGTAGTTGGCTACCGCCGCGGCATCAGCCCTGGGAGCGAGCCCATGACCGGCCTGAACGAGATTGCCCATTACCAGACCCAGGACGAGCGCGAAGGTTGATACAATCTCGAAGTAAAGCAGCGCCTTGATGCCGACTCGGCCGACCTTTCGTGCATCCTGAACATGCGCAATTCCGGACACAACAGTGCAGAAGATGATCGGTGCGATCACCATCTTGATCAGCTTGATGAAACCGTCACCAAGCGCTTTGACCCAGCTACTCGTCCCCACAGCAGGCCACAACCAGCCAACGAGAATGCCAATCAGGATCGCGATGAGTACCTGGATGTAAAGAACTTTGTACCAGGGGTCAGATGGCTGGAACAGGGCGGCGGCTTTGACAGAGCGGCGCTGGCGGTGAATGTCCATCATGCTCGACCCGGCGCCATGGTACCAAAGAGGGGTTTCAATGAAGGTATAGCTTCGCTCTGTGTTCCTTCGAGGCGAGGCGCAGGGGACTCTGACCGCTCCAGATGGCCCCGTCCATTGCCGCGGATTGGAGCCTGTCCCGAATCGGCTGGTCGTCGTGGGGAAACGAAGTTCTGAATCGCCTCTGACAGAAGCGATAGAATCTTGAGAAAGCTTCCTTGAGAGCTGGAAAGCATCAGCGTCACCACCCATTTCTATCTTTTTTGGTTGTACGAAGATGCCATCCAACAGCTTCTAGGACGCCAACCTTAGCAGCCGGCGACCATTCTTCACTTCGACAGGCACCCTCGCGGCTATCGCGCCGGAGCACGACGAATCTTAAGAAAACATTCGCCATAAAGAACTTGTGGTGGTGCGGCCTCGCCTGCGTTCACCGGCTCGCTCCTCCTGCCCTCAATTCATTTGAATGCCCCGACATTCCCATAGGCATCGATTTCGATCGCAAAACCACGAGGCCGAAAAGACATGCCAAGCAGCATTGCTGACGCTGCCTCCGTTGGCGATCTCGGTTCCGGTCTTTCGGGAGCCGTGTTTTCCGCCGCTGAACAGCACTCCTCATATGAGAGCTTCTCACTCCTGTAGCTCGCCAAAGCCTGGAGAGAGCCCTTCACGACGTCCCGTTCCGCACGATCCGAGGCAGGCGCTGCATCCAGCCACTTCAGCGCCAACTCGACCAGTTCGGTCGCGCGATCGCTTTTACCGGTCTCGTAATAGTACTGAGCGACCGCCCCGTACGACAGGAACTTCGCGCCCTCGCTACCTTGGGGCGGATTCGCCGCCAGGATGTGTTCGGCGAGGTCCTTGCCCATGGCAAAGCGCTCTGCATCTGGGAAACCGGAGTAGTCTTTCGCAGGGTCGAACAGTTGGCGGATGGCCACGCTCATCCAAACCACCGATTTCTTGTCGATCGCGTCGCGAACCAATTGGCGCAATACCGGCAGGCCGGCCCCCATGTCACGAATGTTGTGAAGCAACAATTCCGCATGAAGCCCACGGAAGGTGACCTCGTCCGGCATCGCAGCGAGTGCCTCCTCAACCGCCGAAAGGGCTGCCGCCCAATCCTTACTCTTCATGGCGAGTTCTAATCTGGCAAAGATCGACTCTACCGGCGCTCGCTTCTGCGATAGTTCGCACTTTCTGCGTCGGCCCGTGTTTATCCTCTCTGCATCCAGGGCTTTGGCTTCGTCGCTCACTGCCCAGGAGCCGTTCAGAACTTTGGGCAACGCGTTATCGAGTTGCGTCGGATGGCCGATAAAGGCCAAGCGGCCGTCACGGTCGACCACGTATGACGTGGGAATCCCGACAGAAAAGCTGGGATCCATCCAACGCTTGCTCATTTCGCCCGCGCAGTCGAATGCGATAGCGTAGTTCAGATTCGGCACGCTCTTTGTCAACCAGGCGTCCAAGCTAGCTCGCGCTTCATCTGCCGTCGAAGCTTGTTCGTGAGCCGCGATGCCCACCACCTCAACTCCATTGTTCCTGTATTTGTCTTGCAGGATCACCAAATTTGCCATCGCGGCGATACATGTCCCGCACCACGTTGCCAAAAATTCGACGATGTATACTTTCGCAGGCTCGAACTTTGTAACCGGATGGCCACGTAGCCAGTCCTCAACTTTGATCAAGGGGGCTCGCGAACCGACGCTCAGCACATTTGCCGCACCGACTTGACTTGCGCTCTCGGTCATACTGGTCCTTGCTCGAACTCGCTTTACCCGACTCTGCCGAGAAAAATAGCAAGTCGCGTGCCACCCAGCGCTCATTGATATTACGCATTTTTCGTATCATTCCTGTCGACCTCGCGACGCATGTCGCATATCCGACCAGCTGTCCGGAGCATCTCGGCCAATCAGTCGGCCGGACGTTCTTGACGCACCTGTAGACGGACGGAGCGGGAAGCCAGGCAGCGCAAGGCCGAGTTCACCACTCCACATCCTGATCGGTTTCCAGGATGACCATTCCGGCGCTTGGGATCACGACGTGAACCTGACCTGCTTTGGTCCGTCGACTTGCGCTCGAGGGCGATCTGACATTTCCAGTTCGACTCTTTGAGCCAAGGGGCGATGAACCAGACCAGGGCGGCCAGCAGCAGCAGCACATTGATACTGAACGCCGTCTGATACGCGATTGAGGGGTGGTGTCCGTCCTTTCCTGCCATTGCTTGAGAATTAACCCCGTCCGTACTGGACCAGGAAAGCCCACCCGAAATGCAGAACGTTGAGCAGGCTGTTTGCGCCAGCGATCAATTCGGCCGGAAGGTAATCTCCGGTGATCGCGTAGCTGAGGGCGATTGCTGATCCCACCACCGCCACAATGATCCATGACGGTAGCGATAGCAAAGGTGGATGCAAGATCACCGCGAGTTCGGCTGCAATGAACACAGCAGCTATGATCGCGAGCAACGTTTCAATGTTCTTGCCATGCCGGCGCAGCGAATCGGCGACCGCACCGAGCAGCAATGCTGCCAATGCTGCCAATGCTGCCAATGCTGCCAATGCTGCCAATGCTGCCAATGGTAGGGGCTACCGCCGTGACGAGCAATTGTGTGACAAGGCTTGTTCGATCTAACTTTTCCACATCGCTCAGCCAAGACGCTGCCCACAAGGACTGCAGAGCCCATGCGGATCCGATGCATGTTGAAGAAATCGGCGTAATTCTCCAGAACCGCATCCGTACGGACGGTCTTCAGGCTGACTATCTCTCGAGGGCTCTTCGTAGCTGCGTGTTGCTCTCGAAAAATAGATCACGGCGGCTGTGGTGGCACTGGATGCGGCAAGCACCTCAAATAGACCGCGCCAGCCTTCCAGTTAGCAATGCCTCGGCTGGTGCGGTTGCCGTCACCGCGCCCAGTGCACTCAGAAACAGTGACCGATGCGTATGGCGGACTTCCACTACTTGCGCCCATGAGCCAGACATTCAATAGTCTGCGCGCTTCCAGTTTGTGTCGCCCGGCACGAACTGAGTTCGACCCGCCGGTCTCCTTGGCATCGGTTCTCGGCCGGTCGGATGCGCGTGACTAGAGCTCTAGGCTGCCCTCAGCCGATCTCGACGGGCTCGCCGCCCGACCGCTTGGCGACTTCGGCCGAAACTTGCCACATATCCTGGAGATCGCGGGCATGGATGCCTATGTGGCTTTGGCTAAAACCCTGCCGCTCCCCACGATTAAGCGCCCCGTGTCGGCTTTGATCGCGCAGTTACTGAGCCAACGACCTGTGTTCGGAGCGCTGCAGGGACCATGCGGGACACGGCCGCGGAACCGCTAGATGAGCCCCTGGGGTCCGAATCGCATCAAACGGGTTCGTGGTCGGTCCGGGGTGCGACATGCCGAGCTCGGTGGTCACTGTCTTTCCAAGCACAATAGCGCCGGCGGCCTGAGTGCTTGCTCAATTGATGATGTAGTTTCTTAGATCATTCGTCCTGCCATCGGTAATTGCACGTCCAACTGAGTTGCGGCGCGACGACCAGATTGGAAGAGCCGTACAAAGCTGCAGCTTGGAACGCAAAGGACGCAGCAATCCGGCGGTCTTCGGCGCCCTCTTGCAGGATTTCAAACAGACGACGGAGTTCGCGCACTTGGTAATGATATCACAGCGTGAGCGCGAGCAACTCGGCTGACGCGATACGCCTCAGCCCAACGATGCAGGCTCTCGCGATGAAGATTGATCGAAGACGAAATCGATCGCCTTCTTCGTTGTTTTGCCCCATTCGCAGCGATGCTCGTTCCGGTAATGCAAGGAGCGCCTACCAGGGAGACCCGCGGGTTCATCAACGATGGATCGAGTTTTTCAACGATTTGCTGAGCAATTGACCGAAAGCACGCATCGAGACGCAGCTCAGCAGAGCATGGCCGAGGTCGCCGCTGCGCTCGAACTGTCGTGCTTCGCATATCTCGCTTTTACCCATAGGCCGGGCAGTGCTCCCAATCTGATCTCGACATATCCACCCTCATGGACCGCCATCTATCTGCAGCGCGGCTACGAATCCGTCGATCCGGTGGTACGTCGGGCAATGCGCCAGCCTAAGCCCTTTCGATGGGGACTTGGATTCGAAGCGCGAAATCGGCCGGAGGCAGAACGCGCTCTATTCGAAGAAGCCGCCAAATTTGGGATTCGCTGCGGATTTACATTCCCTATCCACGATGACAAGGGCGCGATCGCCGCGCTGAGCTTTGCAAGCGACGATCGTCGAACTGGTTTCGAACGATCGCTGATCGAGCACGCCCAGAGCCTGCGGTTAATCGCAACCTTTTTTCATGCACATGCAAAACGCTTCTGGACGATAGATCGCATGGTCGGTGGGGTGGTGCTGTCTCCTCGCGAGTACCAGTGTCTCGAATGGTCCGCGCGCGGCAAATCAGCTGGGGAGATTGGGATCATTCTCGGCATCTCAGAGCGAACCGCGGGATATCACCTGGATAACGCGCGCGCGAAGCTTGGCGTCAGCTCGCTTCGTCAAGCGATCGTGCTGTTGACCGAGTCAAAATCTCGAAAATAGATCAACCGCGAGCTGCAAGCACCTGTGCGACTCCACAGGATGTGCTCTCCTGCGTTCTCTGCTTGCTTGCCTGAAGCAAGGCAGGGAGGCAAGAATGATGCAGCTCATCATGCCGGGGTACTACGGCGAATTCATCGACGATCTCGCCGAGATGCACCGGCTCCGGTATCGCGTTTTCAAACAGCGCCTGGACTGGAACGTCGAGATCAGTGGCGAGATGGAAGTCGACGAGTTCGATGTCCTTCGACCCGTACACCTCCTGAACCGCTCGAACGCTGGACGTATTCAGGGTTGCGTCCGACTTCTGCCTTCGACCGGCCCAACCATGCTGAGAGACACCTTCCCGATCCTTCTGGACGGCCAGCCGGCGCCACGAAGCAACCGGATTTGGGAGAGCAGTCGATTCGCGCTCGATGTTCCTCCGGATGCGCCGAAGGCAAGTGGTGGACTTGCTGCCGCTACTTACGAGCTGTTTGCGGGCATGATTGAATTCGGCCTTTCGCTTCAACTGACCGAAATCGTTACCGTCACTGACGCCCGGATGGAACGCATTCTTCGGCGCGCGGGCTGGCCGCTCCGCAAAATCGGAAAAGCTCGTCCTCTCGGCAACACCACGGCCATTGCTGGATACCTAGAGGTCGCGCCCGAAGTGTTGCATCGCATCCGCAAAGCGGGACACATCTCAGGTCCGGTGCTCTGGGCTCCAGTCGTCCGAGCGGCCGCCTAGAATCTGGAAGCAAGGACAATCCGGGGCATCGCTGCGCTTTGGAGCGGAAAGCCCATCTGCTTAAGACTTACGATGCACAAACCACCTCGATCAACACCCTCCCTTCAAGCCAGCAAGGCAATCGAACTGAAACATCTGCAATCGCTCGTGGCTGCGGCTGATTGTGGCAGCCTCCGTCAAGCGGCGGAATTGCTGAGAACCCAACAATCGAGTCTGAGCCGAAGAATCAGCGAGATCGAATATCACCTGGGAATTGCGGTTTTTGAGCGCTTCAGCGGTGGTGTGCGCCCCACGCAGCCAGGCCGCAGTGTTCTTCGCCTGGCAAGGACAATTCTGGAGCAGTTCGATGCTCTCATCGCGACCGCGAGGGCTGTACGGAACAGCGAGGCTGGCCGGCTGAGTGTCGGGCTCTGCACCTCACTTTCCATTGGCAACCTGCAGACGTCCTTGCTGGATTTCAAGCAGCGATTCCCGCAAATCGAGCTTGTGACGATCGAGAAATCACGAACACGCCTCGCGACTGCACTTCGCAACGGCGTTCTCGATATCCTGATCGTCACAGGGAACCTGCCATTACTCGACAACCGAGTGATGCCGCTGTGGAGCGAACGTGTTCTGGTCGCCTTACCCCATGATCATCCCCTCACCGCGCGCGACACAGTCTATTGGACTGACCTGCGCGGCGAGACGGTCCTGCTGAGCCATTACGATCCGGGAAAAGAGTTTGAAGATCTTCTGATTTCCAAGCTCGTGTCGCCTGAGGACCGTCCTAAACTCGAGCGCCACGACGTCAGCCGCGGTATCATCAAGAGCCTGATCAGGATGAACACAGGAATCAGCCTGGTGCTGGAATCCGACGTGGGCATCAACTATGCAGGCCTCGTCTACCGCGAATTGCGCGACGGAGCCGGTCCGAGCCGATTCGATTTTTCGGCATACTGGCGAGACGACAACGAAAATCCTGCGTTGGCTGCTTTCTTGAACTTGCTTTCTGAGCGCTATCCCTCGCCTCCGCTCGGGTGTTGACGGGCCCGTCGAGCCTTCCGGAAATTTCTGTCCGCTGCCATAAACCGTGCCAACATGGGAGCGATAAGCTTGGCCGGCTCCCCGATCGGCTGCCCGCTCTCTTGTGCAAGGATTTCTGCGTATGCCACGAGATCCCTGTGCACGCTCGCCGGGATTTCATGCGTAATCTTGATCGGCTTATCGTCTTCGAGCGCTCCAAGTTTAAGCTTAGCCATCGTACCTCACCCTCTATACGGTTCGAGCACCAGATCGCGATTGACGATCACCCGCACCGGAAATCCCGGACGGATCGTCAACGTGGGCTGGATGTTGAGATTGCGGCGGACCACCTGCTGGCCCGTCTGGTTCATCGAGTCCCCCGCGCCGCGGCGGAGCGCAGCGATGAGGTCGCTGTTGGTGCTACCCGTATCCGATCCGGAATTCACCTCGGTGCCGACGGCGAGCAGCGTCGAAAGCGCAGCCGCCCCCAACAGCTCCTTCCAATGGTTGTCGACTTCATCCTCAAGCCCAGAGTAGCCCGCGCCATCTGCGCCCGGCTGCCGCTCCAGCACGATCGATCGCCCATTTGGCATGATGAGGCGCGTCCACACCAGGAGGACGCGCGATTGGCCAAATGCGACTTGGCTATCATACGTCCCGATCAACCGGGCTCCTTGCGGGATAAGGCGAGCTCGCCCCGTAGGGGAATCGTATACCGTTTCTGTGACTTGGGCCGTGATCTGCCCAGGCAGGTCGGACCGAATCCCCGTGATAAGAGCAGCCGGAATGATCGTTCCCGCCTGGACCACAAAGGGAGAGACCGGTCTTGCCAGGCGATCGGGACTGGTGGTTCGACGGTCAACGGAAGCACTGACGAACGCAAGTTTTCGATCCTGGCCATTCTGGCCAAATGCTTCGTCGGATGATGGCGCTGCATTTGATGGGGCTTCACTTGGCGATGTGACAGGGGCCTGTGCGCGGACGTTCGTGCTGGCAAACACCTTGCTGGTGCGTGCCGCCTCGCTCTCCTGACCAGCGCGCTGCTGTTCGGCGTCAATACCGAGCGGGCTGGGCGTCGACGCGCCCTGTGCTGCAACGATCGGCCGGCCAAGATCGCCGGGTAAAGGTGGTCCAAGACGCGGCACCTCCTTCGGGATCTCAGTATAATCCTTCGGCAAGGTTGCAAGCTGATCGGCGACATTGTGGTGGTCGGTCGCGTAAAGCTCCTCGGCGGCTGGCGTCCGTGATCTCTTCTCCTGCAGAGCCCAGAAGACCGCACCAGAGATGAGCACCAGCAAAAGGGCGCTGCCACCCGCAAGCACCTTGCGCGATAGGCGCGTAACTTGCGGCCGATCCGGCCGGAGCCGAAGGGTTTCGGCGATATCTTCCGGCGGCTTGACCCGAGGAGCGTCCTTGGGTGTGTCATTCGGCTGGCCAGTCTCGGTCACAGCGACCTCCAGTCGGTTCGGATGATCCTGACCTTCTGCTGGTGCTCCTCGCCGAGCCTCAGTTCCGCGGCCGCGAACAGCCGGTCGACGATCAGCACATTGCCGTAAGCGCGATAGTTGACGAGCTCGGTCTTGCCATCAGGCCCGATCACGAAGAGCGGCGGCATCTCGCCCTGGCCGATGCCGGGCGAAAACTCGATGTAGACCTTGCGCCCATCGTCATAGGCATTGACAGGACGCCAAGGTGGGCTGTCTCCCTCGATGGCGTAGCGGTAACGGCGCTGCGCTTGGTCCGGGATGACGGGTGTGGGCGGCAGAGCTCGACCACGCGCGGTCCGATCCTCCGGATAGAACCATGCGACCTGTGGCATATAGGGCTTTTCCCGGGAGCGGAGTTCGATGAGGTAAGTGCGCCGATCCGTGTTGACGACGAGATTGGTCTCGATCGCCGGTCGTGTCGGCTTCACCATGATGTGCACACGTCGCGTGTCGCCGCTGCCGCTCTCGGTGTCGCCGACCACCCAGCGAGTGGTGTCACCCGCGGCGACCGGTCCCGAGCCGATCAGCTGCTCGCCGGGCTCCAAGGCGATGTCGGTGATCTGCCCCGGCGCGGCATAGACCTGATAGAGAGCGCCGGGACTGTACGAAAACACCTGCACCGCATTGAAGTAGCCAGCCTTTCGCGGCTGCACACGTGCGGCGTCATTCGCGGTCTCAATCCGTTCAATCGGCTCCTTGGCTTCCGCGTTCTTGCCGCCGCGCGCCGCCTTCCAGGCCGGTGGCACATGCAGCGGCCGCGGCCGATCGTCGGCAAGCGCCGGCAGATCTGGAGCCGGCGGGACATCGCTATCGTAACTGACTTGTGGCGGCTTGAACGTGGTGCAACCGCCAAGGGTGGACACACCAATAACGAGAGCCAGAGCGAGGCTCGGGCGGACCCTCTGCGACGCAATAACGAGACCTGACGGCATTGCTAACCCAGCTCCTTCGACCAGTTGATGGCGTTGACGTAGATGCCAAGCGGATTCTTGCGGAGGCGATCGAGATCGCGCGGCATCTCCACGATAATGCTGACGATCGCGCTCCACCGTTCGGTTGCGGCAAGCTGGCCGTTGTCGTAGCGGCGCTCGATCCAGGCGAGGCGAAAGCTCTCAGGGGATGCCCGGATGACGCTCGAGACCTCGATCGCAATTTGCGTCTTGCCGAGCTTGGCGAATGGATCGTTGTTGCGTGCGTGGTCATTCAGTGCGGCCGCGCCGCGATCGGTTGTAAAGTCGTAGGCGCGGAGCCAGTTTTCGCGAAGGACGATGGCGTCCATCGGCAGGCCACGCACATGCTCGATGAAGCGCGCCAGGTGAAAGGCTATTTGCGGATCGGTCGGTTGATAGCTGGCGTTTGCCGGAGCGACGGCTTTGGCTTCGCCCAACTGGTCGACCTCGACCACCCAGGGCGTGATCGTCCCGTGCGCCGATTGCCAGACCAGGGCGCCGGCGAAACCAGCGGATAAGAAGAGGCAGCCAAAGGCCATCAGGCGCCAGTTCTTGGCCTGCACGCGAGCAGACCCAATGCGATCATCCCAGACCTGGGCTGCGCGTTGATAGGGGGTGACGGCCTCTGGCGTGCGGCCATAGTGAACGGCCGATCGTTTGAACATTGCTAGACCTCAAGTGACGGGTGAGAAAACGGAATTGGTCGATCAGAAGAGTCAGCGGTCATGTTGCGAGAGGTCGACAGATCCGCCGCCCCCGCCGGGATCACCCGAACGGATCGCGTGGGTTGCCGCTGATGCGCCATGACTGACCGTCTGCGCTCGCTTCATGCGCCGAACCCAGGCGGGTGCACTGTCGGAAGCTCTCGAGGAATCCCCGTCCCCCTTGCCGGCATCGCTCGCCGGTCCACCAAGACCAGCTGCGACCGAGCGCAAGGGACTTGCAGCACCGGACGCGCCCGCCTCGGAGCCAGACTGACTCCCCGCCCGAAACACGCTCATGGTGCCGCTTGCAATCGCACTTCCACCTCGTAGCGAGCCTGCAATCGCGCCGCCGGCGAGACCGGCAGCGCCGGACGCGAGGCCAGCGCCAGCCGCAACGACTCCACCGGCGGCAAGTCCCGTCCCGACGGCGCTGCCTGCGCCAAGCTGCGGACCTCCGGAGACGATGCCGTTGGCAATGCCAGGTCCGAAAATGCCGAGGCCTAACAAGGCGAGCGCGCCCAGGACAAGCGCCATCGCGTTCTCGATGCTCGGCTGGTTGCCGCTGAAACCTGCCGTGAACTGCGAGAATAAGGTCGATCCAATGCCGACGATGACGGCGAGGACCAAAACCTTGACGCCAGAGGAGATGACGTTGCCCAGCACCCGTTCGGCCGCAAAGGCGGTCTTGCCGAACAAACCGAAGGGGATCAGGACGAAACCTGCAAGCGTCGTCAGCTTGAACTCAATCAGCGTGACGAAGAGCTGGATGGCGAGAATAAAGAAGGCGAGCAGCACCACAATCCAGGCGAACAGCAGGACCGCGATCTGGACGAAATTCTCGAAAAAGCTGACATAACCCATCAACCCCGAGATCGAGTCCAGGATTGGGCGGCCGGCATCGAGCCCCACCTGCGCAATGCGGCCTGGCCGCAAAAAATCGGCCGATGACAGACTCGTGCCCGAGGCTTTGAGGCCAAGACCAGCAAAGCTCTCGAAGACGATGCGGGCGAGGCTGCTCCAGCTGCCGATCAGGTAGGCAAAAACACCGACAAACAAGGTTTTCTTGACGAGCCGGGCAACAATATCTTCATCAGTCCCCCAAGACCAGAACAGCCCCGCGAGCGTGAGGTCGATGGCAGCCAAGGTGGTGGCGAGATAGCCGACTTCGCCCCCGACCAGACCGAATCCGGAATCGATATAGCGGGTGAAGGTTTCCAGGAACTGGTCGATGACGGAGGTGCCGCCCATTGCTCACTCGCTTTGGCTTGGAATGGAGGGTGAGAGCGACGGCAGGCGGCTTTCGTCCTTGTGCGGCACAGGCGAGGAAAATGGCGCCGTGCGCGCATTGCTACCCGAACCGCTTACCGATCCGCTTTTCCCCAAGAACTGGCTGCGCCGTTCCGCCCAGATCCTCTCGCATTCGAGCAGAGCCTCTCTCTGCTCGTAGGTGACGGTGCGGCATTGCTCGAGCTTTGCCGCCGCCGGATCGGGCTTCGCAGCGAGCGAGGCGGAAGATTGGGTCGCGCTGTCGTCGCCGCGCAGGTGAATGGCGCAGGCGGCGACGGCCAGGACTGTGATGCTAACTGCCACCGCCATCGGCAGCCGTTCAAATCTGTTCTTCATCATCAGTGGAACATCTGCACGGTTGTCGGTTGATAGCCCTGACCTTGGGTCAAAAAGCGCCGCAGCTGCTCCCTGCCCTGATCCTGGGCACTTGCTCTTTGCGCGGCTTCGAGCGCTTGTGCGCGCCCCTGCGCGGCCATGGTCGCGGTGAGATCAGCAAGCTGCTGCGCTTGCAGCGCAAGGAGCTGGTTGCCGGCCTGACTTGCCTGCAGAGCACCTGACGCGCCCTGGCTCGCCGTGACCAGGGCCGACATCTGCGTGCGGTTGGTATCGAGATTGCCGACGACGGTTGCTTGCACCCGCATGGTATCCTGCAGGCCGGCGACTGCGTTCTGCCAGCGTGTTTGGGCGTTGGCGACGAGGAGCCCATTGGACATGCTTGCGGATGCCGGCGCATAATTTGTTGAGAACGCGCGATCGATCTGCTGGACATCGTAGGCAATGCGCTGCGCTTGACTGAGCAGCTGCTGCGTGCGCTGAATCGATTGCTCGAGCTGCTGCAAGGACGAGTACGGCAGGCTGGCCAGGTTCTTCGCCTGATTGATCAACATCTGCGCTTGGTTCTGCAGCGAGGTGATCTGGTTGTTGATCTGCTGCAGCTCGCGCGCCGCCGTCAGCACATTTTGCACGTAGTTGTTGGGATCGAACACGATCCACTGTGCCTTTCCTTCCCGGGGCGTTTGGGTCAGGCTAATTGCGATGATACTTGCTGCCAGCAGCGGACGGAGACGTTTCATGGCAAGCCACCTCCCTTGGCAAGCTGCGGAATGAGATTGCAGGCCCAGCCGAGGTCGCGCGCCTTGAGCCAGCCGGTGACGAAATCGTCTCGTCCGTGCTCCTCAAGAACCCGCTCGATGAGAGTCTGGTCGGTCTTGGACGACGCGGCCGCAAAAGCCAGCGCGATCTCACCAAGGCCGAGCTCGAACAGCCGGTTGCCCCGGCGCGACTGGCAGTAGTAGTCGCGCTTGGGCGTCGCGCGGGCGAGGATCTCGATTTGCCGGTCATTCAGTCCAAAGCGCCGGTAGATCGCCATGATTTGCGGCTCGATCGCCCGGTCATTGGGAAGCAGGATCCTTGTCGGACAGCTCTCGATAATTGCGGGCGCAATTGCGGAGCCGTCGATATCGGCCAGCGACTGGGTCGCAAACACGACGGAGGCGTTCTTCTTGCGCAGCGTCTTCAGCCATTCGCGGAGCTTGCCGGCAAAATCGGCATCGTCCAGCGCAAGCCAGCCCTCATCGATGATGAGAAGGGTCGGACGGCCGTCGAACCGATCCTCAATCCGGTGGAACAAATAGGAGAGAACCGCCGGCGCGACACCGGTCCCGATCAACCCGTCAGTCTCGAACACCTGGACGGAGGTCTCTCCCAGCCGCTCACCTTCCGCATCCAGCAGCCGCTCAAACGGCCCGCCGAGGCAATAGGGTTGCAGCGCGCGCTTCACGGCATTGGATTGCAGAAGAACGGACAAGCCCGTCAGCGTCCGCTCCCGAACTGGCGCCGAGGCGAGCGAGGTCAAGGCCGACCAGACATGATCCTTGGTCTCGGGCGTGACCTCGATGCGCTCGCGCGCAAGAATCGAAGCAATCCAATCGGCTGCCCAACCGCGCTCCGCAACATCGTCGATGCGCGCAAGCGGCTGGAGCGCCACGAATTCTGCCGAGTCTCCGCCAACCGCGCCGCCAAGATCATGCCAGGCGCCTCCCATGGCGATCGCCGCCGCGCGGATCGACCCGCCGAAGTCAAAGGCAAAGACCTGAGCGGCCGGATATCGCCGGAACTGCAGTGCCATCAGTGCGAGCAGCACCGATTTCCCTGCGCCGGTCGGTCCAACGATCAGAGTGTGTCCGACATCGCCGACATGGAGCGCAAAGCGGAAAGGGGTCGATCCTTCCGTCTTGGCGAAGAACAGTGGAGGCGCCTTCAAATGATGGTCCCTCACCTCTCCCGCCCAGACCGCAGAGAGCGGGATCATGTGGGCGAGATTTAGCGTCGACACCGGCGGCTGGCGCACGTTTGCATAGACCTGTCCCGGAAGGCTGCCGAGCCAGGCCTCGACGGCATTCACTGTCTCGGTCATGGAGGTAAAGTCCCGGCCCTGGATCACCTTTTCAACCAGGCGTAGCTTTTCGTCGGCCGCGTGCGGATCCCTGTCCCAGACCGTGACCGTTGCCGTCACAAAGGCCTCTCCAATCTGATCCGAGCCGAGCTCCTGGAGCGCCCTATCTGCATCCATCGCCTTGTTGTGGGCATCCGTGTCCAGAAGCGTGGACGCCTCGTTCGTCATCACCTCCTTCAGGATCGCGGCAATCGACTTGCGCTTGGCAAACCATTGCCGCCTGATCCTGGTCAGGAGCTTTAGAGCATCCGTCTTGTCGAGCATGATCGCCCGCGTGGACCAGCGGTACGGGAATGCGAGGCGGTTGAGATCATCGAGGATCCCGGGCGTCGTCGTCGTGGGAAACCCCACAACGGTCAGGACACGCAGATGCGCGTCACCCAGCATCGGCTCAAGCCCGCCTGTCAGCGGCTGATCGGCAAGCAGCGCATCCAGATACATCGGGATCTCAGGCACCCGAACGCGATGCCGCTTGGTCGAGACCGTCGAGTGCAGGTAGGTGAGCGTTGCCTCGTCATCGAGCCAGCCGCATTCCGGCATAAAGCCCTCAACGAGCTGCAGCACGCGGTTGGTCCGGTCGACGAAGCCACTCAGCACCTCGCGCGCATCCGCTCCCGCGCTGCGATGGCCGCCCTCGTACAGGAGACGCTCTGCCACAGCTGCACTCTCTGCAGGAGGTAGATAAAGGAAGGTTAGGTAGTAGCTCGATTCATAATGGCTGCCGGCCTCCTCGAATTGCGCTTTGCGCTCCGCATCCACCAAGGCGGATGCGACATCCGGGAATGTGTCGGGCGGATAGCGCCCTGCCGAATGCCGTTGCGCCTCGACGAAAACCGCCCAGCCCGATCCGAGACGCCGGAGCGCATTGTTCAGGCGGCTTGCGACCGCAACAAGCTCAGCCGGCACGGAACTGTCGAGATCGGGCCCCCTGAACCGCGCCGTCCGCTGAAGCGAGCCGTCCTTGTTCAATACAATTCCCTCGTCGACCAGAGCAGCCCAGGGCAGGAAATCAGCAAGGAGCGTGTTTGAATGGCGGTATTCGGCAAGATTCATCATGGGACTATTCTCAAGCGCTGAGGTGACCGGGAACACGAACGTGCCGGCGCACGACTTCGACGAATTCCGGATCGCGTTTTGCGGCCCAGACCGCGGCCATGTGGCCGATGAACGCCAGCAGAAGACCGGCTAGCCACAAGCGCAGACCGAGGCCGAGTGCTGCAGCCAATGTGCCGTTGAGAATGGCAACCGATCGCGGTGCCCCGCCCATCAGGATCGGCTCGGTCAGCGCACGGTGGACAGGGGCGACAAAGCCCGGGACTGGCTCATCCATCAGATCACCACCCCGCCGCCGAACGAGAAGAACGACAGGAAGAAGCTCGAGGCGGCAAATGCGATCGACAGACCAAACACGATCTGGATCAGCCGCCGGAAGCCGCCCGACGTGTCGCCGAACGCGAGCGAGAGACCTGTCACGATGATGATGATGACCGCGATGATCTTGGCCACGGGTCCTTCGACCGATTGCAGGATCTGGTTGAGGGGCTGCTCCCAGGGCATGTTCGAGCCGGCGGCCCAGGCCGGCACGCTGGCCAGGTACAGACAAGCGAATGCTGCAACTGATGTGAAACCTCGCCCGAGAGAGGATGGTGCGTTCATGATTGATCTCCGATTTTCGAAAGGCTGTAGTCGCCTGATGGTCCAAGCCCGGTGACAGAAGCGAGTTCGCTCAAACGCCGTTCGGCACCACGGCCAGAGAGCACGGCGATGACGTTGATGGTTTCTGCGATCAGCGCGCGCGGAACCGTGACGACGGCCTCCTGGATGAGCTGCTCGAGCCGGCGGAGCGCGCCAAGCGCGGTGCCGGCGTGGATCGTGCCGATTCCGCCCGGATGTCCCGTCCCCCAGGCCTTGAGCAGGTCGAGCGCCTCGGCCCCGCGCACCTCGCCAATCGGGATTCGGTCAGGGCGCAGACGAAGTGACGAGCGCACAAGTTCGGACAGCGAGATGACGCCATCCTTGGTCCGCAGCGCCACGAGGTTCGGCGCCGTGCACTGAAGCTCCCGCGTATCTTCGATGAGAACGACGCGATCCGAACCTTTGGCCACCTCTGCCAGAAGCGCGTTCGTCAGCGTCGTCTTGCCCGTCGATGTGCCGCCCGCGACCAGGATGTTCTTGCGTGTAGCGACCGCATCACGGAGCGCGTTGGCCTGCTCCAAGTTCAGGGTGCCGGCAGCGACATAGTCGTCCAGGCTGAAGACAGCGACCGCGGGTTTGCGGATCGCGAAAGCCGGCGCGGCGACGACCGGCGGCAACAAACCTTCGAAACGCTCTCCCGTTTCCGGCAGCTCAGCCGAGATTCGGGGCGAGCCGGCATGAACCTCAGCGCCCACATAGTGCGCGACCAGCCGAACAATTCGCTCGCCGTCGGCAGCCGATAGACTTTCGCCGGTATCGGTAAGGCCGCTCGAGAGCCGATCGATCCACAGCCGACCGTCGGGGTTCAGCATCACCTCAACGATCGACGGATCTTCCAGAAAGCCGGCGATGGCAGGCCCCAGCGCTGTGCGGAGCATGCGCGCTCCGCGCAACTCGGCTTCCGAATGAAATGAATGGATCGCCACGACTGCCCCCGTGCTTGAGGTCGCTGACATCAGCGGCCTTGCGTGGGGACAAGTAGAAAAAGCAGAACCGAGGTAATCGCAACAAGAGCGCTCGCGGTTCGTACTCTGGCGTAGAAGAAGAAAAGATAGGAAAGAATGCTTGCGAGGCTTTGATGATGGGCAATCACGCCTAGCCTTCCGCGCGTCCCGCACGAAAGAAAACGCCTCAAAAATGAAACACCGGCCGGAGTTTATAGCTCCGGCCGGTGTTTTAGCGCGTCTTACTTGCCGAGCTTGCCGAGTTCGGCGGTCAGCTCCGGAACCGCCTGGTAGAGGTCGGCGACCAGGCCGTAATCGGCAACCTGGAAGATCGGCGCGTCCTCGTCCTTGTTGATCGCGACGATCACCTTGGAGTCCTTCATGCCGGCCAGATGCTGGATCGCGCCGGAAATGCCGACCGCGACATAGAGCTCGGGGGCCACGACCTTGCCGGTCTGGCCGACCTGCCAGTCGTTCGGCGCATAGCCCGCATCCACCGCGGCACGCGAAGCGCCGACGCCGGCCCCGAGCTTGTCGGCGAGCGGCTCGATGTACTTCGCGAAGTTCTCGCGGCTCTGCATGGCGCGGCCACCGGAGACGATGATCTTGGCCGAGGTCAGCTCGGGACGGTCGCTCTTTGCGACTTCCTCGCCGACAAAGGACGACAGGCCCGGATCGGCCGCCGCCGCGACGCTCTCGACCGACGCGCTGCCGCCTTCTCCCGCTGCGGCGAAGGTGGAGGTGCGCACCGTGATGACCTTCTTGGCGTCCTTCGACTTCACCGTCTGGATGGCGTTGCCGGCGTAGATCGGGCGCTCATAGGTGTCGGGGGCGATCACCTTGGTGATCTCCGAGACCTGCATGACGTCGAGCAGGGCCGCGACGCGCGGCATCACGTTCTTGAAGCGCGAGGTCGCTGGCGCGACGATCGCATCGTAGGACGGGGCCAGCGAGACGATCAGCGCGGCCAGCGGCTCGGCGAGATCGTGCGCGTAGGGCTCGCCTTCGGCGACCAGCACCTTGGCAACACCGGCGAGCTTCGAAGCCGCCTCGGCCGCAGCCTTGGTGCCCTGCCCGCCGCCGGCGACCAGCACATGGACGTCGCCGCCAAGCTGGGAGGCTGCGGTCAGCGCCTTGTTGGTGGAGTCCTTGAGGACCTCGTGCTCGTGTTCGGCAATCAACAGCGTCGTCATCAGAGCACCCCGGCTTCGTTCTTGAGCTTCGACACCAGCTCGGCGACGTCCTTCACCTTGACGCCGGCCTTGCGGCCCGCGGGCTCCGTCGTCTTCAGAACTTCGAGGCGCGCGGTGACATCGACGCCGTAATCGGCGACGGTCTTGTCCGCGATCGGCTTCTTCTTGGCCTTCATGATGTTGGGCAGCGACGCATAGCGCGGCTCGTTGAGACGGAGATCGGTGGTGACGATCGCCGGTCCCTTCAGCTTGACGGTCTGCAAGCCGCCATCGACTTCGCGGGTGACCTTGAAGTCAGAGCCTTCGACCTCGAGCTTCGAGGCGAACGTCGCCTGCGACCAACCGAGCAGCGCGGCCAGCATCTGGCCGGTCTGGTTCGAGTCATCGTCGATCGCCTGCTTGCCCAAAATAATCAGACCAGGCTGCTCTTCCTCAGCGATTTTCTTCAGGATCTTGGCGACAGCGAGCGGCTCGACGATGCCGTCGGCCTTCACCAGGATGCCGCGATCGGCGCCCATGGCAAGACCGGTGCGGATCGTCTCCGACGCCTGCGCCGGTCCGATGGAAACGACCACGACCTCGGTCGCCTTGCCAGCTTCCTTCAGGCGAAGCGCTTCCTCGACCGCGATTTCGTCGAACGGGTTCATCGACATTTTGACGTTGGCGAGTTCAACGCCCGATCCATCGCTCTTGACGCGGACCTTGACGTTGTAATCGACCACCCGCTTTACCGGCACCAAGACCTTCATCGATTCTCTTCCACTCAATTTGGGGAGGAGTTATCACGAAAGGATTGAGCCAATTCGTATGGATCGCGACCAACGTGCAGGATTTATGCACGAGAGATGATTCGGACGCCGCAAAGCGCCTACACCCATATAAACATTCCATCGAGGGTGGCTGTGCGGAGGTGCGCACCCCGCGCAACTCGACTTCTTGCAGGGACCGATAGCGATCAGCGGCTGGATGAGGCGGAAGCAGAACCTGCGCTCGGCAAAATGGGACCAAACGGATCGTAGTCTGGCGTGGAAGAAGAGAGATTCGGGACGATCGCTTCTGACGCGCCGAACATCATGACCCCGGACATCAGCCCGGCGACATGCGGGCTTCACCACTCCGCATGATCATCCGCCTCCAGGATGGCGAGCTCGGCTGGTGGAATAACGACCTCAACCGAGTTCCAGCCTCCCGCCGGTTGACGTGTGACCGAATTGCCAGCCTTCCTTTTCCGGCGCTCGAGCCACGGGACGGCGGCGAACCAGACCAGCGCTGCCACCTGCAGCAAAACGTTCACACCGAACGCGGTCTGATAGGCCGTTAACGGATAATGCCCCGCCTCTAGAGGCCATTGCTCCAGAATCAGTCCCGTCCCGTACTGCACGACGAAAGCCCAGCCAAATTGCAGGACATTCAGACCGCCATTGGCGCGCGCAACCAGCTCGGCCGGGAAATAGTCCGCTATGATGGCGTGGGTCAGAGCAGTGGCTGACCCGGCCATCGACAGCACGCACCACGGCAGGAGTGATGGCCAGGGCGGATGCAGGATCAGCACAAGCTCCGCCACAATCAACATCGCCGCGACCAAGCCAAACAGAGCCTCGCTCTTCTTAACCCGGCGACGCACCCAGTTGGCAAGGACGCCCAAAACCAGAGCGCCGAGACTCAGAGCGACCGCCATCACGAACAATTCGTTGACGAGTCTCGTTCGATCCAGCCGCTCCACATCGGAAAGCCAGGGCGCCGCCCATAAGGATTGCAGTGCCCAAGCGGACCCGATGCAGGTCGCCGATAAGGGCGCCATTCTCCAGAACCGCGCATCCGAGTAGACGGTTTTCAGAGTGGCGGGCGTCCTGCTACCCTGTGGCCCAGTGGTTCGTTCAGGAACCACGAGATAGATCAAAATGGCAGCAAGCGCGCTTGCGGCGCCCAGCACGCCGAATAGACCCCGCCATCCGATCCAGTCCAGCAGCACCTCGGCAGGAGCCGTTGCGGTAACGGCCCCCAATGAGCCCAGCATGATCATATAGCCATTGATGAGGGCCATTCGTTCTCTTGGAAACCAGAGGACAATGATCTTCAGCCCGGACATCAGGGCTGCTGCACTCCCAAGTCCGACAATCGCGCGAGCAAAAAGAAGCGACAGGAATCCCGTCGATAGCCCAAAGAGCGCGGCACCCCCTGCAGCAACAGCCAAGAGCACGCTCTGGACCCGGCGCGGCCCGAAGCGATCAAGTAACATGCCGATCGGAATCTGGGCCGCCATAACGACCAGAAAATAGATTGACGTGAGCAGCCCGATATCGGCAGCGCCAAGCCCGAGATCAGAGGCGAGGCGGCCAGCAATGAGTGTATTGATGGTCCGGAACAGGTACGAAAGGTAGTACCCGACCGCGAAGGGAAGAAACACGCACGCGATCAGCCGCCACACAGGAACTGGCTCAACTCGTGCCACCGGCAATATTTGCGGCCCAAGCTCGTTCCGCACGCTTCTGGCGGCCGGCCTAACAAAAGGAGTTGGGCAGGTTTCGAAAGTTTGGAGCGCTGCCGCCCTCCACGGCGGCAGCGCTCCGCTCGGAGTTTCCATCCGCCGCGACTGCGGACAGACCTTCCTTTCTCGGTTGCTCTTCTGCCGCGCGTTCTGACGCACCGCCATGAGCTTCACTGGTAGGTCGGCTGCGCCTGCCCAGCCGATCGATCGTTTCCTGGATCAAGGGCTGACCGAGCCGTACCCGCCGTTCGACCTGCTCCGCCAATACCTTGAAACGCTGCTGCCCGAGCAGGCAGGCCTCTCGCTGCCCGGATGGCAGCATCGGCGGCGTCACGGTGAGATGATAGCGCGCATGCAGGGCTACCGTCTCGGCGATGATCGCGATCTCGCGCTCGAGCCTGGCCATCTGGCCGCTTATCCGGTCTAGAGCCTCCTGAACGAGCCCTTCGATGGGTGGTGCAGGATTCAGGAATCGTTCAAGCGCCGTCTCGACAACCATGCTCTTGCCGAGTCCCTGGCGTTCGGTCGCAACTTCAAGCCGCTGAAACATGCTCTCGGAGAGCTGAACTGTGACCTTCTTGGTTCGCGCTCCTTCGTTCGGGCTCGGCTGCGCATCGCTGTCGGCTTGATTCGCAATCGAGTTGGAATGGCCTCCAAGCTCTCCATCGACTTGCACTGCTTGTTCACTCCCAATTTGCGGCCGAGACCTGCCCGCGCACCGCGGCACGCGCGGCGTCGATTTCGGAATCGAAACGGCTGAATTGCCCCCAGCGATGTCGGACTTGACACAAGGGTCAATCCGAACGTCACTTCAACTGCACCGACATCTGCGTCGTAGTCTGGCGTAGCCAAAGAAAGACAAGGCGGTCTCAAGAAGAGGGGGATCTGTAAGCCTGTGTCATTCGCGGGCAGCTAACGGGCTGCAGCGGGCCCGGGCGCATTGAGTGACGCGCCCATCGCTTGCGCGCTTCGTGGCATGCTGCCGATCTGCGGGTCGACTTATCTGACTCAGCGCCGCACGCATCGCTAGGAGCTGCCAGGTCGCATTAGGGCGCGCGTACTGATTACTCGGGCTTCTCAGAGGCGTGCATGTCGATGCTCACCTCTTTCAGGACGGTGGATCCGCTTGCAAGCCGCCGTCCCAGCGCCTCAACAAAGCGATCGTAACGTTCCGCGCCCTTGGCGCGCTCGGAGGGCGGTCGCATTTGCTGCGATATCAAAGACTTGCGAACTGAGCAGTAAAGCAAAGTGCATTTCGCGCTCAAAAGTGCTTTTCGACCCTACCTCGAAGAGTAGCCGGGCCGATCTGAAAATGCCTTCCCCTGTCGTGACGGCACGTGTTGGAGATTCTTTCCGCGGTGGGTAAATTTGAAACAAGTGCTGGCGGGGGGCACGAGTTCGCTACATCGCGGTACCCACTATTTCATAAGCCCGATTTTCTCATCGAGGTCAGCTGACCGAGAGTCCTAACGATAGTCCGCCGAAGGGCACCGTTTGTGGTCGATCGCCATCTAATCTAAGATTGTCTCGACGCAGTCTTCCGAATTCTGGAGGCCCTGCTGTGCGCCTACTGGAGCCTTGCGCACGACGAATTCAGCGCTTTTGGTCTGGTTAGGCCACATCGGATCAGACATCCAAAAGGCGGAATCAAAATCCGATTGATTATTCAACGATTCCAAATCGCGTTTGGATAAAACGGTCGAAAGGACCTGTATCCAATAGCTTAGATGCCGTTTCCAAATGAAAACACGCCCCCTGAGCTACGGCTTGAACGATCGATGTGAGCGGCGCAAGCCTCGCGCTCCCTAAGCAGGTTCAAATCCTGGCGCAACCACCGACACCGCCGTCCGGTTCGAGTCGCGATCTGACGGAGGGCCTTCCCCGCGTCCCGAACGCAGTGAGTTGAGGACCTCGCTTTCCGGGATCTCGGGCTCGGTCCTCCCTGGAGCATTCCATCGGGCCGCACGGCCACTTCGGAGTACGGCGAGGCGGCAACCCGCGCGGCTCGCGGAGTAGCGGATGGAGGCCATCCCCGCGCGAGACCGCAATCGCATTGAAACGACCCAAGCTTATCTCTCCTCAGCTCCCATGCGGGATCAGCAATTTCCATTCGCCCGCAGATGTTACCGCGAGCCGAAACCAATCGCCTCTCCTGGTCAAATACCGAAAGGCGCTGCGGAACTGCAAAAACGGGTGCGTTCGTCATGCTCCTGGCGAAGCGCGACGATCCGGCGCCCTTTCCGTGCCGCACCAATTCCGAGAGTTCCGCGTTGATTTCGCGTTCAGGATGCGCAATCATCCAGGTTCCTGACCGGCTTTGATTGGAAGCAAGTGCTGCTCGCCGGAGCGATCGGCGCCGGGAAGTTCGAGATTTTGAAAGCACGATCCGATTTTTTATTGGGAGGTTTGAGATGGCGGACGAGACGAAGCGCTGGTGTTTTGCCTGGTTCAAGGACAAGGCTGCTGCTGACGGCAACGCGAGGGCCGCGTTGGTCAAGGACAGCAAGTGGCAGAAGGGAGACGAGATACGGATCAGTTTCCTTGACGGAACGGACGATCAGAAGGCGCTGGTGAGAAGGTTTGCGTCGGAATGGGTCAATCCGGGTATGGCGAACCTGAACTTCTCCTGGGTACCGGCGAACGGCGATATTCGTATCTCGTTCAAGCACGAAGGGTCCTGGTCTGTAATCGGGACGACATGCCGACAAGTCCCGAAGGGCGAGCCGACGATGAATTTCGGATGGCTAACCCCGGGAATATCCGATGACGATGCGAGGGGAGTAATTCTGCACGAGTTCGGCCATGCGCTCGGGCTAATTCATGAACACCAAAATCCGGATCAGCCGATCAAATGGAATAAACCGGCTGTCATCGCGGATCTATCCGGTCCACCGAACGACTGGGACGAAGCCACGATCGAACACAACATGTTCGAAACCTATCCCCCGAATGAGATCGCGGGAACGAAACTCGATAAGAATTCCATCATGATGTATCCGATCCCAGCCTCCTGGACGATCGGAGGACCCGAGGTGGGCTTCAATTCAAAGCTTTCAGACGAAGACAAGAAATTCATCAAAAAACAATACTGATGCCGCTGGCCGATCGCGCACTCGTCGTGGGTATCGACAGATATCCCGCAATCTCCGCGCTTTTCGGTGCGGAGAACGACGCAAAGGCGTTTCATACCTGGGTTACGTCCTCCGGACAGGTGGATGGTCGGAACACGCTGCTGCTCACTAGCTCTGCGTTTACGGCGGCTACCAATGCGGACGAAGAGCGGCCGGCCAAAGAACTGATAGAGCGCTTCTTCACCGATATCGACAACGCCGCCGAAGCTAACAATCAGGCTGGATTGGGACACCAGGCCGGTCGACGTCTTTGGATGTTCTTCTCTGGCCATGGGTTTTCGCCGTCGCTGGACAAGTCGGCGGTGTTGATGGCCAACGCAAGTCTGAAGCGCGTCCATAGCGTCGCCTCCATGTTGTGGGCCAACCGTTTCTACGAGGGCGGATGGTTCGACGAGGTCATCCTTTTTCAGGACGCATGCCGCACCCGGATCGATGACGTCGAATTGGCACCTCCATTTCTCCGCATAAAGCAGGCCTCGCTAGGTCAGATACGTCGCCGCTTCTATGCTTTTTCGGCTAAGGACCGTTTGATCTCGAAAGAGAAGATGTTCGAAAACGACATGCGCGGAGTATTTTCCGCTACTCTGATGCAGGGACTAAAAGGGGACGCACGCGACCCCAAGACCGGCGCCATCACCACAGCGCAGCTCAAGCTGTTCCTGCAAGACAACATGAAGAAGTCGCTATCGCCGGCAGAGCTCGATGACGATGAGATAGCCAAAATACCCGAGGTCTACGACCCCGACCCGTTCGATATCCTTGCGGCGCCAGCTGGCTGGAACGCGGCACCCACTTTCCCGCTCGCGATTGCCGTCGGCAATCCCGGAGGAAGGATCTGGATTGAGGGGGCTGCATTTGCGACGGTCGCGTCGGTCAATCAGGCTCCCCCGGTGTGGTCGCTAACTTTGCCACGAGGCTTCTACAGAGTAAGATATGGCGGGGCCGAAGTAACGTTCGAGGTGACGGGGGCTTTAAAGGCGGACGGCAGCCCGGTGATTGAAGATGTCTCCATCTAGCGACCCGCCGAAACTCAACACGCTGACCGTCGACGCTTCGGCGCCGGCAGAGATTTCTGTGCTCGACGGCAGCGCAAATACGGTTGCTCGCGCCGTAGGTCACCTGAGCAGTTCGTTGCCTTCGGACATCTACAAGGTTCGGGTTCGCGTCGGTCCGACGCTCGAGGAGAGGATCGTCGCCCTCGACAGAGATCAGGAAGTCAGGATCGACGCTCCAACGGATTTTTCCTCGCCCATACCTCTGACGAATACGAGGCGCTCGCAGGACAAACACCAGGAAACGACGCGATGGGCGAGCGAGAACCTGTCGCAAGTTCTGGGGATAGGAGCGTCGATCCTGATCATCGCGCGGGCATGGTCCCGCCACGGCGATTCCGCGCCGATCAACCCGGCGACCGACCTTATGTTCATCGACGAGTCCTCCAGCATGAAGCTGGACATAGGAAAACTCGCGAAGTTCACGGCCGATGGCGACCCCATTGCCTCTTGGTCGGCCGCGGTGACGCCTGGATCGTATCGATTGCAGCTTGCTGGCGGCATCACCCGGGCCATATTCGTAACCAACAATCTCCAGACCCAGGCGTTCTTGCTGCAACGGACCACCTCGAGTTACGGAAGGTCCGATAGCGCCACCCTCGACATTGAGAACGCCGCGATTTCGATCTCGCCACAGCAATCGTTCGATCCGGGAAGTAGCCAGACTTGGCTCGCGGAGGTCGCCCGTTATGCATTGACCCAGAAAAGGAAGATCCTTTCGGAAGGAGTGTTGGATCAAGTTCTACGCGCGAAATTCGATGATCCCATGCTCGGCCTGCTGGGCGCACATCTTTTGCTTCGTGACGAACCAGACAACGTGGTGGATTTTGAGACCGTGACCCAAAATCTTTTCAACTTGCTCGGGAGCGACCATCCGGATGTGCGAGCGCTCTGCCTTGCGCGTAGGACACCGTTGTCGGAAGTACCTCGTCGCATCACGTCTCCTCCGATGTTGCGCGCCAGTTGGGATCTCGCCGTGGCGCACAGCCTCAAGGAATCTGACATATTTCCTGAGGACTCCGAGGCCAATCGCATTGCAACGCTCGTGCTACCAGGCAGTCCTTGGCTTATCTGGAAAACGCCAACCGACGGTGAGGGATCGAGCATGAGGTTGGAAGAGACATTGCAGGATTTTGTTGCGGCAAGGTCTCGCGCGGACAGGGCGCGGTCGAATGCGACGAATCCCGTCAGGTCTCGCTTGAATTCCGCCTACAGGACGCTCGCCCACGGGTTGGAAGTGGTCCGCGGCACGGCGGCGACCGTTAGAGAGGCTATGCCGGAACTGAGTTTGGACGAAAAGGGGGAATTGACAAAAGTGCTAGGCATCCCCGCGTCGAAGCTGGATTCGATGCTGCGAAAGCTCTTTCCCTGAAAATCTCAATCTACGAAGTCTGCGGTGAGGGTTGGTCCCTGTCCTTCCAGCGGCGTGTTGGGGACGGACTCGACGCTAACCGCGGCGCACTTCCAATTCACATCCTGAAGCAGGATACCGATACTGCGGACGTCCTAGCGCCTTTGCTCGCGGGAGAGGATGTCTGGATAGCCTTGCAGCTTGCGAAGTCGGCAAGTGCGCGGGCGACTGCAAGCGACGGCCGCCGACTACGTATCGCAGTCCGCGACTTACCATCGTTGCGGATGCTCATGGTCGATGGAGTGGAGGATACGACGGGAATCCACCCCTTGAGCTCGTTCGGTCCCGCCGCGACCACGGCTGATATCTCTTGGCAGCTTGAATTTGTCGTCGAGCAAGCGAACTCGGCTTGTTGCATCCGCGCGCAGTTTGTTACCGACTCGCTTTACAGTGATTTGAGCGGCCTGCCGTTGCCGGCAAGAACCTCCCTGAAGGACGGCTTTACAGGAAGGCGCCTACCATGAAGGCAAGCGGCGATTTCCCAGCGTCCTGAATGCCTGATCCGGACCGACGGTGCAGAGACCGTTCACCGCTGTACGAAGGCGCTCGGTGTATCGATCGTCGATTTCGACACTCACGGCGATGGAGGGATCCCCTGACACGATAGTCAGACTGGGAATTGATTTCACCATCTCGCCGATGTCGTGATGCGCGCCGCGGGCGTTCGCCACCATCAGATCAGAGCTGAGACAAACCACCAATTTCTCTTTCATGGATACCTCCAACCCGCCTTCAACTTAACCGATTCTCCTAAAAGGGCCTTAACGCCCTCCCGCGGCGAAGGGGGAGCCGTATCCCTGACTAGAGTAGTCCAAGCCGACAGAAACGCACATCTTAAGGAACACGCTCCTTGCGTGTTGGGTCCTATCCTTTGAACGAGGCATATCTAAATACTCCTTGTCCTGTGCAAGCGCAACGGCCAGGGCACCGCAGGCCAGCGGCGCCGCAAACGAAGTCCCTGATAATGCAGCATAAATTTCGTTTTTGCGCTGCACCAAAATACCTGCTCCAGGTGCAGTTCCATTCACGTCCACTCCGCAGGTGCTGTTGCACCAGAAATATATTGCGTCTCCGGAGGGAGCCTTTCCGACCATCCTGCTGTGCTTCTGGTCATATGCCACCACGCTGCCGGCCTCACCCCAGCCCGTCTTTCCGAAGGCAGTGACGGCAATGCAGCTTTCGTGCCGCGCGGGAAAATAGACCTGCTGATCGTTGGGATCATTGCCGGACGCGGCGACGACGGCGACGCCCAATTCGTCGGCCGCTTTGATAGCGTCTAGCACCCGATCGTCCTCGAAGGGTTCGCCCCAACTGAGATTAATGAGATCGACCTTCGCGTCGAGCAGTTTGTTGATCGCGATCGCCGCACCTAATGCGCTGACCTTTTCCGGTTCGTCACTGTGCGTGGCATCGGCGAAAAAAATCTGAGCACCGGGCGCCGCCGACATCCACCGGCGCGCCTTTTTGCTGCGGTCGCCTAAAACCCTGCAAACCAGCTCCCCGTGACCCGGCTCGAACTCGTCTCCGCCTTGTTGCCTCGCTCCACCAATTTCATGAACGTGCCGGATGCCATCGCCCTTTGAAAAGCCGGTATCAACTACCCCAATCTTGATGTTGGCTCCCCGCTTGGACCGACTGGTATCGATACCCAGACAATTCAACCACCATGCCGGTTCTACAACATCCGGAAGGCGTCTCATTGTGATCGGAACGCAATCCGCGATATCATCGCAGTAGGCTGTCCAGTATCCTGGCGCCCTGGCGACAAGACATTCGAACACCGCGCGTGGCGGCAAAACGAATGATACCCATCCGCTTTGATCGGACATGCCCATCAGCGGATCCGCTACTTCGGCATCGGCCCGTCTGATGAAGAGGAAGATCCTGGCGGCCACCCCGTTGCCGTCGTCGTCACTCACGGCGAAATCGATCTTATTCTCGCTCATGCAAACTCTATCCTGGGAAGCTTAGGAGTACCGCCCAGCGCCGCAATATGACGTGTGGGTCATACCTTGAAAAAGAATTGGCTGGCTACGAGCGCGTGAAATTGCCGCCAGCATCAAGCCGATCTCAAGAGAAGCCCCCTCAAACTTCCACAAGTCTGGGCTCAACCAGAAGACGAGTCAAGTAGCAGGCCGTTTCTTGTGCCAATACGCACTTCCGGTAACGCACGAAAGAAGCGCCGGCCAAATTCCGCTCAATTCGTATTGTAGGTCGCGATCCGCCCTCATCAGTTTCGGCGTTCGTTTGCAGCAGAGCCCCTCCTCCATCATCTTGTCTCCGGAGCAAGCAGGAACCACGTCGCTGCTGCGGCAGCTGTTCGGCAACGCGGTCGCCAGCCGGTACGTCGATTTCTGCAAGCTCGTCGGAGGCGATCTGCCGCTGCATGCGACCCGCACGCTGGCGGCGCATGCGCTGCGGGAGTTGGATGCTCTTCTCCGACAGGTTCTCGCGTCTCCCTTCGACGCCGTCATACGCGACGATCCGAGCGAGAAGGCGCTCCGAAAGAAAGCCCGAAAGTCGCTCAAGGAAATCGGTTTCGACGAAGAGGCGCGACAACGTGCCGACGGAGCGCTGAAACCGCAGCTCAACTTCAAACGGCAGGTCGAGCGTATCCTTACCCGCCTTGGTCTCGATCCCGAAGGAGAGATTGCAAAGAAGTGGCTGTCGTTCAGGGACGCGCTCTCACAAGTCCACCAACGGAGTTTCGACAAGACCCTCAGGATAGACGACGAGTTCCGCCGCACCTTCGCCGAGCCGTTCGATGCCGTGATCTGGGCCCTCGCGACTGCCCTGCAGGAACGGTACTCGGCGTTGCTCCAGCGCGCGTCGGAGATCGCGGCCATGGGTCCCGAGACCGGGATGGACGCTTTCGTGAAGGAAATTCCGGGAGCAGCCCAACTCCAGCGGCATTTCTACGATCGTCTGAACTCGGAGGATTGGCTGCCGGCCCTTGAGGAGAGAGGCCTCCTCGGCGAGCCGTCCTTCACCAAAGAGGAAGACGACACCGGATTTGGGCAATGGCCGGTCTCCCGGTATCTGCTTCGGATGGCCAAGTCGGAGAACGCACAGACGCGAGCCATCGTGCTGAAGGCGATCGGTTCGCTGGCTGCATCCGTTCATCCCGACGTCCACCACGACGGCATGGAGGTCGTAGCGGCCCTGCCGACTAACGAAGCTGCGCTGCTCGCGGACGTGATCGCCGGATGGCTGCGTCCCGACTTCGCTCTCGTTCTGCAGTTTCCGCCCGTCATCATCGAGAAGCTGGCGCGCGCCGGCGAGATCGACGCCGCGCTTAAGGTGGCCGCGGCTTTCTTCCAGGTCTTCGACACCGGCGGGCGGCTCGCGACGCTACACGATCACTTGATGTACGAGCATTTCCTGCCCAAGAGCATGGAAGATCTGGCGGCGGCCGGGCCGACGAAGGCGCTGGCTCTCTTCTGCGGACTTCTCGAACAAGTCATCGTCATCCGTAGGCGTTCGGACGAAAACTCGACGATCGACGATTCGAACTACCTTGTCGGAGACTTCGACGACAACCCGTCGCATCGGGACATACCGGCATGCATCGCCGCCGCGATTCTCCGTTGCGCCGAGTCGGCTCTGAAGAGCGATGGCTCGCAGCCACTCGCCATCGTTACGGAAGTGAAGTCGCACCGAGGGCGACTGTTCGAACGCATCGCGATGAAGATCGTCGCGATGTCTCCTGCCGCGCTACCCGACTTGGCCGCCGCATACCTAACGGACCAGAAATTCATCGACCAGGACTGGTGCAGGAAGGAGTACGCTGCGATCGCGAACGTCTGGTTCGGGTCGCTCGATCCGCAATCCCGTCAATCGATTCTCGATTTCATCTACGCGATCCCTGACGACCATCGTTTCGACGAGTGGTTTCGCAAGACTCACGGCAAGCCGCCGACGGAGCGAGAGAGACGCGAGTATCGGTTTTCCGAGGTCCGCGATGTCGTCTGGGGCTGGCGAAACGCTTTGCCCGATGCTTTGCGTCTGGAACTGGAAGCGGGCGTGGCCGAATTCGGTGATCCCGACCATTGGCGAAACACGCTCTACAGAGAAGCGGAGAGTCCGCTTACCAGCGCCCAATTGCGCGCCCTCCCCATCGAAGACTGCATCGAGTTCCTGAAGACACGGCGGGTCGAGGTTAGCGAGGACGATCATGCTTTCGCCACCGACGCGCTGGCGAATCAGCTTCGCATCGCCGCCGCGGAAGATCCGATCGCCTTTTCGGCGAAAGCCTTCGACTTCGAGAAAATGGAGCCGATCATTCTTCGTCGCTTCCTCGAGGCTATGGAACAAGCGGCCTTCAACGGCGTCTCCGTCTCATGGGGCGACCTCCTCGCGTTGATGGCCCGGCTTTGCCACGACATCCCCTCGTCTTCCGGTTCACCGTCCGCGCAGCATCGCTATCGCATCGTCAGGGGTATGATCGACGTCATCTCCGCCGGCTTGCGCACGACCGACGCAATCCCTCCTCGGCACACAGCCGACCTGCTCGGCTTAGCGCGAGCCCTATACTCCATTTCGCTACAGGTCGCCGATCCCTACGGCAATCCCGATCTGGCCAAATCCGACCCTTTCCACCACGCACAGCAGACCATCCGAGGTGCCGCGGTTGAGCTTTGCGTCCGGCTGCTGCGCTGGCTGAGGCAAAATGCGCCTTCCGACATCGACGCAACGGACGGCGCCGCGAGCGCCCTCCACGACTTTCGGTCGATCCTGGAGGCGGAGCTATCGGGTCTGTCGGACGCGACCGACGTGGGGCGGACGATCATGGGGCGGTATCTCAACCTGTTGTACGATTTCGATCCCGATTGGTTGAGAAGGCAGTTGTCGTCGCTCCTGCCGCGGGTTCCCGAGCCAAGTCGAAACCCGGCCTGGCGCGCCCATCTGGAGAACGACCGCGGTCCGGTCGATGCCCTGATGTCAGAAACCGCTTTCTGCTACGCCGACGACATCGAAAAGTTGGCGAAGCCCGACGCGGATCGCGACGCGCACAATCATCGTCTCGCAGAACATCTGCTGACACTGCACCTGCGGGGCACGCTCCCTCCTCACCTTCTGGCGCGCTTCCTGGATGTTGCTTCGGTCGGACTGCGACGCGATGCGATGCGATTGATCGGGCTGACGATCGGCACCTCGGAACAGGTCTATGCCGAGCGCGCGAAATCGTACTGGATGCAGCGCCTTGCAGCGGCTACCTCCACGACGGACCAGGAGCAATATCGCAAGGAGATCGGAGCGATCGGCCTTTGGTTCCTGTGGGTCGCCGATGTCGATTGGTTGATGAATCAGATGCTCGCTGTCCTTTCGGCCGGCTACGCTCCCAACGACGTCTACACCGTCATCCGCCACCTCGCTTCGATCGACGGGAGACAAGTCGAGCGCGTCGTGGACGTCCTGTATGCTTTAGCGATCAGCCCGCACACGGGTCGTTACGCTTTGATGGTTCAGGGCACTGAGATCCGACGCATCCTGGTTACGGGAAAGCGGAGTGGGATCGGCACCGTCGCCTCGAAGGTCGATAGAATTGTCAATCTGCTTGCCTCCAAGGGTAACGACACCTATCTGGACCTTTTGGACGGCTCAACGGAGACCTGACCTACTCGACGGACATCGCATCGATCGAGAAACCGACGGGTACCGCTGCCGCGTCAGGTGAATATTCGGGTCGGATAGAGTTCGAATAGCGAGGGATCGCCATAGGAGCTGCTGACGTATCGCACGCCGCTCTCTATCAGATCGGGTTGGCCCTCATGCAATGGGCGAGGATAGAGTCGCGAGAGAACCGCGATAGGGATGCGACTCTTGGCAGAGTGCTCGAAGTCCTGGACGCGCTCGCCGAAAGCCTGCACCCTTATGTCGGCGACCTCCGATCGCCCGCCTTCGTTGTAGCTCACGTAGACGAGTCCGAACTCGCCTGGCGGCACCTGAAAGCTTGCGGCCGAGAAGAAATCCATGGGCGCCCAAGTCCGCTTTCTGAGCGCGTCGGCCGCGACATTCTTCCAGATCAGCGCGATGGGGGTCCGCACCCGGTCGACGACGGCCTCCCCGCCGGCATCGGCCGAACAACAGATGCCGTCGCACTCGGGAAGATCCGAGGTCCATCCGAACAGATGGTCGAGCATGTTCGGGCTGTAAATCCGCGTCTTCGCGGGCAGATCGACGGTTCGGGGAGACGGCGACAAAGCGACCGTGTCCCAAGGATAGCTTCGATCCTGCTCAGGGTGGGGAGCGAGCCGCTGGCCTACCAGCTTCGCGACGACGTCGTCGACGTCGATCGCTCCCGCTTCCTCCGAATGGCGATCAACGCACCCTTCCCCGACTAGCGAAACGTGGGCGGGAAACCTGCGGCATTATTACCCAGAGATTGCGAACATTTTGGTGTCCTCCGATCGATAGGATAGAGTTTGCTGATCCGTGGTCTGGCCCCGCAGTTTCCGAGCCCGGCCGCTGTTTTGACCAAGCATTTTCTTTTGGACATCATGGCATCAAAACGATCGCGCAAGAGCAAGAGGGCGCCGCCACGCCGAAAGCGTCGAGTCACGGCCGCTGAAAAAGCGGCGCCTGGCTCTAAAAATGCCGGCAAGCCGGCTCGCGCGAGCAGCCGATCGAAATCTTTCGCGCCGACGCTATGGTATGCGCCGGGTCTCAGTTCTCACATCAAGGGAAACCGAGCTCTAAGCAAGGCGGCGCGCACCCTCGCCGAACGTGTCGCTCTCACAGTGGCACCGAAGACCGTATCGGGCGAACTTATTCAATCTTACCGCGGAAGGCTGCACGAGCGCGACATTGAGGATTTCCGGCCTCGTGCCGATGCGGTCGAGGGAGCTGTCAGGCGCCTCAAGCGGCTCGGCTTCGAGGTCCTGCGCCGTGGTCGTTTTGGCATCACGATTGCCGGCCACTCCGAGCTTGTTTCCGACGTTCTGGGTGTACAGCTCATTGTGCAGGCTCGGCCACAAAGGACGAGCGTGCGCTCCACACAGAATTTCGCGGTCAGCTACCAGGCGCCGGAAGCGGTCGACCTTTACGTGGCCCCGTCCGACTCGTTAACGGTCAGCTCCGCGGTTAGCCCTCATATCGATCATTTCGTTTTCACGCCGCCCCCGCAACTCTTTGCCGAACTGAGCGACATCCCGCCTCTCCATAACTACTTCACGCTCGATGGAGCTGCCATCCGCCGGTTGCTAAACGTACCGGAAGGCGTGTCCGGGGAAGGTGTCAAGGTAGCCATCGTCGACACCGGATTTTTCAAGCATCCATTCTACACGTCGCGCAATTTCGACTACCGCCCGATGGCGAGCGCAACGGCACCGGATCCGGAGAAGGACCTGATCGGACACGGCACCGCCATCGCATTCAATGCGTTGACCGTAGCCCCGCGAGCAACACTTCTCGGCTTCAAGCAGACCGAGCCTCCACAAGACGCTCTGGAAGCCGCATCTGACGCTGGAGCCGATATCATCAGCGGCTCGTGGGGATGGGACAAGGAACAATCATTCCCGATTCTCGAAGCCACTATCCGCGCGCTCGTCCGGGAAGGAAAGATCGTCGTGTTTGCGTCCGGAAATGGCTTGCAGGCGTGGCCTGGCAGCATGCCCGAAGTCATTTCTGTTGGCGGCGTCTTCTCCGCCCAGGACGGAACGCTTGAAGCAAGCAATTTTGCAAGCGGATACCTCAGCAGCCTCTATCCGGGCCGCCGTGTTCCCGACATTGCGGGCCTTTGTGGTCAGAGACCGGCAGGAATCTACATCACGATGCCGTCGGCGCCTGGCAGCATCCTCGACCACAATCTGTCTGGCCCGTCTTTTCCTGACCGCGACGAGACGGAGGCCGATGATGGCTGGCTTTGCTCGAGTGGCACGAGCAGTGCAGCTCCACAAGTGGCGGGATTGATCGCGCTATTGCTCGAACAAGCACGCCGGGACGGAATTGTCCTGACCTCCGAGCGAATCCGCGACGTGTTGCAACAGAGCGCCAGGCCAGTCGAGCGCGGCAGTAGCGCGCAGGGCATTCCCGCAGTCGGCCACCCGAACATCGCGGTTGGCTATGGACTGATCGACGCGGGTAATGCACTTGAGCGGATCAGACCTTGAGGGCCTTTCCTGTCACGACAAGGTCGCAGCTGGTGTTCGGCCTTGTCGTGTCCGGCATCAAAAATTGCATCGGCTTGGCGGCGCCGCAGCCTCGCTTCGGCCCCGGAAAGGAATTGACCAGACGAAGTCGGTCTGCAGATAGAATGGCTTGCCGTCTTTCTGGAACCAATTCGGATCAGGTACACCGCGTTCGACGAGGAGCGTGTCCGAACCCGGCTTGAAAGCATCCTTGCCAATCAATTGTTTGCATGAATCGAGATCATCGCCGGTACCTGGCGTGATCGAGCAGACAGCTTTGGCCTGACCATTGGGCAACGACGTAAAGGGCCGTCCGGACGGTGAGAGCGCAATCTCTCGCGATATGCTGGCGGTGGCGTGACAGGTGATGCAGGATGAACGCTGGAAGCCGAATTCTACATAGTGATCCGAGACAATGGTTGGCTCGCCCGTCGGCCTGGAGAAATCGGATTGTGTGCCTCCGAGGCGATAGTTGTCCCAAACGGTGCCGGCGACCTCTTTCGGGGGCCCGTAATTGTCGAGGTCATGGCCGCCAAAATCTTCGGTCGGTGCATCCTTGTGGCGGAATGTCGCCCAGAACCAGTTCGTCAGATCCTTGGTCAGGATATGCAACGCGACGAGACCGAACTTTTTCCCCTGAAACTCCGCGGTATAGTAAGTTCCACGCTTCTCAACGGGGATCGGCGGCTTGCCCGCTTCCGGCTTCTCAAAATCAAGCCATGCCGCCTTCACCTCGATTGCATCGGAGGGAAACTGGATCGGTGGCTTCTTGCCTGCATCCACTGCGGCCGCATAACGCTTCTGTCCCTCGATGCTGAACAAGCATTGCGAGCGGACGAACTCGTAAGTCGCACGATTGAGCCTCGTTTCCCCGAATCCGCCGGCGTTGTGAAAAACGCCATCGTCGGGAGAAAAGAATATGACGGGTCCGCCGGGCGGTGGCTTGATCGGCAATGGAGGGACTTGTGCAGCTTTCTCGTCAGGAAGCGAAGTATCGTCCCACAGTGGAGGCTCGCGCCCATCACTCAGGTAGACTTCGGTGCGCGCATTGCGCCAGGTCTCCCAAACAGACGTTGAGCCCGGATCTCCAAAAGGCCTGGAGCAATCGGCCACGCCCCGTGCAATTGATTTGTCGATCGCTGGATGATTCAGCGATACGAACAAATCCCATGCGTGCTTGCTCGGCCAATCTGAGGCGTTCGCTCGATCCGGAATCGTTCGGCAGAAATTCTGAGGAGCCGCCCGCGCTTTCGACTGGCTATCGGCATAAATAGCGACACAGCAGATGGCCACGATGGCAATCGACACGCGCATCGAAATCTCCGTAGTCATTCAATATGTATTCGTTCAGGCTACCCTTGGGGGGCTGGCGGAGGTGCTTTATCGTCGCCGTTCTCCGGCGCACCGGCCGCTAGCCAGCCTTGAATATCCGCGAGAATTGCCGGGCCATCGACGCGGCTCCCGTCGGCCAGGACAACAAAATAGCCGTCGTCGGTCAGAAATGGGCCAGTCTTGGGCATCTGCGGCATGGCACACCACGAGCCCCTCAGAATTTGATTGAACGCGGAGTTGACCGCATTTGTGGGGTCGATGATGGGGACGACGTCACCGTTGCAATGCTTGTTAGGAACATTGCCTGTTATGAACGCCAGATAGGTGGTGTGCCAGAATACCCCGTGACGGCTGTTCGCAGGGTCGAGATTGGCTTTTCGCGCGATAGCGTCGAGATATTCCTGAAGCCGTGTGAAACCTATTGTCATGGCAATCACAAAGGAATGAGGCTCGAATGAATATGCACAACCTTGATGCTAATCCTATCAATTTGTCAACCCAACATTTTGTCGCTGGCATTCTCGCCAAGCCTCTTTGGCCTGAATCTTGGAGTTGCCGGCAAAAAGAAAGGCCGATGAGGACAAGGCTGAGGCTGTGTTGGCCTGGGTCAACCTTCGGCGCCGATCGGGGGGCAAACCATGTGCCGAATAACACAGCCCGGCATGCGCGTCAGATAGCGGGAAGCGCTGCGCATCGGCGAGATGGGCGAGCCAGAGTTCGCCGACGAAGGCTCCGCCGGTCCAATCACCAACGGATGTGAACGTCCATTTTCCATTCTCGGCGCGAGCCCAATGTGGCAGGCCAGCTGTCGAAGCATCTCGCGTTTGCGCAATGCGCGTCAGCATGCGCTCGCGCGCGGCGAAGAAGTCGTTGCTCACGTTTTCTCCCAAGAAACCGTTTTGGCCTCTAAGCGAAGCCAGAATTGCGTAGCGACAGGGCTTTAACGTCAGTCGCCGATGTAGACGTGACCACGCTTCTTTGCGACGTGATCAACGACCACGCTCAGCACCGCGATCACAGATCCATAGACGGGAAATATCCAGGCCATCTGCGCATGCTGCAACCACACCAGCAAATAGTGTGACGTGAGCGCATACCCGACAGCGATACCCGTCGTACGCACCGCGCGCGGCATCAGGGTGGTTGCGATGAAGCAGCAGCCGCAGCAGCGTGAATGCACGCGAGGGTCGGATCTTGTCTGCGAAGGCGCCCACGAAGGGTGCGGTGACGATCCAGATCAGGCCCATAAGGGTCGTAATCCCGTATGCACCCAGTCGGCGATTCAGGTCAAAGGTGTCGTTGATGCCGCCGGCCGAAAACTCCTTAAGGTCTGCACCGGGCGAATTCGGGAAAGGGAGGTTAGCGTGCTGGTCACGCTCCTCGGAATGCTATTCGGTTGACTTCGGGGGCGCAAAGCAGACCCCAAGCGGTCAGCGATCCTCAGCCGCCTATCTGGCCCGCGCCTCCGGCGGCCTGAATAGGCGCTTCACCGTCGGTTCGCCAGCGGCGGTGACAAGCTCGAAGTCGCTGCGGGAAGGACGCGTTCCAACACGCGCCATCGGGCGCGTCACTGCAAGTTCGAACCCAGCCGGGTCAAGCCAAGCCGTTCCGTCATCCCGTCTCACCGGTATAACGGCGTAGCTGCCGCGCGCGCCGGTGGTGCCGGTGAGGGCCGCGCGCATTTGGGACGCGGCGCCGGCAGCGCCCTCGGCACGGGATATGGATGCCTGCCAACGCAGGAAGAGCTGCGGGTCGATCCGGTCCTCGCTCTTAGGGTCATTTTGCTCATCGTCCAGCCACGCGTCGAACTCCCGACGCCTCGCACCGGCCGTCTCCCGGGTATGAGCCAAGCCTTGTGCAAGGCAGAAGGCCACGAACGGGTCGTGGGTACCCCAGCGCAGCAGCTCGCGCGCCCAGAACCCGATCCAAGGTAGGCTCGTGGTTTCTTTCCAAGCCGCCAGACTGGGGAATGTCAGCGCATCTTCTGCACCGTCGGCCCAGGCTTCCGCGACGACGGCGCCGATGGCTACACCTAGGCGGAACTCCAGGTTGTCGGCGACGAAGCGTTGCCACGACCGAAGGTCCTCGGGGGATGGGCCGGCCACATCGGGCTCGTTCATCCACCACCCGAGGACATCAGACCACCGCTCCAGGATCGCCTCGTCCGTATCCGTGCGGCGGACTCGAAAGCCGAAGCCACGGTCCCCAGAGACCAGGTCGCCCAGCGCCTCAAATAGATCGATCCTCGTCGTCGGGTCGGACGAGCCGTAGTTGTCCGCTGCGACCAACAGCTCCCGCATTCGTCGTGCTACGGCCTCGAAGCGCCGCCCCACTGCCGGCGGAAGACCGTACTGATAGAGGCGAAGGCGCTCGTCTGCGTCCGGATAGATGTGTTCGATGATGCCCGCGCCTCGGCGCACAAAGGCTTGTTCAAGCCAAAGTTCCTGAGCGGTCGCGACGGCGGTGAAGGTTGTTCGCCAAAGCGCCGCGAGCTGCGCTTCGGCACGAGCGCGTGTCATGGCTGCCTCATCGACGCGGGCAATCTCTGCGAGTGATGTGAGAAGGATTGCATCCAGTTCGTCCATGGCGTCGGCCAACCTCGCCGCCCCGTCGCTTGCACCCGTGCCAGTGTCCGCGCTGACGACAGTCGGCGCCGTCCTCTCGAGCCAATCAAGGAAAGCGTCTGGAGCCACGCCGAGGAGTCGGTTAGCACGTTCCCAGATGTGGTTGAGGAGCAGCGCGAGCGGGCCGGGCACGTCGTCGGCATCCCGTTCCTCGATCACCAGTGACGCACGCAGCCGGTCATAGTCCGCCGCCAATTCCGCGCGCTGTCGGCGCTGGGTCGCCCTCCCCGCTGCCGCTGTGGTGGAAATCTGGGTCGGGAGCGCGACAAGCGTCATGCCTTCGATGCCGCGGGCCGCGCCCGGCCGCCCAGCGCGCCCGGCGAGGTTCCGAAACTCGGCCGTGGTAAGCGGCGCAATCACTTGCTGCTCCTCAACCGGGTCCCATGAACGGCGCTTGAGTGACGTCAGGAAGATGAGATCGAACGGTAGATTGACGCCTTCGGTGAGCGTCGCCGTCGCGACCGTGATCGGGCAGATCTTGCGATCGATGAGATCGACCATGAGACGGCGCAGGCGCTGCGGCATCTGCCCATGGCTTGTAGCAATCCCGCGATCGAGCAGGAAGAGCTCGAAGGAGTCGGCGCCGCAATAGTCTAGACAGGCCGCTCGAGCCTCGTCGAACCGCGCCCTGAGCGGACCTTCGGGCGGCTGAAAGCCCACCGCGCCTTGCCAGTCTGTCCGTTCAAGCGCCTCCTTGAACCAGCGCATGGTTTGCTCAGGCTCTTGCGCCACCGAGATGAGGACGCGTTGATCTTCGTCGGCGAGGTGCAAGGCGGTCCAGAGGACGTTAAGGCAGTTGAATCGATTGAGGCTGTTCCGCCACTGCGCAGGCAACTGAGGCATCACCTCTATCTGCAGCCGGAGATAGACAGGGTCCTCCTCGCCGCGCAGGTAGAGGGGCAATCCATTCATCAGATCGAGCAGGATCACCCCTTGGGTGTTGGGCGCCGTCTCGAGCACTCCGATGACCTGGCGGGTGCTGCGATAGCGTACGCCGACCGGATTGGCATCGGGTCGGCCCTCGACCCAACGCGCGACAGGGCCAGCGGCACCGCCGGCTACGGCGGTGAGCGCAATCCGGACAACGTCCGGACGCTGAGACAAAATTCGGGACACGAGCCCTTCGAGGCGAATGGATCGATTGCTGTGGTCGGAGAAGCTCAGTCGCGTAGGCTCGTTGGCCTCAGGGACGACCTGGTGGGCTTCGTCGATGATGAGAAGGCGCAGGCGCGCCATCAACATTTTGCCGAGGTAGCGCATCAACGCATCCGCTTTCTCGACGGTGACAATCAGCACGACGGGCCGTTCGCTGGTCAGCCAGAAGTCGGTAATGCCCCAGTCTGCCCCGCCGTAAAGACCAGTGACGGTGATGTCGTGGCCGAGTTCTGAGGTCAGCTTTGCCTCGACTTCGCCGGCGAGGGCTCGGGACGGCACGGTGTAGAGCGCCAACGGCGCCTGCAAGCCCTCATCCTCCCGCAGCAGCAGTTCCTTAATGAGGGCGAGATTCGCAACCAACGTCTTCCCCGAACCCGTGGGGGTGCAGAGCGCGAAGGAGCTTTCTTCGAGCAGGCGTTGGAGGCCGTGCTGTTGTGAGGTCCAGAGGATCCCGCGGCCGCGGCTGAATTGGTCGCGGGCATAAGCCAGCAGCCGCGAGCTCCGCTCAGGCCGCAGGGCGCCGAGCGCCCGTAGCGGCCGGTAGATAGTAGCTGCGACGAAGCTGTCGGCGACGGCCCGCATGATGGTAATAACTAGCGAGGCGTCGTCGCTGAAAGTGCGGGTTGCCACGGCGTCGAGCGCACGGAGCTTGCCCATCGCGACCGCGAGCCGTTCGTCATCACCGCGGCGCAGACAGTCGGCGAGCAGCCCGAGACTTCTGACCAGCTCCACGCTGAACGCCCATCCAACCGTCGGGCCAGCTTCGCCGTCGGGCGTCTCACTGCGCATGGCAATCAGCAGCAACGCGCTGGCGTCGGCTGTCGTGAGGTCAGGGTAGCGGTGCCAGAACAAGGCGGCGCGACGCAACACACCGTCGAAGTCCGCTCTCAGAAAGGCGCTGTAGAGCCGAACGCCTTCGTGATCCGAGCGCACTTGCGACAATAGTCCGAACGCCATCGCGGGCAGCCCTCCGAGCTGATAGGCCCCTGCGGCCAGTAGCTCGATAGGAACCACACTCCGGATGGTGTCGGCGGCGCGTGAGAGCCACTCAAGGATTTCGCCGGTCCGGCGATAGCAGTCGATAGCGCGCTGCGACGCCTCGCCTTCTATTGAGCGAAAGATGTGCGCCGCATGCAGAAGCCGGCGTGCGTCGGCGAGCTGACGCGCGGAATCGCGCTCGGTCCACAGGATCGTCGGCACCTGCCAGGTCGCCTGCAGGCAACGGACATAGGTCCTGGCCTGAGCCCGGCTCAACTGGTTTTCGATGGCGAGTTCGCGCCGTACGCGCTCGGCGGCCTCGAGCCGGTCTTGGTCGCGTTGCGGCATCAGGCGTCCTCCCACAAGGTAGCGTAGAGTTGGTCGATAAGCCCGTCGCCGCACTCGAGGATAATCTCTACAACTTGGAGGTCGTGGGGCGCCGTGTACTCCGCCGGAGCTTCTTCCCAGGGGATCAGGCAGCTCAAAGCCTCGCGTCGTCTCGCCCCGTTCCCAACAAGAAGCACCAAGTTGCTTCGACCGGGCAGCGGGCCCTGACCGAACACCGCACGGTCGATCGACAGGATTGCATTGGCATGCCCGTCTGGATCTCGCTGCTCCAATAGCTTTTGCAACTGCCGAAGGCCGTGCGGGACTGGCGTGTCCCGGTTCACCTCGAACCAGATTCCCCGTCCGTTGTGCACCATTTCACCGGTGTCCTCGTCCTCCTCCTTAGGGCCGAGAAGCAAGCTCTTCACGACAGAAACCGTCAGCGACTTGCGCCACTTGGCTTCACCGGCGATTACGCGCGCAACTTCGCCCTGAGCGTTGAGGGCGATGCCGATGAAGTCAGAGCCGTGACGGCCATAGATTTCGCGCGTGCGGTTTGGATCGAACCGGAGCGCCCAGAGATATTTCTCGACGTCGTCGTGCTCGCGAAAGAGGAAGATCGGTACTCGCCATTCGTGACCGCCGACGAACTCGTTCTGGTAGGCCTCGGTTACCAGGCCGGCCACCACCTCACCGAACAGGCCGCGATGGGCTTTTGAGGGCAAGCAGTTGGGATAGCTGATCGGAAGCAGCCCGCCCGCCGCGTCGGGATGAAGAGATATTCCGATCTGTTCATGGAAATATTCGCGCGCATCGAGGTGGGCGGACTCAAAGTACGGACGCAACGCGTCGATGAGGTCCTGGTCGATCTTGCCCTTCTGTTCGAGAAGCAGGTGCCCGTAGTTCCGCTCTACCGTCCCATTGGGTTCAAGCCATTGGTCCAGGGCGTTGATCGGTGGTGGGCATGTATGCATTGCTTAAACTTAATCGAAATCGGTTGGATTGCCGGCTGGGCCTTCTCACAAAACACAGTGCATTAGCGAAGCCACGTCATCGGCACGAGCTTTATGCCGTCGCGCCAGCGTTGAACCGTGGAAGTTCGGAACCACGCCTGGAGAAGGTCAACGTGGTCCGCAACGATGACCTGCATGTTGGGGGCCATGGTCGTGCAATATTCGAACAGCAGCCTGTACAAGCGGGCAACCGCCGCTTGATCCTCGTCTTCAGCGCCGGAAATCTCACCGAGGTCCTTGTCCTTTGGATAGTGAGCTTGGGAGGGCTGGTCGAGCATTAGAAACGCCGGCACTGGCCGATCGAGTGTGCGAAAGAGCTTGTGGAGAGCCAAGTGCGCGGCCACGTGATATCCAACCCAGTTCTCCCCGCTGCCGATTTGGGGCAGAGACAGCGGTCCGTGCACGGTGTCAGCGACGACGGTGAGGTTCTTTCGGTCCAAGCGGAGGCTGTTCTCGCCGTGCTCCAGCTGAAGCCGGCTAGCGTATTCGGTGATGTCGCGTCCGACCAAGCTGAGGGCCGTCGTTAAGCGCTCCTCCATCGCCTCCTGGTCCAGGGCGGTTTCCAACTCGACCACTTCGGCTCTCACCCTAGCGATCTGCAGGCGAAGCCCCTCGCCGTCCGACAGCGTGCGTGCATTCTCGAGGTAGTAGCCGATGCGGCCCGCCACACGGGCCTGCTCGGTGAACAGGTCTTGCTCGATGCGAAGCCGCTCGTTGTCGGCGATCCGGGTCGTGATGTCTCGCTGGACGATCGTCAACTCCTCTTCCAGCGTCGTTCGTTTCGTTTCGAGCTCCGCGATCTGGCCCTGCAGACGCGGATTGTCCCGTCGCACGGCACTAAGCTGACGGTCCATCCGATCGAGCGAACGCCGAATCTCGTCCACCGAGGGCACGGCCACAGCCAACTGGCTGTCGCAGAGCGGACAAGTCTCATGCCCCTCCGCGCCATGTCCAACCAGGCCGATCGATGCCAGTCGCGCCTGCTGCTCGCCAGCCTCGGCTTCGAAGTCCGATGCCTCTCGCGTCAATCGTTGCAGATCCTTGATCTCGTCCCGCAACTCCTGAAGCTCAGAGCGAATGCGGCGGCGCCGATCCTCCAGATCCGTCAAGTCAGCCGCCGGATCGTCCGTCTTCGCATACTCTAGAGACCGCGGCGCGGCCGCTTGACCTAGGAGGCTCCGAACCCCCTCGAGCGACTCAGCCAAGACGTCGAGCGGCAGCAAGCCGATGCGCTTGGCCTCCTGTAGGAGGTTGCGAGCCGTCCCGGATGCTTCGTCGGCCAGCGCCCGAGCGTCAGCGTAGTCACGCTCCAAGCTCCTCAATCGGCGGCGAGCGTCTTCGTACCGTTTTTGCTTCAGATAGTGATCTTCGCCCATGGCGCCGACGAAGTACGGAAGCGTGTCCTTGATGGCCTGCGGAATCCGCTCTTCACCTTGCCGGTGGAAGAGTAGACGGCGGTTGGCAATTTCGTCCTGGTTCTGAAGGCAGAAAAAAATTGCCTGACCGGCCGATGCCTCAAGCGGACGACGCGTCGCGCCAGGCTCCGGCACGTACAGGTTTTCCGCCACACCAAGGATAGCCGAAAGCCTCTGCCGCAACCCGTCGGCGGTGGAATTTTTCACGAGCGATGCGGTTGTTTCCGGAAAATTATCAGCATTGCGCGCGAAGTAAATTTCGTCGCTGGCCTTGCCTGCTGAGCCAGGATTTCGCCTTGCGATCAAGATGCCTTCGCCGTCGTGGTCGAAGAGCACTGCAAACCAGGAGACGCCTCGCCGAATTTCGCCCTCGGCGATCGTGCATTCTGAACGGCCCCAGCAATAATCGACAATATCCAAAAGGGCCGACTTCCCCGTCTTGGACGCGCCGGTGACGATGTTCAGCGCGCCAAGATTGAAGCGAACGTCCCGGCGCTCACCGTCGTGCGAATAGATCGCGATGGCTCTGATCTGAACGGTCAAACTCGCACTCCCAAGGTTTGCAGGACGGCGGCGGAATCCGACTGGTTGCCGAACCAGCGGCCCAGCAAACCGGCGGCCCGCCGCATCGCATCAACGTCGTCCGTTGTCGCCGAAGGCTTGGTACCCAATTTGATGGGCCGCTTCCCAACCATCACGCCGTCCGGACTGACCTTGATCGCGTCGAGCTGCGCGAGAAACATGAGCGCCTCCCGCGTCACGGGCCTGAGCCGCACTGTCCGGTCGGGAAGCGTGCTGAGCATGGTAGTGTTTTCGCCAGCCCAGGAAGCGAACGCGGTGTTGGCCGTGCCGGGGAGCGCCTTCCGCGCTCCGGGATGGAGGACCAACGGCAAGGCAACGAATGCGTAGGCGAGTGGCATCGCGCCGCCTGCCCGCTTGTGAAACTCGTTGATCATCCTAGCCAGCAATTCACCGCAGAACGCCGGGTTGAAGTGAGCCGCTTCTTCTTGCGGTCTGTCCCGCCAAGCCAGCTCGAAGCGCGTGAGCCCGGCCATCTCACTTCTCTTCCGTGCAAATTGAGACGTAGTCCCGGTGCCAGCCAACCCGAAGGTCATTGGCCAGGATGTGGTAGGACCCCACGTTCAAGAACCGGGCAGTCAAGGAGCGGAACGGGAACCGAGCGTCATTTTCGACCCATTGGTAGAGTGCCTGCCCATCCTGCTTGAGCGTTGGTTCCCCGAGGGGTGTACCGCCGTGAACGTCGCACATAGCCTCAAATCGCGGCTGCCATTCCTCAACCAACCGTTGCTCGAACTGCCCGACCTCGTCGTCGAGCACGACATGCTCTCGTGTCCATTTTGAGCGCTGCGCAAAGGCCCGATAGAAATCGCGCTTCGCAAAGCGCAGACGGTTCCCCCCGAGTCCGATGACGTGCAACTGCTGTACGAAGCGAAAGCCATCATACTCGGCGTACTCCGCTTCACCAGGCTCGGCATGTTCGAAATCGGCGACTAGGGCATCTCGCTTCAATGCGTCCCGTATGTCGTCGAGCTTCGCCTCCACTAGGCCAATCGGAATGGGCTCAGAAGGGCTCTTCACCAGTGCGGCGCAGACCCTAGGCCACCACCACCCCTCGAGTGCTTCACGCGCGGCGGCCGCTTTGCCGGCGGGGGCGACCAACCTAAGAGCATGCTCCAGTTCGTCATCCAAGTCGGCAATCAAGGGCTGGTTGTCGAGGACCTCCACCGCACTGAGGAGTGCAGACTGCATTGGCTCGGCCAGCGCGAGGAAAGCCGCGAACGCCGGCGCTAGCGCCTCGTTTGCTGACGTCTGCGCGACTTCCGTCAGGATTTCGCTTGCAGATTTCGGATTTCGCTTTGCCCCAGTTGGATAGGCGCCCGGCGGCCGAAGCAAAGCGGCCGCCGATTCGGCGCTAGCGGCTGCGGTGGTAACAAGAGCCAATTTCGCGCGCGACGGCAGCGACGGATCATCCTTGGCCGCCTCGGCCCAGATCCGAAGGGTTTTCCAGAGATCAGGGCTCGCATTGCTGAGGCTCGCGACGCGATCAATGTGATGTTTGGTTTGAAGAAGCTCGAAGGCGGTGCCGTCCTTCTCGAAGGAAATGTCGTCGAGGCGCTCGATCGAAACCTCAACTTCCGCACCACTGTTCATATGAGGAATACACAACAGCAGCGCCAGTCGAGCTTGATAGAGATACCCGACAGCTGATGCCGCAGCCGTGAAGTGATTTCCCCCGTCGCTCAATTCGCCCCCCATATGGGGTTAGCTTTACCGGCATCACAATCAAAAACAAGGAGCGACACGACCTTGACGAGCAATTGTTTCGGGTCCGTCCGGTGTGACCGCGACACAGCTGCGCTTGTTGGAGTGCTGCACCAAGCGGACGGTCGAGACGCGTCTGGCTGCAGACAGCCCCCGAACCATCGCATAAGCCGCTGCTTTTGCAACGTTATTTCTCATAGACGCTCAGCACGCTTTCCTCGCTAGTGTCACCGCTCCCGTCGAAGGCTTGAGCATGGTGCGGCGCGCTTGGCGCAGCTTGCCAGCTCAAGCAGGTCGAGTGGTCATGAACGATGATTTGGATGTGTCGTCCTTGTACAGAGGCGATGGTTAATTTGGGGTGACCTTCTCTTCAGCAATCACAGTACTAGCGACGAACAATCTTGCTTCTTCCATCACTGTGTCGTCTCGAGCTCAGATTGAAGCGTTTCGTACAAAAAGCTGCCATCTCTCCTTGAACTTGCGGCTCTGTTGCAAGGGGTCCCAACGAGGATCGACGCTATAAGATCCGCCGCCCTAACATTGGCACCGATTATGGCCACTGATCGGCATGTGATTAGTGCAATGAGCGGCATGTTCTCGCTTAAAACCTGCGTTTAGTCGCGTTCTTCGACGAACTTCACCACCAGAGTGGTCGACTGTGATCCGTCTAAGGCCGCAGCACCCATGCTCCGCATGGATTGATGAGTAGTGGCGGCGACAGAAAGGCAGCAGCGCAACGATATCAAGCGACAGGAGACGGCGCTCGTGTTCTGGCGTAGGAATAGAAAGGATGGTCGGTCGATCAATGAGAGCCGGGATCGCCTGTGACTGGCGTCGTACTCCCAGGATCGCTTGATTCCATGCTCACTTCCTTAAGTACCGTCGATCCACTAGAAAGTCGTCGCCCCAAAGCTTCGACAAAGCGATCGTAGCGCTCACCGCCCTTGGCGCGCGCTGCCGGGCTCGACTGCTCGGGCAAGGCGGGGGTAGACGTCAGCCAGAAGCGGACGAACAATGCGATCGTCTCCAGCGTGACACCGTCATTCCGTTCGAGTCGTTCCAGCATGCGTACGATGCGGTCGAGCCGCTTGGCTATGGCAGCCTCCCGCCGGTCGGAGTCGTCCGGCGAGAGGAATGAAGAGATCGCGGCCTCGGCGACCAGAGACTTGGGCTTGCCGTGACGTTTTGCGAGGGCCTCCAGGCTGCCGAAGATGCCGGGATCGAGGTAGATGCTCAGCTGGACCTTTTTCATGACGACCGCTCAAAGCCCCATTTTGTCGTCAGGGTCGAGGCTGACAGAACGTGCAAGACCCTGCATCGAGCGCCTCATGGCCTGCGCCTGGACGACGTCGGCGTCGCCATCGTCGGGGGCGGTGTCGAACTCGTCTTCGGCAAGGGGGGAGCTGATCACCACTTCCTCATGTTGCGGCAGTTCGGGTTCGCGGCGAATACCGCCATTCGTATCCCGGGCTCTGTGCTTTAAGGTCGCGAGAAGCTCGACGGAGGGCGGAATCGGCGTTTGGCCCGACCACTCATCCGGCAGAGCGATCGGTGCGGCTGGATCTGTGCCCGACGGTTTGAACATCCGGCTTTGGAATTGCGGATCCTCGTAATACCGAACCTTGCGGGCGCGCACTGGGTGCACGCCCGAGACCATCACGACCGCCTCATCGGGCGAGAGCTGCATGACTTCCCCGGGCGTGAGCAGCGGCCGGGAGGTCTCCTGGCGGCTTACCATCAGGTGGCCGAGCCATGGCGAGAGGCGATGCCCGGCGTAGTTCTTCATCGCCCGCATCTCGGTCGCGGTTCCGAGCGCGTCCGACACGCGCTTGGCGGTGCGCTCATCGTTGGTCGAGAACGCGATCCGGATATGGCAATTGTCGAGAATAGCGTGGTTCGGCCCATAGGCGCGCTCGAGCTGGTTCAGGCTCTGGGTGATCAGGAAGCTGCGGATGCCGTAACCTGCCATAAAGGCGAGCTGGCTCTCAAAGAAGTCGAGCCGGCCGAGTGCTGCGAACTCATCGAGCATGAGGAGCAGCTGCTGCCGCCGGCGGTTGGTGTCGAGGCTTTCGGTCAAGCGCCGTCCGATCTGGTTGAGCACGAGCCGCATCAAGGGCTTGGTGCGGGCGATATCGGAGGGCGGTACCACCAGATAGAGCGAGATGGGGCGAGCTCCGTCGACGAGCTCGCGAATGCGCCAATCACATCGGCCGGTGACCTTCGCGACAACGGGATCGCGATAGAGCCCCAGGAAGCTCATCGTCGTCGATAGCACGCCGGAACGTTCGTTTTCGCTCTTGTTGAGGAGCTCCCGTGCAGCCGAGGCGACCACGGGATGAACGCGCTTTCCCAGATGCGGGGTCGCCAGCATTGCATTCAGCGTCGCCTCAATCGGGCGCGACGGGTCTGACAGGAAATTGGCAACGCCGGCGAGTGTCTTGTCGGCCTCCGCGTAGAGGACATGCAGGATCGCGCCGACGAGCAAGGAGTGGCTGGTCTTCTCCCAATGGTTGCGGCGCTCGAGCGCGCCTTCGGGATCGACGAGAATGTCCGCGATATTTTGGGCGTCCCGCACCTCGTAGTCGCCTTTGCGGATCTCGAGCAGCGGATTGTAGGCGGCACTTGCCGGATTGGTCGGATCGAACAGGAGCACGGGGCCAAAGCGGGCGCGCCAGCCCGATGTCAGCTGGAAGTTCTCGCCCTTGATATCGTGGACGATGGTGGAACTCGGCCAGGTCAGAAGTGTCGGAATGACAAGGCCGACGCCCTTGCCCGAGCGCGTCGGAGCAAAGCACAGCACATGTTCCGGACCGTTGTGTCGCAAATAGTTGCGGCCAAAGCGGCCGAGCACGACGCCGTCGGGGCCAAGAAGCCCAGCACGCCGAATCTCCCGCGCATCCGCCCATTGCGCCGAGCCATAGGTCGTGACGTGCTGCGCTTCCTTGGCCCGCCAGACCGAGAGGAAGATGGCAACACCAACGGCTGCTATTCCGCCTCCAGCCGCGATGCATGCGCCCTGCATGAAGATGACGGGCGCGTAGGCGTCGAATTTGAACCACCAGATGAAAAACGCGGCTGGCTGATAGATTGGCCAGTGCCCGATCATGAACCAGGCGCGACCGAGCTGCGGCTGGAAGGCCAGACGCCAGGCCGTCCACTCGGTCGCCGTCCAGAGGAAGGCGAGCACGACCAGCGAGACGACGATCAGTTGGCTCCAGACAATCTTTGTAGCGGACATGGACCGAGGCAATGCGGCAACGCCAGCTGGTAGCGCAACGGCGATCCGCTCGGCATCGTAGTCGCGCGCAGGTTGGCGCGGAGATCGGCGGGTCAGAGCGACAGGTCGCGCTTGCGGCCGAAACTCCAATCCACCCCGCCAGGACCGGCAATGCCGCTCACCTGCCTGCCCAGTTCACGCTCCAGCGACGGTAACCAGGGCACGAGCTGGAAACCGAGGCCGTTGTCGATCATGGCGAAGCGGCCGGAGGCGAGCGATAGCCTCCGGCTGTAAACCCCTGAAACGGACTCTCCTGCCTCCGCGGCCAAATGCGCCAGCCCGGTTTCGGAGGCCAAGCGCCGCCCCACGGTCTCGAGCTCGCGGTTGCGCAGGGTGCCAATCAGGTTGCGACCAACCGTGATCTTGTCGCCGTCACGGCGGGCAAGCCCCTGCTCCGCCAGCACGTCGATCCTGTGGTCGAGCGCGTCGCGGACCTCGGCACCGAAACCAGCGCGGGAGAGTTCGACCGGCTCACGCGCGACGAGTCGGCGATCGAGCCAGGTCGCCCCTTCCGCCGCCACCTGCTGGTCAAGGTTGAGGTCTGAGCGGACGGCCAGCGCGATCCGCTGGCGGCCCCTCGTATCCTCGAAACGCCGCAGCTCTACAATGCCGCCAACTGGCCCGTCACCAGCCGCCTCGATCTCGGGGAGTTTCAGGTGATGCACGCGCCCATCGACGCCGTCGACAACGGCGAAGGCCGTGCCTCTGAGCTCATCGTCAAGCCCACGTGCGATAAGGCGGCCGATCACGGGTTCGCCATGGCGTTCGCCTTCGAGCGCCCAGGATGACGATGCGCGCGTGACGCTATCCTTTGTGAGGCTCTTGTGCAGCCGCTTGATGATATCGCCACGCTCGCCAAGCGCTCGCAGGCGCTGCTCCGCGTCAGCCGCCAGCACCCAGCGCGCCGGCCCGGCCGGCTCGGCCAGGCCCAGCCGCTCGAGGTTGCGCATCCTTCCGATCCGGATCTCCCGCAACGGGTCGCGCGCGGCTTCCCGGTCCGGCCGGAGATCAATGACCCCGTCCGCCGCCCCTGCTTCCCGGGCCAGCACGCGATCGAGTCTGGTCCAACGTTCAGCCGTCACTTCCCTGTCCAGGTTTTGGCGGATCTCCAGCTCTGATCGCGGGCCGAGTTCACGCGTGACGAGATCCCCGGCGCGGGCGCGCAAGCCCCTCGAGATATAGTCCCGGCTGATGACAAGGTCCTTGCCGTCATCGCCACGGCCCCTCACGAGGACGTGGATATGCGGGTGCTCCGTGTTCCAATGATCAACCGCCACCCAATCGAGCTTGGTGCCAAGGTCGCGCGAAGCCTGATCCATCAGTTCGCGGGTGAAGGTTCGTAAGCTTTCCAGCTCAGTGGCATCATCGGGCGAGACGATGAATCTGAAATGATGCCGATCGTCCTCGCAACGCTCGGCGAAGGCGCGGCCGTCGGCCTCATCGCCGCTAGCGTCAAAGAGCTTGCCGGGCGCTCCGTCGCGGGTGACGCCGTCGCGCTGGAGATAGCCAATATGGGCACGCAGCGCGCCTGGCGAACGCATCCGGCGCACGACGCGCGCCTTGACGATGGCGCTGCGGGCGCGGTTGTTGAGGAGCCGGGTCGCGGCAAGGCTCGCCGCGCGGCCGCGCCCAAACGTGCTGCCATGGCTGCGGCCACCATGTGAGAGGCCGCCGGCCTTCTGCGCGGCTTTGAGGGCCTGCGCCAGGAACGGTTTTGTCCGAGCCGGGCGCGTCGAGCGGATGCGGCCGGGACGGATGCGGAAATCATCGTTACCGGCCATCGTCTGCTCCGAAAGGTGTCGAAAGCTGAACCAAAATAGCGCGTTGCCGAAAGTCGCAAAGTTTGCCGGACATTGGCAATGTTTGCAGCGTGATTTGAATTTGCTGGTGATTCCTGCCCCCAACCGACCGGCCGCACCTTGCGGCTTTTACCCTGCCCTCCCCGGTCGCTCACTCCCGGCTCTCTGCCGACCACTCTCAAAGTTGCGACTGGCTTCGACATCATGCGACGAAATGCGTTTGCGATCATGGGGACTGCACCTCGCCTGATCGCCGCACAAACAGGCCAGTCGCGCGAGGGACGAGTAAAGTTGCACCCGCCCTAGACGCTGCTTTCGACGAATTCATTGTGCGGACACCGGATGCCGAGTTGGTGTCAGCCGATAAGCTCTTGGACCGCACAACAACGAGTGGCGCTTGCTGCCACGCGGCGAAGCGTCTGGCAGACGAACCACCGCTGTTGCGCTGCTCAATACCGATCAATGGTGCGAGTGTAGCGATGTAGATCTGTGTTTCAGCCGGAAGCGCTCGACCGGTGGCCAGGTGGTCCTCGTACCGTTTTGGTCCAGCATTGTAGGCTGCGAGAAACCCTGCCGATCCGAAAAGATCGAGCATCTCGCGAAGGTACGCTGTCCCAGCCATAATGTTGTCGTGAGGATCAAGCGGATCGATACCGAGATCGTAACGAACGCTCAGCTCGACCCAGGTCGCGGGCATGATTTGCATCAACCCGAGCGCTCCCCGAGGTGACATAGAGTGCGCATCACCACCGCTTTCGGCGTGCATGACAGCACGGATCCAACGCTCCGGGATGTCGAACCTATGTGAGGCTTCGGTCACGAACGCGGCGTATGCACGGCCTGGAAGCAGGCTTGAGGAGCGCGCACCTTGTGCGCGCGATCCAGCCTCCGCTCTGCCGGCTGATGGCGCTGCGAACGTCATGAGAATCCCCAAAAAGCAAGCAGCGGCTCGAGATAGCAATGTGCGGACAGCCGCCAAGGACAGAGCTCTTCCCGGCCGGCACTGAGACGGCGCAAGACGGCCGCGACGCGCGCCGATTGCCGACAATTGGGCCGGGATGGAGGAATGACGGTGCGATCGGCTGACTAGAGAGACCGCAAGCCATTGGAGCAATGCCGCCATTTGTCAGTCCTCCCTGGTCCACACCGGAACCGCTTGCCCGATGACGGTCGATGTCGGGAGCGGTCCGAAATATCTGCCGTCAAAGGAGTCCGCGGACTGCCAGTTCATGAGAAAGACCTCGTCCTCAGCGACGACCCGGCAACCCTGCCAGGCCGGCAATGGCCTGCCACGGCGGTCGCGCTCCCGTGCCTGGCCCATTTCGATGCTGTCGACGACGATTGTGAGTCCCGTTCTGCAGACGGTTTGCCCGGGCAACGCCAGCACGCGCTTGAGCATCGGAAGACCGCTCGGCAAATAGCCGTTGAAGTCGAGGAAGCTCGCAAGCGGCTCTGGTGCCCGAACGGCCACGAGCTCAGTGATGTGCAAGCGAGCGGTCTCTTGCAAACGGTAGAGGCCGATCGGCACACTTTCAGAAGCGTTCCAGATGTACGATAGCGAGGTGTCGTTGACCGGCCAAAGCGCGAGCGTTGTGGCACCACACATCGCAAGAATGGTCCTTAGCCGTCCCATCAGTATACTATCCTGCAGCGGCGAAGCCAGGCCTGGTGGCGCGCACGCGTATAAGGTCGTGGCGTTTCGTTTACGGAAAGACGGTTGTGGATGTGATGCCAATACTCGGGGGCTGCATCGGCAGGATCGATGCCGAGTGATTCCACTGCGTCGATCAACTGAAGAACGCGCTCGACCTTTCGCCAGCCAGCCAGTCGCAGCAGGCTTTCGCCGCCGGGGCTGACCCAAGGCACGGTCGAATACCGCTGCCCCGGCGTGATCGCGCGCAGAATGTCGATGCGAGACAGGATGGTTCCGAAGTCATTGGACGTCCAGCGCACGAACGCAAAGATGCTGCCTGGCACAAACGAGAGAATGCGCCTGTGATGGTCAATGACCTTTTCCGATATAGGCTTGCCGAACCGGATTCGGTTCTCGATCCGCTTCTCGAGCCACAAGAGTTCAACAGTTGTGAGGTCGCTCACCTGGCCACTCCATAGTCATGAAAGGAATTTTGGACATGCCAACGGGTGCGCTGCCGCCTGCGCATCGAAGTCAGAGCCTTGGTTTCGGCAGAATGGTCGTGATGAAGCGTCGATGATCGGCGTTGTCGAAGCGATGCAGCGCTCCTGCTGCTGCCGAGGATCGCAGCCGGATGGCTCCAATTCGTTACAAGGAATCCAAAGGAGTCCAGGTTAGCCGGGGTACTGACCTGTGCCCCCTCGCCGGCCGCGCTGCTGCGAAAATGCTTCGCAACGACCCGCGAACGGAACGCGCGGTGCGTGCCGGCGATCGGCGGTGGAGGCGCATGATTGACTTCTATGCAGGGCTCGACGTGTCGCTGGAGGCGGCCAACGTTTGCGTGGTGTACGGCGACGGCAAGGTCGTCCGGGAAGCGAAACTCGCGACCGATCCGGACGCGATCGAGCTGTTCCTGGCGGAATGGGGGATCCAACTGAAGCGCGTCGACCTGGAAGCGTTCTCGTACAGTGCCTGGTTGTTCACGGCGCTTGCCGACAAGGGCCTGCCCGTGATCTGCATCGAGACCCGGCACGCCAAGGCGGCGGTGAATGCGATGCTGAACAAGACCGACAGGAACGACGCCGAAGGCATCGCGCAAACGACGCGGACCGGCTGGTTCCGCGCGGTTCATGTCAAGTCGGAGAGCGCACAGACGTCGCGCGCGCTGCTGGTCGGGCACAAGACGATGCGCGGCAGAATGCCGTACATGGAGAACATGATCCTCGGCCTGTTGCGCCCGTTCGGCCTCAAGGTCGGCGAGATCTCGGTCGGCCGTTTTGACGCGCGGGTGCGCGATCTCTTGGCCGGGAAGAAGGAATTGGAAGCGATCGTCGCGCCGCTGTTGGACGCCCGCAATGCGATGCGTCTGCAGCTGGCAAAACCGCACCGTACGGTCCTGATGGCGACGCGCAGCGACAGCGCCGTGCGACGGATGAGGACCGCGCCCGGTGTCGGCGCGCTCGTGGCGCTGACGTTTCGCGCGACCGTCGATAATCGGGCGCGAATCAAGAAGACGACCAATGTCGGCGCCCATTTCGGGCTGACGCCACGGCGCTATCAGTCGGGGCAGGCCGACCGGATCGGCAGCATCTCCAAATGTAGCGATGAGCTGACGCGGGCGATGCTGCACGAGGCTGCGATTGCGATCCTCACGCGCATTCCGAAGATTTTTAAGCTGCGGCTGTGGTGCCTGCGGCTGGCCAGGAAGAAGGGTCTTAAGCGCGCGGCGACGGCAGTGGCGCGCGCGCCCGCCGTGCTGCAGCACAGGATCGGGATCGGTGGTTCGAACTTCCAGTTTGACGCCAGCGGCAAGCGCGGCCGGGTCGCTGCGGCGGCTTAAAGGCCTCCGCGACCCGGCCGCCTCCACGCGCGCCTTTTCCTTCCGCCACGGCGGAGCGGCGTCTCCCGAGAGAACGGCGATGTTGGTGAGATCACAACCTTTCTTGCCGGCGGCTTCATGCACACCTTTGAAGCCATCAAGCACGGCGCTGGTTAGCCTGACCGCCCATGCTCCAGATTCCGGCATGTGGTGGCCGTCGTGCCAACCAGGGACGTTAGCGAGTTCTCCTCGACGAGCGAGCTGCCGCGAAAGGACGTGACGCGCATCAGGCGATGAAGTCGACGCCAACGACCGCGAAGAAGCGCGCGTGATCGCGTTCGCACGCGCAGATTGGAGAAAAGAATCGCGTTGCAGAGAAGTTCTGCGCATGGAAGAATCCGCGCATAAGGCATCCTCGCTGCATGCACGACCGGCTTGTTCACAACGCGCTGATTCACAACAACAAGTTAGTGTCAGCACGTTAGTAAAGTTACGGGAGCAGGAAGTCTTGGCGCCGCAAAACCTTAGCTCCGATTCCGGTCCTCGATAGCACGAGCATCGCGTCCCCGATGGCACGAGGGTTGTGGTCCCTGATAGCACGAGCGAATTCACAGCTTATCCCCAGCGGGAAGGACGAGGCCGCGCTTGCGCAGTCGATTGCTCAACAGTCCGATTGGGACTGGTGCGAAATTCAATCGCTCTTCGCCACTCGCATCATGCGTGATGATGAGCCGATAGCCCGGCAATGTCTGACGACGGACGATCTGACGCAGGTCGTAGGCAAAATGTTTAAGCGGCGACAGGCTCCCGGACTTCGCATGCAAGTGCACGAGATCGAAGCTCCAACCGCCATTCTGACGGCCGCCGTGCTTGCGGACGAGGCGATAAAGCCAGCGCTCCAATCCACCGGTCAGATCGAAATAGGCGCGGTCAATCGTCAGCACGAGCGCTTCATCGAGAACGCCCGTGTAGAACCAATCGGGCAGGATCAGCTCGATTCCACGGGCATGCCCGTGCAGATCGGCTGTCTCTTTCCATTCGTTGATCCAGGAGAAGCGATGCCGCCGCCGTTCGCTCGGCTGCCGGATCGATGTCATCACAGTGGTCGATTGCAGCCGGTCGAGCGCAGCCTTCAGGCGGTCGTAGTCGCGCACGCTGGTGCCGCGGCCGACGAAGGTCAGGATCTCGTAAGGGGTCGCTGCCATCAGCCGGGACGTTTTCAGGCCGGCATCACGGGCTTCGACAATCTGCGAGGCAGCCCAGATCAGAACGTCCGCGTCCCAGATCGTCGCCATGCCATGTTCCGGCACGGCCTCGACACGAATGGTGACGGTGCCGGCGCGGAAATCGATGGCCACATTGCGCTTCGATTTTGCCAGCGAAAAGAACGGATAGGCCATCAGGTCTTGCGCGTCCCGTGGCGCCAGATCGCCGGGCAGGGCGCGAAACAGATCGAGTTGGTCGCGCTCTGATCGACGCCGCCTGCTTGCAGTGGAGTTGCTGTCCGGCATGGTCAGCGCCGCTCCTTGCCGGCATACGGGACGGGTGTGTGCCGTTTCGCGGGCAGGACCGTGCCTGTGCCGGGATCGCTGGTGGACGTTTTGGCGCCGCGGTCAACCCACGCCTTCAGGTCCTCGAGGGCATAAACAACGCGCCCCCCAAGCTTGCGGTAGGTCGGGCCCGTCCCATAGGTGCGGTGCTTTTCCAGGGTTCGGCCGGAGAGTCCTAGAAAGCGCGCCGCTTCGGGCGTGCGCAGGTACCGCGGCGGCAGGCCGGCGTTCGGATCGGGCATTTGCAAGGCTCCGTGGTCGTCTGGAGCGCGGCCGGCTCGGGCCGCGCGTCGACGGTCACGATGGCGCAGTAGGAGTGCTTAGGGGGATGCCGAAGATCGCGCGATGATGTTCGGCACCCCTGCTCTACTTTTTGCGAGATGGGGGACGTAGCAATGCGCGGTAGCCGCCGCGCATCAGAGCCAAGCCAGCATGCACCAGGCGAATGGTCCGGCTGCGCAGCTCATGGGTCTTCCAGGCGCGTTCAGGGATTCGTTTTCGGCCGAACAGCACCTCGGCGATGACGCGATACGACGCACCATCCATGCGTCCATCGAGCGCTCGCAACACCAAGACGATTCGTTCCCGCCGCTGCGCCGAAAGCTGATGAAAGGGAGGTCCTGGCGGACGGCCGTTGATTGCGCGCCACAACCGCTGTGAGGCGTGGGCGCGGATCTCAAAGTCCGCATCGAGCGGCAGTTCGGCCGCATATGAGACACCAAACTGCGGCGCCTCTTTCAGCCAGAGATGATGTTGTGCCCCTTGAATGCGCAACACAGCATGCCAGCCGTCAGATGCTTGTCTGATGGTGCCCGACGAAAGCTCGGTAAGTGGTAGACCCGCGCCGACCGCTTTTGAGCCGGACGCGCTCTGAACGACCGGCACCACCGTCGGCAACGCCTCAGGTGCCCAGAAGATTGTCTGTTGGTAAAAGGACCCCTGCGGGTCATGAGCGAAAGCAGACGCCCCATCTCCTTCGGAATTCGGAAGTCATCTGCGATCGATTTTCACGATAGGAAGCTCGATAGTTGGGGCTGCGCCGCAGCGACTCCCAGGCGAAATCCGCCATCTCGCCCGACTTGATAGCTCGTTGATACGCCTCCGGTGAGCGCCAGTCGAACTCAGACATTGCTAGATTCCGTGCCGTGGGTCGATTGCGGCGCAATGTCTATGAAGCTTGGGGTTGTTGGGCAAGTCACCAATTGTGCATCGCGTGATGCATGCAGGCGATCACGCGTCAGCGGAGAACTCTGTTCTCGAGTGCGAACTCACCATGACAGATTTTGCTATTTAGCGGCGCCGCCGCGAAGCAAGTCACGGTAGCCGTGGTCTGCCATCCATTTTGCGCGGGCCAGATGACTATCAAATGCATTGCGGGCGCGCGCCGCTTCGCGAACCGGGTCGATATGCAACACGAGCCGGGTCACCTCTTTCCAATCCGCGCCATCGGCTTCGGCGTCAAGAAGTCGCCAATACGTAACCAGATGCTGCTCGTCATAGGTCGTCAGCACCGGCTGATCCGGCGCGACATCTGCGACGTCGGGATCTAACGGTGGCTTCGTCATCTAGGCTTATGCGCGCACTTCGCTGATCTGCATTGTAACCAAACTTAGCGGAATAGTTTGGTTATAGCCAGTGGTTTGATGGTCAGCCTAATGGCTGTTTGGGCGCATGAAAGCTCGTGCGCTCGTGGCATGGAATGTCCGCCGGATCCGCGTGGATCGCGGCATTCCGCAAGAGCAACTGGCCTACGATGCCGGGATTGACCGCTCATATATGAGCGGCCTTGAGCGGCAATCTGAGAATCCGACAATTGATCTTCTCGACCGACTCGCCGAGACGCTGGGTGTTCATTTATCTGAATTCTTTATTCAGCCACCCAAGGGAGCGGCGACACCCCAGACATTACCTAAAGGCCGCAGGTCAGCGCGTCTACGATCCAAAAAATAATAGCATTGAGTGAGTTCAACCCATGTGGACAAGCGCCACGGAAGGGCGCGTCTTAAACAAGTGAAAATCAACTCGACCAAGCCGATGCAGCTGCAACTTTGGTCAATCGGCGTTTCTCCCAGAGTGAACCCCGCCCGAGGCTGTCGGGCGGGGCGATGATGACCCTTACTCTCCGTTCTTGCGGGGCCGCGACCAGAGCAATGTGTAGCCTTCGCCGCCTTCGTCATCGAACAGGTTCGCGTAGATCGGTGAGTTGAAGGAGGGATCGTCGAGCTTAAGCGAGAGATAGTCGCGGCCCTCCTCGGAGCGCTTCGACCAGGCTGCCCCGATCTCCGCGCGGCCCACGTAGATGCGGTGGCTGGGCGCGTTGTCGCTGGAGCGGTTGGTTTCGGCGACGATGCGGACGCCCTTGGTCTGAAGGCTCAGGGTGACGATCTCGCCGTGAAACTCGTTTCCCACCTTCTTGAACGAACCGATATTAGCCATGTTACTTCTCCTATTTGTGTTTCGAGCCCGCGACCACCGCGGCCTCGATGGCGATCTGGAAGCCGAAGACGATCGGCGACGCACCCGCTCGCGGGCCGGAGCGCAGCGGAGGACGCCGTTGTGGCGACTTTCTTGTCTCGCGAGGAATGGGCGAAGCCCAGGGGAAGAAAGTCGCATCAACGGCGTTGCGGCTCAGACGGTCGAGGCGCAGCCGGTCTTCGGCTAGATCAAGCCATCAAAGAGGCCACGTGGTCCGCGTGCTGAACCGCAAGCTTAAGGAGAAGATTGGCAAACCTCGGTTGTGCTGAACAAGAGGTTGGTACGGTTCGGCGCAGAAAGAGAAACAATCTGCCGCAAAGGGCGGTATCGTCCCGGAAGGAATGACCGAGCGCGGCGTGCCGCTCCACCGCAGTCATGTGGGCCAGACAGAGATTGGTAGGACTTGTTCAAAGCCCTCTGAGGAGAAGTGCGGTTACCTCTCCCTCAAGCTCGACGATCCCTCCTTCAACGTGCCGCCCTGTGCGACCTTGCTCGACCGATGGTTGCGACGACTCGTCATTGCTCATGCGTGGCGGCTGCAAGAACTGGGTCGAGGCATATTCTCCACCACCCCGCCCGACTCCAACGGGCGGAGCTCCGCAAACACGGTCAAGCGCGTCCATGCCGTGCCGCCGATGCAAACCGCACCTCCGCAAGCGAAGGCCTCGCGCCAAGTCAGCGAAGGCACCCCGATCTGCGGCAGGACAAACACCACATGATAGCCCGCGATTGCCGCAGGGACGGCGAATGCGGTTGCGATCGCGACGCGCAAGGTCAAGGACCGACTAACGGCGACGGCGACCTGACCAGCGGCAAGTGTCAGCGTGCCAGAAGCAATTCCGATCAGCAATGCGCCGAAGACGCCCGCGCCATGACGAAATGCGAACATCCCGACACTGAGTGCGACGAAAAACGGTAGCGCATACACCGCGAGCGCAAAGATGGCCCAGCAGAACAAGCCAATGCCGAGTGTGTTGAGAACAAGCCCAAGCGCGAGCATGGTGGTGGCTCCATGTGCATGGATTTATCAATCGCGCCTTCCACCACCACCACCACGGCGCAGTTTTTGATGTAAAAACGAAACGAGGCGGAGTTGCGGCGTGCAACTCCACCCTGGCGTCTTCGAGGCGACGGCGCTCATGCGCCGCCGAACTTCCAGACGGGAATGCCGAGCCGCTTCGCCTTGTCGGCGAGATTGTCCTGAATTCCCGTGCCCGGGAAATGCATGACGCCGATCGGCAGGAGTTCGAGCATAACATCGTTGCGCTTGAAGGGCGCTGCCTTGGCGTGCTTCGTCCAGTCGGGCTTGAAGGCGATCTGAGGCACCTTGCGGTTGGTCGCCCATTTGGAGGCGATCAGTTCGGCGCCTTTCGGGGAGCCGCCATGGAGGAGGACCATGTCGGGGTGCTTGGCGTGAACCTTGTCGAGGCGGTCCCAGATGAGGTTGTGGTCATTGAAGTCGAGCCCACCGGTGAGTGCGATTTTCGGTCCGGCTGGCAACATGACCTCGGTCTCGGAACGACGCTTGGCGGCGACGTAGTCGCGGGAGTCGATCATTGCCGCGGTGAGGGTTCGGTGATTGACCAATGATCCCGATCGTGGGCGCCAAGTTGAGCCGGTGTGGACCTCAAATCGCTCAATGGCGTGATCCCGGAACAGTTCCAGGCAATCACGGCGCTCGATCAGCGTGATGCCCTCGGTCGTCAGGCGCTCGAGTTCGACCGATCGCACTTCCGAGCCGTTCTGCTCGCGTTGGCTCTTATGCTGTGCTTGTTCGTTGTGATCGAGCTGCCGTTCGATGCGATCGACTGCCCGATGGAATAGGTTGACGGTCGACCAGAGCAGATCGTCAAGGTCCGGCTCGAGCCGAGTGTCATTCAGGGTCGCAACGAGGGCGTCAAACATATCGACCACGGCGCCCGCGATCATCTTGCCCTCCGGAAGCGGCCGTGGATCGGGCTGGTCGTCGAAGGGACGATGGCCGAAGAGCTGTAATTCGGTGAGGACGTGGTCGGTCGGGGAAGAGGCGTGCGGCGGTTCGATGTCGTCATGGTCGGTCATGGGAAGAGGTCCTTTGCCGGTGCCGCGACCATCGCGGCCTTCGTGGCGATCCTCTGACGGCAGGCGGAACGGGCCAGAACCCGAAAGGGCCGAAGCGGCAGCGGAGGATGGCGGAGGCCGGCTATTTTGCTTGGCGATGCAAAGCGCGCTGGCCCCAACGTATGATGTGTCTTCACATCGCTGCGCGCGGCGGAAAATAGCCGGACGCAGCCATTGCCGGCCCGGGCCGCTTGCCGTCCGATCGCCCTCTAGAAGGCCGTGGTCGCGTCCTCTTCCGCACGGGCCTCGCCTATGACCGGCCTATCAACGTCGATCGAAGCCCGGGAGCTATTCCGCAGCTAGCGTCGAGAAATGCAGGAAGCGGACGACATCCTCTGGTGCGAGCTGAAGCCGCAACACTGCTCGGAGAGCCTCCAGCCCAAAGATGTGCAGATCTTCGTTGAAGTCGCCCAGCCGGGGCGATAGCGGAATCGCTTCAATGCCGGCGTCTGCTGCGCGCTGGCTGAGAATCGCCTGCACCGTATCGCCGGCTGCATCGGCATCGCGGGCGATGTAGAGGCGGCGCAGGCTCGACGGGAGCATCATCGCTGAGAGGTGATTGGCCGAGAGTGCAGCGGCCATCGGCATAGTCGGCAGCAGGCAGCGTAACGACAGCATGGTTTCGATACCCTCGCCAGCAGCGAGCACGTCGTCCACCACGCCGAAGCGAACGGCATTGCCGAGAAGGTCGCCCATGGCGCGTCGTGGGGTATCGATCGGAGCCTTGCCGAGATGGACACGGTCAAAACCATCCGGGTCGAGCCAAGTCCGGTGCACGCCGGTGATCCGACCCTCGAGATCCGTGACGCCGGCGATCATCGCCGGCCAGGTTTCGGTCGGAAAATGTTCATCCGGCCGATAATAGCAGCGTGGGTGGAAGCGCAGGCTGCCACCATGGTGGATGTGGGCCATTCCGCGACGCTGCAAGTACGTCTCGGCCACCGTTCCTTCAATCGGGCTGGACATCGCAAAGAGCCGACGAGCCGCCTGTTGTGATCCGGTCGGCGCCGGCGAACGAACCGGTTTCGCGGTTGGTTGCTGCTCAGAACGAGGAAGCTTGAGAAAGCGCCTCGCCTCCTCGGCGACCTCGCGGAAATCGCGCAAGCCCAGGCTTTCGCGGATGATGTCGAGGAGATCGCCATGCTCGCCGGTCGCAGCATCGGTCCATTTGCCGGCGGGCCCCTTTGGTGATTCCTGGAGCCGCACAAATAGCGAACGGCCCGGCGTGTTGTGCACATCGCCGACCACCCAGTAACGTCCCGCCCGCTTACCATTGGAGAGATAGTCTCGGCACACCGCCTCCGCTTCGCGCGCGAGGCGGCGGGCCAGTTCGGAAGCATCGCGCGACATCACGCGGCCTCCCGCTCACCGATGCGCGCAACCGGATAGGCCTCGAGCACCTTCGACAGGATTTCGACACCGCTCGCGTCCGTGAGCACAAAGATGCGCAGCTTCCAGGAGATGATCTCCCCGAAAAGGCCGTAAGCTCGGAGGCGGTCGCGAATCACGTCGCTGAAGCCCGACAGCTCGATACGATGCGCGCCCGTCACCCGGGCATGGCGAAGTTGGAGTCCATCTGCGAGATTGAGGACGGTCCACCCCTCCATCAGCGTTGCGAAGGCGGCGGCCGGCATCAACGCCGGCGCGTCGGCCGCAAGGACGTTCGCGACCAAGGCCGCCGAGACCCTGCGGCCGATGATCCGCTCGCCCGCATTGGTTTGAAGCCCATTGCTCGCCGCCGCGACCTGCACGGCGGCTCGTCCCGAGCGCTCATTGACCAACAGCACGGAATGGCGATCGGAGACACGAGCAAGAGCATCATCCAGGCTCACTGGATGATGACACTGGCGCTGGGTGATCATGAGAAGCCGGGTTTCGGCACCGGTGCCGGGATGAATGTATATCGTGCGCCGATCGGTAACGACAAAGCTCTCCGCGCGGAGCGTTTCCAGCCAGACGTCATAGCTGCCCGGTGCGACCGCCCCCTCGATCCGAGCGGTCAGGAGCTGCCCGAAGACGTTGAACAGGATGTTCTGAAGATCGATGGTGAGCGCCAGCAACCGGTTCAGGAAGGTCGTGATCGGCGGCAGGTCATCCTTGAGCCCGTTGGCATCGGTCAGCTTCAGGCCGGTTGCATCCTCGAGCCTCTCAAGGTTGGCGTCGGGTCGGAACAGACCCTGCCCTCCGGTTTGACGCTGGCCGCGGGTGATAGCGCCCAGCGTGTCGAGCCGGCGGGCGATGGTGCTGAGAAAGCGCTTCTCGGCCTTCACGCCGGTGGCGATAGGACGAAACAGCGGTGGCTGCGCCTGTTTGGTCCGGTTGGTGCGGCCCTGGATCGCGGCATCTGCCTTCCAGCCGGGCTCCAGCAAATAGTGGGCCCGCAGGCGGCGATTCCGCGCCGACAGCTCAGCGTGGTCGCTCCTCCCCGTACCGCCGGCAACGGAGAACACGAGGATGCGCTTGAGGTCATCCATAAAGGCCGAGGTCTCGGCGAGGTTAGCCACACCGGCGCGGTTTTCGACGACCGGCCGGGCGCCCTTGCGAACGATGCGGCGCGAGCGGCCGGTTATCTCCGCGACCATGTCGGTACCGAAGCGCTGGACGACCTGATCCAGCGCTCCCGGTACCGGCGGCAGCGAGTCGAGCTTCTCGATGAGGCGGTCGCGGCGGGCGACCGCCTGCCGGCTCTCGACCGGCTGGCCATCGCAATAGACAGGCCGGGAGCAGAGGTAGCCCTCCGAGTCTGTGAAGGGCTCGTAGAGGTGGACCGGAAAGGAATCGGCGAGATAGTCGAGGACGTACTCGCGTGGAGTGATATCGACCTGGACGTCGCCCGAGTCCTCCGTCGAAATCTCGGCGAGCCGGCGCTCCATCAGCGCCTCGCCGGTCGAGACGATCTGGATGACGGCGGCATGGCCGGCGCCAAGATCGCGCTCGATCGAGCGGATCAGCGACAGCGTCTTCATTGAGGTCAGGAGGTGGCCAAAGAAGCGCTGCTTGGCGCTCTCGAAAGCCGATCGCGCGGCCGATTTAGACTGGCCGTTCAGCGCACCGCTCTCGCCGGTGATGTTGGCGGCCCGCATCGCGGCGTCGAGATTGTTATGGATGACGCTGAACGCGCCGGCATAGGCGTCATAGATTCGAACCTGCTCGGGCGTGATCTGGTTCTCGGCGAGCTCGTACGCGACGCCTTCGTAAGAGAGCGAGCGGGCCGCGTAAAGACCGAGCGCCTTGAGATCGCGGGCCAGCACCTCCATCGCTGCGACCCCACCCTCCTCGATCGCTTCGACGAACTCGGCACGGGTGACGAACAGAAAATCGTCGCCGCCCCACAGGCCCAGCCGCTGGGCGTAGGCGAGATTGTGGATCGTGGTGCCGCCGGTTGCGGAGACATAGACGACGCGGGCATTCGGCAACGCGTGCTGGAGTCTCAGGCCAGCCCGCCCCTGCTGGGACGCCGCCCCCGGGCGATTGCAAGCAATCGCCTTGAGGTCGCCGCGCTCGCCCTTCTGGCCTGCCGCGTTCTGCATCGCGTGGCTCTCGTCGGAGACGATCACTCCATCGAACTCGGAGCCCAACCATTCGACGATCTGCCGAACGCGCGAAAGCTTCTCGCCGCGCTCGTAGGTACGCAGCGTAGCGTGGGTGGTGAATAGGACGCCTTCCGCGAGCCGGATCGATGGGCCCCGTCGGAAGCGTGAGAGCGACGTCACGAGCCGCCGCTCCTTGCCGAGCGCGGACCCATCGCGCTGCGCGTCTTCGATCAGCTTGTCGGATTTGCTGATCCAGAGGGCGCGGCGGAGGCCCTTGAGCCAATTGTCGACAAGGATGCCTGCGACCTGCCGTCCCTTGCCTTCACCGGTGCCGTCGCCTAAAAACCAGCTGCGGCGAAAACGCGCGGCATTTTCTGCATCGTCACGCGCGGCCGCCACAACATCAAAGGTCGCATCCACCGTCCAGGAGCCCGCAAGAAATTCGGCGTGCGCTTCCCCGGCGTAGATGACGCTCTCGAGCTGGGCGTCGGACAGGATGCCATCCGCCACCAGTTTAGCCGGCAGATGTGGCCGGTAACACGGCTGGGGCGGCGCGACCGAGGCCATCGCGGTGGACCGCACGAGTTCGGTCGGATGCGCATGCGCGTCCGGAATACGGATCGCCTGCAGTGCGTATTCTTCATAAAGCGCATCGGTGAGACGGGCACCTTCCGACGGCGACCATTCGACCGTCTCATAGGTAATCTCGGCGCCTTCCGGCGCTGCACCGCTCGAAGTAGACGACGCGCGTGGCGCAGAAGCGCCGACGGATCGTGATATCTCTGGGCGCCTGATGACGTCGACCACGCCCGGCGCGACAACGGGCAGCCTCGGAGGCACATGCTGGGTCACCCAGTCAAGGAAAGTTGCGACATCGCCCGCCATTCCCAGCGAGGTCTCAAAGGCCTTCGGATCTGCGGCAGGCTGCTTGTCGATCACAAGCAGCCTTGTGTGGGTCTGCGTTCCGTGTTTCGCATAGACCGCGCCATCGATGGCGGCAGAAAACACCACCCGCCCGCGTTGCTGGAGGCGAACGACGGCATCTCGCCATGCCGGGTTATCCGGCGCAAGGCTCGCGCCGGTAATGGTACCCAGACGCCCACCGTCGCAAAGGCGCGCCAAGGCAGAGGCGGTGTGGCGGAGAGCCGCATCCGCCATTCGCCGATCGACGTTCGCCAATGCCGAGAACGGCGGGCTCATCAAGATGAGGCTCGGTACGGCGCTCGCATCGAGGTGATCATCTATCTGGGGGGCATCGAACTGCGTGACCTCAACGTTTGGAAACAGTTGATCGAGCAATGCCGCGCGGGCCTCGGCCAACTCGTTCAACACCAAGGCGCCGCCAGCAAGCTCGGCAAAGATGGCGAGCAAGCCGGTCCCTGCGGAGGGCTCCAGAACCCGATCGGAAGGCGTGACGCCGGCAGCGATGCATACGGCAAGCCCCAGCGGGATCGGCGTGGAGAATTGTTGAAGGGCTTGGCTTTCCTCGGAGCGCCGCGTGTGGGTCGGCAAACAGCGCGAGATTCTCGCAAGCATCGGCAGCATCGCGGCCGTCGAGCCCGCCTTGGTCCGGATGGCCGGGCCGAACTTGCGAAGGAACAGAACGGTCGCCGCCTTACAGACATCATAGGCCGTCTTCCAGTTCCAGACGCCAGTGGCGTCGGAAGCGCCGAAGGCAGCTTCCATGGCGCTACGCAGGACCGCGGCATCGATGCGACGACCGCGCTCGAGATCAATCACGAGCTGTCGCGCGGCCCTGACCGCGGCGGAGGTGAGAGTTGCAGCAGCGCGCATCGAGAGCGGCGCGGCGGCAGCGCCGCCGGCGAGAGATTCAGTCATGACAAGATTTCTTTCGGAGAGCAGGAAAGGGTCGAACCATCAAGCGCTCTCCTTACGACCCGACAGCTCAAACCTTTCCCGGCCCGACTCTCCCTCTCAGCCCTCGCGCATAAGAACGGGGACCGATGCGGCACACCGGTCCCCGAACAACTGTGGGACGGCCGGAGCCATCCCGTTCTACATGTCACCTGGCCGCGTCGAGCTGTTGCGGATCATCGTCGCCCGCGTTCTCCTGATCCTCGTCATCGGCGAGGAATTCGGGCAGCGGGCCCGCTTCACTCTCCTGCTCCCCTGACCCCGCATCGGGATCGACGAGACGCAGTGGTTCCGGCAACCAGCCCGAGCCGTCGAGAAGACGCTCAGCCTCCTTCGCCATGTCGGCCTTCTTCAGATGGTCGATCAGTTGCGCCGAGGATTCACCCTTGGCTTCCCGTACCGCCTCCAGAATGCGGGGCTTAGTGACCCGGCCGAGATAGTTGTCGACGGCGGGCTTCCACCCCGCTTGAACCATGTCGAGGCCGACCGGCGCGCGCCAGCAGATCGGCCCGGTCGAGCCGGGTGCGGACGCCATGGGCGGAGACGCGGGCCTGATTGTAGCGGTTGGCCGGCTCAAAGACGGCGTTGACCGCTAATGACGCGCACTGAGCGAACAAGGATGCCTGTGCGTCGCCACCGAGGGCTGAAAGAGCATCCCAGAGATCGCTCTCACCCTTCGGCAAACGTGCCTTCCAGGACTCATGCCGCGCCTCGACGGCCTTCGCCGACGCGCTTTCCCTCAAGCCAGGCGCTTGAGCCGGAAAGGTCGGCGTCCGAAGTCCGATCTCAAGGCAGCTTCCCGACGATGCGAATCTGTAAGGCCGTCAGTACAAAGTTGTGCAGCACCGCCTGGAACGCGAGCGCAGGATTTTCTGCCAGCGCATCCCGCAACGCCAGCGTACGATGCGCCGTCAGCTCAGTGATCAGCCGATCCGGCAGAGGTTTTGTCGTGTCCTCATCATCTTCTTCCGTATCAGCAGCGCCACTCGCGACCGCGAATCGTGCGCTGAACGGAAGTGCCAGATGCCTTCCCCTCGATTGACTGTGTGTCGAAGCCCGGCCCGACATCGGGCTGGGCTGCCGACAAATCGTCCTCCGGCCGGACGTAACCCGGGTCAACAGAGAGGCCACCCTTCGGAATCGATGCTGACGAAGACGCCAGCGCGGACGATCTCGGCCGGATCGTAAATCATCAGCCGGTGTTCAACCGCGAGCAGTGCCATTTCGCCGAGACGCTGATCGACCTCGTCGGGCAGCTCGTCGGCATCCTGGTAATCGGATTCGAGCCTGGCTTGCTCGGCGTTGAGCGCGTCGATAGTGGCCTGCTCCTCGGGGGAGAGATCGAAGCTTTGCCGTCGATTGCACGCAGGCCCTGCGTGTGGCCGTAGGGGAATTCGACGGCGAGCTAAATCCACATCCAGCCTTCGGCTGCAATCGTTCGGCTCGGCTTTGAGCTTTTCTGTCACGAGGCGGTTGAGTAAAGCAACATCCTGGAGTCAGCCATCATCGTGCTGGAACAGATCCCGCAGAACGCCGCCGCCGGCTGTTCGTAAGCATCCAGCCCAATGAATTGAACGCGATCGGACGCGCGCAAGGTATTTTCCGTGAGCATCCGCCGGATCTGATCAGGTTCGTCATAGCCGGATCGGCTGACTTGTCCCGGACCTGCTCCTGCCTAGCGTGGTCGCTGTAACAGAAAAGGCCATAAGCTCGAGAGTCATGCCGTCATCGGCATAGATAGAGCTATGGCGACACGGACGCCAGCCGAAGCCGTTGCTTCACGGCGGCCGGTGTCACGAAGTGCCAGGCAGCGATGTTCTCATCGGACATGCCGACGCTACTCAAGGTCTGGAAGGATCGGAACTAATCTAGCTGGTGCAGTCCTACTCGCTCGTCATTTTCTGCAAGCGAGTCGTCTTCAGCGATGCCTCCCTCGCGCACGACACAAGGAACCGCCTGCGGCTTCGCCATTTGCTTCTGCTTGACGAGAAGCTCCAGCGCGCGATAGCGCCGGCCGCAGGCCGGCACCTCGAACATGCCGGTCTCATTGCCTTCGGCATCCACAACCGCCCGCAAGTTGAGACTTTTGCATTAGCGTACGCTGCGCGATGCTTTCGGCGAGTTGCTCGATGGAAACGCTCGCCTTCACATGCCGGACGTGCAACTGGCTCAGCACCAGCTCGTTGAACGGAATATCGCGTGAGGGCGACAAGGTGATCTTTTGGACAGCCTTGGTCATATCGATTCTCCACGACGGGCGGCCGGGAGCCTCTCTCTCGGCCTCCAACCCGTCGCGAAAACCGCCGCTCACCTCTCACTCTCTTATGCGAGGCAACAGGGGAGAAACTCACGCCATCTCCTGCTCCGTTATATCAGTGGTCGTGTCGACAGTGACTTCCGGCAGGAACCCCAGCAGATAATCCGCTACCTTGCTGGCCTGCGAAGCAGCTCGCACGATCGCGCGATTATCCTCTCGCAGCACCTCCAACCAGGAGCCGATATAGTCGGCGTGCCGCACCGTGGGCACGATCCCGAGCGAGGCGCAACTGAACGCAGACGAGATTTCCGCAACCAGCTCCTCGAAGGCATACTTCTTGGTACCGTAGCTGCCTGACAGGTCACGGTTGAGACGCGATGGATGGCCACTGGCATGCGCCAGCTCGTGGAGAGCCGTTCGATGCCAATTGATCGGTTCAAAATAGGCCTGCGGAGGCGGCACCTGCACATAATCTTCGGTCGGCATATAGAAGGCACGATTGCCGCCGATGCGGAAGTCGATGCCGGTCGCCTTGATCAGGTATTCGACCTGCGGCTCGATCAGGCCTGGCGGCGGAGGTGGCGCCGTTGTCGCGATCTCTGGAGGCAAGCCGCCGCATTGATCACAGTTGAAGACCGTGAACTGCTTGAGGAACGGTATGGCCTGCGCTTCCTCGCCGGTCTCATGTGCGCGGCGCTTTTCGCAGGCAGGCACGAAGCGGTCGGCATAGACGACGGTCGTGCCGCGCTCGCCCTTGCGGACGTGACCACCGAGCGACAGCGCCTGGCGGAAGGTAAGCCAGCTCTGCCCTGTAAATCCGTGTTCGGTCGCGGCACCCCATAGAATTAAAATGTTTATGCCGCTGTATTGGCGGCCGGACGTCGCGCTCTTCGGCAAGGCAAAAGGCGCCTTCGCCGCCGTGGTGCCCCAAGGCTGCACCCAGGGCACTCGGCCAGTCTCCAATTCGGCGATGATCTTGCTGGTGATGTCGTCATAAAGGCTTCTCCGGTCCTCACTGGTGCGCACCCGAGGATAATGTCTGGACATCGCGGATCTCCGCGACGGGCGCCGCGAGCCTCTCTCGCAGCCTGATAACCCGTCACAGTAAAACCGCGCCGACACTCTGACTCTCGCCCCTACCTGAGAGGATGCGAATCTGCGACGCAGTTCGCCTTCCATCGTGTTCATGGGAGTTGCGGTGAGCTACCCCAGGGCCGCCAGCCCGACCAGGCGTGCGCCAGGGGCGCATCGCCTCAAGGGAAAATGGCACCCGGAGAGCGTGAGCATAGCGACCCGAAGGGGCACGCGGGTCCGAGTGCAGCGATGAGACCGGTTCAATAGCGGCACCCGGGAACGGGGCAGTGATAGCGATCGCCGCAGGCGAGCCCCTTTTCCGAGTGCCCCCGGCGAGGAGCTCCGCTCCCTTTCTGTGCGCGAGGGATCGACGCCGTACGGCCGAGACGCAAAGCGACTCGGTTCGAGGGCCCGGTGCGGCGGCAGCCGCACCGGGCGCAAATGGAAGAACTCCGCTAAGGCTTGAGTCAGAGGATCTAGATTTCCTCGCGCGCACGCGTCTGTGCGTCATAGATCCTGATCTGAAGCATGGGAAAACGCTTCTTTAATTCTTCGCCACCTGCCCTGGCGCCGTCTTTGGTTGCAAATTCGGCTTTGAGCCTGCCATCCACTTCAAGCGCGTAACCGGAGGCGGGCAATTCACGGGCGGCAGCAACCATTTCATTCCCATTGTGCAGTGATGTGATTGAGAATGATGGGTAGCATGAGTCGCCCAAACCGCGCGAGATTCGATTGTCAAAGGCGGTGATTGGCTATCACATTTGTGGATTGATTAGATGGGGCTGGCCGCTTTCGCCCAAGGCCCGATGCCTTCCACGACGTCGTGATCGAGAAACGTCTTGTCACGTCTCTCCAGGGCCTTGTCCATCGCTCGCTGTAGTTCCGCTCGGTTGAGCTGCACATGTGCGAATTTAAGGGCAAAGAAGCCGTCACTGTTGGCCCGTCCTTGCACATCATCGCGCATCCAGGTCCAGGCGCGCGCGTCCGCCGAGCGCAGAAACAGGACCCAAGAGGCATAAGCCTCTACCGCATCCTGAGCCGCGATATAGGTCTGCCACCAATGATGGGCGCAGGCTTCACGCCAGCGCAGCCGCGCGGCCTTAGCGCGCAGATTGGCACTATCCGTGCGCATCTCGCCTTCGGGCCAAGCGTCCGTGACAGGTAGCGCATAACCGGTGCCTAGCCCGTCCAGGAGGGCACCTCTTCGCTGCCGCCAAGTCAGCGACGAGGCACGATCCGCGGCCGCAAGATCGGCGATCCAGGCAGCCTTGCCATTGTACGCCGCCGCCAAGGCGACATCGAAGAGATCCTGATCCGAATGGCAGAATGGCAGGCTAACAAGTTCGTCCCGAAGCGCGGCGACGGGCGGCGAATCGGGAACGCGAAACACGATATGCAGCAACTCGTCTACGCCGGCCGGCCCCATGTAGCGTGTTGTCACGGTCCTGTGCAGTGCGCGCCACAGCGCGGCACCGCGCGTGGGCTCTTGAATGAGCAGCGCCTCGCACAGCGCAAGGAACGCAGTCTCCGCAAGGCGCACGCGTCTGCGGAAATCCGTACTGATGTCGTGCGAGCCTTCCAGCCAGCGATCGATCATGTTGGATGCATGCTGGATCACAGGAACCAGATCGAGGGCATCAACATTGGTGAGATAGAGGCTCGCTCCTGATTGCCTTGCTTCCTCGATGCGGGCTGTTGCGGTCTCTACCGCACGTTGGTGAGCCTTGATGCGCGCATCGGCATCAAGCGCAGCCCGGATCGCTGCAGGGCTATTTCGGTCCTGGGGATCTGGTCTCAGCTGCACGGAAACGAAGAACGGTGTGAATCTCTGCTCCGTCCGGTTGACCGTGAGTGTCGAGCCCGGGTCCGGTTCCGCGATTTCGTTGGCAGCAAGCACGTGACCGAAGATCTCGGCGGCAAGCCGCACCTCAGTGGGATCGGCGCCCCGGACACGCGCTGCTTCTAGCAGGCGCCACGGCGCAAGCCGGGGCCCCAACTGGTCAAAGGGCAGAGTCGATTCGGCTTTGATAAGTGCGCCGGTCCCATAGTGGTTGACCCAGACATCGGCCGACGGGCTCCAGCCCCAGGCCTTTGCGGCAAGATAGTGCCCAAACCGAGCGGCATCGGCCAGTGTCAGCATGCGAAACAGCACACCGTCCAGCTCATGAACGGGCTGGTCGATCAAACTTATCAGCCACGACCAGGCACTGTCGCTAAAGCCGCCCGGGTGAACCGACAAGAGCACAACGAGATCACGCTGCTGCTTGGCAGGCGCCTCGCCGTACCGCGCAATCAGGGCGTCAATGTCCGCAGAGGACGCAGTTCGCATGACCTCGGCAAAATCGGCAGGAATGAATTTGAGATCGGCCGCAATAAGCCTATCGAACTGAGTTTGTGCATCACCAAGGGACTGCAGTTCGATCTTGAGCAGCTCGCTCGCCGAGATCGCATCATTATTCTCGTCCGCTTCGTGCGCGCTCAGGCGCAAAACCTGTGCTGCCTGCGCCTCCGCCGTTCCTGCCAGGATGAAAGCCTCTGTGGCGTGAATGGCGCTCCAATAGCGTGAGTCGGGCGGACAGGACGCGAAGCTGTCCATTTTGCGCCGTAGCAAGGCGGCGAGAGCGTCCGGAGCGCATCGTGCGAGTGCCGGTTGGAGTTGTTCGAAGAACAATTCTTCCGGCATACGTCCCATCTGCCGGTGGAGCTTCGCAACATCGAAGCCGGCGGCGGCGGAACGCAACTCCTCGACGAAGCCGGGTGGCGGCTGAAAGGTTGGATCAAGCCACAGCTCGCCGGTGCGCTGCAACCGAGTATGGAGAGGCCGCTCCTTGTCCTCAAGCGCAACGTGCGCGTGCCGGCGTTCAAGGGCATAAAAACTCCGGCTCGGGTTTGGCAAGTAGTCGTTCTCATAGGTGTAGTGCCGGTCGATGCCGGGGTCGAGGCTAGCGGCGCATTCCTCGTCGGCTTCCTGTCCGCTGAGCCAGAGCACGAGCGCCGCGGCCCGTGCAGGAAGCTGCGGGTGAATGCCGGATTCGGGCACGCGCGAGCGGATATGCCCGGACAGACCGCGCAGGGCAATAGCCGTGGGTTCGGGATCGAGCTCATTCAAGTAGCAAAGCCATTTCAGGCCCTGCCAGCCATCCGCGTGTCCGCGGACAGCCGAAGCAACCGCGATGGCTTCAAAACACGGCATGATCTTCGATAGAGGGAACCCCTCGAGAATCGAAGGCGCCGCGGCCTGCAGCCTGCCATCGTCGCGACCGACGAGACGAAGCGTAACGCCCAGCACCGTCAATGGTCCGGACGTATCGATCCCGACACGGCCGCGGTAACGCTCCGCACGACGCCGCTCAAAGTCGGCGTTCGCGTCCGGCCTGCTGTCGACTTCGCGGGACACGATCGAAAACCAGGCACGGACCCGCGCAACGATCGCGGTCAATTGCGCGCCTTCAATCCGCGGGATGGCGCGAAGCGCATTGATCGCCCACATCCGAGCGGATGCGTGCGCGTGCGCGCCCGACTGTTCCACGGCGTCGAGAAGGGCGTCTGGAATGCTCGGTGCCAGGCTCGCAAGCTCTCGGCGGTGGCTGTCGGTCACGTTCTGGGTTTGCAGCCACGCCGTAACAAGAACGCCGCCGATAGGCGTTGTGAACGGGCCTCCACGTTCGACAAGGATAGATAGAGCCGCCCGCAGAATTTCCGCGCGCTGATCAAGGCCGGCAATCGGGTCGAGCCATTGCGTGACCTCGGCTTCGGCCGCCGCAAAGGTCGCACCATCCATCGCATCGAGTTGTGCAAGCAGCGCGGCCCCGAGCGCATGAGCTACGACCGTCGGACTGAGCTGCATTGCGCCCGAGGGTCCGGGCCGCGCAAAGCGCCCGTCAATGATGTCGCTCAGCCGGGCATACACCTCCCGCTCGGAGAGATCGGGCCGGCTTGCCGTTTCCCCAAGGCTCTTGAGCGAGAATTCCTGGATACCGCCGCGGTAGCGTCCCGCGACTTCAGCAAGCCATGCACGCCACTCATTTTCGCTGAAGGATTTGCCGGCCCGATCACCGAATGTGTCCCGCCCATATTCCCACAACAGCCGATGGACCGTGACCTGCCCCGCCTCCACGAGCCGATCACGAAAGCGGATGACAAGCCTGAACAAGCGCGGCGTGCACGCAAGCTCGAGGAGGTCGGGATGCAAATCTGCCCGAGTGAGGTTCTCGAAAGCGAGCATCTGGTCAAGCTCGCCGCCTGAAGTGGCATCATAGACGTCGACGGTGACGGGCACTGCCGCGACAACAAGCCCGCGAAGTCCCGAGAGCTTGTCTTCAAAATGATATCGGCGCGTGCTGATGATCACACGCACCCGCCCCTCGAAGGCCACGCCCTGGACGGCCTTGAGGAGCGTTAGCCAAGGAACCGAGGGCTCCTGATTGAGGCCATCGAACAGCACGGTGAGAACGGGCCCCTCCTCCCTCGGCCGCTTGAGCAGGTAGGCAAGCCGACGCAACCAATGCTCGGGATCGCGTGTGCCGGTAAGCTCACAGAGCCGCTCGCCCAAAAAACGCCTGATGGTCGATTCCGAGATCCCGGTCAGACCGGCAAGCGCGGAAGAGGGAACGGTGAGGATAATCGGCTGTTCGCGCATCCGGTCAGTCAGCCAGTCGAGCGCGGCCCAAGTCTTCCCGACACCGTCCCACCCGACGATCGCCGCCGGCGCGTCGTTAACGGCAGCACCGCGCCACCAGGCATCCAGCGCAGCATGAACCCGTTGGCGCCGCACTCTCTTGGAGTGAGCACCTCCCGCCGCGTCCTGCCCTAGTTCGGCATTCGAAACGCGATGCGAGGTCCAGATGCCCTGCAGTTTGCGGTGCGATTCGGATCGCAGGCTTTCGAAGCCAAGGCACCAAACCTGCAGATTGCGGCGCAGGCTGGCAATGGCCTCGCCCATGGCGGGTTGTAAGCTGCGTGCATGATTGCCAGCGTCTTGCGAGAACTCGGCTTGCACGAGATCGGGGCCAAATGCGCACAAGGCGGCGAGCGGCGCGGGCTCATGTTCCTTCCAGCCGATGACGACAACGGGAATGCCGAGCCGTTCGCCCTTTTGCACCAGGTCCTGGGCGAGCTGCTCGGGAACGCTGCGCGTGGCAATCAGGACCCATGCTTCCAGTGCCTCGTCGCGCGCCAGCGCATGGTCGATTTCGCCGAGGAGTTCGCGATCGCTCAGGCTGGTGTCGTCGCCATATTTCTTGCACTCCAGGCGGAACCGGCGATCCTGCTGGCCGACCGCACCCGCATCGCCACCGTATTGAAAACCCGATTTGGCCACCGCAATCGAAATACCGAGCAACCGGCCTACAAGTCCGGCCGCGAGATTTTCCAGCTTGTGGGCGTTCCTCTCGGCCTGAAGCGCAGATTTCAATTGGCTCTGACGGGATAGCTCTTCGGGGGTGAGCGGCATGAGTGATCGGTTGTAACGAACGGGACTTGCGAACGCGTACTTGGAATGCTGCCCAGGGCGCGACTAAATTCCTAGCGCCTGGGCAGAGCCTGAGCAGCCCCGTCCAAGGCAGTTCGTGTTGGCTTCGATGATACGCTATCTCTCTCCTCGACGGCCGATGCCATGAGAAGTCGCGCTAGGATGATTTTACGGCCAGCTCGAGCCGCCCTGCCCATTCTCACATCCTTTGGCTAAGAGACCGGTAGTAGCGGTATTGGCTCGAGCCTGCCGGATGCTCGAACTGAAAGCAACCCGCGAAATTCTCAATCGCTTGCATGACCCCTTTCAGGGACGGGGCCGTGAAGGCATGGGTCTGCCCCGTCGACCAATGCGAGAGGTAATTGCTCACGATGGTTGCCACCGAGGTGCCGAGGCCCGCGAGTTGGGCAGGCTCCAGGACCAGGCGGCCAGCCGCTTCGTGGAGATCGACGGCTGCCCTGATGGCGTCTATCAGGTTTTTCGCCATGTGCTTGTCGTCGTTGAAGGCAATGCCGATAGGCACCGAAATGCCGACTTTGGAGATAATCTCCTCGAGCTTGAACTCGAGGTACTGTCTGATACGGTGAGCGGCATCATCGGTGTTGCCGGTATCCAGAAAGGCGTGAGTCGCATCGCGGATCTTATGGATTGCGCCCGACTGTGGCAGCACCGATGTTCGTGCCGTGCCCTGAATGCACTGATGCCACCAGCCGCCCTCGTTGGCATTTGTATTGAATAGCTTCTCGAGGATAGTGTCGTGGCTGAGAAGGATGACCTGTGGGCCATCGGGGACGCCGGGCCGGGCAAATTGTTCCTTGAACACGTTCATCAGGTGGAACTGGTGTCCGGAATCAAAGCTCGATGTTACGTCATCAAGAATCAGAAACTTGGCGCCCCCACCATAGAGCGAAGCGGCCGCCAAATAGACGCTGATCGCGAAGGCGTTGCGATAGCTTTCGGAGAGAACGGCTTGGGCTGAGATGTCCGGCAGCGTCCAGAACTGAGCAAGCGAGATGGAAAGATCCTCGCTGCCGGCGCGCTTCCTCAGGGCCGGCACGACATCGGTGTACATGATCGCTGCGAAGATATTTCGGCTGACGGGTTCGATCGCGGCGAGCCGACGCGCACTTGCCGCGGATTCGGCGCTTGCGAAGCATGAGCTGGCTGTGTCAAGAAACCTCTTGACTCGGGCAATTCGCGCAAGCTCTGCAGTGATGGCGGACTGCTCCCTCCGCGCGGCGCGCAGATCCAACAAATTGCTCTGAAGACGGCGTGCGGCTTCGGCCTTTTCCACCACAGCGGTGAGCTTGTCGGGAAGGCCCTTCTCCAGGGTGAGTTTCCTGTCGGTCAACTCTTTGACGTTGGCGAGCGCGCGCTTCGTGAGCGTCTTCAGCCATTCGGCGAGTGCGCATGCGTGCACCCCGTCCAGCGCCCCCTTCAGTCCGACCTCCTTTGCATCGGAGAGCTGGGCCGGCTCATCTTCCTGGCGGCCCAACCGCTCCAGCTCGTCAAGCTGATTCCAGCCTTGTTCGGTCCACTCTCGAGCCAGATTGGCAGAAGCAGTCTCCACGGCCTCAAACGCCGCGATTTTGTCGCGAACGTGGTCGAGAATCGAACCGGGAGCGGATTGATCACATGTCGGGCAGAGGCACTTGTCAGCCCAACTGTCATCCTGAAGGATAGTTTCGCTGAGGCCGTAGAGCTGACGAAACAGATCTCCTTGCGTTAATTTTAGGGCGGCGTCGCGAGCATCGGCCAGTTCCACGATGCGGTTGGCATGCTGTTCGCTTGGCGCGGCTTTCACGGCCTCTGACCACCTCGCCTCGTCGCGCAGGATGTTCGCGAGTTCTCTCCTTGCCTCACCTCCCTCGGCAGCTTTCGCTGCATCGACGCAACTTGAAGGATCGATCTCCTCGAACCTGCGCCCCTCGCAGAGGGGCTTGAGCAGTTCGATGCCACTGAGGGCGGAATGCGCCTTCGCGAGCATCGTCGCCTCGGCTTCGGCCGGATCGCATTCGTCGCCGACGAGCGCCGTGAACGCCTCCTTGATATTGCCTCGGGCCCGCTGGACAGATACGGCCGCACTATTTTGCTTGGCTTCCATACCGGCGACACCGAAGTGATTGTTGAATGCCCTCGTGTTTGTCAGCGAGGCCAACCCTTGCCGCAGCGACGAGTAACGCTTCAGGCCCAGCAGCCCCGCGAACGACCGCCCGCGCTTCTGCGGCGCAAGATCGATAAAGTCCTGAAATGTCTTTCCATCGAGAAGGACGAACTCGCGATTGAGGTCGGCCAGGATCGCATTTCCGTCTGCACCTGCGCTAGCCACAACGGTCCGCCCGCCGGCGGCATCGCGCCGGACCGTCACATCGACCTCGGCGCCGCCGCCGGCAGGCATAAGGGTCAGGGTGATCGTTCCCACACCACCCGCATGGAAGCGGTTCAGATAATAAGACGGGCCCTTTTCGACCGCGGGCAGATCATCGAGCTTGGGAATTCGGCCGGTGATCGCGTAGACCACCGCATCAAAGATCGATGTCTTTCCTACCCCGTTGGGCGCGGAGATGGAGTTGACGCAATCCGTCTTGAGTTTGAGGACGAGAGGGGCACCCTCGTTGTTGATGCCGCGAAAGCCTTCGATAGAGACCTTCTGAAGATACCAGCCGCTCATTGTGCAGGGCCTTCCTCAGAGGCGGTCTGCTGGGATTCGACAGGCGAGGTCGCTGCATACAACGCGTCCAGGAGCGCATCCTGATCGAGAGCGATGTCCAGGCTGAGGCTTGACAGTGCCCCCGACAGGACGTCTGCCAGGGGATCGTCGATCCGCTTGAGCGCGGCCGAGAGCGCCGAGATGTTTTCATCAACGGTTCTGCTGTCACCGATTTCGAATGCAATTTCAGTATTCGTCACTATGCTCCCCCAAGCACATAATCGTCACTCAATGCGGCAACGCAAATGATCGTCTTGCTACTGCTTTCGTGCACGCACGTGGTACGGATTCGGCCTCACATTCAACACGGTTAACGCGTTATCCACCTCGCAGACAGCGCGCCCTTGGTACGTTCCGTACAGAACTGATTCTGAGCGACCTCCTCGGCCGTGCGAGTAGGTTTTTTAGCAGCCCCCGCGTCGCAATTCTGTCAAATGCGACAATCGGCTGAGAGCACCGCGCCGCAACCTTTCACCGGAAGCGGCGAGCCCGGCGAAGTGCCTTGCTCACGGGACGACGCCCCATTTGTTCTCCCTACCGGCCGATGAGCCCGCGGGCCGATGACTTCATTCTCGTCGGGTTAATGGCCGCCCCTTCCTGCGCCGAGCCCGCAAGATCGGAAAGCAAGTACCTCACGGGAGAGCCGAGTTACTTTCCAGCCCTGACAATCTCGACTTCGAGCTTGCACGCGCCGGACTTGAGCTCCAGGAAAATAGGCCTGCAGAATCCGCTCGGCGCTTCGAGCATCCTGTTCGCCGGGTGGATCTGGTTCCCTGGAAAACATATCGTCCCTGCGCCGATTCCAGGGGCCGCTTTGCTGAATTCGCCATCAAGTACCCGTAATTCATGTCGTAGCAACCGCGGATGCTGGCATTCAGGTCAGGCAATTTTCCGACACAGATGAATTGCCAGGCGATCTCATCGCCAGACCGCGGCTGATAGCTCGCGCCGTCGTCCGCCTGTAGCGTGGTTTGGATGGACGTGTCCTCTCCGAACACGACCGAGAAGCGCCCGCCGTTGGGGTCTTGACGCACGACCAGTCTTGCCGATCGCCCCGAGACGATCCGGCTCAGCGAGACGACCAGATGCTCAATAGCCTCTTCGCGGGCAGGCGCCATCACAAGCACAAGCGCGGCCTGCTGGTCGAGTTCAGCCTGCAGGATCCCCGCGTATCTTTGCCGCTCCGCAAGGGAGCTCGGATACCGGCAAGAGCCTTGCTGCATTTCAGCTGGAAGGCAGCTACGCCGCAAAGCAGGCGCTGAACAATGACGCCTTCCCAATTTACTGCAAGCTTCACGGTGACTTTCGAATACGAGCATCAAAATCTTACAGCGGATCTGAAAACTCAGAATGCCGAGATGGGCGATTGCCTCGTAAGCACCTGCAATCGGTTTGGCATGATCGTAGCGGGATACGAGCGGCCGCGACGAAAGTGTGATGCAGCTCCTTCACCGTGTCCTCGACGGCCCTAATCCTTTCCCACATGGCCTTTACTGGACAACGCTTACAGGACGGAACCGCTCCCGGGGCGGCGCGCGCCAAAGGGCGTGCGCGCCGAGCTTATCGAAATTGAAACTTTCGATTCCCTGTGTCGCGCATCTGGAAACAATTGCCGGACAAGCCAAAGGAGCTCATCGAGAAGATCGACCGAACGGGTTCTCAGGCGGTTTCCATTCCGCGCAAGAGCGCTGGCGGTGGCGCCCAATTTTGCGTCTTACGCGCTTCCGTTGCTCGAAATACCGGACCTGTCTTGAACTCAGTTTCGCGGCTGCCAAGGACTGGGACGATATCCACTCTGCGGAGCAACAAGCACGCAATCAGATTGTCGCGACCAAAGGCAGTTCTATCCTCGCGTGGGGCGACGAACAGACCCTACGGCGAGCGTTTGGCAAGGATCTCACGTCCTTGTCGCCGTACTCCATTAAGGATCGTCTCCAGGATTACGCCAACAATCTCTACCTCAAGGGCTTCATCGAACGGGCGATAGGCCTTTCTCTTATACGAGGTAAGCCACTGCTCATGGAGGATTGGCGCGGAGGCTCGGTCCTTATTCTTGATCGACAACGTCCCAATCTCACCCTGACGAAAAATATTTCTCAATGCGTCGGCAGTTTGCACGGGCGGATCGACGGGATGGTCTCCGCGATAACGCCGGAACATCCCAAGTCCGAAGAAGTGTGGGGGCGGAGGCGGTCCGGCTCGAGGTGGATGAAATTGACGGCCGGTTCTGGCCCGTCCTGAAACCCGACGTTTGGATTTGGCCCAAGCACGCGCGGCAGCAAGCAATCGGCTTTTTGGACGAGCGGCTGGGAAGCCGGTTCAATAACCGGGGCGATGCATTGCTCTCGGCATGGATCAACCTCCTGCTTCCGAGCACCGGGCGGGCGGTCGATCACGTTTTGCAGCCATTTGAAGGCCAGGAGGGAGCCAGCCTACCAAAGATCGTCGTCAATGCCCATACGGCCTTTAGCCGGAGGATGATGGCATGACACCATCGCCTTCAGAAATGGACGGCTATGCGACGATCCCCAAACCAGACCTTGTTTTTGCCGGTAGTAGCTTTGACAAGTATCCCCTACGTGGCCCTATTCGGCATAGACCTATAGCCTGACGCTTGGAATCCCGGCGCGCGTCCGTCTGGCCTTGCTGGCGGGGAGGAGTCGTGGCGATCGGGTGACGTGCGGCGAAGCTCACCCACGCAGGAAGTCCGTGACATTCGCACGCGGTGATCGTGCGGTCTCGCCTCCGGCGGCGCTCGCGATTGCCTTTTGAAGAATTAACGGTGTAAGCAATCCAATCTGAAATGCCGTGAGGGCCTGTGCTTGGCTCCCGAAATTCAACCAGGTGAAAATACCGGCGACAAGGATCATCGCGACGGTGATGGTCCAGTACTTAATGCTGCTCCAGTACTCGGGAAACCGTGGATTGGTGCGCAAACCGTACCAATGAACGAGCTCTGCCACGGCACCACCGAACAAGCCAACCAGAAAAACGGCCAAAGCGCTAGCCAAGGTAACCCCGCCGGTCATGTGTCCCTCCCTCCCGATTGCGCGTCAATCCTGGTCATTCTCGCAGCCGACCGCTTCGCCGATCCCCTCTACATGGGATCACGTGTGCGACTTCAGTTTGCAGTCGAAGGCGCACTCGGCCTTGGCTCTGCCCTCGTAAAACTGGCCTCCTGCGACCGGCGGATCGACGTTACAGATGAAGCACTTACGCGCGAGAATCTTGCGCAAGTGTTTGCCGACATCGCCGCCATAAGAGACTCCAAGCAAGACCCCGCCCTCAACCTGTGCTTGATCTTGTCAGGTCACGGTGACGAAGCCAATGGCCAATCATGGTTTTGCACCTTCCAGGCCCGCCCGGGGGCCGTCGACCTCACAGGTGCAGATCTCGCCGATCTGATCCGGATGGCCGGCGCGCGCCGCGTGACGGCCATCCTGGATTTCTGTCACGCCGGCGGGGTCGCGGCAGACCTGCATCGCGCTCTTGAGGCCGATCTCGATGCAGGCGCCGTGCTGGTGATGGCCGGTGCAGCAGCCGCGGAGCTTGCCTACGAGCACCCCGCGCTCGGGCGCGGGCTGTTCACGATCGCGCTGCACGAAGCGGTCACCGAGCGTGGATTCTACACGCTCGCTGCCGCACCGGGCGGGCCACGTACGGACCTCGCCAGCCTGTTCGTGTTCGCTCGCGAGCGAACCGAGCAACTGGCGTATCTCTATGCCGGGGGAAAGCGCCAGACGCCAGAGATTTACGGAGCAGGAAGGGTCGGATTGACATGGACCGCGGACGCAATCGCGCCACCCAAGGCACCGGAGCCGCGCCGGGCGTTCGCGTCTCGGCTGCGCCGAATCGTAGGATGGAGCGCGACCGTCGCGCTGCTGACCGGCGGCCTGCTATTTTTGCTGCAATATCATCTGACCGTCGGCCCCGAAGGGTGGGTCGAGATGCGGGCCGGGCCGCCTTGGATGGCCTCGCTGGTGCCGCAAGGGATCAACGTCGGCGTGCAATTCCCGCTCGCGGTGATGGATCTCGCCACCCCCTCCCCCCGCTGGGACGAACGGCGCATCGCGCAACGCGCCGAGCTGCTCGCCGGTCAGATCGGTGGACTTGCGACGCATACGATCGAGGGAAGAGAGAACTGGGAGTTCAAGCTGTGGCCGGAGCTGTCGCGGGAAGCGCAGCGCAGAGTAGATTTCGCGCTTGCGCGCGACGGGCTGGGCTCGGTATGCGCCGCGAACGAGCCGCGTCGCGACCGTGCACGGGACTATCAGTTCGCGGTGGAGGCCGCACTCATCGATCGCAAGCGCGCCTGCGCGCCGGTCTTCTTCCTTGAGCAGGGGCCAGAGGTGGAGGCGCTCTATGCGGTGACGAATCCAGCCACCCATCTCGACTTCGGTTTGAGCGAGCTCTCCGATCAGGCAATCCGTATATATCTCGTCGGCCTCGCGTTCGCTTATCGAGAACTCACTGACGCGGATCTGCGGCGACGCGCGCTAGAGGCGGCGATACTTTTGGTCTCGATCCGCGCCGAGAAAGGTGTGGTGCGCGAGGCGGACTGGCTCGCGTACATGCGCTTCCTCGAGGACGTGGCGAAGAGCCCGCGCCTCGACGTCGCGGCAGATATCGCGACGTTTCCGCGGCTGAACGCCTGCGCGCGGAGTTGGTGTGAGCTTGCGGAAAAGCTCGCGGCCTTTTTTGCCGCCGGGGCCGATGCCGCGGGCGTCGGCAACGGCGCCGGAATGCTGACGTGGCTGATCGCGCGCGTAACCGATCGACGTGATGCCGAGGGCGACGGTGCGCGCAGCTGGTCGCTCCCGGCCCTGTTGTTGCTCGCGCGCCACGGCGATCTCGGCCAGGCCGAGTTCGATTGGATCATCCGCTTTTTCCGATTCATCGTTATAGGGGAGCCAATCTGGATCGATCCGATCTGGCTGCCACGCTTTGCCCGCGTGCTCGAGTTTCGATCATCCTGGAAGGGTGGGCTCGAACGCTGCGCGTTTCACATTGCTGGTAGCCACGTTGCCTGCTCAGACCTGGATGCGGACATGGCCGCCAATATCCTGAGCGCGCAGGGAGGCTTTCTCGAGCCGTCGGAGCAATCGATGCTACTGAAACGGCTCGATGAGCGCATGAAGCAGGACCGCATCGCGCTCTACGGCTCGCAGATCAGGGACGTTGGATGCTGGAGTAAGCTGCCGGACCGCTGGCTCAAGGCGTTGGAGAGTAGCCTTGACTACCAGCTGCGCATTATGCCGGCGCGTGCGACCGATCCGCTGACCGGAGTGAGCGTGATCGAGGTCACGGATATCGCGGCCGCGCATGCGCTAGCGGCGTCGATTTTGGGCCGCGCGGATGAGAAGACCAGATCGACGGTTGTGCTTGCGCGCTATGCGGCAAACCATTGGTCGTACGAAGGGCTGCAGCCGCTGTACCGCGCGCTCGCGGTCGCATTGGCGGCCCAGGATGCATTCACCGTGAGTCGTCTGCTCGCATCGCAACAGAACGATGCGCTGGTACGCAGCGCTGTGTTGGAAGCGTTGACGCTTCGGGCGAGCGAGGGGCTGCTGCACGATCCTGTTTTTTCAAGCGCGCCATCCTATCTGCGGCTCGACGCTATGCTGGTCGCGAAGCATCTGATTGCCCAATACACATTCGAGCTCGACAAATTATGTGAAGGACCGGCGCGCTGAAGCGCGTCAGTGGCCCGCCGTAATCCCCGGCTCGGGTACGCCGGCGAAGTTGGCGAATACTGGCAAACCCTTACGATTGCAATCGGAGCGAGAATGACGCCGGGGGAAGTCCATGGCAGAACCAACGTTGGTCGCGCTGATCGGATACCTCGATCGGGATCGAAAGACCAAAGAGCAGACGCACATCATCACGATGGCGGGCCGCATAGTTGGGCCGCTGTCGGGTCCGACCGTTGCCATTGTCGGGAGCATGGCCGACCCCACGTTGGGGCGGTGTGCCAGCGGCTTGTGGCCGCGTCGCGACCGGTTGTCATCGAGTACTCTGCCTATCTGACAAGATACGCGGCAAGCATTAGACTTGAGCCTTCGCGCGATGTGCGCTTTGCGCTTGATGATCCGAACATCGACGCGTTGGATCAGGTTAGGACAGTCTGGTGGCGACGACCGCTGGCACTTGCGCACCGCGAGACGGAAGACCACGAGCGTCGACGGGTATCTCGACATCCAATGCGAATTCTTCTGGACGGGCTTCCTGGCGCTCTTACCGCCGAACACGGTCTGGTACAACGACCGGCGCGTCGACCATGCGGCCGACCGCAATCTGTTGCAGCTGCGCGTCGCAACCGAGCTGGGGTTCGCCATTCCCGACACGCTGGTCTCCTCCTCGGCCGAGGAGGTTGCCGCCTTCGCGCCACTGCACGGGCAAATTGTCTTCAAGAGCTTCGGCGGCTCGCGCCGATACTGGCGTCCGAATGCCATCTACTCCTCGAATGCGATCGCGGCGCTATGGAAAGACGGCAGCTATGCTGGCAGGTACGCAGACCCTGGTCACTGTCAACGATGACAGCTTCTCGCTGCAAGGCAAAGGGTTTCACGAGTTGCTCCGTCGAATGAGCGATGAAGGATATGAGGCGCTCTCGTTCTGGGCGGAGATGCGGAGGGAACTCCGCACAAGCCGCGACACATCGCAGCTGGTCATCGGACCGATACGCCGAGGCGTACCATGTCCACGTGACTGAGTTTTGGCGTGTTCTGGCGACGCGCATGCCGCCGCGTGTCGAAAACGCCCTGTCAGCAACACCATTGCCGCCGCGGAACCAGATACTGGCAATGAGTGCAGCAGCCGAGCTCGTGCAGACACCCAGCCTAATCGGCGCCGCCCAGGTTGTCCGCACCACCACCCTGTTCCGATCCGAATTTGCAGGAAGCCGTCGCCTTCGTGGACGGCGTACCGTTTTCATGCGGCCCTCGCATCGATGTCGACTTTATCCACCGCGCCCGAACTGACCGCGATCTGGCGAACCGCATTTTCGCTGGAGAAGGCCTTGGCCCGTTCTGGGTTGGTTTTGGCGGAACGGCATCATCACGGCCGGACTGGAAGCTCCGGCGACCGCCCGCAGAAGGAGCTGAAACAGTCTGCGGATCAGCCGGCGCGGCTGCCTCCGAGCGGCTGTTTGATCGCCTCTATGTTACCGGCCGTCCTCGCGGAGCCGGAAACGTCCTCAGACCAGCCATTTCAATCAATGGTCGCATCTGGGGTTTTCGTCGCTGGCTTCGTGGAATGGATTGACTACATCAGAGAGGCGCATGTAGTCTCAACGGCAACGTGAGGTCGTTCACGTCTTTTCATTTGTTCGAACGACTTTTTGAATCGATTGTATTTAGTCCGCGCTTTCGTGCGCGGCGTCATGTGCGCACCGTCGTTTGGGTAGTCACGCGATGCAACGCTTAAATCCCTGGGAAGGGCGGCTTCCGATCCGGTTTGGCCAGGCTGCATGGGTGACCGGGGTCGCCCTGGGTTTCCTGCTTCAGCCGGCAATCGCAGCAGAGCTCGTTCAGCCACCAATCTGCTCTGAAGCAACGGCAGGACAGCCTGATCTCGCCGGCATCTGCTCCATTACGCCGCTCGTCAATGGCCAAAACGAGGTAGAAATCACTCTGAAGGCAGCCAGCGCCGAGATCGTCATGGGCGGCTACAAGGTCACCTCCGGAAACTACAATTACAACTATCTGACGCCAATCGTTGAAGCGATGCCGGGCGATACCGTTTCGGCGCACCTGATCAACGCGCTGACCTCCAGCGCCAACGGCAGCATGCACGACCATAATGACGGTTCGACGAACCTTCATTATTTTCATGGCGGAATCGTATCACCGAACAACGCGCGACCCGCGCCCGCGGAGCTTGGCACGGGCGACAACGTCTATGTCCATCTCAAGCCCGGCCTGAGTTTCGATTACAAGGTGCCGATCCCGGGAAAGACGCCGATCCCCGGCAATGACATGATTGACGCACGCGTTCTCGAAAGCACGGGACTCATCCCGCACCCTCTTGGGCTGAACTGGTATCACTCGCATCTGCACGGGATCTCGTCTGATCAGGTGATGGGTGGAATGTCGGGTCTGCTTTCGGTCGGCGAAGCAACGGCCAACGTGAAGGCGGGCTGTCTGCCGGATCCGAACGACAAGGAGAAATGCTCCAACGACGTCGCGAAGGACACAAGCGACCTGAAACGTATCACCATGGTGCGCTATGCGCTGCTCCGCGACATGCCGGTAATGAACATCGCCAAGCTCCCCGGCGAGGCGAACGGCGATGCTGCGACGTGGGATCCAGATCCGGCCGCGCGGGATTTTACTCCGGGCAAGCCGTGCGGCGTGTGGAAGACCGACGGCTCCGGACCTGACCTCGATCCGAAGCTGCGAACCGGCTTCTGTCAGCGCGAGCAGACGAAGGCACTGCTTTTTACGGTGAATGGGCAGCGATACCCGACGATCACTGTGGAGGGTGGCAAGAATCTCCTCCTCCGGCTGGGCAATCTCAGCGCTAACATCCCGTACTGGCTGGAGCTGCGGAACGAGGACGCGGCGGACAAGAAGCCTCTGCGGATGACGATCCTCAGCCTCGATGGAGTAGTGCCGGCGATACCGATTGCCCCCGGGCAGGCACAGAAGCCAGTGCAGGCCGTCGACTATGACGATGTGCTGATGATGCCGGCCACGCGCGCGGAGATCTACGTGCGCAACGACGACAAGCGTCCGACCCGGCAGGTCTATATTCTGAAGACCAAGCGACACAGGGTCGAAGCGGGAACGGACGAATGGCCGGAGATCCAGCTGGCCCGTATCGTGCTGGAGCCTAATGCCACTGCCAGCAACGTGCGGATCGCATTGAATGCTGCCGTCGCCATCCCCGGTCCGGCCCAAATTGCGAGCCCGGCCCTGGCGATTGAGACTGCGGAGCTACCCGGGGGATGCATTCGCGATCTGGCCCCGGCGTTTCGTGAGTATCGCCGGGTCATGTTTCTGGATGGCGTCACGACAAGCCACGGGCAAACGACCGATTGGAGCGTTTTCACCCAGATAGTGCGCCCGACGGGACCAGACCCGCAGGACGAATCGATGCACAACCCACCAGCGGACGAAGATCCCGACAAGACGACGGTCGGGCTTAACGGAGGGGGCATCCCGTTCGAGGAATATGTCGGAAGCGATGGGCTCGTCGATTGGACGAACAAGAAGCATGTGTGTGTCTTCATCGACAAGAAAGCTCACGCAGGTAGCCACAAGCAGCTTTGGGTTCTGTCCAATCAAACAAGCACTCTGCATAATTTCCACATTCACCAGATGAAATTTCGGTTGGCGACAGCCGATGAACTCTACAGCTACTTCATAAAGCCTCCCGATTCGGCGCGCACCTGCGGCCAGGGCGCATGCCCGGCGGATACGCCAAACTATGATCTCTATGACGATCAAAAAAATAGCGACCTGGATCCCGGCGCGACGCGACGCTGGCACGATACAATTCCGCTGCCTCCGGGGCAGTCGGTGTTCGTGGTGATGAGCTTCGATACAAGCCAGCAGCTCGGACGCTTCGTTTTCCATTGCCATATCCTCAAGCACGAGGACAAAGGGTTGATGGCTCCTATCGAGGTCTGGGGTCCCGGGCTGGCAGCGCAATAGCGTCAAAACGCCAAGTGAGGAGGAGACCAATGAGGACGTTCTCAATGCCGCTGCCGATCGCGAGCATCATTGTCGGTGCAACTCTGGCATTTGCGGGTGCTGCATCTGCGGCAGACACCCATGTGATCGGTGTCCAGGGGCTCGCCTGGACCTACAAGGACAAGAAATCGACGGCTTCCACACCTCTCGCCGTCGATGATCTGAAGGTCGGTGACATCGTCGAGGTTCAGATCCCCAGCGGCCCCGTCCATCACGGATTTGTCACCCTCAAGCGAACCGATGGCGGGCCTCCGGCCGAGGACAAGAGTCCCGTGCTTGCCTGCGACGACACCACGGCCAAACCCAACGCCGCGCTCCGCGAACTCGATTGCAACGGGACCACCAGCAAGTTCGGCGTCGGGTTCACTGGAAGCCTCCGGCTGGAAGTCACGGACAAGTTCAAGGATCCGGTCGACTTCTTTTGTGTGGTCCACAAGGGGCTCATGCCGGGAGTGCTCAAGCTCGCGCCGTGAGATCGGTAGCGCTCGCACGCGCCCCTTGTCGCTCGCGCCGAAGCACTTCGCATGCTCGTGCGGAGCGACGGGAGAATGATTGGAGGATCGATGGAAAGTCCCATCGCGGCTGCGATCTGCACGGTGGGCTCACTCATTGAGCTGCCATCGACCGTTCTCGCATTTCGTGCGTCGTGGCGGCGAACGCGCGCAACGATATCGATGGCCCGGACGTCGAGTTACTCAAGGAGTGGAAAGTCTCATGGCCAAGGCAAAGACGAAGAAGTCGGTTACAAAGAAGAAGTCAGTTACGAAAACGAAATCGGGTAAGTCCAAGAAATCAACGACCAAGAGATCGACCAAGAGGGCGGTCAAATTTCGTCCGATGAACGTTGTTACCACCGCGGGTTCGCCGGCTGAAAAGTATTACCGGGGCATGGCCGCGCCGATGGCCGCCGTTGTAGCGGCGACCGCGTCGAAATTCGCGCCAACTCCCGAGCACAATCTGATCAATCACGGTGGAAATATCATCCAGGACCTCGTCTATACCAATTTCTATATCGGTGGCGCATCGTCATGGGCGGCAAGCGACATCAAGAATATCGACGATGCTTTGGCAGCCGCGATGGCGGACAGCAACTTGAACAACGTCATGATGCAGTATTTCAAGAACAAGCCGATCACCACAACGTTCGAGCCCTCGCACATACTGCCTGGCGCAAGGCCATCCCAGTTCTCGCAAGGCGACGTCGAACAGCTGGTCAACAGTCTTTTCCAGCAGGGCGCGCTGCAGGGTTTCGATTTCGGCTCGACCGTCTTCAATTTCCTGCTGCCGAGCGGAACGATCTTGACGACCGACGAGGATCCGACGGCTGCAATCAGCCCGGTCGGCAATGCCGCCGCCGGTGTTATTCCCGTCGAGGATGAAGCCAGCTCGCTGCGAGGGTTGGGCGGCTATCATGGCTCAATCCATCCGACCAGCAAGGTCACCATCTACTACGCTATCGGCGTCTTCTCCGAAGCGCGGCCGAGCGGATCCGATAACGGGATCGTCGCGTTCGATCAGCCATGGAAAAACATCGTTGCGACGTTTTATCACGAACTGAATGAGGCGCGGACCGACCCCGACGTGGAGGATGCCATTCGGGCCGGCGGCAGCCCCAATGCGGTCAAGTTTCTCGGATGGACATCCGCGCAGGGTGAAGAGTGCGGCGACTTCCCGATAACCGAAGCTGGTGCGAATCTGAGCCGCGTGATGAAGGAGGTGAATCTCACCAATGGCACTCGAACGGTGCCCATTCAATTTCAATATTCGAATGCCGTAGCAGGACCAGAAGGTCCAATTCAAGCCCCCCATGTTTAGGGCCAGATGGCATTGTCACCCTGCGAAATGACCATGCGACGTTTCTCGACGCGCTTGGGCATGTCGAAACGTAAACTTCTGAAAAGCAGCAATCTCGTAAGGCCGATTTTCGGCGATATTTGAATTAGTTATACACGCCCCCATCCGCCGTCGAAAATAATTCGCTTTCCGACGCCGACGGCGCCGTGCATCCAACTGTAGTGTGTCCTGCTTCTAATTGCGACTTCCACGTTTTCGTTCGGCTTTCGCGCTGGGATGCGGGCTCGGTCTAGCGGCTGACCTTTCGAAAGGCAGCCACCGCATCGGCAGCGATTTCGATCTCTTGGTCGCGCAAAGAATCGCAATGTGGCGACAGCGAGATCCGCAATTGTTCGCGCTGCAGCATCGCAAGCGGTTCTGCGACATTCCGCGCGTTGCAATCAGCAAAAAATTGTTGCGCAACCGGAGGCATCAGCAGATAGTGAATACTATATTAGATTGTGGCAAGAATACTTCACGAGATTGGGTACGCTGATGGTTGGAAGGGCAAGCACCAGAGGCGTCGGAAGGGAGGCTCACCATGAGTCTCGGCCAAGATCCGCTTAATCCTACACGCTCCCATCCTCTATCGTATGCCGCGGCGGGACTCGATCGTCCCTCCGACTCCGCGGGTTCATCTCCATCCAGCCTTCGCGCCAGAGTGGTCGGTATAGATCCCAATGGAGGCCGCCCCATGACAGACGGCGAACGCGCGTCCCTGGGCGACCCTTTCTTCGAGCTCGTACTGGCGCGCGGGCGCTTCCCGGGGACGGCTGCCGAACTCCTCGCCGTGCTGAACGAGTCGAATGGCGCCCCCGAAGGCCTGCCTGAGCAAATGGTCTTCGTCGTCGCGGAAGCCGGCCAGATTCCATTCAACGAAGCGAACTCGCGGCTGCCAAGGAGCGTCCGCTACGTGGTCACCCGCGGCCGTTCCGCCAATGGACCAACGGTTCTGGTCAGCACGCGACCGCCCGCGACCGATCCGACCGCTTTTCTGCAGGTCGCTGGCTGGGACAGCCGCAACAAGGTCTTTCATTTCTACGAGCGCGCAGGAGACGCATGGTTGTGGGAAGGGTCCTCCTGGCACGCGTTCGATGATGCAGCGCGGGGCAAAGGGCCATTCGATAGCCACGTGAATGGCACGCTGGTCATGAAAGAACTGCGCTTGCCCTGGCTGCACTGGAACAGCACGGCGCAGGAGATCCCGCTCGAGTCCTTTCCGCCAGATCACCCGGTGAGGACCGATCCGCTTTTCGCTGCCCGCGAGAGCGCGGACATCCTGGAGCGGCGGGTGGTACGCCCGGCCGTTCAACGCTGGACCCGCGCGCGCCTTGATCGCCTGCTCGGCGCGCCAGGCGGTGTCGCGGCGCCCAGGGAGCTGTTGCGCCAGCTGCTCGCGGCCACATCCGTCAACATCGTCTCAAGCGAGGAGCGAAGCCGCGGGAGCAAGCCTGAGTTCGGACTGCCGGCCACTTTCTTCTTCGACGTCGAGAGCATCGTCAACCAGCTCGCGCTCGATATCTCCGGACTCGGCCAGGCGTTTCAGGTGCGACGACCGGACTACGAAAGCGCCGTCGCCGCGCTCGGGCTCGTGCTGAAGCACTCGGATGCGGGCTTCCAGCAGGCCGGCGATGCCTTCTTTGCCTGGCCGGTTTCGGAGCGGGCATTCGAGGATTGCGTGGTCGTGGGCGAGCTCACGCGACGAGGCATCCTTTCTCCCGGCTTTGCGCTTGGGCTCCTGATGGTGGACGCCTGGAATCCGATTGACTCGGCCGCGCGTGAAAGTCTGCTGCAGTACGTCCCCGCGGGGACAACGCCAGCAGGCCAGATCGAGGCCGAAACGCGCAGGAACATCAACAACGCCGCGTCCGGCCTGCCTCCGGAGGCACCGGAACGCATCGCAGCCGACTACCTGGCGCTCGACGAGGGAGCGATGCGCACACGGGCCGCCGCGGAGCTTGACGCGTTCGTTGCCAAAGTGCGCGCGCGTCTCGCGACGTCGCAAGGCGTTCTCGATTTCATGCGTGTCGCCGATTGGCGCAGGCGCGCTTTCCGCAAGCGCAGAATAGCTGAATTCGGCCTGACGCTACCGTTCAGCAACGTCGACGTGAACGCGCCGCCCCTGGCAGTAACCAGGGATGCCGAGGTGGTCGAAAGATGAGATTTCCGGTCCTGTCGCACAGTCATCAGGAGGTGAATATGGCGTTGCAACGATTTGACCCACCGGGTTTTCTCGACGATTTCGGACCGGCCCAACGCGATGCCTGGCATCAGTTCATCTCCGACGCGATGAACTCCGCTCAAGAGGGTAGCGGCGATCCGTCCGACTCACCCCGGGCGCAATTCTTCAATGCCGCCAAAGTCGAGGCGGGACCCAACCCAGCGGTCGAGGATGTGAAATGGACCGCGTTTCCCCGCATTGTGCAGATCAGCAGCGGCTCGGACATGGAGCGCTGGCGCTCTGCCGATGCCTCACGCGACGTACAGGACGAGTACTGCGAGTGGAGCGTGACCCGGCAATCCGGCACGAACAAGATCACGCGGGTCACGTTTACCTGCGAAGGGCCGGAGTACTGGCGCTTTCTCGCCGCAACCGATCCGACCCAAACGCTCGCACTCTACAAGCAACATGTCGACGCCTCGGCAACACAGGCGGACCTCTTCACCCCATCGGGCGCCTACATCCTGCGCAACCGCTTCAACAATTCGACATCCAATGGGGCCATGCACCTCGTGCAGAGGAACAACACACTGGGTGCCGAGATCGAGATCGCGGGCGCGGCAACGGTTACGCGGCTGCGCGCCGATGGTTCGCCAATGGTCGATACCCTGGAATTGATCCGGTGTGGCAGATACGGCGCCGAACAGCGACACAGCGACCCGTTCATCGGCGCGCGCGTGAACTTTCATGCGCGTAGCAAGGCAGACGTCACTGTCGCCAACCCTGTCGGCATCTATTTCGGCGGCCTGGACACGCAGGAATGGGAAACCCCCGACGGCAGCGATCCTGCCGCTTTCTGGAAGTATACGCGCGGAACTCCAGAACGTCCGGTCCGAGCCGTCATCGAAGTGCCGAGCGACCGCGGTTACGTGCTGGGCGATGTACTAATCGACGGAAGAGCGATCCAGTTCGGTGGCCAGATCGCAGACCGTATTCAAATGACGATCCGGGCGCTCGCAACGCGCATCGGCCAGAGTACGGCGCAGCCGGTTCGCGGCTGCGTCGGCGACGGAGCGGGTGCCGCCGGCGGTGCTGGCGGGCCGCTTTCGGTGGGCGCGGTCCTTTCGGCCGGCGACACGCGCGGTCGGCTTTAGGCGCAGGCCGTGCCGCTCCGTATTGACCAAGTCAGTTGGATCCACGGCTCCGCTGATTGCGCGGCGAGCACCGACCCGCCGCTGCAAGTGGTGTCGGTCGATGACGACACCCATGTGCTCCGGCAGAGCAAGTGCTTCAGTTTCGAAGCACCGTTCATGTACCTGCTGATGGGCAGCGAGAAGGCCGTGTTGTTCGATACGGGGGCCAGTCCCGACGACGGCGACCCACGGAAAATCCTGCCGATCCGCGAGGCTGTCGATACGCTGCTGTCACGGCGTGCCGAAGAAGGTCGCGCCATCAGCGAGCTTATTATAGCGCACACACATGGTCACGGCGATCATGTCTTCTGGGACAGGCAGTTTGCCGGGCGGCCCCAGACAAGGGTTATCGGCCGCGGCGTAGGCGCGGTTCAGCACGCGTTCAATCTCCCCGCTTGGCCGGAAGGGCAAGCCACGCTCGATCTCGGCAGCCGCGCGCTGGTCGTGTTGCCCCTTCCAGGCCACGTTTCCGATCACATCGCCGTCTATGACCTTCGCATGCAGGCTCTGCTGACCGGGGACACGCTCTACCCTGGCCTGCTAACTGTTGCCGATTGGGCGGCTTATCGAGGCAGCGCGGCGCGCCTTGCGGCGTTCGCATCCGAGCACCCGGTTTCACTCGTGCTCGGAAACCATATTGAGATGACCAAGACCCCCGGCGAGCTTTATCCGCTCGGGACGACGTTTCAGCCTGACGAGCATCCGCTGCCGCTCAGTGCCGAAATATTCGCCGAGTGGCATCAGGCCTGTGAAGCGATTGGCAATTTAGCGCAACGTATAACGCGTGATCATTTCATCATCGAGCGCGCTGACCAAAGTTGAGGGAACATCGCGCGGTGGCCATGCGCAACACCAAGCGTGGCTGGTGTAGAAGAGAAGGGAGGGCGCCTTGACCACAAAACCACGTGCGCGACGGCCAAGAAAGTCAGCGGCGGATGCGCCGAGCGCCAGCGGCAGGGCGGCGCCGAAATATGATCCGGTGGGGTCCTCGCCCTACGAACAGCCAACCATCAGGAGGCCGCGCCGGGCGCGAATGGCGGCAACGGCCTTGGCTCCAGCGGGGACACGCTCGGCGGCCAATGTCGGCGTGCGCGGCGTCGAGATCGTGCAGGTCATCCAGGCCCTCGACAACCGTGTGCGGCTCATTGCCGGCAAACCCACAATCGTGCGCGTCTATCTCGACCCCGCCACGGTCGCTGCCTCGACACTGGTGACTGGCGAGATTACGTGGCGACGCGCCAACGGCGGCGCTTTCTATCTCGCGGCGATGAACCGCGTGAAGCTGGATCCGGCGGGCACGCCCGATCTCATGGGACAACGCTTCGATGTCGCCGAAAGCCTGAATTTTGTTCTTCCAGCCGACGCGCTCGGCGCCGGATCGATCGAACTCCGTCTCGACCACCTCAATGTGCCGGGAGGAGAGAAGCTGCCACTCGCGGCGCAACCGGCGATGATCGCCAATTTCGTCGCAGCGCCGGTGTTGCGCATCCGGGCGATCGGGCTTCGCTATCGCAGCACGAACGCCCCGACGGCGACGATCACACCGGGCGCAATCCATTTCGATTACCTTCGGTCCTATCTGACGCGGGCCTACCCGGTCGCTGCGCTCGAATGGTCACAGATTGTCATCGATGGCGACCGCCTCAGGCCGCCATTCGGGAGCAATCAGTCGATCCTGGTCAACGCCCAACTATCGGCTCTGCGCATGCGAGAGATTTCATCCGGAATGGATCCACGGGCCCATTATTATGGCCTGGTGGACAATGAGGCGGGCAAAAGCTTCATGCGCGGCAGCGCCCTTTACGATGAGGCGACCACCATCTTCGGGGCGGTGGCATGCGGCCCCTGCGGCGTGCCTAATGGCTGGACCGGCGACAGCGACGCGAGTTTCGCGGACTGGTACGGCGCGCACGAACTTGGCCACACGTTCCAGCGCCGGCACCCGGGCTTCCCGACCTTTGATCCTGTTCAGGGGACAGGCCAGCCCCGAGACAACCTCGAAACGACCTTTCCCTATGCCGGTGGCTTGATTAGCTCACCTGCGCAGGAATTCGTGGGCTTCGATTTCGGCGACCCCGCCCTCGGCCTGCAGATGCGGGCGCTGCCGGGGAACATCCATCACGATGTGATGACCTATGCCGACAGCCAGTGGCTCTCGGCGTATACTTATGAGGCCATTCACGATCGCCTGGTCCATGAGGATACGGCGCTCGCTCCGCCGAACGCGTGATACCGGCGGACGATCAGGAGGCGAATGATGTCATACGAGAACAAAGTTATTCACATCGTCGGATCCGTCGACATCGGATCAGGTACGGGCGAATTCCTTTATGTCAATCCGGCCACCGCGGCCGCAAGCCAATCAGCAACGGCAGGCGCCGCTCCAGCCGCCAACCAGCCGCCGCAAGGGACCGGGTTCGAACTCGTCGTGGAAGCGGCGGATGGGAGGGAGCTGAGCCGCGTGCGGCCAGCCATTCTCCTTCCCAGCGACGACCATGCATCGAAGACCGGGCTGATCGACCAGAACGTATCGTATGCGGAGGGCATGGCCCGTCTCGTGCTGCTGCACGATGGCAAGGTCGTGAACACGTTCGAGGCAGGCTCTCCGGAACCCACCGTGGCAGCCCGGTCTCAAGGATTGGAAATGGGCGCGGGGCCGCCTGGACATCCCGAAAAGCGATCGATGTCCATGGCCGCCCCCGATGAGCCGGGCGTCAGTTACACGATCCAGGTGCGGCCTGACGGCGAGAAAACATGGCAAACGATCGCCGTTGGCCAGAAGAGCCCGAAGGCCGTGCTTGACCGCAACCAGTTTCCTGCCGCGGAGCGTGCCACCGTTCGTGTGCTGCGCTCGACCGGCTTTGACGACAGCATCATCGCTGAAGACGAGATGGACCTTCGATTCAAGGAATAGGCGGCAGCATACGGGGGGGACGACATGGCGAGCGTGAGTGCATCCGAGATTGCCTGGATAGGCGTCTATCCGCCGATCGGCATTGCTCGCCTGGGCAACGCGCAGGGGCAGGACGACTACACGCTGGCGCCCGAGGTGATCGGCGGAACGCCCGATGCGCGCGGCGGGTTTCAGACTGCGGCCGGAGAGATCAAACGCCAAGGGGTGCGCTTCCACGTCTACGCGCGGCTGAAGTCAGGCGAGACCATCGAACTCGTCCAGGGCTCGGACGTGAAGATCTCCTGGCGCGTTGAAGTCGCCAATCTCAAAGCCGGCTGGTACCAGTTCAACCAGGCCATGGACCTGCCGGCGCAGTTCGTGGTTCCAGCGGCGCGGCGCAACGTGGACTATGTTCGGCGGCGTGAGCTCGACATTCGCCCGGCAGCGCGGCAGATCGGCGGTCTGAACCTGTCCGGGCCCGAATTCCGTTTCGACGATGGGCAGATTCTCAATTTCTTCGTCACCCTTGGCGAGCTACGAACCGACGACGCCGGGCGGCTCATTTTCCTGGGCGGTTTTGGCAAGTCGGCGCCGTTCTACAGCAGTATGCGCCCCGTCACCTTCGCCAACAACGATCGTTGGTATGACGACACATGCGACGGGCCAGTGCGCGCGCGCGTAACCGTGGGTACCACGGAATTCGAAGCTGATCCCGGTTATGTGGTCGTCACGCCGCCCAATTTCGCGCCCGGCCTTAACGGTCTCGTGACGATGGACGACACCGTCCGGGAGGCGTTCATGGCAGCCGGCTGGCTCGCCCGACCGATGACGACAAGTTTCTCGCAGGACGTTTGGCCGATCTTCGACCGTCTAACCGCGCTGCAGTGGATCAATCACGGATTCCTTGTTGCGCACGGCGTGGGGTCGCCGCTCGATGCGCGGGCCGTCTCGGTGATCTCACGCCTGGCCGACGCCAGTCCCGGGAACAAGTCATGGCGCCAACAGGTATTTGCCTTGTTCCGCCCGGTATCTCCCGGCCCCGGCTCGCAACGGCAGATACCCTACATATACGGGGACCTCTTTGGTGAGGCCCGCGACGTCGATCTGACCTTTCTGTCGGTCACCCCTACGATGTTCGCACACCTCGATCGGTGGGCCGCGGGCGCGTTTGTATCCGATTGGCAGGGACTACCGTCGCCACCGGACTTCGCGGCGCTCTCCGCCGAAGCGCAAGTATCTCAGCTGATGCGCGCGGGGCTCACCGAGTGCCTCGGCGGCCCGTTCCACCCGGGCATCGAGCTTACATGGCCGATGCGGCGGCCTGAGCTGTGGGCGCTGCATCACGCGGCCCAACGCGACGATCGCCTGCTGTACAGATTGAACCTCGTCCCTGAGGGCGAAGCCGTGCGCCAGGATTTCGGTTCACAACTGACGCGGGACACATGCCTTGGACCCGCAGGCCCGATCACAGCTGCGGGCCCCGGTGCGCTCACGCGCTGGCTCGGCCTGCCCTGGCAGACCGACGAAGCATCGTGCAACTCCAGCGCCGATTACTCCCCTAGCACATATTTGTCATTCCCGAGCTTCTGGGGCGCGCGCGTGCCCGACCAAGTGCTGAGCTCTGCCGCTTTCGAGCGAGCGAGCGCTAACGTCACCGATCCGTTTGAGGACCCAAAGCTGCAGCGTCTCAAGCACGCGTTGCTGCGGGAGGACTGGCTGCGCGACGTGCGCGGCCGCACCTATTACGAGCGCATTGATAAGATGGTTCAGCTGTGGGCAACGCTCGGGATTGTCGAACCACGCCAAACGCCGCAGGCGCTGCGCGACGTTGGCTTCCCGGAAACAGTCCACGTGGAGACTGGCCGCGATCGCGCGAATGCCGGCTCCGACGAAAAAATTGCCTTGATTACCCGGATCGAGTCGCTGCGGGAGCGGACACCGAAGCCGACTCCCTCCCAAGCGGGCCTCGAAGCGCCGCCCGAACCGACCACGCCGCCGCGCCATCAGTTCCGTCAGGGCGAGGTGTGAACGGCGTGGACGACGACCGCGTCTGGGACGTTCTCGTGGTCGGCGCGGGCCCGGCGGGAGCGGTCGCCGCCGCGGCTCTCGCGGAGCGGGGCCTGCTCGTCGCACTCCTGGAGAAAGACCTGCAGCCTAAGGGCAAGCCCGGTGAGGTACTGACGCCGAACGCCATTCCTATTCTTTCTCATCTCGGTCTCCTCGACCTTATCGAAGCGAATGGCAATCTGGCATGTCCCCTCGCATGCATCGATCGCGCATGGTCGATGGCTCGGCCGAACCGCGAGCATTTTCTCCGTCACCCGGGTGGGCGCGCGTGGGTGATCGACCGCATCGCCCTCGAGCAATTGCTCGTGGGCCGAGCCATGAGGGCCGGCGTCCGTGTCTTTCCCGGCCATCACGTTCGCGGTCTAAGCCGCCGCAATAGATATTGGTCTGTGCAGAGCAGTTCGAGGAATGGTCTGGCCTCCCTGCGTGCGGCGTTCGTGGTCGATGCAAGCGGGCCTACGTCGACATTAGCTCGCCGGCTCGGCGCGAAACGAAAGCGTCTCTTTCGCCTGCTCGCCGTTCATGTCCAGTCCGCGCCCGACACAGAAAGGCAGAGCGAACCGGCGTCACTGACCGTCGAAGCCACTGCGGTCGGATGGTGGTACGCGGTATGCGGCCCGCGGCAGACGCTGACGTGCGCCCTGTTCACCGGTGATCCCGCCCGCGCCCGAAGCGACGCCGCGCGGTCAGCCCTTCTCGCCGCGATTGACCACACAAACTCACTTCCTCGCTGGACCAAGGAACTGGTTCGAAGCGGCCATGTGCAGAGCGTCGACGCTTCGCCGTCGTTCCTCGATCATCCGACCGGTGAGGGTTGGCTGGCAATCGGCGACGCCGCCGCAAGCTTTGATCCGATCGCATCTCAAGGCCTTGCGAACGCCTTAGCATCGGCGGTGGACGGTGCAGAGGCAATCGGCCGTCACCTCCTCGGCGATTGCGTCGCTATGGAGGCCTTCGCCGTACGAACTGCTGAAACATGGCACCATTCTGTGCGGCAGCTTTTTTCGATTTACCAAGCAGCCGCACACCGCTGGCCAACACCTTTTTGGCAAGCGCACCTTCCGCTCGCGGCAAGGACGCGATTGAGAATGTGACGACGCCCGAATCGTTCGCCCGCCGCATCCGCCGACTTATTGCTCGGCCGACTGAGTGGGACAGATCTATTGCGAGTTGGGTTGAATGTGCCGGCACGCTCAATAAGCAAGCAATCGGGCGTCGTTATTAGGTGCGGATCGTTCGCCGATTCGCATGACAAGACCCTCCCTTGACCTCGCGACATTACCCGGCCCCTACGGGTCGGATACTGGGGCGCTCCCGCGCCAAGGTTTCTATTCGGAGGCTTAGGTGCGGCCTTTCGGTGCATTCGTGGCAACGTCCGGTTAGACCCCGGGGGCATACGGGCGGGTTGGCCCGAAATGCTGCTATGGGCCATGTGTGGACGACCAGCGGCACATCGATACCGGGCGCATCGGCCGTCTAAAGGTTGGATTCTTGCCCCTCGATGATGGCTGGATTTGTAGCTATAAAGACGTCGCAGGAGTGGACAACATGCGTGGGCCGATCCTCTCTGTGATGGAGTTCGGAGCTGATCGAGGTGTCGAGCGTTACGTACCACTAAAATCATCGTCAGAGTTGATGGCATTGTGGTCGCGTTTCATTTGGCACCACCATGACCTCTGCTTGTTCCATCAAGCAATTTACAAGCAAATCGACGCCCGCAATACTTACCTGGACCAATTCGTCGCGGATAACAAAGAGATCCTTTCGGCAACCCTGCCAGATGGATTGAACATGATAGCTCAAGCTCGCATGAGAGACACTGTGCACGTGCTTGACATGGAAAAGGAAAGCATCCGGATTTTCGGAGACCAACTGCTCATGATCGGCCTGTGGGCAATGGTCGAGCAGTACTGTGGACGCACGTTGAGCGAAATGGAGCGCTGCCTACGACGTGGTCATGTACAGAAGGAAACACCCCATCGATGGTCTTCCCTTGCAGATCGGTTCATCGGTCTTGGTGTCGACCTCGTTCGTTGCAAGAGCTACGTGGCGGTGGATGAGTGTCGAGTTCTCAATAATAAAATTAAGCACGTTGGAAGAGTTGATAAACAACTTGCCCAATTTAGCCGCTTCGAGAATCAACTCGGCAAGAATTTTGATACGGTGGCCTTGGACCTCCAATACTACTCGGACTCCGTCATGGAGTTCGTGACCTGCGTGATGGAGAGATCGGACGATGTCCTTTTTGAGTCAGGCCAGGGCCTTGACGAGCAGTTGGACTAACTTGTGGCTGTACAGACGCTGGTCCGCCGTATGATGACATGGACAGACATCTCGTCCGATCCGGTCAGGCGAACCGGCCTGAAGTCAGCCGGGGGGCAAAACGCGGTCTGATGGCCTACTTGAAGGCTCGTCTGCTGCGCGTCCATTCACCGACCTAGTTCTCGAGCCCCAGAGCGGCCTTGGTCAGTCACCGGTCACCTTGGCGCCGCCCATGCGCATAGCAGGTCTCGACATCAGGACACGCGACACAATGATCGGACAGGAGCTTTCATTGATACCCCGGACAGCCTCCACCGGTAGATGCGCACTCAACTAGAATCAGGTCAGCGCTTGCTGACCTGCCCGCTTTGGCTTCATGGCCAGTTTTCATCTTGGACAGGTCGAGCGCAACGTATTCAATTTTAGAGATGCATCGCGCCGCACCTTCACGCCCCACCGTTCAAGCATCTCGTTTGCCCCATAGCCCCTGCTAACGGCCGAGGTTGAACCGGAGTGGCCTAAGAGCGCCTCGCGGGCTTCCACATCCAGCCGGCCACTACGCAAGGCATCGTTCACTCCGTGGCGGAATGAATGAAACACGCGGTGAGTGTCCTTGATGCCAATTGTTGAGCGCCTTCACACGGGCTGCGAGCACAGCCATCCGCCTGTACGAGTGGCTCTTGGGGTCCAAGTTCAGCCGAAACTCTTCTAGCAGCTCCTCCACGCTGAAGCGCACCTGGGTGATGTCCCCCTTGGCAAGCGCTAACATCTCGTCAGCCAAGTCCTCGGCCAACCCGTGCTCTTGCTTGAACACCTCGCGGTCCACAGGGCCGCCTCAGGCAGTTTGCCAACTTTGAATGGAGTGTTGAACGCTACCCCCGCGGCGGTCAGCTGCGCCGCCACACTTTGGAAGATCGCCTCTGAGCCAGTCCCCTCCTGCCGCTCTTCCATCCTTTGTAGACGCGGAATATCCGCATTGCCTCCGGGAAGTGTGTGCCGCTTGAAATTCTCGATTTGCACCATGAAGGCACGATGGAGATTTTCGGTTGTCGACTGCGGCCCGGGGCAATCGCAATCGCAATCCCGATGTCGCGCGGCGGAGTCCGACCACCATGATCACGATGACGTGGTGCTCGGGGCAGCGGCAACGCCGTCACATTTCGTAGAAACCCGCAATTCAACTCGTTTCCGAAAGAGCTTGAATCGTACGTAAGGTCATATTGTACTCTATCGATTGCGTAGAGCTGCGCCTCGGTTGCCGCAATTGTGATGACATTCATCGCGAACGTGTCGACTTACGGAAAGTACCGCCTGGCATGAGTGATGCTTGTTGAAGTAAACGAGACGTAGACAAATCCATCGATGCAAGCGCACTCGGGAGCCGTCCGATCCTGCTGGACTAGGCGGGAGAGAGCCGTGGCGCTTTCTTCATCTTTGGCAGTCGCGCTTGCAACGGTGCCGTGTCGCACCGAACGAAAATGATGCATGAGCGAACTGGCATGAGGGATACAGCTCGACGGTCACCCTCAAGATCACTTATTCCTAACGGGGAAGCGCGGAAGTGGATAATATCGAAGCGATGACTCTACAGGAGCTGCGCTCTGCAGTCAGTGGCGGCAGGGTCTTGGAGATAACTACGACAACGGGCTGTGTCGTCGGATGTTCTTATTGCTCGCAGGACAGGTTTGCCGATCGGCAAAGAGCGAGATCCGACGTGAAGCATCTTTCTCTGCAAGATTTCAAGCGATGCCTGGCGCACGTACCACCAGCTGTCGACATCAGCTTTTCCGGGTATTCGCAGCCTTGGCTCAATCCGGCTTGCACCGAAATGGTTGAGCATGCCTACGCGGGTGGCCATGGAAACCGGATTTTCACAACCCTGGCCGGAATGAATAGGCAGGATCTAAGACGCTTACGTGCGCTGCAGTTCCGCGTTTTCCTGGTGCAGGTTGTTGATGACGGCACATACATGGATAATGGTCTCGTCCGGCGCAACTATGTCGATTTGATGCGCGAACTTGTCGATGCCGACATTTCATCACTGCTCTTCATAGTCACGGGCGAGGTTCATCCCGAACTTGTCGACATCCTTCCTGACGAAGCGCTGGTCCGCTTGCGTCCGCCGCGCAGGAGGGGTGGCAGCGGCGAGCTTGAGATGGTTGAAGCACGACAGCCACTCGTTGGAACACTGACATGTCCTGACGAACGGCAATATCGTAATGTTCTTCTCCCAAACGGCGATGTTACTTTCTGCTGCATGGATTTTGAGCGACGACACGTCTTGGGCAACCTCCTCCGCGACAAGTACAAGGATCTCTTCGAAGGGGCGACTTTTCGTAACATTGCCGATCGCATGAACGGAACGGACGGCTTTCTGCTTTGTCGATCGTGTGAATTCGCTGAACCAATAACGTCGGAGAGCTGATCTTTGAGAGCAGTTGGCCGCTGCCCGATCGAAGCGAATCGCGAGCCCTAGCGAAGGTCGGCCCTGCAGCTCATCATTACATCAGCCGCGGGAACGACCCTGCCATGAACGGAGGGTCGCCATGGACTGGAGCATTTTGTTGGTCGCCGTTCTGCTGGAAGTCGCCTGGGCTAGCCCGCGGAATCTGATTGTTGTTTCCGTGCCACGCCCTTGTCTTATCAGGCCCTGGTGAACCCCATCATTCTTCTGAGGCGAAAGCGGCTCTCTCTCGAACTCCAAAGGCGCAGCTTGGGATGGCCTCGACTCCATGGTTCCCAAGAATCACGGCCGAAATGGTGCTATTCCTGCGGAGCTCGCGACTTTGCGTCTTGCGCCGTTCGCGCTTACGGGAGTTTGAGACCACCTTACTCCTTTGAGCATGGTCGGGAGGAAGTGGCGCCAAACCGGACGCTAAAATGAACATGGATCAACTTGCGCCCGGCAAGCCTAGCGGAAAAGCGGCGTCCGCCTCGCCGCTGCTTGGCCCGCGTGTCCTGCCGTGATTTCCCTTGCTAGGCTATTAGCGAACGGTTCCATGATTGGCCAGCGCACCGCGCGTGCTGCAACTGAGCACGAAAGCTCAGAACTGCGGATCTTGTGCTCACTATAAGGACCCGAGCTTGACGCGGCCGGGGACTGCCACCGGGCGTGCATAGCGGCTCCGCGTCGGCGGTAAACGTCAAACGGAGGACAAAGGAACTACGCCGCGACTTTCAACGCGGTTTTGACCTCTCTGCAGGGACTGTCCTCAAAGCGCCCTGAACACTCACACGTCGTCGGCAGCTCCTCTCAAGTCCGCTTCCAAACCAATCCCGGCATGACGATCCTTCGCTGGGTCATTCAGAAGCCCGGTGAGCCTGAGGCCTTCGAGGACTCCTTCGAGCCGCTGTTCGCGAATGATTGCGGCGAGCAGCAAAACGGCTTCTTCCCGATGGACGGTGAAGCAGACGTCAGGCGCTTGCTGAACCAAGAAGTTCAGCAAGTCCGGAACGTCAACAACGTGGCGGCGTAAGGTCGAGACGGCATCATTGGCGAGATAGGTCGCCAAATCCGCATTCGCCGGCGGATCAAAGTCCAAGTCGACCTCGGCGCGCTTCTCGATCGCCTGTCGGATCAACTCGCCCTGCCGTCTTGCATTCATCGAGAGCATGAACACCGCATCCGCGAGCTTGTCGCGCGGCAAGCTTCTCAATTCCGCCATGCATGCCTGGATGTCGCCAACCGAACTCTCACGGCCTACCTCTGCTCGCCGCGCCTTAGGGGCTGCCCTGCTCTTTTGTACTCGAATCATCATAATGCTCTCCGGCAGACGATATATCCCCGCGATACAATGCGTCGCGCCCTTGTTTTGGATCCGCTCGCTTTGGCTATCTTCGGGAAAATTATGGGGGGAAGCTGGGAAGCCGCGGTTGTCCACCTTGCAAGGGCCTGCCCGTTGCCCCGATCGAATGTGCCCGGGTGAAATCTCGAGTCCCGCGCATCTCGTTGCATCGCGACAACGCCGTATCCTGCCAAAGCCAGGCCCTCCCCTGAAGCTTCAACCAAACTTGAATAGCACACCGTAACCGCCCCGTGGGTAGCTCCACTTGATATCACCGCTTTCTTCGCAGATCACCCGGCAGGTGCCGCACTCGAGACACCCGTCGACTGTAACCTCAACATGACCTTTATCGTTGAGATCGTAGCACCGTGCTGGGCAAGCCTTCAGCATTGATAGCAGCTGCGACGATGGCGTGGTGTGCGGCCGCACCTTGATATGGGCGCGGCCGGAATCAACAAGATAACGGTTGTAGAATAGTTTGTCCTCGACACGTTGGGCTGGCTCGCTCGGCATTGATTCTGGCTCCGTCAATCGTCGTTGTCTTTGCTTCGTGATCAGCGCCAGGCCCGGGCAATGCGGAGGGCATCGCTGAACAGTCCACTCCACGATCGCGCCTTGATGAACGACTTCAGCATCAGCTTCTCTTTCTCGAGCTTTGGTGTACCGTCGACGCGCAGGTAATCCTGCATCGCCTTCGAGAAGAGCTTCGGATATGTGAGAAAGAAGTTCTGCGAGTGGGTATGCAACAGTGCCGGCATATCCTTGTACTTCTTCAGGTCCTTGATTACGAAGGAGTCATTCAACATTTTTTTGTAAAGCGAAAGATTTTTCGCCGTCATCGGATCATTTCGCGATCTGATAAGACAGATCGCTTCCGCCGCGATACGGCCCGACGTCATCGCCAGGTTGGACCCCTCGCGATGGATGGCGTTGTTGAGCTGGGCGGCGTCCCCGACGACGACCCAGCCCTCACCACAAAGCTGCGGGATGGCCTTGTACCCACCTTCGGGGATCAAGTGCGCGGAATATTCCTTTACTTCCGAACCCTCGATCAGCGGCGCGACGGAGGGGTGACGCTTGAAACCCTCGAGCAAGCCGTAGGGCGTCTCGCCGGTACGCTGGAAGTCGGCAACAAGACAGCCAATACCGAGCGAGATGCATTCCTTGTTGGAATAGATGAAGCCCATGCCGGTCATGCCGCGGGAGATGGTTCCGACAGCTTCGATGACGAGCCCCTCGTCGCCTTTGAGACTGAAGCGAGCATCGATTGTCTCGCGCGACAGGAAATGCATCTCCTTGACCGCGAGTGCCACCTTGTCCGGCTTCAGCCGCCCTCTTAACCCCGCACCCGTCCCGAGCACTCCGTTCACCCCCTCGGCCAGCACGACGACATCTGCATGGATTTCACCGCCATCGCGGTCTGTGCGCACCCCGACCACCCGCCCATGTGCATCCTGGAGGAGCTCGGTCACGGTGGTCTCGCACAACACCGTGGCGCCAGCCTCGCGGACCTTGAGCGAGAACCATTTATCGAACTGAGCGCGGATGATGGTGTAGCGGTTCGGCTTCTCCTCATTGAAATCATCGGAGCGATAGTGAAGCCCCGTGTGCGAACGCTCGTCCATGATCCAGAAGCGCTGCTCGACCAGATGCCGCTCAAGCGGTGCATCGTCGCGGAAATCCGGGATCAGCTTCTCCAGCATATCGGCATAGAGGATGGCCCCTTGCACGTTCTTCGACCCCGAATACTCGCCGCGCTCCAGCTGCAGCACTTTCAGGCCACGCTGGGCCATGGTAAGCGCCGCCGCATTCCCGCCCATGCCAGCACCGACGACGATCGCGTCGAATTTTTCATCGATCATAACAAGCTCCCTAGCCGGCGATGCGGTCGTGCGAGTGCGGCGACAGCCGCGCGCGGAATGCAGAGGTCAATGCCGGCAACAGTCGAATGGCGTCGGTGACGATACCGATATGGGCGAAGTCGAAGATCGGGGCGTTCTTGTCGGTATTGATGGCAACGATGAGGTCGCCACCCTCAACTCCGACGCGATGCTGGATCGCCCCGGAAATGCCGGCCGCGATGTAAAGCTTTGGCCTAATGGTTTTCCCAGTCTGGCCGATTTGTCGGTCCGAGGTGACCCAGCCCTTCTGGACCAGCGGCCGCGAACACCCGTATTCGGCGCCAAGCACGTCGGCGAGCTGCTGTACCAGTTGGAAGTTCTCAGGCGATCCCAGACCGAGCCCTCCAGCGACGACCACGTCCGCATAGGCAAGGTTGGACTTTTTAGAATCGCGGTCCGGCAGGAACGAGAGGACTTTAGTGACGATATCTTCTTCTACAAGCCCGAGCGGATGCGAGATGACGCGCCAGACGGCGCCCGTCACGCGCTCGGGGGTCGGCATCACGCGTGGGCGGACGGTTGCCATCTGTGGCCGATAGTTGAGTGTGTAGATCGTGCACAACAGTGAACCGCCAAACGTCGGCCGCGTCGCTGCAAGCGAGCCGTCGGGATCGACATCGAGCTCGGTGCAATCGGCAGTTAGGCCGGTGAGCAGTGTGGTGGCCACTGAGCCGGCGAGATCCCGGCCGAGTGTAGTTGCCCCTAGGAGTAGGATTTCCGGCTTGTACGTATTGACCAGCTCTGACAGGGCCTTGGTATAGGACTCATTGCGATAGTCGGCCAAGAGATGGTCTGCGACGATATAGGCGAGGTCGGCGCCGTAGCAGAAGGATTCGGCGACTGCCTGCTCCGTTGTCTCCCCGACCGGGCCGATGACAACCGCGGCAAGGTCGACATTGAGCTTGTCGGCGAGCCGGCGGCCGGCACCCATCAGCTCCCAGGAGACGGGGTGCACAACCCCGCGTTCCTGCTCGATGAAGACCCAGACGTGCTTATACGCCTTAAATCGCTCGGGTAGCTCCCTCTTGGTCGCTGCGCGACCACCACCCGCGGCCGGCGCTGCGCTTTTGGGGGCGGTGCTCATCATCTGTACTCCTATCCGTTGTTCCGTAGCGGCTCGCCAGCGGAGCGGCGCTCCGCCCTCAGCTTTGAATTCGCGCTTGAGGATTGCTTCAGTCAAAAGTTCGGCCGGGTGCCCGCCGCCATTCAATCAGCGCCGCCTGGCAGCAGCGCGGGGCCGAGACAGACATTGCTCGATGTGTCGACGACGACCATGGAATCACGCGTTTCAGGTTCTCCGCGCCGATCACGCGAGCCGATCGATTGGTCCCCCTCATCTTCGAGATGCAACCGAGCTGGTACGGATCGAGGATGTGGCAGAGGCTCGGCTGATATCATTCTCCGCCACGTGCTCGCCGATGAAATCGCGATCCATTGCTCCGAATGCGCTCGATCTCTCGCCGATCGCAGCGACAAGTCCGCAACTCCCGGCGAAGGCACGAGCGCCGGGGTCAAACCGCCCGTCAACGACGCCGCGCGACCGGCGCTGGGGAGCAAGGACTGCCCCCCGGCGAAAACCTCGGCTATGGATCGGTCAACGGCGGTGATTTCGTCGACGAACCTTTGGCGCGGATCACGCCCAGCGTTCAGCTCAGCCAGGTCCGAATATGTGGCCATCGCGTTGGCGTCGCGACGCATCATGTTGCCGACAGGCAGCGCGCGCGAACCTGCGCGACGTCAAAAACACAATCGATGCGAACCAAGATGTGCATGCGCTTCTCCAGACTGGCTGAGCATATGTCAGCAATTGTCGTACCAATTGCGTGGGCGATTAAAATTGGGCGCCACTACAGACTCTTACGGAACGATATTGGTTGGCGGCCTCTCACGAGGATCGGAACATTCGGTAACGGTGCCGAGGCGTGTCCGGAATGCGACAGAAGACGGTCATCCGAATCTGGTGCGCTTTCCTCGCCAAGTGTGCGCTTCCCGCTGGCGGCGTACCATTGCAGGAGATAGGTGCGCCATGGGCAGCAGCCTGAAAGGATGGACAAACCAGCGCTCAGTCGTGAGTGGCCCTTAAGGAGAGCGGAGTAAGTGTTAAAGCTGCGGATCCACGAGGCCACGGCAACTTCCGTTTGAATTGCAAGCTGAGGCTGTCAGCTCCGAACCGTCACGGTCCAGAGCACGAGATGTAAACTCGATTCACTCCAAGGAACCGAGCTGGACCAAGGCTGGATGCTTGTTCGGTTGTGGCGCTGCCGCATCCTTGAGGACCTTGAACACGCGCTGTTCGATCGGGGAGGACGTGACGAAGTCGGCATAGGCGCGCTCAAGCGTAGCCTTACACCGCAAGGCGATGTCAGGATCGGGTGCACCGGTCAACTCCTCGCCCGCAAGATATTGACCCATGCGACGCAGGATGTGAAGCCGCGCCACGTTGATGATCTTTTCGTCGTACTCGACGCCGAGCAGTGCAAAAAACTCCTCTGCTGCCGAGGCCTTCTTCAACTGCGAAAGGATACCGTCCGTCATCATTCTCAACCTCCATCTAGATCCGCGCCCAGAAAGCATCCGGCCGAATGTTTCAACCTGATCGCGCGGCGCGCATGGCTGACCAGCCGATCACCCGCCGTTGACGCGAGCCCTCGTGAATGTCGCGCCAGGTTGCCACCACCGTTCCGGCGCAACCGGCCCTTTGTGCTCGATGGCATGCTTGCCGACGCGCGATGATGGTTTCGGTTTGCTCGTCGGTGACCGATAGCTGCAACTCGGACAACCGCGAAGTGATCGCGGCAAGCTCTGAATCCTTGCGATCACAATGCGGTGGGAGCGGCCAAGCAATCGCGGGTCCAGCGCTTGGTTGGTGAGTCGAATTTTCCAGCGGAGTCATCGAGACGACGCAGATGATCACGCCGTCGTCCCGCCATCCGGCTCTCCCCGCTCTCCTCGCCGAAGCAAAGATCAAAATCATTGCATTCCGTGCAGACCGGCGTAGTACACATCACCAGACCGTCATCTTCGCATAGCACGCGATAGAAGAAGCGCTTCCAGCGCATCTTCTTGGAGTTGCGAGCCGCTAGCGGCCCGAAATGGCGCGTCAGGAGGCGGGACAATTCGTCCCGCTTCCGCAGACCGAGATCTTCCCACAAGTGATTTGGCTCCATGGCGCGCCGCGCGATCATCGTCGCCAACCAGCCGCCGACCTCGCTATGGGTGGAACGTTGCGCAAGCAGGAGGTCGCGCACGATAATTGTCTCGTCAGGAGCCGCTAACGCGGACTGTTCGCGCCAGGTCCACCTTCTGACCGGGCTGGACGGGAAGTATTGCACTAGGAGCGCATTGAGCTCCTGGTTAGTCAAGCCAGCCCGTTCGGGAAGTTGGCCCCCATCCATAGCGGATGCGGCGAGAACGCAAGCGAGCACATGGCGATCGAAATCGTAATTATCGCTGATGTCGACTTCTGTTGGATGGCTGCCAGTCAGAAGGCCGTAGAGCTTACTTGGATCGCGCTGCTCGGCGACGTGAGCTGCCGATACAGGATGTGACAACGTATCGGCCAATTTTCTTTGTGTATCAATCATGAGGGTCCCCCAGCATCTGAGTGGACGATGTCGGCCCTCCCGGATCGAGAAGGCCGACAACACGAATTATGCCGAAACAGCGGCGAGCTCGGCGGCGGTCTTGCCGACCAAGCTCTCGTCGACGGGCTTGATGATGCCGTGCTCCATGAGCATATCCTCGAGCTCGTCCATGCTGATTGGCGTCGGGATAGCGCCTTGTCCAGCATTATTGTGGATCTTGGTCGCGAGATTGCGATAGTGATCCGCCTGCTTGGAATCTGGCGCGTATTCCAACACCGTCATGCGGCGCAGCTCCGCGTGCTGAACGACGTTGTCGCGCGGCACGAAGTAGATCAGCCGGCTGCCGAGCTTCTTGGCCAAAGCATCTGCAAGCTCCAGCTCCTTGTCGGTCTGCCGCTCGTTGCAGATCAGGCCACCGAGGCGCACGCCGCCGGAATTCGCATACTTCAGAATACCCTTGGAGATGTTGTTGGCGGCATACATCGCCATCATCTCGCCGGACATCACGATGTAGATTTCCTGTGCCTTGTTCTCGCGGATAGGCATCGCGAAGCCGCCGCAGACGACGTCGCCGAGCACGTCGTAAGAAACGTAGTCGATGTCCTCATAGGCGCCATTCTCCTCCAGAAAGTTAATGGAAGTGATCACGCCTCTTCCGGCGCACCCGACTCCCGGCTCCGGGCCGCCGGACTCGACGCACCGAATGTCTCTGTAGCCGAGCTTGATGACGTCCTCGATTTCGAGATCCTCGACGCTGCCGGCATTCGCCGCCAGGCTCAGAATGGTGTCCTGCGCTTTGGCGTGCAGGATAAGGCGGGTCGAGTCTGCTTTGGGATCACAACCGACGATCAGAATCTTTTGGCCTAGCTCAGCAAGGGCCGCCAGCGTATTTTGCGACGTCGTCGATTTACCGATACCACCCTTGCCATAAAACGCGATTTGTCTCAGCGAAGACATGTTGCTCTCCATCAACCGATTGCCAACTTTTTCGCGCCGAACGCGCGAGGCTGTTTCTCTCTCAGAAACGTGGCCACACGGGTTTCGGGAAGGAGGCCATCGCTCGCCATCGGCGTCGGCGTGCCCTCAGCCCTCACTCGTTGTTGCTGCATCCATTTAGCAACCGGCGTGCCATTTCGTTCGCAGGTGCGTCAAGCGCCTGAGCATGCTGGACTAATCGCGCGGCGTCCGAGAGCGGATGCCGTGGCGGACGCGACAGCGGCAAGGGCTTTGACAGAAACCGGACAAAGCCCTGGCGCATTGATTCCATTACGAGCGCCCGGCGACAGGGCGCGGAACGGGGAATGCCGGGCCTTAGCCCGAGGCGACTGAGGAGATCATACGGTGCAGATCGGGTTCGAGGACACTGCCATCATCAAAGGCGAATGTTTCATGACCGGCACGGTGGGTACTTGCCGTCAGAGCGGGTGGCATATCGCTTGCTTTGCGAGGCCCCGAACGCAGGTTCCGCGTGACGCGATGTTGTAGTGAGGACAATATGTCTGGAATTGGAAGTAAGTTGCCGCCGTTCGAAATCACAGGCGTGAAGCCCGGCTTTCACCTGCCAGAGGAGAACGGGCAGAGCGCCTTCGAGACGCTGACTGAGAGGAGCTTTCCAGGAAAATGGAAAGTCATCTTCTTTTACCCGAAGGATTTCACATTCGTCTGCCCAACCGAAATCGCTGAGTTTGCCCGCCTGTCCAAGGAGTTTGCCGATCGCGATGCAGTCGTACTTGGTGGCTCGACCGATAACGAGTTCTGCAAGCTCGCCTGGCGGCGTGAGCACAAAGACCTGCACCGTCTATCGATCTGGCAGTTTGCCGACACCGATGGCGCACTGGTCGATGGCCTTGGAGTGCGCTCGTGTGATGGCATCGCGCATCGCTACACCTTCATCGCCGATCCTGAGAACACCATCCAGCATGTCTATGCGACAAGCCTCAATGTCGGCCGGAGCCCAAAGGACACGCTACGCGTTCTGGATGCGATACAGACTCATGAGCTCTGCCCTTGCAACCGCGAGATCGGCGGCGACACGCTTAAACCTGCCTGAGGCAACATGTTGGATCGTGCAGTTGAAGGAGAAGCTCCCGCATTCGAAGAACGTCAGACTCGGTACGGTCTAACGTGGAGGCCATTTCCTGGATCCGCTACCCGGCAGAACCACATCGCAACGGCCGTCGCCCAGCTGGCGCATGGCTGCCGTCATCGACGCGACTGTTTTGGCGATACGGCAACCCAACAGGAGGGCGAACAGGCCCATGAGCATCGTTGGAAGCCCGATCATCCAGATCAGCTTCCGCCGCATTTCTAAAGCTCGTCTTTCAGCAGCCCGCCAATGAATTCGGCCGACAAACGGAGAGCACCGGCGCAACTCAAACCCACTCATTTCAGAGTGAGCCAATCCGCCTGCCCAGCTCGAAGGTGTCCGCGGCCACATTGAGAGCATCAAGGGCTGGGAAGTCACCGAACCGATCACGCTCGCGACGCTGTCCTTCATCAAGCACCTGATGTGAAAGGATTCCGTCGACCGCACAGATTTGCTCAAGCCCAATCCCGTCGCGCGTCACCCGATCGATACCGCCGACCCACAGCCACGATGGGTCCGGGGCGAGCTTCATCGATGCGCGAACCATCGGCGAGATCATCGATCCGATCGAACTGTTCGCGCCGCTCTCGGCCTCCTTGCAGATCTGCTACCTTCGTTGCCCCAAGCGCGGCGCGGACTATGTACTGTTCGGCCCGCCCGGGCTAGAGTCCAGAGTATCGCCAACTGCCTCGCACACGAAAAGACGGTGCTGTTCGTAGCGCAGAAGACTGCGGCGCCCGAAGGCGTCAGTTGCAGGCCACCGGGCTCGGCACTACTGTCTCAAGGTGCACTCGAGCAAATCCGAGAAGTCGAGCGTGCTGGAGCAACTCTCGACCGCCTGGCGCGAGCCCAATCTCGTCACCGAAGAGCACTGGTCGACGGCCACTGGCGACCTGAGGAAAAGAGCGATCAGTTGAACAGGCTGGTCTCGGCGCTGCATCAAAGGTGCGCGAACGGGATGACGGCGTACGAGGGATTGACGTGTGGTGGCGGATCTGGACCGCCTCGCCGATATCGAAGTGACACGCGTACAACGCGGCCGAGTCCAGATCGCAAGCCGCTCGGGCGTACTTCGAAATGCCGCCCCTTATTTCGAGGGTCGCAGAACGCGAACAACCTGAAGCCTTAGCCCGATCTGCTGGTATACGTGCGCGAAGTTGTAGCGCCGCACCGCAATCGCCGAGACGATGCCCCACAGGTAACGAAGAACGCATCCGGGCTGCGCCCGAGCAGCAGGTCTCGCTCGCGACCGTTCCAGTCGCTGCTCGACGCTCAGGTCCAGCGGTAGGAACCGTTCCTTGCGAAGTTGGCCAAGTGGAAGCGAAAAACAAACGGGCAGCGGGCAGGGACGCAATGTCGAGCGCGGCTTCCGTGGCGAGAAGCGCAAGAACAACACGCATTCTTCGACCGACCCGACGCCCGATTGTTTCGCAAGGGCGCTGGCAACGAGGCCAAGCTCTGCCACATGGGGCATCTGATGATGGAGAACGGCAACGGGCTGTACGCCTGCAGCAGCAGCGCCCGCAACAGCCGCTCCGGCGGAATCGACGGTCGGCCATGGCGCGCGTACAGGCAAAGTCGCGACAGATCCTTCAGCGCCGCGCAGGCCAAGTCGCGGATGGCACGGAGGCGATGATCCGCTGGAACGCGCTGCTCCAACGGCAGCTAGCTGAATATGTCTTCCGTCCGCTGATCTGCCCGGCGCATCGCATCCCCAGCCCAAAGGAATCAGACACGCGCACGGAATCACACCCAACCAACTCGCAAAACCACTGTTTAGCAGCCTGGTAGGTGCTTCAGGTCTTCAATGAACTGTTTTGGAAAATTGCGAAGCTTATCACCGTCAGTCCTGGTAGTTCTCCGACTCAGACCACAGGCAGCTTCGATGAGATCACCGTCTGCCTTAGAGGGGCAAGGGGCTTGACGCCGACCATCGAGCCAGCAGCCCTCTCGCAATCGAAGAAACATGCCCATCGTGCCAATCATGTGGCGGTCATGAAATCAGGTACTTTTCGGCGTGAGCGCGCAAGGATGCGTGGTCCGCTCTAATCATACGTCCCAGACGCCCGAGATCATTCGCCAACTTACGCAGACAGAGTAGGCTCTCTCAGGTTATTCGCTGCCGCGTCAGACTTTTCAGCGGCTTTCGCGAACAGATCGTAGAGGTAGTTCAGGTTGTCGGAAGAGGCGTGCGGGTAATTTCTTTCGGATCGTCTCGGGCGGTGGCGCGCTGCTTACCGCGGCTGCGCCGCTTGCTCAGCTTGCCTCCGCTTCTCAGCTTGCTGCTGTTGGTACGCCAACCACCACTCTCCATCGATGGATTGAACCGGCTTGGGTGGAATGCATCAAATTTTCGAGGCGCCGTCCACGTTAACCCCTTCGTCGACATTTTCCCCAGTCCACCGAAGAGCAAGAGCTTGCCGCCTAGTCAATCGTTTGTATGCGCAGCAGGCTCTCGAGCCGGTGCCGACCATCGTCGATCGGGCCTGACCAATGGCCGAGCCGCTCCTGCACGACAACCTCGAATGAAGGATACCACAGGGGCTTGCCATCCGCCTGAGCCCAATACCAGGGATAACCGCGCGGAACAAAGACTACACCTGGAACGCCGAGCGCTCCGGCAATATGGACGGCGAAGCTGTCGGGCCCGACCACAGCGTCGAGATTGGCGATCGCTGCAATGCATTCCGCAGGGTGTTCGATATGCACACCAACATCAATCGGACGGCTCCATCGCTTCATGTCATGCCGTCGCGCGTCGGTCATCAAACTGACCGGCGTCACCGAGTGAGGAATCACGGCGGCGACCTGCTCCATCGATAGGCCGAGAGCGCCGCCCTCCCACACGATGCCAACCCAAGGCCTTGGGAAGGCCGCCAAGGCATCCCGCCATTTCGTTGACAGCTCGGCGTCGGGGCGCAGGTAGGGAATATCAACGGCAATGTTCCGCGCGTCCGTCGACAGAGTGCGCAATAACGATTGCAACGGGGTCGTTGAGAGCTCGGGCCTCGGCTCATCGAGAATGGCCTGCTCGGCTAGATTCCTAAGAAGAGCCTGGTAACGTGGCTCCGCGACAACATGCACATTTTGCTGGCTCGTCGCCCGACGCAAGAGACGAGCGAGTGCAATGAATTCGAGAGCGCCAGTCCTCGGTGGCACGATCACTCGCATCACAACTCCCAAGGCGGCCGGCTCGGGGCTTGGGAAGCGACCGAGCGTCAGTTCAAGCGCGGTCGCGAGAGATTTAGCCGTTTCATCGTTAGGTTGCGTTTGCGAGATGTGGCTGGCGAGCCTTAGGGCTTCATCGAACCGGCCGACGAACCGCAAAATATCGGCCAAAAGAAGCGCAGCAGAAGGGTGCGATTTGTGCGCTCGTACGAACGTTGTGAGCTCCGCAATTGCGCGCTCCTCCTCGCCATTGGCAATCATGACGCGGGCAAGGATTTCGCGCGCGCCAAGATGGGTCGGTGCATAGGCGATCAATCTCCTGCAGGTTGCTTCCGCTTCCGCCCAAAGTCCCATCGCGGCACGGCAATAAGCCAGATGCGAGAGCCCGGCCGTGTCGAGCGGCGCACGCAGATACGCGTGTTCAGCAACATTGAGCGCCTGCTCGCAGCAGCCGCGTTCAAACAAGAGCACCGACAAATTGCGCAGCGTATCGGGATCGTTGGGAACAAGCTCCAGGGCACGAAACAGGGCGATCTCGGCCGACGAGTAATCGCGCAAGCCGATATCGAGTGTGCCGAGCTGAAGGAGGGCGCGCGCATTGCCCGGCTCGTCTTGGACAACAGCCTTTGTAATCGCGCGGGCTTCCGCAACGTCACCGCGGCTCTCCAGCGCATGAGCCAGCGTGAGCTTGATCTCCTGGCTGCGTGGGGCGAGCGCCGCTGCGCGTTTGAGGCAAATAACTGCCTCGTCAAACCTGCCGAGCATCTCATGGGCGATCCCGAGGTTAGTAGCAAGCCCAGCGTGATCGGGATGACCGGTCGCCGCCTCCGCCAGCAGCTCGAATGCCAATTCCGTGCGTTGCCGTGCGAGCGCTAGTGCAGCTTTTGCACTGAGCGTATCTGGATCGCTTGTGACGACGACCTGCTCCAACAGCGCGTCCGCTTCCTCGAGACGGCCGGTTGCAATAAACTCCTGCGCCATCCTGAGCCGGTCTTGTCGGGTCGGGCCGGCCATGCCAGTGGTCGGAATGCGCATTATGCCACCGTCACGCGTTTGCCGTCGAGGCGGAGATCCTCGCTCACCGTGATGACTTTGCTGTGGGCTGTCTCGGAGGCAATGCCGGTGACTCTGATAACGTGGGTTTCAGTCTGCAATGAGTCGATACGCTCGATCACTGAGACACGTTCACCCGCCTTCACCGTAAGCAACTCGGCGCTCGCTTCCTGGGTCCGCGCCGAGCATTGGACACGGTCCGCGATTAACGTGTAGAGCTTGCCGATCCAGGTGCCTTTGTTCGCGAGCACGGCAAACAACTTAGCGTGCAGATCGATACTATCAGCGCGAAAGGATATCCGCTGGCGCGCGGCGATGGTGATGGTCTCGCCGGCAATCGATATGTTGCGGCATCCTGGTAAGCCGAGCATGCCATCATTGCAAGCCGCCCGCTCGAGCACGGTCACGACGAAGGCTTGCTCCACGTTGGCGAAGAGCAGCACTTTGTCCCGTGGTATAGGCCGGATCAGGCAGCCCACAGCCACCGTCGCCGTGTGACGAGCGCCAGCGACTTCGACCTCCATCACACTGCCGTCATCACTGACTGACACTACCCAGGCTGTGTGATGTCCAGGTTCCAGCATGCGCGCGGCCGTCGCCAACCTGTCGCTGTTTGTGACGCGGATTGTCATCGTCATTCCCGCTCTCCAGTCGGCTACATGAAATTTATCGACTTCTTTTGTATGACTTCGTCCTTGCCCGTGCTGGACACGATCTCCGCTGTTCGGTTCACAACCTCGTACTGTTCAGTATTCAACTTCCCTTTCCTCAATTCTTCTTCTGTGACGGACACGCTGGTCTTGCTGACCTTGCCCTCGCGGCCGACCATCTTCAAATCCTCAACTGGCGCGAGCTTGAAATCGCTTCTTCTGAGAATCTTGGTATCACTATCGGCCGACTTGAAGTCGGGTCCGAAGACAGATTTGGTCGAGTTTCCGATCACTTGCTTGACGTCGTTTCCTTGGACAATATCAAGTCTGTTGCCGACCGTTATCGAATTGAAATCACTGAGATTGACGGAACATTCGCGGGAGACTTTGTACGTGAACGCTTCTCCGAGAAAAATGGATACTTTGCGGGCCATCGTCAGCTTGGTAGCTGCGCCACTCATGCAAGTGAATTTGGTGCCTAGGAAGAGCTCCCTGGTGTTGCCCATCGTCTGCTTTTCCACGTCACCGGTGGTAGTTTCCGACTTGTTGCCTTTGTTGATTAACTTGACGCGGTTCGAGGCCGTGAGCGTGATGTCGGCGGGCGTCCCGTTAGCGCCAGCCGTGATTGATATGCCCTTCTCGGCGGAGATATCATAAGTACCTTCCGAGACCTTATGTTGGGAGTTGCCGTTCATGACCTCCGTGGTCTGACCGCGACCGATTTTCATCAATGCGGCACCTTCGACGTTTGCCTGAAAGTCCGTATTGGTGAAGGCAAGTATGCCGGTGTTGTCGCTTTCATACTGACTCGTTCCAGCAAGGCCCTGGTCGACAGTCGTCGTCAGTTTTGTGACGATATTTGCCTCCTCCTCCGAATAAGAACCGAGGCGCAGATACGTCGATTTCGTCATGGGAGAGATTGGTGTTTCTGGAACGAACAGTCGCGTGTAGGCATTTGGCATCATAGGCTCCCTAATCGTAGGATTGTCGGCGCCTTAGCGCTGCGCCATCAAGCGGGTTTGAGAGGGCGATAGTGAAACACCGAATGCGTTCGGATTGACTCCATTCTGTTTAGTCGGCATCCCCATTTTGGTTGCTGGGGACCCGCCGATTGACAAATTGTCGGATCCGGCCTTGGCGCGCCCAGGCCCCATGACAAGGCCAGAGATGACGCCGAGGGCCAAACCCGCATTGTCGCCGTACGATACGGCACGCTCGGTCGTCATGTTGTGCGCAGGCATGCACATGATGAGACAACGAGACTGCGTGGGAATGGCCGCCGTGTTCGTCGCGATGTTCGGATAGGGGGTCGGCACGACGACAGGGCCGAATGGTGTGTTGCAGACGTCGGGAAAGCCGTAATCTTGCGCCGACATCGGACCACTTGCATTGACAAAGGTCATCGTTTAGCACCCTCCGTTGAACGGAACGATGCGGCTCGCATCGTAGAGTTCGGCGATAGCGCGTTCAGGTACGGTATGCAGTGCGCTGCCTTGCTGGGGCACGAACAGACGGCCGCCGGTCGACGCGCAGTGAAAGTCAGTGCGCAGAAAGCGCGAGCCGGAAAAGTCGCTGCCATCGACCTTGGCATGATGCATCAGCGCGTAGGACATGTCGGCACCGGCAAATGAAACGAACCTGGCCGATGCACCCGTGAAAACGGCCATCCCCAGTTGTGCGCCCGAGAGATCGCAGCCGTCGAGGCGCGCCTCCGTGAAAACGCACTGCGTCAAATTGGCATTACGCAGCTGGGTCGCTCGCAGGTCAGCCCTAACAAACAGTGCGTTCGGGGCGGTCGTGTTGGAGAGGTCGGCACCCACGAGGCTCGCACCCGTCAAAATTGAGCCGGAGAGGTCGACGCCGGACAGGTTTGTGCGGTTGAGCTTGGCGCCGCTCAGGTTCGCTCGGGCAAGCATCAGCCCCGTGAGATCTCGCTCCGACAGATCGCATTCCGAGAAAACGATCGTGTCGCAACGCATTCCGGTGACCCGCGCACTACGCAAATCGGCTTGCGTGATGGCGGCGTTCGTAAGCGTGGCATTGTCGAGCACGATCTCGGCAAGCCCGCAATCCATGATAGCGCTTTGAGATAGAATCGCGCTGCGCAGGACGGTGTGGGACAAGATGCAACGCATCGCTGTCGTCTGGGTAAACCGTGTCTCGCTGAAGTCGCTATGGCTCAAATCAGATGACATGAACGTCGACTGGGTGAAGCCTGCTCGTCGCCAGTCGGATCCGGCAGCACGGCAACCAACGAACGTGCATTTTTCGAAGCGAGCGTCGGCGAAGGAAGCACCGTTGAAGTCGCAGTCTTGAAACATCATGCCAGTCAGGGAGGCGCCCGAGAAGCTGCTGTGGCGGAAGGAGGAACTCAGCACAACGCCATCATTTAGATGCAGTTCAGATAGCATCTGGCCATCGACGTGAGCGTCGCGTACGGGGAAGCCATGGGCGATCGACTGCAATAGCAGATCAACTGGCATCACGCGGGACCATCATAACGGTGCGATCGATATTGGCGTTGCTCAAATCCGCAGCGACTAAAGCAGAGCCCATCAGGTCGGCACCATAGAGATTTGCATGGCGCAGGTTGGCACCGGTCAGGTCGGTCTGATTGAGATGTGCCTCGAGCAGGTTGGCGGCATAGAAGTCGGCGCCGCGCAGATTGTTGCCAGTGAAGACCGCACGTTTCAGCGATGTCATTCGGAAGGAGGCGCGTGCGAGAGTCGACTTACCAAAATAGACACCGTTTATTCGGGCCAGGGTGAAGTCGCTGCCGCTGAGGTCGGCTGCCTGAAAGGAAAGCGCCTCGGCGCTGCTGCGGCCGAAGTCGGCGTCGCGCAGATCGATGTCGCCGGTGAAGCTAACTTGGTCTAATTGCGATCTGCTGAGATCGAGTTGGGGCGCTGCCACCCTGAGAAAGCAGGTTTTCTCGACTCGCGCGTTAGCAAAGCTCGCACTGGATAGCGATAAATCCATGAATTGTGCCTGCCTGAGGATGGCGTCCCCCCAGGCCGTATTATCGAGGGTGGCTTGGATAAAGCAGCATTGATCTAGCTGTGCAGAGCGGAAGGTTGCGCCGATCAACGGCACCCGCAAGATTTGCAGCTCGATAAGGCGCGCTCGGTCGAAGGAAGCGCCCGCCATGCGCGCGCCGAGAAGATTGCTGCGCACAAGCAGGCTCCCCGCGAAACGCGTTCCGCGGCAGTCGGCTTCACCAAGATTGGCTTCGGTCAGATCGGTCGTGCTTAAATCAGCGTTGATGAGCGCCGCGCCTGACAGTGTGGCTTTCATGAGTTTGGCGCCGGTGAGATTGGTCCCGTTTAGTTTCGCGCGTTCGAGAAAGGCACCGGAGAAGTCCGCGTTCGTGAATCGTCGCCCGGAGAGGTCGGCGCCGGCCAGATCGCGTCCGGCAATCGTGCCGCCGCGCCGAAATTCCTCTTCCACCAGATCCCCCAGCGCCCGCGCGACAGCTGGCGCCAGCATGGTTTCTGGTCGGAGCGGCTTGGGTGAGGCAAGCCTGGCCGCGGCCATGCCGGCTGCCAACAGACCTTCCGCTTGGTCGATCTCGGTCCGCAGGGTAGTCAGTGCTTTGGTGGATTCCGTTTTGGCCGCGGCGATCGCTGCTTCGGGTCCATCGGCGGTTGCCGAATGACGGGTTGCACTCAAGGCCTCGAATGGCGGACGCTCATCGGCGGCTAATGAAGGAAGGACCTTTTTTAGCGCCGCTTCTGCATCAGCGAAGCCGGTCCGCAGACGTGCTGCGGCGTCAGACGGTGTACCGGCGCTCTCGATCTGCGCCAGTATCTCGTCAATCGACAGGCGCGGCGGCGCCTCCCGGGCGACGCTGCGCGCTTCTTCCGGCAGGACCAACGTCGGAATATTGGGAAGTGAAAAGGCGTCGTCCGCTATGGCGTTGCGTATCGGCTCCAGCGGCCGTCCAGCCGCCAGGTTAAAGAAACGAGCATGCGCAATCTGGAGTTGCTTTTGCTCGTCGAGCGGCTGCTGTACCGCGCCGACGAGGTTGCCGCGCCAGTTCCTAGCGCGCGTGAGCCTATCTTTGATATCGCTTAGAAGGGCCGGATCAATGTCCACCGGCGGTGGCAGATCTTCCTCTAGGCTTGCGTCTGTCGACGGCGCAGCGTCCGTGGAAGAGATCGCGGCGAGCAAGGCGTCGATACTGTTCGATGCGGCGTTTCCGTCGGCAATCTTTCCATCGTCTGCGCGTGCGGGTTCGTATTGAGCTGCGAGCTTGTCGATGTCGGATTGCGCCTTCTCCTGTACTTTCTCCAACGCGTCGAGGATCTCGGCCAATTCGATCTCGCCGCTCTCGAGTTCTTCGGGCAACAGTTCCGGAATACTCGAGGGTTCGATGGATGGTATCTCGATCCCGGGGCGCAGCGAAGCCGGAAGGTCAATTCGCGCGAGTTCCCGATCGAGCGCCCAGCGCATGGAAGCCATCTTCCGCTCTGTACGCTGTTCGGCCAGTTGGCGCCGCCGCGTTGCGCGGCGCTCGCGTTCGGCAACCGAAGGCCCAGGGGTGAGTTGATGTTCCGAAAAGGCATAGCGTGCGGCCGTCTTCGGGGCGAGCCGCAACTGCCGGACGGTCAGATAATGATCTAACGGACGCGCGGGCTCGCTTTGTCGCTCGTAGGCGACCATAATGTCGCCAACGTCACCGCCGTCCAATTCCTGCATGGCGATCGAGGTGCGGTAGATCATGATGCCGCGGCGGGCGCCCGCGAACAGCCATAAGGTATCGATGCGCGTCTGCAGTTCCGTGACGCCCCGCGCCGCATCGCTCCAGCCGATGAAGCAGCGCACGCGAAAGGCCGGCAGACGACCTTCAATCATCGGATGCTCTGCCGAGAAGTTCTGCAGCGCATAGGGTTCTCCGCCGCAAATAAAGCCGGTTATGCGCTGGTCTGGTGGAGCGAATAGAAAAAGGCGCGGATCAGCGTCGGTCGCCAGGCCCGGCGCGACCGATTTCAGCCACGCAGCGTCATAGGTTCCCGCGTATTGCAGACGCTCCCTATCATCAAGCGCCATTGGTCCGAACGTTGCAGGCGGTGCGCTTGTGTCAATGAACTGAATCGCATGCTCGGGGCTTTCGAGGTTGGGCAGGGCCACCAATTCGCCGGCCATGCTGCGGCGGAGAGCCTCATGGCCGGCGCCGAGTCGGTTCGCAGCGTAGCCGGGCCCGCCAAACGCGCGTTGGCGCGTTAGCGGTATTTGATGGAACGGTTGTACGGCTGTCGGTCGCCAGCCGGAGGCTGCCATCTGCCAATAGCGGTCGCCCGTCACCAGGAGGTGCTTCTGCATCGACCCGACGGTCCAGCCCAACATCATGCGCTCGGTCGGCCGCCCCTCTGGCGCCGCGGCATGTCCTCCGATGAGCACTTCCGCTTGCGGCTTGGGCATGCCGATGTCGAGAGGGTTGCCGGGCGGAAGCTCCTTCGCCGCCATAATCCAGAGATCCTGCTCGCTTTCCAGATAGTCCGCGCCCGGGTTGGCCAGGTCGAACATCGCGAAAACGGAAATGATGAGGCTCGCCCCTGCCGGACGGCGCTCGCATTTCGTCAAAAGACCCAATGTGCGTGGCTTTACAAGAATGGGCATGAGACCCGCCGAGACAATTGTCGCTTTCTAGCTATATTTCTCAAACGTGACGGACTTTCGGTCCGCCCATGCGGACGCGTCTTTGTGTCACCTGCCAAATCAGGTGGGTAGCCCAAGTCAGCAGAGCGGGCGTAGATGGCCGATCCGAACTGCAGGAGTTTGATCAAGAAAGCCGCGACTTGCTTCTGTGGCGCCCTCACCGGCTCGGAACCCGCTCGCGCGACCAGATGGAAGACTGCGTCGAGGGTTTGCGGCGATTGCCGAAAAGGACAAGCGCTCCGGTTTGCAGAAAAACCAAGCGCTTCGCTGTCGTTATAAATCTGCCCTCTGGAGACGAAGCTGTTGGTGCACTGGGAGCCGGAATCACTACGTTGTGTGGCCCGCCCATCATTCGAGCCGACGCGCTGTGTTTGGTCGCAGTCGAGCAAGGCAAATCGTCGATGTCGGTCGGGTATCAAGCCGCGGATCGCAAGCGATCAAGCTTACCGAATGGGCCGCGCGATCCAAGTAGCAAGACCGAATGCCTGAGCGTGTATGCCAGAAACTGGGAGACGAAAGTGTCACTTGAAGCCTATATGACAATCAAGGGGAAGAAGCAGGGCGATATATCCAAGGATGCCTTCGAGCCGGACGGCAACGGGCAGGTTGCCAAAGGTGGCTCCGCTAAGCGAGGAAAGAATTGCCTTCACCAGCGACATTGTCGTTCCGCGTGACATGACGAGTGGTGTTGCCACGGGCGCGCGCGCAACCACGAGCCGGTGCTCTTCGCCAAGTTCTTCGATCGGGGCTCGCCGCTGCTGCCAACGAGGTGCTCGAACAGGAGGTCTGCGGTCCGACGAATTGTCCAACGCACAACATAGATACGCGGCGAATATACACCCATTTGTTTGGTAGCTTGAGATCTCGCGTACGATCAGGTCGATCTGTTCGGACACAATATCGAGCGCATATAGCCGCAGGGCGCTGGGATCGTACCGGTGAGCCTGCGTCACGGTCAGTGATTCACCAACATGAGATGCGAATTGGGAAGACCAGCCTTCGCTCCGTCCGAGACTCAACCGGCGGATCGTTCATGGACGGCGTGAGGCCTTGAGTACGATGACCGCGTTCCACGAAATTTCGCTTGCTTCTCTTCGTTCCCGGGTTTGGCGGATCGTTGGCGGCCAGGCAGAGGCCCCAAGTACACTCAGTGCGTCTCACCAAGCGGGCCATTCACTTGCTACGCTTCGCTCCCAAGTTTGGCAAATGGTCAGCGGACAGGCTGAGGCCGCGAATGCGATGACTGCGCTTAATGGAGAGGGGCATTCACTTCCTCGGCTCTTTGCCCAGGGCGGGTCAACTCCAGCTTCGGGGAACGCTGCATTGCGACAGGTCGGGAAGGGAACGAATAGTGGAGGCGAAAGGGGGAGCGGGCCAAGCTTTGCGCGCGCAGTGAAATGCGGATTGTGCCTTGCGGGCGCGGGCTACGCCTATAATGAGGTCGCAAACGACTTCTTCCTTTCGACCACGTCACTGCACGACGGGAAGAAGGGCTTCACCAGTAACGAACGGCTCAGGTTGGCTCTGGCGAAGGCGAGGGAGTATTATACATCGTATCACGCCGCCGACCCTGACACTCGGCGTTTCAATGAACGTCCCCTCAACCCAATCCGCACCTGCGGTATCAACCTGTTCGTAACGATGATCGACTACCGGGCGGCGACTTACGTGCACGTTGCGCGCCTGGTCGATTGCATGCCGGCGCACGCTTCGCTACTTCTGAACCTGAGTTGCATGAAGGGCCATCTTGTCAAGGACGAGTGCGTGGCCAAGTATAAACCGCCGAAGGTGCCGAAGGATCCGGACCTGACGAACAGTCCCTTATATGACAGACAGAACAAGTACGCATTGACAGGCGTGCTTAACGAGGAAACTGGCGCTTACGGCTACACCTCGCGATCGGTCACTCAGCCCTTCGTGAACAAGGGCGTGCAGCACTTTCGGGACGCCTTCCAAGGCGAGAAGGGACTAACTTTCAAGCGATGCATCGAGAGGCTGGAGCCACTGCTCGACAAGCACCGCGGCCTCGGAGAGGAGGCCCAGTTCGCGGCTGGGCAGACCATCCTGAACTTCAGGCAGGTGTACGCTGCGGATGCGCATTGGGGCCACGCTGAGAACGTCGTGATGCAGACATTGCGCGAGCACGGCTGGCTGTCACGGGCGGAAACCGACAGGCTCGATGCGACTCTTATGTTCGAGGATCCAAATAAGAATCTGCTCAAACGCAACAAAAGCTGGGTTGGGCCAGGACTCCACCAACTCGACATCTGGTTTCAGAAATGGCGAGCGGGTCATGATCGCGCGACAGGCCAGGACTTTAACCACCCGGACATCGATGACATGAAATATCTGCCCATCGCGCACGTCAAGTTGAACGAGCAAGGCAATGGATTCGAAGATTGCTCGGGGTTGGGTGACTCCTTCACGTGCGCCAATGCCGTTGCCTGCATCAATCACGCGCGCTTGATGAGTGGACAGCCACGCCTCTCAAAAGAGGACGTTATAGTCATCGTCGCGTGTCTGAACGCTGTCTACGAAGACACGACGTCAATACGGCATACGCTCCACGAGACGGCACGTGGCTGCTTCGCTGGTGCTGGTTACACCATCGAAGACGCGGATGAGTTCTACGAGACGGTGTGTCGGAAGGCCTCGCGAGAGTATTACGGCGGCAGATATCTCTCGAAGCAGAGTTGACGCCGTAAGGAGTCGTGCATTAGCGAGCGCCGCTATCGAGGCAGTCTGAGCCGCAACGCGAATTACGTCCGATCTCATCGCGACGCATGCTTTCTGAGAAGCTGGCCATCAAATCCGATAGGATGAAAAAGACGGTTCGTTCCAGCAATGATCACGCGGGACGTGACCGCATGTTGCCACTTCAAGAACGATTTCGGTCGCGCTCTAAGAACAGGAAGTTGGCCATGACGGTGCCGCGGTCACCCCGGAGAGCGCAGCCTTTGACCGAGGCTTTGTCTCTTGTTGGATAATGAGCGGCCCTGGTCCATTGCTCGACTGCTCTGCCAAATGCAGATGTCACCATCGTCCAAAAGCGCATGTCTATTAGACGTGATACTTTCATCCCGATCAAGTCGCTCGAGTCGGTTGCCAGTAGCCGGGCCCGCCAAACGCGCGTTGGCGCGTTAGCGGTATTTGACGGAACGGTTGCACGGCTGTCGGTCGCCAGCCGGAGGCTGCCATCTGCCAATAGCGGTCGCCCGTCACCAGAAGGTGCTTCTGCATCGACCCGAAAGTCCAGCCCAACATCATGCGCTCGGTAGGCCGCCCCTCTGGTGCCGCGGCATGTCCGCCGATGAGCACTTCCGCTTGCGGCTTGGGCATGCCGATGTCGAGAGGGGTGCCGGGCGGAAGCTCCTTCGCCGCCATAATCCAGAGATCCTGCTCGCCTTCCAGATGGTCCGCGCCCGGGTTGGCCAGGTCGAACATCGCGAAAACGGAAATGATGAGGCTCGCCCCTGGCGGACGGCGCTCGCATTTCGTCAAAGACCCAACGTGCGTGGCTTTACAAGAATGGGCATGAGACCCGCCGAGACAATTGTCGCTTCCTTGCTATATTTCTCAAACATGACGGACTTTCGGTCCGCCCATGCGGACGCGTCTTTGTGTCACCTGCCAAATCAGGTGGGTAGCCCAAGTCAGCAGAGCGGGCGTAGATGGCCGATCCGAACTGCAGGAGTTTGATCAAGAAAGCGGCGACTTGCTTCTGTGGCGCCCTCACCGGCTCGGAACCCGCTCGCGCGACCAGATGGAAGACTGCGTCGGGGCTTGCGGCGATTGCCGAAAAGGACAAGCGCTCCGGTTTGCAGAAAACCAAGCACTTCACTGTCGTTGGAAATCTGCCTAGAGAGGAAGCTGTTGGTGCACTGGGAGCCGGAATCACTACATTGCGTGGCCCGCCCGTCATTCGAGCCGACGCGCTGTGTTTGGTCGCAGTCGAGGAAGGCAAATCGTCGATGTCGGTCGGGTATCAGGCCGCGGATCGCAAGCGATCAAGCTTACCGAATGGGCCGCGGGATCCAAGTAGCAAGACCGAATGCCTGAGCGCGTGCGTCATTTTGGTTCATCTTTCTTGAGACGATGATCAAGCCATATTTATTGAACGGAAGGGTAACGGTAGCTCAGACGCAAAAGGATGACTTGTGACCCTCGTCGTCGTGTCGAACCGGGTTGCCAGCGGCGATGCCAATGAACCCAAGATAGGCGGTCTTGCAGCGGCGCTGCTCCCCGTGGTGCACAGATCCGGAGCAATCTGGGTGGGGTTCTCGGGCCAATTGGACGATGGTCATGACAAGGAGCCGCCTAGCGAGACGCACGGCGGAGGCAAGCTTGTAAGGCTGGATGTGCCCGCCGAGGATTATCGCCGCTACTACGACGGTTTTGCCAATTCGGCACTATGGCCGGCCTTGCATTGGCGCGCAGACTTGGTTGGCTCCTCGGAGGGGAATTACGACAGTTATCGCAAGATCAACGCCATCATGGCGCAAGAACTGGACCGGATCAGAGAGGCGACGGCGTTCTGGGTACATGATTATCATTTCCTTGCTCTCGGCAAGGAGCTGCGCAAGCTCGACATCAAAAAGCCCATCGGTTTTTTCCTGCACACGCCATGGCCGCCGCCCGCTATAATGGAGAGTGTGCGCCATCATGACGAACTGATCGGAGCGATGTTGGATTACGACCTGATCGGCTTTCAGACCGAGGAGGACCGGACCAACTTTCTCGAGTATCTCGGCACCGATCCCATGGTAAACATCAAGGGCTATGTTGCGACCTGTGGTCATCGCCAAACCCGATGCCGAGTGTTTCCGATAGGCATCGATGTGGACACGTTCACGCAATGGAGCGCGGACGCCGTCTCGGAGCCTTTGATCTCTTACATACGGCGCGGCCTCAACAGTGAAACGATAGCAATCGGCGTCGACCGGATCGATTACTCCAAGGGTATCGAAGAACGCCTACATGCTTTAGATCGCCTATGGACCCAAAAGCCCGATCTGAAGCGGAGGATCTCGCTATTGCAGATCGCGATTCCGTCCCGCATCGGGAATCCGATCTATGAGAAGTTGCAGAGGGATGTCTCGGATCTCGTCTGCGACATCAACAGCCGCCATCGTAAGGACAACTGGATTCCGGTTAGCTATGTCAAAGAGGGCTTCAGCCAAGCCGCACTTGCGAGTCTGTACCGCGCAGCGAAGGTTGCATTGGTAACGCCGTTGCGTGATGGCATGAATCTGGTGGCGAAAGAATATGTCGCGGCGCAAGATCCGAAAGATCCCGGCGTGCTGATCTTGTCTAAATTTGCTGGCGCTGCCAAAGAGCTGGAGCAGGCGCTGCTCGTCGATCCAAACAACATCGACGACATAGCAGACAAGATTTCGACGGCAATTTCGATGTCGCCTGGCGAGCGCATTTCGCGCTGGCGCGACATGATGGCGAGACTAAAAGCATATCCCATCGCGCGATGGAGCGAGGACTTCGTTACGGAGTTGAAAAACACTCCGACTGAGAAACTCGCGTGCCGGTTCGGTCCGCGGGATGTGGACGAGCCTAGCGGCTCGAAAGGGAAGGTCGATGGGACGTTAGCCGGCGGGTCGAGTCATTTGGACCTGTCGCGGCAGTTGTCACGTCGGGCGTCCGATGTGACGACTAGGAGATTAGATGATGATTTCACGAACATAGTAGGCCCGGGCTGGAACCATGGTCCCCAAGCGGCCCCGGACGTCCTGCTTGGCGTCCTGAATAGAATGGCCGCGTTCCCAAGGCCATTCCAGGCAACGACAAGTCTTTACATCCACGGTCATTCCTACATGGCGCAGTTGGCTGCGGGGACAAGGGAGGTGACACTCAACAATCCGCTAGGCGTCAACGTTATTCTCATACCGCAGCTTAAGGGCGGCTGAACAGCTCGTCTGGACTGCAAATCGTCCCTAAAGCTTTTCTTCTATTACCCATATCTATCTGTGTCTGCTGATCGGCTTGAGCCGAAAGAATCACTTCTGATTCCTTCACGAGCATTCGAGGCGAGAAGGAGCTTTAAGGAATCATTGAGCGAAGGCTGGCTGCGATCTCTGCAGAGAGGACATAGGACAATGTGTGTCGCTCGTCTGCCGAAATTTGAGTGAGGGCCAAGGCAGTCACCGCTCCTACGACAGGTTAGCGAAGCGGCATCGATGCCGTAGGCTTCGTACGAGCGATGTATTACATCGCGGTTGAGACTGGAGCAGATGGTTCCGTCTCGCGTCATTTCGCCGCCGACATCGCGACAGAATTCCCGACTCTTGCTGTCAACCAGGGCGCCAAGTCCGCGCTGTTACGGCGCCTCATTGCGGACGGAACAAATGCGCCAGCACGGACTGGGCGGCGGCGTTGCGGATTCGGGTGAATCCGACGAGCCTGGACATCGACGAGCGTCTCTTAGGGTGACGGCAAACAATCTCCCGAACCACGATGTGAACCAGCCGCTGTTTGGTGCGTGTGTCCGTTGACGGTGCATTCCGAACCCGCGGCAGATCATCGCAAGTTGCAGCAGCAGGGCGCGGTCGATCTTTGGACTTTCCGGCGATGCGGCACGCAGCTCCTTGATCCGCCTCTTAAGCTCGGCAACGCCGCTCCAATGCGCCATTTTACCGCGCCTCGAGTTCACGGGCAACGAGACGCTTCGCCGGACCTACAAGCTCGTATCGGCTTGCGGCGTAAGAGGCTTCGTACGGTCCGACTTCAGCCTTCCGTTCGACGGCGGCGATGATTTCTTGTCTCGACCGCTGAACCTGGTCGGACGCCAATATCGCTGCTTCATGTCCGTCAATCACGACCCATGACGTAGAATCAACAGTACGATTGTGGGACCCTGTTCGGCTACACGCGCGATATTCGGTCCGAAAACGAGCCGATTTGGTACATCGAGACGCCCAAAACCGTCTATGGAACCGGTGTATCTCTGTCGCCTGTCTACGTTGTACGTCGGACAATTTGTCTGATCAGCAGGCATATGAGCCGGCTTTGCTCAATCGGTTCAGCCTCAATGCAACAATCAGCAATGGTAGCCAATGCTAGCCGCCTATAACATCTGTTGAGCAAGCACTGTTTACACACTGTCATCAAGCAGACCCGGCATAGCCAACCGGGGGCTCTGCGACGCCTCGAATGTACGCCCTGCATCCACCATTTCCCGGCCGGTGCTTGCGACAACATTTCCGTTCTTGGTTTGGCGGCGAGCATAGCGCGTCGGCGCCGCAAAACGGCGACACCGCGAACGTCGCGGCGTTCTCACCATTTATCCTCGCCGCTGGTGCTGCCGGGAACGTGCTCCCATTTCACTTCTTTGTAGGTGAACGACCAGTCTTCCATATTCTGAAAGAAGTTGTTCTGGGGATTGATTGTCAGCGGCACATAAGCCTTGCCCTCGACTAATGTCGCGTTCTTCCAGGTTATTTTGAAAAAGTTCTGCGGCTGCGGCATGCCCCCTGGATCGGTGCGGTAGAACTCGCAGACCACGTTTTCGAGCACCTCGTTGGTGGCCAGCGCCTGCCATAACAGCGGCGAGGCCCGATCGAAGAATTTCGTGAATAGCACAGGCTGGTGGTTGCGAGAGCCTGTGGCGACACCGCTCGTCGTGTCGCGCGGAACGACGACGCCGCTGGTGAAGGCGACCACGGTGATCTTCCCTTGCTTATCAGAGGCCCCCTTGGCGACCTGCCCGATGCTGTCCAGCTTGGACGCATCCTTGGAGATGTCGCCCTGCTTCTTTCCCTTGATTGTCATGTAGGCTTCAAGTGACACGTTCGTCTCCCCGGTCTCTGGCATACCCGGCACATACTTGCCCGATGACCCTCGCAACATCCGTGCCAAGAGCCGTGTGCAACCGACACCTGATTTTCGGGCCTACCAGACGTGATAGTCAATTGGGGCTGGGCAGGTCTCCAGGCACCGGCAACCATCACGCGAAGACGTCGTCGCAATCAAGACAGCAATCCGTCACGGCATGACAGGGGCGACCTGTTCTAATTGACAGTCGATATCTAGAAAGGCACGCGTGGCAACATCGAGTACAGCCTGTCCCCTCACCTGGTATCCTATGCGGTTATCGACAACTGCATTGCCCAGCAACGCGTAGACGATCACCGTGCGAGGACCACGTTGTTTCTGATCGGGACAGCGCGTGGATAATTTGAGACGCAATTCCCGCCCGTCACGAAGCCGTTGCGAACGAATGCCGTCGGTCGATGGCGAGGGTATGTTGATCGACACTGCCGGCAGGATGGTCGCGCGTGCCGCATTGGCGATCGCTTCCAATACCGGGTCGATCTCGTGAGTCGCTGGTCGCCAAGCGGTCATAAGCCGCCATGAGGTGAAGAAATCATGCAGGTCCGTCGTAAATCTCGATCGTGGCGCCAGATTGCGACTTGAGGCGATTGAACAAAGGCGCTTCCGAAGTCACTCCTGCCATCATATCAGGGTTGTGGACCGCCCCGATCACGACTGGCCGATCAATATCGCCGTTCAAGTAGCCGACCAGAACTTCAGTTCCGGGGACTAACGGACAATGCAAGCCGGTTTGATTCGGACCTACATAAGGTTCGAGCTTGCGCACGTAGTCGCTGCCACGTCCTTTTGCCAGTTCTTCGGCGAATGCCAACTGCACCTTGTAGCGGCCATGGTCGTCGATCTCGGCCCGCCCGTTCCAAGCTTCTCCATCGACTGTGGCGGTGTGGAGGCCGACGCCCAGAGGCACAGGCGTCATCACAACCGGTCGATAAGGCACGTCCGAGCGGATGCAATGGACCATGTTCTGGTAGGCTCGCCCATCCTGAGCGAACGCGCGGAATCCGGTCGGTGCCGGGCGATAGGCCGAGTGATCCGCGGCGATGACGAGATATTCACCATCGAAACGGGGATGGCCCTGCAGTTCGAAGATCACGCCAGCTCGCAGCTCCGGTGCGTCGCTGTGGGCGATGTACATTGTCTGGCCGGCGCAGATCTGCTCGGCACGGATCCGGGCCAGCGTGGCCGCTTCTGCTTCGTTCGCAAAATGCCCGCCGAAGCGCGAGGCTTTGCCCAAGAAACCGCTGCCTTGTCCGACCTGCTTATCGACGGACACGACAGAAGGCACCGTCTCGTCGTAATCGTGGAGCGCGATGGTCTTTGTCGAGAGAACCCGGCGCTGCCGGAATGACCGAACGGCGCTTTCGTCGACGTCTCGCGATGTCTTGCGCTCGTATTGGCGCGCATAGAGAAGCGCCGACTTGGCGCCGAACCCGACCTTGGGGAAGGCCAGATTCTTATCGCCGAAGACGACGATGTCACCGTCTTCTTCCTGTTTGAAGAAGTAAAAAATTCCGTTTCGTTCGCAAAGGCGGGAAATGAACATCAAATCACTTTCATTGTATTGCACAACATAACTTCGCTTGGGATAGCGATCGAGATTGTATTCGGTGGGAACGCTGATGCTCACCTTGTTCAACTGCTGTTTGATGATGTCATCGACGCCCATGGGTTGGCCAGGGCCATAAATGCGACTCGCGATGGAGAGCTCGGCAACGGCAAAGCGCGGCCGTAGGACGAACTGGAGCACTCGTAGGCCAGTCACCGTCGGATCGAGTTCCTCGACTTGGGCGCACAGGCCCGAGGCAAGCCATCGCCCGCACGCGGTTTTGACAGACAGCTTGGCGCGCTCGCCTATCAAAGAGCCCGTATCGACATTGTTCGATGTGGTGGCATAGATCACGTAACTGAACGGCAGTGAAATGCACTCTGTGCCCTCGAACCCCTCCACGTCGAGCTCAATATTGGGCTTGCTGCAAATGTCCAGATCAATATTGAGATTGGAGTCGTTGTTCATCTGTGCACCATGTCAAACTCTGGCAGTGTTAGGCTTGCTTGTTACGGGTGCCGGGGAGCGAGGGTCGTTTGTGAGCCCGAAACACTGAATGCTAGCGGTATCTCACCTTGCTTAGTCGTTACGACCGCAAACTGCGCCGACAGCAGAACTTAATAAAGCCAAACACGGGCGAGATGCGGGACGAACTCGCTGACCGGCTCGATCGTGGCAGTTTAAGCCCTGAAGCGACACCCGCCCGTCCGCTGGCGAGATGGTGGGAGGCCGGCCCGGTGTCTCGTTGCCATCCATCGAGTATCGCGATCGCCTAAACGCGCCGCTATGAATGTTCGAACGGCGCATCTGGCGCATGGTTCGGAAGAGTTCATCGTTCTCTCCAGCGGCTCGGAGCGCAAAGCTCATCTCACAAGGTGAGCCTTGCTCATCAGCACGGATTCAACATCCGGGTGTCGCATTCGAATTCCTGCGGCGCTAACGTTGCTCTCTTCCTTCGCACGATAGTTGCAAAGCCGATCGGCAGTCCCGCGCGCTTGGTGTATGCGCTCTCAGATGCAGATACCCCGGTTTTCGCTCTTAAAGCGATGCACACGGGTTCAAATGAAAGAGAGCATCGTTTGCCTTGCTCCTCTGCGTGTCCTCGCCAGTTGGTGTCGCTACATCTCAAGAGCAACAGCCGTGCCAATGACGTTTCCTGATTTGAGCTATTGATCGCTTTGAAATAACTGAGATTTACCGAATAAGTGTTCAACCTGACAAAGGCGGCGGCCACACACTGTCAGACTCTGAACAACAGTCGAGCTGAACGCACCCTAACAAGGTCTTTCGGAGGCATCTCATGATTCGTCGCTCGACAAGATCAGCTATTTTTCGAACTGACCTGAAAGGGACCGGTCCAAGACGATCAGCACGTGACGTGCCGCGTGAGGCAACCACAGAGAGGCCTTTCGAGGGCTGATGGCGAGCCTGTTTGGTGGGCCACAGCATTGAACACGGTACTTCGGTTCTAAGACCGCCCAGAAAACAGACATGTCGATCATTGAACAAAAGTGTTTGTGACCGAACAGACAGTGCAGATTGGTCTTGGTTCACTTCTGGCGATCTCGTGTGCTAGCCTGAGCACTTCAGAAACGCGCTGCGTGCCTTGCGCTCCAAAGGAGGGGCGCGTTATCACCACTTCAGGCTAGACGCGGCACGGAGGATTGTGACTGCTGTCTTCGAACCGCCTTGGAGGCGAGGCCGAGATAACCCGGAGCTATCGAAGCGCTGACACTGCAACGCGGCAGGATAACATGGCTCCGGTCCCTGCGCAGACAAGGAAAGGATCCGGGGGCAGAGGGTGCGCCGCAGATAGCCGCCGACTTGAGCTTCTCGTCGATCGGGATTATACGGCCGCGATCGACCCGTAACGCGAGAACCAGTCTCGAGAAGTCGATGGTCAATCTCGTCGGATTCGTCATCGCAACATCCATCGCCCTGCCGAACGACGAAGTGTAGGCGGTTGGAAGATTGATCGCAAACAAGCTGGAGCGGTGGCGAATCGTGCTGCTTTTCAATTCGGAGCATTTGGCAGGACGGCTCCCAAACCAAACTCACGCGACGTGCGCTTCGCATCGAGCGAGCATGCCTTACCGCTGCAGTTGCACCTTTTACCGGAGGTTCGCGTGAGTGACAGCAGCGGCGGCTCGGATCAGTGGCTCCCCCTCTATGCGGCGGATATGCAGCTTTATGAGCACTTCTGGGACTGGTTTGCTTGGAAGCTCCCGGAGCGCCGCTCCCCCCGCGCCGACGTTGCAGCAGGCGATATGCACGATTTCCTCGGGTGGATCCGTGAGACTGACAGACCCCCAATCGCCGACCGCATTACGCGGCCGTCATTGGATACCGACGTGCAAGCCTATGCAGCCGACTATATAGGGCGCGATGCACCGGAGATTGGCGGGTTTCGTAATCGTCTCCTGAACTTGCGAGATATGCTTCGGGACCTGCATTTGGAGAAGTGGGCACGTGAGAGGAGTCTGATGTTTCAGGGCTTTGATGGAGCCGGGCCCTCGTCAGGTTGCCGCGGTAGCAACGATATCACCGACAACAGCGATAGCAGGGGTGGCGGCGAAAGCAGCAGCGGCTCCAATCAGGTGCGCGGCCCGTGTGAGGTGGACATGACGCTTCATCAGGAGTTTTGGGATTGGCTTAGAGAGAAGCTCCCGAACCTCCGTTCCCGCGGCGCCGACCATGCTGCAGGGGATTTGTACGACTTCCTCGAGTGGATCCGCGAGACCAACAGACCCCCAATGGTGGACCGGATTGCGCTGCCGTCGTTGGATGCCGACGTGCAAGCCTATGCAGCCGACTGTATAGGGCACGACGCACCCGCGATTGGCGGAATTCGTAACCGTCTCCTGAATTTGCGAGATATGCTTCGGGATTTTCAGCGCCACGTTCAATTCGAGGACTCGGCCCGTACGCGCGGTGCGATGTTTCAGGGCTTCGAAGCGGCCGGGCCATCGTCATCACCACTGGCGCCCACAATGCCGTCGGATCGCCCGTCCCTGGCCGACGCAGGGGCTAGGCAAGCCGAGCGTGACTTCGGGGCTTATGTCCTCCCCGGTTGGAGGGGCGGCCTTGCCCCGGACCCACTGATCGCGGAATTGCGAGAAAGCGGCCTCCTTCCGGCGGTGTTGCGGCCAGAAAGTGTGCTCATCAACGGTATGCGCTATGCTGCGATATTGTGGCCAGGGCGGGTGCCCGTGACTCCAAATAATCCGGAAGGCAAAAACTTTATTCTCACTCCTGGATACAGCGAGTTAGGACTGCAGCCCCTGCCTCGAGTCCAGCAGACGAATGAAATCGAGCCATTCCCCGATATCGGAGCGAGCGTCGGCCTAGGCTGGATTCATAGCCCCCGCGTGGCCGACGACTTCCTGATCGGCATACTGCGCGCGTTCAGACTTCTACCGAGCCCTGAAGTTCCAATGTCACGCTTCTACATCCACGGTGAGCGGTACACAGCCGAAACGGGACCAGACGGGCGCATCCTTGTCATCCATCGACGCCAAGCTTCCTAGAGGAACAGTTGGCGGCAAACCGCCCTGGAGGGGAGCAGATGATCGGCATTGGCATCCGCATGGCCAGGCTCACGGTTTCCCGGTGCAACAAGCGATCGAGCTGCCTCCCGGCGCGGGCCAAGAAGGTTTGGCCCCCTGGCAGCGGAGGTATTCGCCTCGTCCGTGTCGCTCGTATACAGAATTGCTTGATCGAATGACGTGACTTCAACGCTTGTTTCGCCCGGGCGACTTTTTCGAGGATTTGGCTCGCAGATTTGGTCCAGACGAAGGGTCTAGGATCGGCATAGTGGTTTTCCAGGTATTGCATGATGGCGCCTTTCAACTCAGCGACGGCTCTTAAAGGTGCCGCGGCGGCTGCGGTTTCGGGCGATCTCGGCAAAGAAGCGCTCAACCATGTTGAGCCAGGACGCCAAGGTGGGCGTGAAGTGCAGGTGGAAGCGCGGATGCCTTGACCCAACGTCTCACGGCCGGGGTCTTGTGCGTGGCATAGTTGTCGACGATGAGGTGAAGGTCGAGACCCTCGGCGATCTGTTGGTCAATCAGCTTGAGAAAGCGCAGAAACTCCCGATGCCGATGGCGCGGCATGCACGTCCGATGACCTTGCCGTCCAGCATGTTGAGCGCTGCAATCAGCTCGTGGTGCCATTGCGCTTGTAGTTATGGGTCGTCGTTCCGGCGCGGCCCTTCATCATCGGCAGGCCAGGCTGAGTGCGGTCGAGGGCTCAAATCTGGCTCTTTTCATCGACGCAGAGAACCAGCGCCTGTCCGGCGGATCGACATAGAGCCAGATCATATCCTCGACCTTCGCGGCGAAGTGCTTGTCGCGCGAGACCTTGAACGTGTTGATGCGACTTCAGCCCGCCACACGCCAGATCCGTTGATCCGCTGGACGCTGCTGTAGGATATGCCCGCTGCCGCCGCCATCCTGCGCCCGTTCCAATGCCTTGCCTTCGAAGGATTCTCGAGCAGCGTCATATGCACCACTTGCTTGATCTTCTCAGGGCTCAACGGCTTGACGCGCGAAGGCCGGGTTGCGTCCTTCAAAAGCTTGTCCGCTCCCTTGGCAAAATCGCGGGGCGCCAGCGGCGTATCGTCAGAAGGCTCTTGCCCGCGGCCGCCGCAATCGCTGGCCAAAAGCACGATCTGCGCCCTCCAACCACATTCTAGGGCGCGTTCCGGTTTCGGACCAGTCCCTCCAATCTTTCGCGATCAGCACAGCTGATCGAATCCGTCCGATCGTCCTCATCCGCCCAGATTGACAGGTCTGAGCCGATTCGTGAATCGTTCGTCAGCATCGGAACACTAGCCGGCCAATTCCAATGCGGGTCGGCCGCGCCATAATCCGAGCGCCAAATACTTCCTCCGCGGATCTATCGAACAATTTGAACTGCGGCGTTTCAGCGAATTCTGGCGGCGGAAAGAGATCCTCTCTCCAGTTGCCGATGAGCACCCAAAAGAGAGAGACGTCCGCTCCCGATGACGTCGCATTTTGGCTTGTTCTGCTTGTTACAGAAAAATGTAACTTCGCGCGCGCCTACTCTCACTCGGACATTGGCATACGCTGGCCGCACAATCGGTAGAACCAGGGCGGCCGACCAAGGCTTTGGACGAACTCACCGACGGTTTGGATCCGGTCGCGGCGGTTAAGGGCAAGGCCCGAAGCGAGCACCCGCCATTGTGCTGGCGAAATAATCGGGGACTGCGCCGGTCTGAGATTTGCCTTGAGTGCTTCGTCGGCCGGCCACCGCGCATACGGGTGCTTGCCGGTCAAAGCCAGATACGCGACCACCGCGAGAGAGTACACATCGTCACTTTCCGCCCGTGGCTCACCCATCAGCAACTCTGGGGAAGCATAAGCCGGTGTCAATAGTCCAATTTGATCCAGCACAGCCGTCGCCCTGTCGCATCGCAGCGGGCCGCCCAGCGTGACAACTGTCCCAAAATCCACAATCTTGATCTCGCCCGTCGAGGTCATGAAGATGTTTCCCGGTTTGAGGTCACCATGAACCATACCTAAGTTGTGCATGTGGGTGAGCCCCTGCCCGGCGGCGTTGACGATCTGAAAGGATACAGAGGGTGACAGCGGCTGTCCCTGACGATCGGCCAGGATCTGCGCTAGCGAGCGGCCTTTTAAGAGCTCCATGACCATGTAATGGTACTTGCCGTCGTAATCGGAATCGTAGATCCGCACCAAATTCTGGTGCACGAAGTCGCGCAAAAGACGCGCCTCGCCGTGCAGCAACTGCACTAATTTCTGGCGCATCTTCGAATGCGGTTGGATGACCTTCACTGCGACCTCGGGATTTTGTTCACGCGCCCATAGGCCGATCCGATCAATCGCGCGATAGACGGTGCTGGTGCCGCCCTCGCTAATGACCTCTACCAGGTCGAAACGACCGCCCAGCACGTACCCCAAGGCGGCCGTACTCACAATGCGGCCTCGCCCAAACGTTCGACGATCGCACTCGTATCCTTGGTAGCCTGTTCCGCTGGAGCGCAAGGCAAGACGCTGCCCGTCAAAATGTTGACCGCCAACAATCCCTTGAGCTCCTGATACGGCACTTTCGTGTCGACGCGGTTGCGGCAAAGCTGGAACGTGTCGCGCAGCTCACTCGCCGCTACCAGGCGACGGCGTGCGAGCGTCGCGGCCGAGCTGAGCGCTCGCTCGAGGGGGGGGCCATCGGCATTTTCGCGCCTCTTCCCAAAAACACTAAAAAGAACTCTCACAGCGCTCCTATTACAGGTGATCCGGACATTGGAACGAACGAAGGACGCGCAAACTGAACGGATTGCTTACGCTTTCCGTCCGCAGTTCATAGGTTACATTGGGCCGGTCAGATCCACCGATCGCCATCGTGAAGCGGTCGGGAGCGCCACGCGAGACGGGCCGCGCGGCGTCGAGGAGACGGAAGAGAGCCCAAGGGCCTGAGCGCTCTATCTTCTCCTCAGTCCCATCCACTGGAACAAGGGTGATGGAGGCCGTGCTTGCATCGTTTCGAGTCGGCCATTCAACGTCGTAGGCACGGGACGGCTCGTGACGATAGACGATCTCCCTGCCATCCATGACAAAAGTCGCGCGGAGCAGTTTGGGAGCGAGGTAGACCGGCTTGATGCTGAACTTCACGCCCGGTGCGGAGCCAGAACCGCCGAAAAAAGACTTGCGAATCTCTCGCGCGCGCTGAAATTGAGCCAGAGCATCCGCATGGATCGGCGCCGCCGCGCCGTCAATGGTCGCCGACTCAAGGCCGGTCCTGCCCTCGAGGACGAATGGCGACAGGTATTCCTTAAAAAAGTCATCGAGGATGCCTGCGGGACGAAAGAGATCGCTGAAGTCCTTTAATGTTACGTCCTCGGTCGCTGCCGAGAAAAATGGATAACGCTGGTAGATGCCAGTTTGGCAGACCGGCACCACTTTCCGCATCCAAACGGCATTGAGATGCCCGTGCGCCTGTTGAAGCAAGACGCTCCATGTTGAGAGCGCGATGTCGTTCATGATGGTGCGGACCAACTCGGGTCGTAGCGCCGAGTCGGCGCGCAAGGTGCCGAAGGCATCGTTGTTCGGGTCCTTGACGCGGCGCTGAAGGAGCTGAAATGCGGCTTGGCGGGGATCCGGTGCGGTCGCGATATTAGCCACCGTTGCATACAGGCCGCCGAAAAGATCCCGGATGCGATCCATGCCGGCCGGCTCTCCCGAGGCCCCGGCTATGCCGAGTTGGAACAGAGGCCGGAAGGCTTCGACAATCCGTTTTCCCGGCCAGGCTGCGTCGCCGAGTGCCGCAGAAAATATGCCGACCGCTGTCTCGCCCGCCTTGGCCGCGTTCTGCTCTCCGGGCGGCGGCAGGTTCGTATTGTCGCGCAGGAGGGAAATGATCTGCTGCAGGGTGCTCTGCGGGCCGGCCAACCCGCGCAGGATCCCCGAGGCGCCCTGCATATCATCGAACTTGACGACGCGGACGCTGCTCAGCGCGTTTGTCCAAATGCGAATGTAATCCGTAACATAACGATCGATGACCTTGCGCGCCACCTGCTGTGTATCCGCCTCGTCGAACGAGCTACCGGCAAGGACCCAGTCACCGCTTTGCTCGTCTTTGACAATGAGTGGAAGCTGCGGCAGCACGAAATCGATCAAACCATCTCGTGTGAAGATGCCCGGGATGATCGCAGTGCCGTCCGAAGAAGGTCGCTCCTGCTGGTCAATAGTGGGGAGCACAGTCTGGGGCTTTGCCTCAAGCTGGCCCGCCCCCAGCTGACTGACCAGGTGGATTGGCCGGAGCTGCGTGTTCTGAGCGCCTTCGCGCAAAAGCCGGGCGTAGATCTGTTCGACCGGGAGGCGTTCCAACAGCCGCGAGCCCACCGCAACTACGAATGTCCGGTCACCCGTGATGGGCTTCGGCAGCAACTCGATGAGGCGTGAAAAATGCTCCATTAGCTCGCCCGCTGATGTCGTGTCGAGCGCAAATGCATTCGCCACTTCGCTGCGCGCAGCCTGTTCGACTTTGCCGCGATCAAAATGCCTCGGATCGCTCAGCCTCAAATACGTGCGGAACATTTCCTTGGCTTGGTCCAGCAGAGTATCATTGCCAGCACGCAATAGCTCGTCGATGCGAAAGGCAAGCCTGCTGGCAAAAACCGGCAGCAGGCGATCGACCAGAATCTGATCATAGGCTTGTTGCGCAGCTGGCACGAGCACCGGGGTCGCCGAAATTCCGACGGCACCGAGCCAAGTGTACCAAGTATTCTCGCCGGCAGCCAGACGCAGCCGGCGCGCGGCGTTGAGCGTCGGCAAGAGCTGCTTCAGGTCCAGCGGCTCGCGTACTTCCTTGAGGCGCCCTTGCAGTGTCTGTGCGGCCATTTTGATTTCAGCGATGCGCGCTTCGCTGCGGGCGAAGGCGTCGTACCACTGGGTCAATGCGGCTACCACCAGTATGACCGCCGCGAAATAGCCACCACCGTGCATCATCGCGAGCTTGCATTCGAGTTTGAGATTGCGGCCGACCAGTCCCTGCTCGGCAAAGATCACGTCGGCCAGCACCTGCTTGATGAAGAATCCCTTTCCCGGTCCGACTGACGACGCGGGCAGGATTGCGCGCAGACCGAAATTCCTTCTGATCGCAGCGCTGATCCTCTCAATCGGCATCCCTCCCTGGGCAGCACTTGTCAGGTAGATTCCGCGCAGCATCGGTCGCACTTCGAAGCGGCTCGACCGGAAGACCTCGCTCACGAAGCCGGCGACCGCGGTCCGGATGCTCCGCAACTCTTTCGGGAACATATACATCATTGCACGACGGTTGGGATTACGTTCGTCATGCATGCGAAAGGCTAATTTGCCCTCGAGCCGCTCGGCAAGTTCCTCGATCTCACGGGTTACGACGTCATCAATGTGATCGCCCGGCCCCTCGAGAGGAAAGGTCTTGCCCCAGACCTGCGCGCGGCCCTCCTCGTCGAGATCGTCGAAATATTCAGCGAAGCCAGGCACGAGATCACACTTGGTCACCACAACATAGACCGGAATGCGCATGACAAACGTCTTCAGAAGCTCCTGTATCCGCGATCGTATCGACTGGGCGAGCCTGCGCCCGTTATCATCGCGCATCAAGAGATCGGACAGGCTGATCGCAATCAAGATGCCGTTGATCGGCCGCCGGCGTCGATGCAACGTGAGAAGATTGAGAAAGCCGTGCCACGCCGCACGGTCGACCTCGGCATCCGTATCCTGGGTCGTGTAACGGCTTGCCGTGTCGATCAAGATGGCTTCTTCGGTGAACCACCAGTCGCAGCTTCGCGTGCCGCCGAGGCCCGCCACGGGGTGAGCGCCGAGCCGTTCGGCCAACGGAAATTCAAGGCCCGAGTTGCGCAGCATCGTCGTCTTGCCGGCGCCCGATGGCCCAATGATGACATACCAGGGCAATTCGAAGAGATAGCTTGGACCGCTCTTGCCGGCGAACACCTTATCGCGCAGGACCTTCAGCGCGTCCTCGAAGCGTGTGCGGATCAGCTCGACCTCCTCCTGACTACGATTTTTGGAAGTCGTGACGAGGCCTTCGCTCTCCATTAGCGACTTGATGACCCGCCGGTTGGCACGGCGCGCCAGGCAGTAACGAACAAAGATGGTGACGACGACCGCCAGAAAGAAGCAGGCGATTGTGGCCGCGCGAACAGTCACCGAGCCGAACGGATGTTGACCGAACAGGTCAAGGTAAGGGGCGACTACCCAAATGAACGCGTCGACTAACATCAAGGCGATCAGCGTGGTGATGCCTCGAACCGAGAAGAGTGCCGCGAATTGAGCGCCAAACATCTGCACCTCCACATTAACGCAGCCCAGACTGCCCGATCACGAAGAGCAGCTGCTCGATGGGCGCGACTTCGTCGGATAGGCGCCAATGGACGAAACTGTAGCCCGTCAGCATAACAATGGCGGCGGCGACGAAGATGGTCCACAATGGCACGTAGGGACGCACGCCCGTACGTACTTTGATGCCGCGCCATCGGATCGATAGTTCGGCGGGTAGTGCGCTGGTATAGCCCCGCAAGAGACGTTGAACGTCGGAACGCAGGTCTTCAAGCCGCTCGCGACCCCCATCCATCACGCGATATTTGCCCTCGAATCCCATCAACAAACAGATGTTGATGAGCTTAAGCAACGCGAGGTACTTGGCCGGCTTTGCCTGGACGCGCTCGAGTATCTGGAAGACCTTTTCGCCTCCCCACGTCTCGTTGTGGAACTGGTTGAGCAAGCTGTTGTCACTCCAGGCGCTTTCACCGCCCCAACGCGTGGTCATCACCGCCTCATCCAGCAGCGCGCATATCACGTAACGGGCGGCTCCTATATCGCCGCGGCCCGCTTTATCTTTGGTGGCACGCTCCTCGAAGCGACGGATTTGCTCGACAATCCCGCGACGCAGCGCGGAGATATCGGCATTGTTGACGACACGAAGCTGCGCGACGACCAAAAGGAGCGGTGTCGCGGCCGCGACCAAGGTGTCCTCCACTGCCTTTGGCTCGAAGAGATTTTGCCCAACGATCTCGGTATGGTCTTCTGCCCATACCTCGTCTGATTCAGCTACAGGCGACGACGTTTGAGGACCCGTTGGAGCGGCGACCTTCGGTGGAACGAAAGCGCAAGGTTGCCCGCTTTGAGTGTTACGGGTTGGACCGACTGGTCTACGTCCAATGACTGTTGGTTCATCCATCTGTTTCGAGCCCATCACGCCCGTTTTCCACGGATGGCCCAGAACTCAAGGTGGAGATCCGAGTAGTCACCGCTGGCGTGGAAAGCAAAGGCCGCGGAGCGCGGCAGGATGCGCCACAGCTCCACCGACTGGTCCAGTTCGAAATAGACGGCATTCTGGATGTAAGGCAACTCGCGTGGCGCCACCGCGAGGGCGCGAATCGGAACACCCGGAAGTTGAAGATTAACGAGATCGCGAATCTGCTCGACCGAGCCTACTTTCATCTGCGCCGGAAGCTGGTTACGCAACTTCTCGGTCGGTACGCTTCCCACAGCGACGAGAACGAAGCGAGCGTTCTGGAACAAAGTACGGTCGGTGATCAGGCCAATCAGGATGCCGTAGCCTCGATCCTGCAAGGGGAGCGATATTGCCGTGCTCTCGATCACGACAGACAGCAGCTTGTGCAGAGTATCAGCCAAGAGCGTGAAGCAGCTCTCGAGATCCTCATGCCGATAGGGAGGCATCTCTTGCGGTGGGCGGCGGTCGCCAACGAAACTCGACAGCTGCCCTGCTAGACCAAGCACCGCGCGGAAGAGGGTTTCAGGATGGTGCCCACGTGTTGCAGCGAAGTGGTCGAACACGGCTTCTGCGCCGTTCACAATCGACAAAGTGATAAGATCTATCAGTCCCGCTCCGTCTGTCGTCGCGCGCGAGGGATCCGCGCGCGCAGCAAGCGCCTCTGCGCGCGTCCGCAGCAACGATCTGGCCTCGTTCAACAGCGCGATGAGCGGTTGGACTGCGTGAATGTCGATGGCTGGCGGAACGTAGGTGTCGGATAAAGTGATCGCGCCGGATGGATCAATGTCACGGATGCAGCAAATAGGAAGCGTGATCAGATCACCATGTTCCTCACCGTCGAACATGAGATGTGTTATTAGCGGCGCAACCCTGATGTCGATCGGAGCCTTTTCCGGCGCGCTCGCATTCCGGACCTGCAAGACCTCCTGATCGTGGCGGCGCGCAAGTGCATCCCCGGAAGCGACGTCGCTGCCGGCCTGCCGGCGTGTACCGACTGCGATCTTGACCAGCATGTTTCTCGCAGCGGGTGGAGGAATTCGTCCGATCGGAAGGCGGACATGCTCGGGTACACGAAGGGCCGTGCCGTCGGGCATAATGGCGTCAAGTTCAGTCAGCGCGACTTGGCCAAGCGCCAGAAGATTGCGATCAAAGGCAATTTTTCGGACGCCCCAGCCGTAGCCGACCAAACCAGCAACGCGGTTCTCGACCAGTTGCTCGATCCAGCGGTCGTACTGCTGAAAGTGCTGCGGCCGCACCAACATTCCTTCGGACCAGATCGGTTTGCTTGTCGCAGACACTATTTCAGGCGCCTCTTCGCTGAGTTTACAAAAAAGATGCATCTGCCCCGCGGCCGATGCGATTACCACGAACCAGTCAGACGATTTTTCCACCAGTTTAGGCTGACCTCCTCCTCAATGCTAACAGCCTGCGCGGTCAGTTTGACCGAAATCCTGTTGTCACGATCGGGCTTGATTTCGGCAGTTGCGCGCCACTGCGCGTCGTTGCCCGAGCGGAAGCCCGCAATCACACCGACATTTCGAGTCTCGATCGGCGTGTTGCGTTCGATCTCGACTCTACGGCCAGGGGTCAGCTCGAGCTCACGCTTAGCCACCAGATCGGGCCCGAGTCGTTTGGCGTCATCGTCGAACAGCTCGAAGAACTGCGCTTGCGTGAAACTGGTCGTTGACTTCAGCTCATAGATACGGACCACAACCGGCGACGGTTTGCCGTGCGCGTTTGGATTGACGAGCTCATCGGCCTCGATCACGAATTTGATTGGCGTCGTCTTCGAGTTCTTATCAGTCGAACAACTGCTGGCCGCAGCAGCCAACAGCAATGCACCGCCAACGGCGGACAACCGCTGAAGTCTATTGGACGGCGCCATTACGCCGTTTTCCCAGCATTCTGGCCAGGCGCCGAGAATTGCGATTCGTAGCTTCTAGCAAACTCTTCAGCAATATAGGAGCGAGCAGTTCGGTCAATGTCACTGATCATGGATGCGTGCAGTTCCACAAAGCTGTCCCATAATTTGGCCTTGGTGATGCGTGCCCCGAACAGCCCGATGTTGGCACCGTCGCTCTCGATACGCTGAGGACTCATGTTTGTTAGCACATTGCTGACTGCCCCCCTCATTGCCGCTATGGCCGCGACTTCATGCGCCTTGATGTCGTCGAAGCCCGCGCGCACAGACCGGGACAGCAGCAGGAATCCGCGATCCTTTGCGAGCGCCTCGCGCAGGGCGTGACTGCTCTTCATGAACTGTAATGCGTTGTCGTTCCCAGCGTGTGTCCGCAGCGACCCGATTTGGCATTCATTCTTGACCGTGGCCCACGCCGCCAGGATCGAATGCATGCCGTCCGCCATCTCCGCGATCGCACGGCCGAGTTCGGCAAAGAACTCTTGACGCTGCGCTGGTGGCGCAAGATCCGGATTGAATCCGAGCGCGTTCCAGAACGCCTGCAGTTCATCTGCGTCGGATGGAGAGGCCGCCGGCGACAGCGGAGCCCTGCTCATTGTCGCGTTGCTCAGCTCGGGAGCGGCGACAACGCGCTGCGCAGCAGCTTCCTTCAGGCTCGCCAACCGATCAAGGTCCCGCTCACCGAGCGGGCGCGACCTTGAGCCAGGATCCCGTAATTCGAGATCATCCGTCGGGGGAGGAGCGAGCGTCTTCCGCACGATGTGCGGCGCTTCGTTCGATTTATCGAGACGCGCATTTTCTCGCTGCGATGGCACCAATGGCGTCCGGGCCGAGGCGGCTCCTGGCAACAGATCGCTGAGGTCGAGGTCCTCGGGAATGCCTGATGCAGGTCGAGCATTCGACGGTGCACAACTTTCATCCAAGAGCGACCGTGGAGGCGGATTCGATGGCTCGACAAGCGGTGGGGCCGCGGACGACCACGGAACTAACGGAAGTTTGCCCAACGGCGCACCCAACGGATGCACGTCCGCGATGGCCGAGCTCGACGACCGCGGCGGAATATCTGCCAGCAGATTGGGCTCGACAGAGCCTGTGTCGTTGGCGAGCGTCTCGTCTCCAGGCAAGCACAACGGATGAGTCGCTTGTGGCGAAACGAGGGCTTGCGGCTTCCCTTCCGCGGCTGAATAGGAGGACAATTCGGTGTTAGCAGGCGCCATTAACGGGTCGAGTTGAACATTCGCAACGACGCCTAATAGTCCGCCAGTCGAATCATGCGCTGTTAGAAACTCTTGGGCGAGCAAAGGCGGCGGCAAGGTCCGTGTTGCACCGCCGAGACGCACTGCGTTCGGGCCTGTCAGGCCGAGCCCGTGTCGTTCCTCGACGGAATCGTTCTCAATCATGACAGAGATGATGTAATTCGCCATGTAGAGTGTATCGCCATCGGCCAACGGTGCTGTATTGCCACGTCCTAACGGCGCGTCAACGGTGTTGATGTAGACACCATTGGTGCTGGTGTCGGTGATGTTGAAGCCAATGCCATCAAATGCGATCAGTGCGTGGCGTGCTGACAGCGTGTTGGTTCGATCGGGAAGCTGCCAGTTGCAGCCGAGCCCCCGCCCCAGGGAGCCACCTTCTGGTCCAAACGCCTGTCTAGCGTTACGACCTAGCGGTTCAGCCTGCTCTCCGATGACTTCGAGTATGAGATGCATCCGGTCCCCCTCAGGCTCACTCACTTAGCGCACATCAATATCCGATCGTCGCTTTAGACTTCCGTGCAGCATCAACACTGACGCTGCCTGTTCCGCACCATTATTGTGGAGCTGATTGACTGGTTTGGGCGCGTTTAGCGCACGAAGAGCGAAGATCTTTCGTGCGTTCTCAGATCCCGTGGAGGACGCGCCGGCATTCTCTCTCAGGATCGAGGCACGCGGCCCCGAGGACGGAAGAGCAGCGCTCGTCTTACGCATGTGCGTGTACTCAGCCAAACAGTGTTGCCGGATCTCAATAGCAACGGCCGTGCCAATGGCATGCCCTCATTTAAGCGACTGATTACGCGTCGAAAACCTTAGGTCGGCGAAAGGCGGCAGGTGTTCTCAACCTGACAGAAGCGCTGCGGCTGTCGGACACTGGACATTCTCAACCGGATGCTGTCTGTGTCGTCCATCCTTGCTGAATCGGTAAGCGTCGCTTCCACGCCGGACGCACGCGGTCCGACACCGGAATCGTATCCTCTATCGATGAAAGGACGAAGACCTGCCAGACCATGACGGCTCGGCGGTCCGGCGATCTACGTCTTTGGCGACTTTCTCGACGGCCGCGTTGTCGGTGACTTCAGGCGCTGGGCTCGATCCCTTCGATAGGTTTTTTGATGAGTTGATGACGTACTTGGCGCGACATCAAGTGTTGCAAACAAGAGGGTTGTACTATCGCGCGCGTACGATCGCTGCGGCACCCCACGCATCATCTGCAAACTGGCTGCTCGGCATCGAGTGCCTGGATCTGATTTTCGTCGTCGTTTCTGAGCAAGTGCTCACTTCGGGGGGCCACGTCTGGTCGGGACGTTCCGCGACAGGCTAAAGGCTATTCGAGCTCCGGCGCGCTGCGACAAAGCCGTGCAATGATCTGCCTCGCCACCGCTGTCATCCAGAACAGCGCTCGCTATGGCGGAAACCTCATTCGCTAATCCTCCTTTTCTAATCCCGACGGTTGGTGCGAAGCCAGTCGTGTCACCCGCGAAACCGCTTTGAGCGACCATTGCGCAGCTAGCAACCGCAATGCTACGGACGCCCAAGGCCTCACGGCGGCTGCCCCTCGTGCAGTTGGGTCGAGCCGCGAAAAGACCTGGCCCGAGCAACCGGTCGCAATCGAGTTGACGCCTTTGCCGGGAGCGCAGGGTTTCGGCCCTCCTCCGCGACGATCCCACGTCCCGTGTCGCGGGTGATCTTTGCGAGAAGGCAGCGCGGCTTCTGCCCAGGACGCAAGTTTCTTCTCGAATGAGAGAACGCAATCCCGGCAAGGATAGAACGAGCCGTCAACCCGCCATGACACATCATTTAGCTCGGCCAGCGACGGGCGCTTGATTTGCTTGAGTTCCGCTCGCGTCAACCGTATGCGATGAAGGGAGGCAAAAAGCAGCGCTCTTTAACGCCATGCCCGGCCAACCACTCGCGCCCTCGGCGGCGGCTTCCGGTCTTACATGTCGCCAATCGGACACAAAAGCAGGACTGAGGTGTCTTCGCTCGGGGTTCGCAGCGGAGAGCCCTGCGGCCCGGAGGGGTGTTCACAGCCAATCGGTATTCTTGACGAAAAGGTCGACGAATAAAAAATCATAGAAGTAAATCACTCCACGCGCTGGGTAAGACGGATCATTGTAGCACAACATGTTTCCTATCAGACCAGTCAACACTACTATATGCCCACTCAGTTGTATTTCGTTCCCGGAGCGTGACGGCAGACGCAGCGCAGCCCAGATTGGCCCTCTTGTGATCAGCGTCTCTGCGATAAAATCACGCGTAAATCCGTCATCTGGCTCTTCGAGCCTCTCTAATCCTTCGGTGCGCGCCAACCAATCAAACTGGTGACCGTTGATGCCTACGTCAGCCCGCCAAACGGACGGCAGCCCCAGCCGAGGCCCCGGGCGAAAGTAGTACGACAGCATACAAGCGCAAGCATACCAACAATTGTCATTCCCATGCGGTCGTATATTTCCGGCATAGTTTCGTCGCATGTTCAATTGACCGTCATAGCCATGTTGTTGGCCGACCAGCGGAACATCCAGCACTACGTTTAGCACCTATAGTTCTCCCAATTTGCCAGTGAACCACGCAAAAAGCGTGCCGAACGGCTTTAGCGCCAATCGTGGAAAGCCATGCCTACTCACACACTTGGCGCGAACCAGATGTCTCTCATAAGCCCGGCGGGCGCGCACCCGCTCGTGGCTGGGATCGATGCGCAACATGATCTCCGCGACCTCGCGCCAGTCCGCGCCCTCTGCATCCGCATCCAAGAGGCGCATGCAGGTGACGGCGTGCTCACGGTCGTAAGGAGCCAGGATCCGCTCGGTGCGGAAGCCGTTGGAGCGCAGCCAGTACCCTATGGCAACCGGGTTGACCGCGACCCGATCTGCGATCAATGACACGCCATCATGGTCCGGTGTCCCGTCATCGCCGGTGATCTTCACCATAAGCAAATAACTTGAAAACGATCACAGTAGAACAAGGCCTCCGGTTCCCTTGGGCGGGTCGATCCATGTACTCCAGCCCAATTCTGCTTCGCCCAGAGTCCATTCCGGTGTCTGCCCGGCCGCTAATTCCAGCTGGAGATCCCATGCCAAAGGCTCGCGCAGAATGACGCTAATCAGACGGCAAAGGATGGCGTGGGTCTCGCAACTGGGCAGCAGCGACCGAAACATCTGCTGGTTGACCGGGCCGAGGCAAACTCGAAATTTGCCCACCACATCCGGCATGGTTTCGCCAGCAAGAGTATCAACGCCGAGCTCAAGACCACGCCGGCCAAGGCGCCACTGCGCCTCCGGTGGAATATCGATCTCGCGCCAGATGAATTCCTCGACCCGGGCCGAAATATTTAGATGGCTAGAAATCGCGCCGGCCAGAAGCCGGGCCGACCGGCTGCACAATGCAAGGACACCGGCGTGTGGCAGCAGCCGTGCGCGCCATTCGCGTTCTTTGGCTGTGTTTTCGGCGGGCATGAAGCCAAAGAGCGCACCAATCAGCACCGAGATCGGGTCGGTTGCACCCTCCTCGAACCGCAAATGGTGGCGGTAGTACCGCCAGATCAGCAGCAGCAGGCTAATCAGACGGTGATTGAAAAGGTCAAAAAAGTCGCCGAGCGATCCCATGCCGTCCGCATCCATGACGCGTTCGGTGTAGAAGGCCGGCAGCGGCGAGGAAGGGCCGTGCAGCCCGAGGAAATTGAGAGTTACCTCCACGCGCTCGCCGACGGCCTTGACCCGCCTCACTCCCGCGATTTCTTCGGCAGGAAATCCAAGCGTCGGCGCCGCGCGAAAGCGCACCGCCTCACGCGCGGGATTCTCGGTGGATCCGATCGGGGGAGCGTCGCTGAAGCGCCGCTCGAGAAGCGCGGCGAGCGAGAAGAACCCGCAGGCCGAAAGCTCATCCCATTCATCGTGCGCGCTCAGAACGGGGTGATCGATCCGATTCTCGCTGGCCATGCGTAGTGTGCGTTGCTTTCCGTGCCCCGGACCGAAAACCGGTGCAGCATGTTGATGCCGGCGAAGGTCGCGAAGAAGGCGTCGAGCACCGAACCCAACAGGAACAATTCGGCCTCGCTGCCGATCTTGCTGTCGACCACGGCTAGTTCAATATTTCGCATTCGGATCGGGGCGCCGCGTACCACGTGATCGGTATCGGTGGTCACGAACTGGTCGAGGCCTTCGAGCAGCAACTCCAGGCGCCGACGCGCCTGAACGTCGTAGACCGCACGGAACTCGTAGCTGGCAAGAATGCTCCGCAGCGTCTCTACGTTGACTATGGCGCCGTAATTGCGCGCCAGATTGGCCGTCAGCCGCCGCAACAGGCCGTCATTGACCGGCGGCGGAACTTCTGCAACGACCGTCGTGATATTGGAGAAGGTGACCGCGCGAGGCGTATCAGAGGTCGGCAGATCCACTGCACCGACCGGCAACCGGTCGGCGATGGGTCCGTTGGAGCAAGTCAATTGCAGGGACGCGACGTCTATTGGCGCATGCTGGCACATGTCGAGCCGGTCAACGAAACTTACATAGTGATCGACGCCCCGGCCGACTACCGCCGGCCGGATACGCTCGCGAAAGTAAGCGCGGTTAGGTTCGGCGCCGGGCAGATCGTGTCGTAACAGGTCGAATGGTTCAAATTCGGTGCGTTCGGGGTGGCCTTGCACATAGCCCGTCACCCGGTCAACGGAACGGATGCTGAAGTTCGGCCCACCGGAGGCAAGTACCCGGTATTCGGTCTTTGTCCGCTTCAAGGGGATCGGCGAGGCCTCGTGGCTGAAGACATTGATTGCTGGCGTGCAATTCAAGCAAATCTGGCCCTTCCCCACGCGCAAGTGCGCGGGCAAGGGACGCTGCAACTCGATGCTGAGCCTGCATTCCGTCTCTGTGTGGGTGCCGACCGGCTCGAGACCGGACAGTTCGAGGTAAAGAAATTTCGATGGATAATTCAGATACTCCTGAATGATCCGGAATCCTGAGAAGCCGTTGCGCGGCCAGGGCAAAACCGCCTCGGCATCGCTGAAGCCGATTGGTGTGATCTGTGCGGGCCCGATGGTGACGACTTGTCGATCCGCCACTGTCACGGTTGCCTGCGTAACGTGCCGGCACAGCCAAGTCCACAGATAGCGCCCCACTTGTGGCTCTCGCTCCGTCGAGAAGAAGAGGCGGAGCCGACCACCCTTAAGACATGACAGGTCTCGCTGCCCGGTTGCCTTGATAACCAAAATAAGTCGAGCCGAATTCGTCCGGTTCTCGAGCTGAACGTCGCTAATCTGCAGCGGCAGCACGTCAATTGAATAGCAGGTGACGAACGTGCAGTTCGTTCCCTCAATTGGACGCGAGCGAACGCTCGTGCCGGCCGGTACGTTCAGGCTCGCGGCGCTCGCCGATGGCTTCATTGCAAAGGCGACAGTGGTAATGGGCGGCAGAGGTTGAAGATATTGTGGCCATACCATCCGCAACAAGCCGTGGACGAATTCGGGAAACTCGTTGTCGAGCTTCTGGCGCAGCCGCGCGACAAGAAAGGCGAAGCCTTCCAATAGCCGCTCTACGTCGGGATCAGTGGCATCACGTCCGAGAAATGGCGCAAGCTTCGGATTGGCTGAAGCGAACTCAGTGCCGAGCTCGCGCAAATAGGACAGCTCATCCTCGTAATAGGGATTAAGGGCCACCGCTTCAGCCCCTCACCTGGACATGCTTCTCGAAGATCGCATCGAAGGCAACCCGCTCCATCCGGTCGTTATAATTGAGCGTCGCGTTGACGTGGAAACTCAGTTGCAGCGGGTTGTCGGGATCAGCATGAAAGCGGATCAAAACATTCTTCAAGCGCGGCTCAAATGTCTCGATCTGCTGCTTGAGCGAACGTGCGAGCGCACGCACCGCGTCGGCTCCTTGCCCCATCGCATCGTTGAGGTCGGGCATGCCGAAGTCCGGCCGTGTTTCGCAGCAGCCCTGGCGCGAGTTCAGGACCCGACGTAAATTTTCCATGACGCTTGCCCGGAAACGGTCGAACGACGCCTGATTGGTCGCCGTCTCGTCCTCCAAGCGCTCCATAAGGCTGCGGTCGAACATCGTCTACCATCTCTACTGCTTGTCGAGCTTGCCCTTGAGGGTCAAAGCAAAATCTGCGCCCATGTACTTCAAGTGTGGAACGACGGCGATGACGACGCGATACCAGCCCGGTTCACCTTCTACGTCCTCGACCACGATCTCCGCCTTTCGCAAAGGCCGCCGCGAGCGTATCTCTGCCGACGGATTCTCCTGGTCGGCGACATACTGGCGGATCCAGTTGTTCAGCTCGCTTTGCAGCTCTTCCCTGCTCTTCCACGAGCCGATGTTCTCGCGCTGCAACACCTTAATGTAGTGCGCGAACCGATTGATCACGAAAATGTAAGGCAGCTGGCTGCCGAGCTTATAGTTGAGCTCGGCCGTCTTGCCTTCCGGGGTGTTACCGAAATACTTCGGCTTCTGCACGGAATTTGCCGAGAAGAAAGCGGCATTGTCTGAGCCCTTGCGCATGGTCAACGCGATGAAGCCCTGCTCGGCAAGTTCGAACTCGCGCCTGTCCGAGATCAGAACCTCCGTCGGCACCTTCGTCTGCAATTGCCCCATCGCCTCATAAGTATGCAGATTGAGGTCCTCGACCGCCCCACCCGACTGGGGGCCGATGATGTTCGGGCACCAGCGATATTTAGCGAAGCTTTCGGTTAAGCGCGTGGCGAACGCAAAAGCAGCGTTCCCCCAGAGGTAATTGTCGGTTTCGCCGTCTGAGGCTTCCTGGTAATTGAAAGTCTTCACCGGAACCGTATCCGGTCCATAGGGCAGGCGCAGCAGGAAGCGCGGCAGCGTCAGTCCGAAATAGCGAGCGTCCTCGCTTTCGCGGAACGAGTTCCACTTCGCGTATTTTGGTCCCTCGAACACCGATCGCAGGTCCTTCAGACCCGCGATCTGTTCATGATGTTCGACGCCGAACATTTCCGGCGCAGCAGAGGCAATGACTGGTGCATGCGACATGGCGGCTACCGCGCTCATACACCGCATGAGCTTAACATCCTGGCTGGCACTGCCGAATTCGTAGGCCGATATCATGGCCGCGACAGGCTGGCCGCCGAACTGGCCGTACTCTGCGGTATAGGCGTGCTTGTACAGACCGGACTTGACGATCTCGGGACTATCCTCGAAATCGGTCAGCAGTTCGTCCTTGCCGACTCTGAGAATTTCCACCTTAATGTTCTGACGGAAATCGGTGCGGTCGACCATGAACTTAAGCCCGCGCCAGGCCGACTCGAGCTGCTGGAACTCCACTGTGTGCAACACGGCGTCGAGCTGAGCCGAGATCTTGCGATCGATCTCCGCAATCATCCGATCGACGAGCGCGTTGTTGACCTGCTCGTCGGCCCGGCTCGGTTTGATGAGCTCGGCGACGAAAGCTGCGACGCCTTGGCGGGCAAGGTCGTACTCCTCGTCGCGCGGAGTAATCCTGGTTTCGACGAGGACCTGATCCAGCAGTGAAAGGGTGGCGACTTCAGCCGGCTGCTGCGCGCTTGTGTCGGTCATAGCGCCCTTGCTCCTGAAACAGCTCGTTGATCCGCTCACTCGCTCTTGCTGGTGAGCTCGCTCAAGAGCTGCGGCCGCGCGCCGCGGTCTTCGAGCAGATTCTGGATGGCTTTGCGGAAACTTGGCACGTTACCGAGGGGGCTCTTCAGGGCGATTAACGCCGCGCGCAATTCGGTCAACGCATGCAATTCAGGGATTTGCTGTGCGACACGCTCGGGTTCGAAGTCCTTCAGGCTCTCAAACTTCAGCGATACCGACAGCTTGCCGGCCTCGGGCTGGTCGTCGAGCCTATTTTCAGCGGAGATCTGGAGAGTCAGTTCCTGGCTTTTGACAACTTCGTTGAAATTGTCCTTGTCGATATTGACGAGCTCTCGCTCCTCAATCGGGCGGTCATCGGCCCGTCCGGTGAAGTCGCCCACGACCAACAACTTGAGCGGCAGCTCGACGTCCTCCTTGAGATTGCCGGTTGCCGGCTTGAAACGGATATTGATGCGCTCCTTCGGCGCGACCGAGCTTTCCTGTGCCATATCAGCTCCCTTTGGGACGTTGTTCCTGACAAGATCAGCTAGCCACTAAGTTGGCTCGCGCGTGCGATGTCGATACCTGCGACCCGCGTTCGGAGTTGCTCAAGCGCGGCGCGGCGGCGAGGCTCGTCAATCATCTGCTGCGAGTCGGAATAACTCATCGCGCGAAAGCGCAATTCCGCGACATCAAGTACGAGCTCGGGCTCCCAGCTTTCGAGGTTGCGCTCGGCGACGACCTCTTCCATGTGCTCCAGCAGCGGGATGGCGGTCGTGACGAAGCCGGTTTCGATGCAGAAACGTGCTTGCGCAAGCTGGCCCACGAACCGCGCTCGTTCCCCCCTCACGCCATTCAACGCATGGGACAGCTTCTCGAGTGCGGCCTGCGGCTGCCCGCCGCCGATGAGCCTGTATGCCTCGGCAACCGCCACGTCGACAGGATCACGGCCCGGCGACACGTCCGCACCATCCGCGGCGACCCAAGCACGCGTTTCCTCGTCCGCAAAAGGCCGGCCGTCGTTGAACTGAAGCTCGAAGATCCGCGGATAGCGAATGGCTAGGAGAGCCAACCCAGCGCGCACCACCGCGGCCGCCGGCTCAAAGAGCGGCCCCATTTGCTTCAGCGCTTTGGCGGCGTGCCGGTGAGTATCGAGCCAGAACGGAGCGGTCCAGACGATCTCTTCGACCAAATTCACGACATCGGCATGCCGACCGGTCGCCACCTTGGCTTCTAACGCCGCGATGTTATCGGCGGGCGGACATATTGTCGTGCGGCCACCCGTATCGGGCGGCAGCGCGTCAAAGCGCATCCACGAGCCGACGCGAGCGAACAGATAGACCTTCGGGTCTGTGGGGGATGTGACGCGCCGGGCGGCCGTAGCTTGCCGAAGCATATCAGGCAACCGGTCGATAAAGCCGGCCCAGTCGTCATCGGAAGTAGCCGTTAGCGATGCCTCCACTACTGCCGATTGAGCACTCTTGACCGGCAGAATGGATACTGCCGGTGCGACCGCGGCCAGCTCGGCAGCTTGGGTGGCCGCCTCAGTCGCACGTTCGGCCGCCGCGGCGATCACACGCTTGGCTTGGTCGTAATGCGGTTGCAGCGCACTCAGTAACTCGCCCAACGCGACTTGCTCATTGACCAGCTTCTCGCGCAATTGCCAATCGAGATCATCGAGCACCTCATAAGCGGCGAGCACTGCCGGATAGTCGGCTTCAGTTGGCGCATTCTCGGCCACCTCTGGTCCGACGCGACCAAAGAGCCAATCGATCGCTGCGACCCGCGCCCGTTCCCGCCTGATCGGCGGAAAGAGCCCCTCCCAATGCGCGTCCACCATGCCGCGCAAAACCCCTAATCCGACGGCAAGACCCTGGTATCCGCCAGTCCGAAACAAACCATAGCTCGCCCAACAGGCAACCAAAATGTCCTTTGACTGGTTCGACAGGATATGGAGTGACAGTGTACTGACTTTGCTCCAATCAACCGCAGCTGGTCCGTCGGCATCCATGCGCCGCACCTCGGCTTCGAGTTGCTCAAATTCGGCCGCATCACGGACGTTCATGCCGGCGGGCGCGGGGCCTGGCACAGGCGCAGCACCGTGGCGCGCACGCGCATCGATGTTGTCTCGAACTACGACCCAATAGTCAACCACGTGACAGGACCATACGCATACGCGCATTGCGACGGATCGCGGCGCTGGGAAAGTGAACATCGTACCCGCCGCATACAATAAGCCGAGAGGCGACACTCTTGTAAGCCACCACTGCCCCTCCTTGCACAGGCGCTGCTAGATGATATTCCCCCTTCAAGTCTTGTGCCAAATGCAATGGTTTGATTTGCAAAAGCGACTTTCTCAATCGGAGGCGTCATGGCCCCGACATCATGTTGCAAACCCAACATTAGAGGCGTCGGCAGTCGCTCTTGGGTCCGCTCAGTCATTGGCCTGAAGGAAGCCTCGGGCTCAGGTAACGCGCACCACGCGCGCTTGCGCCCGCGAAACTCCGCAAGAAAATGAAACTAGGATATTTCAACACGGACGACGATGTTTCGTCGTTGGAACATTTCATTTGGTATGCGACTTTAAGTGCACTTCTGGCTTGAGATGCAGCAATATTGGGTGATGGCTGAAGTGCGCTTCCGTCCGTATCGGAGCGACTATGAAAGATGGTGAACCTCAGACCTCAAATACCTGCCGCGAATGCTCAAGTGATAGCACTGAGCCCACCGATGAGCCTCTCCCTGAATCGTGAGCGTGACCGGCGTCATATCCCGCCTGTGCCCAAGTGCGATTGATGCGTGGAACGGGCAGACGGAAGCCTGCCGTTAGGAATGTGAGGATCGGCGATCCCGAACATCTGAAAAACGAATTCTCCCTGATGGTTTGATCGCATTTGACGAGATGTGCACCTGCCGCGCCTATGCTGCAAAAACGCCATCCAATGACGACCTTGGGAACAACACGTTTCTTGATTGCAGGAGGTGATTGCCGACGAGGCGGTTCACTCGATGAACGCTGCCAACGTTATCGGCGACTGCGCCGGGGAACTCGGTCCATTCTCGACAACCTAATTCGCGTTACCGAGAAATCTAATTTATTCTGGTACCTTCGTCCTACACTAGTGTGGCGAAGTGCACTCCAAGCAGTCGTTCGCTGCAAGTTGTCATTCTGCCATTTGGCGCCAAGTTACCGTGCGCTTTCGTGCGCAAACAGTTGGCGCGCAGCGTGGCCGTGCGCAGGCCGCCGGGCAGTTGGCCCGGCCTTTGCTCGGTCGCTTGCCAAACGGTGTGCGGCTTCCCGCTTTGTCGGAATTGTCTATCACCGAACGTTGCTCTCTGGAACGAAAGTGCGATGCGATGAAGAACTTGAGTTCGGTAACCGCCAAGGTTGGAAGCACCGCAGCTGGTGCCTTCGATTTGACGACGCGCACCGCACTGGCGGTCGAAACGCATGATAGCGCGGATGGTAACCTTGGGTACCTTCCTGAGCACGAAAGCGTCCTTGTCCGGGACACGGTCGGGTCGGATCGACCAGCCAGCTTCACGCTTCAGAACGGCCTGCAGGTCGTGGTGATTGCGGATCATCGGACGCCCGTTGCGACGCAGATGATCTGGTATAAGGTCGGCTCCGCCGACGAGCCACCCGGCAAATCGGGGCTTGCGCACTTCGTCGAACACCTGATGTTCAAGGGCACATCCAAACATCCGGCGGGTGAATTCTCCCAGACCGTGCAGCGCTGCGGCGGCAACCAGAACGGCTTCACCGGGACCGACTATACCAGCTATTTCCAGCACGTGCCGCGCGAGCAGCTCGGTAAAATGATGGAATTTGAAGCCGACCGCATGACGGGTCTCATCCTCAAAGAGGAGAACGTGCTGTCCGAGCGCGACGTGGTGCTGGAGGAACTCAATAAGGGGGTCGCCAATAAGCCGGATGCGCAGCTCGCCGAGCAGATGATGGCCGCGCTTTACCTCAACCATCCCTACGGCCGCCCTGTGATCGGCTGGCGTCAGGAAATCGAAAAGTTCGATCGCGAGGACGCGCTCGCCTTCTACAAGCGTTTTTACGCGCCGAACAACGCCATCCTGATCATCGCCGGTGACGTCGACGCAAATGCGATCCGCCCGATGGTGGAGACGAATTATGGCCACATCCCCCCGCAACCATCAATTCCCGCGGAACGCCTACGACCGCAGGAACCGACGCCGGCCGCGCCGCGTACCGTGACGCTGACCGATCCCCGCGTCGAGCAGCCAACCTTGCGCCGTTATTATCTCGTGCCGTCGGCTCACCCCGCGGCCGCCGGCGAGAGTCCAGTGCTTGATGTGCTCGCGCAATTGATGGGTGGCGGCGCCAACTCACATCTTTATCGCGCGCTGGTAATCGACCAGCAGATTGCGATCACGGCGGAGACTAGCTACGAGCGTGCCTCGCTCGATCCTTCGCAATTCGAGATTTCTGCGACCCCGAAACCCGGCGTCGGATTCGGGGAGATTGAGCGCGCCATCGACGAGGTGATAGCCGATATTGCGCACAGTTGCGCGCGCGCCAAGGATCTTGAGCGGGTCAAGACGCAGCTAATCGCGCAAGCAACCTACGCCCAGGACAGCCAAGAAACGCTTGCGATCTGGTATGGTCGTGGGCTCACGACTGGACTCAGCATCGACGAAGTCCGCGGCTGGCAGGACGGCATCCGCGCCGTCACCGCCGACCAGGTGCGCGCGGCCGCTGGGAAATGGCTCGACAAGAAGCGCTCCGTGACCGGCTATCTTATGAAAGGGTCAACGCGGAATCACCAGGAGAAGCGATCATGACCTATTCCTTCACACGTCGTGCGGACTTCGCCGGTGGAGCCTCGCTCTCGACCGCGATGCTCGCCTCGCCACGTTCACTCTCCGCGGTCGGAACGCGTGGCGCGACCAAGATCCAGCGCCTGGTGTCATCTTGCGGTATAGTAGCCTGGTTCGTGCAGGACGCCACTGTCCCGTTGATTGCGATGGAATACGCATTCCGCGGCGGCGCGACCCAAGACCCCACCGATAAACCCGGCGTCGGCTACATGGTTTCTGGCTTACTCGGTGAAGGCTCCGGCGATCTAGATTCCCAGACCTTTCATGAGCGGCTCGACCGTCGCGCGATTGAACTTAACTTTGGATCGACCCGCGATGACCTCCGCGGTGCCTTGCGCACGCTCGAAGGCAACAGGGACGAGGCCTTCGACCTGTTACGGATGGCACTAACCTCGCCGCGTTTCGATGAGGCCGATGTCGAACGGATTCGTGCCAGCATGCTTGCGAACCTTCGGCATGCTTCGACCGATCCCTCGTCGCTCGCCAATCGCAAATTCCTCGAAGTCGCCTTTAACGATCATCCTTATGCTCGGGAGGCCAGAGGCACGATCGAGAGCGTGCCAAAGATCGAAGTCGCGGATCTCAAGGGCTATGTCCGACGCGTGATGGCAAAAGACACGCTCAAGATCGCGGTGGTCGGCGACGTCGATCCGGAGGCCCTGTGCAAATTGCTTGACAGGACTTTTGGCGGCCTGCCCGCCCTGGCGGAGTCGACGCCGGTGCCCGACGTGGTCGCAGCAAAACCGCCGCAGCGCGTCTTCATTCCGCTCGATGTGCCCCAGACTGTTGTGACTTTCGGCGGTCCCGGCGTCCGCCGCAGCGAGCCGGATTTCATGGCGGCCTACGTCGTCAACCACATCCTCGGCGGCACCGGTCTGACGTCGCGGCTGTTCCGCGAAGTCCGCGAGAAGCGCGGGCTGGCCTATTCGGTCCATGAGCGCTTGGTCTGGATGGATCATTCCGCCATGTTTGTCGGCAATAGCGGCACCCGCGCCGATCGCGCTGACGAGATGGTCGAACAGATCGAGAATCAAGCCCGCCGAATCGCCGTGGAAGGACCGACCCAGCAGGAACTCGACGATGCAAAGTCTTACCTGAGGGGCTCACAGATGCTGGCCCTCAACACTTCCTCGAAGTTTGCGCGAACGCTGCTGCAGCATCAGCTTGATAAGCTGCCGATCGACTATGTCAAACAGCATAACGCCGTCGTCGATGCAGTGACGTTGGAGGACGCCAAGAGGGCCGCTCAGCGGCTGTGGGGCCAGGGTCTGCTCACCATTATCGTCGGCCGCTCCCCAATGGGCGCAGCCCGGTCGACCACCGTGCCATCGGCCGCGACTTCCTCACCAGGCGCCGAGCGGCTAGGCGCCACGGCATCGCCCAAAATACCGGCCAAACCCAATTAACTCTAGGCAACGCCCCCGCGTAGCTTCGAGCCTCGCTCTCCGCTCCGCCCCGGGGTGAGAACCGGAGAGCGGTTGCTGTGGGCATAGAATCGACGAATACCGACGGGGATGTAACGCAGCCTGCCGGCCGCCTTGGAATCAGCAAGGAGGTTGTTAGCGAGGAGCGCAGTCACCAGTTCAGTCATAGGCGGCATCGGCATCTAGAGACCGGGTTGGAATGCTAGAAGGTTGGCTTTCGAGAAGCTGAGCAGCACCTCGACACAGAGGTCTTGATTCGTTGAGATTGGCCTGATTTGGCACGCCATTTGGTGCGGTTTTTTCGGTTGTGAACAACCACTTGACGCGCGCGCGGTCGGCACTGCGCCGTGTCTCCGGCGGTCTCGGCGACGGGGCCGGGGAAACTGCGGATGCGCCGCTCAAGGCATACCCGCTGCTGGCCAGTCTCGTTGAGCGAGGCGACGACGGCCAAGACGGCCCAGCGCTTGCGCCGATAACCCGTCGTTTGAACGCAACACGTGCTGAAGCTAGCCCCCTAATCAGCTTCGCCGGAGGAAAATTCTTGCTCCAGGCTTGGCGGCCCAATGCTGGCCGAGTCGTTTGCGCCGCGAAGCGTTAGACTTGTCTCTGGCTCAGACACACTTGGCAACCCGTTGTGCGAGCGCATTCCCTCCTTGAGCTCTTCCGGTGCTCACTGTTCGCCGTGCTGCCAGTCCGGAGGAATATACAGAGACAAAACTTTCAAAAGCTGGAAATCTCGGCTCCGCCATACTTGGCATCTCGTCTGCGCCTCACAAGAAGCATCTCTCTCCGAGGTGCCCCCGCAGTTTTCCTCATTCTCGCGAGGTACCCAATGGCGCGGCTCGTCGGTCGAAATAGCCTCCAGGGAACGCAGTCATCGGAGGGATTGGCGTATAGGGATGCCAGAGCGCGAGCCCAACCAGCCGCGCGTCCAGCCGCACAATCAATTTGCGAGCGATCATGTCAGCTATCGCAGCCTCAATCTCGGCCTGCATTACATTCATCCCGCTCAGCTGTTCGCGCAGGCGGGATTCAGGCGAGCCTTCGTCCGCAGCCAGAATAATTTCCCGCGCGAGGCCACTGACCCGGTGTTCGCGCTCGACTGCAATGGCTCGCGTGTCCTCGACTATGATCTCCTCGCCGCTGTCCCGCATCGACAGCATAGACAAGTTCGGCTCGTACCAGGCTTTCAGCCAGGCATCGACGCCCTTTGCGACAGCGCTTAGCCCCGGGCGGCGATTAGCGCTGCGCGCCGCGAAATGACCGCCGACATCGTCGTCTTCACTGTCTTCGAAGTAGTAAACCTGATCCGCCAGATCGCGCTCCGACAACGGATAGACGTAGCGATACGAGACGGCCGGGCGCAGCTTCAATCCATGTTTCTCGGCTGCGTAGTGATAGGGGCTGTAGCGCTGGTACCGCAAACGTACCGCAGGTCCCGGCTGTAGATGATGCAGCAGCGGTAGCAAAGGAGCCATTTCCGCATACCATGCGTCGCTCTCGCCGGGGAAGCCCCACAGCAAACTCCAACTGACCCGCACACCGTGCTGACGGCACCACTTCAAGAGTTGGACATTATGCGCTGAGCTCGTTCCTTTGCGCATCAGCTTCAAAACACGGGTATCCAGGCTCTCAATACCCGGTTGGATCCAGCGGACGCCAGCGGCAGCCAGCTTCTCCACTTCGTGGCGCTTCAGGTTGGCTTTGACCTCAAAGAAGATCGCGAGCTTCTCGGGTAGCGCGGTGAGGCGAGGCAGCGCCTTTTTAAGGTAGTCAGTGGCTAGAATATTGTCCACCGCTTCGATGCGCGACGAACCGTAGCGCGCCGACATCTCAATCATCTCCTCTGCGGCCTGCCTCGCGGGTTTCTGACGATAGGTCATCGATCCGCCGTTCAGCCCACAAAACGTGCAGTGGCTCCGCTCGCCCCACCAGCAGCCTCGAGAGAACTCCATCGGCAGCCCGGCATGGATGCGGTCGGCGTAGAGCGACGCGTTGAGCTCGGCAAAATAGTCCGAGAAATCGGGCAGCGGCAGGTCACCCATGTTCTCGATCACTGCGCGGGGCACTAAGTCGCGCGTCGACGCAGCGGGATAACCGGCCTCGCGATGCGCCGGACCGAAAACGCCAAATGGCAGGTCAGCAGGCGGAATGTCTCTGCCGCGATTAAGGATGTCCCAACACAGCGGGCCGATCAGCAAGTCGGCGTCGCCCGACACGACATAGTCGACCCATGGGAACCGCCTGTGAGTGCTCCGCCCCATTACCGACTCGCAGTTTGCGCCCCCCATGAGAGTGACAAGATCCGGTGAGCGCTCGCTCAGTCGGCGCAGCAACGCGAGCGAGGGAACATGCTGGGTGAAGGTCGAGCTGCACCCGACCATGGCCGGCCGCTGCTCCAATATCTTGTCAGCCGTCCAATCAATAAACCCGCCGATTAGCGGGCGCAGCCTGAGGAGATTCGCGCGACGCTCGGCCAACGATTTGCCTGCGTGTAACGGGTTGCGTTCGAAAAAAAGGTCCAGGAAGGCGCTTTCTTCAGGCTCGAAGTCGGGAAACGCAACGCCCGCGAACAGCCAATCAACCAGCGCTTCCTCTGGCGGGCAACTCTCAAGAGGCCCATAGTCGGCAATGCCTATGTATTCCAAAAACCAGATGTTGGTATATGCTATCGTGGCTTGCAGCCCAGCCTGGGTGAGCGCTGACTTCAGCAGACCAAGCGCCAACGACGGTCTTTCGACTGCCGACATAGGCATGTTGACTAAGACGATTGGCACATCGACACTCATGTGATCCCACATTATCCGTGTAGGTTAGGCGCGTTCGCCCGGCCACAGCCTCATGCGCTGGACGGAAATGCGAACTTCTGCGCGACTCCGTGATTGGAGCCGTGAACATGAAGTCACCTAATTCAGCGAATGCCCTAGGCGGCGCGCTTCGAGCCATGTTTTCCGTGTCACGTTCGTTGCCTGGAGACTGGGAAGCATGAACGCGCTAGTCCAGCGGAGGGGCTAGAGCCGAGCGGTGAATGGGCCGACACACCGCTTCGCTCCCGACATTAAGCGGCGCCACGCCAAGGATCAGGTCGGGTCGAACCGTTCTTGACGAAGCGCGTGCAGCGTTCCAGTCGTACTCGCCGATGTGCAAAAAAAGAGGACTTGGCTCGAAGGCGCAAGCGCGGAAGTCCTTCGGTCGCGTCCAGCGCGGAGCTACCAAAGCCCATCCGGCGGAGCTCAGGCAGGTGGTAGACCGAATGAGTTCGAGCTGCCTAGGAGAGCCCGGCACGCCAAGATCCGGTTCTGCGTTCACGTCGGTTCTGCGCACCATGAAGCCGTGGACGGTGGATGCGAAATGGCTTGCCACCCTAGTCCACACTGCGAGATGGTAAGATGCCGCAGCTCCTCGATACTGGACGTAGTACCTCAGTGCGAATCGGCATGATCTACGTCCGTGCGGCAGCCTGCGTATTTGGCAGCTTCGATGCGGCTCGTCGTCCAATTGCTGGTCTGCCAGGCGAAGCGGTCGTCGAGGTCGTCTTCGATTACCCCGGCCGCGTACAACCGATCGAGCAAGTCAGCGACTGCAAGTACGCTCGTTTCGTCTGTGGTGACCCGCATAACCAGCTCCGACGCTGTGCAGTTACCGAACGCGATGAGATCGCCAACGGAAATCGGAGCGACGTCGTCGGGCACCCGGTGTTCCATGTTGCGGGCGCGGAGCTGGAAGTACCGGTTCCCTGCTTTGTATTGCAGGTCTCTGCGGAAGCGGATCGGCAGGTGCGGGGCTGGGCTCTCGAGCATATACTGGTCGATCATGCTCTGCAGCCCCTCCCGGAACTCGTCAGGCGTCTTGAAGAAACGTTCACCCAAGATGCGGTAACCGAGCGGCCAGCGTTCGCTCCCCGGTACCGGCGTCACCAGTTGCAAACGTCCCTGCTGCATATTTACGAGGAAGCCGGAAACACACGCGATCGTGGTATGATCGCGTTCCAGCAACGCGATTGCATCATCTTTGATGGCGGACCTGAGCTTCCCCCTCTGCTCGCGCGCGCGTCCGGCGAAAGCCTTTGCGGTCGGCGCCTCCTTACCCTGCAGGATGAGTTCCACCCCTAGCAGCTCCTCTGGCGAAAACGTCATATGAATCTGATTGAGATGTGCTTTGCTCAGCACGGAGAAACGATTCGGCGTGGTGCCATACAGCTTGAACAGTCTGAGCACGCGTCTGGTGAGTGCCTGATCCTTGAGCGGCGCAACGGTCGTTGTCTGCGGCAACGCGCCCGTGATCCGATAGTAGTCGAACAGAAAGCGATCGTAGTGTGGGTTGTCCATAGGATCTGTAGCCCAGTAGCAGAAGCCAGTGCGGGCTGCCGAACCAAACACCTCGCACGCGACGCCAACTACGTCACGCCAACGCTCTGCCTGCTCTTTGCTGTAGTCGTAATAGCCTTTGAATCGGTCGGCCGAGAGGCCACAGAACCAGCAACCAACGCTGCAGCCTTCGCTCAACTCGAAAGCGATGATCGGGTACGTGACCGATAGCGACGATGCGCCCAATTCGTCGTTGCAGCGCCGGATTTGGCGCTCGCGCCAGGCATGGAAACGAGGGTTAATCGTCGACATTTCGCCTTCGTCGCGCAGGAGGTCGCGATGGCGCAACATCTCGCGCAGATGCTCGTCCCACATCGTAGCCAGCGGCCACTGGGCAGACTCCGGCTTGAAGCGGTATTTTTGGTAGTCTCCGTGCCAGAGCGGCAACATTTCCATTGGGTCAACTTCGATGCCGTAGCGCTCTGTTACCGTACGAGGGGCGTCGACGCTCTCCGAAAGCGCCTTGCGGAACTCCACGTCACCGGCTAACCGCTCCGTGAAGCGCTTGACGTGCGACAGGGTGCGCAGTTGCTCGGGGGTGCGACGGTCAAAACTCTGTCGGTAGTGTTCGGTGGCAGCGCACGTCATCACGTTACGGATAAACCTTGAAGCAGCATCTTATAAGCCTAATGGCAAATCTCACCCCGGACGAGGCCGGCTTTCATGTTCTCGTCGCACTTCTCGTCTCCTTGAGCACGGGCCAATGCGGTCAGAGCGAAAGGCATGTCAGGCCACGACCGCAACAACAACAACCAGAACAACAGCGACGGGCTCGACTGCCGAGGCGAAGTTAGAGTGCGTTTCCCCGACCTGTACGCCGCTCGTGGGCACCTCCGCAGCGGATCTGGCCGGCCCAACGGCCTGCACAACGCCGGTCGAGATCGCAACACTAGAATCCGATTGGCGCCGGCAGTCGCATCGAGCTGCTTACTAATCAACTCCTGTCGGCTTCGACACCGGGTGTAACTCTTCGCTTCATCAAGAGTAAAATTGTAGCCGTGACTTTTTCCGACCGCTACAATTGATGCAAGACCTGTAGCACTCGGTTTTGCGTTTTCGAGCAGATTGCCTTTTTTCCCTAGATCGTTCACGAATCGCTCTATCTCAGTTCGCGACACAGCCAGTCTCCACGTCTTCGCTTAATGTTGCCAAACTATGCACGAAGCCTTCGCAGGCGATCGACGCCGACAGCGCGAACAAAGCAAGCAACGCGCCAGACTGAAAATTGCTGATTTTCGCTTTATCTCACGTCGTCAACACGACAACATTGGTTTGGAACCGACAACCGGCTCACGATGCGGGACAAGATTTCGTTGTCGCTCTCTAATAAAGTCGTCCGTTCTTTGATCGCGGGCGACAGCAAACCGAGCGGCCCAGTGCAGGGAAATGAGCCCGTAGATCTGCAGCATGTTTCGGATCAGCCGCGCAAGAGCTGTCGCGCCCGTATATGGACGTATCTAATTCTGGGAGGGGGACGCCTGTGCTTCACTGAAAAATGCGGTGGAGCGTACCAGGAAGGCGGCCGGTTGCATGGCGGTTGTTCTTCGAGATTGAGTGGCTGCGCGCAAATGAGAGGTCATCGCCCTCAGTCAGGAGGGTGAAGATAGCGCGCTTCCGCGCGGGCAAGTTCGTCATACCCCAACAGTTCGAAGACGTCGTCGAGCGTCGCAATGTTGGGCTCGATACCGGCAACACCTTCTTCAGCAATGATGCGATGGCAGATCTGCCGCATTGCCGCTATTGCAGCTCGTACGGAATGGTTGGCCCAGATCACTGTTGAGATGCGGGCATTACGATAGGCAGAGACCGGTGTTCGATAGTACGTCGTTGGAACAATCACGACGGGCAATCGGCTTTGCCAGGTGCGCGTGAAGGAAAGGACCTCGTCCGCGCTGCTCTTTCGCGAGTGAATCAGGATCGCATCCGCACCCGCGTCCGCGTAGGCGTGAGCGCGTAAAATTGCGTCGTCCATTCCATGCCCCGCGATCAACGCCTCGATCCGGGCCACGAGGACCAAGTCTTCCGCGACTGTATCCTTGACTGCCCTCAGGCGGCCTGAGAATTCGTCGATATCAGCGAGGGGATGACGATCGCCAATGAGCGAGTTCATCTTTGGAAAGCAGCTGTCCTCCAGCGCAACGCCCGCAGCACCTCGCTGACGGAGCTTGCGGGCGAGGAGGCGCGCATTGTTGAAATTGCCGAAGCCGCCATCGCCGTCAACCAGAACGGGCAGTTTGGTCGAGTCCACGATCCGCTCGACCGCATCGACAAGTTGGCTCCATGACGTTTCGTTGACATCACGATAGCCGAGAGAGCAAGCAATTGAAAGACCGGACGCCCAGAGACCTTTGAACCCTGCGCGCTCGGCGATCGCAGCGGAGAGGCCATCATGCGCTTCCATGAGGACGGAGAGTTCAAGATTGGAGCAGACCTGTGCACGCAGCATTTCTGCGGGCGTGCATCGATCACGACCGTTGGCGAGTACAAATTGTGGTTCACGTTTCATGCCGAACACCCCAGGAGCGACGGTTGAGGAGCCCGACTGAGCAGCCCAACCTTCATTCGGCAATCAGTCGCCTTTTCTGACATCAAGATCAATTAGCATGCTTGATAGTTGACGGGACGTTCCTCGCCCGTCCGGTCGAGCGCGATGACCCTCTCTGTGGATCGACGCCACCTACGTGAAGGCGCCAGCTGGGGCGCATTGTCTCGGCGCGGGGATCGTCGCGATCGGCGTGCAGTGATGGCCGGTGCGAAGTCTCCGGCATGGATGTCGGCCGATCCGCGGATGGCATTCCTGAGCTGGCTCGCCAGGCGGGTCTGCACGGCCTCAAGCTAGTGAATCTCGGACGCGCATGAGAGCATCAAGGCCGCCGCCAAGGTGCTGAACGCCACATGGCAGCGCCGCCGAGTGGAGATCGTTGAAAAGAGTTCGCGCGGACTGATTCCGTTTCCCTTGTGATTCTCGGTCGGAGGGGCGCGCGCCCGTAGCGCCGCGTGGATGAATCTCCTAACTTAGTGCAACCGAACACTCGTCGACTCGCTTCTGTGAGCGGCGCGAATAGTGATGTTATCCTAGATTGAGCGTCCCAGAAGAGAATCATGCGACCGAAAACGGATGAAATCAACGGGGAGCCTATACAAACTTGATGATCATGTTGGTGTTACGACAAGAAGTTGGGTGATGAGGCGATGAGCCTCGCTCAGTGCCACCTCAGAATGTCCGTATCGGAAATTGGTGCCCGACTCTGCAACGCTATGTCGACATGCAACAATTTGCATCCACTACCAACGTTAGTAGTTGATCTGGATCAAAGACGCATGTCACTGACTAGTCGATTAATGTCGAGCCAACGTCACCTGCAGGTGTTCGGCATGGAATAACGACCACAATCTCCTCTGTCAGCGCCCCCGATTGATGTGTTGACTTGTCGCCAGCAGAGACACATAGAACGAGCGATCACGACGCGGCGGAGCCCCTTTTTGCCGATAGCTTCTGCTCCAGCGAGCACCCGGCTGGCTGAAGGAGGAATCGATGTTGGTCGCTGTTGTTGGAGCGGGGATTATGGGCGCGTCGCTCGCGCTTCATTTCGCCGCGAACGAAATGACGGTACTGTTGTTTGATGACGCCGTGCCCGGCTCTGGAGCGACCGGATCAAGTTTCGCGTGCCTAAACTTCTTTGCTGCGGCGACGTCGGACTACATGCAGTTCAGGTCTGAAGCCCTTGACTACCACATGGAACTTGCACGCCCCATTGGTCTGGTAGACGCCATCAGAGCAACCGGAACATTGCGTTGGTCAACCGATTCCACGCAGAATAAGAAGTTACTTCAGGCAGCCAGTATGGCCGCGGGGCTAGGAAGGACGGTCGAGTACCTTTCACGAAATGATGCATTGAACCTTGAGCCCAATCTTTGCATCGTGGGGGCTCCCGAAGTTATTGTGCGGGTTCCTCAGGAGGGATGGCTCGATTCTGTTTATTTCACGAAGCGCATGATCGACGCTGCCGTCGCTACCGGACTAGCCCACCGCGTCTCTGAAAAATGTACAAAGATAGAGCCTCTCAACCAAGGCGCCGTGGTCTGGACTAATCGTACTTGCTACCTTGTCGATGCAGTCGTGCTGGCCAGCGGCACCGGAATCAACGCGCTGCTTGAAGATCTCGCGTATGCGCCAATGGTTCATGAGTCGCCCAAAGTGCTGACACAAATACCGTATTTCGGCCCTCCCATCGAGCACGTTGTCTTTGCTAATCATATTCATTTCCGCGCAAACGGGCCTTCTTCTCTCATCGTCGGCAATGCCGGCGACCCCACGGGTCTTAGCGACTCTGGTGTAGAGGTCACGGCTGCCAGAGAGAATGTCTCGTTAGTAAGGGGCGAACTCAAAGACCCCTCCTTTGGGGAGTCCATTGCCGCGCGGAGAGGGACCTGCCCCGTCCCCAAAGATGGCTACCCGATCGTCGGGCGACTACCTGGTCAAACACAGATATTCATTGCGGTGACGCACGCAGGCGTCACGCTTGCCCCATATGTCGCGCTACTGCTCACCAAACAAATTGCAAGGGAAGGATCATGTGAGGTGCTTGGCGCCTTTCGACCCGAGCGCTTCTATCTCCCGATAGATCAAAACGGAATACGAAGAATCCAGTAGTTCCTGCCGATAGTCGTTGAGGGAATCTAATGAGACTCTTGAGCGTTTTATGTTGTCGCGGTGCGAGCCGCGCGCTTTGTCGTGCGTATGATGTCATAGACGCCGAATTGAACAAAGGAGTTGTGGGTGCTTTGAGAGTAGTGGAGCCGGTGCGGTTGCGGAGAAGGCGCACCTGTAGTCGCCGCGCATCGGCGAGACATTCATCGGATGTGAACGGCCCCATTTGATCGAGTAAAGGGTGCGCTTCAGCGAGCGATTTGCTCCGTTGAGTGTGCAGCCGAACAATTTGGGTGACGAGCGCGGACAGGCGACATCGAACATTGCCACCGAGAAGGATGATCACAGAATCTATGGACGGTGCGCGCGCTGGTCATGACGTATCACTACGAATGTCCAGCGGGCAAGCTCGCCGGACAGCGTCGACGTGCCGCATGGTGCCGCCATAATGTGCGCAGACGGAGATCTCGTATCCAAGAAAGGTTCGGCGCTCGCTTCTCGATCTGCTGGGGGATGGCAGACAGCGAGCTAGGCGCTCAGGGGAAAGCGACGAATGACCTGGTGCCGCAGCAACAGCCCGAGCGGTCTGCCCCCTGCCCCGCGCGTAGTGAAAAGCTCGCATCGGCACCTGTCGCCCAGAGACTTACGGTAAGCGCTTAGCCGGAACCCTTGCTTCGGGATCTGGATAGCTGTGCGAGAAGCGTCCGGCTTGGACGGAGGTCGGGATGGATTGGACAGCAAAAATGACGCGCATTTTGACGGCTCATCGGCAGTGGCGGTGAGCCGGCTGGAGGTTCTTGGACTGCCATCGAGGCGCCGTGTGCGTTCCGAAGCGGAGAGAGCTCGGATCCTCGCCGAGAGCCTGTTACCTGTGCCCAGGTGTCCGACGTGGCGCGCAAGTATGGAGAGACGCGCTGGCGGATCTAGGGCTGGCGACGGCGCTTTCGACGCCGAGGCCTGTGCCGGCGTGCGAGGCGTCGCAGCCGACATTCGCGCCGCTGGTGCTGGGAGGTGCGTTGGGGGAGCGTCAGGCGCCGGCAATCAAGCTTAAGATCGCGATCGGTGATATCGTGCTGCGGACGGATACGGCCATTGATGCCGAGCAGCTGTCCTGGGTGATCCGCGTGCTGCGAGCATCACGATGATCGCGGCCGGTGCTGATCTGAAGATCGACGTTGCAACGCGGCCGATCGGTTCGACGCTCGCCGAGGACGTCCGCTATGCCCTCAATCATTTGCAGGGGCTGAAGGCGGACGTCTCGAGCTCGACACCAACCCGCTCGAGAATGCCATCCGGCCAGTCTGCTTGACCAGGAAAAATGCTCTCTTTGCCGGTCATGAAATCGGGGCAGAAAACTGGGCCTTGCTGGCGGGATCGTCGTTACCTGCAAGCTCAACGGCGTCAAACCCGGCCGCCTACATCACCGAAATACTCGAAGCGATCATCGACGGCCATCCCCATAGCAGAATCGAAGACCTCATGCCGTGGCGATTCCGCAAAGCGTCACGCCAGCTTCAAGAGGGCCTAGGCTAAGCGCTTACGACTTATGGCTCGTGAGAGAACGCCTTCCTGTGTGCCGAGAAGTACGCGAGCGGCTCATCGAGCGCACGGACGCGAAACGGTTGCGGAGAGACGGGAAGCAGCGACGCTGCGCGCCTCAGCCGATCGTACCGTTGTCGGCGAACGTCGCGAGGAGACGGTTGCAGCACTCAATCCGACATTGAAGCGCGAACTTGCGTGCCGAGCGGACCATCGATGCAGGCACCGAGCGCGCGGTCGCGCAGGAAACAAGCACGCGAAGCGGCCGCGGCTGCCGAGGCAGCGCGATCGCTGGCGCAGCCCTCGTCCCCCTGCCGGCGGCCGTCCTTCGGACGGATACTCCGGCACGTCTGCCGGTGGAGCACGAGCAGATCATCCGGGATGATTGAGGCAAGCGAGCGGGCGCAGGTACAATCGACGAATCTCAGCGAACGAGCCGAGCCCGTAGTGGTATCTCGGCGCTGCTCGTGGGCTTCGTCTCTCCTCGGATTTCTCTTCTGAATAGCGCTCGCATTTTCAACGGCCCGTATTCGTGGTCGAGGGTAACCAGCGCACCCCGGAGGCTACGACGAAGAGGTGTGATGCCGCCGCGAAAAATACGCTTGCGGCCGAATTCGTCGGCAAGCCCGCCAACCGTCAGCAGGTGCTTGCGAACACCAGCATGTTTTCGCCTGGACTACATGCGCCAGCCCACGGGCGGGATGATATTCCTTCTCGAGCCCTGCTGGGGCGGGCTATTGTTGAAGTTGCTTCAACTGGATCTGGAGGCAAAAGCCGAGTCGTTCCCAGATTCACCCGGGCTTCTCCGGGCCATGACGCGGCGGCCTTATTCAAGGACCGGCACGCTTCAGCCCGCCTTCTTGCCGGTGACCACGACGAGCGCCTCCACCACGCGGTCGAGATCCGCCTCCTCGGTATAGAGCGCCGGCGTCAGGCGGACGCATTGCCCTTGACGACACCCGCCCGGCGCACGGAGAGCACCTTATAACTATCTCTGAGCTTCGCCACGATGGCGTCGTTGTCAGCTTCGTCGTAGGAGCCGGCCTTGTCCGGCGTCAGGATCTCGATGTCCTTGAACGCGCCCACACGGCGCAGCCAGTAGTCGCGCAGATAGCGCAGGCGGGCCTGCTTCGTCGCCGCGCCGATCTCCTGGTTGAGCGCGATCGTCGCGGGCACCGTCAACACGGTGGCGCAATTGACCGTGCCAGTGTGCACCCGCGGGCGGATGTCGGTCTCCGGAAACTCTTCGTCGCCCATGTCGCGGTCGACGTCGGCGAGGCGGTTCGTCCGGATGTCGAGGAAGCCCGCCCCGAGCGACGCGCCGTATGCAGGTTGAAGCCAACGAGGTCGGTCTTGAGCTCACCTACCTTGAAATCGAGTTGTTCCCACGAATGGGCCGCGTCGACGATGGTGCCGATGTGCTTGGCCTCGGCCATGCGCACGATCTCGGCGATCGGCATGACGAGGCCTGTCCGATGGCTGATGTGGATTGGGAGCAGGAGCCTCGTCTCGGGTTCTCGTCGAGCACCCGGGCGTAGGCGTCCAACGCGGCCTGTCGGGTCGCCGGCTCCGGCACCTAGACGATCGATTCCATGAATTTGGCGGTCATGGAACGGGACGTTTGTTTGTGGATTCTTCGTTTGCGATTGAGTG